>NZ_JAMFLX010000016.1 GCF_023502345.1 Parendozoicomonas callyspongiae
AGCGCCAACAGATAGCCGCAAAGCTGTAGATTACGCCTCTGCACGAACTATGCGTGAAGCGTACAAAGCCAAGATGGCCAAGCTGGATTATGAGGAAAGGGAAAAGCAGCTGGTTGATGCACGAAAAGTCAGAGAGGAAGCTTTTCAGGCAGGTCGCCTGGTGCGAGATGCTCTTCTCGGCATCCCTGATCGTATGGCCGATATTCTGGCTGCAGAATGCGATCCTGGTAAGGTAAGAACTCAGCTTTACAATGAAATCGAATCAGCTTTGCAATCTTTAAGTGAGTCTGAAAGCACTTGACTATCGTGACCGGCTTTCCAAACTGAAAGAAGGCAGGGATGGCCGGGAGAATGTGTATGGATAGCGATAGAGAAGAAGAAGCCAAAAAGCAGCGCAAATATGATGAGACTATCTGCTGCGAAATTAACTTCAATGTGCTCAGTATTCATGGATCGATCAATCCCAAGGTCGACTCTCTGCCTTCACGCCTCACCGTTAAGTTGGTTCCCGCTTCTTTTAAGCGGCTGCTAAAAGCCAGAAGAGCTATTGATTCAGGTGTCAGCATTGCAGGTTGCCATCTGCGTAATAATGATTTCATAACAGATATTCCTGATATGAAACTGCACTGGGGCAAGCTGCTGGTTTCAGAAGGAAGCTCTGGCCGCTACCAGCTTGATGCGGAATGTTTCTGCCGAATGACTCACTGTTTCCTTCAGGCTGATAGAGAAGTCGATGAAAGCTGGTTTGATGAGATCCTGATATAACCGGTATTTATGTAACACCATCTCTCCGTGACAGATCTGGCACGGGTTAACCATGAAGCAACATTACCTCGAGGGGCTGCTATCTGGGCTCCGGCCTGATACGCGTTTGACTGTGTCGGAATGGGCCGATCAGCATCGCATCCTGCCCATGAAAGCTGCCAAAGAAGCAGGGCGCTGGCGTACAGCACGAACGCCTTACCTCAAAGAGATTATGGATTGTTTGTCTCCCTCATCTCCGGTGGAACGTGTCGTGTTTATGAAGGGTGCACAGGTCGGTGGCACAGAGTGCGGTAATAACTGGCTGGGCTATGTGATTCATCATACTCCGGGGCCAATGATGTATGTGCTGCCCACTCTGGATATGGCCAAGCGAACCTCCAAGCAGCGCATTGCTCCCATGATTGAGGAGATGTCCATTCTGCAGGAGCGGGTAAAAGATGCCCGATCAAGAGATTCCGGCAATACCCAGCTGGTGAAGGAGTTTCCCAACGGTGTTTTGATTATTGCCGGAGCCAACTCAGCCACTGGACTTCGCTCCATGCCTGCCCGGTTTCTGTTTCTGGATGAAGTCGATGCCTATGACGATGATGTGGATGGGGAAGGCAGCCCGATAAACCTTGCAATCAAACGGACGGCAACCTTCTCCCGCAATCGCAAAATCCTGATGGTCTCAACACCCAATATTGCCGGGGCCAGCAAGATCGAAACCGGTTATGAAAGCTCAGACCAGCGTCAGTACCAGGTGCCCTGCATCAGCTGTGGTCACTACCAGCCTATTGAATGGCAGCAGATTCGCTTTAAAGACAACGATCCGGATACAACCTGTTTTGAATGTATCGCCTGCCAATTCCAAATGAAGGAACACGACAAACCCAAACTTCTGGAAAGTGGCAAATGGGTTTCAATGAATCCCGAAGCTGACGGCAAAGTAGCAGGCTTTCATTTGAGCTCACTCTACAGCCCGAATGGCTGGTACAGCTGGCGGGATGCGGTGGCTGATTTTCTGGCCGCCAAAAATGATTCGGTTCTGCTGAAAGACTGGACCAACACAGTCCTTGGCCAGACCTGGCAGGAACAGGGGGAAACGGTTGACCATGAACTCTTGTATCAGCGTCGTGAACATTATCCTGCTGAAGTACCCTGGTCGGCAGAGGTCTTAACCTGCGGTGTTGATGTTCAGGATGACCGGATTGAGTTTGAAGTTGTGGGCTGGGGCGCAGGCGAAGAGAGCTGGTCGATTGAGTATTACCGGCTCTATGGTGACCTCTCCCGGCCAGAAATCTGGAATGTGATTGCTGAGAAGCTTCGTCAGTCCTACAGACGCGAAGATGGTGTGATGATGAATATCGCCCAGGTCTGTATGGACTCAGGCGGTCATTACACCGATGAGGTTTATGCCTTCAGCCGCCGGATGGGCATTGACTGGTTGATTCCGATCAAGGGGGCCAGCCAGGCAGGAAAACCCATCGCTAATTTCCCCAAAACCCGCAATAAGAAAGGTGTCTATCTCACTCTGGTGGGCACCGATACTGCCAAGGAGCTGATCTACCAGCGTTATCGGATTCTTGAGCCGGGGTTTGGTTATTGCCACTGGCCTATCAAAGACTGTTTTGATGAAGATTATTTCAAACAGGCCACGGCTGAGGAGAAAGTGCGCAAGTATCGCAAAGGTGTCGCTTACTTTGAATGGGATGCCCGCAAGAAACGCAATGAGGCTCTGGACTGTCGGGTTTATGCCCTGACGGCTGTCAGGATTCTGCAGCAGCATCGAGGACTGAATCTGGAGCGACTGGCAGAGCAGCGCCCTGAACCTGATGTGATGGCCGAAACAACCGCACTTGTTGAACAAAAGCCCCGCCCGAGGCGCTCGTCCCGTAGTTCCTATCTCGGATAGCAAGGAACAGCATGATTACAGAACAGGAATATATCGCCCTAAAGCGAGCAATACTGCTGCGTGACACTCGCACCGTAGAGTTTGACGGCCAGAAAGTGGAGTACAACAGCTTTTCAGAGATGGAGAAACGTCTGGCAGCTATTGAGCAGGAGCTGGTTAAGCAAAACAGGCGTCCACGGCAGTATGGCATCGTCAGTAGTAAGGGTATTTGATGGGGGTTCGGCAAAAGGTCACCGGCTTTCTATTAAGAAAGCTGATCAACTATGCCTATACCTCGGCAGGTCATGGTCGGCGGGCGGTTAGCTGGATGGCACCATCGACTGGACCAACCAGTGGCCTGACTGGTGACCTGGGCACACTGATCAACCGCAGTCGGGCCGCCCTTCGCAATGATCCCTGGGCACAGGCCGGGATTACCAAGCTGGTAGCCAATATTGTAGGCACGGGCATCAAACCCAAAAGCGAAGCGGTCGATGATCAGTTCCGCAAAGAGCTGCAGCAGTTGTTTCTGGACTGGACCGATGAATCCGATGCTGATGGCATGCTGGATTTCTATGGCCAACAGTCGCTGGCAGCAAGAGCCATGCTGGAAGCCGGTGAATGTTTTGTCAGGCTTCGTCCAAGAAAGCCGGAAGATCATCTTTCTGTTCCTCTGCAACTTCAAGTTTTAGAAGCGGAATTTGTTCCCTGGGGTTACAACGACCAGCTGGCCAATGGTCATACCATTCGGGCCGGGATTGAGTTTAACAAGATTGGTCAGCGGGTTGCCTACTGGATGCACCGCTCTCATCCAGTGGAGCAGTTTTCAATAGAAACGGCTGACCTGCATCGGGTTCCAGCCTCAGAAGTTCTTCATCTTTATGAACCTCTGCGTCCAGGGCAGCTCCGGGGGCAGCCACTTTTAGCCAGTGTACTGCTGCGGATGTTCCATCTGGACAAGTTTGATGACGCCACCCTACTGCGGCAGGAGATTGCTAATCTCTTTACCGGCTTTATTACCAAGCCCCACCCAGAACAGGAAAGAGTTGATCCCCTCACTGGGAAAACCATTCAAACTAACTTTGAAAATATCCCCATGGTTACCATGGAGCCCGGCACCATTCAGGAGCTGGCTCCAGGTGAAGAAGTGGACTTCAACACACCACCAGGTTCTGCCACGGGTTACCCGGATTTTATGCGCCAGCAGCTCATGGCCTCAGCAGCCGGAATGGGACTGCCTTTTGAACTATTGTCCGGGGATATGAAAGGCGTCAGTGATCGGGCACTTCGCGTAGTACTGAATGAATTTCGCCGCCGTATTCAACAGATCCAGCATAACCAGATTGTGTTCCAGCTCTGCCGTCCGGTTTGGAACCGTTGGCTGGATCTGGCCGTACTATCTGGCGCAATCTCTGCGCCTGATTACGCTAACCAAAAGAACAAATACCACCGGGTGAAATGGATTCCCCATGGCTGGGCTTACATTCATCCGGTGCAGGATATGCAGGCCCAGAAACTGGCCGTACGAAATGGTTTTAAATCCCGCTCAGAGGTGGTGTCTGAGCAGGGTTATGACAGCGAACAGATTGATGACGAGATCGCTGCCGATAACCGGCGCGCTGATGAGCTGCACCTGCAATACGATAGTGATCCCCGCCAGATTACAAAAGAACCCAAGCAAGGAAAGCAAACCCATGAGCGCAAAGCGTAATAAGCCCTGGTTCACTCTCAAAAATATGGCTGATAAACCAGCGGAGCTTCTGATTTATGATGTGATCGGTGACTGGCAGGGGCTTTCTGCCAAAGAGCTGGTCAATGAGTTGAAAGCCATTGATGCTGATGAACTGGTGGTTCGGATTAACAGCCCTGGCGGATCAGTGTTTGACGGTATCGCCATCTATAACGCCTTGCGCTATCACCCGGCAGATGTTCATGTCCGCATTGAAGGGCTGGCTGCAAGCATTGCCAGCGTGATTGCCATGGCCGGGGATATCATCACTATGGCTGACAACTCCCTGATGATGATTCATAACCCTTTAGGCTGGGTTGGCGGTGAAGCAGAAGATATGCGGCGTACGGCGGATATGCTGGACAAGGCCACGGAAGCCATTGCCCTGGCTTACTCTGGAAAATCTGGTCGTCCCCTTGAAGACATTACTCCATTAATGGCTGACGAAACTTGGTTTACCGCTAAAGAAGCCCATGAGCATGGTCTGGTCGATTTTGTTGACCAACCGGTTCAGTTGGCAGCCAGTCTGGATCTTTCCATTTTTCAGAATGTGCCGGATGAGTTAAAGGCGGCACCCCAAGCCAGTCAATCGCTGTCGCTCAACAGATCACAGGTGACAACTTCAGCTCCGGACGCTCTGGCTATCGTGCAGCTTTGCAATCAGGCTGGGTATCCGGAACTGGCTGAATCCTTTTTGAGAACTCAGGCATCTGTTGAGAATGTCCGCCAGCGGCTGACCGACTGCGAAACCATCAAAACCCTCTGTGCAGCGGCCCATTCTGACCAGGCCGCCACTTTTATTCAGGCCGGGAAATCTGTCGAGCAGGTAAGAACGGATCTGTTTGAGACGCTGGTTGCCAACCAAACCACTATTGATAACAGCCTGACACCCCAGCAACAGCACAATGAGCAGGAACCCAATAACAGTCCGAGTCTGAATATCGACAGTGAAGCGCTCTACCAAAAACGCAATAAAAACTGTTACGCCTGATCGCTCATCTCATCAGCAGTCCCCTTCATAGATAAAGGACCAAACCATGCCAACCCTGACGGAATCCGTGCACACCGGAGAATTTCTGGTGTCCGAAGGAAATAACACAATCAGCCGGGAGCAGATCGAACTGGCTCCCAGTTTAACCCTGTACTCCGGCACCGTATTGGGCAAAAACACAGCCACCGATGTGTATCGCCCTCTGGATGTTGATGCCTCGGATGGCAGCCAGATGGCGGCAGGCATTCTCTATAACAACACGACCACGGATGCGACTGGCGGTGAGGCTGTGTTGATTGCACGCCAGGCAGAAGTGGATCAAAGCCTTCTGATCTGGCCTGAAGCTATCACCGATGAGCAGAAGGCCACCGCCATCGGGGAGCTGGCGACCATGGATATCATTCTCCGCTAACGTCAGCAAACACGCCAATTTCTTCGAACAACCGGGAGATTTCACGGATGAACTTGATTGATATCTTTAGCAATGATGCGTTCAGCATGACCAGCCTGACCGCCACCATTAATGATGCACCCCATAAACCGGGCCGAATTGGGCAGATGGGACTGTTTGTTGACAGCGGTATCAATACCACCACAGCGACAGTGGAATCCAAGCAGGGAACACTGCAGCTGCTGCCCACCAAGGAACGTGGTGCACCAGCCACCCAGGGTAAAGCAGATAAACGTAAAGTGCGTGCCTTTGCTGTCCCCCATATTCCCCACGACAGCACCATTCTCGCGGATGAAGTCCAGAATGTGCGGGCCTTCGGCTCCAACAGTGCCCTGCAAGGTATCCGCACTGTGGTGAATCAACGACTGGGAAACCTGCGGGCCAACCACGAAGTGACTCTCGAACATCTGCGCTTAGGGGCGATCAAAGGCCAGATTCTGGATGCCGATGGCAGTTCGGTGATTTACGACCTGTTTCATGAGTTTGGCGTGGAACAGCAAACCCACGAGTTTGAGTTTTCCGATGAAGCGCTGGATGTGCGGGTCAACTGTATGCAGATGCGTCGTAAAGTGGATGAAGCTCTGGGGGTCACTATGTACGACCATCTCCATGCATTCTGTGGGGCCAATTTCTACGATGAGCTGGTCGGCCACGACTATGTGAAGGAGTCCTACAAGCGTTATCAGGCTGGAGCCATGCTGCGCAATGATATGCGTGATGGCTTCCACTACTGCAACACCATGTGGGAAGAGTATCTGGGGCAGATCGAGGGCGTTCCTTTTATCGATCCGGATGAGGCCTATGTATTCCCGGTTGGCTCCGATATTTTCCAGACTTGGTTTGCTCCGGCAGATTTCTTTGAAGTGGCTAACCAGATCGGTCTGCCGCTCTACGCCAAACAGAAGCCACTGGACTTTAACAAAGGCGTTCAGCTCCATACCCAGTCTAACCCGCTGCCTATCTGCCTGAAGCCCAGGGCGGTGATCAAATGCACAATGAGTTAAGCCAGACAGTGCTGGCCACTTTCGGCCAGCCGCTCATTTTGAATCGAAGCAACGGCAGCTCACAACCCATCACCGGAATCATAAAAAGGGATGTGCAGCCTACTGGCAGTTTTGATGCTGTGATGCAGAGGATCACAACCCTCACCATTGATCGCAACCTTTCCCTGCAAAGGGATGATCAGGTTGTTTCAGAAACCGGCAGTTGGGTTATCGACCGCCGGATTTATGATAACGGTTATCTGGCGACCTGGAGCCTGCATGCAGATTGATCTGGATCTCGATAGTACTCTGCAAAAACTGGTTCGGGAATTTCAGGAAGCACCAGCCAAAACAGACAAAGCTATCCAGCGGGCTCTCAGAAAACTATCAAGCTTTGCAGAGCGACAGGTGCTCAGAGCCTTAAGCCGTGCCACTCAGGTTTCCCAGAAACAGATCAAAGAGCTGGGACGAGTGCGACTGACACTTCATAAACCCGGTGAACGATCAGAAGATTATGAGTTGGTCATCTGGATCGGGCTGAATGATATTCCGGCTCATTACCTGGGAAGGCCAGTTCAAAACAGCCGTGGCGTCAGAACCGGCAGACACTTCTGGGAAAGTGCTTTTACCGTTCAACCTGCCAGCAGTTCCCGGGATATGGTGTTCCAGCGAGCACCTGACTGGAAGCACAAAAAGCAGCTCTCCCTGAAAAGTGGTCGAACAATCTGGATGGGGCTTCCCATTGAGAAAGTCAGCCTACCGATTGCGGAAGCGTCCCGCAAAGCTATTGATTCCCTTCAGCCCCAGCTGGTTGAGCGTTTCAGCACGCTGGTACAACAGGAGCTGAACTATGCCTTCCGAATCGAATGAACAGGCGATTGTGGATGCCATCGTTGAAAGGTTGAAGACAGTAGCAGACACGAGGCTCGGGTACTCTGCCATAGGACTGGAAGATTCCCTTTCAACACCGGCCATTCTGGTTCAACTGGAAAATTTGGTAGAAACAGCACGACAGGGTTCCCGGGAAAAGCTTCAGCTGCAGTTCAATATCAGCGCAGTAGTAAAAACATCCAAAGAAACCACCAGCGAATTGTTATCTCTGACCCGGCAGGTTCGTGAAGCTTTAAACCCTGTTGATCGTCTGAATCCTGCTTCCCGCAGCCACACATTAAGCGATACCCGTTTCGATATCGCGCCTTCTCGCGGACAGCTGTCGTTTGCTGACAGCACCCTGACCGTAGAAGCCATTTTGTAACAGCAACAACTCAAGGACGAACGCTATGTCATTCGTTGACCACAGTTTTATTGGAGCCGGTTCAGTTCATATTCAGCCTTATGATAAATCTGCCCCACTTCTGCCCATGGGCAATATCAGTGAGTTTGCCTTCAGCTTTGAAGAAGAGAAGAAGGAGCAGAAAAACTATCTGGGCGGTGGAGGTGTGCGCAATGTAGTATCCCGTATCTCCAGTATTACCGGTTCGATTAAGGCCCATGACTTTACTCCGGACAATATTGCCCTGGCGCTCCGAGCTTCATTAACAGAGATTGGAGCGACAGCTATTACCGATGAAGCACTGACAGCCCATGGTATTGATGGCGAGCTGATTCCTTTTGCTTACCTGCCCAACCTGAATCAAACCATTACAGTCACCAACAGCAGTGCCCAAGAAATGGTGAAAGGTACTGACTATGAGCTGACCAAGTCTGGCATTCAGGTGATTGGTGGTGCAGGTATTTCCAGCGAACAGTTGACCGTGGATTACACACCACTACCGGGCAATATGATCCAGGCCCTGGTGGAATCCGGTAAAGAGTTCACTCTGTTTATGGAAGGACTGAACGATGCCCAGGAAGGCAAGCCGTTCACTATCAAAGTCCACCGGGTGAAATTCTCGCCGGTTCAGAACCTTGGTTTTATCTCCGAGGACTTTGCCGAGATCTCGCTGGCTATGGATATCCTGGCTGATGTCACCATTACAGGAGCAGGGTTAAGTACCTTTATGCGACTGGATCTTGCCGAGTAAGTCTTTCCTTCCCTATTCCCGTAATGGAGTCACTCCATGGCTCTTCGTGATTCTGCCATTCGCCTTACACTCAAAGCCCGAGACCTGCTCTCTCGTATTGTTAGTAAATCCAGCGAATCACTGGAGCAATTAGAGAGCCAGGCCAAGGGCTTAAAGACTCGCCTGAAAACTCTCGAACAGCAATCCCGCCTTCTGTCATCCTTTAAAGCTCAGGCCAGTTCGGTTCAGTCAGTTAGTCGTGCTTACCGCGAAGCTCGCTTAAAAGTAGAACGGCTGGCCAGGGAGCAGGCCCAGGCTATTTCGCCTTCCAAAAAGCTGAATAACCAGCTGGTGTCTGCCCGCAAAACTGTGACAGGGCTCTCCAGCCAATACCAGAAGCAAAAACAAAAGCTGGCAGAGCTTCGGGATGAGCTGGCTCGTAATGGCTTATCAAACAGAAACCTGGCCCGGCAACAGAACCGTTTGCAGGCAGAGTTCAAGCAAACTGCAGAGTCCCTGGATAAGGTTCAAAAGGAAGCCAGGCAATCACGAACAGCACTGAAGAAAACCGGCTTTAAACAAGCGGCCCGTGATGCAGACAAGGCTGATTTCAGCGTAAGACGACTGGGGCAGTCTTTCCGTAATCTGGTGCTGGCGGGAACCGGGTTCTACCTGTTGAAACGCTCCATCCAGGGTGTTCTGGAAACCGGCGATAAGTTCGAGCGGTTGGCTATCCAGATGGAAGCTTTGATGGGATCGGTAGAAGCTGGTCAGCAGGCCACCGAATGGATCAAGGACTTCACCCGCAGTACCCCACTGCAACTGGATCAGGTCTCCGAGGCCTTTATCCGGCTGAAGAACTTCGGCATTGATCCGATGGACGGCACCTTGCAGGCATTGGTGGATCAGAATGCCAAGCTGGGTGGTGAGTTTGACCGGCTCCAGCGTATCTCGCTGGCGGTAGGACAGGCCTTCGGTAAAACAAAACTGCAGGGCGAAGAACTCCGGCAACTGATCGAGGCCGGTGTTCCGGTTTGGCAACTGCTGGAAAAGGCTACCGGCAAGAACGTCACCGAGCTCCGCAAATTCTCTGAGGCCGGTGCTCTTGGGCAGGATGTGATCAAGAGCCTGATTGCCGAGATGGGCAACAGCAGTCTCGGGGCCGCAGCCAAGAATATGAAAACCATGTCCGGTCTTGTTTCCAATATGAAAGACCGATGGCTGCTGTTTCAGAAAGCAGTCAGCGACTCAGGCTGGACGGACTATATCAAGGCCCAGCTCACCTCTCTCGGCAACCGTCTTGATGAGTTGGCGAACGATGGCAAGTTGCAAACACTGGCGAAAAATATCTCCGGCACATTTATCGCCATAGCCGAAAGTATCAAGCAGTTTTTCTCCAACCTGACCATTGATGAAGTGGTGAACAGCACCACGGCGGGTTTCCAAAAAATCGTTGATGCAGCTGGTGGAGTGATCACTACCTTTCAGATTTTGGGAAATGGTATCGGGGCACTGTTTAACAGTCTGAAGCTGGTAGTTAAAGGTGCGGCGACTTTTATTACCGGGGCCATTGCCCAGATATCCAAAGCTGCAGCAAACATTGTCGGAGCACTGGGCTTTGAAGAGCTGCAACGAAAGATTGAATTCTTTAGCGATGGCTCTCAGGCTGTGATGTCAGCCTTTGCTGATTCAGTAGTAAAAGATGCCGAGAAAATCCGCAGTAACTACGAAACAATCGGTGAAGCTTTAACCCGAGAGACACCCAAGGTAGCCGATGCTCTAGCGCAGGCCAAAGCCAGCATTGAGGCCACAGGTGCAGGAATTGAGGAAAGTAATAAAAAGGTTGAAGCCAGCCAGAACAGTCTGAAGAAAAATACCGAACAAGCCACCGATGAGGCAAAGAAGAAATACGCTGCCCTGAAAGAAGAAGCATCGGGTGTTGCGGATGCATTGTCTGGCATAGAGGACGCTGGTGAGGCGGGAAGTGAAGGCTTGTCACGCGCTTCCGATATTTCTCAGGCCATGGCTAACCATATGGGAGCTTTGAAAAGCGAGCTGGCAGGCATGTCAGCGTCTGCCCTGGCTGCCTTTGAAAACCTCAATCAAGTTACTGAAGCCGACACCCGCACACTGGAATCCGATATTGAATCCCTGCGCCATACCCTTGAGCAAACTGTGGCCCAAATTCAGGAAATGGGACAGGGTTTCCGAGGACTGGATACGTCCGGCCTCGGTGAGTGGATGTACAACACCAAAAAGACCTCGCTTGAGGTGAAGGAATCCTTTCTCGAACAGAAGCTGGCTTTTGAAGAGCTAATGCAGGCATGGGAAAACGGTGAGCTGACTGCTGAATCCTTTTCCCGACAGGCCGCCGATGCTGCTGATATTCTCGACTTCCTCGACCAGCAGGATATGGACACTCTTAACCGCGCCCTGGCTCAGGCTGAGCGGCAGATGCGCAGCCTGCAGGACAGTAGTCGCTCGACTTTAGAAAGCCTGCAGGATGAACTGGACAGACTCGAGGGCAATACAACTGCAATTGAAAAACGTCGTTATGAAAGCCGGAAACGAGATCTCGAGCAACAGCTGGCAGAGGCACAAAGCAGCGGCAATTCAAAAGCCATGGTCAATCTGCAGCAAGCTTTGTCACTGAACAGTGAAGTGTTCCAGAAAACCAGCAAACAGAGAAAAGCAGAAGAGCGCCTGCAAAGGCAGCTGAATTTAGAAAAGCAGAAAGCCGAACTTCCACAGCAAAAACAAACGCCTGTTACACCTTCGAAAGTGATTCGGCTTGAGTATCCAGATGGCTCAGTGAATGTCGGTGTTAATCAGGGTGACGATACCAAACTGCTTCGTGCCCTGAAACAGGCCGGTATGAGGGCAACATAAATGCAACTGGATACCCTGACGCTGCCGGATAATTTTCTCTGGGTAAATGAATTTGACTGGTCACCAGTCGCGCAAAGTGTAGAGCGCAGCCTAACCGGTGCTTTTGTAGTTTCGGAAAGTCAGAAAACTTATGGGCGCAGCATTGTTCTGGGTGATGGAGAAAACAGCTGGCTCACGCTTGCCGAGCTGGAAGCCTTGTTTGCCCTGGCAGAAACACCTGCTCACAAGATGACTCTCACCTTGCCTGACTCCAGAACTTTCACCGTAATTTTTGACCGGACAGAAGGCTCCCCGTTTGAAGCCCAACAGGTTTTACCTCTAGTTACACCTGAAAGCGAACATTACTACACCGTGGTTATTCGGCTGCTGACGGTTGAGGCAGATTAACAAGGACAGTTTATGGCTATCAACAAGGAAGATATCAAGCTGTACGAGTCCCAGAGGCTCACCGATGACGAAGACGGCGGCGGCAGGGCTACCGGGACGGAGGTTGTGGACGGACAGGTGAATAACCTGTTCCGGGATATCTCCCGGATAGACCGCACAGTGGGTGATGTTTCTATGCGTAAGGTGTTTGCCGGGGTTAGTACCGATAATGTTGATCCCTACCTTGGAGCTCATGTCATTCTTACCTCTGCTCCAGAGGATGAGAAAGTCGGTGTGGTACTGTTTGATACAGGGAGCCAGACCGATGAACGCTCTGATGCCCGCAACCGTATCGAAAGCTATGTGGTGCCTTCGGTAGACACCAGCTGGGATCTATTGGGTAACCAGCTGCAGGGCCAGCGTACCCTGCTGGCGGTACAACGGGAGCAAAGCCGCCTGCCGGAGATCGGGGAGGTCTACCGGCTGCTGAATGAAACCAGCTCCGAGGAGCAGTATGTCCGCATCACCTCTGTGGACAGCCGCGTGGAAACCTTCACCTATTCCACCGGCCAGAGTTCCTACGTGGACTTTGAACGGCGCAGGCTGGAGCTGGGGGTTTCAGCACCACTGGAGTTTACCTTTCCAGGAGGCATTCCTAATCCAGCAGGTATGGATAAACAGAACGGTGTGGATAATACCCGGGTACAGGATACCCAGGTTGCTGATGCCGCCCGCTACTATGGCATTCAACATCTGGAGGAGAATGCCAACAGTGGCAAACTGACGTTTAAGGTGAAAAGTGTTTATGGAGAGGTGGTGCCCAGTGCACAGAGTGAAACACCACTGATTAACCAGGATGGTGTTTACACTGCCCGGGTGATGCATGCCACCAGCGGGGCCAGTCGTAGTGTGTCACTTTCCTTTGGTTTGATTGGTGGTAACCAGTCACGGGCCTTTTTACAGTCAGGCGCTGTCCCCAGAACTATCACATTGAGCATTGCTGGTGGCACATACAAAGATAATGGTGACGGCACATTTGGTCATACCAGTGGCTCCAACCCTTTCGACAAACTGACTGTTGATTATGAAAGTGGTCAGATCGATGTTTGGAAATCTTCTGGTAGTTTTGCAAGCGGTGCGTCAGCGTCCTATCGCCCTGGTGCTGTGATGGTTGGAGATATGGTCTCCGCAGAAATGGAGATTACCAGCCAGAACCGAGGTTTCAGTTATACCTTTGACTTGGGAGCGGGGGGTGGCCTTCCGGAACCGGGCACATTGATTATCAGCTATCTGGCCTTGGGGAAATGGTATGACCTGACTGATGCAGGCAACGGTGTGTTGGAAGGTTTTGGCACTGGCACAGTGGACTATGCCTCCGGGGCTGCATCGGCAACCCTGCAGGCCATGCCCGATCCTGACTCGGCCATCGTTATCGCCTACAAACTGCAGAACAATGATGAGGTCACCATTCATGCAGGCTCGGTGACACCTGGTCAGTTTGAAGTACGCCATATCACTGAGAAACCCGGCATCAAGCCGGGCAGTGTTTCCATTACTTACCAAGGTGACGGGAACGAAAAGACCATCACTGATAATGGCTTCGGTATTTTGCAGGGCGATGGAACCGGAACGGTTTACTATGCCGATGGCATTCTCAGTATTGTGCCAGAAACCATTCCAGATGCTGGCACTGATCTGTCTTTATCCTATGAAGAAGGTACGGTCACCACCATCAATATTCCCGGTACTCCAGATGGGGCGGGAAACTTCACCGGTACAATTCCTGATGCGCCATTACTTCCTGGAAGTATCAGCCTGGAATGGCTGGTGGAGCGTGAAGCCAGCCGGGGCAGCATTATTGAAGGCGCAGCTAATCTTGATTTTACTGAAACCCAGACCCGTACTGCCCATGATGATGGTCAGGGTGGCTGGCAGGATTTCACCGGCACTATTGATTATGCCTCCGGAGCATTTACCGTCAAAGTGGCTGGTGATTATCAGTACAGCCAGCCTCGTGCTGTGCGTCAGGGTGGTGGCCTTGGCGGTGGCAGTTACCAAATGGTGTATGACAGCTTTACCAAAGCTGAAGTATTCCCAGGTGATGGTGTTATTTCCAAAGCGCAGAGCAATAGCCTCAGTCATGTGCCCAATACAGAAACCATTACATCTCCGGAGATAACCGTTGACCTGTTACCTCTGGTCAGTGATGCCATTCTACCAGGCAGCATTATTTTCACCTGGGCCGGTGAAACCTATTTTGATCGGGCTGGTACGCTCTACAAGAACATCAGCAGCCAGACAAATGCAGGCACCGCTGTCGGCTCCGTCGATTACACCGGAGGACTCGCCACCTTCACAGATTATCCCGATGGCCTGAATGGAGGGTTGTCCATCAAAGCCATGACCACTTCCCGGGCAGGTTTTCAAACCAGCCATATTGCTTTCAGGACACCGGGCGCTCCGCTGCGGGCAGGCAGTTTGCAGGTTTGGGCCAACCGTGCCGATACCGGGGAACGCATATCAGCATCATCTAACTTCAATGGCAATATTGTCAGCTCGGAAATGGATGGCTTTGTTGATAGCGAAACCGGTTGGTGCAAAATCCATTTCACGGACGGGACGAATGATATTGATGTGCTTCCGCAAACAGTCTCTTTCAATACCGTTGTTCTCACCAGTATTCCCTTTGACTCCTCTCTGATTGGCCTTGATCCGGTGCGCCTGCCTGCCGATGGTCGTGTACCGATTTACCGTGCCGGTGATGTTGTGGTGCTTGCCCATACCCAAAGCACGGATGTGGGCACACCTTCGGATGGGCAGGTAATTAACATCAACAGAAATCATCAGGTTTCTATCGCTGTTGTTGATAGTGCGGGGAAGGCTCTTGATCCATCACAGTACACCGCCAATCTAGAAACTGGGCAGGTAACATTCTCCAGCCCGCTCATTCTGCAAGATGTAGGCGGTAATGCTTTAACCGGGCCTTTCTCGGTTCAGGATCGCATCGAGCAGATGAGCATCGTCTCTGATGTTCAGATCAACGGTGATATCTCCATCATTGCACCACTGGCATGGGATTTCCCCCAAGGCTCCACTGTCAGCTCTGCTGTGGTTTATGGCGATCTGCAGGCCCGGGTAAAAAACGAGTTTTCCCAGCGCACCTGGAACAGTGGTGCTCCTAATTGGATGAACTCACGTGCAGGTGATGAAACCACAGCGCAGTACAACCTGATTAACTACCCCATTCAGATCGACAACAAAGGAGCCATTGAAGGTAAGTGGGCTTTGGTGTTTACCGGGACATCGTCGTTTCAAATTATTGAAGAAAAGTTGGGGATTATTGGTGCCGGATCAACATCTGCAAATGCAGCACCTGTTAACCCAGAAACCGCTACACCTTACTGGACGGTTGAAGCTGATGGCTGGGGGAGTGGCTGGGTATCAGGCAATGTTCTGCGCTTTGATACCGAAGGTGCATTAGCTCCACTTTGGCTCGTACGAACAGTGCTGGCCGGACAAGGGACTCGACAGGATGACCAGTTCACCTTACAAGTCAGGGGGGATGCAGACTGATGGCAAGTTATAACGGCGATGGAACCCAGGCAAATCCTTATCTGATCGAAACGCCTGAGCAGATGCGGGATGCATTTCAGGGTGGCGGTGGCCACTATGAAGTCATCAAAAATATTGATATGGGTGGCATGGATATGGGTGGGTATTTTTCCGCCACTTCCTGGATAGATGGCAAAGGCCATGTCGTAAGCAATGCCGGACAAAGCGGTTCATCACTTTATAACGATTTTAATGGCAGGCTTTACAACCTGCATGTCCAGTTTATCAAGACCGGGCCTTATGAGATCTCAAGAATAGTCGGGGATGATTACGGTTTTTTCGAAAATGTCCGTTTTGAGTTTATGGATGGGCAGATTCAGAGCTGGGCGCAGTTCAGAATCTATGGTGACCGCATCGGCAGCTGTACCGGAGTAATCATCAATGAGTACCACGGCAGTGACCGGACAACCTATTGGTGCAACAGCGGCAATACGAAAATAGATGTTTCGGCGACGGATACAGACCCTGCCAGCTACCCCGGTATTGATAGCAATGTTTGGGATATCACTGGCGGCTCGGTTCCTGTGCTGATTCCGCAAAGTGGAGATTATTCCGCCTATACCCATGTGATGGGAACAACGCTGGTGGATGGTAATCCGGTCTCACGAATTGTTCGGGCCGTCGGGGCTGGCAGGCATGAACTGATCTCAGAAACAACGTCCGGGGCTGATGGCAGTTATGATCTGCAAACCTCTCCCTATACCCATGGTGTGCTGGTTTATACTTTTGATGATTACGGCACCACTCTCCTGCCGGGAACAGTTTACGAGCTGGACGATATCACCCACCCCAAAGGCCCAAATGGTTACCGGTATATCTGTGTCCAGGCTGGTACAACCGGCGACCCTCTTCCTGATGCTCCCTGGCCCACTGATCAGTTGATAACCGGCACAGCCATTTTTAATGCCGAAAAGATTGTGCAGCCCTTTATGCACGGGCCTGTTACTCCTGTACCTATTTACAGCTGACAGGAGGCGATATGGCAATCTATGCACCGGATGGTTCGGCCCTCAATCTCTCCTCCGTCATCAACTACCAGGTACCTGTCGGAGATAATCTTGTTATCGATGTATCTTCCGGGACAGAAATCAGCAGCTATGTTGCCGGAACTCTGCAGGTTGAAGGGGAACCTGCCCGACGAGACGTGTTTGCTCTGAGCTTTCACCAGCAGGATATTCCTGGTGTTGGCTATCAGCGCAAAGTGCTTGGAACAACAACCAGTGAGGCTGATGGAACATTTCACTTGGAAGTTGGAGCTTTCAACGATCCCGTTTTGGTGATTGCCGTCGATCACTACGGCACGACATGGCAGCCAAACACCTCTTATGCCGTGGGGGATATTGTTCATCCCACATCCTCAGATCAGTACCTTGGTTTTGTTTACCACTGCACTGAAGCGGGAATATCTGGAGCGGATGAACCTGCCTGGTGGGTCGATACTGGCAGCAATGATACCGGTACCAGTGGAACAGCCACATTCCAGGCAAAACAATATTTCCAGCCAATTTGCCATGGGCCAGTTATACCGGTAGCTCAAGCGAGTAACAGTTAGTGACTTACCCGCTGCAGGCTGGTGATGCAGTTCGGTTCTCTTTCTTTGGTTCTGTTTACACTCCACCACCTGACGGCAATCTGCTGCAACTGAACCTGGCTACCAGCGGAGTGGTGATTGCTTTTCCAGAACCGCCTTCACTGGTAGTTAGGGTTGCCTCTGCCTGGGGAGAAGGAACAAATCAGTCCGCAACATCTCCTACTGGGTGGAACGATGCTGCAGAAAAAAGCACTTATGTAACTAGTTGCCACCAACAGGCCGCAGAGCTGCCAGCAGAAGACCGCTCCTTGGGCTGGGATACAGTTCCCTCACAGGAAAAAGTAACAGGGGTAGGTTGGAGCAAAGCAAAGGAACAAGAGGCTGAAACAGAAACCCGGTGGTCGGCCACCAAACCAACAGACCCGTCCCCAACACTGGGTTGTTGGGGTAAAGCCCAATCCACCGACAGCCTCGCCACCAAGGCTCTGTGGGGGCAACCCGCCATCAAAAATCTGGCTTATGCCACACGGTGGTTCAGGGTCGATACCACAAGCCCAGAGTGGCGGTTAAATGATAATCGGAAACCACCACTCTGGAATGACCCTCCCGGCGCACTGGCCTTTCGTTTTCAGGGTGTTGTTTACCACCCACAATCAATGCCACCAATCTGGTTTCAATTTGGTGGCAGTATTTCCGAACACCCCATCCAGCCGAAAGATTCCCCGCTGGGCATCCGTTGGCTGCAGGTTACACAACATAACCTGTCTGCCAGAGTTCCATGGGGTGAGGGCCGATATGAACGAATCAGGGACAAAATCAAGCAGATTCCCTACAGCGGGGAGAAAGGTCCGGAAACCCCACCAGAGCCAGCTGAAAACAAGGATTGCTATCTGCTTATGAATACAGTCAATGTGGTGCGCTTAAATTATGGAGAGGGCGATGACACTCCAATAGAGCTTCTTGATATCAGCATCGAGCTGGATATCGACTCCTTCACATGGCAGCTGCAGGCTACTGTAGCTAATCGTGCAACTCTGGCCATGATTGAACCTGATGCCGCTGGAACAAAGGATATCAGGGTAACGATCAATGGCTGGGAGTGGGTATTTATGGTGGAGAGTTATTCTGCTCAGCGCAGCTTTAACCGGGAGAGATACTCTATCCGTGGCCAGAGTCGCACCCGGTTACTATCGGAGCCTTATGCTCCACTACGCACGAAAACTGAAGCTTCCCCTATCAATGCCAAGCAAGCTGCACAGGTCGAACTCACCGATACCGGATTCACTCTGACATGGGACACTTCCAGCACTGGAACCACACCGGATTGGACATTCCCAGCAGGTGTTTTCAGCTATGTGGATCAAAGCCCGATGCAAGTGATAGCAAAAGTCGCTACCACGGCAGGAGCTGTTGTTATTCCAGCAACAGACACAGACAGCTTTCTCGTGCAGCCACGGTACAAGTTCAGTCCTTGGGCGTGGGGAGAGATAAGTACACCCATTGATCATTCAGTACCTGAAAGCATGGTGCTGAATATGAGTGTGGAGTGGTCACCGGAGCCTGCCCATAATGTCGTATATGTATCGGGTACCTATGAAGGTGTTGCTGTGGAGGTGACGCGCAGTAGCACTGCCGGGGATAAACCGGCACCGGATATTATCGAGGATTGGTTGGTGGATGTGGCCGTAAATACCGAGCGTGGCAGAAACTTCTTATCAGGGGGAGGGCCGCAGGCCGTTGTGAATATGGATATTCCATTGACCAACTCTGAACAGGAACCTGGGCTTGTTCTGCCAGGAGAATTGGTGGAAGTTATGGAAACGCCATCGTGGGTGGGGTTGTGTCTATCTACTCACATAAAAACAGGCAGTAGCGGTTCCGGCCGTGTTGTTCAAACCCTTGGTTTGGAAAAACACTACTGATGGCGACTGCAAACCCTTGGAAGCGATTTTCAGAACTTCTCCCTAAACCCACTCGAATAGTGGCAACTGTGTACAGTCATAACAAAAATGGTACCAGCACGTTGGTTCTCCGCAATGGAGAGCACCTGACAGTGAAGGGAGAATCAGTTCCTATAGGGGAGTTAGCCTTGGTGGAAGATGGAATCATCCAGCGCCAACTACCGACTCTGCCCTTTCTGAGCGTCACAATTTAACCTTGATACAACTTGGCATACATTTATACAGTTCGATACACGACCTATATCAATGTATTGCAATTCATAATCCTTCATCCTACCCCGCAAAATAACTGCTGATAGGTTTTTATTCGGAATATCGTTCCATACAAATCAGCGATGCCAGCATTTTTGTCTAAATGAACAGTTTTGGCTTCACAATTCAACTTTCGTCGAAGGTAGTAGCAATGGACTGCGAATCTGTTGCAGGCGCAATAACATTCTTACATAGGAATGTTAGGAATACCCGGGCGGTAGCGTGAATAATTACCATCAACTCTATTGAATTTTCGGTTTTATCAAGAGCGCATAAGTATTATGCGTGCCATTCCAGATTTTCCGTGCCAGATCTGCTTATAAGCCGGTCAGACAAGGTTGTTATGAGATTATTGTCAATTTTGCGCTTTCAAAATTCATCCCGAATATGCACTTCCCTCTTAAATTGGCCGGTTATTCCCATACTGTTATTGGTGGCTTCTTTATTATTTGGGGTAAACCCTGTTCAAGCTAAAGAACAACCGAAAGAAAATGCCCTGGAAGCCCGTATCAATATTAAAAACGGGGATCTATTAACGTTTGTACGCTGGGTTGCGAAAGAAACGGGTAAAACATTTATTATTGATCCTCGCGTTAAAGGAAAAATCACGGTTGTTTCACAAAAGTCATTGGAAACTGAGCAGATCTATCAGTTGTTTCTGTCGGTTTTGCAGGTACATGGCTATGCCCTGATTGACGAAGGGGGGATTGGTAAGGTTGTACCAACTGTTATAGCACGAGAAGGCGGTGTCTCTCTGGCCAATCCTGAGGAGTTACAAGGGGACAAGCTGGCCGTTGTTGTTCGGGACCTTGCAAATATCAATGCCCAGCAGGTGATACCAGCACTTCGACCTCTTTTGCCGCAATCCGGCCATTTAAGTGCCATGCCAGGAGGTCGTGCACTGATTATGGTCGGTACAGCCCAGGTGTTGGCTCAGGTTAATGATATTGTTGACCGCCTGGATAAAACACCTGAGCTGGCTCTGGATGTGATCCCGCTGAAATATGCCCGGGTCAAAGATGTTTTGAACACTGTGAAAGAGATCGCGCAGAGTTTAACCACCAACACAGGCTCACAGGTACAGTATAAAATCACGGTCAGTGCTGATGAGCGCACTAATTCCCTGATACTGGCTGGGGATAGCCAGTTCCGGGAAAAATTAAAGCAACTGATTCACACGCTTGATAGCAGCAAGTCGGGAACAGATAACACCAGGGTTCTCTACCTTCATTATCAAACTGCCTCTCAATTGGTTCCTATCTTGCAATCATTAAGTGGAAGCCTGAAAGGCACGGAGGAAGGGGCCGTTCAGCAGAATGTGGAAGTCAGTATACAGGCCAACGACACCAGTAATGCTCTGATTGTAACCGCTCCTCCCGGATTAATGCATACCATGGAGCGGGTGGTACGTCAGCTGGATTTGAGAAGAGTGCAGGTTCTGGTGGAAGCCGTCATTGTCGAAGTCAGTGATCGGGATATTAGTACTCTTGGGGTCCAGTGGAATACAGCGGGGACGGCATTGAATGGCGAAGGCTGGTATGGCGGAACAAGAAACGGCGTAGCCAATCTGGGCAGCCTGGACTCGTTTCCGGGCAATCCAGTGGCTCTGGCAACAGGGCTTTCACTGGGTTTTTATCATAATGGTTCTCTGCGTGCGCTGATTCGTGCCCTGAAAACATCAGACAATGCCAATATACTTTCGACACCCAGTCTGGTGACTCTGGACAATGAAGAGGCCGAGATCGTCGTTGGCCAGAACATACCCTTTGTAACCGGCAGCTCGACAAGTTCATCCACTGACACCAATAACCCTTATCAGACTTATGAGCGTAAAGACGTTGGTATCAAGCTCTCTGTTAAGCCAAGAGTAAATAGGGGAGATGCCGTCAGTCTGGAGATCTATCAGGAGATATCCAGTGTCGGGAATGCCAATGGAGCCCGGGATATTGTGACCAATCAGCGTTCCATCAAAACACGGGTGCTGGTCGATGATGGCAAGACGCTGGTGCTGGGAGGTCTGATTTCTGAAGAAGAAAAAATCGCCCATGATGGTGTACCACTCCTGTCAGATATCCCGTTGCTGGGCGGTCTGTTTCGTAGCAAAAAGGTAGAAAAAGAAAAGAGAAACCTGATTGTCTTTTTGAAGCCCACCATTCTGCGGGATGAATTATCCGCCGAACAGGCCAGTGCCGACCGATATGAACGCATTCGTATCAACTCCAACCTGCCAGCCCCGACCCTGGACGATGTCTGGACTTTGGTCACCCCTGAGGAGGATGCATCTGATGGACGAAACTCGCAGTCATCAACTCAATAAACAAGCAGCTAATTGTACGGCTTTTGTTTTGGTCTTGTTGTTATGCTGGCAGGTAAAAGGGTTGGGTGAATCGCTTTGGGACCATTGGTATGGAGAGCCATCAGCTGGCTGGAAACCTATCAAAATAGCCAGTGAACAAAAGCAGAAACGAGTAGACCCGTACCAGGCACTTAATGGGTTTGAAATGTTTGGCACCTTTCAGCCGGAACTGAATACGGTGGCAGAGAGCCTGCCGGACACCAAGTTACCTCTGGCATTACAGGCCATTTTTTATAGTGCAGACAGTCAACGTTCCACTGCAATGGTAGACACTGGCAGTAAGGCCGTTATGGTGCAGGCCGGTGAAGAAATACAACCGGGAGTCACTCTTTACGAAGTGCGCAAAAATGGCATTACGCTATATCGGAAAGGCCAATACGAGCGGCTTGAATTAGACCAAATTGTGATGGAAGGAATTGAGGTTGAGAAGCGAGCCAAGAAAACTTCGGATTTTATGAGTGCGGATATGCTTGCTATTAAGCAGCGGTTGGAAGAAAAAAGGATGAGTTTTGTTTCGACAAAGCAATAGCAAGACATCCAGGGCTCAAAGCAAATTAATATCCTTAATCTATGGGCATGATTATTACGTGAAGATGAAGAAATATGTGTTTTTGCCAGTTGGACTGGCTGCATTAATCGCCATAAGCACCGGTGTTAGAGCCGACTCGTTTACTACTCCATGGGGTGAGCCTCAAAAGATAAAGAGTATTATGGCCTTCTCAGAGGGGAGCACAGACTCAGTTGCGATTGAATTTAAATACAATGAATCCATGCTAAACCCTGCAAAATGTACGCTCATAGATATGTACATTCTGCATGTGACAGACTCGGCTGGTAATAACGTCGGTAGAAATATCATGTCAATTGCGTTAGCGGCAGGAACATCAGGATCTTCTGTACAGTTTAAAGTGCACAGGACTGGCTGCAATAAAAATCGACCGGTCGTCTCTGACCTGCGTATAATTTTTGATTGATTAATGGTGATTGTAGGCATTGCATCATAGAAAGAATGCGAGATAGTTAGCAACAGAATCGTTTAAATCAGTATCAACAAAATTTCTGAACAGAGCCCTGTGGATATCTGCCAGGTACGTTTTTATGAAGAAATATTTTTTCCCTTTAATTCTACTTTTGAGTGGCCCTCTGTTGGCTGATTCAGATACTGGCATTATTACAATGATTGAGTCAGAGGTCGTTTCAAATCATCAAGCTTTACAAATCAGTTTTGGCGAAGGTGTAGGAAATAGATTTTGTAATCATGTCGATGCTCGATATCCTGATAGTGCTTACCTAGCAAAAAACGCGCCGAATTTTGATGCTATTCTGGCAATTTCACTTTCAGCATATATGGCTGGTAAAACTGTTACTATAACAACTGAATATAGTGCACATCAAGATAAGCGATGTGTGATTAAAAAAGTGAGATTGAAATAGTAAGAGCTTGTTTCATAAGTGCTTAAATTGAGGTTTTGAGCATTTTGAGTGGAAATGTTTTTATTTGAAGCTGTAGCAAGTAATGTTCTGGTAGCGCTATACCTCAAATAAGTTTTGGAATTTAAATACGATGAAATATTTATCATGTATATTTATTATCATGATTTCTCTGTCTGCACATGTAAATGCCAACAGTCAATGGTGTACTGGAAATATAAAAGGATTATACTTGCATAAGAGTGGGAGTCGGCTATGTTGCCTTTAAAGGTTGAAAGCCAAGGCATCCAATAATTTTATTGCTAAGGCGCTCTAACGTTAGCTCATATTTGCCTGTCAGAGCCCTGCGCCAGCCCAGGTAATGCGGCAGGTACTTCGTTGCAACACCATGAAAAATCCCTGAAGTCCATCCCTTCAAGTGGCTGTGGTACGCATTGACGTGCTGCAGGTGAAAAACACCATCTTTAACTCTCTCTCCAGCGGAAGTGACCAGTTCTTTGAAGGTGAACCCTAATGTCGCAGCAAGCTTCTCATGTGCAAGCGTTGCGTCTGCACACACAACGGTTTCCACATCAATCCGACCATTGAGATGGCGACAGAGCTCTTTAGCTGACTCATTATTCAAAATGCCATCAACTGTATGACATGAGCGGTCTCTGGCAACCATGACTGGAATCTTGCGACAATCTGATTTCTTATCATTCCCCCGTTTGCGGGCCGGCCTTGGAAGATTCTTTCTCTGTCCTTTGAAGGATTCTCGAAAGAAAGTTTCGTCAAGTTCCGCTATTCCTATGAGCTCCGATGCCTGATCGTTAGTTATGGCCTCAAGAATGCGGTGCCGCCAGCGAAAAGATGTTGTCAGTGTAACCCCACACTCCCTTGCTGCGGGGCGCAATGTCAAAGAGTGAGTCATGCCTTCGAGATACTGACTCCACTTTTCAGGGTGCCGTAAACGAGCCAGTGGAGTGTTGGAAAACGAGTTCAATGTTTTGTTACAACACTTGCAACGGTAACGCTGCCGCTGATTGCGAATACCCCAACGATACAGCTCTTCTGATCCGCAATGAGGGCATTTGGGAGCCTTCACAAAGCTACTCTCAACAGCTGTTGCAATATCAGAAGAGCAAGTTTGCTCATTCAAAGAGTTGTACAGAGTATTTTTCTGTTGCTTGGTTAATAACGGGATTGAATTAAGAATGTCTTGGAACTGTTGAGACTGCATAACTGAGCCTCTATCTGGGGGAGGTCAAACAAAAGTAGCTCTCTCAACCCTTATGGGCAACATAGCCGTGGGAGTCTATATATAACCGGTAGTTGGCGAAATGAGTGGACTCAAGTTTGCAATATAAAACAAGAGTGGAAAGGAGTCACAGAGGATGTTTGTAATTGGTGGGCTTCCATTTCTCAAACGGCAAAGACAAAAAATAGTAAAGTAGTTGTTGCTTATTCGGATGTTCCTTCGTGCGGTTCAATTTCATCTTATCATTTAGCTCCCTCTCCTGAGTACATAATGTTGGCACCATAATAATTTAACAGATTTTACAGATACAGTTATGTCGCCAGAGAATGGAAAGAATCGATAATGCACTATCGATTCAGAATTATGGCGATGGTCTTTACCAGTTTGCAAAAAATTCAGTTTCAGCCAATGTAGTTTCGAATAAATTATAAATTTGAACTGGGTTTTAGGTTGGTTTGCTGTATCACAAATTGCTGCCTGCACTATAAAAATAAACAATAGTTTTATTGCTATTTGATTCAGCACTTCTTTGGTGATGCATTTTGAAAAAGTTGATTATTTTATTTGTTTTTGGTTCGGTAATGGTTTCATCTTACCTATTTGCCGAGTCTTACAGTGGTAAAGTTTCTTACATCAGATCCCCAGATGGGAGACCATGTCTATTTGTCACTTTAAGTGGTATTAACAATGTAGATGGAACCGGTAGTTCATGGTTCGTTATTAGCCAGAAACACTTGGGTTATAGCGAGATATATGGAATGATCGTGGCATCAAAAATGTCTAATAAAACAGTCAAAGTTCATACAGCAGAAAAGAGAAATCAAGAATGCAGTAATCATGCAGAAGTTAATGTTGTTGAAGTTATGTAGTCTTTCCACTATGCCTGTTTTTGAATGAATCTAACTTCAAAATATTATGTGAAGCTGAATGCAGACTAAATATTATTACACATAAGAAAATAAATGAATGAATAGATTAATGTTATTGCTACTTTTGGTTCTGCCCATGTATGGGTATTCTATTACTGAAGAAACATTAGACATCAGTCCTGATGATATAGTATCAATTCGAGCTCACGCCTCTAATCATTCACTTCAAAGAGCCAGGAATATGCAGATGCTTTGGGTGGATGGTTTGGGTCATGGGTGTGAAAGTGTGTATTTGTATTCGATTCCAGATGCAACTGTATATTCGACAGTTCTAACGGCCTTATCCTTAAATAAAAATATGTTGATATATTACGAAGTTGATGGAAGTAGTCGTGGTCCTTGGGGAGACATGAGATCATGCAGACTAACATCTGTAACCATAAAAAATTAAATCTATTTGTATACGGAAGAAAATTTATTCACATTATTGATCATCCTAAGTATGGTATTAACATATTATGTTTAAAAAAAGTAAAATATTTTCAGTAATTATACTAGTAAGTGCATTTACACAGCATGGCATAGCATCTGAATTCTCCTTCAAAACATCTATTGAAAAGGTTAGTGGTTACGCGCGGAATTCAGCCTATTCAGAGCAGCATTGTATAGTTAATTTTACTGATATCTCTCCATCAAGGTGTTCAAGTAATAAGCGTGGGATAATTTATTTAAATAAAAACGTTGGACAGTCTATGTGCTCTTTAGCCATGTCAGCTTTAGTAGCAGATATGAAGGTTATTGTGCATAGTCACGATGATTGCAATAGCATTCATGCTGCACCAGTGATTCGCTGGATTGAGGTGACCAAATAGTACGAGGCCTATCCGTGATATGAAAATTAATATGAAAAAAATATTTATTACCTTCCTGCTTGCTTTTTGCAATAGTGCATTTGCCGGGTATTCCTGGGTCTATGATTTCCAAATCGTAGAAGCAGGCTTTGATCATCAACCCAATATGCAGGCTGTGGTTTTACCAACAACCCCTGTCGATTGGGGAAGTCGTTGTAGTGGTGCAAGAGCAAGCGGCGAGGCTATCAGAATTTATTTTAATTCTGATGGTAGTTCTGAAAGCCGGTTTTTAAGTGTACTGCTTTCTGCTCAATCCTCAGATAAAAAAGTAGCCCTTCGCCTTGATACAGGAAGATTATCCTGCAGCTCTTATGAAGGCATAAGAGTATACGGTATTAAGGTAGTAAATGATTAAGGGATGAAAATTTCTAGTTACTTAAATAAGTTGATATAACAATGTCAAAAGTCAAGCTGATATCAGTGTTAATCATTGTAGCTGCAGGTGCCGCTACTTATTACTGGCAAACAGGGTCAACAGATAAAGCAGAAGTATCTGTGAGCGAAGCCGTACAAACCTCAGTGGCTGAAACTTCTCCTCAGCCATCTTCATTAGCTTCTTCTGATGATGATCTTGCAAAGGCAGAACCTGTCATCGCAGAGGTAACAGAGCAGCCGGTGAAACAGGAAATCACCGTATCCCCCGAGCAGGCCTTTTACCAGGAACAGTTGGAATCCCTGAAAAAACAACTGGCCGAATTGGAACAGTCCAAAAGTACAGACCAGTTGATTCAGGAAGGCGATGCTTTACTGCGCCAGCTGGAACAGTTGAATGACTCTGTTTCTCAGGAGGAGCCAGCAGAAAACACCCCTGCCCAGCAGGAACTGCACAACCAGATTCAAAGTCTTGAGCAAAGAATCCAGTCTCTGAATTAACAGAACGACTGGTTTCCATTTTCAATTGCTCTTTTGCTTTTCAAAACACCCCTCTCAAAACTCTCATTAGACCAATACACGAATGTTTAAGAAAAAACACCTGTTGGCAGGCGTGAGCATGTTGTTTGCGGCCACAGCCCAAGCAGGTTCGACCCAGTACCAAGTGGGGCAGCTAGGCGATGATTATTATCTCCGTCTGCCCGATAAAGTGGTAATGATCCACGGGGATGTTGCTATCCCACTTTTAATCCAGTCCAAGTATCACTACAAGCTGACCCAGAATGGTGAAGACTGGGATCTTACCCAGATATCCAAGGCCGATTACAAAACCATTCAAGGTTCTATTCAGCCTGCCAGCTATAACCTGCACTATGGCGATTTTGACGGCGATGGCCAGAAAGATATTCTGCTTCAGGGGCAAAACACGTGGCAGGATAGCTTTGTTGTAACACAAACCAAAGGGGCAGGTTCTCTTTCTGTTCTTAATGCTTCCAACAATAATATCTCCGGTAATTCCTCTCTGGTACAGGTGCGGGATATCAACGGCGATGGCAAATCCGATATTCTCTTTAACGGCTTTGCCATGTCGTTCAATGAACAGCAACAGATAGCCAACGTTTCCGCTAACGTAAACAGCAACCTGGTTGGCTCCCTACCCGGTGATTTCAGTGTGGAACAGGGCCGTGCCACTTACTCTATTCCCCTGGATCTCCCTCCCGGTGTTAACGGTCTGAAACCAGATCTGGCTCTCTCTTATCGTGGCCAGATGGGCAGCGGTATTTTAGGTGCAGGCTGGCGCTTGCAGGGCTTGTCCAGCATTTCTCGCTGCAGTGTCACCCTGGAGCAAGATGGCAAGAAGGGCGGCATCAAATATGACAGTAATGATCGTTTCTGTCTTGATGGCAAGCGCCTGAATGCTGTCAGTGGTAACTACGGTGCCAACAACACCGAGTACCGCACTGAGATTGATAACTTCACCAAGGTGGTTTCCTACGGTACTGCCGGTAACGCCCCCCAGTCGTTTAAAGCCTGGACCAAGGGCGGCCATATTATTGAATTTGGTAAAACCGGTGATTCCCGTATAGAAGGTGTGGGCCGCAGTGATGTGCGCACCTGGGTGGTCAATAAGATCAGTGACCGGTCCGGTAATGCCATCACCTTTCAGTATGATGAAAACACCACGACCGGTGAATACAGTCTGAACAATATTGCTTATGCCAATAGCCGGGTAGAGCTGTATTACGACACTCGTCCAGACACCGGAATCAGCTTCTTGGAAGGTGGCGTAATTCAGCGCACCAAACGCCTTTCACAGATGGCAGTGTTTACCAACAACACCAAATCCCGCCGTTATGTTTTGGGTTATCAGCAAAGTGGTTTAACCAAAGCCTCATTGCTCACCTCTGTTCAGCAGTGTGATGGAGGTAGCAACTGCCTGCCTGCTACACAGCTGGGTTGGAGTGCACCGAAAACAACGCTTACAAATCAGCATCAGCAGCTAACTGGTTCCGATAGCTGGAAAACCGGAGATTTCAATGCCGATGGTATTGCTGATCTGATTATGGCGGATGCAAATAATGATTATTATGTTGCTCTGGGTAACAAGACTGGTTTCGAAACCTCCAAAAGGTGGAAAGACCATAGCGGTTATTTGAGAGACCATGAATGGAAAATGGGGGACTTTAACGGAGATGGTAAAACCGACCTGATCGTGGGCAATAATTCCGGCGATTATTATGTATCCCTGTCTACCGGCAGCGGCTTTACTGATAATTCACGTTGGGTCGACCATAGTGAAAACCTCAGTCAGAGTGATTGGAAGCTGGGAGATTTTAATGGTGATGGCAAAACTGACTTTATTTTAGCCGATTCGGGAAATGATTACTGGGTCAGTTTGTCAACAGGATCAGGATTTGCTACTTCGCGTTGGCTTGATCGTAATGGCTCTCAGAGAGGAAATGACTGGGAACTCGGTGATATGAACGGAGACGGCATGACAGATGTTGTCGTATCCAATCAAAATCAAGAATTCTATGTTTCTCTCTCAACCGGCTCTGCTTTTAACGGTTACAATAACTGGCTTTCATTCAATCCACAGCAGTGGTGCCGAACTGGAAGAGTAAGGATTCGTGAGCGAGTCTGTGAACACAGTCATCGGCCTGGCGAAGGTTCAGATTGTTACTGGGATTATGTCTCACGATACCAGACCAGCTGCTCGACAAAGACAGACTGGAAACTCAGTGACTTTAATGGTGATGGAAAAACAGACGTTATCATTGCCGATGTCAATAATGACTACTGGGTAGGTATTTCTTCCGGTGATCGTTTTACAGCTACGGAATGGTTGAACCTGGGCGGCACTCTGTTTGAGCATATCTGGCAATTGGGGGATCTAAATGGGGATAATTTGCCCGACCTGGTTGTTCAGAATGAGAACAATCTCTATCGATCAGCTTTTTCTACCGGAACAGGTTTTGACAATAAGGGAGAATGGCTGAACCTGAATCGCAGTGCGTCTGGGGAGCAGTGGCAGTTAACAGATCTGGATAATGACGGTAAGTCAGATCTGATGGTTATCAACAGCAGCAACGACTATGCCCTCTACCGTACTAACGAAAAAGCCAGCGGCTTCCAGCATTTTCAGACCATCAACCATGGTGGTTACTTGCGGGATCATCGATGGAACATGGCCGACACCAACGGCGATGGCCGTTCCGACCTAATTGTCGCCGACAAGAGCGGCAACTACTGGACAGCCAAGAGCGACACCACTGTCGTCGATCGCCTGATCACTATAACCGATGGTTTAGGCTTAACAACTAATCTGGAGTACAAGCCTCTTACCGACAGTAGCGTTTACACCAAAGGCACTGGTGCCAGTTGGCCGATCAGGGATATCCAGGCACCCATCTATGTGGTGAGTAAAGTCACCCAGGATGATGGCGTTGGTGGCACCCGCGATTTCAGCTACCTCTATGGCGATGCCCGCAGCTCTTTGCGTGGTCGTGGCTTCCAGGGTTTTGGCTGGATTGAAAGCAAAGACCATCTGACTAATATCACCACCCGCCGGGAGTATGAACAGAGTTTCCCTCTGACGGGACGGGTGAAGCGTACGGTTAGCAAACTGGGTAATGCCCAACTGGCTGAAACCACTACCGATTGGGTCAACCGGGTACTGTTCGGCCAGAACAACACCTATAACAAAACCTACTTTGTCTACCAAAATCGTTCGGTGGCCAAAGAGTGGGATATTACCGGCCAGACTCTGGTCAAAACCACCACCAGTGAAAACAAAGCCTGGGACCATAACAACGGTTACAGCAACCTGAAGCAGCAGAAGGTCACCACCCAGCAGCCTGGTGCAGCCGCCTTTACCCAGACTACTGATTACGCTTACTCACAGGAGAACACCGACCAGTGGCTGATCGGCCGACCAACCCAGGTCACCGTCAGCAACACCGCGCCTGATACTCCGAATCAGAGTCGTACAACACAGTTCACTTATGATGCCAATACTGGCCTGGTGACTAACCAGGTGACTGACCCCGGTGACGCCCTGGCTCTGACCACCGCGACCCAGTATGACAGCCGTGGTAATCCCACAACCGTTACCGCCACCGGTGCTGGGGGTGAGTACAACACTAACGGTAATCTGGCCAACCAGAACAGCATCAGCCGAAACTCAACGACTGCCTGGGACAGCCAGGGGCTTTACCCCACACGGGTCACCAACGCCCTGAACCAGGCGACAGCGGTCCAGTACAATCAGCAGTGTGGCGTGGTTAGCCAGTCCACTGACAGCAACGGTCTGACGACGCACTGGGAGTATGATGCCCTTTGCCGTTTGAGCGAAGAGCGTCGCGCTGATGGCAGCCGAACCCAGTACAGCTATGCCTGGGCCTCTGGTGATGAACATGCACCTCTGAGTGCCAAGTATAAGGTGACCGAACAGGTCGATGGCCAGGGTCCGGTGACCACTTACTTTGACCGTAAGCACCGCCCGGTCAGAACCAAGCATCTCGGCTTTGATGGCACCCCGGTTTACACCGATACCCGTTATAACGCCCGTGGTCTGGAGCAAGCGACCAGCCGTCCTTACTTTGTCGGTGATCGCCATTACTGGACCGAGAGGAAATATGACCAGCTGGGCCGTCAGACCCGGGTGATCCGTCCGGCCACCCATGGTCTGGGCGAGAGCGTAACCCAGTTCGGCTACAGCGGACTGACCACCACCAAGACCGATCCTCTGGGCCGTATCACCACCACCCGGCGCGATGCCCTGGAACGTGTGATCCAGGTACAGCAGCCCCTGAGCGCTTTTGTTAATCACAAGTACGATGCCCTCGGCAACCTGGTAGAAACCAATGCCAGTGGTGTGATCACCACCATCGGCTACAACAAGCAAGGCATGCGTACCGCTCTTAATGATCCCAGCAAGGGCACCTGGCAGTACCGCTACAACGCCTTTGGTGAACAGCGCTGGCAGAAAGATGCCAAGGGCCAGATCATCACCGAGCAGTACGACTCTCTGGGCCGACTGGCTTCCCGCAAAGAGAAAGAAGGTAACAGTACCTGGAACTGGGACAGCGCTGCCAACGGTATCGGCCAGCTGGCCAGTGTTTCCGGACCTGATGGTTACAGCCGTAACTACCAGTACGACAATCTGTCCCGCCTGGTAAATACTACCCAGACTGTAGATAACTTGGCGCTTTCCCTGGGTGTAGAGTACGACCAGTACAGCCGTCCGGCGGTAGAGATTCGCCCTGGTAACTTCCGGGTGCAGAATATCTACAACCAATACGGGTATCTGAAAGCAGTGCGCAGCCCGGGCAACCAGGTGAGTGACTATGATCGCAGTCATCTCAACGGTCTGATCGAACAGAGCAAGACCGCCGCCCAGCAGGCGCTGACCAAAGCCACGGAGCTGGTGACCAAGGCCAACCAGTACCAGACGGCACTGGCCAGGTATCAAGCCAATAGCAACAGCAACGACCCACAGTTGCAGCAGATTCTCAGTGATCTGGACAGCGTGGTGCAGCAGATCAACCTGCAGCTGGAGCAGGCTCTGGATATCGCCGACAAGCTGCTGCTGGTTTCCGAAACCCTGTACCGCCAGGCCCAGCTGACCGAAGCCTGGGGCAGCGATGCCAACGCCACAGCTCTACAGATAGCGGACAATGACAGCACCGTCACCTGGTGGGAAGCCAAGTACCGGGATGCGGAAGGCCGACTCAGCGCCTCCCTGATCGGTAACGGTCTGACCAATATTCGTAACTACGACCCGGCCAGTGGCCAGCTGCTCTCCATTGAAAGCGGCCTGTTCTATGGGGATCGCATCCGTCAGCTGGAGTACCAGTATGACAAGATGAACAACATCACCCACCGCTACGACCGCAAACAGGGCCTGACCGAAAGCTTCAGCTTCGACAGCCTGGACCGGCTTACAAGTGCCACCGTCAGCGGCCAGTTCGGCGACCAGCCTTATAGCTCAACCACGGGCTACAGCTACGATGCCAAGGGCAACCTGCTCAATCGCAGTGATAAGGGAGATTACCGTTACGGCAACGTCGGCAGAAGTGAAAACAATGCCGGGCCTTATGCTGTGCTGAGTGTTGGCAGTGAAGATGATTATACCTACGACAAGAACGGTAATATCGTTACCGGCGGTGGCCGGGTTGTCGAGTGGGCCTCTTTCGATCTGCCGACCCGCTTCGAGAAGAATGGCAAGACCGTTGACTTTGCTTATGCACCAAGCCGGGACCGTTACCGCAAGATCACTGGTAGCACCACTACATGGTACCTGGACAAGATATTTGAGCAGGAACAGGCGAGAGAGAACGGCAAGGATATCGTAAGGCAGAAGCACTTTATCTACGCCGATGGTGAGATTCAGGCGATTCAGGTGAAGGAGACCCAGGATGGTGTTGCCAAGGCAGACCAGACTCGTTATCTGCATCGGGATAACCTAGGATCGATTGATACCATCACCAATGCCGTAGGCACCGTTGTTGAACGGATGAGTTATGGACCGTTTGGTAGTCGCCGAGCTGGAGACTGGCGCAGCGAAAGTGTGATAGGTTCACCGATACTGCCAGCGTTTACCAACCGGGGGTATACCGGTCATGAGATGATTGATGAAGTGGGCCTGGTTCATATGAATGGGCGGGTTTATGATCAGGGGATTGGTAGGTTTTTGTCGGCTGATCCTGTGGTACAGGATATCTATGATTCTCAGGCGTTTAACCGGTATGCTTATGTGCGGAATAATCCTTTGAGGTACACTGACCCTAGTGGATTTGCTTGGTATAACGACTGGGAGGATTTCAAGGAAACAGCTAGTAATGCCTGGGATGGTGCTAAAGACTTTTTTAGAGGGAGTAATGTTCACCTGAATAATGATGACCCAGAAGATGTTCAAAAAGATAGAGTTAGAACAGCATTAAGAAATGGTCACGGTATCTATGACTCTACTGGAAGACAGCTCACCCCTCAGGATGCAAGAATTGCTGTTGGCATAGACGGGAGTGGGATTGACACTGTGGCAGCTAATATGCGTTATTTAGATAAATATTCAAAGAAGCGCAGCCACTCTCGACCTGCAAGAAGATATGTTGCTAGGTCATTAAATCAAATGCTAAATAATGGACGGTTTAAAACAACATATACTTCAGAATTAAAAAATAGTCAGAATAATGCTTTGTCAATGACGGGTTCTCAAAACGAGTCAGATATTTCATTTGTTTATGGAATACGAGCTAGTTATAAATCTTACATCAATGGAGTGGGTTTAGAAATTGAAGTTGATTTAGGCTCAAGGAAGATAAACTATTTGAGCGATACTGAGAGTGTTACACAAGGAGGATCTTTCAAGCTATCCACTTCAACATGGAGCTATTCTTTCGGAGTAGCACGAGAAAGAGAGATTGATTCATTTATAGTTGGTGAAGATTCCATTCTTAACAGAATTTCTGGAGCCGAATGGAAATTTGAGGACGGATATTCAGAAGGGGCTGTGACTGTATCAAGAGATGGGCAAACTAAAATAAATTATGGGGTATCCGTATTTGTTGGTTCTGAGGTGAATTTGGACTTTAGTGATGAATAGGTTTGGTATGATTAGAAAAAAATTTGCGTTAGTCTCTTTATTGATGCTTGTGTTGGTTATTTTATTTCAATATTTTGGGATTGAGTATAATATTCCTTTAATTAATTTGTTTATATTAAAAGATGTCATGATGCCTCTTGGTGTAATTGGGGGGATATTGTTTTGGCTGTTGATGCTTGTTGATTTATTTAAACATAGCACCTTGAAAAATAAGGCGTTATGGGGAATATGTTTGTTGATTTTTACATGGCCTGCAGCAATGGTTTACTATTTCGCAGTATATTTAAAAAAGGAATGAAGAACGGTTGTGGGTTGTGTCGCAAAACTTTCAAGAAATGAAAAGTCGCGATTCTCCAGATACAATTATGCCGCCAGGGAGTAGAAATACTCCCACGGCATTATCGATTCAGAATCTGGATATTGGCCTTTTCTCAACATATGAGAAAGTTCAATTCCAGCCAGTGTAGCTTTTGCGGAATTGAAGTTTTTGAACTGCATCATGGGACGGGTTAACCGTTTCACAAACCGGTGATCCTGCTCCACGATATTGTTCAGATATTTGCTCTTGTAGATGATGATCTTCGGGTCATTATCTTTGAGCCTTGAATTGATGGAAACGAGAGCGCAATTGTTGGCTCCGCTCTTATCAATAGCTACTTTCTCCGGCTGGCCATTTTGGCGGATAGCCTTACGGAAGAAGGCTTAAGCCGCTTTTGCATTGCGTTTTTTGGTGAGAAGAAAATCGACAGTATTGCCTTCTTTATCAACAGCGCGGTACAAGTAGTGGTTTTGGCCTTTGACCTTGATATAGGTCTCGTCCATCCTCCACGAGTTCCCTACAGATGGTTTGTTTCTGCGGTGACGAACTTCCAGCTTTGGAGCATATTCCACAAGCCTGTGGTTGATGGTTGAATGATCCGCAGGAACGCCACACTCAGTTTGCAACAGAACCCATTAAACTTGCTGTAAGATCATAGGCGCTTAATATGAATTTTAAATTAAAAAGTATACTCACCATACTGGCAATTTTGATTCCAATGTGGTCACATGCTTCGCAAAGCTGGCATGGCCCTTTCACAATCAAAAAAGTTCAACGGTATTGGGATGGTGGGAATAGAACAACTGTAACTGTAAATGAAAAAATGAAGGTAGGATGCAAGAAAACAGATTCTGATTCAATCGTCACCGTTCCTAGTTCATTTAATTCAAGCGCGTATCATACCACTATATACTCTGGGGCATTGGCAGCTCAGGCACAAGGAATACAAGTGAGGTTGTTTCTTGATTCATATTGTGACCCTAAGTATGGACGCAGTCTTTGGGGTATTGAGATTATTTCAGAGTGACTTCGGATGGCTGTTGGAAAATGGCGGCCGGAAAGCGTCTTCCTTGAAATCTCGAAGAATGAAAAGTTGCAAATTTTGGATCGGATGATGTGAGTTTACAACAAAACCATTTTATTAATAGCGAGTAATATGAAAAATATTTGTTTATGTAAGATTTACTTGGTTCTTCTAGTAATATTTTCTCCCAGTGTTTTTGCTGGTTGGCAGTCAGGAAAAATAACTGGTTATATTCCATACTCTGTAGATAATAAAGAAGTATTGATTTTCAGGATCGTTAACAATGTTGGAGGCGGTTGTAATAATACTACCAGGTTTGCTATTAGTGATGACAATATCAGGTATCAGTCTACTTTTGCCGCAATATTGACGGCCTTCTCATCAAATAAAATGATAAGGGTCAATTATACAGAGAGCTGTAATGCTTGGGGTAATTCATGGGATGCTAACTTTATTTGTGTTGGAGATATTCCTTGCTGACAGCCAAAATATCCAATGAAAAAGTTAGAGTTGATCTTTTAGATAGTAGCAATTGCAACTCGGCCTACAAGGTCTACATAGGCGCTGTTTCAACAAATAGTGGAAAACACTCAAATCACGAAGAAGCTAATTGACTGAGCACTCAAGCACAAAATCTGTACCCCAAAAGATGGCAAAAACTGAGCCTTCCATTTTTACTGCAAACAGCGCCGTCTACATACATTGAAGTACTGTGAAAAAAACTATGAAAATATTTTTAACATCACTTCTGCTTTTGCTTATTTCAACGGCTCACGCTGAGTATATTGTAACTGAAGGCGAAATTATTTCCGTTGCCAATACGAGCAGTAATCAACAAGTATTTACGATTTGGGTCAAAAATGGGCAAGGTGTATGCGGTAATCAATCGATTCACTTTCCTAGAAATGCTGCCGCTTCTTTAGAGATATACCAGCGTGCATATACAACTGCACTTGCTGCTCTATCCGCAGGGTGGAAAATCAGTGTTTACGATTATAATGGAAGTAGTTGTAGAAATGCCTCTTATATTAAAGTTGTTAAATGAATTCATTATGATGTGAATGCTGCACTGGTCCTTATCGCTAATCTTATACAGTTGATCATTTCTTAAAAATATTAAAGGAGTGTTAGTTTGAAAATCCTTATTCTTGTGTTTTTAGGACTGTTCGCATCTATTACGCGTGCAGAATATATAACAGATCAAGCGAAAATTAGTAATATCTTTATCAATAAAGATGATGTTGTGCTTGTTGTATTAGGTGGTGAGGGTTTTAAAAATTCTCAGGCAAGATTTAAATGTGCTGATAAAGCGAAAACATGGGGTCGTTTAGCTAATTCAAAAGGAAACATGCTATCTGCCATATATTTTGCTTCTGCATTAGAAAAAGAAATCCTCTTCCATGTTGATGGTTGTATCGGAAATCGATTCAGAATAAATGAGATTTACATACCGGTAAATTAATTTGGTGCTTTAGATGAAAATGTTCAGTTCTTCCACGGCTAAAATAATCAGTTTTCTGATTAATATAACTTTTCTATTTGCTAGTAGTTCGTCATTCGCGGCAGAGGAATATGTTTCTGGAAATATTTCAAATTTAACTGCAATTGAATCTGGAATCATGATTATGATGGATAAAGGCATGCCTGATAATTGTAAAGGATCTCCTTATGGTTGGATGTTGATAGAAAATGAAAATTCATTTTTAGGAGCCACTGTTTTATCAATATGGCTGAAGGGAAAACGAAGCGGCACAATATACACATCAGGAAGACCGGGTGGAAAAGGTTTTTGCATTGTTAACCAGTTCGATCCAGCCGGTTAATCACTCATTTATCTTTTAATGTAATGAGTATATAAATGAAAAAGTATTTGCTCTTTCTGCTTTTATTTTCCCCATTAGCATTTTCAGGAGACTGGAGCCAGCCTTTGGTTGTCCGTGATGTCTATCAATTAGCAAGCCACTCTCCTTTTGGCGGTGGTGGATACAGTCAGCTATGGGCAACATTCGACAGTGACGTGGTCAGTACTACATGCCCAATTCGAAAATCCCGTGCCGTGTATTACACGAATACGGCAAACACCTGGACTCAAGTTTGGCTTTCTGAACTTTTGGCTGCTCAGGCCCAAGGCAAGAAAGTACAAATCTGGATTGATCGTTGTGGAGGGGGAGAAATTGTGCTGCACGGAGTCAAGGTGATTCGTGACTAAGTTGACTATTAGGAACTCATCCCCGTTGCTAATAATAAGGAACAATAATGAATCGACTTAAATTTTGGCTGCCGGTTATTTTGGTATTTTGTGGGGCTATAGTCTTGTACTGGTATGGCAGTAGAACCCCAAAGCCTGATACTGTGCCTCCTGCTGTTGAACATACGGCTCTATCTTTTGATGATTCTGGCATGGCTCAGTCTCAGGATTCCGTGCAGGCTTCTACGATTCCAGCATCTTCAGTGGTGGCATCTGCAACTCCGGATTCAAATTCTGAGTATGCAGAAATCACCGAATCCCCCGAACAGGCTTTTTATCAGAAGCAGTTGGAATCCCTAAAGGAACAGTTAGCCGCCTTGGAGCGCACAGAAGAGTCAAGTCAATTAATTAAACAAGGTGATGCACTGTTAGCCCAACTGGAGCAAATGGCTGGGGCTGATCTGCAAGTTGGGCCTTCAGAAATCAGTGAGGTAGAAAAATCTCTCCAGAACCAAATTCTGAAACTAGAACAAAGAATTCAATCCATCAATTAACCCTCAAACACTTTTCATATACAGGTTGATTTTCATTTCTCTCTAATCAAGACCAATTCCTTAAACCCATTCAGGCCAATCAATAATGTTGAAGAATAAATTCCTATTGGCAGGAGCAGGCTTGCTATTTGCGGCTACGGCCCAGGCAGGTTCTACCCAGTACCAACTGGGGCAGCTTGGCGAAGATTACTATCTCCGGCTCCCTGATAAAGTTGTTATGATTCACGGGGATGTTGCTATTCCCTTGCTGATTCAATCGAAGCACCACTACAAGTTAAACAAAGCTGGTAACAGCTGGTCCCTTAGTAAAATCACCAAGGCTGATTACAAAGGTATTCAGGGCTCTCTGGCGGCGGCCAACTTTAACCTGCACTTGGGGGATTTTGATGGTGATGGCCAGAAAGATGTCCTGCTTCAGGGCAAGGAAACCTGGCTCGACAGCTTTGTTGTCACCCAGACCAAAGGGGCAGGTTCTCTCTCTGTTCTTAATGGCCCCAATAATAATATCTCCGGTGATTCCTCTCTGGTCCAGGTGCGGGATATCAACGGCGATGGCAAATCCGATATTCTCTTTAACGGCTTTGCCATGTCGTTCAATGAACAGCAACAGATAGCCAACGTTTCCGCTAACGTAAACAGCAACCTGGTTGGTTCCCTACCCGGTGATTTCAGTGTGGAACAGGGCCGTGCCACTTACTCTATTCCCCTGGATCTCCCTCCCGGTGTTAACGGTCTGAAACCAGATCTGGCGCTCTCTTATCGTGGCCAGATGGGCAGCGGTATTTTAGGTGCAGGTTGGCGCTTGCAGGGCTTGTCCAGCATTTCTCGCTGCAGTGTCACCCTGGAGCAAGATGGCAAGAAGGGCGGCATCAAATACAACAGTGATGATCGCTTCTGTCTGGATGGTCAGCGCCTGAATGCTGTGAGCGGTAACTACGGTGCCAACAACACCGAGTACCGCACTGAGATTGATAACTTCACTAAGGTGGTTTCCTACGGCACTGCCGGTAAAGGCCCTCAGTCATTTAAAGCCTGGACCAAGGGCGGCCATGTTATTGAATTTGGTAAAACCGGTGATTCCCGTATAGAAGGTGTGGGCCGCAGTGATGTACGCACCTGGGTGGTGAATAAGATCAGTGATCGCTCCGGTAATGCCATCAACTTTCAGTATGATGAAAACACCACGACCGGTGAATACAGCCTGAACAATATCGCCTATGCCAACAGCAGGGTGGAGCTATATTACGATACCCGTCCGGATACTGGCACCAGTTATATAGACGGTGGGGTGATCCAGCGGACCAAACGTCTGTCACAAATGGCGGTGTTTACCAATAACACGAAATCACGCCGTTATGTTTTGGGTTATCAGCAAAGTGGTTTAACAAAATCCTCCCTGCTGACCTCTGTTCAACAGTGTGATGGTGGTAGCAACTGCTTGCCTGCTACGCAGCTGGGCTGGAGCACACCCAAAACAACACTGACCAATCAACACCAGAAACTCACAGGCTCCGATAGTTGGAAAACCGGTGACTTTAACGCTGATGGTGTTTCTGATTTGATCATGGCGAATGCCACCAATGATTACTACGTTGCCCTGGGTAGTAAAACAGGTTTTGCAAAGCCTATTTTGTGGAAAAATTATGGCGGTAATCTGCGGGATCATGAATGGAAGCTGGGTGATTTTAACGGAGATGGCAAAACAGACCTTATCATTGGCAACAGTGCAGGTGATTATTACGTCTCACTGTCAACAGGTTCTGGCTTTACCAACAACCAACGCTGGTTGGATCACAGTGAAAATCTGAGTCAAAGTGATTGGGGCCTTGGTGACTTTAACGGCGACGGAAAGACTGATTTTATCCTGGCCAGCTACAACAATAATTATCATGTGGCGCTGTCAACAGGTTCAGGCTTTACCAGTAAGAAATGGGTTGACTATGGTGGTCACCAAAAGGATCACGAATGGAAGCTAGGTGATATTAATGGTGATGGCAAGACTGACCTTGTAGTCGCCAATAGTGCCAATGATTACTACGTATCACTCTCAAATGGTTCCGGTTTTACCAGCAATACTCGGTGGGTGGATCATAGTGATAATTTGAGCAAAACTGACTGGACTCTTGCCGATTTCAATGGCGATGGTAAGTCCGACTTGATGATGGTCAGTTACTATAACGACTACTACGTCAATCTTTCCCAGGGCGCTTCGTTTGCCAGTGCTGCAAAATGGAAGGACTACGGTGGCTATAGGCACGATCATAAATGGCAACTCGGCGATTTTAACGGCGATAACTTACCAGACCTTATCGTAGGCGATACTTCCAACCGTTATAGAGTGGCATTTTCAACTGGAAAGGGATTCTCTGACAAAGGCTACTGGACAGACCTTGGTGGCAGCGTTAAAGATCACCAGTTCCTGTTGACCGATTTGGACAATGACAGCAAATCTGATCTGATTGTTGTTAATGGCTCCAATGATTACTACCTCTACCGCACCAACGAAAAAGCCAGTGGCTTCCAGCACCTGCAAACCATCAATCATGGTGGATATCTGCGGGATCATCGTTGGAGCATGGCTGACACCAATGGTGATGGCCGTTCCGACCTGATCGTTGCGGACAAGAGTGGCAACTACAATATCGCTAGAAGCGATACCACTGTCGTTGATCGCCTGATCACCATCACCGATGGCCTGGGATTGAAAACCAGCCTTGAATACAAGCCTCTTACCGACAGCAGCGTTTACACCAAAGGTACTGGAGCCAATTGGCCGATCCGTGATATCCAGGCTCCTATCTATGTTGTGAGTAGAGTCACCCAGGATAATGCTGTGGGTGGCACTCGTGATTTCAGCTATCTCTATGGCAATGCCCGTAGCTCTTTGCGTGGCCGTGGCTTCCAGGGTTTTGGCTGGGTCGAAAGTAAAGATCACCTGACTAGTATCACCACCCGCCGTGAATATGCCCAGAGCTTCCCGCTGACAGGCCGGATGAAGAAGAGTGTCAGCAAGCTGGGTAATATTACCCTGAGTGAAACGGTAACCAACTGGCAAAGCCGTAACCTCTATGGAGGCAAGAGCCGGTTTGTATACCAGACCTCTTCTACTGCCAAAGAGTGGGATATTGGCAACCGCATGCTGGTGAAAACTACAACCAGCGAAAATATGGCCTGGGATAACCACACAGGCTACAGCAATCTGAAAAAACAGAAGGTGACCACCAAAGCGGGCAGCGAGACATTCACCCAAACCACCGATTACACCTACGCTCAGGAAAACACCGGGCAATGGCTGATCGGGCGGCCAACCCGGGTGACTGTGACTAATACTGCGCCTGACACACCTAACCAGAGCCGTACAACCACCTTTACCTATGATGCCAACACTGGCCTGGTGACTAACCAAACAGCTGACCCTGGCGATACACTGGCTGTGAGTACGACCACTCAGCGGGATGGCCGTGGTAACCCCACCCGAGTCACTGCAACGGGAGCCGATGGAAACTATGATGGCAACGGACATCTCACTAACCCGAGCACTCTGAGCCGTAGCAGCGCCACAAGCTGGGATAGTAGAGGTCTTTATCCCACCAAGGTTACCAATGCCCTGAATCAGGCGACCACGGTTCAGTACAACCAGATGTGTGGTGTGGTCAGTCAGTCCACCGACAGCAACGGTCTGACGACTCACTGGCAGTATGATGCTCTCTGTCGTCTGACCGAAGAGCGCCGTGCCGATGGCAGCCGTACCCGGTACAGCTATGCCTGGGCCTCCGGTGATGAACATGCACCTCTGAGCGCTAAGTACAAAGTGACCGAGCAGGCCGATGGCCAGGGTCCGGTCACTACCTACTTTGATCGCAAGCACCGCCCGGTCAGAACCAAACACCTCGGTTTTGATGGCACCCCGGTATATACCGATACCCGCTACAACGCCCGTGGTTTGGAGCAGGCAACCAGTCGTCCTTACTTTGTGGGTGACCGCCACTACTGGATTGAGCGGGAGTATGACCAGCTGGGACGCACCAGCCGGGTGATTCGCCCATCAACCCATGGTCTGGGAGAAAGCATTACTCAGTTCAGCTATGAAGGACTGAACACCTATAAAACCGATCCCATGGGCCGCCGCACCAGTACTGTGCGCGATGCCATGGAACGCATCGTACAGGTACACCAGCCCCTGGGGGCTTTTGTGAATCATAAATACGATGCCCTCGGCAACCTGGTGGAAACCAACGCCAGTGGTGTCATCACCACCATCGGTTACAACAAGCAGGGCATGCGCACGGCTCTGAATGACCCGAGCAAAGGCACCTGGCAGTACCGCTACAATGCCTTCGGTGAACAGCGCTGGCAGAAAGATGCCAAGGGGCAGATTATCACCGAGCAGTACGACCCACTGGGCCGACTAGCTTCCCGTCAGGAACAGGAAGGCAACAGCACCTGGACCTGGGACAGCGCTGCCAACGGTATCGGCCAGCTGGCCAGTGTCTCTGGCCCCGATGGCTACAGCCGTAACTACCAGTACGACAATCTGTCCCGCCTGGTCAATACCACCCAGACTGTAGATAACCTGGCGCTCTCCCTGGGTGTGGAGTACGACCAGTACAGCCGTCCGGCGGTCGAGATTCGCCCTGGTAACTTCCGGGTGCAGAATGTCTACAACCAGTATGGTTACCTGCAGGCAGTGCGTAGCCCTGGGAATCAGATTAGCGACTATGACCGTAGTCATCTCAACAGCTTGATCGCACAGAGCAAGACCGCAGCCCGCCAGGCGCTGACCAAGGCGACAGAACTGGCAGACAAAGCCAACCAGTACCAGACGGCTCTGGCCAAGTACCAACGAGGCAGCTATGCCGATGATCCCCAGCTACAGCAGGTGCTCAATGAACTAAACACTGTCATGGCGCAGCTGAACCTGCAAAGTCAGCAATACCTGATGATTGCAGAAAAGCTGACTCTGGTCTCTGAAACCCTGTACCGTCAGGCTCAGTTGGTTGAAAGTTGGGGTTCTGATCCCAATGCTACGGCCCTGCAAACAGCGGCCAATAACAGCAGCGTAACCTGGTGGGAAGCCAAGTACCGGGATGCGGAAGGACGACTCAGTGCCTCCCTGATTGGTAACGGCCTGACCAATATCCGTAACTACGACCCGGCCAGTGGCCAGCTGCTCTCCATTGAAAGCGGCCTGTTCTATGGGGATCGCATCCGTCAGCTGGAATATCAGTATGACAAGATGAACAACGTCACCCACAGATACGATCGTAAGCAGGGACTGGAAGAACGCTTCAGCTTCGACAGCCTGGACCGGCTCACCAGCGCCACCGTCAGTGGTCAGTTCGGTGACCAGCCCTATAGCTCAACAACGGGCTACAGCTACGATGCCAAGGGCAACCTGCTCAATCGCAGTGACAAGGGTAACTACCGTTACGGCAACACCACCCGCAGCGAAAACAACGCCGGGCCTTACGCGGTTCTGGGAGTGGGTGATGAAGATGATTACACCTACGATGAAAATGGCAATATCGTCACGGGCGGAGGCCGAGTCGTTACCTGGTCATCCTACGACCTGCCGACACGTTTCGAGAAGAACGGCAAGACTGTTGACTTTGCCTATGCGCCGAGTCGGGATCGCTACCGCAAGATCAGTGGTGACACCACCACCTGGTACCTGGATAAAATCTTTGAGCAGGAACAGGCGAGAGAGAACGGCAAGGATGTTGTAAGACAGAAACACTTTATCTATGCAGATGGGAAAATCCAAGCGATTCAAGTTAAGACATCAGAAAATGGAGTGCCAAAATCAGGAGATGAAACCCGCTACCTTCATAGGGATAATCTGGGCTCGATTGATACAATCACCAGTACAACTGGTGAAATCGTAAAACAGACAAGCTATGGACCTTTTGGTGCGCGTCGTGCGGGAGACTGGCGGGCAACAAGTCCAATAGGATTGCCGACTCTGTCAGCGTTAACCAACCGGGGATATACCGGCCATGAGATGATCGACGAAGTTGGTCTGATTCATATGAATGGGCGGGTTTATGATTCGGATATTGGTAGATTCCTTTCTGCTGATCCAATAGTTCAAGATCCGTATGATTCGCAGACTTACAACCGGTATGCTTATGCTCGAAATAATCCGCTGAAATATACAGATCCGAGTGGTTTTTCCTTCTGGGATCGAGCCAGAGATACAGTAAGAAGTATTGGGCGGTCGATTTCTCGCGGAGTGAGGAGTATTGGACGAGCAATTTCTCGTGGTGCAAGGAGTATTGGGCGAGCAATATCTAGAGGAACTCGGTTTGTAGGCGACACAGTAAGGGAGGTAGGCCGTACAATCGCTAACGGTGTTAAAGCAATAGTTGATTTTGCAGGTGATGCCTATGATTCATTTATGGGTACAAATGATATCGCCGATATGTCTGGAAGTACGATTCCTGATCCAACACTATTCCAGCTCATGGAGGCTGTATATGATCCAATGGTTACAGTGGTAGCCGGTTGGAGGAGGATATATACTCCTGAAGAATTAAAACTGTACGGTATATCTCCCAACATGCTCAATGATCCAAATACAGGATTTAAAGCAGGGGTGTTTGTAAAGAATGGTCGGGTGACCGTTGCGTATGCTGGAACAGATTTTAATTTCAGTGACATTAAAGGCCTTTTGAAAGATTTTAAAGCCAACCTTAAGCAAGCTCTCGGAATAAAATCCGATCAATATACACAGGGTGTAGAGCTTGCTGTGAAACTAGAGCGTTTTAATCCAACCTTAGTTGGCCATTCATTAGGAGGTGGAATTGCTAGTGCAGCAGGAGCTGTAACAGGACTTGAAACAGTAACAGTGAATGCAGCTGGTGTTAATAGATATACCCTGGATAGATTTGCTAATGAACGTAAAATCAAAATAGGGAACACATTTAATAATATCCGAGCATATTCCAATAGTGGGGATGTTTTAACAAACCTACAAGAGTTTTCATTGGCCCCTGTTCCTTCATCTATCGGTATAAAGGGTAGTATAGGCTCTGGAGGGCATAGTATAGTGCAGGGTTGTTCAAATGTAGGGGAAGATTGTTCATGGTGATTAGGAAATTAAATATCAAACTTCTTATTGTGTTTTTGTTTTCAACAGCACAATTAGGCTTGGCTATGCCCATCGAAGAAAAGCCTACATATATTCTATCGCCATCAGAGATATTTAAAGAAAAGAAAGTTCGACAGCTTTGTATTGCAGGTGCAAATGGCGATGTGAAACAGGTTAAAAAGCTAATTAGTAATGGGGTTGATGTCAATGCGAGAGGTTATAGAGGTTTGTTTCCTTTATACTGTGCAGCCAAAAGTAAGGAGAAACAAACATTTAAACTCCTATTGGAAAGTGGGGCGAACCCAAACTTAAATTGGAATAGTGGAACTGTAATCCACCTTCTGGCAGAGCAAGGTTCAATAGATCTTATGAAAATTGCAGTTGCTCATGGAGGCAATATTAATTTAGAAGAACCCATAGGGAAAAATACACCAATAGTTTCTGCAAATAGATATTTCCATAGGGAGCTTATAGATTATTTGATAGAAGTTGGGGCTGATCTAAATAAAAAAAATGTTGCAGGTACGCCTCCTCTGTTTTTTTTGGCAATGAATAATCAATGGCCTTCAATATATTTGGCAATTTCCAAGGGTGTTGATCTGCTTGTAATAGAAGATGGCATAAAACCTGTTGGGTTGGATTATTATATTAGACGAAGTGAAAATAGAATGATTAAAGAATCGGACTATTTTAAATATCTTTTGTTAGTTAAAAAAATATATAATGAAAAGGTGAAGGAGCAAAGTATAGAAAAGTAAGATTGCGTGGCATAACTTTTAAGAAAAGAAAAGTCGCAATTTTCCAGATATAACTATATAGCCAGGGAGTAGAAATACTCCCATGGCGTAATTGATTCAGAATCTGGATGTTGGCCTTTTCTCAGCATATGGGAAAGTTCAATTCCAGCCAGTGTAGATTTTGCGGTTTTGTAGTTTTTGAACTGCAACATGGTATGTAAGCTGTTTCCTAAATCTGTGATCCAATTGTATAGTAACCTTCGTTTTTGAAAAATTGACACGATCAAGCTTTATCCGTGAAAGATAAAATATTGAAGAGCGGCATATTCAGGATGAAATGACCTGAGCTTGCAACAGAAGTATTTCCAACAGTAGTCCAAACCTAAAATGATCTATTTTAAAAAGTACATATTATTGCTTCTTTTTGTCCCATCGCTAGTTTTTGCTGGAAGATGGAGTGAGCCATTAAACGTTGTAAATGTTGAGCACTTTGCTAGTCAAGAATATAGAAGTGCTGGTGGATATAGTTTATTGAAAGCCGTATTTAACAAAGATATAGCTGATACAGAGAATTGCAAAGCAAGTAATTCAGCAGTGTATCCAGGTGACAATAACCGTCCTGACGTATGGACGCAGCCTTGGCTGGCCATTTTGTTATCATCTCAAGCACAGAGCAAGCAAGTTCAAATCTATATTGTAGGTTGCTTTGCGGATGCTGTTCTCTTTAATGGAGTACGTGTGCTTGGTAATTAATGAATTTTGCAATAATCGTTATATTTGAGTCAGGATAAAAAATGAAAATCAATCCCCTTAAATGTAGGTTTATAATAACCCTAACGATCATCTTGCTTTCAACTGTCAATGTTTATGCAGGAACCTATACTGGAAAAGTCCGTCCATATTTCTGGAATGACTCACTTTATTTGGAACCACTTTCATCAGGCGTGGATAAGCCATCGTGTGTAAAGAGAAGGCTATTAAGATTGAAGAGCAACAATATTGAAAGTGTTGCATTTACTCTGAAGTACTCAATGCTTCTTTCTGCGTGGATGAATAATAAGGAAGTTAAACTTCATGGAACAAATGAGTGTACATCAGAAGGTGATGAAATAATCTATGCGATTGTTCCGATGTAGTATATTGAGTGAAGTGGGTTGAACATGGAAATTTCTTACACAAATTTTATAGCATCTATATCTACAAGTAATGATTTCTATTGTTGATTTATATTTCTTTTCGATTCAGTACTTTTCTCTCAAAAGGGCATGTAAAATGACTACAAGGATTTTTTCTTTAGTATGTCTGTTCAGTTTGTCCATGAACTCAGCTGCAAACTACACGTGCTCGGGGCCTGTGTCGGGTGTTTCAATTGAACCTTCTAATGGTAATGTGATTGTCGAAAATATGGGAGGTCTTGCTTGGCCAAGACTTTGTAGCGTTGATCCTGATAATGAGATAAATGGAATTAGTGCATCAACTTGTATGGTAATTTATTCTACCTTAATAACAGCCCAGAAGGATAAGAGAGGAGTTGTTCTTTGGTTTAATGATGGGAAAGATTGTTCATCATCCAGTCACGCACCTTGGAGGCTTCTGACAGGTTGGTATTTTGGACCAAAGCTTCAGTGATTATTCAGGTGTAAGACAAAGGAGTATCACGCTTAATGAATGGAAGCTTTTAAGCCAGCAAAGGGACTATTTAAGGTTGTGTCGCAAAACTTTCAAGATATGAAAAGTCGCGATTCTCCAGATAAAATTATGCCGCCAAGGAATAGAAATACTCCTACGGCGTAATCGATTCAGAGTCCGGATATTGGCCTTTCCTCAACATATGAGAAAGTTCAATTCCTGCCAGTGTAGCTTTTGCGGTTTTGAAGTTTTTGAACTGCATCATGGGACGGGTAAGCCGTTTCACAAACCGGTGATCCTGCTCCACGATATTGTTCAGATAGTTGCTCTGATAGATAATGATCTTCGGGTCATTATCTTTGAGCTTGGTATTGATAGAAACGAGAGCGTAATTATTGGCTCCACTCTTATCAATAGCCACCTTCCCCGGCGGGCCATTTTGACGGATAGCCTTACGGAAGAAGGCTTTGGCAGCTTTTGTATCACGCTTTTTGGTGAGAAGAAAGTCAATAGTGTTTCCTTCTTTATCAACAGCGCGGTACAGATAATGGTCTTGGCCTTTGACCTTTATATAGGTCTCATCCATTCTCCACGAGTTCCCTACAGAGGGTTTGCTCTTCCGGTGACGGGCTTCCAATTTTGTGCATATTCCACAACCCAACGGTTGATGGTTGAGTGATCCACTGGGACGCCACGTTCAGTCAGCAACTCCTCAATCATGCGATAGCTGAGAGGGTAGCTGACGTACCAGCGAACAGTTTGAAGAATGATTTCAGTTGGAAATGGCGGCCGGAAAACTTTATCCGTTGAAGCTCGAAAAATGAAAAGTTGCGGATTTTGGATGGGATGATCTTAGTTTGCAAAAGACCCCCATTTTCTTTGTGGATATCTATATGAAAAAATTATTAAACGGTTTTGTTATTCGTCTTCTTATTCTTTTAGCGTTTTCCCCAGTTGTTAGTGCTGAACAAGCCAAAGGCGTCATTGAAGAAATTCAAATCTGTGCAACAGGAAGAACAGACTGGATAAGACTATTGCAGTTTAGAATTGGTGATAAATGGTTTTCAACTCTGGCAGACTATTACGGCCATTCAACGGGTGATGTAGATAATGAAGTTTCATCATCAATGCTATTTATGGCATTTTCTCAGAACCTGACTCTGGATGTCAGGTTTTCAGGAGGCTGGGGTGATTATGAGAATGCTTGCGGAATACCCCGGGGTAATTCATTTCATGCTGTGCGTGGGGATTATTTGCGTATCACAAAGTAAATTTTTTCTTAGGTTGAATAACTCATTAAGATATTAATCTGAGTTCTATATGAAACGATATATTCAATTTGCAGCGTTTTTCTTGGTTGAGGCTGGAAATAGGCCTGAAATTAAACAGTAATGAAATAATATTATTAATAAGGTTTTCTTGGATATGAAGAAAGTAATAACTGTTTGCTTGCTTCTACTTGCCTGTAGCACCCAGGCAGCTCAGAAATGGGTTGGGCCATTTACAATTAAAACAGTAGCTGAGTATTACTATGAACAAGGTAGAGTTTCAATTATCCGAATCACGGTGAGTGAAAGTACAGCCAATATTTGGCCAGGTATTCAGTGTTTGCCAACATCTCAAGATCATTCTTTTGGTGATTGGTCTGCATCGCATAGTGAAGGTTGGATGGCTCGTAGGTTTTCATTCGTAAATTTAGCTAAAGCCTTGGACAGCAAGGTCATGCTAAATGTTTCCTCTACTTGTGGATCAATCGTTGGCTTTCAATTGTGGGGTGAACTTTTATGCGGTGATTTATCGGATGAAGAATGTGTAGCTGCCACAAACCGTTTGGGAGGATAGATGGTGGTAACTGTGAAGAACTTTATTAAATTATCAATCATTTTTTTCTCTGTTTCCAGTAATGCTTATTCAGCTTCCTGGGAAAACGTAGGGTTAGTAACGCGGGTACATAGTGGTCACGGTATCGGCTACTTTCTATTCTCAACGGAAAAGCAAATTAATGTGAATGGTTGTGATAATCGATTTGGTTATGATGTAAATGAAAATTTGAAAAGCTCTGATCGAATCTATTCTCTTTTATTGACTGCTTATACTACTGGAAAACCAGTTGCTATATACATTACTGGGAACTGTCTTGGAGGACGACCTGAAGTCAATGCCGTTCAATTCACTGATACAGGATATTTTTAATTTTCTTTGAAGGTTCTTGGTTGGCCGCAAAACTTTAAAAAAATGAATAATCGCGATTCTGCAGATACAATTATGGGTTGTGTCCGTGCAACACACCATTCCTTAGTACCAGATTAGCCTCGATAGTGTAGAAGGTCTGTAATTTTGAGAAACTAACCTCCCCATGTGGCCCAGCCACCGCCAACTTCAAGAATCCTGCTACAGACCTCTGTAGCGGGATTTTTTCGTTGTGAAGTGCACAAAATCCCCTGTTTTTCAGGCTCTAAATGGTTTGGGAAACGTACCCTGCCTGTTCCGTAATATCCTCTGTTTTCCCCTTCAAATAACTGTTTTTGGCCCTGTCCTCTGTTTCTTCCGTTGAAAGAGAGTAACTCGCTACGCTTCCTGAAAACTTCTATAAAATCAGCAGGCTATAAAGGCCGTCTTTGCGCTTTCGCCTTTTCGTGTTCGTGAAATAAAGATGGTGGGCAGGTACGGGGCGAAAAGGTCGATTTCTCTATTTTTTACATAGAAAGCAGTGTCGTCTGGTTTCTGGAAAATGTTATTTTATGCATTGTTTCTGAATAGGTGAGAATAGAAAATGATTGAAGACGAAGAGCTGGTCATGTCTCCATTGTGCCAGACACTGGAGAAAAATCATTGTGCTGTTGAAATTCTCATATACAAAGGTATCAGTGATGAAAACTGGGTTCTTGAGCTGGAAGACGAGTTTGGCAACTCAAGTGTCTGGGATGATCTTTTTGCTACCGATAAAGCAGCGTTGAATGCGGCTCTGGAAGCAATTGATGATGAAGGTATTGAGGCTTTCATCGGTGAGCCATCACCAGAATCCAAACCCCTGACGGAAGAGGAGTATGCGATTGATCTTGCTGAAAGGGTGACAGCCTCTCTGCCTATGGCGGTAACGCCGACTAAGGCATTGATTCACAATGTGCGAAATCATGAAACACAGCCTGTTAAGCTGAAACCCCGGCAAAGATTACATGTCGACAAATGTGTGTATTTAGGCGATGAGGCGGGTATTGCTTGTTGCTGTATAGCGGCAGGTGAGCCTATTGTGTCTTCAATCACTCATTTGAAGCTTGATCCCAAACACCCCCTTTATAAAGAACTGAAAGATTACCAGCTGAAGCGCAAAGCACGGCTCGCATACGAAGGGCTGAGAAATGATGGATGCTTCCGGGTGGATTGAAGCTGATTGCACCTGTGTATCTACTCCCACTGCAGTAGCTTTAACTGATCCTTCCAGAGCGCCTGCACCCCATCCATAAAATCCGCCAGGGTTCGTCCGCCAATGCTCTCACCTTCCAGAATTTTCTCCTGCAGAATCGGAGAGAGCATGGTCAGGCGGAGGATGCGGGAGACGTAACTCTCATTTTGCTGGTAGTGGGTGGCCAGGGCCTTAACATTTTTAAACTCTCCATCTTCCAGCTTCTGCAGCCAAAGGTGAGCCTGTGCCAGCGCCCGCATCAGGGCTGTGTCTTCAATTGGTTCCAGAGCCAGTGGTTCCCCATCCGGGGTCTGGATATGTGTCCGGCCACCTCGCCGAATAAGGCGGATGGGAATAAATATTTCAAGAATCTTTTCTTTTGGGTGATAGGTTCTCTTTCTCTCACCTGTGACCTCTATTGTCATGCTGCATCTCCTGTCATATCGTTCGTGATCTCGGGTAATCCCTCGCTATGAAAGCGAAGGGTCAGCCCGGTGTCCCTAACGTCTATCCGCTCAATCAGCAGCTGGGCGATTCTCTGCTGTTCATTGGGAAACAATTCCTGCCAGATGGTTCTGAGCGTCTGCAGGGCTTGAACGGTCTGGTCGTAGCTGAGCGTACTTTCACTTTTCAGGCCATGCTGGTGGATCTGCAACAGGAGCTCAGGCTGATTGATCAGTTCTGCCACTTCCTGAATAACCAAGCGCTCAAGAGGCTCTGCAGGCAGAGGAAGCAGAATCTTCTTCCGGTAACCGGCCTTCAATGCAGTGCTGGTGGTGTAGTAGCGGTAGCGCTTGCCCCGACGTCGGCCACTGGTGGGCGTAAGAGCCTTACCGTCGGGGCCATAAAGTAACCCGCGCAGAAAGGCCGGGCTGTGCCGCCAGCGGGACTCTGTGCGCCGAAGAGACCGGTTGGTTTTGAATACAGCTTCGGTTCTGTCCCACAAGGATTGATCCAGAATGGCACTATGCTGGCCGGGATACCATTCCCCTTTGTGGTGGATCAGTCCCAAATAGATTTTATTCGTCAGCAGTTTGCGCAGGGTGCTTTTAACAAAGGGCTTCCCTCCCCAGGTGCTGCCATTCCTGCGCCGGTAAAGTTTGGTTCGAAATCCCATATCGTTAACCTGGTAACAGGTCTCCGTGAGGGACTTAGTTTCGATAAAGGTTTCAAAAATAATCTGGACAATTTTTTTCTCACTGCGATTGACCACCAGCTTACGGTCATGAACCTCATAACCCAGAGGAACAGCTCCCCCCATCCAGATGCCTTTCTTTTTGGACTCGGCAAACTTGTCCCGAATCCGTTCACTGGTAATCTCCCTTTCAAACTGAGCGAAGGAGAGCAACATATGGAGGGTCAGTCGGCCCATGCTGTCGGTGGTGTTCAGAGGCTGGGTGACGGATATGAAGGAGACATTGTGTTCATCCAGTACGCCCACCAGCCGGGCGAAATCAGAAATTGAGCGGGTAAAACGGTCGACCTTGTAGACGATAATGATATCAATCTCGTTACGCTCTACAGCAGCCATTAACCGCTTCAAACCGGGCCGTTCAATATTTCCTCCAGAGAAACCGCCATCCTCAAATTTTTCATCCACCAGCTGCCAGCCCTGATGCTTCTGGGATGAGACATAAGCCGCTCCAGCTTCCCATTGGGCATCCAGAGAGTTGAACTCCTGTTCCAGTCCTTCCTCTGAGGATTTTCGGGTGTATATGGCACAGCGTTTTATGGGTTCCGTTTTCACGAGCCGCTCCTTCCCTGATGTTTCTTATTCTTTCTCAACCCAAAAAATGCCGGGCCATTCCATTGGCTGCCGGTGATGAGCTTGGCAATACGGGTCAAACAGGATCAAGGGGTCAGGTCTTGCATCTTGCACTCTGAATGAGTGAGGCTATGTTTGCCCTACTTCTCATTGAGGTAGGGCATTATGAGTCGACCTTTACGTTTAGAGTATGAGGGTGCGCTGTATCATGTAACTTCACGAGGTAATGAGCGGAAGGCGACTTTTCTGGAAGATTCCGATTTTTCGCTGTTCCTTGAGGTGCTTGGTGAAGTCTGTGAACAGTGCAACTGGGTGATTCACTCCTGGTGCCTGATGACCAATCATTACCATCTGGTGGTGGAGACTCCTGATGCAAACCTCTCTGCGGGTATGCGGCAGTTGAATGGTATCTACACCATTCGTTTTAATCACCAGTATGGCCGGGTTGGGCATCTTTTTCAGGGGCGCTACAAGGGCATTCTGGTTGATAAGTCAGCCTACCTGCTGGAGCTAAGTCGTTATGTTGTACTGAACCCGGTGCGTGCCAGAATGGTGAGCCACCCCGGTCTGTGGCCCTGGAGCAGTTACAACTCAACCCTTGGCCTGAAGCCTTCCCCATCCTGGCTGGCGACTGATGCCATGCTTCTGCAGTTTTCCCATGAGCGTGAACAAGCCTGCCTGCGCTTTCAGCAGTTTGTTGCTGAAGGTGTGGGGAAACCTCTTTGGAATCACTTGCGTCAACAGGTGTTTCTGGGGGATGAACGGTTTGTGGAGCAGCAGCTAACTCTTGCAGAGAAGACCGGTGCAAAGCTTTCACAAGTGCCTCACCGGCAGAAACGGAATCCTGCCCGCCCTTTATCCTGCTATCAGGATGAAGCTGCCAGCCGTAATGATGCTATCTGTAATGCCTGGCAGTCTGGTGGTTATACCATGCAGGCGATTGCTGATTATTTTGGGGTGCACTCATCTACGGTGAGCCGGGTAGTTGCACGACATAAAATTTGATCCGGTTTTTATGAATCCTGTTGCGGGCAACTGCAGCAGGATTTTTTTATTGGACAACGCTTTATCAAAAATAATGGTGAGGTATCAATGGAGATAATTAAATTCGGTGAATGAAATAAATTTTCTTTTTTCTGAATGAGTAAAAATTCTAATACTTTTGTTCAAATGATGAAAATTTTCAATTCAAGTTTTCAGTGTTGCTAAAGGCGAATATTCAGCAGCACCATGGGGCACTAGCACAGCAGAGGTGGCCACCTTCTAACAGCAGGCTGGTTTTTTTGTAGCAGCGCCACCACTGAAAGGTGTTGTTGGTTTTAACGAATCTGAGCATGATGCTATCTATGGTGTTTACAGACGTTGTAATGATGTAATTGAAGGCCATGACCCCTCTTCTGATCGCGGAGTCTCATTACCTTCTCCAACAAACTTCGATAGTGAACTCAAAACTTTGAAGAAAGTAGTTATTGATATAAAAAAACGACGTCAAAAAGATAATGTATAGTGCCCGCACGCCCGTTAACAATTAGGTGGATGAACTGAGAGCTATCCAAAATCTCCCCGTTCTGGCAGTTCACTCACCTTTTAGGTATGAGGTAGTTGGTCTTCCAGATTAGAAACTCTCATCAGCAGCTGTATGATTTCTGCCTCAGCTTCCAGTAATCGTGCAGCTGCTTTATCACGCTGTATGGTTAGTACTTGGATGCGTTCACGAAGCTGGCGTGTCGCGGCTCGCTTAGCCAGAGTAGCTTGATGGACACTGGTTGGGCCTACTTTTGGGTGTGCCCGAACCCACTGCTTAATTTCTGCACTGAGATCTGGATACCTAACACTTCGGAGTGCTGAAGGGTCAACCCCAGCCTCTTTCGCTACATTGTTTTGTGACACGAAGGTGCCTTTGGGAAGCCGGTTCGGGGTATTTTTCTTTAATCGCTCAAATGCTTCGCGAAACATGGCCTCAGCTCGACCAGTCGTTTTCTTGGCTGGCATCAATAACCTCCAATGCTCTAGTCGCAGACTCAACCTGAGCTTTGACAGATTGATGAAATATACTGCCCTCATCCTCAGGCCTCAGTTGACGGTTGAGTAAATTAAAGGACATCCAAAAATTTGACAGTGAAATCCACTGATCTATTTTCCCTCTGGCCGTTATTTTTTCTGCTGGAGGAAAAGTATGACTAGTGCTCGCAGTGCTCTGATTGATCTGGACAGTACACCCTACTATCACTGTATGGCTCGTTGCGTGCGGCGGGCTTTTCTTTGTGGTGAGGATTATCTGACTGGGAAAAGCTACGAGCATCGCAAGCCCTGGGTGGTGGATCGGCTAAAGGAGCTGGCTTCGGTTTTTGCGATTGAAGTCTGTGCCTATGCTGTGATGTCAAACCACTATCATGCGGTTCTATATGTGGATCGTGAGAGCTGTCAAAAATGGAGCGACAAGGAAGTTTTGCACCGCTGGACCCGTTTGTTTTCAGGGCCTTTGTTAGTGCAACGCTTTTTGGCTGGTGCAGAACTGGGAAAGGCGGAGCTGACGAAGGTTTCTGAGTTTGCTGGGGAGTATCGGCAGCGCTTGCAAAGCATCAGCTGGTTTATGCGCTGTCTAAATGAGCACCTGGCCCGGAAAGCCAACGAAGAAGATGGCTGCAAAGGTCGTTTCTGGGAAGGCCGCTACAAAAGCCAGGCGTTACTGGATGAAGCTGCCGTACTTTGTTGTATGGCATATGTGGATCTGAATCCGGTACGAGCAGGACGAGCGACAACTCCGGAGAGGTCTGAGTTTACCTCGATCCAAGAACGGATTGAGCAGTGGCATGGCAGTGAAGGGAGAAAACAACCTTCATTATTAAGGTCAATGAAAACACCAACCCACAGTAGGAATCCCATCCCCTTTGCTTTAGTGGATTATTTTGAGCTGGTTGACTGGACAGGAAGAGCCGTTCGTGATGATAAGCGCGGTGCAATTCCAGAGCATTTACCACCAATACTTGCTCGAATGGGAATTGACCCTGTTGAGTGGTTAAAAACAATGCAACCTGAGGGGAATCGATTCACCAGAGTTATTGGTAAAGAAGCTTCACTGCGTGTTTTTGCAACACGATGCGAGATTAACTGGGTGCATGGCGTGAGTGCAAGCTCTCAGTTATTTGTTTAGGCCACTTACAAAAACACGATCTTACTAAGATTTTTCCTCTTGTGGTTAATGATTCTTTGATTGCCATTACTTCTCTTGGTAATAAAAGGGGGCACAGATTTGTTGCTCCCATTTTCTTTATGGATATCTATGTGAAAAAATTATTAAATCGTTTTGTTATTCGTCTTTTTATTCTTTTAGCGTTTTCCCCAGTTGTTAGTGCTGAACAAGCCAAAGGCGTTATTGAAGAAATTCAAATCTGCGGTACAGGTAGTGGGTTGATGCCTGGACAAGGGTGGATTCGAACCATTCAATTTAAAATAGATGGGAAGTGGTTTGGTTTAGCCGCTGATTATTATGGACATCCCACTGGGGATGTTGATAATGAAATATCTGTGTCACTCATTTATATGGCATATGCACAGAATCTTGTTGTTGATATCAAGGCGACAGATCCTTGGTGGGACTTTCATAAAGCCTGTGGAGTGTCACAGGGAGCTCAGTTTCATGGAAGTGCAGGGGACTATATTCGTATTGCAAGATAAAAAGCTAAAAACATGCGGCACTATGGGTGTTTAGAAAGGTTGTTTCGCAAAACTTTCAAGAAATGAAAAGTCGTGATTCTCCCTTTATAAAAGTACCGGTAGCTCTTGTTACCGGTACTGAAGTTATTCCTGTTGCAGTGAGGGCTTACTGACTTTGTCTCCCTGAACCTTGGCTTACACAAACGGCTTCCCGTTATTGCAACTCCAGCAGCTATTGGTATTCTTGTTCTAAATTCAGAGCTGCCTTTTCGTCCCTAAAAAAATGGAGTCATCCGTTGCCCACTCATCTCCCTGACGATTACCGAACTTGGCTTCAAGACATCAAAGGGCGTATCCAGAAGGCCCAGCAGGGAGCCACATTTTCTGTCAACCGACATATGATCATGTTGTACTGGCAAATTGGGCGTGAAATCCTTGAACGTCAAAGTCGAGAAGGGTGGGGAAGTCAGGTTGTCAAGCAGCTGGCGAAGGACTTGAAAGCCAGCTTCCCTGGCATGAAGGGCTTTTCCCGAGCCAACTTAATGTATATGAGGGCTTTCGCAGAGTCTTGGCCAGATTTTCATACTGAAGAAAATGTCCAACAGGCTGTTGGACAAATTCCCTGGAGCCATAATCTGCTGCTTCTCAGTAAGCTGAAAGAGCGTTCTCAGCGACTTTTTTATGCAGCCAAAACTCTTGAAAATGGGTGGTCACGTAATGTTTTGCTTCATCAAATCGAGAGTCGGTTAGTGGAGCGACAGGGCAAGGCTGTGAGTAATTTCCCCAAAACTCTACCCAGCCCACAGTCAGACCTTGTCCAGCAAACGTTGAAAGACCCTTACTTGTTTGATTTCCTTTCTCTCGGAGAGTCCGTTCGGGAACGAGATTTGGAAAAGGCATTGACTCGCCATATTAGCCAATTTCTGCTTGAGCTTGGTGCCGGATTTGCCTATGTGGGGCAACAGGTTCATTTGAATGTTGGAGGTGATGATTTCTATGTGGATCTTCTTTTTTACCACCTGAAACTTCGTTGCTATATCGTGGTTGAACTAAAAACTGGGGATTTCAAGCCAGAGCACGTTGGGCAGTTAAACTTCTATCTATCAGCTGTAGATAGCTTGATAAAAACCGAGGAAGACGCGCCCAGTATCGGTCTTTTGCTTTGTAAAGACCGAAACAAGGTTGTTGCTGAGTATGCTCTGAGGGATAACACAAAACCTATAGGTATTGCAGAATACCAGTTGGCACAAAGCCTGCCGGATGAGCTGGAGGGCAGCCTGCCCAGTATTGAGCAGCTTGAGAAAGAAGCTCTTTCCCTTCCTGCCGATGATGAGATGTAGCGTAGTTACGGACTCCCAGTTGGTTAAAAATAGAGAAACTGACCTCTGCATGTGGCCCAGCCACCGCCACATTCAAGAATCCCGTTGCAGACCTCTGTGGCGGGATTTTTTGCGTTTCTAGCTCCTGAAAAGCCCTGTTACTGCAGGCTTTCTGCCATTTAGGAAACGTACCTTTACTGTTCCATAGCGTCCCCTATTTGCCCCTTCAAAATGCCGTTTTTGGCGGTGTCCTCTGTTTTTAGCGTAAATAGAGAGAGAAGGTACGCTTCCTGAAAAAGACATTGAAATTAATCTGTTGCACGGTGCACTCACTGGGAAAAATTGTTCAGGGTTCGTGAAAATTATGTGGTAGGCAGATTGGTGCTTGAAAGGTCAATTTCTCAAGTTTGAACAATGAATAGGTGAATTGAAACAGGAGTACCACACTTCAGAATCATGACTCAGCTGATTGCAAATGTTTGAGTAGTTACTTATGTTTTGCTGCAATTTCTTGCTATGAAGTGATGTGTATTCACCCATGTCTGACCTGCATGATGCGATATCATTAGAGACTGTTGATACGCTGAAAAAAAACTACTCCACTTTCTTTGGTGTCAAACCAAAGCAAATCCGTAAGGCGTGGCTGGTTAAAGAGCTGTTTGAAGGGTTGTCTGACCGTTCGTTCTTGAGAGCTTACCTGAAAAAGCTACCAGACCTGGAGCTTACCTTTGTTCGAGAATGTGTTTTCAACTATCACGGGCTGGTGGATAGATCTCGTTTTAAGGCTAAATATGGGAAGTTTCCAGAGAAGCCAAGCCGTTACAGTTTTGTTTCTTATCATGAGCTTGCCGAATGTTTTGAACCATTTTTTTATCCGTTTGATCGGTATGGCCCGGCGCATATACCAGGCGAGCTGATCTTTACACTAAAACAGCTTGTTAATGAACCTGAGCCTTACATATTGAGTCCCTGTACTCTGCCAGAGCCTCTGCCTGAACACAATGTACTCTTTGAGCGTGAGCGGTCAGTGATGAGTGAACTCCATTCGCTGCTGGTTCTGTTTCAGGGGAAACAGGTAAAGGTCAGTGAAAAAACCGGAGCACCCTCTTCAGCGACTTTGAAAAAGGTGTCAAAAGAGATTCATGAATATTATCAAGAACCCTGTGACCAGGCTGATGGTATGGAGTTCATAGCTACTTATGGGTGGCTTCGGTTACTGGGTAACAGCAAGTACAGCAAGCAGTCAAAGTCCACATTGGTACCTGCCAGAAAAATCGATAAGAGTTCAGCGGACACGATAAAAGATATGTGGGATCAATGGGTGTGCAACAGCACCCATGATGAGTTCCGCCGTATAAACAAAATTAAAGGGCAAAACGGAAAGGGGAAGCGCTTCTTCACTGATGTGAGAGAAAGAAGGCACGTTATCATCGAGTCCCTGAAAGAGTGCAAAGGAAAATCATGGGTTTCTTTTGACGACTTCTCCCGCTATATGTTTATTACCGGAGCATGTCTGGAGGTCACAACGGAACCAGAATATCTTTATATTTATGGTTCCGATTATGGGGAGTTCTATAGTGGCTCCTGGGATAAGCTTGAAGCACGCTATTTGCGTTGTTTTTTAGTGGAATATGCCGCTACGCTGGGTCTGATTGATGTGGTCATGGCACCGCCGAACTCTGATGACAGTTACTATGATGATTATGGGGATATGGAATGTCTAAGCCGCTATGATGGTTTGCGATACTTCCGACTGACATCTCTTGGTGAATACGCATTAGGGCTGACAGGCCACTATAAATCACAAGAATCCTCTCCGTCCAAGACACCAATGTCCATACACCGCCAGGGGCGTATTGTTTTTGATAAGAACCCAACCTCATGGGAACAGCGATTTCTGTCGCTCTATGCTGATCAGGGTAAAGGAAATGTCTGGAATTTATCCCGCAAGAAAATTATGGAAGCTCTTCAGGTCGGAGGCAGTGTTGATGAGTTGCAAACATTTTTACAGGATCGGGAAGATCAGCCATTCCTGCCTGAAGATTGTGAAAGCATCTTAAAACAGACAAAAGCAAATCTTGATGGAGTGAAAATCCAGAGTGAAGCACTGGTTATCTCCTGTAAAAACCAGGAGATAGTTGAGTTGATTATCAATGATAAAGTGCTTTCGAAATGGTGTCAGCGATTAGGTAATCTTCAGATTGTTCTTCCCAAGAGCAAGGAAAAGCAGTTGAGAGAGAACCTGAATGCTATGGGAATCGGGTGCCATTGAACCTCTCCGGGGGAAGTGCCCGATTTACCTTTTTATTCTGTAAATATTTAATGAGCCGGCAACCGGCAACCGGCAACCGGCAACCGGCAACCGGCAACCGTTTTGAGGGAACGTCAGCTTATCGTAAACTGCGGTCCGCTTCGACTTTTCACAATTACCATAACTCTCTTCCCTCCGTATTATTGCGCCCTCTAAAAATGGTTCAAAGCATCATCGCTGTTTCTGCAATAGTGTGTTGTTTCTCGTGGATTGGTTTTTACTGGTATTCAATGAATGCCAGTGATGACATGTCTATGCAAGAAATGACAGAGCAGGCGGGCGGTAGCGTATCTTTTGACTAAAAAGGTATCGTGTTTACGATGCCTACCCCTATCTCAGAATTCTTATGCTCCAACGCACACCTCTTCAAATCCAGAAAGCCGTCATTTATTCACTGCTTGTTCGGGAAATGAAAACCCGCTTCGGCTCGTACAGAATGGGCTATGCCTGGGCTTTATTGGAACCATTGTTCCAGATAATGGTTTTTATGGCAATGTATTCATTTAGAGACAGAGCCACCGTAGGAGGTCTGGTTCTGCCAGTTTTTCTTGCCACCGGCATTGCTCCGTTTCTCTACTTCAAAAAAGTTGTTACCCAGTCACTGGGCGCTGTAGCTGCCAACAGAAACCTGTTTATCTATCGTCAGGTTCGGGTGTTTGACCCGTTTTTGGTTCGGTTTCTTCTGGAGATGATGGTTAACTTTGTTGTTCTGCTGGTGTTTATCGTGGGAGCTTGGCATATAGGCTACGAAGTGAAGGTTGTGAATTCTCTGGCATTTCTAAATGCCTATATTTTACTCAGCCTGTTTTCGTTTGGTCTGAGCCTGATATTTGGCGTGGTGAATACCCTATACCCGGAAGTTGGCAAGTTTATCCCTGTTATCCTGCGACCATTGATGTTTATTTCGGGCACCTTTTTCTCCATTAATGATATGCCCCGGGGCATTCAGGATATTTTGGCCTGGAACCCACTGATCCATGCCTTTGAGCTGATGCGCTCTGCTTTTGCCGATGGCTATAACACCTCCCTCGTCAGTTTTGAATACCTTGGCATGTGCACAATGGTTGCCTTGTTTGTCGGCATGCTGATGTTTCGTGCCAACTGGAGAAGAATGTTAGCAGTATGATCTCCCTGCAAAATGTGACCAAATACTTTCCTACCAAGCATGGGCCGCACTATGTTTTGCAGGATGTAACGCTGGACTTGCCTATGGATAAGAATATTGGTGTATTCGGCGTAAACGGCAGTGGCAAATCAACACTGATGAATCTGCTGGCTGGTGTTGATCAACCTAATAAAGGCAAGATTACGGTAAAAGGTAATGTCTCCTGGCCTTTGGGGCTGTCCGGTTACCAGGGCAGCATGAGTGGCCGGGAGAATGCCGAGTTTATCTGCCGCATCTACGGAAAAAGCAAAAGACAGATCAGGGACAAAGTTGAGTTTGTTAAAGAGTTCTCGGAGCTTGGTAAATTCTTTGAGATGCCACTGAAATCCTATTCTTCCGGTATGCGCTCCAAGTTCTCTTTTGCCATCAGTATGGCGTTTGATTTTGACTACTACCTGATTGATGAGCTTACTGCCGTAGGCGATAAGCGCTTTAAAGATAAGTGCAACAAGATATTTGATGAGAAAAAGGGCAAAGCCAATTTTCTCTTTGTTTCCCACAATATGAATGAGCTGAAAAGGCAGTGCGATGTTGGGCTATTTATACGTGATGGCGGCATTCATATTTACGACAGTGTTGATGAAGCTATTTCAGCTTATAACGCCGCCTGACGATGTGCCCAGGCTGCTCAACTTCCTTCCTTTCAGATTAAGATAACGATTATTACCTCTCCTTGCTTATGGAAAATGTACCCGTTTCGCCAACACCCACTATGACAAGTAGCCGGACAAGTAGCCGGGCTCTATCCCAAATACTGAAAAAAATCCGACTAAACAGCTGGATCAAGATCGCCCAGAAATACCTGCTGGAGAAAGAAGCCGGACGTTGGTTTACCGCTATTGTGGTTCTGCCCCTGCTGCTTGCCACTTTCTATCTTGGGCCCATCGCTTCCGACAGGTATGTGTCCAATGCCACCTTTATGATTGAAAGAAGTGATGGTGCATCTTCTGTTGTTGATGGCCTTAACCTGTTTGGTATGACGCCCCAGTCTGGCAATGACCAGAAAATCCTTGAGAATTTTATCAAATCACCGGATATGCTCTCCTTTCTTGATCAAGAGATGCAACTGAGAAAGCATTATGTGGACAGGGGCGACTGGTTCTCCAGCCTCTCGGCCGGTGCCAGTTATGACCAGTTTCTGCAGTACTACCAGGAGCATATCAATATTCGCCTGAATGACAGCAATGGCTTGCTGGAACTGGAAGTGCAGGGCTTTACCCCGGAATTTGCCCAGCAGCTGACTCTGTTGATTCTTCAGCGCAGCGAAGCTTTTGTAAACGAAATCAGCCACAATATGGCGACAGAGCAGCAGGCTTTTGTCCAGAAAGAGGTGGGTCTGAATGAAGACAAGTTGCGTGATGCCACTTCCCGCGTGATCCGGTTTCAGAACAAGTACGGTATTCTCAGTGCTTCCGAGGAAGGAGCAGCCTTAACTGGTGTTCTGAATGAACTGCAGGCTGAGCTGGTGCGGAACCGAACGGAACTGCAGACATTGTCATCCTATCTGAATGGCAGCTCCTCCCAGATTGTGACTCTGAAGCAGCGTATCCGCGCGCTGGAGAAACAGCTTTCGGTAGAAAAGAAACGCCTGACTGATGATGGCCGTACCAGTTTGAATGATCTGGCTGCCCGCCAGCAGGAATTGCAGCTGGAACTGGACCTGGCTACCAAGGCTTATTCCTCAGCATTGATTGCCCTGGAAACTACCCGCACCGAAGCGAGCCGTAAACTCAAGCAGTTGGTAGTGATCAGCAGCCCTTATATTGCGGAAGAGGCCAAATACCCCAAGGTTTTTTACAACCTGGTTAATCTGCTCCTGATTTTGTTAATGGTGTTTGGCCTGGCCCGCATGGGGTATGCCACGGTCAAAGAGCACCGGGATTAAACCGTACACCAGCCAAAAGCATTCCTTGTTATTTATCATGGAAATGCCCACTGCATTTTCATTTTTTTGGGTGGGCATTTCCCGCTCATGGCTGTTTGGTGTTGGAAAGCCAGCACCAGCCACAAACATCAAAGAAATTATTCCATCATGCATTCATTTACTTTTACCAGGAAATGTGGCGTTGCCGCATACCTGTTTGCAACAGTTCTGTCTGCCAGCGCAGCGCAGCCCCAGTCCCTGCAGCTGAGCGAAGCGGTCAACCCGGCACTGGCACAAATTACCACATCCGAAACAACAGCCGGCCCGGAATTGGTTGTACAGGCCGATACCGCCAAAGTTTTTGGTCAGAACCTGTTTGATGGTGGTTTCCGCCAGGTTGCCTTCAAAGGCTTTAACCAGAATTACCGCATAGCCATAGGCGACAAGATTACCCTGCAAATGTGGGGTGCTTATGAGGTAACCGCAGAATTAACCGTAGATGCCCAGGGCAATATCTTTATCCCACAGGTGGGGCCGGTAACACTCCAGGGCGTAGCCAATAAAGACCTGAATCGGGTTGTGGCCGAGAAGGTGAGCAGTGTGTACCAGAGTAACGTAAATCTCTATGCCAGCCTGAATGCCACCCAGCCGGTGAAACTGTTTGTGACCGGGTTTGTTGCCCGCCCCGGCCTGTATGGTGGTTTTGCTTCAGATTCCGCCCTTGCCTTTCTGGCCAATGCTGGCGGTATCCGCGCGGAATCTGGCAGTTACCTGAATGTTGAACTGAAACGCAATGGCCAGACTCGTGCGATATTTAATCTTTACGATTTCCTGCTGCGGGGAGAGATTGAACAGGTTCAGCTGCAGGATGGCGACACTCTGGTTGTCGGCTCACGCCAGTCCACAGCCGGATTTGATGGTTTGGTGGAAAACCCTGTGCAGATTGAATTTGCTGATGGCCAGATACCCCTGAAGCAGGCGCTGAATATTGTAGGCCTGTTGCCGGAAGCCACCCATGTGCGCATAACCCGCAACCAGACCAGCAAACGCAATGTTGAGTATCTGCCACTGACAAATATTGACGACGTTGTGCTGGCAAGCGGTGATGAAATCACTGTGGTTTCTGACAAAATGCCCGGCACCATCAGTGTTGCGGTGGAAGGTGAGCATAATGGCCAGGCCATTTATGTACTCCCCTATGGCAGCACCATTGAAACTCTGGAACAAAAACTCAAGCTAAACAGCCGTTCCAATTACCAGGCATTGCAGTTGTTTAGAAAAGAAGTAGCTGAGCGCCAGAAAGAGGTGCTGGAAGTCACCCTTCAGCAGCTGGAACAGGTGACCCTTTCTGCCCGCAGTTCAACCGATGGTGAAGCCAAGCTGCGCAAGGCTGATGCCGATTCCATCCTGAAATTTATTGACCGTGCCCGTAAACTGAAACCCCGTGGCCAGGTACTGCTGGGGCAGAGCGAACAGAAAAATGATGTATTGCTAAAAGACGGCGACCGACTGGTAATACCCGGTGAAACCGTACTGGTACAGGTACATGGTGAAGTGATGTTCCCCAATGCCATGGTATACCGTAAAGATGCCCGACTGCTTGACTATATCGAAAGTGCCGGTGGCTTTAACCAGAAGGCCGATCAGTCCCGCCTGCTGGTGATGCATCAGGATGGCACTATTACCCGTATTGAAAAGAAAGATGGCTGGTTCTCTGGTGGATATGCCAAGGCCGGAATTCAGCCGGGTGATGAAATCATGGTAATGCCTCAGGTTGATATCAAGAGCTTCCAGTATACGCGGGATGTGATTGATACGATTTATAAGGTGGCGTTGAGTACGGCGGTTGTGGCTGGGCTTTAATCTTTTTGCAGGTCAAAGTGCCACAATTTTGTTTTAGAGACTTCTAAATTTTTCTATTAAAATAATTTTTGATAACTAGCAATGAATAAAAAAATACGCAAATTGGTAAATAATCCTAATCGCTTCTTTTTTGATTATTTTGCAAAAAGATTAGGGAATGATACAAAAAGTAAAAAAATAGAAACTGTTCCAGGAAGGGCTAAGAGTAATTACATTTTGCCTGCATCTTTTCAAATAGACAAAAAAATCCATCCATTGATCCAGGTTGCAAAAACGTTTGAATTGAAAACTGGGGCATGTTCAGGACATCCTGATCAGTCTCTATTGGTGAGTTCTTTACAACATCTGATAGTGCTTCAATATGTATGCTGGCTTGCACATGGTTTTGGATGTGAAGTAAGGCTATACACTTTAGGTGGGGCAGTAGACATAAGTATTAAAGGAAGTGATCTATTAAATATAAATAAAATTGAAGGGGTATTTTCAGAATTCTATAAAAAGTCAGACTATGTTGTCGAAATAGTCGGCGAATTTGAAAATAACTTTGCTGCTCATTTGTTTATCTATGATGAGCAAGATGAATTGTTTATAGTTAGATCAAATAAAGCATATGTAAAAAAATGCCTTAAGAATAAATTTGCCAACATTTATCCTGATGTAATTAATAATTTTGGTGGATATGAATTTGGCACGCCCTGGCCGGTTGATATTATTTACACTTGGGTTAACAAAGATGATGAAGGATGGGTTGAAAAGTGGAATTCAAATTTTCCAGAAAAACCTTTTGATCCTGATAGGTTTTCTTCAAAAGATGAATTGAAGTATTCATTGCGGGCTTTGTGTAAATTTCTCCCATGGTTTCACAATGTATATATTGTTTCAAACTGTGATAGACCAACATGGCTTAAAGACCACCCTGGAGTAAAGTGGGTTAACCATGAAGAGATTTTTCCATCAAGTGATATGCTGCCGACTTTTAACTCTCATGCCATTGAAGCATGCTTGCATCGGATAGATGGCTTGAACGAACGGTTTATATATTTCAATGATGATATGTTTGTTAATAGACCATGCTACTATCATGATTTTTATGATGAGATGGGAAGGACAATATGCCATTTTGAACCCTATGGTATGATTATTGATGGCAATCATTTTGATCAGGAAAAAGATTATCTATCACCATCAATTAATTCGCAAAATATTATAAAGGCGCACTGCCCTGAATATTTGGCAACAAAACTGCATAAGCACTCTCCTTATGCTCTGAGGAAGAGTGTTGTAAATGAAATTGAGAACTTATGCCCTGATGAGTTCCAGGCTACTCGTTCAGCCAGGCTAAGAACACCCAATGATCTAAATATAACTTCGTTTTTGTATCATCATTATGCCATTGCAAAAGGTAAGGCGGTTGCAGGAGATTTTCCTTACCTGATAGTCAGGCCAAAAAATTTTGAACAAATTAAGGGTAAAAAGGTTAGAAAATACCAGTATATCTGTTTTAATGATGGCGATGGCAGTGCTACAGATAAAGACTATACGAAAAATTATTATGAGGTTGTTAATAAGTTATATACAAATAAGGGGGATTTTGAAATTGAGCATAAATCCTGGAGCTCAGTGCAAATTTCAAAAACCATAATGGCTTATGTCAAAAGAGAACATCGTATACCACTGATTAGAAAAAAAATTGGCGATGCCAAGGTTTCTCTTGATGACGGTAGCTGGGGGCTGTGGGGGAATGCGAAGAAATCTTGGTTAACTTTTGATATGGATGCTGATTATCATATGGTTATTCAGGATGATTCTGTTGTATGTGATAATTTTTATGTACGACTGGCAGAAGTTTTTTCTCGTCAACCATTCAAATCTGTCACCTCTTTATTTTATCGGTATAAAAGCAGAAAGACACATTTTGAACTTAACGAAGCAGCGCGTTCAAACCGTGTAAACAAAGGTTTTTATTTTCCTAGACTACAATGGGCTACAGGGGTTGTTGTACCAAAAGAGCTTGTAGCTAATATGGTTAGGTTTGCTGATAAATTACCAGAAAAAAAATTCAAAAATATAGATGACCTTAGATTTTCGAAGTTTTTCACTGAGTGTGAAAAAATTGAGGTGTATTATCCATTACCATCACTTGTAGATCAGTCTATTGATTGTGGTTCAACGATCGGGAATGGCGATAACATTGGAAGGCAGGCAACTTGGTTTATTGATAAAGTTGGCAATGATTTAACAGATGTGTAAGCCGTAAATCTATCTCTGTAATCTAGCATTTGTATGAATATAAACCTATGTGAGTTGAATCTACTGTTACGTATTTTCATGAGTAATTGTGAATCCAAAATTTGGACTGTTTATGGATGGTAAAGGAGTAAAACTTTCGGTTATTATTCCCTTTAAAGAAAGGGGTAATAGTTCTATTGAACGGCTGTATTGGGCTGTTAATTGTTTTTTTGATTTCTCAAAGATAGAAATCATTATTTTCGATGTTGGTGCTAATTCGATTGGGTATCAGTTGAATTTTGGTTTTCGAAGAAGTATCAAATACTACCATCATCCTGTCGATGGTACGTTCTCTCCAGGATTAATCAGAAATTTTGCTGCTAAAAAAGCTACTGGAGATTTTTTGTTTTTTTTTGATGCTGATTTGGTCGCCTTACCTGGTTTTATCAAAATGGTTAAAGCTCGTGCATTAGAGCTTAAGTTTATTGGAGAAACAGCTTTTGATATGTTTCCATGTCTGTATCTTTCCAAAAAGGCAACAAGAGCAGCATATCAACATGGTTTTGCAACTCAAAACGATTATTTGCGATCTTTTCTACAAGGCGATCTGGCAACCATAGAAGGAATATCAGTATCTGGCAGCTGCCTGCTGGTGAATAGAACTTGGTTTAATCTCATTGGTGGTTTCTGTGAAGAATATATTGGGCATGGATGCGAAGATTTTGATCTTATTCATCGGTTAAGTGCTTACTACCAGATAACTCAGTTGCCTGAAGATTACATTGAAAATATTAAAACTCCTTTCCCAGCTGAGTACCAAGGTTTCAGGAAGTATTTTTGTTACTACTCGCTCCCTCATCTATTTGAAGGGGATTTTCTTCTACATCAGTGGCATCATCGCCCTCTTTCAAAAACATACCATAAACGATATTCTATAAATGCCAAGATTTTAGCTGATAGAATGTCTTCTCCTCTTCCCGATATTACTATTCCAGGCACAGGGCAGGTGTCAAAAGCGTTTTCTCTCAAGGGTGAGATTACAGATTATAATGACTGGCTAATGAGGTTGTTACAAAAGCACAGCCTGAGTCGTAATGATTGCATTGGCCTGTTTGAATACAAGGGTGGAACCTCCCCTAATCAGAGAAGTATATTTAGAAAAGCCAGAAAACTGTTGATTAATCCAAAAGGATTTTTCAAGGATATCAAATTTTTTAAATCAAGAGTTCAATAATCTTTAGATGGATATAAGAAAAGCTGTTTTCCCCGTAGCAGGCATGGGAACCCGTTTCCTCCCCGCAACCAAAGCAACTCCCAAAGAGATGCTTCCCGTAGTTGATAAACCCCTGATTCAATACGCTGTAGAAGAAGCCATTGAAGTCGGTATAAAAGATCTTATCTTTGTCACCTCTTATACCAAAGTTCCGGTTATTAACCACTTTGATAAAAACTTTGAGCTGGAATATCGGCTGCAAGAGGCTGGTAAAAAAGAGCTGTTGGATATTGTCAAAAATATTCTTCCTGAAGGCGTGAACTGTTTTTATGTTCGCCAGCCAGAAGCCCTGGGCCTTGGCCATGCCGTTCTCTGTGCAAAAGATATTGTTGGCAATGAACCTTTTACGGTTTTGCTGGCAGACGATATGATTTACTGCGAAAAAACTCCCTGCCTCAATACCATGGTGGATATTGCCACAGAGAACCAAAGCTCTGTTGTTGCCGTTGAGCAGGTGCCTATGGAACGGGTCAGCAGTTATGGAGTTATTGACCCGGTCAAAATTTCTGACCGCTTTTACAGGCTCCAGGGGGTTGTTGAAAAGCCTCCTGTCGAGAAGGCTCCATCCAATCTTTCTATTGTTGGCCGTTATGTTCTTCAGCCCAGGATTTTTGAATTGCTGGAAACCACACCCCGTGGAGCCGGTGGAGAAATTCAGCTGACGGATGCTATTGCTGCATTGCTGCAGGAACAAGCCGTTCATGCCTATGAGTTCGATGGTATCCGTTACGACTGTGGCAGCAAAATGGGGCATATGAAAGCCAATGTGGAATATGCCCTGCGTCATCCGGAATTAAATGGTCAGTTCCGGGAATATCTGAAGCAGTTGTCTTTTTAGAACGATGGATTTTTACGAAGGAGCCGCCGTGTCATTGTAACCACACGGCTTCCTTCAGTTTTAACAATGAACAAGCTATTGAACCCGGAAGATGCTCTGCAGATTCTTCGTTTTCAGTTTAACAAAATCACATTACTTGATGTTGAGCTGTTTCTTGAGGTTTATCACTCCGAAGGTATCTGTTTTACTGAGCTTTGTAACCGTCTTCGTTTGCGTAGATGTGTTACCAGTGAGCAACTCTCATCTTCATTGAATAAACTGCTGGGAAATAGTCATGCCGCTAACTGGCTGAGATTTTCCCTGATCAAACGAAAAAGTTACTGCCAAAAGACCTATATGCTGTCTGAGCAAGGAAAAGATTGGATAAAAATATTGAGCAAGCCTTGTGTTGTTAGAAAGTATGAAAGTACCAGTTCACAGCGAATACGGTGATAATGGTAGTTATCAACCCGCCAAAGGTAATCCAGTACTGGCGGTGCATAGAACCCATTTCCGTTCGAATATCTGCCATTTCTGTGCGTACATCGGCGAAACCCTTTACCATTTCGGTTTTTAGTTCGTAATAACGCTCATCGCTTTTCTGCTCCAGATGACGGCATTCATCCATCATTTGCTTCTGATGCTGGAGTAAAGCCTCCTGCATGATCAGAACATCCCTTTTGGTTGCTATATGGTCAGGGTCAAGCGCAGAGCTGACCCGGGCCGCGAGTTCTTCTTTTATACCAATTCGTTTCAGGTCGGCAAACAGCGTTTCTGACATTTCTTACTCCTGTGCAGCAGGATCACAATAGCACACCCATAACAGCCTGCTTATGTTCTATACATCATCTAGTGGTATCTCTTCAGCACCAGAACTTTCCACTCTATTGGGGGGGGATGTTCACCGGCTTTCCTGGTTCAGGAAAAAATCACTCCAGCAGGGCACTGTTATTGGCTGGGGCATGAAAGAGAATACTCGCAAGGTCCGCGAACTGGCCTGTAATGCCGGATTGCCATTTTGGCATCTGGAAGATGGTTTTATCAGTTATCTAGGACATCCCTCTCTTGGTGACCGTCGCTTCTCTCTGATCGTTGATAAAGCCGGCATCTACTACGATGGCACCCGTCCATCAGATCTGGAAAACCTGCTTAATAACAAATTATGGCTGAACTGGGATTTGCTCCAGCGCTCCCGTAACCTGCTGGATACTATCTGCAGACACCAGATCAGCAAGTACAACCATGAACCTGTCGGCAGCTATAAATTACCCGTATCTGATAAGCCAAGGGTGCTGGTTGTTGACCAGACTTTTGGTGACTGCTCTATCCAGTACGGCATGGCCAATGAAAGCAGTTTCCAGGCAATGCTGGATGCGGCTTTAACAGAAAATCCTGATGCTGAAGTCTGGGTCAAGGTTCACCCTGATGTGGTTCTGGGAAAGAAGAAAGGGTATCTGGGGAATAACCTGCCGAACGACAATCCTCGTATTCATGTGCTGGCAGACAAGGTAAATGCCCAGTCTCTGTTTCCCTGGTTCAGCAAGGTTTACGTGGTCACCTCCCAGCTTGGTTTCGAGGCACTCTGGCACCGTAAGGATGTGGTTTGCTTTGGTCTGCCGTTTTACAGTGGTTGGGGCCTGACTGATGACCGCGTTCCATGCCCTCGCAGAAAACAGAAGCATACTATAGAGAGCCTGTTTGCTGCGGCCTGCCTGCACTATACCCGCTATATTCATCCAGAAACCGGGCAGCGCTGTGAACTGGAAGGTGTGCTGGATCTGATTGTTTTGCAGCGTCGCTACCAGCAGCCTCAGGTGAATACCCTTTATGCCATTGGCTTCAGCCTTTGGAAGCGGGCATTTGTCAGCCGCTTTGCACAGGGGCTTGGCAGGGATATTCAGTTTGTAAGCAGCAAACGAGCTTTGCGAAAGCGCATTCAGCCGGGGGATGGTGTTCTGGTCTGGGGGATGAAGGGTTTTAATGCCCGTAGTCTGGTGTCGAGTAATGGGCTGTCTGAGAGTGAATCAAACAAGCTGACGGTCTGGCGAATGGAAGATGGTTTTATCCGTTCATGCGGTCTTGGGGCAGAGTTGCGCAGGCCCGGTTCTCTGGTGATTGACCAGCAGGGTATTTATTACGATGCCACCCGGCCCAGCGTCTTGGAGCAGGCGCTGAATACTCTTCAGCTGTCAGATCAAGAGAAAGAGCGTGGTCAGAAGTTGCAATCTTTGCTGCTTTCCCGGCGGATCAGTAAATATAATCTCGCCGGACAGCCACAGGATGTCTTTGCGGGGGCAAAGCCTAACCAGCGTAAAGTGTTGATTACCGGGCAGGTGGACAGTGATGCCTCTCTGAAATACGGCAGCCCGGAAACTTTCAGCAATATTGATCTGCTTAAAAAAGTATCCTCTTACCTTAAAGGGCAGAATGTTTATATCGTCTATAAACCCCACCCTGATGTTGTACAGGCCGGGCGGGCTGGCCATATTGCTGAAAGTGAAGCTCTGCAGTTTGTTAACAGGGTTGTGACTGGTGTTGATATTTTCGATTGCCTCGAGCAGTGCGATGAACTCCATGTGATGAGTTCCCAGGCCGGGTTTGAGGCACTTCTACAAAACAAAGCCGTGCACTGTTGGGGTATGCCGTTTTATGCGGGTTGGGGTTTGACCACAGACCATCTCTCCTGTGAAAGGCGAACTGCCTGCCGAACTCTGGAAGAACTTGTTTATATCGCTCTGTGCCATTATCCACGATATATCAACTGGAACACTTGCCGGTTTACCTCGCCGGAAAACCAGATATTGCAACTCAGCCGTGAGCGGCAGGAAAAACAAGCAGCCAGGAAGGCTGGTAAAGAGGACAGCCCGTTTACCAAATGGCTGTCCCGCAAAAAACGCAAAGCGACCTTTTTAATGGAAGCCCTCGCTCAATAATTGATAAATAAAACGTCTAGGAAGACTGGTGTGAAGCAAGTTGTCTCAACCGATCTGCTGTTTCTGCAGGGGCCTCTTGGGCCTTTCTTTCGGGAACTGGCCGGATATTTAAGCCAGCAAGGGTTCTGTACTCACCGAATCAACTTTAACGCCGGAGATCGGTTTTACAGTGGTGCTGATATTGTCCATGACTATGCCGGTACACCGGAAGGCTGGTCTCAGTATCTTAAACAATATATTCAGCGACATGATATCCGTGCCATTTTTCTGATGGGTGATTGTCGTCTCTATCATCGAATGGCAAAGCAGGTTTGTGAGTCGCTGGACGTACGGGTTCTGGTGTTTGAAGAAGGTTATCTGCGCCCTGATACCATCACTCTGGAAGAGGGCGGCGTCAATGCCTTGACCGGGCTGGATCTCTCTCTTGAGCATTTAAAGAATATTCTGCCCCACAAGTGTCAGTCACCGGTTTCTGTTGGCCCAACCATGCGGTCTCGCACTGTTTATGCATCGGCCTATTATTGGGCCGCGCTGCTGGGGGAACGTGATTTTCCCGGTTACCAGCATCACCGGGCATTTCATCCTGTGGTAGAAGGGGCTAAGTGGATTAAAGGCTCACTGCGTAAGAACAGAACCCGTTTTCGGGATAGTGTGCTGGAACGTGAGCTGCAAACAGAACTGAGTGGACGCTTCTATATGGTTGCATTGCAGGTTCATGATGACAGCCAGATGCGCTATCACTCGGATTATGACTCCGTTGAGGCGTTTATTACCGAAACCGTGCACTCCTTTGCCCGCCATGCCCCCAAAGATACTGTGCTGGTACTGAAGCATCATCCTATGGACAGGGGCTACACCCATTACGGTCTGCATATCAAGGCACTGGAACTTGAGCTGAATCTTGCCGGGCGCCTGGTCTACTGCCATGATCTGCGGCTTCCAGGTGTCTATAACCATTGCCGGGGCGTGGTGACGGTCAACAGTACAGTTGGGCCATCTGCCTTGCTGCACCATATTCCCGTGAAAGTGATGGGCAAGGCCATGTATGACCTGCCGGGCCTGACATCCCAGTGCAGCCTCGATAATTTCTGGAGCCAGCCTGAGCCAGTTGATTCTATGCTCTTCCGGCAGCTGCAAACGTATCTTTTTGATCAGACACAGATTAATGGCAGCTTTTTCAGCCACTATGACCTGACCTGTTGCAACGTTTTGGCCTTCTGCCAGCAGCGCTGGCCGGAGATATTTGCGTTACCGGCACAGGTTGAAACAATTGCTCCTGTAGCCGCAATGGAAACAGCCGCAGCTGCCTGATTCATGTCACCTTCTAACCTGACGATAATTATCCTAAGAAGTTGTTTAATGGATTGTCGCCAGGGAGAAGGTGATGAAAAAACTGACAGGATTTGTTTTTGCCCTTTCAATAGCTTTTATGTCCTTGACCGGGCAGGCCATGGAGTTAAGTGACCTGAAACCGGATGGAATAACGGTCACTCACGGCAAATATATTCCCAGCAAGGCAGATATCAGTACTACGCGGTTGAGCTTGCGCTGGAACTGGAATCGTAACCTCCTTGAAAGCAGCAGCTGGAAACTGGGCGGCTATTTTGATCTGGGCTACAGCCGCTGGCGCAGTCATCTTTCCGAGAAAGACCAGCCCAGCCCCAATGGAGCCGATAAAGCCTGGGCCGCCAGCTTTACTCCGGTCTTTCGTCTGGAGCCCGAATCTTCTGCCATGCTGGTGCCTTTTCTGGATGTTGGTGTGGGTGTCAGTTATCAGTCTGAAAAAGATCTGGAAAAGAAACTGAAGTCTCCTATTAACATGGGTGGTCATACACAGTTTGAAATCCGGACTGTCGTTGGTGCCAGGTTTGGCGATCAGAAACAGTTTGAATTCTCCTATGGTTGGTTTCATTACTCCAATGCCAATATTCACTCCCAGAATGAAGGACTGGATTTCCAGCTGCTAAGTTTTGGTTGGAACTGGTAATCTTTTTTCCTGATCATTTTCCTGTGTGGATGTACTGAGAGCCTGATGGTGTGACTGTCAGGCTCTTTTTTTATCTTTTGCCAATTCATAATTCCCGTGATCTTAAAATCTGCTGTTAAAGGTGGGCGCTGGCCTGTTCCTGTAAAAAAGAAATTCCCTCGTCTGGTCAGGGGAGCTGTTGGAAGTTGTCCCGGTTTGGGTCCTGCTATGGCTGAATATCAGTTCTGGCAATGGAAACTGAGTAGAAAAGAAACAATTTCAGCGGCTCTGGTTTTGCAGGCTTTGGAAGACTCTTTAACGTGCCATATTTCCCCGCAAGATCTGCAAATGCGGCTGGCGGCTGTCCAATTCGGTGATGATGACAGGGTGGAATATGACCTTCGTGATCAGTTTATCTGCTCCGGTAATATGAGTGACAAACTAAGCCCAATCAGTGAAAGCCGGTTGAACAGGGAGATTGATGAGCTGTTTGCCTGTGAAATGGACTGGCGGAAAACTCAAAGCTACCAGAATCTGCAGAAACGTCTGCAGGATTCAGGTGCTTTCCGGCATAACAATGTTTCTATCGCCGAGCCCGCTCATATTGATCAGTATTTTGAACGTTATGTGCGCCTGACCGACAGCATAGAACGGCATGGCTATCAGTCTCGCCGTGATTTGCGTACACAACACAGAAAGAGTGTCAGCCGCCGGTGGAGGCTTGAGCAGGGGGAAGAAGAGGTTGGTGTTGCGATTGGCCCCAGAGGAGAAATCTGGCGTTACCGGGGGGGGTATCACCGTACTGCCATTGCCAGAAACCTTGGCCTTGCATCCATGCCGGTGATGATCAAGCTGGTTCATGAAGAGTGTCTTCGGTCTTGTTTGGCTGGCAACCTTGAAATGGGTATTGAAGACGCTTGTTCCTTGCTTGCGAGTAGAGTGGAAGCAGATTGATAAGTTTCTCTTTTTCTGATGATGGTATCGGTTATGATAACTTACTGGCCAACCGATCATCCTGAGTTCATGAATGACAATAGATACTGCATTTTTTAAGCGCTGTATACAGACCCTTGAAATAGCCCATACGCGTGTCAGGCAATGTGAAGAAGACAGTATTGAATACGATATGTATCGGTCTGCCTGCGTAAAAGAGTTTGAGATCATATTGGAGCAGGCCGGTAAACTGCTCAGGAAATGTCTGGTTGACTTCGTTCACAGCCCCAAAGCCATAAGCCGTCTTGTGTTTAAAGAAGTATTCCGGATGGGCGCGCAGCATGATCTGATATCGCTTGAGGAAGCTGAAAGATGGCTGATTTACCGTGACAACAGAAATAATACGGCCCATGACTACGGGAAGAAGTTTGCCGAGCAAACCTTGCAGTTGATCCCTGAATTTATAGGTGATGCCAAACGGATGGAAGAATCGGTACGTGAGCATGCAAAAAGGGTCGCGGATGATTGATCTCAGGGACAAGGATCGTGAAGAGATTTGCCGGATCGCTGTGCAGGTTTTTGCTCCGGGGACAGAAATCTGGGCCTATGGCAGCCGGGTAAAAGGGACGAATCACGATACCAGTGATCTTGATCTTGTTGTCCATTTCCCTTCAGGGCAAAGTAAGGATCAGGACTTGTCACAATTGTCAGCTTTTCTGGAAAGACTCCGAGATTCCAATATCCCCATCGTTGTGCAGGCACTGGCCTGGCACTGCATTCCTGATAGTTTCAGAGATACGATCAAGGCCTGCTATCAGGTGCTGTGGGCTGCCAGAGGTGAAAAGTATCGGTAATTTCGATTACCGATACTTTGGAAGAACCGAGTGAAATCGCCACGGATCAGTTCAGACAGCACTTTTTGTATTTTTTTCCGCTTCCACAGGGGCAAGGATCATTTCTTCCTGCCTTTGGGCCTTTGATCAACGGTTCTTGAGCGGGCTCCCAATACTCCTCTTCGGAGTCATCAATGGAAGCATCGTCCATAGTTTTGCATATCAACTGAATTCGCTCAGTTCCAGAAGATTTCGTAGAGGTTTGCTGTAAGAGTGCATCAAAGGTTCCATGAGTAAAAGGAGCCATCAAACAAGGCGGGCCTGAAGGTTTGTCAGCCTTCGGGTGGATCTCAGGGTGCGTGCAGCCATACCTACAGCTTTCGGTTGTCCGATAATCACCACCAGCTGCTTGCCCCGGGTGACTCCAGTATATAAGAGGTTGCGTTCCAGCAGCGTATAATGCTGCATGGCCATGGGAATCACAACACAGGGATACTCCGAACCCTGACTTTTATGGATGGTTGTGGCGTAGGCAAGAGAAACCTCATCCAGTTCGCTGACTTGGTACATAACATCCTTGCCATCGAAGGTTATCAGCAACTCCCCTTCTTCAATATCAACGCTCTGAACCCGCCCGATATCTCCGTTGAACACCTCTTTGTCATAGTTATTCACGGTCTGAATGACCTTGTCGCCGGGAGCAAATGTCCAGCCATAGCGGGTAATTCGTGGATGGGCATCAGCATTCAGGGCCTCCTGTAATGCAACGTTGAGGCTGCGGGCACCCAGCCCTCCACGGTTCATCGGAGCCAGAACCTGAATATCCTGAACCGGGTCAAAGCCGAAACTGGCTGGTAGCCGCTTGGTGACAACGGCCATTACCTTACTGAAAATTTCCTCAGGCTCTTCTCCGGTGAGATAGTAAAAATCTGTTTCCTCTCCTCTCTTCGTCTGTTTGGGTGCCTGCCCCCGGTTGATGGCATGGGCTCCGGTAATAATCCGGGATGAAGCAGCCTGGCGGAAAATTTCCGTAAGCCTCGCAACCGGTACGCTTCCGGAATCGATCAGATCACTCAGTACTGAACCCGGCCCTACAGAAGGCAACTGGTCCACATCGCCAACAAGAAGAACGGCGCTTTTATCGGGAACAGCTCTTAAAAGCTGGTTCATCAGCACAATATCGACCATGGAAGACTCATCCACCACAAGAAGATCGGTTTCCAGCGGGTTGTCGGCATTTCTCTTGAAATCAAAGGCACTGGGATCAAAATCAAGCAAACGATGAATGGTTGTGGCTTCCTGCCCAGTCGATTCAGAAAGACGCTTGGCAGCACGACCAGTAGGCGCACAGAGCGTAACCTGGGCTTTTTTGGCCTGAATGATTTTCAGAATACTGTTAACGACCGTTGTTTTTCCCACACCCGGACCACCGGTAATGATGCAGAACTTGTTACGCACGGCTTGCTCAACGGCCTTTTTCTGGGAGTCCGACAGGGAAATTTGGTTCTTCTTCTCAACCCAGGGAATCGCTTTCTTCAAATCAAGCCCTGACCAGCCGGAATGCCCCTGCAACAGCCGAACCACATGGTTGGCGACACCTTGTTCAGCACGAAACAGTGGAGTCAGGAACAAGCAGGGCTCTCCATCAATATTTTCTGGTGTCAGCCGTTCTTCGTTTATCTCAATCTGAATAGCCTGTTTGATGGTCTCTTCGGGAATTTCTAAAAGCTTGACCGCTGAATCCACCAGCCCCTGGAAAGCCTGAGCACAATGGCCATCGCCGGAGTGTTCCTGCAATACATGACGCACACCGGCCTGTGCACGAATCAGTGATGTGCGGTCAATACCCAGTTGCTGGGCCAGCTGGTCAGCGGTTTTAAAACCAATGCCATGAATATCCAGTGCCAGCCGGTAAGGATTCTCCTGCACCTTGGCCACAGATTGATCGCCATAGGTTTTGTAGATGCGGACAGCCCTGGCTGTGCCCACGCCATGAGACTGCAGGAACACCATAATATCCCGGATGACCTTCTGCTCAGACCAGGCAGAAGTGATTTTCTCCCGCCGCTTTTTGCCGATACCCTCCAGCTCCATCAGGCGCTCAGGATTTTCCTCAATAATCTCGAACACATGTTCACCGAAAGCTCTTACCAGACGTTTGGCGAAGTGTGGACCAATTCCCTTGACCATCCCGGAACCCAGATACTTCTCAATCCCTTCGAGCGTTGTGGGTGTTACGGTTTTGATTTGCTGAACCTTGAATTGCACACCATGACGATGGTCGTTAAACCAAATACCGGACGCTTCCACAAACTCGCCGGGGGTAATGGATGGTGTGCTGCCGGTCATGGTGACCAGCTCCCGCTGCCCTTTACATTTTACCCGGATAACAAAAAATCCCGACTCTTCACTGTGAAAAGTCACTCGTTCAACCGAGCCCTGCAGGTATACGACTGGCTGATGATCGGTGATAACTTGTTGAGTTGTAGCGAATGAAGGAGGCATTGTGATTCATCGGAGCATGTCTGGATAAAGACAACATGCAGAAAACAGACGACAAATGCCAGTTTCTACTGATTATTTTTGAGATATCTGCCTGTTGCTGAATGGAGGGAGTGGCTACAATCAGCCACCCTGATCATTTTGACAGGCAGAAAACAATGAGCAATGGATGAGGCAAGCGTTTCGTGCAACAGGAATCCCTGATTATTATTAGAGCCGGGAAATCGGCCCTGAGTCAGCTTCATGAAGGAAACAAAACACTGTCTCAGGATGATGTGATCTATATCTCCCAGATACCATCCCTAATGCCAGTACAACACCATGAATGATAAGCCCGATATTACCGACCACCTGTTAACCAGGCTTGCCGGAGAGGGAGCCTTTGAGAGAGGGGAAGACTACTATCACGGCAATACTGTCGGAGAACTCAGGCAAAAAGGGGACGCTATTCTGGCGGATGTGAAAGGCGGCGAAACCTGGCATGTTCAGCTGACTTACACCCAGAGAGGGCTGGAAGGTTTCTGTGACTGTCCCGCTTCAGAGAAAGTGGATTTTTGTAAACATTGCGTCGCTACAGCCATGGCCTTACGTGATCAACTTAAAGAGCCCGTCACAAAAAAGGCTGGGGCCAAGGCCGCAGATATCATACCGGCTTATCTAAATCGTCAGAGCAAAGACTATCTGGTGAAGAATCTGACTGAAGTGATTCTCGACGACAAACTCCTGCGCCAGGCATGGCTGATCCGAGCCGAAAGTGCGCTGGGCGGTCTCAACAAAGCCACCATAAAAAAACGTATCACCGCAGCCATTCCCTACAATCGCAACTACTACCGCTACGATCAGGTGCGTACTTACTTTGCCGGGGTTGAGCAGGCTCTTGAAGCCTTGAAGGAGCCGATCAGCGAACGTCCTGAAGAAGAGCAGCTGGAGCTGCTGGACTATGCCATTGAGCGTATTATCAAGGCACAGGAAACGGTGGATGATTCCGGTGGTTTTCGCTTTGATTCCGTGGCCATGATTCAGAGCATGTACCGCCAGGCTTTTCGGGGTATTCCCTGGACTAATGAGCATAAGGTCAATCATTTGATAGACCTTATGATTCAGGATGAATATTCCATGTATGGAGAAATACCGACAGATTATGATGACGTCATCAGCCCGGACTGCATGGCACTGTTTTTCCAGACGGTGCAAACACGCTGGGATGCTCTGCCAGATATGGAAACAGATGGCTGGAATATTGGCCGAGAATACTACCACCTGCAGCGAGTTCTGGAAGCAATAGCCAGTAAACAGAATGATTATGAAACGCTGATTACAATCAACCAGAAAGTCGCCCGTGGTGCTTATACCTATGTGAAAATGGCGGGCTGGAGCCTCAAACTCGAGAAATACGATCAGGCTCAGGGGTTCCTTGACCAGGCAAAAAAAGATCCTCACTATCGCCACTCTGGCGATGCCCACACTATCCGACAGCAGATTCTGCTTAACACTGGGCGAGTTGAGCTGGCTCTGGATGAGCAATGGGATCAGTTTAAAAGCAGCATGAGTCGTGAAGACTGGAAATCCCTGAAAAAACTCGCTGACCTGGCGAAGAGTGACAGGAACTGGTTCTCTGAAGCAACCGAGTGGTTGCAGTTGCTGCAACAGGAAGTGACCAATAATTATCGCTACCTTCCGGGAACATCGGCTGTTGATGCATTAATGGCGGTATATCTGGAAGAGCAGCAAGCGGACATGGCCTGGAACCTGATGAATACCGGGGAAGTCAGCACCGGCCATCTTTCCGAGCTGGCAGATCAGCTCAAAGGCGATGTGGGACGTTATACCGCCATTCAGGTCAGGCTGGCGAAAAATTATATCAATAAGACTAATAACAGCAGCTACAAAGAGGCTATCAAGTTACTGCGCTCACTGGATGGATACCTGAAACAGCTGTCGCACAATGAAGACATGCTTCCTATTTTACAAAAGATGCGCACTGACTTTCGGCAGAAGCGAAACTTTATCAAATGGCTGAATGAAGCGTTTCCAATTTAAGTCATCGTGCATAAATCTTGAGTGACTTACTTACTCACAGTGATTATGCTTTTCCGGGGTACGTGTAATGTATCCTCTGCCCCCAATGCATTTCTTCATGAACCACTCCTGACGCAAAGTACCGGTAACCGACAGTACCGGTACTATTTATTACGGAAATGTCCTCCCATTTCCATGCTTCTGGATGGAGATTTTGCTTAGAGGGCACTGGCATTAGCTGCAGTAAAACTGCAGTTATGGTGGTTAAAGGCCTTGCAATAAGGGAACCAGTCTGCATTTGCGCTTATAGGTGGTTATCAAGTTTTGCAGGTAAACCTGCCACTCGACTCTGGTACCCAGTGCCATATAAGTGTCTTTTACATGCTTCGGTGCAAACTCTTCAGTTGAATAAATCGTTGGATTAATTGTACGTCCAAGCTGTTGCTCGGCAGGTTCCAATAGCTCCATTATCTCACAGTAACTCAGCTCATCGCCGATGAGAAAAATGTCAACATCACTGTTGGCATGTTCTTCTCCTTTAGCTAAGGAGCCGTAGATGAAAGCCATATCAGCCTGGTTGAGAATAGGGAGAAGTGCTTGGCGAACAATGTTTGCTGCTCCGAATGTCTTTCTTGTGATTGAGCACAACTCTTCAAATATTGGGTTGTTCTTTGTCTGAAGATTACCCCTGCTGCTCAGTAATATGGTGAAAATCAATCGTCTCTTCTTTTTCACCGGCATGAATATCATCAAAAACGGCCTGATCCAGCTCTCCTTCGCTACGAGCCACAACACAGGTTACGGCGCAGTCGCCTGTGACATTGACTGATGTTCTGACCATATCCAGCAGCCTGTCCACTCCCATAATCAAAGCGATTCCTTCCAGCGGCAGGCCGACCTGCTGCAACACCATTGCCAGCATAATTAAACCAACACCAGGAACCCCAGCTGTGCCGATTGAAGCCAGTGTCGCCGTTACAATAACGGATAAATAATCCATTACCGTCAGATCAATTGAAAATGCCTGTGAGATAAATACAGTGGCCACGCCCTGCATCATGGCCGTGCCATCCATATTAATAGTGGCACCCAGAGGAATAGTGAACGAGGAAACACGGTTACTGACTCCGCACTTTCTGTTAACGGTTTCCAGGGTGACAGGAATCGTGGCACTGCTGGAGGATGTACTGAACGCAAACAGCAGGGCATCTTCCATCTTGCGAAGAAAGACGACGGGGTTAAGGCGAGCGAAAAATTTGATCAAGATAAAGTAAGTGATAAAGACATGAAGTATCAGAACAGTGACCAGAAGGAAGAAATACTTCACAAGATTAAGAATGGCAGAAAATTCAATGGTGCTGAACAGGCGGGCCATCAGGGCAAATACGCCATATGGAGCCAGGTTCATTAGCAGTGTCACCAGCTTCATAATCACTTCATTCATGCTGACAAATATATCTGCAACAAGCTTTCCTTTAGCGCCTGAAGCTGCAATTGAAATCCCGAACAGCAATGCAAAAACAATAATCTGTAACGCATTGCCCTTGGCCATAGAGGCAATCGGATTGCTGGGGAATAGGTTGATCAGAACGCTTTTTAGCGGAGGGGCTTCCTGTGCAGTAAAACCATGTGCACTTTCCAGATTAGCTCCTACGCCGGGCTCAACAATTATGGCTGCTCCAATTGCCATACTGATGGCAACGCAGGTGGTTATCAGATAAAGGGCAATGGTCTTGATGCCCAGACGGCCTAGAGTGGAAGCGTCGTTTAATGTACAGGTACCACAAACAAGGGAGACAAAAATCAGTGGAACAACCAGCATTTTCAGAGAAATAATAAAAATCTGGCCAATGATCTGGAACAGCCCTTCGGTGAGGTAGGTTTCGATAAACGAGCTCTCAGGGAATATCGATCGGATCAGCAGGCCTGTCACAATACCCACAACCATTCCGCTAACGACTTTGGATGTCAGAGACATTTGACTCCATCCCATGACCATTTCCTCAAAAAAGAAGAGCGGTCGAAGTATAGGGTAACCGATGGACAGGTATTGCCTTGATCAGATTATCTTTACTTGAATGCAGAAAAACATGACTAAACTCTGCCGGTCTTTTGCTTCAAGTGAAGTCCATAACAATGCGTCCCAGCCTCGTTCTTCTTTTCAGCCTGCTGTTATGTATTCAAAATGCCAAAGCGGCGCGTATTACCATGATGTGTGGCAGTTTCGGTAAAGAGTCTTCATTGTGCAGAGATGGAGTTAAGCAGTGGGGAGGAGGGTGCCCGTGGGATTTTCCAAAGTGGCAATGCGGTGTTTATGAGAAACTGGCCTTATGCCTGGGCTCTTGCTGAGGGTAAGGACTCCCCAGTGCAGGGTAATGTTAGTGTTACTGTGATGCCCAGGGGAGGCGGGCATGGAACCTCGGCCCCAACCCTTGGCGGCTGGCAGTTGGGAGTATCGAAATACTCCCATAGTAAGCAGGCAGCTGCAGAGCTGGTTATGTGGCTGACAAGCGAACAGGAACAGAAAAGAAGAGCCATTGAAGGATCACTGCCGCCAACAATTGTCAGTCTCTATGATGATCCGGATATTCTAAGAGCCAACCCATTTATCGGGCAGCTGAAATCTTCTTTTGATGATGCAATTGCCCGCCCCTCAACGGTAGCTGGCGAAAACTACAACAAAGTGTCCAGTGCGGTGTTCAACTCTGTTCACAATATCCTGAGTGGTGGTCTCTCACCTGAGGAATCGCTGATCAAGCTTGAGAAAAAGCTGAAAGGAATCAAGCTGAAGGACACGAATTGATATGCCTAATGATTTTTGCTCTCAGGAAAATGAGCCTGATCAATAAAGGGTAGGTTGTTCGTTTTTTATAAATTGGATGCTATGTACTTACCCCTATGGCCGGAGGATGGTGAAGACATAAAAGAACCAAGAATTAAGAATACAAAACTGTTTGCGCTCTGGGTCTGCATAAAGAAAAGGCTCTGGAGTTGGCAGACACTAAACCAGTCCGAGGGGGACTACAGCCAATGGTATTGCGTAAGACTCTGCTATGCACAGCTATGGCAGCTCTGGGTTTTTCCGCTTTCGTATCAGCCGCTGAAATCACTATTACCTGCGGTAATGTTGGTAAAGAGCAGCAAATCTGTAAGGAGAGTGTGGCTGAGTGGGAAAAGAAAACCGGCCACTCCGTGAATATTGTTACCCCTCCCACATCTGCAACTGAGCAGCTGGCTCTCTACCAGCAGATTCTTGGCTCAGGCTCTTCCGATATTGATGCGTTCCAGATTGATGTTATCTGGCCGGGTATTCTGGGTAATCACCTGATTGATCTGAAGCCTTTTACCAATGGGGCAGAGAAAGAGCACTTCCAGGCTATCGTTGAAAACAACACTTTCAAGGGCAAACTTGTTGCCATGCCCTGGTTTACTGATGCCGGCCTGTTGTTCTATCGCAAGGATCTGCTGGACAAGTATGGATATGAAGTCCCGGAAACCTGGGAAGAGCTGTCGGAAATTGCAAACAAGGTTCAGGATGCCGAACGTTCTGCCGGTAACAAGAAAATGTGGGGCTTTGTTTTCCAGGCCAAGGCTTATGAAGGCCTGACCTGTGACGCTCTTGAGTGGATCGACAGCTACGGCGGCGGTGATGTTGTTAATGCCAATGGTGATATCACCGTTAATAATGACAACACCGTGAAGGCTCTGGAAATGGCGGCCAGCTGGGTTGGCAATATCACCCCGCAAGGTGTTCTCAACTACATGGAAGAAGATGCCCGCGGTGTCTTCCAGAGCGGTAACGCAGTCTTTATGCGTAACTGGCCCTATGCCTGGTCACTGAGTCAGAACGATGATTCTCCCATCAGAGGTAAGGTCGGTGTTGTTGCCCTGCCTAAAGGTGGTGAGGGTGGCAAGCAGACCGGTACTCTGGGCGGCTGGCAGATGGCTGTTTCCAAATACTCCGAGAATCCGGAAGTGACAGCCGATCTGGTTATGTGGCTGACCAGCAAGGAAGAGCAGAAACGGCGTGCGATTGTGGGTTCCTACAACCCAACCATTGCTGATCTGTATGACGATCCGGATGTCAACAAGGCCAGTCCGTTTATGGGGCAGCTGAAGGCAACCTTTACCAATGCTGTTGCCCGTCCTTCCCGTGCCACTGGTGCCAACTACAACAAGGTTTCCACTGCTATCTTCAATGCCACTTACGAAGTGCTGAGCGGTGAACAAACTGCAGAGGCCTCGGTTGCGCAGCTTGAAAAGGATCTGAAGCGAATCAAGCGCAGAAGCTGGTAGTCCACACCCCTCTGCTTCTGCACTTGTCTTTGCTGCGGTGGCAACGCCGCAGCATTTTATTTGCTTTCAGCTTTTCGACGTCTGAATGAGCGACATTCATTGAACAAGTGACAAAGGGTATCGCCGATGACCTTTGCTGTACTTCAACGTTCTGGATCACCGGGAAAGACTCATCACTCTGACCTGACCATGGAAAAAATCAGGTCGGCCTGGCTGTTTCTTTTACCGATGATTATCACACTAGCGGCAGTGGCTGGCTGGCCGCTGATTCGCACTATCTGGCTAGGTTTCACCAACGCCAACCTTACTGATCTGACAGTTACCGAATTTATTGGTTTTGAAAACTACCTCTCTTTTTATGAGGGTGAGGCCTATGGCCTGCTGGTTGATCCGGACTGGTGGAACGCGGTCTGGAACACGGTCTGGTTCACCCTGGTCTCAGTCTCTCTGGAAACTGTTTTCGGTATGGGAGTGGCACTGATTCTCCATGCCAACTTCAAGGGAAGAGGTATTGTCCGCACAGCTGTTCTGATTCCGTGGGCTATTCCCACCATCGTTTCAGCACAGATGTGGGGATGGATGCTTCACGACCAGTTCGGTGTGGTCAATGAGATCCTGCTGACACTCGGAATTATCAATAACCCGATTGCCTGGACCGCTGACCCGGATATTGCCATGTGGGCAGTAATCATGGTGGATGTCTGGAAGACAACACCGTTTATGGCGCTGCTGATTCTGGCTGGTTTGCAGATGCTGCCGGAAGATATTTATGAGGCGGCCCATGTGGACGGTATTCATCCGGTAAAGGTGTTCTTTAATGTGACCCTGCCGCTGATAAAACCGGCATTGTTAGTGGCGGTGATTTTCCGGGCTCTGGATGCCCTGCGGATTTTTGACCTGATCTATGTTCTGACATCCAGTTCCACATCCACTATGTCCATGTCGGTTTATGCCCGGCAGCAGCTGGTGGACTTCCAGGAAATGGGGTACGGCTCAGCCGCCACAACCCTGTTGTTCCTGATTATTGCAGCGCTGACAGTAATAACTATTACTGCCGGAAAGCTCAAACTGGGTGAGGAGGCATAGTGATGAACAAGACTATAAAGAGTGTTCTCTTCTATGCCCTGGTGCTGGCGGTGATACTGATTTCTGTGTTTCCGTTCTATTACGCCGTGGTGACATCTTTTCGCAGTGGTACGGCGCTGTTCAGTACCTCGCTCTGGCCTTTCCCTGTAGATCTGAAGAACTACTTTGTGATCTTCCAGGAGCAGCCGTTCGGTACCAATATTATTAACTCAATCATCGTGGCGACTTCGGTTGTGGTGTTCTCCCTGGCCATTGCTGTTACGGCTTCCTATGCCCTGGCCCGGATTCATTTTCGTGGAAGGGGCTTGCTGTTGATGACCGTGTTGTCGGTCTCCATGTTCCCGCAGGTGGCGATTCTATCCGGGATGTTTGAGCTGATCCGCTCTCTTGGGGTTTATAACTCACTGCCCGGTCTGATTATCCCCAATACTGTACTGACACTGCCGTTTACCGTCTGGGTACTGACAACCTTTATGAAAGAGCTGCCCAAGGAGCTGGAAGAGGCCGCTATTGTTGATGGTGCATCGCCACTGACAATTGTGGTGCGGGTGTTTATGCCGTTGATGTGGCCGGCCCTGGTCACAACAGGTCTGCTGGCCTTTATCAGTGCCTGGAATGAATTCCTGTTTGCACTCACCTTCACCCTGTCCAATGAAGTGCGCACGGTTCCAGTTGCTATAGCTCTGATGTCCGGGGGTTCAGAGCATGAACTGCCATGGGGCAATATTATGGCGGCATCCGTGGTTGTCACCACGCCTATTGTCGCTCTGGTTCTGATTTTCCAACGCAAGATTGTGGCCGGTCTGACGGCCGGTGCTGTAAAAGGATAACTCTTATAATGAACTCTGATTCAGGGCTGAATAAACAAGAAAGTCTGCGTGGTAACCTGGTGTCTGATCCTGACTGGTGGCGTGGTGCTGTTATCTACCAGATTTATCCCCGCTCATTTGCCGACAGTAATGGTGATGGAATTGGTGACCTGAAAGGTATTACCGGCAAACTGTCTTATATTGCCGAGCTGGGGGCTGATGCCATCTGGATATCGCCATTCTGTAAATCACCGATGGATGACTTTGGTTACGATGTTTCCGACTACAAGGATGTTGATCCAATATTCGGAAACCTGGCTGATTTTCAGGAACTGGTAATAGCTGCCCATAAGTTTGGACTGCGGGTTATGACCGACCTGGTGATATCCCATACTTCGGGTCAGCATAAATGGTTCCAGGAAAGTCGGCAGAATAAAACCAATTCAAAGGCCGACTGGTATGTCTGGGCTGATCCCAAGCCAGACGGCTCCATGCCCAATAACTGGCTTTCCATTTTTGGTGGCAGTGCCTGGCAGTGGGAACCCCGCCGGGAACAGTATTATCTGCATAATTTCCTGCGCTCACAGCCTGATCTGAACTTCCATAATCCCGATGTTCAGGATGCCGTGCTGGATGCCGCCCGATTCTGGCTGGACCTGGGTGTGGATGGTTTCCGGCTGGACACCGTGAATTTCTATTTCCATGATCAGCAGCTGCGTAATAACCCTCCGCTGGAAGATCGCACCCAGCTGACCACCATGGAAAGCTGCAATCCATATGGCTATCAGAATCACCTTTACGACAAGACTCGCCCTGAAAACCTGCACTTTCTGAAGCGGCTGCGCAGTCTTCTGGATGAGTATCCGGATACCACCATGGTAGGGGAAGTTGGTGCAGATCAGGATACCGGTCGGGTGTTGCGGGAATATACTTCTGGTGATTCACGTCTGCATATGGCTTACAGCTTTGAACTGCTGTCTGGTCAGCCAACACCAGCCCATATTCGTGACAGTGTGGAGATACTGGAAACTTCAATCGGTGAAGGCTGGCTCTCTTATGCTATGTCCAATCATGATGTTGTACGCGCCGGTACCCGGGCTGGGGAAGATGTTGACTCTCACCAGGCTGCTCCAGTTTTCATTGCTGTAACAAGCTGCCTGCGTGGCAGCCCCTGTATTTATCAGGGTGAAGAGCTTGGCTTTACTGAAGCGGATGTGGCTTTTGAAGATTTGCAGGATCCTTATGGCATAGAGTTCTGGCCCGAGTTCAAGGGGCGTGATGGCTGCCGGACTCCAATAGCCTGGGAAGAGTCTGAGCATGGCGGTTTTTCAGCTGGCAAACCCTGGTTGCCGGTCGCGAAAGAGCATATCGAGTACTGTGTTGAACGACAGCGGGTTGATAGTGATCTGCCTTTGCAAAAAGTGAAAAACTTTCTGAACTGGAGAAAGGGGCAGAACACTCTTAAGAAAGGCTCAATCAAGTTTGTTGAGTCCGGATCTGAGCAGTTACTGTCCTTTGTCCGTACTAATGAAAATGAAAAGCTTCTCTGCGTGTTTAACCTGTCGGATAGCCAGCAGGAGGTTGCTCTTGATGATTACAGCTGTGATGAGCTGCTAAGTGGTCACGGCTTTAAGGCCACAGTTGCGGCTGAGAAGCTGATACTTCCCGCCTGGCAGGCAGCCTGGCTTCGTCTTGTCTAAAAGGAATCTGGTATGGCTGAGCTGATTCTAAAAAATGTCGTTAAGGACTTCGGCAAGACCCGAGTGATTCATGGTGTTGATCTGCATATCCATGATCAGGAGCTGGTGGTTTTTGTCGGGCCGTCCGGTTGCGGTAAATCGACACTGCTGCGTCTGATTGCCGGGCTGGAAGATATCTCCGACGGCGAGCTGTTTATTGATGGTGAACTGGTCAACAGCCGTTCTCCCAAGCAGCGTGGGATTGCCATGGTTTTCCAGTCCTATGCGCTTTATCCCCATATGACGGTTTACCAGAATATGGCGTTTGGACTTGAGCTGTCGAAGTTCTCGAAAGCTGAGATTAAAAACAAGGTTCTGGAAGCGGCGCGGATTCTGGAGCTGAGTGAGCTGCTTGACCGTCTCCCCAAACAGCTTTCCGGCGGTCAGCGGCAGAGGGTTGCCATTGGCCGTGCGATTGTACGCGACCCAAGGGTGTTCCTGTTTGATGAGCCTCTCTCCAATCTGGATGCGGCACTTCGGGTACAGATGCGCATTGAGTTTGCCAAGCTGCACCGTGAAATGAATGCCACCATGATTTACGTGACTCACGATCAGGTGGAAGCTATGACCCTGGCGTCCAGGATTGTGGTTCTCTCTGCTGGTCGGGTCGAGCAGGTGGGTTCGCCTCTGGAGTTATATCATCATCCCCGCAATTTGTTTGTGGCTGAGTTTATTGGTTCTCCCAAGATGAATATTCTTCCGGCTGAGGTAGTGAATATCACCGATCAGTCGATTGAGGTATCTCTGGAAGAAGGAACATGGCTGAAAGCGACGGTCGACAGCGATTCTTTAACTGTTGGAGATAGAGTCTCGTTCGGTGTCCGTCCGGAACATATGTGGATCTCAGAAATCGGGGACCTGAAGGGTACTGTTGAAGTCATAGAACAACTGGGTGAAAACCATTATCTCCATGTTCGTCTGGCAGATAATCGTTTGATCACGGTGCAGGGGCATGGAGATGCCACCCTTAAGCATGGAGAACGTTGCTGTATCGCTATTCCTCCTGAGTGTGCTCATATCTTTAATGGTGATGGCCTTGCCCTGCAAAGGCTGCAGACAGGAGCTGATGAGCAACCGATTATTGTGGAAAGAGTCGTTGAAATGGAACCTGCCTGAGCAGGGTGATCAAATGAAACATCAGGGCGCTGGATATATATCCGGCGCTTTTTTTGTGAATTCAGAATAGCTGACAATTCTGTTATTCAACCGTCTGGTCAGGAACATCGTTGACTCTGCTGCAGTCAAGAAAAGATCAGGCATTAACTTTCAGGCAGTAGAGGCATAACCCGTGGAGTCAGCGAGTCCAGTATCTTCCCCTGGTGCGGCAAGGTTCAATCTACCTGATATTGCGCCTGAAAGTTCCTGGCAGCCGATGATCTCACGCCAAAAGTCCAGGTATGAGCATACACCTCTCTCTGACTTTGTGATTCAGACAACAGATAACCTCAGCCTGACCACTATGGATGAGGTGGCGGGGCAAGAAGTCGGAGATGATGGAACACTTGAGGATCAAGCACTCCCGTTAGAAAGGTCTCTCTCTCCATCTTTCGCCAAAACAACCGAGAAGACGTCAAGCACCTCTCCCAAAAAACAAGGTCCTAACCTCCGCAAGCTATGTGTGAAGGCTATGGTATCGGCCCTGCTTGGGATGGAAAGTACACACGAAACCTTTGTGTTTATCAGCTACCAGCGTTTGAAAGATCTTTCGACGGAGCTGGATAGTCTGAAAAACCAATTGGCCAAGCTCAACAAGGCTCTAAAAAAACTAAAAAGAGGTGCTGATGGCTTTGCTTCTTTGACCCAGGAAAAGGAGCAGCTGGAAAACACAATCAAGCAGCTTAAAAAAGACAGAGATAAAGCTAAGAAGGATTATAAAAAAGATCGCAGTGATTTCTCGCGGTTGGTTTCGGCCTTTCAGCACATGGCTAATACGCCGGATGTTACTCTCAATGTTAAAACTGCAGGGATTATCCTTAAACAGGAGGATGGTGAGGATATTGAGATTACCAACCTTCACCTGACGATCAAGTCTCTTCAGCTCGCTGAAAAAGAAGATAAAAGTGGGCAATATATCGAAGCTGCATTTTGTGGGAGTGTCTCCTTCTCAGTCAGGGTTCCACTTTATGACGGGCATGCCCTTGCCCTGAGTATCAAGATGAAGGGTGTACATTTGGCCGTTCACTCGGGCGCGGCCAAGCTTTTGAGTTTATACAGCAAGGCAGGAAATATTTTTTCCCTGATTGTAAAAGGCGTGCGCTTTGCTCTATCGGATGAAAACCTGTTGCCAACTCAGGTGAATTTATCCTGTGATGATTTAACGGTGGAACTGAAGGAAGGTGGGGAAGAAGCCATTGCCCGCCTTCTACAGAAAACGCTTAATACTCCGGATTCTCTGATTGATGATCTTTTTGTGTTATGCCCGTTTCCCCTGAATATTCATATTGGGCAGCTCAAGGTTGATGACCTCTGTTCTCTGGGCCTGGAAGGGAGTGCCAAGCATTTAAAGGCTTCTCTTGCTGCCTGTCCTGAGGGTAGGGAGGTGCAGAGTTTTCCCAGAACATTATCGATTCGGGCAGAGCAGGGTTCTATTACTGCAGCCACTCCCGTTGGAACATTAAATACAACTCTCAATCTGGTTGTTCCAGAAACAGTCAGGGATCAGGAATTACAACCCAAGCAAATTCTTCCTGAAGATGTATGCAGCTCTGTTTCTGAGCTGGTACGAAAAGGAACAGTGACCCTTGTAAAACCGGTGTTTGAGGTTTCCCGTGAACTGAAAAGGGTTGCAGGCTCCTCTGATGAAGAATGGACTCTGGCAGATAATGACAAAGCCGATATCAATATTGGCAGCCTTAAGCTGAATGTAACTGGAGATCTGGAAGCTCAGGTGAAAGTGGGGCCGGTTGAGATAAAGGGAGGTATTGAAGAGGGTAGTGCAAGCTTTTCTGCCAAGGCTGACTGGATCAGTCCGGATATAACAATGCACCCTGTAAAGCTGCCGTTGAAGTCAAATGTGCATGTTTCTGGAGGCATGACCGGAGAGCTCACTGGAATCCAGACTTCACTTCAGCAAGCAACAGGCCAATGGCATCTCAAAGGTGCACTGGGTTCTGCGAATCTGGATGTTAAAGAGAAAGCTCCCTTGGGAGTTACACTGATCGGGTCTGACCGAAACCACGATTTTTGTGTTCAGTTGGATAACCCGAGCTATATGAATGTCAGGGGAGCAGCTGTTGAGATCAGCTCAACCCCACAATCGAGACTGTCAAAACTGAATTTGGAGTCTCTCTATTTACGCCCTGTGGGGATTGCGTCTGTCCCACAGTTGCTGAATTCAACAGAGGAATTTGGCGTAAAGCTGGATACACAATGTCGTGAGCTGAGACTGACAGAACAGAGCTTACGTTCTGGTAATCAGAAGCTCAGGCTGGCTGACCTGAAGTCGTTCGGTGCATCGCTTGAAGACTGTGATGTGATAGTTGGTTCTGTTGATGATACCGGGCTTGAACTGGGTGCTACCGGTACAGGTAAAGTCTACACAGCAGACTGTGTTATTCAGGGAGACAGGCTTCTGGCGGCTGTCTCCAAACTGTCAAACAGCTGGACCGCCTGGTTCATTTTATCTGGTATTAATCTCGAGCTTACTTTGGAAATTCCTGTATTGGAACATGGTATTAATATCAGGGACTTAAGACTGGTAAGAATTCATGCCGTGCCCGGCCGCAGATGCAATCTCGGTGTGTGCCGTGCTTCAATCGAGTGCCTTCTGCAAAGTGCTCAATGCTTTTTAGGTTATCGTTTAACCAGTGCCGGACAGTTGGCAATTACATTCTGTGGATGTCCTGTGAAATATGTAGATCTGCCTAAAGGACTGGTCTGCGGGGCAGCCTTAAAAGCACCTTCCTTTCTGGCTGAGCAGACCGGTGTGGTTGTGAAGGGATCTGTGCCAGAAACGTGGTTTGATAGATGTTTCGACAACGCGACCCCAGGATCGCTTCATGAGGTGCTGGACTGTATCGAGGAAATGCTTCATCCGGTCACGGTTGTCAATCGAGTGCCTCTGCTGGCAAGGCTTCCCGTAGATGTATTTATCAATAAGGGAGATAAAAAAGTACTTGAAAGGCTGCGCAATATTCTGGGACGAGAAAGCGGCCATCTGCTGGAAAGGGCTTTAGAACTGACGGTTTCTCAGAAACTGGCTACGCCAGACTGGTTAACAGAAAAGGTAAAGCAGCAGGCAGGGACAACAGAAATAAATTCCGGTATCGCCGGACGCTATTTACTCTGCGCTGGCGATAAAGAAAGCGCCTTTTGTCTGCTACTGAAAGATAAAGGCTGGTGCGAAGAGGTCTGCCAGCTTCTGGTGGAGTTACAGCAGGAGGAGGCAAGAAAGTTCATCTCGCAAGGCTTTTACCAGGAGGGGAGGGCATGGGGTCAGAAAACGGTAGCTCTTGTTGAGAGGTATTACCGTGAGGATAAGGCTTGGGCCCATCAGCTCATTGAGGGTTTGATCAACGATCCAGAACTGGTATGCCCCGAAGCCGTTCTGCTGAAATGCAGTCACAGACTGTCTGGTGCTTCCGGATTTAAAGATATTGATCATGCCTTGAGGGAACTTGAGGGATTGTTCTCTGTGCTGGTCGATGATCTGGCAAAAGAACGGGAACATTCCATATCTTCCGGCGAACTGGGGGATGATGAAAAGCAGCAGCTTTATGATGAAGCCTTAAAGCGAATCTTTAACCTTATCAGGCAGAGGCAGAGAAATATTGGGTGTGTTTTCGTGCATCCAAAAGATAAAGATCAAAAAGATGCAAATTTGAAACTGATCAGGAAAATTGCTACTAAATCTGAGCTAAAAGAGAATGAAATGTACAAGGCAGCCATCTGCAGCCTGTTTGGTCTGGAGGGTTTTGCCCGTGATGAAAGCACGGCATTAGAACTTCTACAATCCGGGCTGCTGAAAGATTATCCACCGGTACAGCTTTTGCTGAAAATGTTAGGGGAAACGGATACCAGGTTCGATAAGTTGATCTGTAATCAAGTCCAAAGCCAATCATTTGATGAAAGGCACGCATCATTATTACTCTCTTCAACAGAGGGGCTTAGAAAGAGAAAATCGAAAACCTGCAAAGTCGATTAATTATTGGTGCAGAATATAACTACACCAATAATTAACAAGAATCTATCAATTCTTTCCAAGCCATGCAGCTCCACGAATTCCGGAAGAATCACCAAAACGGGCTTTTAATATATTGATATCAATGTCGGGAGTAATGGTATAAAGAGGAATAACCTTAATAACATCTTCATAGATGCAATTAATATTTGACATACCTCCCCCGATAACAATTGTATCAGGATCAAGAATATTAATAATACCTGCCAGTGCTCGTGCAAGTTGATCAATATAAAGGTGATAAGTCCGGGCGGCGTATTTATCGCCCTGCTTAACCAGATCCATAATCTCAGGTGCTTTCAGCTGGGTCTGGGCAATATTGTTATATTGACGGGCAAAACCAGTGCCGGAGATAAACTGCTCAAGACAGTGAAAGCGTCCGCAGAAACAGCGTGGCGTGTCTCCATCTTTTTCCAGAGAGTGACAGGGAAGTGGATTGTGCCCCCACTCTCCGGCATTGGCATTTAAACCGGTGATGATCTTTTTATCGACAATAATTCCGCCGCCGCAGCCGGTGCCAAGAATAACCCCGAATACCACTGAACCACTGGCTCCTGCACCATCTTTAGCTTCCGAGAGGGCGAAGCAATTGGCATCGTTGGCAATCTGAACGGTTCGCTGCAGCTTCTCTGAGAGGTCTTTCTGCAGAGGTTTACCGTTAAGAAAGGTGCTGTTGGCATTTTTTACCAGACCGTTCTTGGGGTTAACCACGCCTGGAATCCCCAGACCCACTGTGCAGGCTCCATTAACAGCCTGCTCTGCTTCAGATGTCAGTTCAATAATACAGTCAATAAAGGACTGGTAATTATGGACAGTTGAGATACGTTTACTGAAGTGAGTCTCACCATGCTTATCAATGACAATGATTTCAGTTTTTGTTCCCCCAACATCAAAACCAATATGCATGTGGCTTCCTTTCAAGGTTAATTAATTTGTATAGAGTCTAAGCCTTTGTAAGTTTAAAAAACTATACGCCAGTTAATATGTCTTCTGCGTGATATGGGTCACAATGATACAGAATTGAAAGTGTTACGAATTAAATTTGGTGAAATTTGATCACAACCGCTCTCATTCCTCGAGTCCGGCAGTTAACAAAATCTGATGTTTAATCGAAATTAATTAATTTTGTGTAGAGATTGGTCCGGATGCCAACTGAGTTTTTTCATCAGCAACGTCTTCAGCGCCTGGTCGATGAGCTGGAGGAGTTTCGTTATCGCGATCGTAGATCGCTGGGTTTATTTCGTTGCTACGAAGATAACGGGGAAGTTGGAAATAAACATCCTGACCTGGAAGCGGCAACAGGAACCATGGCTGTTGGTGACCGCTGGGTTGGAAGAGATAAATATCTGTGGTTAACCCAGACAATTTCCCTGCCCGGTGAGTGGCGGGAACGTAAGGTTGTTGGGTTATTTGATTTTGGCAGAACCGGCGAGGGTACCAATTCCGGTTTTGAAGCCATGCTGTACCTGAATGGTCATCCCTGGCAGGGGGTAGACAGTAATCACAAGGAAGTTGTGTTTACACCCAAAAGAACAGGGCTGGAACTCAAGCTGGAATTTCGACTCTGGTCTGGTCTTGAAGGAGGCGGTGCACCCAAAGTGCAGCGCCATGAATTGCTGCAGGCGGAGGTGGCCTGCCTTGAGCCCAGTTGCGATGATCTCTATTTCACTGCCAGAACTGCCCTTCATACTATTGACCATCTGCCTGAGCATTCGGTTGAGAAAAGCCGACTGCTGAATGTATTGATCCAGACCTTTAACCAGGTTGATTTTTCTGACCCTGAGAGTGAAGAGTTTTTTGATTCAGTTGCTGAAGCGGGAGGTTATCTTGAGCAGCAATTGAAAAAGATGAAGCAGAAACATCCGGTGTCTGTGACCTGTGTTGGCCATACACATATCGATATTGCCTGGCTCTGGCGACTGAGACACACCAGGGAGAAAGCGGCACGCTCCTTCGCCACAGTTAACCGCCTGATGACACTGTATAAAGATTACACTTTTTTGCAGAGTCAGCCCCAGCTTTATGAATACATCAAGAAAGATTATCCGGTCATATACCGGCGTATTCAAAAGTGGGTCAAGGAAGGACGCTGGGAAGCGGGCGGTGCCATGTGGGTTGAGGCGGACTGTAATGTCTCTTCCGGCGAATCTCTTGTACGTCAGCTGATGTATGGAATCCGCTTCTTTGAACAGGAGTTCGGTGTCAGGAATAACTATCTCTGGCTGCCGGATGTTTTTGGTTACAGCTGGGCCCTGCCACAGATTCTGAAACAGTGTGGGCTGGAGACTTTTTTCACCACCAAGATCAGCTGGAATGAATATAACAAACTGCCACATGACACCTTCATCTGGCGTGGAATAGACGGCAGTGAAGTAACAACTCACTTCATAACCACACCAACAGATGAAGGCCCGAATCGCAGTTATTACACCTATAACGGCCTGCTTGAGCCTCATACTGTTAATGGCATCTGGGAAAACTATGCCGACAAGGGTATCAACCAGAATCTTCTGCTGGCTTATGGTTACGGAGATGGCGGTGGTGGAGTCAACCGCCATATGCTGGAGATGCGCCGCCGTCTGGAAAAAATGCCGGGTCAGGTAGAAGTGCGCTCCGGGCGGGTTGATAACTTTGCCAATAAGCTGAATGAAACCATCCGCAGTGATCATGGCGGGTATCTGCACACCTGGGATGGTGAACTGTATCTTGAGTACCATCGTGGGACTTATACCAGCCAGGCCTATAACAAACGGATGAACCGTTTCCTGGAGCTTAAGTACAGGGAATCCGAGTTTCTGTGTGCTCTGGCAGCTGTGCAGGATCACAGCTGGGAGAGCTATCCAGAAGACTTCCTATATGAAGGCTGGAAGATTATTTTGCGCAACCAGTTCCACGATATTATCCCCGGCTCCAGTATTCGGGAGGTTTATCAGGACTGTAGAGAGGAGTATCAGCAGGCAGATCTTCTGGCTGACCAGTGTCAGCAGGATGCCTTAGGTGCTCTGGTTTCTCCCCGAAATAACGTGTACTCCATTTTCAACAGTGCGGGCTGGAAGCGCGATAGTATCGTAAGCCTGCCTGTTTCAGACTTTCGTGGTTCTGTCTGCAATCGCAGTGGAGAGTTCCTGCCGATTCAGGCTGAGGAGGATCATCTCTTGGTTCAGGTGGAACACGCTCCGTCCCTTGGGGCTGCCCAGCTCTATCTGAAAAGCGATATGTATTGGGAGAACTCACCATTTGATATCACTGACCGGACCATCCAGACCCCGTTCTATGTGTTGAACTGGAATGAGCAGGGGCAGGTAAACCGGCTCTATGATCTGGAGGCGGAAAGAGAAGTTCTGGCGGATGGTGAGCTGGCGAATGTGTTCCAGGTTTTTGAGGATAAACCCCGCCAGTACGATGCCTGGGAAATGGAAGCTTCTTTTGAACAGAAGCAGGAGACGGTATCTGAACTCGTTATTGCTGAGGTTATCAGCCGTGGCGGTTTGCAGATATCTGTCCAGTTCCAGTGGCGATATCGCAATAGCGTCATTACCCAGGTAATGACACTCTACCGCAGTTCGCGCCGAATCGATTTCAAGACAGATGTCGACTGGCAGGAGCGGGAGAAACTGGTGAAAGTCTCCTTCCCCGTTGCCATTCGGGCCAGTGATGCCACATATGATATTCAGTTTGGTAATGTGAAGCGGCCAACCCATAAGAATACCAGCTGGGATCAGGCCCGATTTGAAGTGGTTGGCCACCAGTGGGCAGACCTGTCAGAGCAGGGTTATGGTGTTGCACTGCTGAACAACAGCAAGTATGGCTACGATATTCATAATCATGTGATGCGCCTGACGCTGCTCAAGTCGTCAAACTACCCTGATCCGCTGGCGGATTGTGGAAGCCATGAGTTCACCTACGCGCTGATGCCCCATGTGGGAAGCTGGCAGGAGGTGGGTGTCGTTCAGGAAGCCTGGGATCTGAACAACCCTCTGCAGGCCCAGGCTGGTGAGTCCTGGCTGGCAGGAAAATCACTTCTGCGTTGTGATAACACCAATATCTTTATTGAGGCGGTGAAGAAAGCAGAAGACAGTGATCACCTGATTGTCCGTCTTTATGAATATGCTGGCAGTCGTGGCCGGTTTACCCTTGAATCAGACCTGCGGATCGAATCCTGGCAGCCCTGCAATCTCCTTGAGCAAGAGGTTGGAGATGAGCATTACTGCCCTGAAATCTCGGATGAGATTACACCTTATCAGCTAAAGACATATCGGGTTGCCATAGCAAGATAGCAAGGCTGTTTTTTTCATCAGCAACCAGTGGGTTTTTCTCTTTCGCTTAATAAAAATGCCCTGGTTTTTGATGAATATTTGCTGGTTTTTCGTAAATTTTTAGGTTTTCAGGTGAAAAAAACAAAAAAAATTTTGGGTTATTTTGAGAGAGCAGAAATCTGCAAAAAACTATCGACATATAAAAAAGATAGTTGCGGCTTTATGTTGCTAAATTTCGCCAAATAGTCATCAAATGTTTTCATAATCCTCTATTTGCTGTTTATCTGTCGTTTTTTGTCTGATGTTGTGATGGTGTTGGTTTTTCATCGTTGAAAGTGTCATTTTGGAAGCGGCAGGTGGCTGCAAACCTGCCATCCGGGTTAACTTTTTCCCTGTTTGGTGCTTTAATTGGCCCCGCAGTTTTATGCAGCTTACTGTTCCATTCGACAGACTTTTGCCGAGGTTTTAAGAAAAAACTACACCCTCGGTTTCGCGCTGAGAAGCCTTTCCGATATGCGGGAAGAGTTGTTCTCTGTTAACTTGATCCGGTTATTTCGTTTGATGATTTTGTGCAGTACTGACGACTGAACCGCTGAGTCTTTGGCGTCCGGTTCTCATCTGCCAAGCATCGCATATCCTCTAAATATCCTGCATTTTGCAGATATCTTCCGCGAAGTAATCACGTGCCAGAAAAGGAGATTCCTTTGGAAACACTCAGTTTTCTGACAGGCAATTTCAACCAGATATTATCACTGGCCTGGGTGCATACCCTGCTGGTCAGTGTTGCCGTTGGTCTGGCAATTCTGACAGGCGTACCTATCGGTATCGCTATCACCCAGAGTCAGCGTGCGGCAGATGCCGTGTTGTATATCGCATCGGTGATTATCACTATCCCATCAATTGCCCTGTTTGGTTTGATGATTCCTGTTCTGTCAATGATTGGCCAGGGCATAGGTTATATGCCTGCTATCATCGCAGTTCTGCTCTACTCGCAGCTTCCGATCATTCGCAATACCTACACTGCCATCAACAATGTTGATCCTGCTTTGCGGGAAGCTGCCAGAGGTGTTGGCATGACAGCCATGCAACGTTTGAAGATGGTTGAAATTCCCCTGGCGATTCCTGTCATCATGGCCGGTGTCCGCACTGCTGTTGTAATGAATATCGGTGTGATGGCTATCGCTGCTTATATTGGTGCCGGAGGTCTTGGCACCCTGATCCAGAGAGGTATATCCCAGTCTGATCCAAGGCAACTGATCATCGGTGCTGTCAGTGTCAGCCTGTTGGCCATAGTGGCTGACTTTTCCCTGCTTTGGCTGCAAAAGCGCTTAACCCCGAAAGGCCTGGCGGCTGCTGTCTGACCGCTGTGATCCAAACAAGGAGTGAAGTATGATTACCCTGGACAAACTGACCAAGATTTTTGATACCCCCAATGGATCAATCACGGCTGCCGACCATATCTCCATGGAAGTGCCAACCGGTGAGATCTGTGTTCTGCTCGGGCCTTCCGGCTGCGGCAAAACGACCACTCTCAAAATGGTGAACCGGATCATTCCTGCCACATCAGGCCGGGTTCTGATTCATGGTGAAGATACTTCGCAGATGAACACTGTCGATCTGCGACGCAATATCGGCTATGTCATCCAGCAGATCGGCCTTTTCCCGAATATGACTATCGAGGACAACATCTCGGTTGTTCCCAAACTGTTGGGCTGGAGTGCTGAAAAGTACAAGAAGCGTGCGTTAGAACTGTTGGATCTGGTTGCCCTTGATCCAGCTATTTTCCTGAAGCGTTATCCCAGTGAACTTTCCGGTGGTCAGCAGCAGCGGGTTGGCGTGATCCGTGCCCTGGCGGCAGACCCGAAAGTCATGCTGATGGATGAGCCGTTTGGAGCGATTGACCCGATCAACCGGGAAGTGATTCAGGACGAGTTCCTGAAAATGCAGAAAGAGCTGCAGAAAACCATTCTGTTCGTCAGTCATGATATTGATGAAGCGGTCAAGATGGGCGACAAGATTGCTATCTTCCGTGAAGGCAAGCTTGAGCAGTACGCAGCCCCTGATGACCTGCTGGCTCATCCCGCCAATGACTTTATTGCCGGTTTTGTTGGTAATGACCGGACCTTGAAACGTCTGCAGCTGGTGACGGCCGGTGAGGTTATGCAACAGAACCCTTCTATGGTCACTCTGGATCAGCCTCTTGATGAAGCCTTGCAACTGATGGAATCCCGTGATCTGGAAGCAGTGACAGTCGTTAACCGCGAGCAGAAACCAATCGGTATGGTCAGACGCGAGATTGCGCAGGTTCATCGTGGCTCCTGCCGGGATCATCATGATGGCTTGCCCACGGTTATTTACCAGGATGATGACCTGCGTTCCGTGGTGTCTCGTCTTTACCGGGTCGATGCCAGCTGGCTGCCGGTTGTTGATGGTGAAGGCTATCTGCAGGGAGTTATTACCCAGCGGGGTATTACCCACCATGTTGGTGCAACCTATCGAACCCAGGCGTAACCGGGGCGGGAGATAACAATGGATAAAACCGCCTTGAATCGGTACTTCAGAAACATCTTCCTGTTTCTGATTTTCTGTTTTGGTGTCTGGGCTGAAAGAACCGGCTATATCGAAGAAATGGCTTACTACCAGGAAGATGTGATCTACCTGGCAGGTGAGCATTTATATCTGACTCTGGTCTCAGGTGGTCTTGCGGTACTAACTGGCGTACCCCTGGGAATCTATCTGTCACGGCCAAAAATGGCGCAGAGGGCTGAAGCTTCAATGCAACTGCTGAATATCGGCGGCACTATTCCTACTCTGGCGCTGCTGGCACTGGCAATGAGTGTATTGGGGATTGGCAACAATGCAGCCATTTTCGGTTTATGGGTGGCAACCCTGCTGCCAATCGTGCGCAACACATTTACCGGCTTACGCTCTGTTCCGGCTCATATGAAAGAAGCCGCCAGAGGGATGGGCATGACTCCGGGGCAGATGCTGCGCCAGGTTGAACTGCCCAACTCCCTGTTTGTCATTATGGCCGGTATTCGTACGGCTCTGGCCATCAATATCGGTACAGCGCCCCTGGCGTTTTTGATAGGTGGAACCAGTCTTGGTGAACTGATCTTTACCGGCATAGCGGTAGATGACCAGGCCATGATGCTGGCGGGTGCCATCACGACGGCACTGCTAGCTGTTGTTATAGATTTTGCCCTTGGTCTTCTGACCATGGCTTTTGTCAGCAGAGGGGTTAACCCACTGCGTCAGCGAACGGCGTAAATCATCACAGCTTAAACTGCTGCGGATGGATTTCGCAGCAGCCATTCTGAAGGAATATACGACCAGTTGTTCTGTGAGAAATATTTCACAGATGGATCGGAGAATAATCAATGTCCATGAAAACCAAACTACTTGGCCTGATGGCGGCACTGATAACCAGCTTTACCCTGTCTGTACAGGCAGTCGAGCTGGTTGTTGGCGGAAAAGGCTACACCGAGCAGTTGCTGCTGGCTTCCATGACCGAACAGTTTTTGAAAGCGAACGGTTATGATGTCGACAAACGTGATGGAATGGGTTCCACGGTTCTGCGCAAGGCGCAGCTGAATGACCAGGTTGACCTGTACTGGGAGTACACCGGCACTTCCTTGCGGACATACAACAAAATTAAAGACAAGATGACCGCCAGGGAAGCTTACAACAAGGTTAAGGAGCTTGATGGCAAGCTGGGAATTATCTGGCTCAATCCGTCTAAAGCCAACAACACCTATGCGCTGGCTGTCCGTGCAGATGACCCGAAGATGGCAAATATCAACACTCTGAGCGATCTGGCTGAAGCCGTGAATGACGGTGAAGATTTCAAGTTTGCTGCTAATATTGAGTTCCCTGTTCGTCCTGATGGCCTCAAGCCTCTGCAGAAAACCTATGACTTCAAGTTCAAGCGTTCCAATGTCAAGAAGATGGACCCGGGTCTGGCCTACCAGGCACTGAAACTGAAAGAAGTGGATATTGCCCTGGTCTTCGGAACAGATGGTCGTATTGGCGCGTTCGGCTTCAAGGTATTGGGAGATGATAAAGGCTTCTTCCCCGATTACTCCATTGTTCCGGTTATTCGCCAGGGTACCCTACAGAAGCATCCTAAGGTGGGAGAGCTGTTGAACACGATGTCTTCCAAGCTGGATGACAAAACCATGTCGGGCCTGAATGCCAAGGTTGATGTGGACAGGCAGTCTATTGAAAAAGTCGCCAAAGACTTCCTGAAGAAGGAAGGTCTGATTAAATAAGGGCGGCACAGAAGCTTGTTCCCATGCCGGGAGGTATGGGAACAAGAAAGCTGTCATGGGTTGACGAGGTTAGCGAAACTGAACCATCTCAGCTGCAATCTCTTCAACCGGAAATCCCATCTCCATCATGCCGACCTGCTCGTCGTATACTTCTGGATCTACAACTTCCTTCACGGCTTCGGCACTGGCGGTTTTTACGCATTCTTCAATGGCAGGACCAGGTGCGCCGTCGCGATCGCCCAGAATGACAACTTTCTTGTCTTTCAACATGGCAATGGCTCTATAGCGAGTCAATAAGGCAACAGAAGTAATACTCCGGTTCACGAGTTTTGAATGGAAAGCAGTTCGTTAACGGTGGTTCTGGTAGACGCAAATCTCTTGAAAAGCTGATTCCTTAACTACTTTCAATCTAAACAATAAGTTGAAAAATCCTGCATGTGTTGACATCTACTGATCTGATTACTTTTCTCTGAAGTCAATAGGACTCAAGCAATAGGCGTCCCTCATAGCTCCAGGCCAGCAGATGACTGATTTTCTGCCCCTGACTCATCTTGATTATCTGGATATTGGTCGCTCCCAGCTGCTTTAGCAGTTTCTCTAAAGGCCGCAGGTTCTCTTTTTTGGAAACCAGAGAGGTAAAGATGCCTACTTGCTCTGCGAAGTCCCTGCTTTCGCGAGCCATCTGTTTTAAAAAGCGAATCTCGCCACCTTTACACCAAAGTTCTGCTTTTTGACCACCAAAATTTCGTTTGTCTTTCAGGTTATTACTCTGGCTCTTTCCGCCTTTAAGATTATTCCATTTACGCAGGCTTCCAGCCTGAGCTTCAGCCATTGAAGCGTGGAAGGGCGGGTTGCAAAGAGTCACATCAAATCGGTCATTGGCTTTGATAATGCCATGGAAAATATGATTCTGATTACGTTGCTGGACAATCCTGATCTGGTTCTTCAGGCAGGTGTTGCCCTCAACAATAAGGCGGGCCGCCTTGACCGAGACAGGATCAATATCTGTAGCAGTAAAAGACCAGTCATAAATCTGACTGCCGATAATAGGGTAGATACAGTTGGCACCGGTACCGATATCCAGAGCCTTTATGCTTTTCCCTTCGGGAATGATGCCCTGGTTTCTGTCAGCTAAAAGGTCAGCAAGGTAGTGAATATAATCGGCACGGCCTGGAATAGGTGGGCAGAGATAACCTGCCGGGATCTGCCAGAAACTGACGTTGTAAAAGTGGGCAAGCAGAGCTTTGTTCAGACATAAGACGGCACTGCTGTCACTGAAATCAATGGTCAGCTGTCCGGCAGGATTTGAGGTGAGAAAGTCAGTCAGTTCAGGGCAGGAACCGGACAAGGCTTTCATATCATATCGGCCGCTGTGTGGGTTCCTGGGATGAAGTGAACCTTTATGAGTTTGTCTTTTTGAACGAGTGCGTGAGTCAGCCAAAACAGAATCAGATCATGGGCGTATAAAAGAGTGCGGGATTGTAAACCTGTAAAGAGGGTTCGGCGATATCCAATGTAAATTTTTTATGAATCGATGACAGAACTATTTACCTGAACTCTTTGTCGTTTATATTAATTATTATCTAACTATAAACAGCCATGAGCGGGAAATAGCTTTTTTGTCACCCCAGGGGGATGAAAAAGCTATTTCAATGGTAAAACAAAGGAATTGCCGGGAGGCAAAAATGATCAGCTATGATCAGCTGAGTCATGGAGTGAGGGAACTGCAACCCTCCGCGACACTGCGCATCAATGAAGATTCTAATCGTTTAATTCGCCAGGGGCGGGACATTATCAAACTTGGTCTGGGCCAGTCTCCTTTTCCTGTTCCTGATATTGTTGCTGATACCATGCGACAGTATGCAGGTGAAAAGGATTATCTTCCCGTTCGGGGATTGCAGAAACTTCGGAAAACAGTCGCAAGTTATTATCAAAAACGTGATGGTGTCCCCCGAACAGCAGATTCCGTTCTGGTAGGCCCGGGTTCCAAGGAGCTGCTGTTTAATCTTCAGATGGCCTGCAATGTTGAACTGATACTTCCTGCTCCCTGTTGGGTTTCCTATGCTCCACAGGCTTTCCTGCTTGGGCGCAATGTCCGTCATCTTGAAACCCGACCGGAAAATCAGTGGCGGGTTCTTCCGAAGCAGCTTGATCAGCTGGAAAAGAAAGACACTGACAGTGTTCAGGTTTTAATCCTCAATTATCCGTCTAACCCAACCGGCTGCAGTTATGAACCTGAGCATATGAAGGCTCTGGCAGAAGCTGCCCGCCGCAATGATATTTTGATTATTGCGGATGAGATCTATGGTGAAACCCGCTTTGATGGCGTTCATCACTCGATAGCGACTTATTATCCGGAAGGGGTAGTCATCAGCAGTGGCCTTAGTAAATGGTGTGGTGCTGGTGGATGGCGTCTGGGTGTAATGGTTTTTCCTGCTGAGCTTGCTGTTCTGCAGGATAAAATGGCCGTTATTGCCAGTGAGACATTTACCTCGGTCAGTGCGCCAACCCAGTATGCAGCCTGCACAGCGTTTGAATATCCTACGGCGGTGGAAAAATACCTTAAGCAATCGCGGCGGGTTCTGAAGGTTGTAGCGGATTATATGCATGAGAATCTGACACGCTCAGGACTGGAAATGGTGCCTGCTGTTGGCGGTTTTTATCTGTTGGTCAGTTTTGAGAGTTTTCGGGATAAACTGGCGACAAGGGGGATAACCACCTCTGATCAGGTTTGTGAACAGCTGTTGTCTAAAGCCGGAGTGGCCATTCTTCCCGGTAGTGATTTTGGTTTGAAGAGCAACAGACTCTTTGCCCGGCTGGCCTATGTTGATTTTGATGGTCAGCAGTCTCTGGCAGTGGCAGAAAAACAGAAGGGTACTCAGCTGCGAAATGCTTTTGTTGAAAGTAACTGTCCGAGATTGGTGCAGGCTTGCAGAAGGATTGATGCCTGGTTGAGGTCGCTTGGTTAAAAAACTATTTACCCAAGTTGTGCTTATCTGTTATTTCTTTAAAAAATCAGGATAGTGATATTTTATTTCTTTTTGACTCAGGCAATTCAGGTGCTGGCGAAGGACTTCTTGGGTGCAGGGAATATCGATCCAGTTGGTAGAGGCGGCTGATTTCTTGTAGTTTTTGCAGCACTGGAAGTAATTTTGGCATTTTCAGAATGTCCCTCTCAGTCATGCTTGTTTGGGTAGCAGGGTTGACCGATTTTTCTTTTAGACAGGCTTCAAGAGCTGAGCGTTCGAAAACGTTTCCAGTCTCATCAAAGCATGGATCATCAATTTCATCTATCTTTTTGAGGGTGACGAGGCAGATGAAAGTGTTATAGAGTTCTAAGACAAGGCCTGTTGCACGTCGTTGCAGGTCAGAATCTGGGAAAAGGCCAGACTCCGATTGCCACGAAAATGGTGCTTGGAGGTAAAGGTTTGGATTATTGCTGATGTCGGGTTTGTCAGCTCTGAACTGAAGCCAAAAAGTTTGCTGAAAACTGTCAAATTGCAAACCGAAGCGACCAGCAGGGAACGTATCAAGATATTTCTCCATCAAGGAAAAATCTTGAAGAGTCCACAGACCATTTTCAGGTTCACACTCTTTCGATTGCGTCAGATGGCGAAACGGAGTGGCAATTGAAAATTGAGTGATTTGGTGAAAACAGTTTCTTAATTCCTCTAAATTTTTATGATGGGTTTGTTCTGTACAAATATACAAAATATTAACAGCCTTATCGCTATGTAAAGCCTGGTTCATTTTGACGATGTCCAACCAGGAGGGCGTCCTGTTATCTTTCTTTTCAGGGATCAGCCAAAGTTCCTGCGATGCTGGAAACAGGAGTGCCAGTAAACCGCTATAGTTACCATTTGGTGGCAGGCACAAGCGAAAGCTCTCAGAAAAACCTGAAGGTATACGGTTTTGGCTGTCCATTAGTAACAATGTCCTTTTACCTGATGCACCTGGTTTCCATAGGGCTTCGTCAAAGGTTCCTGTGTATTTACCATTTTGTGGCAAAATGACACCAAGCCCGTTGTCGGAAATGTCCATGCAATCTGGTGCTGCATTCGTCTCGGTCAAGTCATGGGAGTTGGTCAATGCAGCATAAAGTTCTACTCTATCAGCCTGCTCATCAGTAAGTTTATGGGCAAACACGCGAGGGCGGTAAAAACGGCTGTGAGAGCCAGCCCAGAGGAGAAAATTATACGTAGGATTGAGAATCGAGGGGAGGAATTCTGCAGCATCCTTGTTATCGATTAAAACCTCATGTCTCACAGCGTGAACATATGCACCTAACCTCGCCCACCTATCGAGTTCTTTATTTGTTCTTAAAGATTGCATATCAGGATCTGAATAATACTCCTTAAACCACTTGTCTACATCTTCTTTTGATTTTAAAGCCAGATAATTACGGAAGCGGAGTTCAATAGACTTGGCAATCAATTTTTTCATAAGCCGTACCAGACGAAAATCCAGCTTTATCTTTTTGAATGTTTCATTAGCCCCTCTTTCAACGATTATATTTCCTTCCTTCAGAGCCGTTGTGCTGGCGATATGGTAGGTATCGAGCAATTGTTGTTGGGTTGGATTTGAATTCAGGGTGTTTTCAATGACAATACAGGTTCTTTGTACCCATTCAGGAGTTGATGAAGCTGGTTTGGCTGGCATTTTTTCCAAAGAAGTTTCGCCCAGGGCTTGGATGGTTCTAAGATCCCAGACAAGTGGTGAGTGTGGTTCAGTGTTGGCCTTTCCCTTGTCTGTGAGATCAGTACCTGTGGGTTTTAAATGCTCAGGAGCAGAGATCATTATACCGTCCTTGATATCAAATCGAATAACTGGTGTCTTGTGTTCGACCTGTGTTCCTTTATCAGGTTCCAGCTTGCAGCATAGTAAGCTGCGAGTAATGTGGTGATTGGCTAACTTGATTGTTAGCCTGGCTCCATCTTTTGCTAGATTAGTTTTGGCCAATTACCGCTTTTAATCGTTCACCCAGAACCTTTCGTAACTGTTTGACTCTGTCGGGATCACTGATGGGATTACCCGAGCTGTCGGTGATAAAGAACACATCCTCAACCTTTTCACCCAGGGTGGTGATTTTTGCCTTCTGGATCTGGATATCCTGTTCCATAAAGACATGACCCATATGGCCGAGCAGGCCCGGACGGTCGGTGGCATTAACCTCCACCACTGTTCTCTTGTTGACCGGGTCATTACTGAGGATAACTTCGGGACGTGCTGCAAAGTGCTTGAGCTGGCGGGAGACACGGCCCCCGGCAAAACTCGGAGCTGGCAGGCTCTTCTGGTTCAGCATGATTTCAATATGCCTGCAGATACGTTCTATCCGGACAGTGTCGTTCCCCAGAGGTTTACCGGTTCCGGCATCCAGTACAATAAATGTATCAAGTGCAAAACCGCTGGAAGTTGTAATAATGCGGGCATCATGAATAGTCAGGTGAAGCTGTCCCAAAGCGATAGTACAGGCAGCAAACAGGTGGGATGCATCCTGGCTGTAAATAAATACCGCTGTTCCGCCTTCATAGCGCCGCTCGGTGGTTTCCTGCACTAAAACAAGAGGGCTTCTTCGCTGGTTTTTCAGAATGCCCTCGGTCTGCCAGGCCACCTCCCTGGCATTGTGCCGCAGGAAGTACTCGTCTCCGAGTTCTGACCAGAGATTGTCGATATCCTGTTCTGGAATTCCCTGGCCAATAAGTGTGCTGCGGGCAAAGCTTTGGGTGTCGTCTATTCGCTCCTGTTTGTCGATAGGGTTTTCCAGCCCGCGATGAAGGGCGCGGCGGGTTTCCCTGAACAGCTCCCGCAACAGGCTGGCACGCCAGCTGTTCCAGAGTTTGGGGTTGGTGGCATTGATATCGGCCACAGTCAGGCAGTAAAGGTAATCCAGTCGCCTCGAATCACCTACCAGGCGGGCAAAGTTATTAATGGTCTCCGGGTCGGACAGGTCCTGACGCTGTGCCGTAACAGACATGGTGAGATGATGGCGCACCAGCCACTCCACAAGTGAAGTGTCGGCGGCAGACATCCCGTGTTGCTGGCAGAATTCCTGGGCATCTTCTGCGCCAAGAATAGAGTGATCACCGCCACGTCCTTTGCCGATATCGTGATAGAGACCAGCAATATAGAGCAGTTCCGGCTTGGGAATACGTTGTTTGGCCCGGCAGGCAACGGGGAACAGTTCTTCACTGTCGCGATAATTAAAACGCCGCAGGAATTTGATCAGCAGCAGGGTATGGGCATCAACGGTATAGTTATGGAACAGATCATGCTGCATCTGTCCAATAATATGACCAAACTCCGGCAGATACCGGCCAAGAATTCCGTAGCGCACCATACGTCGAAGGCTGGCTGTTAACGCGTAGGGAGCTGTCATCAACTGCAGGAACAGTTTGTGATTCTCTTTGTCCTTGCGGAAGTTTTCATCTATCAGGTGTCGTGCATCCCGCAGGGCACGAATGGTTTCTGCCGTTGGGCCGAGAATAAACGGGTTGCGCGACATCAGCACAAACAGTTCCATCATGGCTGATGGGTGGCGGGTGAAGGTGTCGATTGCCGTGGTTTCGATATATTCGTTACGAACCTGGAAATGCTCGTTCAGCGGGATAATGGCGTGATCCTTGCCATCATCGAGAATATTATCATCAAAGTTTTGCAGCAGAAGATCGTTAAGCACCCCCTGGATCATGACGGCCCGAAAGTACTTCTGCATAAACTGTTCAACCGCCAGGGCTCCGCCTTCTATATCCTTGTAACCGAACTGCTTGGCCAGCTGGCGCTGATAATCAAACAGCAGACGGTCTTCCGGTCGGCCTGCAAGCTGGTGCAGGGCCCAGCGTACCTGCCACATAAAATCCCGCGCCCGCACCATCATATGGAACTCACGGTCATTCAAAAAGCCGATGCGCACCAATTCACTGGGGCGGTCAGTCCCATAATGACGCCGGGATATCCAGCCGATCATATGCAGGTCGCGAAGTCCGCCCGGTGAGCTTTTCAGGTTGGGTTCCAGATCATACTCGGTCTGGTTGAATTTACGGTGCCGTGCTTGCTGCTCATAGAACTTGGCCTGCAGGTATTCTTTGCTGGGCCACATATTGTCCTGGGATATGGCCTCCTGCAGGGCGACAGGCATCTCTTCCGGGCCGGAGAGTAATCGTGACTCGACCAGTGTTGTGAAAATGGTCAGATCCTCCCGGCCTTTGTCGGCACATTCGCTGATCGAGCGAACACTGGAGCCAACTTTCAGATTGATATCCCAGAGCAGGGTAAGAAAGCTTTCGATACATTCCCGGTGGGGTTCGGGGTCTTCATCCTTCAGAAGAATCAGGATATCGATATCTGAATGGGGGTGAAGTTCACCACGGCCATAGCCCCCAACCGCCAGCAGAGCGATATCACCACAGTTGTGGCTGGCAAGGTGTTTCCAGGCCAGTGTCAGCACCTGGTCAATCAACCAGGCCCGTCCTGTGACAAGGGATTGTATTGACACTCCTTCATCAAACCAGTGCTCCATCAGTCTTTCAGCCTGTTCCAGGCACTTTCTGTAAGCAAGGAAAGGCTTGGAGGTAATCGTCAGCTCTGCCCTGAACTGACTGCGATTAAACAGTTGTGCTTTTTGTTGTTCGTTGAGTTGGCTGGTCATTCTTTCGTGAGTAAATCTTGCGTTGTCCGGTTGCTGGGAGTGTCACTCAATTGGGTTGAGTAAGCAATTGCAGAGGTGGATATGTTGTTTTTGTGCACGTAACTGGTTATCAATATCTAAGGATCGTCAATAGTGTGCATGAAATCCCTATGATATGATCCAGCCCGCTTATCGGGGTGTCCGAATGATTTCCGTGAGTTTTCCGGAAACCGGGCTGAGAGTTGACCCGTTGAACCTGATCCAGTTCATGCTGGCGTAGGGAATGAGCCGATTATTCGGGTTTTTCCAAGCTGATGTACTGGCAGTCCTGTAACTGGCTGGAGAAATCCTTTAATGAAAAAGCTGTTATCTGCCCTGCTGCTGACTCCTCTATTAAGTCTGAATGCCCAGGCTGCTGATCTGACTGTCTATACCTACGATTCATTTGTTTCCGACTGGGGCCCAGGGCCACAGCTGGAAAAATCCTTTGAGAAACAGTGCAACTGCGATATTGAATTTATTGCCCAGGAAGATGGCGTCAGTATTGCCAACCGCCTGCGTATCGAACGTTCCAACACCAAGGCTGATGTTATTGTTGGTATTGATGATGCACTGATGGAAGTTGTGCGCCGGGAAAATCTGGTTCAGCCCCATGGGCTGGCTCTGAAGGGTTTGAAGCCGGAGCTGAAGTGGAAAGATACTGAGTTTGTTCCCATTGATTATGGATATTTCTCCTTCATCTACGACAGTGACAAGATCAAGAAACCAGCCAGGTCCCTGAAAGAGTTGATTAACTCCAGTGCTTCAGTGATCTACCAGGATCCCCGGACAAGTACTCCCGGTCAGGGTTTAATGCTGTGGGTGAAACGCATTTATGGTGATCAGTCTCCTGAAGCCTGGAAAAAACTGGCCGAGCATACAGTTACCGTGACCAAAGGCTGGTGGGAAGCTTACAGCATGTTTCTGGAAGGTGGTTCCGATTATGTGCTGAGTTATAACACTTCTCCCGCCTATCATATGGTTTCTGAAGATAAGGAAAACTATAAAGCCGCCAAATTTGCTGAAGGTCATGTTGCCCAGATTGAAGTGGCCGCAATCACCACTCACAGCAAGAACAAGAAACTGGCTCAGAAGTTCCTGAACTTTATGGTTTCCCCTGAAGCGCAAAAGATTCTTCCAGTCACAAACTGGATGTCTCCGGTCATTGAAAATGTCGAACTGCCTGCTGCATTTGGAACTCTGATTCAGCCTGAGCGTATTGGTTTCACATCAGTGGAGGTGGCGGATAACCGCAAGCAGTGGTTGAAGGAATGGCGTCGAGCAGCTGCCAAGTAAAATCTACATGCAATTGATTGTTCGATTCTCAGGCTGGCTGGCTTTGCTTGGTGTCAGCCTGGTTACACTGCTGTCTTTTTACGGGCTGATCGGTTTTTCTGATCAGGGGCCGGACTGGCAGCTGTTCAGTGACAGCTATTTCTATAGCATTCTTTCTTTCTCCATCCAACAGGCTTTTTTGAGCGCGCTGTTTTCAGTGTTGCTGGCCTGGCCTGTTGCCAGAGCAATTTACTACCAGCCGAATCTTCCTGGAGTAAAGGCTTTTCTCAGTCTTTGCCTGCTTTGTTTCGTGATGCCGACTCTGGTGCTGATTACCGGGCTGGTGGCGCTATTGGGCGGCAATGGGCTGGTCACACCAGCTTTTGAACTGTTACTTGGGGAAGGCTGGGATATTTATGGATTGGGAGGAATCCTGCTGGCCCATACTTATCTGAATATGCCTTTTGCTATCCGGATTTTTTATCAGCAGCTGAATGCGATTCCTGATAGCAGCTGGCAGCTGGCGTCACAGCTGAAACTCACTCCCTGGCAGAGATTTCGTATTGTTGAGTGGTCCAGTCTGTCCGGGCAGGCCCTGACACTGTTCGGTTTTATTTTCGTGTTGTGCTTTAACAGCTTTGCCATTGTTCTGGCGCTGGGGGGCGGGCCGCAGTCGACCACTCTTGAGGTGGCAATTTACCAGGCGCTGAAATATGACTTCAATATTCCGGAAGCCTTGATGCTTGCCTGGGCTCAGCTCCTTATCGCTGGCGGTTTCTTTATGCTGGTGTCCCGGCTGGGGAAAGCCAACTGGTTGTCGGTGGATACAGCTTCACGGCTGTGGACCCCTAACGCCAAAGGGTACCGGGGCAGAATGATGCAGCTGACTTATCTGGTTGCCTGGGTTTGCCTTGTTCTTCCTATGGTGGCACTTCTTGTCGGTGTGACGGACACCGATCAATCTCTGAAGCTGGCAGAGCTGCTTGTTCCTACAGTCACCAGTCTGGGTTTGGGGCTGTTCTCGGCAACTCTGGGTGTAGTCATGGCCTGGGTGATGTTAAACCCGGCCAGGGAACTGAATCGGCGAGGAGCAACGCGACAGCAGCTGGTTGTAGAGTGGATTGCTTCCCACGGGCTTGTGGCACCGGCCATGGTGGTCTCGGTGGGTCTGTTTATCTTCTTGCTTCAGCATATAGATATTGATCGTTGGGGTATGCCGGTTGTGGCTCTGCTGAATACATTTGTTGTGATTCCTTTTGCGATCCAGAAGCTGAAACCGCGGCTGCTGCAGTTTGATGCCCAGTACTACGACTTGTGTCGTTCATTAAAGGTGAGCGGATTTGCACTTTGGAAAATTCAGTGGCCCTTTGTCAGGCCGGTATTCCTGACCACCTTTGCCCTGCTGTTTGTTCTTGCTATTGGCGATGTGGCGATCTTTTCCATCTTTGGTAACCAGTCATGGCAGACACTGCCCTGGCTGATTTATGGTTATGCGGGCAGCTACCGAATTGCCGAGGCCAGTATTGCATCTCTGTTGCTGCTGGGTATTTGTAGTTTGATTTTATGGGGTTTTGAAAAAGCCCAGATGGAACAGAAAAATGTTTGAAGTCAGAAAGCTGGAAATTGAACGGGACGGAAAGACCCTGAAGTATGACTTCAAACTCAAGACTGGACATGTTCTGGCCATCCAGGGATTGAGTGGTGTTGGTAAATCAACCTTGCTGTCTGCTGTTGCAGGATTCGTGAACAGCATAAGCGGGCAGATTCTTTGGGAGGGGCAGACCTTGAATGGTCTGTCAATCGATAAGCGGCCGGTCAGTTACCTGTTTCAGCAAAATAATTTGTTTGAACACCTTTCTGTCATGACAAACATGACCCTGGGTTTTGGAGAGAGGCCGGTAAACAGCGATCTGCTTGATCAGATCACCGATGCCGCCCATGAACTGCAGGTCAGTGACCAGTTACAGAAAATGCCGGGGGCTTTATCCGGTGGTCAGAGACAGCGCATCGCTATTATTCGCACCATGTTGCGTCCAGAGCCTTTGGTTTTGCTTGATGAGCCATTTGCAGAGCTGGATCCGCAGACCCGCCTGCTTGCTACAGGATGGGTGCGAAAAGTTGCCAAAAAATATAAGAAAACAGTTCTGATGGTGACCCATCAGTCGGAAGATGTGGAACAGGTGGCAGATAGTGTTCTGATGCTAAAACAGAGCTAATGGCATGGTTTGCGCACTGGGTGCTGCGCAAACCATGGCTGTACGGCTTAGTTAAGCCAGCGGCGAAGTTTCGCCTTTACGCAGGGTCAGGATTTCATGGCCGTCTTTTGTCACCAGAATTGTGTGCTCCCACTGTGCAGATGGGCGGCGATCTTTTGTGACAGCGGTCCAGCCATCACCTTTCAGCTTGGTCTGCTTTTTACCGGCATTAATCATTGGCTCAATGGTAAATGTCATGCCTTCCTGCAGTTCAATGCCTGTTCCTGCCAGCCCGTAGTGCATGACCTGGGGTTCTTCATGGAAACCCTGGCCAATGCCATGGCCACAGTATTCTTCAACGACAGAGTAATGGTTTTTGTGAGCGTGAGCTGAGATAGCAGCGCCGATATCCCCCAGCCGTGCTCCCGGACGAACCTGCTCAATTCCGAGATACATACACTCACGGGTGATCTTGGCGAGGCGCTCAAGATGCTCCGGTGCTTCACCAATAATAAACATCTGACTGGTATCACCGTGATAGCCATCCTTGATGACAGTGATATCAATATTCAGGGCATCACCTTTTTTTAGGACCTTCTTATCACTGGGAATACCGTGACAGACAACGTCGTTCAGAGAGGTGCAGATGGACTTCGGGAATCCGGGACGGCCCGGCGCCGCACCATAATTGAGTGGTGCCGGAATGGCTTTCTGTTCGTTGACGATGTAATCGTGACAGATGCGGTCCAGTTCCCCAGTGCTGACACCTTCTTTTACGTGGGGAGCGATCATTTCCAGTACCTCGGCAGCGAGGCGACCGGCGATGCGCATTTTTTCAATTTGTTCCGGTGTCTTGATAATGACAGACATGTCGCAATGATAATCCCTGAAATAGCCCAAAATCGGGGCAGGTAATCCATTCTAGCAAATGCCGGGGTACGCTTAACACCCACATTCTATAGGGGATATATGGGGGGATATTGAGTATATTGGGAGCGAAACCGAATTGGTTCTGATATGATGGCGCTCCCCGCCCTATGGAGGGACGGGAATGATTGAACCTGACGGGATGATTTCCGGGATATGTCACAACATAAGATTTCCCTGGCTCCGGTGCCGATGCGTCTGGTAGGGCCGGTTCGAATCATTGGCGAAACTGTCGATGACAGCGTGATGTTACCGCTGGCAACCTATGAGACACCGCTCTGGCCGTCAGTTGGGCGTGGAGCCCGTGTTGCCACCCTGGCTGGTGGTATTCGTGCCACAGTTATTGATGAGCGCATGACTCGCTCAATCCTGCTGGAGGCGCCTGATGCCACCAAGGCTCTGGCAGCCTGGCACAGTCTCTCCTCCCGCAAGGACGAGATGAATATGGTGGTTCGCGAGTGCAGTCGCTTTGCTAATTTGATTGACCTGCACCATCAGATCATTGGTAATCTGCTGTATGTTCGCCTGGAGTTCACTACTGGCGACGCCTCCGGTCATAATATGGTGACCCTGGCAGCTGAAAAGCTGCAGGACTGGTTACTGGGCGAATATCCTGAGCTGAAGTACACCTCAATTTCTGCCAATTACTGCACCGATAAGAAAGCGACTGCAGTTAATGGCATTCTTGGTCGTGGCAAGAATGTGGTCTGTGAACTGACCATTCCCCGCGCTCTGTGTGAGCGTCGCCTGAAAACAACACCTGAAGCTGTTGTTGATCTGAACATCAAAAAGAATCTGCTTGGTACCATGCTGGCTGGTGGTATTCGCAGTGCCAATGCCCATTTTGCCAATATGCTTCTGGCTTTTTATCTGGCAACCGGACAGGATGCTGCCAATATTGTCGAAGGTTCGCAGGGTATCGTGCACTGTGAAGTGCGTGATGGCGATCTTTACTTCTCTGTGAATCTGCCCAACCTGATTGTCGGAAGTGTCGGCAACGGTAAAGGTCTGGACTTCGTGGAGGAGAATCTCAAGCTTCTGGGTTGTCGTGAAGAGCGGGAACCTGGTGAAAATGCACGTCGACTGGCTGTGATCTGTGCCGCTTCTGTTCTTTGTGGGGAGCTATCCCTGCTGGCAGCCCAGACCAACCCCGGCGAGCTCATGGCCGCCCATGTGAAGTTTGAGCGCTAAACCAGATGAGTGCTGAATCCCCAACGCCTGAGGCTGAAGGTCATCTGACCAACAGTCGTAAGGTTGAACATATCCAGCTGATTGAGCAGGATCGGGAAACCGATCGGGATGCCCGGTACTTTGACCGTATCCGCCTGACTCACAGAGCTTTTCCTGAGATCAATCTTGATGATGTTGATCCCAGTGTCGAGTTCATGGGCAAGAAGCTCTCTTTCCCTTTGCTGATTTCTTCCATGACCGGTGGTGATCATGCGCTGGTGCGTACGATCAATTACAACCTGGCTGTGGCTGCCCAGGAAACAGGCGTGGCCATGGGGGTTGGTTCTCAGCGGGTTATGTTTGAACAGTCTTCTGCCCGGGCAAGTTTTGCCATTCGTCAGCATGCTCCAGATGCTTTGTTGTTTGCCAACCTGGGGGCGGTTCAGCTCAACAAGGGTTTTGGCATTGAGCAGTGCCGGGAGGCTGTTGAGCTGGTGGGTGCGGATGCACTCTATTTGCATCTTAATGCTCTGCAGGAAGCTATTCAGCCGGAAGGAGACACGGAGTTTCGTGGTCTTCTTGACCGGATCGAAGAGATTCGTCAGCAGCTTGAAGTTCCTTTGCTGCTGAAAGAAGTTGGCTGTGGCTTTTCTCAAGAAGATATTGCTGCTGCTGTGTCCCGCGGCATCAAATATATTGATGTGGCCGGGCAGGGTGGAACATCCTGGAGCCGGATTGAGCACCATCGGGCTGATGACCTGATGAATCCGGGTATTTTGTTCCAGGACTGGGGAATACCCACCCCAAGAGCGCTGAAACTGGCTGCGCCCTATCAGAACCGTATTGAACTGATCGCCAGTGGTGGTCTGAGAAACGGTGTTGATATGGCCAAGTCTGTTATACTCGGCGCCCGTCTTTGCGGGCTGGCTGCCCCGCTGCTTAAGCCGGCCATGGAGTCCGTTGATCGGGTGATTACAGTTATCGAAGCTCTCAAGCGGGAGTTCGTAACGACCATGTTTTTACTTGGTGCCCCCGATGTTGCCGCATTACACGGCAACGAACGGTTAATTCTGGATGACTTTTCCTGAATATCGGTTTATGTCTGTCGGTATTGATGATATCAGTTTTTATTCCTCCGGCCTGTATCTGTCGCTGAGCACACTGGCAGATCACAACGGAGAAGATCCGGATAAGTACCGGGTAGGTCTTGGGCAGGAACGCATGGGTGTGCCTGCTCCGGATGAAGATATTGTAACGCTGGCTGCCAATGCCGCCAGGCCGCTGATTAATGATGGCAACCACGATCGAATCACTACGATTCTGTTTGCGACGGAGTCCAGTATTGATCAGTCAAAAGCGGCTGGTGTCTATGTGCAGCGGCTGCTTGGGCTGGGGAGCAACTGTCGTATAGTTGAACTGAAGCAGGCCTGTTACAGCGCTACTGCCGCCATACAGATGGCCTGTGGTCTGGTGGCACGTAAGCCCGGTGATCAGGTTCTGGTTATCGCTGCGGATATTGCCCGCTATGGCCTGGGCACTCCCGGTGAAGCAACCCAGGGTTGCGGCGCGGTTGCAATGCTGGTCAAGGACAGTCCCCGTCTTCTGGAAGTTCATCCGGAAACCGGCTGCTACAGCGAAGATGTTATGGACTTCTGGCGCCCCAACTATATGGATACGGCGCTGGTGGATGGCAAGTACTCCACAATTGTCTATCTCAAGGCTCTGCGTCAGAGCTGGAAACACTATCGCGAGAATGCAGGCAGCGTTGATTTTGGTGACTTCAGCCGGTTCTGCTATCACCTTCCGTTTACCAAGATGGGTGAAAAGGCCCACCGTAAGCTGGCTGTGACTAATGGCGTATCCATGGATGCGGAGCTGCTGGAGCAACAGATAGGTTCCGGTCTACTTTACAACCGCCAGATTGGTAACAGCTACAGTGCCTCCCTTTATATTGGTCTGGCATCTTTGCTGGAAAACGATAAGGAAGACCTGTCAGGCAAGCATATTGGCCTGTTCAGCTACGGTTCCGGCTGTGTTGGTGAGTTTTTTGCCATGACGGTCTGTAATGGCTATCGCGAACATTCCCGTCGTGAACAGCATCTGGCTATGCTGGAGCAGCGTCAGGAGCTTGATTACCAGACTTATGCGGAACTGTTTGGCCATTCCTGCCCTCAGGATGGTGGCGAGCATTACTTTCCGGAAATGGCGGCTGGCCACTATCGCCTGGCCGGTATCCATGATCACAAACGAATCTACTCAGAAACTGACGGTTAATGGGTGATTCTGCGCAGTGTCGCAGGTATTCTTTGCTTTTTACCATGGAAATGCTCACTGCCTTATCATGGGTTGTGAGCATTTCCAGCTCATGGCTGTCCGGTCTAACTGTTAACGACAGTCAGGCTGGACAAGGAAATAATACAAGCGGCAGGAGCCCTTCGAAGTACATGGCAGGTTGCCCGTGAAAGCCATTGCCCCAGGCAAAATAATTATCTCCGGTGAGCATGCGGTTGTGTATGGAACACCGGCACTGGCTGTTGCAGTGAATATTCATGCCCAGTGTGAAGTGAAACCGGTTCAGGATGCGGTTGTTCATCTTTATCTGGATGACTTTGAAGGTCGGAAAGGTCGCCTGGCTGAGTGCTCACTGATCGAGCTTGAGCACCTGCGCCGCAGGATTGATGAGTCTTATCAGGCCTATCTTCTCGGGCAGAAAAATATCTCTGATGTGTTGACGTGCCCAGGGAATCTGTATCTCTATGCCATTGCCGGACTGTTTAGTGCGCTCGGCATCCCGCTGGATAGGGGCTTTGAGGTTCATCTGCATTCCAAAATTCCCATGCGCTCCGGTATGGGGTCCTCTGCTGCTACTGTTGCTTCGGTCCTGGCAGCTGTTGCCGGCTATTACGGTATTCAGCTGGACAAGGAAGCGCTGTTCCGCTTTACCAGTCATACTGAGCGTCTTCAGCACGGGTGCAACAGTACAATTGATCCAATGGTTACTGTGCATGGTGGGCTGGTGCGTATGGAGAATGCCCAGGTGGAAACCGGGCAGTCTCTGCCTGAGTTGAACTGGTATCTGGTTAACTCCGGTGAGCCGGAAGTCAGCACCGGCCAGTGTGTGGCGGAAGTGCGCCGACGCTTTGGTAAAAGCGCCATCTGGAATGAATTTCATAATATTATTACCGGTCTTGAACAGTCATTTCTGACTCGGGATGTGGGTGCCTTGAAAGAGTACGTCAAGCGAAATCATCAGTTGCTGGTTGATATCGGTGTTGTGCCCAATACGGTTCAGAAGTTTGTTGAAGAACTCCGTACCCGCTATAACGCAGCTGGCAAGATCAGTGGTGCCGGTGCGGTCCATGGCGAAAAAGCCGGTTTTTTATTAGTTCAGAGCGAGGAGCCAATCACTGATCTTTGTGGTGATTATGGCTTCCCGGTAACCCGACTTCAGTGTGATCCTTATGGCGTCAGACTCTGCTGATAGCTCTATCTCAAGACGAGCTACAGTTCAACGTGTTGTTGTATCTGCGCCGGGCAGCACCATGCTGTTTGGCGAACATGCCGTTCTTTACGGTGAAGCGGCGATCGCCTGTGCTGTTGAAACCCGCCTGCGGGTTGAAGCAGCGCTGCGCGATGACCGCAGAGTTGTTATTCGATCAAGTCTTGGTGGCCTGGAGACCGATCTGGACAGGTTGGCTCAGGATCATACTCACCGGTTTACTCTGGCTCTTCTTGAAAAATGGAAGAACCGCCTGCCGGGTGGTCTGGATCTGGCTATTAGCTCAGATTTTTCCCATAAGGTCGGTCTTGGTTCATCTGCTGCGCTAACTGTTGCAGTGGCAGGTGCCCTGCGCAGTATCTCTGGTTTGCCTTTGCGCCCAAGAACCATGCTGGATGAGTGTCTGGCTGTGGTGCAGGAGGTTCAGGGTTCCGGCTCGGGAACCGATCTGGTGGCCAGCCTTTATGGTGGTATTGTTCACTATCGCCCTGCCACGCGCAGTGTGACTCCGCTGGGTGAGGATTTGCCACTGACGCTTTATTACAGTGGTTATAAAACACCTACCCCTGAAGTGATTGCCCATGTCACGAAAGAGCGTGCTCTTATTCCTTCTCTGTATGATCATCTGTTCCGGGTTATGGGGGAGTGTACCCAGCAGGCAACAGGTGCCATTCGTGAGCATAATATGACCCGGCTTGGTCGTTGCATGAATGTGTATAACGGCTTGATGGAAGGGCTGGGTATCTGTGATAAAACCCTTTCTGAAATGGTTCATACCCTTCGGCAGCAAGGTGCTGAAGGGGTGAAAATTTCTGGCTCAGGTCTGGGGGATTGTGTGATTGCTCTTGGAAATGCTGGTGATTTGGCTGGCTATGACCTGATTCCTGTACCAGTGGCGAAATGTGGAGTGTACCTTGAGCCTGACGCGGACTGATATTTCTGCCCGAATTCTTGCCGGGCGTCAGCCGGATATCGCTGACAGTTTTGAAGCTTATGCGCCAGTTAATATTGCCCTTTGCAAATACTGGGGTAAGCGAAACGCTGTTCTCAATCTTCCGGTCAATGATTCCTTATCAATATCGCTCGGAAACAAGGGCACAACTACCCGACTGACCCGTCTGCCCGGGGCGGAAAAAGATAAAGTTTTCCTGAATGGAAAACCAGTTGATGGTGAGTCGGCATTTTGTCGCAAGGTTGTGGCTCATATTGATCTGTTTCGCCCTCTGGGTTCTGGCGCGCTTCGTGTTGAAACCCGTAATGATGTGGCAACGGGGGCCGGGCTGGCATCCTCAGCATCAGGTTTTGCTGCGCTGACCAAGGCTCTGGTCGGACTGTATGGGCTGACCCTGAGTAATGAAGAATTATCGATAATTGCGCGCTTGGGTAGTGGTAGTGCCAGTCGTTCGATTTACTCCGGATTTGCACATTGGCACCGGGGTGTGCGCCCTGATGGGATGGACAGTTTTGCCTCTTCTCTGGATGTGATCTGGCCGGAGTTACGGGTTGGTGTGCTGACTCTGGCTGAGTCAGAAAAGCCGACCGGCTCTCGCGAAGGTATGCAGCGTACAGTTGATAGCGCCATTCTCTATAACAGCTGGCCAGAGCAGGCTGACCGTGATATTCGCAGGCTGGAACATGCCATTACGGTAAGAGATTTCACTCTTCTGGGTTCGACTGCTGAGCAGAATGCCATGGCTATGCATGCCACAATGCTGGCTTCATGGCCGCCACTGCTTTACTGGCAACCTGAATCTGTTGAGGTTTTGCAGAAGGTCTGGCAGGTCAGGCAGGATGGTGTTCAGGTTTTTGCCACTATGGATGCGGGGCCGAATGTAAAGGTATTGTTTGAATCAAATTCTGAGCCTGAAATGCGCAGTGTGTTTCAGAGTATGGACGTCATAGCGCCTTTTTCCTGAGATAAAGGCGTGTTTCTTGACCCGGATTTTACCATGGTTCGG
>NZ_JAMFLX010000160.1 GCF_023502345.1 Parendozoicomonas callyspongiae
TTCCCTGGCTGATCTTTCATCGCCTCAAGACCGCCATGTTTGAAGCGGGAATGCCACTGTTTTACAGCTTGAACATGAACATCGAGGCGCTGGGCTACTTCAGAGGTAGAAAGTCCTTGCTGTAAAAAAGCGAGCCCTAATAAACGGACGCACTCCCGACAGGAACCGGCATGTCTGGCAGCGTGTTGAAAGTCTGTAGAGAAAAATTTTTCAGAGAACTGGCAAGAACGAGGCATAGCGAAAGGGTCTTCCAAACATTTCGATCAAGTTTAGCTCTGAATGTTTGGAATAGTTATTTCGTGCGAATGGTATAACCCTATGATTGAAACCAGTGG
>NZ_JAMFLX010000161.1 GCF_023502345.1 Parendozoicomonas callyspongiae
GTATAGCAAGGCAGAGTCAGCTTATTATGAATACCGCAGAAAGCAAAGAACCGACGTATATTGGCATTGATGTTGGGAAATCATTTCTCGATGTTTACTTTCATCCACTCGATTTTCATCAGCGTATAGAGAACACCGAAAAAGACATAAATGCCCTTGTTGAAGTGATTGCAGACCTTCAGCCAGAACGTGTTGTTGTCCAGGGAAAACGCATGAAAACCCTTGCTATCACTGGGCTGCATCCAAAGATGTAGGTAATGCTGAACCTGTCAGCACACGCTCCATATACTCAGGACTCAACGCGGCACTCCGCATTTTCCGTTCAATGCCAC
>NZ_JAMFLX010000162.1 GCF_023502345.1 Parendozoicomonas callyspongiae
CACGCGGTTTGGAGTTTCAATAAGTTTTCTCCTGCAAAGCAAGAATCAAACGAGAGAAAACCGAGTTCTGTGGAGCTGGCAATAAGGTTTTGAGTTTGCCACGTCGTTTTCCTGTAAGTTCAGCAATTCAACGTGTTTTTCCTGCAAACATTTTCGGGCTGCTTCCCAGTTTTGCCAGCGTAAACTTTGTGCAACCCAGGTTTTGTATGGCTTGCCAGTTCAAGGTTTCATGGCAGGCATTTTTTGCTTTTGTGTGGTGTAAAAATTCGGGTTTCACAAACACCGCTGTTCACTATCCCAAAGCTGGCAATAAAGTTTTTGTGTTTGTTTG
>NZ_JAMFLX010000163.1 GCF_023502345.1 Parendozoicomonas callyspongiae
GGGTCTTCCCCTGATCGAGTGGGCAGTTTAACCTGATCTGAACACGTTGCAGGCAGGATGCCCACATGCGAGACAAGGAACTTTACGCCCAGATTCTTGGAATCCAGTCGCCCTGGGCTGTTCATGATGTTCAACTGTCCTATCAAAACACTGAAGTCACTGTGTCCATTGATCTGAAGCCCAGTGCCCGCCTGACCTGCCCTACCTGTGGTAAGGGCTGTCCTGGCTATGACGCCAGAGTCAGGCGCTGGAGACACCTCGATACTTGTCAGTTCAGAACAATTCTGGAAGCTCGGGTACCTCGAATAAAGTGCCCTGAGCATGGAGTA
>NZ_JAMFLX010000164.1 GCF_023502345.1 Parendozoicomonas callyspongiae
TAAAAAAAAGCGAAATAAGCGAAAAAAGGCCCTTGAAGGAAAGCCCCTTTAACACTTACTTCGCTTAATTTAAGGGGTAGTAAACTTTTGCAGTACGCCCTTTTCCTGGCCGTTTCTCAACGGTGATCAATGGAGGAGTTGTAGACAACAGATACTCAAGTGCAGAAGAGATTTCTTGTGCGCTCTTATGGCCACGAAAGCAACCACTGAGTTCTGTTTGGGTGCAGCCCCGGCCATGGTTTTCATCAGCAATTCCCGCCGAATACACGCCTTAAGCCGTACAATGCATGCTAAAGGGACTCATAATCTCTTGATCACAAAAGAACT
>NZ_JAMFLX010000165.1 GCF_023502345.1 Parendozoicomonas callyspongiae
CCAGAAAGAAGCTTAGGTGTTGCACTGGTTTTACCCAGTGTTAATAGTCAGGGCATGGGTCTGCACCTGAAAGAGATTTCAAAAGTTACGCCTGCAGGAAGGCACGCAATCGTAATCATGGATAGGGCGGGTTACCATCTGGAAAAAGAGTTACCCGATTATTCAAACCTGACGCCCGTTCATCTACCTCCCTACTCTCCGGAATTGAATAGTGCAGAACAACTATGGGAGTGGCTACGTGAACACGATTTGTCCAACCGGTGCTTTGATGGTTATGAAGATATTGTTGATGCCTGCTGCAATGC
>NZ_JAMFLX010000166.1 GCF_023502345.1 Parendozoicomonas callyspongiae
GGCGTAACCGATAAGCTGGAAGAAGGAGATAACTGTTGAAACTGTGAAACAGGAAAACGGTAATGCCTTACGCCAGCTTGAACAATGTAGCCAGTTCATCTGGTGCTGTGCAGTACGGCTGCTTTGCTGGTGTTGTAAACCGGTGAGCTGTTGCACCAATTCACAGCTGAAAAATGAAGCGGGAAACTCTCAACTCAATCAACACCAGCTTGCACGACAGAGCAGACCTTTTGTGCTGGATTCAGGAAACAATATTTAAATTAACTTTCCAAATCCCACCGTTTACTCCCAATGGCATAACGCC
>NZ_JAMFLX010000167.1 GCF_023502345.1 Parendozoicomonas callyspongiae
TGACAAAACCCTGAAAGTCTGGGACTTGGACCAGAAGCAAGGTCAGGAGTGTATCGCCACTCTGAAAGGGCACAGCAAGGATGTCAGGCATGTATCCATCCTCCCTGACGGGCGGGTGGTTTCGGCCTCTGATGACGGAAGCCAGAAAATATGGGATCCGACCTGGGCTTCAGGTGATATGTGTGTCGCTACTCTGAAAGGGCGTGGCAGCTGGGTCAGATGTATGGTCAGCACGCCCAAAGGGTGGGTGATTTCTAACTCTTATGACAAAACTCTGCAAGTCTGCAACCCCTATGGTTCCAT
>NZ_JAMFLX010000168.1 GCF_023502345.1 Parendozoicomonas callyspongiae
TGGGTAGCCAAAGCATGGGCAACTTCTGCACTGTACCCGCTTTCACCGCTATTTCGCTGTATTTCACGGGATAAGGCTCCTTCGCTTATGCCTATGGAAAGGGCAACTTCTTTCTGCGTGTGGCCTTTTCCAAGAAGAGCTTCAATCTGGTATCTTTGCCCTTGAGTCAGCTGCTTGTATTGTCTGGTTTGTGAACTCATTCCCGACTTCCATTTCTGAGTGTGAGAGCTACGAAATGATACATGCAGCTGGCCCACATCTAAAACATCAGCCGATTGCACTTATTCTATTAATCCAGC
>NZ_JAMFLX010000169.1 GCF_023502345.1 Parendozoicomonas callyspongiae
ACAAATGTGAAATGCTGGCAGTGAAATATTGAACTGACAGCGCCACGAAACCTTGGGAGCACTTTGCTTGCGCTGGCACAACTGGGAAGCAGCCCGATAATATTTACAGGAGGAACACGTTGAATTGCTGAACTATCAGGATATAAACGTGACAAACTCCGATACTGATTGCCAGCCTTGGTGAACCATGGTAGCACAATGTTTGTGCTGGCGTAGCACGAATAACATTTGAGCACACTACCGCCTGCCAGCGAAGATAAACCTGCAGCAACTCCTTAGCTTTTGCTGGCATTGCAC
>NZ_JAMFLX010000017.1 GCF_023502345.1 Parendozoicomonas callyspongiae
GCTGGAACGGCTGTTTTTAAGATGGTTTTTCTACAGATTCGTTATGCATCTTCTACTTAAAGAACCACGTGAAATCATGTCCATGATAATAATACTTGAGTAATTGCATTCCAACGAGGCTATGTGCTTCTTTGTAATATCGGTCTGGATTATAAGCATCATCAAGAGATTCACTCTTTGGCTTTTGATGAAGGTCTATAAGCCAAGGTCTCTTTAAAGCTCCTCTCAAAAAAACATCTTTAGAATGCTCTGACACAAAAAAACAACTATTTTCACCTTCCCAATAAACTCCTTCATCAGGTTTCAATAAATAATTGTAGTGAGGTGAAATATGTGCTAACTGTTCTGAAAGGTATTTGAAATTACATTCTGCCTCACCACTTAAAATATAATCAAAAAGCTTTTTGGCCTTTTCTGTAGACCATTTCCATGATTTACTTTTATCGAAGTAAGGGATTTCAGAGAAAAAAGATCTATGTTTCATTAAACGATGTTTATCGATGTCGGATAGTTTTTCTACAACGTCACCATCTATAGAGATAAGTGGTAGTGTTATTGAAAGCTTGGGCTGAGTAAAAATACCGTGACGGGCTAATATATAAGGTGGCTTAGATAACCACTGATTATCAATGTCTGAATAAAATAAATAATTAACACCGCATTTTTCTAAGCGCTTAGCTAATTTCATTTTTCTTTCAGAAATTGCTTTCTCTATACAAAAAGTTATAACCTTACTAATACTTTGAGATACAACAACTCTTATAGAATCCATAAACTCAACGCACATAGATTTAGCATGTTTCTCTAATTCGACGATGAATTTAAGTTGCAATTCAGTTTCGAAACTAACAAGTAAAATGTTGTTATGAATCTCAAATTCAGCCTTCATCTCATCAATTTGATTCTTTGTTAGGTTCATCTCTGAAAACACTATGAGTAGTGGGATATCATGCTTGCTAAGGTCAGTTGCTTCTCCCAATATTCTTTCAACATAATTAATTCCTGCGAGTTTTTTTGGATTATTAGAGCCATTAAATATAGTTGTACCATACAATCCAACCCATGTGTGAAATACTGGGCAGGGTGGGCATAATCTCAAATCCATAGCAATCGCTTTATCTAAGGAGTCAACACCTGAAAACATCAGGCTATCTGCCATATTTTTCCAAGATTCTTCATCAATGGAATCAAAAAAAACAGGATCAAATTTAGAAATTAGAGCTTTTGCTATGCCAGCGTAGTAACTATTGTCTTTTTTGGTGGAAACCGAAGAAGTGCATCTTGATTTTAATTTCTTTTGATAAGATTCATGCTCTATTTTCTGTGGCGCATTAGGAAGATGTTTTTGTTCATTGCTCCTATTTCTTGATGGACTGTCCAATCCTATTTCAGAATAGGGTTGGAGATATTCATCTAGAGGTTGGGCTGATCTTGAAAATGGTTGCATATCCTTACTCCTTACTCCTTAGTTGGTTGTAACCTTTATTCGTTCAAACTTATTGATAACAGGTGTGTAAGGATGCCTAACGAATAAGGATAGATTGCGCGCAAATGATGTAGCAATTATTGGTATAGGTATATTCCAAAAAATTGGGGCCGAAGGCCCTTAAAAACGTCCTTTAAGGAAGCTGGTCTCTGTCATACAGAGTAAGTAACTGTTTTGCCCTGAGGGGGTGATATTTCTCCAGCAGGGCAAATAGTGTGGCCGCGGTCATAATGTCTGGCTCACCATCTATCTGCCAGGGGAGGAAGTGAGTCTGAAAGGCAACGATAACATCTGTTGTCTGCTCATCCATTTCGCCGGTCTGTTTAACCCGGTATCCGTATTCACTCAGTGCAATCTGAATTAACTCCACAGAAGGCGGGTTTTCTGCAAAGTTATGCCAGTAGCGGGTAACTGTCTCATTGTCATACCAGGCACCAATACCTTCCTTGTACAGGTGATACCAGGGAAAGCGGGGGCCAGGGTCCAGTTTGCGTGATGGTGCAATATCTGAATGACCAATAATATTTTTGGCAGTGATCTCCGGATATTTTTTTTGGATCTTTTTAATCAGGGCAATTAACAAACTGATCTGTTCCGGATCAAAATCAGGGTAGAAACAGTAGTGGTTTGAGTAATCGAGCCTGGAGGCATAGTCTCGTGAAAACAACTCCTCCGGGCTTTGGTGGCAGTCCGGAACATTCACCAGCTCAATGCCTATGGACAGATCATTCAGATTTTCCTGGCCATCCCAGTAACTTATACCGGCATGCCAGGCGCGGAAAGACTCATCGACCAGCTGGAATATCTTTAGCTTCTTATCGTAGGTTTCATCATGATTTTCCGGAATCAGGTAATGAGAACTGACGCTGCGTTTTCCTTTTACCAGATAGTTCATTGACTTTTCGAAGTTTCCACCCGTGAAATGGAGAACAAGATAACGAACTCTGTTGTTGTAGTTCTGACTTGGGGTGTACTGAATTGGCAGGGATGAACAGCCGGTAAGAAAAGTGATTAGCCCAGCTACCAGAAAGTGTTTAATAGTTATTCTTTTCATGGAACGAAAAAACACGTTCTTCTCCCTGAGAACATTTTTCTTATTGATACTCAGCTTATCAGAATAGATTGCTGAAAAAGAATATGAGGGATGTGGGAAGTGTCTGATGCAGCAATTATTCAGGTAGAGCTGCACCATTCAGAGGAAAGAAATCAGAAGCCTTCGTCAGTATGAGCCGAACATCCCAGGCAACGCACAAAAGTTGCTTTGAATGGGTCGTAAACCAGAGTCTCGGCTGACTGCTTCACATTGCCTCCGAAAATGGAGAATGGAGAGCTGACCACAAATACCGCTGTACCGACGAGAGTGGTTGCAAGCATCAGCGGTCTGGCCAGTACCAGATCACCCGTCATGGCAAACAGGCTGGGGTTTTCCTTTCTGACCTGAGAGTCAGATCCCCAGGCCGGGGTAATGGATAAAGTGGCTGCGGTAGCGAGGGCCAGCGCTAATGAGCGGAGCTTGTTATGTCCGGTGTTGTTTCCGGTAATCATCTCTATTCTGCCTCCCTGCATTCTTAGAGTACCTTCAACAAATATATCAGCTCATATCAGACTTGCTTGAGTTCTCCGCTCAGGAAGCTGTTTGCAGCAGGGGTTCCAGAGGTTGATCAGCCCTGCTTTTAGCCTTCACCGATTTGCGCTCTACCAGACTGGATTTCAGTGTTCTGATAGCCGGGGCAATTGATGGATTCTCAATACGGTTCAGCAGGGTTTCAGCGGCCAGCTGGCCGAGACGGGCCTTGGGCTGGTGCATTGTGGTCAAAGGTGGAGATGTGTAGGAAGCCAGCTCGATATCATCGTATCCGATAACGGAAATATCTTCCGAAACCTTATGCCTGAGGCTCTGAATGGCGCAGATCGCACCCATAGCCATCAGGTCATTACCGGCTAGGCATCTCTCCATTGCCTTCTTTAACGCCCTTCATGAGCTGTTTGGTGGCCTGGTATCCACTTTCAGCATTCAGTTCACCCTGAATCACCCAGGAAGGGGTTACTCTCAGGCCTGCCTCTTTCATGGCGCGATGATAGCCGGCAAAACGGCCATTACTGGGAGAAAGGTGCTGTGGGCCACTAATGCAGGCAATATCGGCAAAACCCTGATCAATCAGGTAACGGGTGGCTTCATAACCACCGGCTTCAGGATCTTCCATAATGATGTCGGCTTTTATGCCGGGGGACTGGCAATCCAGGATGACCATCGGGCTTTCACTGCAGTCCTGCAGCAACTGGAAAAACTCAGGTTCACTGTGGGCTGTCATGATTAACAGACCATCAACCCGCTTTTCTTCCAGGGTTTTCAGGTTTTCAATTTTCTTTTCGGTATCGTCACCGGAGTTGCTAAGAATCAGATGGTAGCCCCGCTCGTTACAGGTCGCTTCAACGCCATGAATAACCTCCGCAAAGAACGGGTTGGTATTGGAGGACGTCAGCATACCTATGGTGCGGGTGCGATTGGTCTTCAGGCTGCGGGCTACAGCACTGGGCTTATAGCCGAGCTGCTTAATAGTGGCATGTACTCTCTCTGTCGCTGCATGGCTGACAAAGCGGGTGCCGTTAATTACATGGGAAACTGTGGAGATAGAGACATCAGTCAGCTTCGCCACGGTCCAGAGTGATTACAGGGATTTCAGCACGGTTGGCTGCGCGAACAGAATTACCGGCTGCATCGGAGTCTGCAGGGTTGATCAGGATAGCGCTGACGCCTTTAACGGTCAGGTCTTCAACGTTGGTCATTTCACGGGCAGAGTCGTTCTGGGAGTCGAGAATGGTCAGGGTAGATGTTAAGATGAGCATCGTCGAGGGCCTGGACTCCGGGGAATTCCTTTTGGCCTGAGAATAACAGTGGCTTCGCGCATGCGGGCATCAACGATGAAGAAGCAATTTTAAAAGGCAATTTGATGTTTGAGCCTCTTCACTTCTGGCATTCAGGGCAGTAGCAGGAAGCCCGGTTACTGAGCTTGATCTCTTTTATCGTTGTTCCACATGTTTTGCAGGGTTCACCGGAACGGCCATACATGGTCAGTTCAATTGCGAAGTATCCTGGTTTACCGTCTCCCCCCACAAAATCCTTCAGTGTTGTTCCCCCAACTGTAATCGCTCTTTCAAGAACCTTTTTGATAGCTTGTGCCAGCTTGTCGTATCGCTGACGTGAGATTTTGCCACAGTGAATGTCTGGTCTTATGCCAGCCATAAACAGCGCTTCGCTGGCATAGATATTCCCAACCCCCACCACATTGTGATTATCCATAATGAAAGTTTTCACAGCCTGTCTGCGACTACGCGAACGCTGGTAAAGTCGATCACCGGAAAACTCTTCGGATAATGGCTCAGGGCCAAGTTCAGCCAGAACCTTGTGATTATTAGGATCTCCTTCAGCCCATAGAAGAGCTCCAAACCGTCTTGGGTCAGTCAAACGCAGCAGCTTGCCGTTAGCGAAAACAATATCCACATGGTCGTGTTTTTCTGCGGGTGTTGAAGCCGGAAGAATTCTCATGGACCCGGACATACCCAGATGACCGATCAATGTGCCGTTGGGAAATGTCAGCAACAGGTACTTTGCCCGCCGGGTTACATCCAGCAGTTCCTTATCTTTCAGAAGTTGTGGCAGATCGTCTCTGACCGGCCAGCGCAGCTTTGGCTGACGAACAATAACATCAGCGATTTTCTGGTTTTTGATATGTGGTGAAATACCACGACGGGTTGTTTCAACTTCTGGTAGTTCAGGCATTGTTCTATTTACTGATCTCTGAGCAAGACAACCCTACCAGACAATCTTTCTCCTGTCGGTTATTGGTCTACATTGATTCACTTCTTCTGAGAGGGGCTGCCGGTGAAGACTGTTGAGAAATATCTGGATCGCATTGGTTTCCATGGAAGAGTTGAAGATACCCTTGAGACCTTTCAGCAGCTCCATCGTGCCCACCTTCATACGATTCCTTACGAAAATATTGAAATTCGCCTGGGCAGGAAAGTCTCTCTGGACACTGATGATGGAAAGATCGTTGTAAACGGAAGAGGTGGTTACTGCTATGAGTTAAACAGTCTCTTTGCCTGGCTTTTGCGGCAGATTGGTTTTGAGGTTCAACTTCTTTCTGCACGCCTTCTCTCTTTTTACTCTGACGGAAACCCGGGGCCTGAGTATGAGCACCTTGTTCTAAAGTTTAAAGCCGGAGATAACTGGTGGCTGGCAGATGTCGGGCATGGTGAGGTTTTTGAAATGCCAATGCCTTTGATGTCAGGTATTGAACAGAGTGAACCACTGGGTGATATGTGTCTTTTACAAACAGTGATTCAAACAACTCCCTGTTGGCGTAATTAGCGAAGCGTATATGCCTGCTATTGCTGGAATCGATGCTAAGAGCACCTTCTGTTTCTGAGTCTTGGGAAATATCAATGCCGAGTCTGGCTGAATCAAACTCAACAATCTCTGGGTTAACAAGTATCGCTGCTGCCGGTGTGTCCCATAAACTCCATATATGAGTACCATCAGTTTTCTTCCAGCCATCAATGGTCGTGGCTGAAAAGTCAGTAATGGGGTTCTTCTGGGCGCGAAGAGTTGCTGTCAGCTGATCATTTTGACGCTATCCGCATCAAAAACAAAAATGCCACACCTTTTGGGAGTGGCACTGCAATATTGAAATGAAATATTACTTAAAGCACTTGATGCCAGCAGCTTTACGGATTTTATCCAGGAATGGAGCCGCTTCAGCACGAGCTTTTTCAGCACCTTTTTGCAACTCAGCTTCCAGGTAAGCCGGGTCATTCATAATTTCGTTATAACGCTCACGAGCCGGTGCAATTTCAGTATTCACCAGTTCAAACAGGCGCTTCTTGGCTTCACCCCAGGCAATACCGTTTTCAAACTCACGGCGCATTTCTTCGGTTTGCTCCGGTGTTGCAAAGGCCTTCCAGATCTGGAATACCGCTGAGGTATCAGGGTCTTTAGGTTCACCTGGTTCCAGCAGGTTGGTCAGGATCTTGTTGATATGCTTCTTCAGCTGCTTTTCGGTCAGGAACAGCGGAATAGTGTTGTCATAGCTCTTGCTCATCTTGCGACCGTCAAGACCCTGCAATACAGCACTGCCATCATTAGCATCAGCTACCACTGCTTCAGGCAGTGTAAACAGCTTTTTGTTATAGATATGGTTGAAGCGGCCAGCAATATCACGCGCCATCTCGATATGCTGAATCTGGTCACGGCCAACAGGAACCTTGTTGGCATTAAACATCAGGATATCGGCAGCCATTAATACCGGATAGCTGAACAGACCCATGGTCACTTCGAAATCCGGGTCAGCACCATTGGCTACGTTCGCATCAACGGAAGCCTTGTAAGCATGAGCTCGGTTCATCAAACCTTTGGCGCAGACGCAGTTAAGCATCCAGGTCAGTTCTGGAATTTCAGGAATATCAGACTGACGGTAAAAAATCGTCTTGTCAGTATCAAGGCCCAAAGCCAGCCAGGTCGCAGCGATTTCCCGGGTGGATTGGTGAACCCGCTCAGGGTCCCAGCACTTGATCAGTGCGTGATAGTCGGCAAGAAAGTAGTAGGAGCGGACGTTTTCGTCCTTGCTGGCCTCAATTGCCGGGCGAATTGCGCCGACATAGTTCCCCAAATGCGGGGTACCGGATGTAGTAATACCGGTAAGTGTTCTAATTTTGCTCATAATCTTTCAATCTTGGGTATTGCTGCGAGCGAGCATTATACGACCGTAATGCAAAAGCCCCCAAGTCAAATGTGCAATGTTCCTGGATATTGCTGGTTATACTATTTATTAATACTCGAATAACAAATTAAAGGTGTCAGGAAGACACTTAAATAAGAGCAGGGCAGCACATTGAACAGCAGAGCTTGGGTTTATTTTTTAAGTGTCTACATCTGGCTGGTGGGTTATGGATCTGCACAGGCAGCCAACTTTGAAGATTTTTCCTTCTATGAAACCGTTGAAGTTCATACTGATGCTGGTGGTTTGAATACCTGCCAGGACATCAGAAAGTACTCGCCTGAAACCCGAAGGCAGCTGATTGATCTGGTTAAGAGCGCCAATCAGTCAGGAAAGAAGTTGATTCTCACCGGTTCCAGTCACAGCATGGCAGGGCAGGTGGCCTGTCACAGGGATGCCACGCCTGGTGAGTATGTGCTGGTCACCCTGAACAGCATGCCAATCAAACATGAGCTGGACGGGCGATATATCACCATATCTGCTCAGGCGACCTGGAAAGATTTGATTGAGGTATTGAAAACGAACGACAGCATTGGCCCCGGTCTGGCTCCCAGCATTATGCAGGACTTCAATGTTTTCACGATTGCCGGAACCTTGTCTGCCAATGCCATGGGGCGAGATCCGAACTTTGGTCCGGTGATAGAGTCGGTTCAGTCATTCACATTGCTTAAGGCAGATGGAGAAGTCATCGAGTGTTCCCGGCAGAGAAACAAAAACTGCTTTGAGGCGGTTATTGGAGGTTATGGCGCATTCGGTGTCATTCTGGATGCCAAGGTAATGCTGGTTCCCGATGTGGCTATTCAATCTGTCAGGTTGAGGCTCAGTAATGATGATTATGCCGAGCACCTTATGTCTAATGTTGTTGGTGTGGAAGAGCTTGATAAGCATTACGGCACCATCGAAATAGAATATGGCCGGGTTTTTGTGACTGTTCAGGAATATTACAAGGTTTCAGAACAAGGACTGCCATTCTGGGCAGAAGATTTAAAACAAAGCGGTCGCCTGCCCCTGTCTGCAAATCAGACAACCCGACGGGAGTATTTGGATAACCACAGGTTCTCTTATAAGTGGGGAGGTTTGAATCAATCCAGCCAGTTATTAAGTGTGGCTATACCGCTGCAGAGATATGAAACCTTTTCCAACAGTATTCCCCAGCTGGTGACCAGCTTTCCAAGTCTGAAGTTCCATGAAATCACGACAAGGTTTATACCTGAGCAGATTTCACCAAACATGTTGCAGTTGATTACTCAGGACTCAATCGTTTTTGTCTTTATGATTGAAAACCGAAGGGTTGATCAGCCAAGCCTTGAGCTGTTCAAAAAGCGACTATACAAGCTGGCCCGAGGAACTGGCGGCAAGCCTGACCTTGCATTTGACCTGCCCAGAGATGCGGGCTGGGTTATGGACTCATACCCACGAGTTGGTGAGTGGCTGGCACTGAAGCGGGAGTTCGATCCCAGCCATACCTTCTACAGTAAATTCTTTCATAACTTCCAATTGAGAATGACCGGAGCACCTCGGAAATAGTGAATTAATTAGAACTCTTTTTTCGATAGTTGTTCATAAGATATTCAATTGCTACCTGAAGATTGACAATTAAGATAATTATCAATCGCCTGGGCAATTAATCGACAATCCTTCCTTTGATGCCAATCAAAACAGCAAGTTACGATTAGTTGCACGATAACAAAGATGAATATTGTGAGTGTTGTTTCTTTTTCGCTTGTGCTTGATTTGATTAGATTGAAAAAGGCGTAAGAAGTTAGGAGCCACGTCATCAGGACTTAATCTGGATCTTCTCTCTGGATTTTCAAAGCAGGCTATCTCGCGCTCTGCTGTTTACGGATAAACGCCCCACACATTTCTCGACACCAAGGGAATTCAAAAGAATGAAGCGTCACCCTCTGACCCGGCTGGCTGCTGCCTGTCTGTTGACTTCAGCTGTTATTGCTCCTCAAGCCATGGCTAAAGGCCGTCTGACCGTATACTGCAGCGCGACTAACGCTGCCTGTGAAGCCCAGACCAAGGCTTTCTCTGAAAAGTACGATGTAAAGACTTCTTTCGTACGTAACGGTTCCGGTTCCACTCTGGCCAAGATCGAAGCTGAGAAGAAGAACCCACGTGCTGACGTTTGGTATGGCGGTACTCTGGACCCCCATTCCCAGGCTGGTGAGATGAACCTGCTGACTCCTTACAAGTCTGGCAACCTGACTGAAATCCTGACCCAGTTCCAGGACCCTGCCAAGCGCAAGGGCAATTACTCCTCTGCTGTATACATGGGTATTCTGGGCTTTGGTGTGAACACTGAGCGCCTGGCCGAAAAGGGCCTGCCTGTACCTAAGTGCTGGTCTGACCTGACCAAGCCTGAGTACAAGGAAGAGATCCAGATTGCTGACCCTCAGAGCTCCGGTACTGCGTACACTGCACTGGCTACCTTCATGCAGCTGTGGGGTGAAGAGAAGGCATTCGATTACTTCCAGAAGCTGGATAAGAACATCTCCCAGTACACCAAGTCCGGTGTAACTCCTTCCCGTAACTCTGCCCGTGGCGAAATCGCTATCGGTATCGGCTTCCTGCATGACTACTCCCTGGAGCAGTCCAAGGGTGCACCTCTGGAGCTGATTTCCCCTTGCGAAGGTACCGGTTATGAGATTGGTGGCGTAAGTATCATCAAGGGTGCCCGTAACCTGGATAACGCCAAGCTGTTCGTAGACTTCGTACTGTCCAAAGAAGGTCAGGAAAACGCATGGAAGAAAGGTCAGTCCCTGCAGATCCTGACTAACACCACTGCCGAGCAGTCTCCTTACGCTCTGGACCCAACCAAGCTTTCCCTGATCAACTACGACATGGAAACCTATGGTTCTGCTGACGTGCGTAAGCGCCTGATCAGCAAGTGGGTTGATGAAGTGAAGATGCAGTAATCGTTCTGATTACTGGTCTTTCGGACAGCCAGACGGATTTTCATCCGCCTGGCTGTTTGCGTTATGAAATAAAGCTGATGTTTATATGACTACTCTTGCAAGCGCTGCTGACGGGCGAATATCGCAGCTATCACAAACGCGCGATCCCGTTTTTTACTGGCTGCTGTTAATGATCGGGGCCTTTGTACTGTTCCCGGTATTTGCTCTCGACTATGGCCTGATGGAATCCACTTCTGATGAGCTCTATGAGGCTATGGGGTGGAGCAGCCAGAATGTTTCCTGGCTCTGGTTTGGCCTGCCGCTGTTACTGTTTCTTCGTCCGCTGCATGCCCCAGCTCGGAAAAAGTGCCGGGATGCAAAATCACGACACTGGTTTGATATTGGCTGGGCCGGATTCTGCGTACTGTTTATTGTGATCAGCGCATGGGTTCAGGGAACCGGTCTGGGTTACGGCTGCATTCTGCTGCTGTTGGGATTGGGAGCCATTGCCACGCTGGGCTTTTCCCGCCTTGAATTCCTGGGCGGTGATATTTTTATTATCGGTGCCCTGATCTCCATTGTTACCCTGATCTCGACCTTTATTATTTTCCCCAGTGCATCCATTTTCGTGCCGATGTTTGAAGGGGATATGGGAGAGTTCGCCCCCTGGCAGTTCCTCGATATTCTTGGCCGCAGGCAGATTATCCAGATAATCAAGAACTCCATTCTGCTGGGAACAACCGTTGGTGCCAGTGCCACCTTCTTCGGCCTGCTGTTTGCGATCTACACCACACGAATTGCCAAGCGCTCTGCCTTTATTGCCCGCATCTTTTCCATTCTGCCCATCGTGACTCCGCCATTTGTGGTTGGCCTGGGTGTGACTTTGATGCTGGGTCGTTCCGGTTATATCACCGAGTTGATGGTTGATCTGTTTGGCCTGACCAAAACCAACTGGCTGTATGGTTTTCCGGGAATCTGGATGGCGCAGGTGCTGGCCTTTACGCCGATGTCTTTCATGATTCTTGATGGCGCGATGAAGTCACTGCATCCGTCTCTGGAAGAAGCTTCCTACACTCTGCGGGCTAACCGTTCCCAGACCTTTATGAAAGTGGTGATGCCACTGCTGAAACCGGCACTGGCAAACTCTTTCCTGATTGTGTTTGTGCAGTCTCTGGCCGACTTCAGTAACCCACTGGTTCTGGGCGGCAGCTTCGATGTTCTGGCAACCCAGATTTACTTCTATATCGCTGGTGCCCAGCTGGATTACGCCTCTGCCAGCACTCTGGGTGCAGTGCTGCTGATCTTCTCCCTGGCGATCTTTGTGATCCAGTATATGTGGATTGGTAAGCGTTCCTACGTCACTGTATCCGGTAAGGCTTATCGTGGAGATGTTCAGCCGCTGCCGTCTTTTGTGAGGACTGGTGTAACTGCATTCCTGTATTTCTGGATGGCCTTCACTCTGCTGCTGTACGGAAGCATTGTGTTCGGTAGCTTTACCGTGAACTGGGGCGTGGATTACAGCCTGACGCTGGATAACTACATTCGCCTGTTTGGTCTGGGTGTGACAGAGGGTGCCTGGCCGTCACTGATTTCCACCATGACTTACGCCGGTATTGCTGCGCCAATTACTGCCATCTTCGGTCTGTTGATTGCTTATATCGTTGTGCGCCAGCAGTTCCACGGTAAGAAGGTTATCGAGTTCGCCACCATGCTTTGCTTTGCCGTTCCCGGCACTGTGGCAGGTGTGTCTTACATTCTGGCCTTTAACGATGCGCCGATTTATCTGACTGGTACTGCAGCAATCGTGGTGATCTCCATGGTGATGCGAAATGTGCCGGTGGGTATTCGTTCCGGTATTGCCGGACTGGGGCAGCTGGATAAATCTCTGGATGAAGCTTCCCTCAGCCTTCGCGCCAGCTCCTTCGGCACCATTATCCATGTTCTGGTACCATTGCTGCGCCCCGCGATTCTCTCCTCCCTGGTGTACAGCTTTGTCCGCGCCATGACCACCGTGAGTGCAATTATCTTCCTGGTGACTCCGGAAACCCGGGTGGCAACTGCCTACATCCTGAACCGGGTGGAAGATGGAGAATACGGTATCGCCATTGCTTATGGCTCCATTCTGATTTTCGTGATGATGGCCATCATCCTGACTTTTGACCGGCTTGTTGGTGAAGCCAGAAATGCCCGTACCAAGGCGAAAGAAATATGAGCAAAGACAGTAAAAACAACTTTGTAGTACTGAAAAATATCTGCAAGCGATTTGGTCAAAACACTGTTATTGGTGATCTGGATTTGGAAATCGAGAAGGGCAGTCTGGTAACTCTGCTTGGTCCATCCGGCTGTGGTAAAACCACAGTTCTACGGATGGTTGCAGGTCTGGAAAAGCCAACCAGCGGACAGATCTTCATCGATGGTGAGGATGTCACAGACCGTTCCGTACAGCACCGGGATATCTGCATGGTGTTCCAGTCCTACGCCCTGTTCCCGCACATGTCTCTGTACGGCAATGTGGCTTATGGTTTGAAGAACCTGAAACTGCCGGCAGATGAGATCAGTCAGCGAGTGGATGATGCTCTGAAACTGGTCAACCTGGAAGGAATGGGTGACCGTTTTGTGGATCAGATCTCCGGTGGTCAGCAGCAGCGTGTAGCACTGGCCCGTGCCCTGGTTCTGAAACCCAAGGTGCTGCTGTTTGATGAACCACTGAGTAACTTGGATGCCAACCTGCGCCGCAGTATGCGGGAAACCATTCGTGACCTGCAGAAGCGCTTCAATATTACCTCTCTTTACGTAACTCACGACCAGGCTGAAGCCTTTGCGGTTTCCGATAAGGTCGTAGTTATGAAAGATGGCGATATTATGCAGCAGGGCGCTCCGTCCGAACTGTACCAGGTGCCGGACTCCCTGTTTATGGCCAACTTTATGGGCGATGCCAATATCTTTGATGGCCACTTTGATGGCGAAACCATCACCATCAATGGGGTACAGGTTAAAGCCAATCAGCGCACGGTTGAAAGCAAGGCATCCGGTCATTACCAGGTAGGTGTACGACCAGAAGCGATTACCCTGAGCCATGAAGGACAGCCCGAGCATATCTGCAAGGTCAACAAAGTCGTCTATATGGGCGCTATGTATGAAGTCTCAGTGACCTGGGGTGAGCATGAACTGCTGCTGCAGATTAACTCCACGGAATTTGATACGGATATTAAGGATCAGGCTTATTTGTCTGTGAATCCTGTCGGAGTGTTTTTGCTTGATCCGGTGGTGCTTTCTTCTAAGAAGGTGCAGCCAGAGCTAACTGCAGAAGTTGCCTAGTGGCATTCGGCAATACTGAGATTTCTCCGGTATTGCCTTTTTATTTTCAGGAATAGATGTGGACAACAATAGAATAAAAATTATTATTAATTGCTTAATCGCACTTGTATTTGGAACTGGTGTGCTCTTATACGGTGTTATGGTATATGGCGATGGGCAGCTAACTTCTGTTGGGAGCTATGGTTTTGTTCATCAGCTTAGTGAAGAGGCGGGAGAAGCTGTTGGTGGAGTTCTGATGCTTGTAGGGATTATTTTTAATCTATTAACCATCAAAGATGTCAAAAAACTTTGGACTAATACTAAGTAGAGCATTACTGACTAAAAATAGACATCGCTAAGGTTTCTCTTAGCTGTTAGGCTCACAAAAACTAATAAAAATGAGCTTGTAGCATGTCGATCACTCTAATCACCGGAGCCACAGGAACCGTAGGCTTCAATGTCGTAAAGAGCCTGCTTAAACAGAATCGTGCTGTTCGAGTGCTGGTCAGAGATATTGAGAAAGCCAAAAAGCTCCTTCCACAGGAATGTGAATTTATCCAAGGTGATATAACCGATATTCCCAGTATCGAAAAAGCCATGACCGGCTGTGATGTTGTCCATCATGCAGCTGGCCTGCCGGAACAGTGGTTCAAAAATCCCGATATCTTCGAACAGGTCAATGTAGCTGGAACCTGTAATGTGCTGGCAGCAGCTAAAAAGTTGGGTGTGAAAAAGCTTGTGTATACCAGCACGATTGATGTGTTTGAGGGTGAGGCGCATCAGCAGTTTGATGAGTCTGTTATTGCTTCAGAGCCAAAGGGAACATTCTACGAACGCAGCAAGCAGAAAGCTGACCAGTGTGTTGTTGAGGCGATTAAAGATGGTTTGGATGCAGTCTTTATTCATCCTTCTGCCGTTTATGGCCCAGGGCCGGATATCCATCATTCCGTGGGTGTGAATACCATTATCACCAAGGTTAAGAACAATGATATTCCTGTTCTTCTGCCGGGTGGTTTCCCTGTTGTATATAGCGAAAATGTTGGGGAAGCCCATGTTGCTGCTGAGAGCATGCCAGCGGGGAGCCGTTATATTGTCAGCGACCAATACGTCACTCTGACAGAACTTGTTGGGCAGATTCACAGCCAGCTGAAAATCAAGCGTGCGGTTCCAAAGGTGATGCCGGTATGGGTAGGAAAGGCCCTGGCCGGAGCAGGAGAGTTTATTGCTGGAATTATCAACAGGAGCCCGCTGATAGCTAAAGGTGAACTCACTTTTCTGCAGTGGCAGGCTATTCCCAATGGACAGAAAGCTACAAAAGAGTTGGGGATAAGTTATGTCGGTTTGCAGGATGGTTTGAATCGAACCATTGAGCTGCAAAAGCAGGGGAGCTAAAAGGGCCTGTATCGATTAGGTCATGGAACTCTGCTACAAGCTCCATGACCAACTCACTGAGACTCATGCCGGTGTCATGTTCTTATTCAGAATCATGGAGCGAACAAAGCCAAGCCAGCGTCCGTAGGGTGCACCCAGAATAACCAGAGCCAGAGTTTGGGTTACAGAAGCCTTGATAATTCCCTGCATATCCATACCAACAGCAATCAGAATCCCGATGTAGAGAGGAAGCTGGAAAGAGAGGTAAGACAGGATATCTCCCAGTGTCTCTTTCAAAAATGTTCTCTTCTCACCACAGATTTTGTTGATGATCTTATCCCGATAAAGTCCGTAGACCCTTCCCAGGGAGATATTGAGGGGCTGGCACATAAGCCGGGAGATGATCGACTGGCGCAAAGTCATCCCGACAATCGCAATTTCAATAAACATCCCTGTTACAACGGTAAAGGAGATCAGGGCGACAGTATCAGCGATCCAGCTGCGATTCAGTTTCATGGTTTTCAGCTTAAAAACAGCAGACAAACGACCATTACTCTTCACAATGTGAAAAGTAATACCGGACAGGCAAAGAGTTACCTTGTAAAAATTACGTATGCAGGATTTATTTCTTTTTAATAGGTAATGAAAAGCAATTAACCATATTTGTAGTTAGTTGGAATTTCATTGGTTTAAAAAGAAAGCCTGAAGAATCAGTTTCTGCCGTAGAAAACTGACAGGCAGCGGCCGCCGAACAGGCCCATCATGGCCCGCAAGCTGGATAAAGACATTTGCTGGCAGTTTCTTGATTCCATCATGGCAGGAATACCATAAAAGAGGGGGTGAAAGAGGCCTGTATTGTAAGTGAGTATGATCTCTTTGGAAAATAGGGTGGGGTTAGTGATTTTGTGATTCTGGTCAATAAGAGCTCTATTAAAGATGGGCTAAAAAATCATAGCCAAAATTAAATTGACCACAGTTAAAAATATTATTTTTTAGGGTGCGTTTACTCATGCAGATGCTCACTGTGTCAGGTTGTTACCTATAACAGTGATGTTATAGATCATCAGCTCCCAATAGATATTAATGTTCGTTTCAACTAGCTGACCTAGGAATGTATCGAGTATGAAAAGGTTATTTCCGTGCCTGTGCATGACACTGCTGATGGCTTCGTATTGTTACGGAGAGGATGTCCGGGAAATTGAGGGCCTCAAGGTCTTTCTCGGGGACTATAGCGAGGTGGATGCTTCATCAAGTGAGATAGATACAGTTGCCAACTTTTTCCTGGAGCACCTTATGACGAAAGGAGGTGTTGATGGCTGGATATGGGGTATATCCAAGTACAAGTACATCGAAAAAGACTTTGGAGATTTGGTTAAGCTGTATAAATTCATGAAATTTGGTGAAGATCTTGCAAAGAGAAGATTGACTCTATTTTTTAAATCAACAATAGATATTTTTATGAGAAATGATATTAACGAAGTTGTCTCAAAGAAGTTATTAGCTTTCATGGGGGGGGAAGATGCATGTCTTTACTCTGGGAGTGTTAATAGTTTTACTTGTGAAGCACATCTGCCAGAATATTTAAATGTTGATAACAAAGATCACATATACCTGAATCCAAAATTATTGCTTAATAAAATAACTAATCTATTTATTGATCACCTTGGTCATGAATTTACTGTTTATTTTTATGAGAAGTACTTGCAGCAGAGCGAGGAGTAGAATCCATTACACGGAAGATGCTCATAGTCATTAATTGGCCCTTCCCATCAGGAAGAAATACATACAGTAAGGCAGAATTTTCATCAAGTGCAGCAAGCTTGCAAATATGAAGGGAAAGCGTATTTCGAACCCAGAGCGTGAGAGGCCTTTGATAATGGCCTGAGCGGCCTTATCTGCCGGTGTCAGGAAAGGCATTGGAAATTTGTTCTTATCGGTAAGAGGGGTTTTCACAAAGCCGGGGTTAATCACTTTTACATCAATGCCGTTACCGTGCAGTTCCAGCTTCAGGCATTCAGCCATATTGATAAGGGCAGCCTTGCTGGCACCATAAGCTGCAGCCTTCGGCAGCCCCCGGTAGCCAGATAGAGATGCATTAATGGCAATAACCCCACGTCCCTGTTTCTTCATAACTTCAATAACAGGTTCCAGGCAGTTGCAGACTCCCATCACGTTGATATCCATCTGTCTGCGAACAGTCTCAGCTCTAAACTCGTTACCTTTCATGGGGAAAAAGGTTCCGGCGTTTAAAACAGCCTGATCCAGCTGACCATGTTTATTCATGATCTGCATAATGGCCTGAGAACAAGCCTGAGCGTCGGTCACATCAAGAGGCAGAGGTTCTATACAACCTGACAGATTGCTGGACTCCTGAGCCAGTTGCTCAAGGTTTTCTCTGGATCTGGCACTGGCGACAACATGTGTACCCTGTTCGGCCATTGCCCAGGCTAATGCCTTGCCGATACCCTGGCTGGCACCTGTTATCCACACAACTTTTTTATTCATTATTTCTGTCTGGATACCTATGAGTGTTTTGCAAATACAAATATCAGGATACCCTGCAGTTTCATAACAGTCGATGCTTTGCAGACATTCATTTTCTTCTTCAACCAACTGAAAGAAAACTTACCTGACCAAAGTCTTCTGCAGCAGTAAACAATGCACCATTGTTTTGCAAAACAGAACGATCGGTTGGGTAATCGTGATTCATTAACAACCAGCATTTCAATATATTGGCCGCCACAGTGGATACCTTACAACCATGGAGGTTGATAGAGAGATGGATGCTCCTAATAACGCAGTTGCGACGATTCTTAAATATAAGTCCGGTTTTCAACCTAAAGCGGCTTTTATTCTTGGCTCCGGTCTTGGAGTGATTGCTGACCAGCTTAAGGACAAGGTTGAGATCCCCTATGAAGATCTTGCAGGTTTTCCTGTCAGTACCGTCGAGGGGCACTCCGGAACACTGGTGATCGGTTCATTAAATGGTGTTGAAGTTGCCTGCATGAAGGGGCGTGGCCACTTTTATGAACACCAGACCATGAGAGTCATGACTGTTCCGGTGCGCACATTCAAGCTGCTCGGGTGTGAGTTTATGCTGACGACCTGTGCGGCCGGCTCCCTGAATCCGGATCGTATCCAGGTAGGTTCGGTGGTTGCGCTGACTGATCATATCAACACGATGCCTGATTCACCGATGTGCGGGAAAAATGATGAGGAATATGGTCCGCGCTTTTTCAGCCTTGCCAATGCTTATGACAGGCAGCTTCGTGAAGAAGTTCTACAGGTTGCCAGCCAGAAGGGTATTGCAGTAGAGACCGGAGTATATGTTTCCTACACCGGTCCAAATTTTGAGACGGCGGCAGAAATTCGCATGATGCAGATAATGGGTGGGGACGTTGTGGGAATGTCGATTGTTCCTGAAATCATTACTGCTGCTCATTGCGGCCTGCCTGCCTTTGCTCTTGCTGCAATCACAAATATGGCCGAAGGGCTTGGTGAAACGGAGCTTTCACATAATCAGACTCTTGAATGTGCCAAACTGGCGCAGCCCAAGCTGATCAAGCTGATTCAGTCATTTATGGAGAATCACTTCCAGATAACTTCGATGTAAAGTTGGGGGCAAACCCGCTTTGTAGCTTCACTTGCTTAAGGGGTTGCTGCTACAAGGCGGGTTTCCATGCTTAAGCAATTCCCTTGATAAATTTATGTACGACAGCTGAACTGCTCTTGTGATCATAAAGGGCATACAACCCCGCCGGGATATACTCTTTTAAAGCCAGAAAGCGAATATGACTCCACTTGTGAAATTTGAATGAGGAGGGGACGATTGTGATTGACTGGTTTGAAACAACAAATGCCAGAGCTGTGTGTGGCTCTTTGACCTCATGGTAAATATCTGGGTGAAAACCAGCTTCCAGGCAGGCACTGATAACCAGATCAGTCTGGTCAGACTGGTTCTTATTCATGGCTACCATCTGTTCATTTCTTATCTCATCAAGACGAACTACCTTCCGGTTTTTCAGAGAATGCTCATCCGAAACGGCAACACACATTTTTTCTTCAGTAATTTTCTTTGATGACAGCGGGCTGATGTTATGGGTATCAGCATAACGCGATATTCCTATATCAATTCGATTTTCCTTTAATGCCAGCTTCTGTTCTGCTGGAGACATTTCTATGAACTTAAGCTCGCAATCCGGTTGATTGGTCTTGAAGTTCTTCACCATAGAAAGGAAGTTTGTCCAGAAAGCGGAGCTGACAATACCGATATTCAGAGTGTTATTCTGATTTCTTTCGGCCCTGATAACATTGTTCACCGAAGCATTCATAACATCGAATATCTTCCGGCATTCACTTTTCAGTAGCTCACCTGTTGGTGTTAGCCTGACATTTCTGGAATCCCTGATAAAAAGAGTTGTCTCAAGGGCATCTTCCAGCTCCTTGATCTTGGTACTGAGCGGAGACTTGGAGATGTTCAGTTCTTCTGCCGCATGACCAAAGTGCTCGTTTTCAGCGACGGCATAAAAGTACCGCAACATTCGCAATGTAAGACGGCCACTGGAAATCAGGTTGCTTGTCATTGTCTGCTTAGAATCCATTCCATATGCCAGAGGCAGAAATAGTAGGAGCTTTTCTGCGGAAATACTTTGATTAAGCTTCCAGTTCCTTCAGGGCAGACAGTACATTTGAGTGCCTTTTGCATTGTTTTGCATTTCAATGCATTATCTTGCCTATTAGTGCATAATGCGCTTCGACCTGTCCAGGTCACCAGCTTTCATTGGATTTCAGTCTTCAGGGGTAACTGCAATGTTGGACCTTAATAATCCTGATACCCGTCAGGCGGCAATTGCTGCCAAGCTCAACATTGGAACACCGTTGGTTATTGCTGATGTGGCCGAGGAGTTTGGTGTATCTGTCGATACTATCCGCAGAGATTTTATTTCCCTTGAGCAGCAGGGGCTTCTTAAACGGGTGAAGGGAGGTGCAGTTCCGCTGTTGCCGCCATCGAAGCCGATCAATGTGAGAATAAAGGAAGCTGATCAGTGGCTTTCTTCGGGGCGGGAAACCATTGCTGAAGTAACTGCGGGGTGTCATACGATTTTCTTTGACGGAGGAACTTCAGTTGTGGAGTTCGCCTCTCTTTTGCCCAATAACTTCAATGGCCTGGCTGTCACACCTTCGCCGCTGGTGGCTGTAGAACTGCTTAAAGCTGGTATCGAAACTCAGCTGATAGGTGGAAACCTGAAAGGCCAGGGAGGCATTGCAACTGGTGCTCAAACTGTTCAGTCGTTGTCTGATATCAAAGCGGATCTTTGTGTTTTGGGTGCCTGTGGCATTGATGCTGGGTTTGGTCTGTCAGCGGATGACCTGAGTGAAGCAGATGTGAAGCGGCAGATGATTCTATCTTCAAAGAAAGTCCTGGTGCTGGCATCGGTACAGAAATTTAATGCCTGTGCGCGTCATAAAGTCGCTCCTGTTACTGATATCGACATCATTATTTCCAATGGCCCTGACGAAACTGTTACATCAATCCGTGAAGCCGGCGTGACAGTTCTCAAAGTGAATGGCGAGGCAGAAGAATAAACAATGGATTTGTCACAACTTAAATCACCAAAGAAAGCTGTTTCTGCACTCTTTATCCTGAATGGGGCTTTATTTGGTGCCTGGGCTTCAAGAATTCCATCTCTGCAAACGCAGTTCGGCTTGTCAGAACAAGATCTGGGACTTTATCTTCTTCTCCTTGCGGGAGGCGCTGTTATTTCATTCCCGGTTGCTGGGGTTCTGTCTGACAGGTTTGGTGCTGTCAGAGTTTCCAGAATAGCCACCATACTTTATTGCATAAGTCTGCCGCTTATTGCCCTGGCTCCAAATCTTCTGTTTCTTTCTCTGGCTATTTTCCTGTTTGGTATGGCACATGGCGGGCTGGATGTTGCGATGAATACCTGGGGTACGGAAGTTGAGGCATCGCTTGATAAGCCTGTTATGTCTTTCTTCCATGCCATGTTCAGTGTAGGGGCTGGAAGTGGTGCCGCATTTGGAGGGATGACAGCCTGGATGGGACTGAACACCCTTCAGCACTTTGTGATTTTTGCCATCTTGATGGTTCCAATTCTATCGTTCGCTAACGTTCCCTGGGCCAGTAAAACTGTTAGCAAGCGGGAAAGTGTCGGGTTCCGTATACCAAAAGGTTCTCTTCTTATTGTTGCACTGATTGCCTTTTCGTCAGCTTTGGTGGAAGGAGCCATGGCAGACTGGAGTGCTGTATTCCTTGCCAGTGAGATTCAGGCATCTGTAAGTGCAGCGGCGGCTGGTTACACCGTGTTCTCAATTTTAATGGTGATGATGCGCCTGAATGGAGACTGGATAACCCGAAAACTTGGGCCTGACAGCACCGTTAAGTTGTGTGGAGCCTTTGCACTTATCGGGAGCCTGGTTTTGATTCTGGCTGATACACTGTTTATGTCGTATTTAGGCTTTGGATTTATGGGTATGGGTTTCGCCATTATTATGCCACTGGTGTTTTCTCGTGCGGCGCAGGAGGGGGCTGCTCTTGAAGATGGGGGCGGGGCTGGTGCATCAATAGCGGGAGTTGCCAGCTTCGGTTATGGCGGCATGTTACTGGGGCCACCAGTTATTGGTTTCATTGCAGAATATTTCTCTTTAAGAACGGCATTTTCTCTCTTTGTTGCCATCGGAATCGCCATTATTTTCAGCTCGTCCTTCTTCAGACGGGAAAGAACCTGTTGTGCGACAGCGGCTGGTTGATCAGGAGAAAACTGAAATGAAAGATTATCAAATTTGGGGTACTGTTCTTTCTTCCAGCCAGATAGAGCAGGGTACAGGTACTGTTGCCAGCATGCTCAATGATAGATCCAATAACTCTGCCATTGTTTACCATCAGAATATTTCAATTCAGGGTAGGCATGTTCTACTCGTTGATGATGGCATTGATCAGGTGGAACAGTAAAAAGGATTGTTGAGTTCATTAAGCGAGAGCACGATCCTCTATCTGTTTCAATTGCAACGCTATTCGCAAAACCCGGACGAGTAGTGATACCAGCAGATCATTATTTTGCTTATGAAATGGAAAATGACGACCTGATAGTAGGTTATGGCCTTCCCTTGAAAGACAAGCACAGGAATATTCCATATATATCCAGATTGGTACTACTGGTGACGAAATCGTGAGATATGTCTGGAGTTCCATTCTTTTTACCAGACATACAAAGAAAGTACTTCCCAAATATAAACAAAAGCAAACATTGATCGTGCTTGATTAATGTCAATATGAACACAAAACTATAGGTGTACGTTACTCGCGTAATATGTGAACTCACCTATGGGGAGTTATTGTGTTCTCATTCATATGCACAGATGGCAACAAGAGTTCCTTCTGGTATACTCAGGATGAACGGTTGTCTGCCTCGCTTCTACGTTTCTAATTTCTTGTCCTTATCTTAAACAGCTGATTGCAGCATGTTTTGCTGTGGCCGCTGTTAACAAAAGACTAATCATTTGCCTTTCGAACTATTGGAGCTTGTTTACCAAGCATCCAATGGGTGAGTTATGGCTGCTGAAAATTGATCGAACCAGATTAGAAAAATTCTCAAGATAACAGGCCTTTGAAAATGAAGCGTATTCCAGAACCTTTCCGCATCAAGATGGTTGAACCGATCCGTATGACCACTATGGAAGATCGGCAGAAAGCTCTTGAGGGGTCTGGCTACAACCCGTTCCTGCTGAAGAGTGAAGACGTTTATATCGATCTGCTGACCGACTCCGGCACCGGTGCCATGAGTGACCGCCAGTGGGCCGGCTTGATGATGGGTGATGAGTCTTACGCAGGAAGCCGTAACTTCTTCCATCTGGAGCAGAATGTTAAGGAGCTGTTCGACTATAACTACACCATTCCTGTCCACCAGGGTCGTGGTGCTGAGCAGATTCTGTTCCCAAGCCTGATCAACCGTGTTCAGGGTGGCAGCCCTGTCTTTATTTCCAACTATCACTTTGACACTACTGCAGCTCACGTTGAGCTGAATGGTGCCAAGGCAATCAACACCCTGACTCCGGAAGCTCTGGACACCACCACATACCACGAGTGGAAGGGTAACTTTGATGTTGATAGCCTGAAGCAGGCTATCGCCAATAATGGCCCTGAGAATGTTGCTGCGGTTATCGTTACCGTAACCTGTAACAGCTCCGGTGGTCAGCCAATCTCCATGGCCAATATCCGTGAAGTCAGTGCTATTGCCCGTGGACACAACATTCCTGTTGTTATCGACTCCGCCCGTTTCTGCGAGAACGCCTGGTTTATCAAGCAACGAGAGAAGGGTTACGCCGATAAGAGCATCCGCGAAATCATCATGGAGATGTACAGCTATGGCGACATGCTGACCATGTCTGCCAAGAAAGATTCTATGGTTAATATCGGTGGACTGTGCTGTTTCAAGGACGACGAAGAACTGTTCCAGGAAGTGCGTACCCGCTGCGTACCTATGGAAGGGTTTGTGACTTATGGCGGTCTGGCTGGCCGGGATATGGAAGCTCTGGCTGTTGGCCTGATGGAAGGTACTGATGAGGACTTCCTGACTTACCGTATCAGCCAGGTGGAATACCTGGGTGAGCGCCTGCGTCAGGGCGGTGTACCCATTCAGTATCCTACCGGTGGTCACGCGGTATTTGTGGATGCCAAGCTGATGTTGCCTCATATCCCAGGTGACCAGTTCCCGGCTCACGCTCTTGCTAATGAGCTGTACCTGGAAAGTGGTGTACGTGGCGTTGAGATTGGTTCCCTGCTGCTGGGTCGTGATCCTGAGACCGGCGAGCAGAAGCCTTCTCCTCTTGAGCTGCTGCGTTTGACCATCCCGCGTCGTGTATATACCAATGATCATATGGACTACATCGCTGACAGCCTGATCTCTGTGTATCAGCGTCGTGAGCAGATCAAGGGACTTGAATTTGAGTATGAGCCGCCCGTATTGCGGCACTTCACTGCCAGGCTGAAGCCAGTGAAATAACCCACCTGACCGGAGTTTAACGCTCCGGTCTTTATTTCTGTACTATTACAACAGTACAATAGTAGCCATTAAGAGTTACGTTGTACTTAATATTCCGGAAAAAAACATGCAGAGTGTTCAAAGCCATACCGCTGCCAGTGATGTTGCAGCGCCGGGGAGAGATAGTTTCAATACAAGGGTCGGATTTATTCTGGCCTGTATCTGTTCCGCGGTAGGCATGGCCAATATCTGGCTGTTTCCCTATCGTCTCGGGCAGTTCGGGGGAGCTGCATTCCTGATTCCCTACTTCTTTTTCATTATCGTCATCGGCCTGTTCGGCGTGATGGGGGAAATGGCATTTGGACGTGCCATGAAAACAGGCCCTCTGGGTGCATTCAAGAAAGCCTTTGAACGCAGAGGTGTAAAAGGAAGTGATGTCTTTGGCGTGATTCCTGTGATTGGTTCCCTCGGCATAGCAATTGGTTATGCCGTGGTAGTTGGCTGGATTCTTCGATTCACCTTTGGTTCCTTCTCTGGTGCGGTGCTGGCAGCGGAAAACAGCGGCGCCTACTTTGGTGAAATTGCAGGACCTTTTTATCGCCTGTATTGATCTTTTGCTTTTATCACATAGAAACGAAAGATGACGATTGCAGCCACTATCGCGCCGCTGTAACCACAGTACGTCATGATGTAATTCAGCAGCGCCTGATAGGGAAACAACAAGGTGACGAAATAGACAACAGCTCCTGCACCAACACAGATTATTTTATAGCTCAGACTCTTTTCATCCTTGGCAAGCATATGCGTGCAGGTCCAGATAATCGGACACAGCGTAGTATAGATCGCAAGAAGGATAAAAATGGCAAATACCCCACTAATCGAGCCAACAATATGATTTGCAAGTGTCAAATTCGGTATGGCTGCACTACTGGATTCATGAATATTTCCGATGTGATTAAAAGCCATGACAATATTGACGAATGGAAGTGCAACCGCTGCTACACACAAAATAATTCGGGTATATTTAAAACCATACTGCCGCAATCTGAAGCCCATACGACCAACCATTGCTGAGACCAGCAACAGACAATCCCCACCATATGATAATCCTGAAAGAATCACATTTGAGCCTGCCCTGCTGAGGTTAACCTCTGCGTTATTGATAGCTGTATTACCCGCACTAACCAGCGGATAGAACCTGAACGCTGATATAACAGCAATAATCAGTGTCAAAATAATGATCAACGGCCCCACTTTCCCAATGACATCAATCATTTTATTCAACCCCAGCATCGCAGTAGAGACAGAGATAATAACAGCCGCCAGATTGCCATAAGCTAAGGGGGCCCCCCATTGCTGAGAGAGTGTGTTACCAAACCCAGAGACCATAAATACATAAGCACTGGCATTGAAAGCCCATGCGCATGCTGCGAATGCCTTACCGAGTTCTGGCCCCGCATAAAACCTGAATACGCCACTGACATCTTCAAGTTCTCGGGTGCGACCTGCGTAGGCATAAGCGACATAGGCAAGATAGGTCATAATGAAGGTAATAAAGCCAACGACAACTGGCGCCCAGACAGTACCCCAGCAAGAATAGTACTGCAGCGTTTCCTGGCCGGTAGCAAACCCAGCCCCGATTAGGTATGCACACAAAGCCCCCGTCAGAGTGATTTGCATACCAAAGCCCATTTTTTCCGAGCCCATATCAATACTCCCAACTAGAGTTTAGAGTAAGCAGACTTCAAAAATTGCCAGAAAAAGGCGCAAGATGGCGGTTCCGAATCCGATAATGTTTGGAGTCGCCATGCTCACCCAAGAACAGAAAACCATCCTCGGTAAGCTGGGCTATTACAGCTCTTTTCTGACTGTAGCGCTACCCTCAAGATCAGTACCGACGTTTTGCGGACTGCTCGTCGCCAGCATGATCACTACCGAGGATTTTGTCACACAGTCATGGTTTCAGGAGAAGCTTCATAACTTTTGGGGCAACTACCACAAATGGTTGGACACAGGCCAGAAGTAAGCCTTCTGCATTTTGCCTTTTACTTTACGACCTGCTTTGATCGGGGGTTCGTCAATGGCCAGAACGCTGCTCTCCAAAACACAGGCAAGCAGGGCGTCGTATATAGGGCGTAACAGTTCGATATGGCAGTGTCAGCTGGCACTTTATGGCACTGGCAATCACCTTTGCTGTCATGATGGGTATCTCCAACGGTATTGAGAAAGTGAACAAGGTGATGATGCCTGCCGACCATCTGTTTGCTGTCGTCTTCTTTGTCGTTGTGCTGTTTGCCGGAGTCCGTATTGTTAATTACGCATCAAACCACTGTTTGCGAACACTTTCCAGCTTCTCAGCCAGCTCTTCCTGACTGCTTGCCAGTACATTCACATGGCCGATTTTCCTGCCCGGGCGGGAGGTTTTTCCGTACCAGTGTAAGAACTGCTTTGGCTTAACTAGCGCCGTTGGCGGCGTTGTGTCGTCAGATAGGGTTTTTCCAAGCAGGTTGTGCATACCCGCTACGCCATATTGCTGTGTACTGCCAAGAGGCAAATTGGCAATGGCCCGAACATGATTTTCAAACTGGCTGGTATCGGCCCCATCCATGGTCCAGTGACCACTGTTATGCACTCTTGGCGCCAGCTCATTAATCAGTAAATCATCACCAACCACAAAGCACTCGACAGCCAGCACTCCCGCATACCCTGTTTGCTCCAACAAAGTAGAGATGTAGTTTTCAGCTTTAGCCCGAATGGTTTCTGAAAGCTTTGGTGCAGGCACTATTGTTGTATGAAGAATTCCGTTTTGATGGACATTTTCTCCCGGAATATAGGAGGTGATGTCTCCATCAACATTTCGTGCTCCGATAACGGAGATTTCCCGTTCAAATGAAATTTTCTTTTCAACAATCCATTCAAGAAGAGAATGTTTGTGCTTGCTTTCACCTTTCAGGATTAACTTTCGGTCTGATTCAAAAGCTGCAATCTGGTCAGGTGTATCAAGAACCCACTGATTATGGCCGTCATAACCATCTTCTGTTGACTTGATTACGACCGGCAAACCACCAATGGCTTCTATTGCATCTGGCAGTGATTCCTCACCCTGAATACGCGACCAGGGAGAAGTCGCAAGACCTAGTTCATGGACTAGTGATTTTTCGCGGTGGCGGTTTTGAATTGTCCAGGCAATATCCGGATCAGGATAAACAGGACAAAAAGCTTTTAACTCTTTAAGTAAAGGAACATCAACGGCTTCACGCTCAATAGTGATGACGTCCGGCTGACCCAGAGCTTTATAAATCTCCTCGGCAGACATTCCATTAGCAAAGGTAACTGTGTTGCCAAGCCCGGATATACACCGGGTAGATTCTCTTGGGTCTGCCAGGAAGCTGAATTCAAACCCCATTGGCCAGCCTGCCAATGCCAACATCCTTGATAACTGTCCACAGCCTATGATGGAAATACGCATAATGAAATTACTGATACCTGTGCCGGGCTCACAAAATGAGAGTTAATCGCTTAATTATTCAACGTCTTCGGGAACCTGCTCGGTCTGGCGAGCACGCCAGTCAATCAGCCTTCCGGTGAGAGCTTTATCAGACGTAGCCAGAATCTGGGCAGCCATCAAGCCAGCATTTGCAGCACCAGCTTCACCAATGGCCTGAGTGGCTACAGCCACACCTTTTGGCATTTGGGCAATAGAAAGGAGGCTATCGACACCACTCAGAGTCCGGCTCTGGACAGGCACAGCGACAACAGGCAGATGTGTCATGGCAGCAACCATTCCCGGTAAATGAGCAGCACCACCGGCACCGGCGATAATTACTTTGCAGCCTTTGTCAGCGGCATTTTTCGAAAAATCGACGAGACGATCTGGGGTGCGATGGGCAGATACCACCTTGGCAATATAGGGTACTTGCAGCTGATCAAGGATTTCAGCTGCTTTTTTCATAGTTGGCCAATCTGACTGAGAGCCCATCACAATATGAACTAAAGCCGTCGTCATTTAATAGTCCTGAGTTGTTATTCGTAAAAACGGTTAGAGCTGCATGAAATGGATTTTATCAGGTTTGGAAAAGTTTGCTTTGGTTCTTTCAATGGAAAATGGATTTAAATCCAAAACTCTGGGTATCGATTCTTAATTTATTGAAATAAATGAGTTTTTTGTTTTCTGGGTATCGGCCTTATCCCTGCGGTATCTGAATTGATGGCAGCTCGCTTTGGATTGCCTTCATGGATTGTGGTCTTTTGGAAGCACAAAGAACCTTTCAAAGTACCTTGGCTGGAAACGTTACCTTAAGACCGAAACCTTTTCGGATGATGGGCCTTTAGATCGCATTGCAAGTCACTGGGTTAAACCACTATTTAACTAAACAGCGCTGGCTATGTACACAATAACCTTGTTAGGGCTACTAACAAGGTTATTGTGTCTGATTTGGCTTAATACTTTCTTAAGGTAGGCTCAATTGACTTTCCGACGTAGGTTGAGTCAGGCAAAGGCTCCCTGAGAAAATCACCAGTTATAAATGGGTTGGGATTTACGCAAATGTTTGTAAGTATCAGCGCTTCCTGCCGGATATAGACTCTGTTGGCATAATCCAGGCTGAATATCCACTGAATCAAAAAGTTGAAAGCCTTGTAATTGTCCTTGTACTTCTTCAGGTGATCAATTGTATCTTCGTTTACAGAAATAATTTTGTTGCGGTAAACATTGATCAGGTTTCCACATTCAGGGTTATCACTGTGGACATAACTGCCTAATTTATTGAGTAGATTTTTTTCAAGGGAGTTTTGCCGGGAAAGCCACGCGATAACCTGCCTCCCGGCATCATTGTCGATACTGCCACCAAATTTTTTGTCAAAATAAGCAAGTCTCTGTGAATCAGATGCCTCTGATATCGCTACAAGCTCGGCAATGCTTATTTCTGAGTTAAAAGCCGTTGAATCTGGAGCTTCAGGCATCGTTTCGAAGTGATCCAGAAGTGGCTGGTAGAGTTTTTGAGCTTCTGCGGCACGTTTCTCAACTTCTTCATACGACGTTTCTTCAATAACCAGTGCTGTCGCTGATTGAGAGAAGATCCAGGACAGGGAAAGCAGAATGATTGCAGCAATTTCTTTTCTGATAAGTTCTGCTTTGAATAGCGGTAACATTGAGTGATTTCCGGTTATCTTGTTTTTGTATTCAGCAAGAATAATCGTAATCAGGGTTCATCTTCAAATGTGAAAGTTTGATGATCTGATATTTTGTTGCAATATGGTGCATAACCACAGGGGAAATCAGCGAAAATAGAGATACCACATCGTCTATCGCTGATATTTACCCCCATGGATTCCGTATTTCAGGGGAAAGCCACGTTCCGCAACCTGAGCCGGTATTCTGATGCCAGTGAAAAACGCTTCAGCCGTTGGTTTCGTCGTACATTCGACTTCGTCGCGCTGAATTGGCTTACCCTCTCTGATGCTCTTTCGTCAACCAACGAGCGGATTGCAGCAGTGGTTGCCAGTTTTGTCCGCAAGAGTGGTAAGAAGACGGATGGACTCGGCGTATTCTATAACGGCTGTGCTGGAAAAGCAGAACAAGGTTTGGACATCTCTTTGCTTTCACTGGTCAGCTTATCATCCAATACAGCCTATGCTCTTGATGCGGAACAGACCGTTGATGAAGAAGGTAAGACACGCGCTGACCTTTACGCAGAGCAGGTGGTCAAGCTCGCGGGACAACTTCTCGAAGAGGGCGTCAAGTACCTTGCAGCTGATAGTTATTATTTCAAGCAGAAGTTTGTAACCCCCCGTTGTTGAAGCGGGTTTGCATGTTGTCAGTAAATTGAGAAATGATACTTTCCTTCGATGGCTTATCCCTGAATGACGAAAAAAACATGGATACCTACAGGCAGCTCAGTAGCTACGGAGCTATTGCTGCCTAAAAGTGTCCGAAGTATTGTACTAATGAGACTATCATCATCTGTTCGTTGTAAAATCAAGGTTGCGATATGTAATCTCGATTCAGTATTGGGTCGTGATTTTGTTTTTATTCTATCTGCTGTGGGTTTAATTTCTATCAATGCATCAACAGTGACTCGAAAGAGTCACTGTTGATTTGAACAAATAATGATTAATCAGTGAGAGGCAAAAACGCTTACTTCTCCCTCAGCTGTATAGCTGAAGGTCTCATAAGGAACCTTTTTACCATACTCCATGCCGGGTGATCCCATTGGCATACCCGGTACAGCCAGGCCTCTGACATCAGACTTCTGCTCCAGCAGTCGTTTGATATCGGATGCCGGTACATGACCTTCAATAGCATAATCATCGACAAAAGCGGTATGACAGCCTCCCAGTCCCCTTGGTAACTGCGCTTTTTGTTTATAGGCGGTGACATCCTTCACATTATGGTTTCTAACAGTAAAACCATTGTCTTTTAAATGACTGACCCAGCCATCACAGCAGCCTCAGGTTGGAGACTTGTAGACATCGATAACGGGTAACGGCTCAAGAGCCAGTGCACTCAGGGATGCAAATCCCAGAACTGTGCTGATAATCAGTTTCTTGATGGCAGACATGCTGCATTCTCCACATTTACTGGATATAAAAATTTCAAGTTGATTGTTCAGACTCATCGCAATGATCTGAAAGCGGAGAATGTGATCTATTCCAGGAAAGTGGCATTGGCCAGATAGATATCGGGCCTCAGAGCCAGCATGTCAGGCTCGGTATTAGACAACCATTGATGAAGCTTTCGTGGTTGGGTGATTACTAGCGGGGCAACAACATAAAGCAGGGCAAATATTGGCTCTGCATTATCCAGCGGCTGGATCTTCAACGCTGAGCTGATACTGACACATTCCGGGCAGGTTTCATCCATTTCCAGAATAGGCGTGTTATCAAGGCAGCAGTCATGGAGCTCCATATCCATAACCGTTTCCTGAACGCTTTCTGCCAAGGCTGGCGCTGCCTTGACTGCAGGCATCACACAAAGTTGCAGCACAGACAGTATCATCACAGCGATCAGGGCTGTGCAGATAGATCTATGGTGCTGACTGTGAATCATCGTTACCTTGAGTACAGGAATAAGGATTGTGTAATGAGAACACTTTCGGCAACATCTGGTCAATCGATAATCACCCACTGATAGACAGGTATGAAACCGGATACCCAAACAGCTATGACGGATCTGATTGCGGAAGTCAGAAAAGTCATCCCCTTCGGGCTGTCAGAAACAGAGCTATGCAGTGGAACCTGTAAAGGGTGTTCAAAAAAGCTGCTGGAGTTTCTGGATCAGGAGCTGAGTGAGTGGAGCCTTTTTATTGAACAGGGCGGAAAGCCAAAGCTGGGTGATGTCAGTAAACTGGCTCGAATATCAACAAAAGTGTACAAGGCTCTGGAAAAGAATAATCTGGTCAACAGTTTTGATACTGACAACTAAAAGAAACTGATAAATCGTACATACCCGCAAGTTATTGAAGCTTTATTTCTGACATAGCCTTCTACACTGAAAATCCCGTGCACAGGATGTGCTTCAAGCCTTAAGCAAGCATGATCATGAGTAATACAATTTTATTTTCTGATATATCAGGTAAAAGACACTTATCAATACTCCATATATTTTTATTGTCTCTGGTTTCTTTTGATTTGTCTTCTTATGAAAGGGATTCTCTCTCTGTGACTGATGAAAGAACTGATATGGAGGTTATTCATAACTACGAGAGAAATAATAAGATTCTTAAATTCACTTTAAGAAGCCCATCTGAAATAAGAGATTTTGCGAAAAGAATCCGAGATGAAGGAATAAGAAAACAAGATTTGAAAAATGCGAAGCTTGAAGAAGTATCAGCTGGTGGTTACACATACTACAGACCGATCGATCCAAATGAGAAAGTTTCCCCGGAGGTAGAGGAAAAGAGAAGAGCGCTCTATAAATCTTTAGGCAAATCCTATGCAAGAATGTATGGTTTCTAAAACCTTTCACACAGCAGCGTAATTATGGATAGCCTCTAAGAAACTGTGGAATTCTTTGCTCTAACCAGTAAACAGGTTTCAAACCATCACTACTGATAAAACCAACATGTCCTCCACCTGAGGAAAGTTCCATCTGAGTGCTGCTGCTTAACTCATCCTGTTCAGGGACTGAGTACGTAAATAAAAATGGGTCATCAGAAGCCTGCAGGATAAGAGTTGGCTTGGTGATATGTCCCAGAAACCCACGGGAGCTGCACTTCCGGTAATAGTCTTCAGCGCTGGAATAACCATGCAGCGGGGCTGTCACCTGGTCATCGTATTCGTAGAAGGTTGTTAGATTCTCCACACAACCCAGCTCATCCATAGTTTTCAATCTGTCGTGCCAGTCATGCTTGCGGAAGTGCTCTTTCTTGACGGCGACATACTCTTTCAGCTCCTGCATAAAGCGGTTGCGATAGACTCTTGAAAAGCCCTGGTCTATACGCCTTGAGCATTGGTCAAGCTCAAAAGGAACAGAAACAGCAACTGCCGCATCCAACAGGCTTTTACCCCCGTTTTCCCCTTGGTATTTGAGCAGAACATTGCCGCCAAGTGAGTAGCCAACAGCCCGCAAGGTTCTTCCTGGAAAACGGCTGCTTAACTCATTAAGCACCAGCTTCAAATCACTGCTGATTCCCGAGTGATAACCAACAGTCAAATTGTTAGGTTCGCCACCACAGCCCCGAAAATTCATAGCGACACTGGGCAGCCCTTCACCGGCCAGTGCCCGCTGGAGCCCGACAATATATTTTGACTGGGAGCATCCGGTCAGGCCGTGGAGAAGAATCGTTAAGGGCTTTTTCCCGTCTTCAGGTCCAAACCAGTCGAGGTTGATAAAGTCGCCGTCTGCCAGCTCCAGCCTTTCACGGTGACGTTCAGGAATTTCCTGCCGTCGAAACAGAGGAGACCACAGCGTTTGCATATGAGCACTGGATAACCATGGCGCTGTTTGAAAAGGCAAATGTCCGGCAGACATGTGAAAACCAGAATCAATTTGTTCGATAAAGGCGGGAGACCAGTTGTCCTGCTCCCTTCTCTTTCCATAGTTGCCAGTTATCTGGAACATCCGGTTGTCCCAGGGTGGCTTCTGTTTCCACGTAAATTACAACATCTTCTTTTAAATAACCATTTTCAGCCAGCTGCCTGCAGGCTGGTGCCAGCATCCCTTTATTGAAAGGGGGATCAAGGAAAATCAGGTCATAACCTTCGGTCGCGGGTTGATTCAGCCAAAGGCTGGCATCCGTCTGAATCACTTCGGCATTGTTACATTTCAGAGTATTCAGGTTGTCCTTCAGCATGCGGGCAGCAATGGGAGAAAACTCCAGAAAGGTTGTGTGCGCTGCTCCTCGTGACAGAGCCTCCAGTCCGAGAGCACCAGTACCAGAGAAGACATCAAGACAGCGTGCACCGGCGACCCAGCCGGTCAGCCAGTTATAGACTGTTTCACGAACACGGTCTGGAGTGGGGCGAAGTCCTTCAACGGAGGCCACGGGAAGCTGACGGCTTCTCCAGTCTCCGCCAATAATTCGCAGGCGGCCAGCTCCGTTATGGGAGGTCGTTTTACGTTTGCGGGGCATGAATGATGAAATCAGATCAAAAGATCCATTCTACTATGAATCCTGTTTCCAGTCGGCAATAAAGACAGGGCTTACGCATCAGTATTCTCATTCTCATCTAGGTGAGCTGTAATAACGGGATACTCGCCCTTGGGTCTACATAGCTCCGTTCACTAACCTGTAGAATGATGTGTTTTTGATACATGATTTTCGACTCTCCCTCTCATGACATTCCTAACGATCTCAACTTACTGTCTACCCACAAGGAATGGCAGGGCATCTTAGCGGCTTAAGGAAGAACTGCTGAATTGTGGAAAGCTCACGGAAAGATGGTGGCAGGCCCACCGGAGTCTGTTGTCGGAGACCGGCTCCAAACCACCTCATGAAGCTGGCAGGTGTGGTATAGAGAGGCGAGTTTAGGCGAACCTATGTGGACGCGTCGTAATCCAGAGACTGACATCAAAACCGGGGGCGTTTCTATCTCTCGGGACAAGTCTGCAGGTGAATTCCGAATGCTGTGCAGGCGGTGTCCGGCGTTATAGTGGGCGCGACTCTATATCGGGCTTTCCGTGGAAACTGCGGGAACCAGTCATCACGATGCTAAGGGAGAAATACAAATCACTGAATTGATGAGTATGAGAGTACCGATGCGTGGTACTGGAGCGGAGTTGCTCGTAGTAGTGAGGAAGTACCTGTAATGGGTATGGAGCGAAGAGTGTCTCTGTCATGTGCTTGGCTTGATCAAAGAATGATTATGCGTTTGCCCTGAATCAGATGCGATATGACTAACGGAAAAGAAAGAATAACTAACCATGTCCTACAGCCATCAGCTCCAACTGAACAACATTCTTTATGCTGCAGGCACCTCTCTATGCCATGAAAGGAGAGGAGGTGTTAATATTACCCGCTGTTTCACCCGTTACACTGCGGAATGCGGGAATTTTCTTATACGATGTTTTCCAAAAAAGACGATAAATCAGCCAGTCGCAAAAAGCGTTTCTGGCCTTGGGGTCGCAAGAGCGAAGAGGCCTCCGTCGAGCCAACACAACCGGTTGAAGATGTAAAAACCGAGGCTCCGGAAGAGACCGCCCCTGCTCCAGCCGTTGAACCGTCCCAGCCCGCTGAGCCAGTAGCCCAGCAGCCTGTTGCGGAACAGGAAAAACAGCTGGAAGAGCCTTCTCCTGTTGAAGCTGCTGTTGCTGAAGCCACTGTACAGCTATCAGCAGAACCAGTAGAGCCAATCGAGAAGGTTGAGAAGCCTGAACCTGCTGCTCCTGTTCAAACTGCACCAGTTCCTGAACCTCAGCCTCAATCCATGCCCGCAGAAGAGCCCGTTGCTGAAACGAATGGTTTCTTCTCCCGGATGAAATCCGGCCTGGCCAAAACCCGCTCTTCTCTGGTGCAGGGGGTTACCACCCTGTTCATCGGTAAGAAGGAAATTGATGATGAGCTGCTGGAAGACCTGGAAACCCAGCTGCTTGTTTCCGATGTGGGTATTGAGGCAACACGTCAGATCATTGATGGCCTGACCCAGCGTGTCGCCTATAAAGAACTGGATGATGCAGATGCGCTGGTCAATGCGCTGAAGGCTGAACTTGGCAAGATACTTGAGCCTGCTGATAAGCCTCTGGTTATTGATACCAGCAAAAAGCCTTTCGTGATTCTGGTTGTGGGTGTTAATGGTGTGGGTAAGACCACCACCATCGGCAAAATGGCCCGTCAGTTCCAGAACGACGGTAAGAAGGTGATGCTGGCAGCTGGTGATACCTTCCGTGCGGCTGCCGTTGAACAGCTACAGGTCTGGGGTGAGCGTAACGATATTCCTGTTGTTGCCCAGCATACCGGTGCTGACTCTGCCTCGGTTCTTTATGATGCCTTTGAAGCCGCCAAGGCCCGCCAGATGGATATCCTGATAGCGGATACCGCAGGTCGTCTGCATAACAAAGACAACCTGATGGAAGAGCTGAAGAAGGTGAAGCGGGTGCTTGGCAAGATCGATCCGGAAGCTCCCCATGAAGTTCTGCTGGTTGTTGATGCCGGTACTGGTCAAAATGCCCTGAGTCAGGCGCACCTGTTCGACAAGACTGTAGGTCTGACCGGTATGGCACTGACCAAGTTAGATGGCACTGCTAAGGGGGGGGTAACCTTCGCCCTGTCTCAGGAGATGAGTCTCCCGATTCGTTTCCTTGGTGTTGGTGAGCAGATCGAAGATCTGCGTCCGTTCAAAGCCAAAGAGTTTGTCGATGCGCTTTTTGCGGATCTTGACCTTTGAGCATGATCTGACTGACAGGGCAGGGAGTGGCCAGTGATTATCTTTGAAAAAGTCTGTAAGCGCTTTTCCAACGAACATATTGGTCTGGATGACATAACCCTGCGCCTTGAACGCGGGGAGATGGCCTTCTTGACCGGCCATTCCGGTGCTGGAAAAAGCACCCTGTTGAAGCTGATCATGTTGATGGAACGGCCAACCAGCGGTCAGGTGTGGGTTGGTGGCTATATGCTGTCCAAGCTGCGCCGGGGCCAGATACCTGCCCTGCGTCGTAATATTGGTGTGGTTTTTCAGGATCACCAGCTCCTGTTTGACCGCACTGTTTACGACAATGTTGCCATTCCACTGTTGGTATCCGGCTATAACCCTAATGATATTGGTAAGCGTGTTCGAGCTGCCCTCGATATGGTTGGGCTGCTGGATCGTGAAAAGCTGAACCCTCTGGCACTGTCCGGCGGTGAACAACAGCGGGTTGGTATTGCCCGTGCCATGGTTAACCGCCCGGCAGTTCTGCTGGCGGATGAACCAACCGGTAATCTCGACCCTGATCTTTCTGCAGATATCATGCAGCGCTTTCATATGTTCAATCAGGCAGGGACTACGATTCTGATTGCTACCCATGATCTGGGTCTGGTTAAACGTATGGGGCACAGGGTCATCACCCTTGATAAAGGTCATCTGTATAACCAGCAGGAGCAGATGGCATGATTCAGAAAGTAAAAGATGGGAAAGCGAAAGACAGGTCTGGCCGTAAAGCGGCTGTAACGACCTGGCGCAGAACTCCCCAGATAGAGCTAGATCATTCTGCAGCGCATAACGCCAAACAGAAAGCAGAGCAGAACAATACAGCGAAACACAAAGCGAGAAGAGGTGCAAAAAAACGGGAAACCGGCTCGTCTGCCCAGCACTGGAAAATCATTTTTGCTTTACACCGCCAGGTTGCCGGAGAAGCTTTGTCCCGAATAATGGTAACGCCAATAGCAAGTTTGATGACCATTCTTGTGCTTGGTATAACCTTGGCGCTGCCCGCCACATTGTCCATGACATTGGAAAACCTTCAGGCTGCAGCAGGTGGTACAAGTTCTGTTGTGCGTCTGGCACTCTACCTTGATGAAGGGTTGAGTAATACCAAGGCTCTGGATCTTAAAAAGGATCTTCAGGGTGATCCAGCTATCAATAAAGTGACGTATATTTCACCCAAGCAGGGGCTGGCGGAATTCGAGAAATTCTCTGGTCTTGGGCAGGCATTGGACTTACTTGATGATAATCCGCTACCAGGTGTTCTGGAAGTAGAGCCAAAAGATACAACTCCCCTGGCTGTCAGCAATCTTCAGAACCGGCTGGGCAGGCTTGGTGAAGTCAACGATATCAGAGTCGATAACGAGTGGCTTAAGCGCCTGCATGCCATGCTTGAGCTGGGGGAACGCGCTCTGAATGGTTTAACGACTCTGGTCGTTCTGTCAGTGCTTCTGGCTGTAGGAAATACCATTCGTTTGCTGGTTGTTAACCGTAAAGAAGAGATTAAAGTTGTTAAGCTGGTGGGTGGTTCCGACAGCTTTGTCATGATGCCGTTTTTATACAGTGGTTTCTGGTATGGCCTGCTTGGTGGTGTTCTGGCCTGGCTGGTGACTGCCTGCCTGTGGTTTATGCTGGCGGATTCTGCCAATTCTCTTGCAAGTCTTTATCAAAGTTCGTTCCAGATGAGTTTTCCTGACTTTGCCACAACGGTTACGGTCATTTTTGGAAGTGTTTTGCTGGGTGTAACCGGAGCTTTCTTTACAAGCTGGCGGCAACTCAGAGCGATTGACCCGTAACAGTCGATAACGAATTTCATCTTTTCTATCTGAACCTGCTTTCTGATCAGGGTGTCATAGCTGACTCTTGGGCAAATAGCAGGTCTCTCCTGTGCGGGTAAGATTCCTATGCTGGTGGTTCTTTATTGCCGTAGCCACTTTCCTCAGCTCTGTGACTGCTGCTTCCATGCAGTACCCGGAAGTAGAGGGTGGAGACCGCAGCATTCTGGAATCCTTTCAGAACTGGCTTCCTGATATTTCCGGTTCACTGGGTGACCTGGCTCAGCAGGGACGATATCTGATGTCCGACTGGACGGGTATATACCAGGGAGCCACCGACCTCTCAGGCTTTGAAGAAAACGAACTGCAGGATCAGCTGGAAAACCTCCAGTCTCAAATCTGTTACCTGGGAAATCCCGGACCACTCCTGACAACATTGCATCGAAGAAATGATCTCTACTACCTCGGCAACCGGGTATTGAACTGGGATGAGCAGGTCAATATGACCCTGGTCTCTGAAGAAGATCTGCCTGATGCCGGCCGGGAGTTATTAATGGCTCCGCAGAAAACAGACAACAGCTCTCTGGAAGTTGCTGAAAAGCAGGCCGCTGGCTCGAAAACCAAAGCCAGAGTTGCCTGTTTTGCAATGCAGACAGAACGCTGGAGGCAGCTGGGAAACCTGCTCAGATATCATGGATTCCTCTCCCAACCCCATGGCTTTACAGCCATTGTGAATCGCAATCAGGATACGGTGATCCGCCTGGGTAACAGCCGTGTTCTGGCCTATTCGGCAGAGGGGCACCAGCAGGCCGCCAGTGCCGCTATGGAACTGGGGCGAATGGACAGCAATGATTTCTTTCTGCTTACCAACAGCTCTGAAGCCTACCATCTTCGCGCTGACACTCTGGCCAGTTATGCCAGCTATGGTTACGCACGATATGTGGAAGTTGTACAGATTGAAGATGTTTTTCCACGCTATTACGGACATTTCTGGGATATGCTGTCCCGAGTCTCACTGGGGGGAGTCGTTGCAACCACTGCAACTGTTCTGGTGATGGGGAAACTGCTGGCTTCTGCTGCCGTCGCGACAACAGTTGGAGTTGGAATCACCCTCGGGGTGTTACTGCCCATTCTTGCCCACACAACGATGGATGCCTGGGCTATTTACGATACACCGGATACCCTTCTTCCTATGGTGGCTCTGCAGTCCATGTTTGGCTCGGCCCTGAGTATGGGAGGACGGCTGGTTTCCTATCTTGGGGCCGGAATAAGCCTGTTTGGCAGGGGGATGGGACATGCGGTTCAGCATGCGCCCAACCTGTCACTTATGACCAGTATCGGGGCTTTGCTGGGGATTATGCTTCTTCCCTATGGTGTTCCATTTGGCTCATTGCTGGCCTTTGGAACCGGGGCTGCTGCTGTTGCTGCAGGAACAGCTGTTACCGGGGTGGGTTTTTTGGCTGCTCTTATCTACATGAACCCCTCACGGGTACTGACGGCTACGAATACTCTCTGGAATAGTTTGAATGGTCACCAAAAGTAACCTGGTCGTTATAAAAAAAACCTCAATTTCCCCCTATTTTTATGCCTCGCCTGTAAGTAGCTGTCCCAAGATTGGGCAGGTTGTATCAAAGTGTATAAAGAGCTGATTTGGCCGCTTTTCCTGTATAATTAGCTATAGAAACAGTGGTAATATCGCCATCTACTTATTATTTGGAGTATGTTGTTGATGGGTACCAGCCTTCAACCAGTTGACCTTCTGACACCAGGGCAGAACATTGATGCCTACATCCATGCTGTCAGCAGTATTGCTGTGTTGTCTGCCGACCAGGAGAAGGAAATTGCAGATCGTCTCTACTATGAGAATGATCTTGAAGCTGCACGTCAGCTGGTAATGTCTCACCTGCGTTTCGTGGTACATATCGCCAAGAGCTACTCTGGCTATGGCTTGGCCCAGTCTGACCTGATTCAGGAAGGCAATGTTGGCCTGATGAAAGCCGTACGCCGCTTTAACCCGGAAGTCGGAGTCCGTCTGGTCTCTTTTGCCGTTCATTGGGTTAAGGCCGAGATTCACGAATTTATTCTGCGCAACTGGCGGATTGTGAAAGTCGCAACCACCAAGTCCCAGCGCAAACTGTTCTTCAATCTGCGTTCCAGCAAGAAGCGTCTGGGCTGGCTGAACCAGGAAGAAACCGACGCTGTCGCCAAGGATCTTGGCGTAGACCCGAGTGTGGTTCAGGAAATGGAAAGCCGTATGGCTGGCCAGGATACCGCATTTGACGGCTATGCCGATGATGACAGCGATACAGCCTACCAGGCACCAGCTCATTATCTGGAAGACCGTGGTGCTGATCCTTCTGCTCAGCTGGAAGAGGCTGACTGGAGTGACAACTCCACCATGCGCCTGCTGAATGCTCTGGCAACTCTGGATGAGCGTAGCCAGGATATCCTCAAAAGCCGCTGGCTGGATGATGGCAACAAGGCCACTCTCCACGAACTGGCAGCCCGCTATAGTGTTTCCGCTGAACGTATCCGTCAGCTGGAAAAGAATGCCCTCAAGAAACTGAAAGGTGTATTGGCAGCCTGATTCCTTCAGGCTTCCACCGCAATTCCTTTATGACCCAACACCAACCGAATAACCCGCTCCATGGTGTCACCCTGGAGCGGATTGTTGTGACTCTCGTTGATTACTACGGGTGGGATGAGCTGGGACGACGGATCAATATTCGTTGTTTCAATAATAATCCGTCTGTGAAATCCAGCCTTAAGTTCCTGCGCAAAACACCCTGGGCCAGGAAAAAAGCAGAAGATCTGTTTCTGAATATGGCCAGCTAGAAAGATTTTCTAGCTGGCAAGCAGTTCTGATATGAATTAGAGGTCAAGGCCCCGAAGAATATCATCAAGAGCTTCCTGACCTCTGGCATGACGCTGCTCTGGTGTTGACCTCTGCTCCCACCCTTCATAAACGAGATCTTCCTGGGGAAGCTCATCCAGAAAGCGGCTGGGGGTTGTATCCAGAGTTTCACCAAACTGGCGGCGCGAAGCTGCCAGGGTCATTACCAGTCGCTGTCTGGCACGGGTAATGCCCACGTAGGTCAGGCGACGCTCTTCCTCGATATTGTCTTCTTCAATACTGGTACGGTGTGGGAGAAGTTCCTCTTCCATTCCAATCATAAAGACATGGGGATATTCCAATCCCTTGGAAGCATGCAGGGTCAGCAGCTGAACCTTGTCGTGATCCTCCTCTTCTTCCTGACGATCCATCATATCCCGCAGAATCAGTCGGGTAATGGCGTCTTCCAGGGTTGTATCCTCATCTCCACGTTCCAGTGACTGTTGAATAGAGCCAACAAGAAACTCGATATTACCCATCCGCTTTTCAGCAATAATATCGCTGCTGCAGTTCTGGTAGAGCCAGTTTTCGTAATCGCTCTCTGTAACCAGCAAACGAACACCTTTCATAGGCTCGGAATCGCTGATTCTGGCCAGATCATCCATCCACTTGGTAAAGCGACGTAGTTTGTCTACGTAGCGGGCATCCATAACCTCTTCCAGCCCCATTTCATGGCAGGCCTGGTAAAGGCTGATATGACGCTGTCCGGCATAGGTTCCCAGCTTTTCCAGAGTACTGGCACCAATTTCACGACGCGGGACGTTCACTATGCGCAGGAAGGCATTATCATCATCCGGGTTCACCAGCAGGCGCAGGTAGGCCATCATATCTTTCACCTCTGCACGGGCGAAGAACGATGTGCCGCCATTGATATGGTAGGGGATCTGGTGTTCCTGAAGTTTCATCTCCAACAGGCGTGACTGGAAGTTGCCTCGGTAAAGAATGGCATAATCTTTCCAGGAGGTGTCATGCTTCAGCCGGTGGGTAAGAATCTCTGTGGCGACGCGCTCGGATTCGGAGTCTTCGTTACGACAGCGAACCACACGAATCTCATCGCCCATACCCATATCACTCCACAATGTTTTTTCAAACACGTGTGGGTTGTTGGCAATCAGTACGTTGGCGGCTTTCAGAATACGGCTGGTGGAGCGATAGTTCTGCTCAAGCTTCACCAGTTTCAGCCCGGGGAAATCCTGATTGAGCAGACCCAGATTCTCCGGGCGTGCGCCACGCCAGGCATAGATGGACTGATCATCATCACCTACCACCGTAAACATGGCACGGTCACCAACCAGCTGCTTAACCATCAGGTACTGACTGGAGTTGGTGTCCTGGTATTCATCAACCAGCATATAGTGAATTTTGTTCTGCCATTTTTGCAGGATTTCCTGGTGTTCCCTGAACATTTGTACTGGCAGAAGAATCAGGTCATCAAAATCAACGGCATTAAATGCTTTCAAGGTACGGTTGTAATTCACATAAACCCTTGCCGCCAGCATCTCTTCTTCATTGCGGGCGCGATCAAGAGCCTGCTGGGGAAGAACCAGATCATTCTTCCAGTTGGAGATCATATGCTGGACAACATCCACGCTGTCTTCACCATCGCTGAGCTGCTTATGCATCAGCTCTACCAGCAGAGCCCGGGCATCCTGCTGGTCAAAGATGGAGAAGCCGGGTTTGAATCCCAGGGCTTTATATTCCTTGCGGATAATGTTCATCCCAAGGTTGTGGAACGTGGAGACAGTCAGCCCGTGAGAAGCCTTACCCTGAACCAGTTTGCCAACACGCTCCTTCATCTCTCGTGCCGCTTTGTTGGTAAACGTCACAGCGACAATATTTCGGGCCTTGAGTCCGCATTCCTGAATCAGATAGGCAATTTTTGTGGTGATAACGCTGGTTTTGCCACTGCCTGCACCGGCCAGTACCAGTAGAGGACCTGAGACATATTTAACAGCTTCATCCTGACGGTCATTCAGACGGTGGGCCACTGGGACAGTATCTCCGAGAAAGACAAATTCAGCATTCTACTATGGATTAGCTGCTGCCATCATCCAAGGACATTGTTCGTGCCGAAACAAACGTGCCGTTAAAAATCCGGCAACATTTTTCAAGTCTGCTAAGTTTTTCATCCAATTTGTCTACGTGTCTGGTTGTTGTTTTGGAATCTGGTGTTTTGCACGTCTTGTTCCTGGCAGCACAATTCAAAAGAGTCTCTGTCCAGCATGTTTACTATTGGATCTCCTGATGTTCCCCCCGGTTACAGCCATTCCCAACTTAAAACCTACAGCCGGTTAAGGCTTCAGGTTCTTCTGGGGATTTTTTTTTGCTACGCCGCTTATTATCTGGTTCGAAAAGATTTTGTACTGGTTCTGCCCGACCTTGTGTCACAAGGTTTCAGTAAAAGTGAACTTGGGCAGGTCATGGCCATCATGGCCATCATCTATGGAATCAGTAACTTCGTTATGGGGTTTCTGGCTGATAGGGTTACGGTCCGCTGGCTGATGCCCGGATGCTTGATACTCTCAGCACTTATTTCATTGGGATTGGCAGGGGCAACATATATGCATTGCCCCTTTTTTTTAATTGCCATATTGATGGGGATGAACGGTTGGGTTCAGGGAGCGGGATGGCCTTCCAGTGCCAAGATTATCGCGCACTGGTTCCAGCGACAGGAGCGGGGACGGGCGACGGGGTTCTGGAATCTTTCCAATAACCTGGGTGCAGGAATTCTTGGCCCTTTGGCAATTGTTGCCGTAACAATCTCATCGGTATGGCAGACCAAACTGCTGCTTCCTGCCGTCATAGCCATAATTGCTGCTGTGACGTGTATATTCTGGCTGCGTGATAAGCCTGAAGACACCGGCCTTCCTGCCTTGAGTGACAGCTCTCACGGGGAAAAGCCTATTGTCTGTGAGGAAGGTGAGCCAAAAGAGAAAAACACTTTCAAGGGCTTTTGCAAAGACTGCCTGACAATGCCCCAGCTCTGGGTGCTGGCGATGGTTAACGTCTGTATTTATTTCATTCGTTATGGGGTTATTGACTGGGTGCCTCTTTATATGACTGAGGCACGGCATTTCAGTTTTGAAGTGGCCAGCTGGGCCTTCTTTGCCTTTGAGTTTGCCGCTATTCCGGGAACACTTCTCTGTGGATTTGTGTCAGACCGAATTTTTCGTGGACGCAGAGTGCCTGTGAACCTTTTATATATGTCGCTGGTGCTTCTTGCTCTGCTTGGTTACTGGCATTGTGATGCTGATGACCACTGGTTTATGCCTGTCTTAATGCTCGTATTGATCGGGTTTCTGATTTATGGCTGTGTGGCGATATCCCATGTTCATATGATTGATGTTGCTCCACGGAGATATGTCGCAGCCTGTGTCGGCTTTTGTGGACTTTTTGGTTATATGCTGGGAGCTTCAGGTTCCAATCTCCTGCTGGGAGCAGTTATAGATTCCAGAGGGTGGGAGGGAGCGTTTCAGATGATAACCGGATCGGGTGTTCTGGCACTGGCCCTGTTGTTACTGCTCTGGTATCTGGATAACAACAAACCAGGACCTGTCACCGAACCTGCCGACAGCATGGACAGAGAAAACTCCCTGTCTAAGAATATGGCTTGAATGGTGATGGGGTTCGTCACAGCCTCTCAAAGTTAATGGCTGTGACTTATCTGGCTTGTGCCTGGTTCTAGGTTACTTCGAAACGATAACCTGCACGGGTTAGGTACTGTTGTTCCTGTTCAAAGTCGGCCTGAGTCAGTGGGTTTTTCTCCAGCCAACCTTTAGGAAACTCAAGGGTGATTCTGCGACCAGAAACAGAAAAGTCATACTCTGGCAGATAATCAGAACGCTGATGATTCAGCAGAATGGCCAGACGCAAAAGAGCCATCAATTTCAGAAGCCTGTGACATTCCTCTTTGGGCATCTGGAACAGTGATTGCAGCGGCAAAGAGCGACGATGTCCGCGCACCAGCATGGACAGGTTCTGCTGCTGGCGTTTATTAAAGCCAAGGAGGTCAGCGTTTCTCAAAATATAAGCGCCGTGTCTGTGGAACTGGGTATGGGAAATATCCAGGCCAATTTCATGAACCATTGCCGCACTGAGGAGAAGTTCACAATCCTCGTCAGTCAAATCCCAGTTGCTTTGTGCATTTTCAAGGAACGTCTTAAGAGTCTGCTTGACTCTGCGGGCCTGCTTCTTATCTGCGTGATAGCGCTTTTGAATAGCTTTTACTGTGCGCTTGCGAACATCTTCATGGCCACTGCGACCCACCATGTCATAAAGCAGGCCTTCCCTCAGGGCTCCTTCAGAGAAGGACATGCGCTTAATTTTCAGGCTGTCGAAGATGGCGCATAAAATCGCCAGGCCACCTGGGAATATGCTGACACGCTCCGGCTTCAGGCCTGTAAAGGCAATGCGATCAACATGTTTGTAGCGCAGAAGTTCCTTACGCAGTTGCTCCAGACCTTTGGGCGTTATGGCATCGTGACCACGCTCAATGAGTACATTACATATGGACTTGATGGAGCCGGATGAGCCAATGGCTTCTTCCCAGCCCAGGTCGCGATACTCATGTTCAATATTAAGTAGTTCCAGACGGGCACTGTAATAAGCCTCGTCAAACTGGCGGGCAGTGATTTTGCCATCCGGGAAGTACTGTTTAGTCCAGGACACGCAACCCATATGCAGACTTTCCAGCAGCTTGGGCTCAAAGCGTTCACCAATAATAAACTCGGTACTGCCGCCACCAATATCAACGACCAGCCGTTTGTCATGGTCATCAGACTGGGTATGGGCAACGCCAAGGTAAATCAGACGGGCCTCTTCACGACCGGCGATGATATCCACTGGGTGACCAAGAACCGCATGGGCGCGGCGGGCGAACTCATGGGCATTTTTTGCCTTGCGCAGGGCATTGGTACCGACAACCCGAATAGATGTGTCATTCATGCCTGCACAGTATTGGCCCAGCTTTCTCAGGCAGGAAAGGCCGCGCTGCATGGCTTCTTCGGTGAGATTGTTATCTTCGTCCAGTCCGGCTGCCAGCTGAACTTTCTCTCCCAGTCGCTCAACGGGACGGAGTTCGCCATGATCCATTCTGGCAACGATCAGGTGAAAACTGTTGGAACCCAGATCGATAGCCGCAACCAGGGGCGTGTTATCGTACTGCTCTGTATCAAGTTCGCTCATTCGTTCAGGCTGTCCTCGCAAGGTCAACGCAAAATTTTATCCGAAACCTTCAGGGGGTGTTGAGGTTTTTCGGCGCATTGTTGCAACCGAACAGGATTAATCCACAGCAATTAAGATCGGACAAGAGGGGCGTTGTCATTTGTTTCAGTAAAAATATCAGCTCCACAGGATCGGGGTAAACAGCCAGATGGCAACAAGTCCGGATTTTTAAAGGATTTTTCCCGAGTTTGTGGATTCCGCAAAAATATGGGGGTTTATCCTAGTAATATGGCGGTGCTATGATTGCACGCTGACTTAATGAGAGGATCCACATCCATGAGCGAGATCGTCAACGTCACGGATGCTACCTTTGAGGACGAAGTGCTGAAGTCCGACACACCTGTTCTGGTAGATTACTGGGCGGAATGGTGTGGTCCCTGCAAGATGATCGCGCCTGTACTCGATGAGATTTCCCGCGATTATGCAGACCGCCTGAAGGTATGTAAGCTGAATATTGATGAAAACGAGGCGACTGCGCCGAAGTACAATGTTCGCGGTATTCCGACCCTGATGTTGTTCAAAAATGGCAATGTTGAAGCGACGAAAGTGGGCGCTCTGTCCAAGTCACAGCTGACTGCATTCCTTGACAGCAATCTCTGATTCAATCAGTGCGTCAGACGTCTCGGTGGCTCATAAAAATATGTAGTCCACCAGAGACGTGCTGATGGAAATTTCAACAACCGGGCAAATAATAAAAAATTTTTCTTGCCATTCCGCAAACTTCCATACTATTTTTGGATCGTGATGCTGGACGCTTCACCGGGACGGTGATAGATTAAGAACAAATTACCTGCTGTGATGGCTATGCAGCTGCGAATCTCTGATCGGTGTAGATAGCGCAATTAATGAATTATTAAGTAGTTCAACTCATTAAGAAAGTGCGGCGATCAGGTTTACAGGCTAGTCTCAATCCAATTCATAAAACGAATTCAGGCCTGAAGTTCCCAGCAACAGCCACCATTGTTTGCCTTTCAGAAAGTAACCCACACGGCCAGTTATGCATCTTACCGAGCTTAAGAAAAAGAGCGTTCCAGAGCTCCTAAAAATTGCGGAAGAAATAGGTATCGATAACCTAGCTCGTTCCCGCAAACAGGACATTATTTTCACCATTCTCAAGCGTCATGCCCGCAGCGGTGAAGATATTTACGGGGATGGTGTTCTGGAAATTCTCCAGGATGGATTTGGCTTCCTGCGTTCTGCTGACAGCTCTTATCTGGCCGGTCCTGATGATATTTATGTTTCTCCAAGCCAGATTCGCCGATTCAACCTGCGCACTGGTGATACCATTTCCGGTAAAATCAGACCTCCTAAAGAAGGTGAACGTTATTTTGCCCTTCTGAAAGTTAATGAAATTAACTTTGACCAGCCTGAAAACGCCCGCAATAAAATTCTTTTCGAAAACCTTACTCCATTATTCCCGCAAGATCGCCTTGTTATGCAAATGGGTAATGGTTCCACTGAAGATTTAACCGGTCGAATTATTGACCTGGTTGCTCCGGTTGGTAAAGGTCAGCGTGGTTTGATTGTTTCTCCGCCAAAAGCGGGTAAAACATTAATGCTGCAGAATATTGCAGCCAATATCACTCGTAATAATCCAGAATGTCATTTGATTGTTCTTCTGATTGACGAACGTCCGGAAGAAGTAACAGAAATGTCCCGTTCTGTACGTGGTGAAGTTGTTGCTTCCACCTTTGATGAACCACCTTCCCGTCACGTACAGGTTGCGGAAATGGTTCTGGAAAAGGCCAAGCGTCTGGTTGAGCACAAGAAAGATGTGGTTATCCTGCTGGACTCCATTACCCGTCTGGCTCGTGCCTACAACACCGTAATTCCTTCTTCCGGTAAGGTTCTGACTGGTGGTGTTGACGCCCATGCCCTGGAGCGCCCCAAGCGCTTCTTCGGTGCTGCCCGTAATATTGAAGAGGGTGGTAGCCTGACCATCCTGGCGACAGCCCTGGTTGATACTGGTTCCAAGATGGACGAGGTTATCTTCGAAGAATTCAAGGGCACCGGCAACATGGAACTGCACCTTGATCGTCGTATTGCTGAGAAGCGTGTGTTCCCAGCCATGAACATTAATAAGTCAGGTACCCGTCGAGAAGATCTCCTGACAACCGAAGAAGAGCTTCAGCGTATGTGGATTCTGCGTAAGCTGCTGCATCCAATGGATGAAATTGCAGCTGTTGAATTCCTGTTGGATCGTATGAAGCATACCAAGACCAATATTGAATTCTTCCGGTCCATGAAACGTAAATAATATTTGCGATAATTGTCTAATAAAAAACCCGCTGAATAAGCGGGTTTTTTTAATCTCTGAGGGTCTAATTCCCCGCAGCTTGCTGCGCTTCCACGACGAAGTCGTGGTAAAAGATAAGATCCAATACCCCGCTTTCGCATAGCGAAAGTTCGAGCGAAGCGAGAAGGGCTTGCCCCGAGGTTATTGATTCTTTATTTTTTAACTGCGATAAGACGAACCTGGTCATCCTTTCCATGTTCCCAGAGTGGGTAATGATCGGCCGGACCTGTATCGAGATGCTCAATTTCAAAACCGAGACGGGAAAACACCATAGCTAACTGTTGTGGGTTAAAGCAGCTGAAATAAGTTGTTGGCAGAGTTTTCTGCTTCATCAAATCGTATATTTCTTGAGCTAATTGAGTCGGTGAACTTTTCTCGAGAATATTGCGTAAAAACCGGATGTAATCTGGAATCAATCCCAGCTTGAGTGGGGAGTGAATTCGTTGTTTTTCTTGTTGCTCTTGAATTCCCCCAACCTGAAAAGCTTTAATCAGTTCACTGGCGCAAGTCACAATCGCTTTGCCGCCGGGGGCAAGTATTCTGTGAAACTCCCAGACGGTGGCAACTACATCGGCATGGGTGAGAAAGTGAAACACTTCGGAGCAAAGAATGCCTGAAAAGGAATTATCCTGAAACGGAACTTCCTGAGGCAGTTTTAGGTAGTGAAAGCTGATCTGTTCATTGCCTTTAAATGTCCTCTTGTGCTGTTCAATGGCAGCTGTATCCATCTCTGCCGCAAAAACAGTTGCACCTGTCTCAAGTGCTTTTCTTGAGTTGTTACAGTTCCCACAGCCGATATCCAGAAGAGGGTGCCTGCCATCCCAGCTTGCTATCCAATCATTGATCAGTACGTTGGTAACAGAAAAGGCCATACCTCCCTGATGAGCCAGAGGGGTATAAAGAGGAGAGGGAGAAGACACCGTTGCATTCATATTCAACACATCCTTCTGATTTCTGGCAGAAGAGTATAGAGGGAGTTACGTATACATCTTCGCTATTGACTGTTTTGCGGATATCATAGCTGCGCTGTAATCCAGAAAGGTCTGTCCATGAAATACCGGGATCTGCGGGATTTTATCGACCAACTTGAGAAGTTGGGCGAACTAAAACGCATTAAACAGGAAGTTGACCCCAATCTCGAAATCACAGAGATCAGTGACCGCACGCTCCGGCGTGGCGGGCCTGCCCTGTTGTTTGAGAATCCCAAAGGTTCTGATGTTCCTCTGCTGGCCAACCTGTTTGGCACACCCAGAAGGGTTGCCTTGGGTATGGGGCAGGAGAGCGTTGAAACCCTGCGCGAAGTTGGACAGCTGATGGCTTACCTGAAGGAGCCTGATCCGCCCAAAGGTTTTCGGGATGCTTTGGAGAAGCTGCCAATCTTCCTTCAGGTGAAAAATATGGGGCCAAAGATGGTTCGTAAGGCCCCCTGTCAGGAAGTTGTTCTGGAAGGTGATCAGATTGATCTGACCAAACTGCCGGTTCAAACCTGCTGGCCCGGCGATGTGGCACCACTGGTGACCTGGCCGCTGGTGATTACCAAAGGGCCGCTGAAAGGGCGACAGAACCTGGGTATTTATCGCCAGCAGTTGCTTGGCCCTAATCGTTTGATTATGCGCTGGTTGTCACATCGTGGTGGTGCACTGGATCTACGAGACTGGCAGGAAAAGTATCCGGGAAAACCTTTTCCTGTTGCTGTCGCAATCGGAGCTGATCCAGCAACTATTCTTGGAGCGGTTACCCCAGTACCGGACAGTCTTTCCGAGTATGCCTTTGCTGGTTTGCTGCGAGGTTCCAGAACGGAGCTGGTGAAATGTAAAACCATTGATCTGGAAGTGCCCGCCAGTGCCGAGATTGTTCTGGAAGGACATATCTATCCGGAAGACTTTGCTGATGAAGGCCCTTATGGTGATCATACTGGTTATTACAATGAGGTGGAGTCATTCCCGGTTTTCACAATTGAGTGCATGACTCATCGGAAAGATCCGATTTATCACAGCACCTACACCGGTCGCCCACCTGATGAGCCAGCCATGCTGGGTGTGGCTTTGAACGAAGTATTTGTGCCGATCCTGCAGAAACAGTTTCCGGAAATTGTGGATTTCTATCTGCCGCCTGAAGGTTGTTCTTATCGTATGGCTGTAGTAACCATTCGCAAGGAATATCCCGGGCACGCCAAGCGGGTCATGCTGGGTGTCTGGTCATTCCTGCGACAGTTTATGTATACCAAGTTTGTGGTGGTTTGTGATGATGACGTGAATGCCCGTGACTGGCAGGATGTGATCTGGGCCATGACGACACGTATGGATCCTAAACGGGATACTATTTTTATTGAAAACACTCCGATTGATTACCTGGACTTTGCCTCTCCTGAAGCCGGACTGGGTTCCAAGGTTGGCTTTGATGCCACCAATAAATGGAACGGGGAAACAAAGAGAGAGTGGGGCCGTGCTATTTCCATGACCGATGAGATCAAGGCACGGGTTGATGAGATCTGGGATGAGCTTGGCATTGAATAAGTCAGACAGTTCAGGGATGGAGTTGAAATCTCGACTCCTCCATATTGCGATAAGCGAAGAAATATTTGTGGGGATTTTTTGTGCCAGGTGAAATTGTAGTACCGCAGGATGCCGAACAGCGTCTGGTAAAAGTAGAAAACTTAAATACTGTTGCTGGTGATGTGTACCAGGTTATTCTTCGTTCGGCAGATAATCGTCCTCTGGCCTGGCATGCCGGTCAGTATCTGGAAGTGGTTATGCCCGAGGGTGCTCCCTGTGCTTACTCGATTGCTTCGGCAACTGCGAAAGACGGGATGACTCTGGAGCTGCATATTCAATGTTACCCAGGACATACGCGAGCTCAGGAGGTGATTGAGCACCTGCGCTCCGAGCAGGCAGTAACAATTCATCTCCCCAAAGGTAATTGCCATATTGGTGAATGTCCGCAGGTACCATTGGTGTTTATTGCTGCAGGCACAGGTTTTGCCCAGATGAAGGCGATGATTGAGCAGTCATTCCTGAATGCACACCCCTGCCCTTTGCATTTGTACTGGGGAGTACGTCGCCCTAACGGTTTTTATATGCCCAGCCTGCCTGTGTACTGGGCCAGTGAGAAGAGTGTGCACTATCATCCTGTTGTCAGCGATCCTGAAGCTGGTGATGGCTGGAATGGCCGGGATGGTCTGCTCTATAAGGCTGTTCTTGATGATAAGGAACAACTGGCCGACGCACATTTTTATATCAGCGGTTCGCCTGATATGGTGTATTCAACCTTTGATGAACTGGTTACGGCTGGTTTTCCTGCAAAACATATTCATTCGGATGTGTTTGATTATTGTCCGCGATAAGAAATAAGTTCTCTTTTAGAAGTGATATGCAGTACTTTTTGGTTATATGAGAAACCAAGAAGTACTGCATAATGATTTTTTCCTTGTGTTCAGTGATTGTGAAGGATATTCCACTGATGAACCTATTTTTAACGAGCTATTAAAGCAGCAGGAAATGAAAGAATAATTGTGGTAGCAGGTTGAAAGTATCATACATCCAACCTGCTAAATTGATACTAGTTTACTTCAATCCGATCCACTTTCTGGAAGCCACGAGGAAGCTTGTTCCCACGGCGTCCACGCTCACCTTGATAATGCTCAAGATCTGCAGGTTTTAACGTCAAGTGCCGTTTTCCGGCAAACACAGTCAGAGATTCTTCCGCCCCAATAACCGTCATCGCAACCATAAACTCTTCACGGCTGGTAGCACGGGCTGCAGGGATATTAATAATCTTGTTACCTTTACCTCGTGCCATAACCGGCAGCTCGGAGATCGGGAACAGCAGCATCCGGCCCTCATTGGTGATGGCAATAACCTTCTGGCTGTTTTCATCTGTCACTTTTACCGGCTGCATCACTCGTGTGAACTTGGGCAGAGTCAGAGTGGTCTTACCGGCTTTGTTGCGGGAAATCATATCCTTAAACGAAGCCACAAAACCGTAACCGGAGTCACTTGCCAGTAGATACAAAGCCTTTTCATCATCAATCACTGCAGCTTCAAACAGAGCACCGGCCGGTGGGTTAACCCGTTTGGTCAGTGGCTCACCCTGGCTTCGGGCAGAAGGCAGTGTATGAGTGGTGATGGTGTAAGTTCGCCCGGTTGAATCAAGGAAGATCGTCGGCTGATTGCTGCGGCCTTTCACTGAGAACCCAAAATTGTCACCAGACTTATAGCTGAGTTTGTTCGGGTCAATATCGTGACCCTTGGCAACACGTACCCAGCCTTTGGAAGACATAACCACGGTAACCGGGTCGGCAGTCATCATGTCAGTTTCGGAAAGAGCGTGGGCTTCGTCGCGTGCAACGATTGGAGAACGGCGATCATCACCATATTCCTTGGCATCAGCGATAATCTCTTTCTTCATCAGCGTCTTCATGCGACGGTCAGAGCTGAGAATCAGCTGCAGGGAGTCACGCTCTTTGCTCAGTTCATCCTGCTCGGCACGCAGTTTCTCTTCTTCCAATCGGGCCAGATGACGCAGCTTTAAGTCGAGAATGGCCTCAGCCTGTTTTTCGCTCAGGGCAAAGCGGTTCATCAGCTCAGCTTTGGGATCATCCTCGTGACGGATAATCTCAATCACCTCATCAATACTGAGGAAGGCTTTAATCAGGCCATCCAGAATATGCAGTCGGGCCAGAACCTTCTCAAGGCGGAATTCCAGACGACGGGTCACAGTGGTCTGACGATACTTCAGCCACTCTTTCAGAATGTCATCAAGAGCCTTCACCTGTGGTCGGCCATCAATGCCAATCATATTCATATTGACCCGGTAGGTACGCTCCAGGTCAGTGGTGGCAAACAGGTGGCCCATCAGCTGTTCGACATCACAGCGTTTCTTGGCTGGAGTAATAACCAGACGGGTTGGATTTTCGTGGTCAGACTCATCCCGCAGGTCGGCAACCATCGGCAGTTTTTTCTTCTGCATCTGGTCGGCAATCTGTTCCAGTACCTTGGCACCGGATACCTGATGAGGCAGGGCGGTAATCACGATATCGCCATTCTCTCGGTTGTAGACTGCGCGCATACGCAGGCTGCCGCGACCGTTGGCGTACATCTTCCGAATATCTTCAACCGGAGTAATGATCTCGGCATCAGTGGGGAAGTCAGGTGCCTGGATATGCTCACAAACATCATCAAGAGTGGCCTTTGGGTTATCCAGCAGATGCACACAGGCTGCCGCCACTTCTTTCAGGTTATGGGGCGGAATATCCGTTGCCATACCCACAGCAATACCGGTGGTACCGTTCAGCAGCAGATTGGGCAGGCGTGCTGGCAGAGTGGAAGGTTCATTCATCGTGCCATCGAAGTTAGGCACCCAGTCCACAGTTCCCTGGCCCAGTTCACCCAGCAGCACATCGGCATAACGGCCAAGACGTGCCTCCGTGTAACGCATGGCAGCGAAAGATTTGGGGTCATCCGGAGAGCCCCAGTTGCCCTGACCATCAACCAGTGGGTAACGGTAGGAGAAAGGCTGAGCCATCAGCACCATGGCCTCATAACAGGCGCTGTCGCCGTGAGGGTGGTATTTACCCAGCACATCACCAACGGTACGGGCTGATTTCTTGTACTTGGCGGTGTTCTTCAGGCCAAGTTCACTCATTGCGTACACGATACGTCGCTGAACCGGTTTCAGGCCATCGCCGATATGGGGCAGGGCCCGATCCAGAATGACGTACATGGAGTAATTGAGGTAGGCCATTTCTGTATAGGCCTTGAGCGACTGGCGTTCAACGCCGTCATCGCCGATCACGATCTGGTCCGTCATGGGGGTATCCGTAGACAAAATCTTATGCGCTCAGCTTATCTGGAGATGAGAACGCAAATATAGATGTTTCTTTTGGCTGATAGTTTGCCAGTTTGGGGGGCGGCTGTCAGTTGTGGGATGTCGGATGTCGGGAAGTGGAGGCAACATGACTGTTAGCAGTAACAACAAAGAGGTAACCGAGGGGAATTGAAAGGAGATATCAGGTGTCCATTGTTCTTCTTCTGACTAATGGACTGGTGACAATATGGCTATATGGCAACCTGGAAGTCAACACGCAAATCGCGCAGGTTCGAATGCTGTTGAGGCATCTCAGAGAGGCTCAAACCCAGAAATCGACCCTCGCAAAGGTGGGGAATACGGCTCCCGCAGAACTAGTATCATGCCCCCATCAACCGGGGCAGGCACACCATTATTGAAGGCTCCACTATCAACCAGCTCGGGTGCCCTTTTTGGTAATAGTCAACCCGTGCTGGGCCGAAGTATTTCAGGTGATGATAAAGGAAGCGCATATCTTGGTCTTGGCGGTGATTCCTGCCATAAACGTTATCTAAGTGCCGATGATACTCATACTCTTGCAGTGGGTTCGCCTTTATCTGGAGGGCAGTCAACTTCAACTTTCAGCCCATCCGGCACGGATTTGTCTTCAGGTCCTTCTAATACCAGCCTTCGGGATGCTGGGGATATCTATTTTGATCGGGCTGAGTTTGCCCGAGAGCTGGAAGAATTAATTCATTCCCCTTGTGCGCAGAGCTATCTCTATCTCAGACAGCTTTTGATTCGGCTTCTCCTTGATCCCAAGCTTGCAGTGCTGCGTGATCATATTGCGCCGATGCCAATTGGTGATTCAGAGTTCGCCCTTTGCCAACTGTCGGCCTTGATTAACAAGGTGCGTAGCTGGACTCTCCCCAAGAAAAATGCTGAAGCTCAGGTTCAAATGAAGAAGCTTGAGCAAACTATTCTCGTGGATATTGAGGAGATTTTTCCAACCTACAATGTCGTTATGCCGGTAGATGCTCACACCTGGAATGAAGAGACAAGGAAAGAAAAGGATCTTTTGGTTGTGAATCAGGATGCCATGGCGGAAAACATAAAAAAACTGGGAGAAATGCTGAGACCTATTGCCTCTGAAAATGGACTTGTTGCCGGAGAAATTAACAACCCGGCGGCATATTATCGACCTGAAGCCGAAGTACCACCTCATCCGGTTGAAGGGGGGAATGAATTATTTTATATACCCGTTGAATTTGCCTTTGTACTTGATGGAAAAAGTGTATCGCTCCCTCACAAACACTTCCAGGATCTTGCCCGGAGAAATTTCATTCGCCTGTATCAGGCAAAACAGAATGTTGTGAGCAGCGAAGAATACTGGAAACAGTTAACCAGAGAGGATCAAAAGCAGATCGCTGGTGAGATTTTTAATGATGACTTCTCAATGAGCAATGATACGACACGGTTTGATTGTAAGTATGTCATGGCTCCTGGGGATCAACTGCCTCCCTGCGAGGTCTTTTCATCAAGGGAATATCGGACAGCTTACCAGAAGGCTAATCTGGGTGCTGCCACAGATGTTGCAACAGGGCAGATGTTTATGGAAGTGCTCAGACAAATAGGAGGATTTAATCCCCAGGAGTTGCAATTGGTCGCCGGATCATTCAGTCAGGGGCCGGTCAATGAAGTGTTTAACTATTGCTGTGCCTGGTATTTTCCTGATAGAGATGTTGCCTTTTTCTCGCCAACAGTGAGTAGTGAGCTTAATAGTGATCCGGCAAAACTGGCCAGAATGGAGGTAATTAATTGGGGCCATGGGTGTCTGGAGATTATCTGTGAGTTTGAATATGACCGTTACATAATGCAGCCTGGTGATCAAAATCTGTTCAATGCAGATAGTAAGGCAACGGTCAAATTGCTTGCCAAATCTTCTGAAGGAAAAGTCGCCCTTGCCAAGGTTACGATGACCATTGAGGTTGATAGAATTTTCAACCCTATAGACAAAGTGGCTATGCTGGGCAAAAGAAGAGCTGCCCTTAGGGGTAATAAGGACAGAGCAGGAAAATACCAAGAGGATCATGTCCAGGCTATTTCTAATAGCCAAAGATATGTGAACCGAACCTATAACGCTCAGTGTGATCAATTAGCTAATCATCTGGTTGATCAAAAATGCACAGTGGCTGGCCTGCTATCTTCCCAAGAAGAGCAGGAGGCTGTTATAAATTTATTGGAGGCAAAGTATCCGGGAAAAGATGGTAAAGAACAGAGAGACGCAAAAGTTAAAGCTGTCCATGCGTGCTTGAAGGGGTGCAAGTCGCTTATCAGGCCACAAATTGGCGTGACCAGGCCTCTCCCTTTATGGTTGGTGACGGTGAAACAGGAAGGGGATAAGTCAGGGGCTGAAAATCATCTGGAGCGCGAACGCTGCCGCTTGATTTGGGTGAATAAATATGGCTGGATAGCAACAAATATTCCTGAAAGTGCTATTCAGTCAGTTCAAGCAACTCCTCCAGAGATGATGGCTGCAATCTCTAGAGATAATCTCCTGGAGGATACAATGATACCGGACAGCGAGCCTGTCCCTGTGGATAAAGCTGGTAACATTAAACCGCTGATTAACATGCGCAAACGCTATTCATCGAAATACAAAGAATTTGAGAAAGGGATGGGTAAATATCGAATTTCGCCAAGCGCACTGACCAAGTTGGCAGCGTATTTTAAACAACCAAAGGGCACCAAAGAAAGAGAACTCATGGTGAAGTTGCAGGGGTATTTTGGTGACAAAATAGCTCAGCCAGGCTGGGAGAATGAGTTGGATAAATTTCTGGACAATAATGATCTAAATGAAAAGGAAAGAACATCTGCCAAAAAATATATTAATATGTACTTTCAGTCAAGGCCCTCATTTACTGGGAAAAGATGTAAGTCATTGTCTTGTATTACGCGTGTTGGAGTGGCCTCCTATGATGATAAGCCCCAAAGAAGTCACAGTGGTAACAGTCCCCAGCTGAAGGAATTTTCCGTTTATCCAACGCTGCACGGAGTGAGCAGCGCTATATCGAACCTGAATCTTTTGCATGAAGAGGAGTCAGCTTTGTTTTCTTCTGGCGAAAATCGTACTCCTGAGCTTAAGGTACCTGCTCCTGAAAATCGGGCTCCACAGCTCACATTCACAACTGAAGATGATTACGATCATCTCGATCGTTTCGATCATCCTTTTGTTGCACGCTTAAAAACGCTGGATTCCAAGTCTCTTAGACAACGTGCAGTTGAAGAATATGTGAAAGACTCAATAACAGAAATCTCTAGTGTATTGCTTGATAATACTCCACGTTTGAAGTTAATTGTTGCCAATACTAGGCAAGAGAATTTATCAAGTTACCTCAAATTAGCAGGTGTTGATGAAGAAGAAATCAAAGAACATGTCTCTGCACACAAACTGGCTATGGCTTCCCAGATGAAGCCGTTGTAGGAAGTCAGAGCAGCATTGACCTACATTGTGTTTAAAGAATGCCAGCTCGCATCAGGTGCCTGCAGGGTTGCAGACCTGGCCAATAAACTGGATATCCCTCGCATCTTTGTCTCGAATAAGAAACAGAAAAGGCCTATTAATATCGATATTTATACTTGGCGCTTTCTCAATTCCTTTAAACATGATACCCGTTGAGGAAGCAGCTGCCCTGGTCCCCTCCTTATTTGTTTCAATTCTGACTTTGTGCTTCATCTTAAGAGTACCTGCTTGAGGCTTTTCGAGCATCTCGCTGAAGTCAGGTGAATCAGAGAAAATATCCGGATCTTTCGATTTTAGATATTTCTCCAAATCATAATCAACATCAAAAACATACTCGGGCATAACAAGATGAACAGAGTAAATACCATCGTCTTCAATAGATTGAAGTTGGCCAAAAATGTTCGGCGAAATTTGTGATGGGGCAATACCAGAGGGAGGCAGTATAATAACCATTTCCGTACCATCTTGGTAAGGGATACCGACAGCCTGCCAGGGTTCATCTCGGTCACCAGAATCATTCACATAGCACTTATAGGATATATGTGTGCTTTTTGCTTTAAGCATCGGAGTCTGGATTTCATTCTCCTCCAAAGTCTTAAAGGCATCCTGGATATTTTCAAATGGAACACCCCATTTTCCTTTAAAGAGACAGGCATTGACGATTATAAATTCAGTACTGGAATCAACATCGCCACTGCCAATGCATTCTTTGATCATACCGTCTGTCACCTGACAAACTTTGTTATTCACAGAAGAAGTAAATGCTTTAATCAGTTCTGGGGTTGAAAAGTCGACCTCTTCCGTTACATCAATTTTGGGAGCAATTTGAATAGCAAAACTCTTGTAACGGGGGGTAAATCGGTTGCCACGGGCTACGTTCAGGGTGTTAAACCTGGTGAAACTCTCTTCGGCCTCTTTAGAAAAAGACTGGATTAAACGGTTATATTGATGGAAGCCTTCCGGCGTTGCGCCAATCAGATTCAGTGTTGAAGATAATGTTGTTCCTGTTGTGCCGGCAGCTATCAGAGATATTGTTTCGAAGATACTGTGAGGAGATATAACATGATTGTCTGATGTATCGGCTACTTTCTTGAACAGTGATAAAGCTGCGCTATTCCAGTTTTTATGATAACTGTGGGGCAGGGGAGAATTATCCAAGTCAGCGCATCGTGGGCAACCCTCTACCTGTGACGAAAGATAGAACAATGGTGGCGCATGCTTCTTGCAGCTGAGTATACCGGATACTGCATCTGCTGATCTGGCCAACAAAAACACGACAGAACAAAAAACGAATAATGGTAGAACTGCGTTAGTGAGAGTATTTGCCAACTGACTAGAAAGCCGAACCCGTATTATAAGGCTTGCAAGGTTGCTGAAACGGATCACGTCAGGCCCACTTGATTGATTGCAGAACCAGAATAGTCGTTGATCAAAATATTGCTGCAACCGATGAACAGGATAAGTTGATCTATTTGGTCCGCCAGCATTTCATGAAAGCCCTGACCAACCTGTTACCTGAAGAGATTTTCTGGTTGCGCGCGCGGTCAAATAGGCATCTACATGAATGTTAAGCTAACCGTTATGGTAATATGTAATGTGGGTCTCCCGGCTAGTCGCTCAATATTATTTGAACGCTATCGCCCCACCTATCATGGCATTGATTCAAGCCGGAATAGCGGTCAGAGAACTGCTGGGGACGAGCCTTACCTGATGCTGCCCCGTTTGCACATTGATAAGTACTCACAACTCCAAAGGCATCAAAATTTTGCAAAGATCAAAAATCAGTTTCTTCAAGATATTGATAAACTGATTAAACTGGCTCCAGGTTATGTCGGCGAAAAGTACAAAACAGCTTTAAATACTTTCCGGGGAAATATTGCAGACCCTGCTCTAATAATCCAGGACAGTCAGATTCCTCTTTATCGCGAAACCCGCTACCAACTTCACCAGATTGTCGCCAGAATGGAGGCAAATTCTCATGTATCTGATGGCTTTGAGCCTGACGTGCCTGAAGCTGACATGGAAAGAGACAAAATCATTCAGGTACTGCATACCTGCCTGGATGAAATTGATCGCTGTTCCGCCGGTATCCATGACCGCTTTACCATGGCTTACAGCCTCCTCCAGGTCGACTCAAAAAGCCTGCAAGGTAAGCTCTTCCAGATAAGAAAAGATCGACTTGATAGTTTTATCAGCGCTTTTCTGAAGCAGATTGAACGAGAAGGTTTCGTCAGCATTCCAAACGGCATGGAAATTCACTGGGCCAGCACATTATACAACAGTGTCTGCAGACAATATGGGCTTGATTCCATTGAAGATCCGACTGCTCCCCCGCTCCGCCACGCTGTGACTGAACGGTTTTTGGCCGATCTGCCTCTTGCGATTAATGAATTCATTATTGTTAATGATCTGGTCTCTGAGAACTATCAACAGCTTTGCGATTATCTGCAAAAAAGCAACCTGTCCCACTGGCTTAAAGGCACTGTTAGTCCCGGTGAGCTGACAACCGAAAGGACGGAGCCTCTGGAACAAACAGTTCTTCAGCCAATAAACACAATGTGTAAGGTCAATAATTCTGACAAGAAAATATGCTTTCAAAACCTTGTGGTTGATGAGGGCAGCGGCTATTCACTGGCTCGCTGTCGTGAGTTCATACATGGCTGGATAACTCGTACCGTTATAGGTGACTCCGCCACAGTTCTGGCAAGTATTCCTGTTGGGCCAGATCAACCATCCCGCTGTATTGGTACATATCAAAACCTGTTTTTCTGGATATTTGAAACAAAATACCCATTGGGTGCCGGAGAGGATTGCCTGCCATATGATACAGAAGCCCAAACGCAACCACTGACCATATCAGAGCTCTCTGCCATTGATATTTTCACTTGGCCTGAACACGTCCAAATGGCACTGCTGACTCAGGCTATAGCACAGACCGGGATCGCTCGGGAGGATGCGAACAAAATAGCCGACTTTCTTCTTGGATCTGGTACCGGGCAGCCTTTGCAGGAATACCCCCCCAATATACAAAAAGCAGTTTTGAACCTGTTATCTGAAAAGATGGCAACCAGCCCGGCGTTTGCTGAAAGTTTGGTGAAAACGCTCAGTCAGTCATTCACAGACACGCTGCCTGACTGGGTGATCAATTCCCCTCTATTGGAACCTTTGCTATTAAGCATGCAGGATGAGGGAAAAAATATACAGACGGTGACAGATAAACTTAGTCTGTGGGATATCATGCCGCTGTCTTCTGAAACATTGAAAAAGATATTGACCAGACAGCGGTGCCAGGAGTTCTTTCGGTTGGCGCTTGATGAGGAACTGGGAGGGCTTATGTGGCGATTACTGCAAACGGATCACTGTGATGACTTGAAAAATCACAGCTCTCAACAGACCAATACAGTGCTGATGGTATTCTCGGCACAAGGGGTCACAGATGGTGTGATTTATCTGCTTGAGAGATTAAGTATTGAAGATATAAATAGTAAGAATATCAAAGGAGAGACTGTACTCCACAAAGCAGCAGGGCATGGCCAGGCAGCTTGTCTGGAAAAACTGCTGGCAAAAGACGGCATTGCCTTGAAAGAAAAGGGTATTCACGGTTGGATTGCACTGCATAATGCAGCTTTTTATAACTATCCCGCGTGCCTGAAAATGCTAATTGACAAAGACAGCAGCACCCTGCAAGAAAAGACTCACCAGGGGTGGACGGGGCTTCATATAGTATCCCGGTATGGATATGAAGAATGCCTTGAGCTGATACTGGCGAGTAACAATATTCCCCTCAATGTGAAAAACGAATCAGGCTGGACAGCTCTTCATTTAGTGGTGGGTAATGGACATACGGAATGCCTTGAAAAACTGTTGGAAAAACCTGACCTCGCTTTGAACATGAAAACCAGCCATACCGGGGGGACAGCTGTTCATGTTGCTGTTGCATATAATCGTTCAGATTGCCTCAAAAAACTGCTGCTACAGCCCGGCATTGCTCTGAATAAGAAAAGCGGGATTGGTTTGACTGCACTCCATTATTCAGTAGATAAAGGTCACACCGTATGCCTTGAAAAACTACTGGCACACCCCGGCATTGACCCTAACCGCAGAACCCGCAATGGCTCGACAGCACTTCATCTGGCCGCAAAGCTTGGGCATGAGGAGTGCCTTAAAAAACTGCTTCAGGAGGAGCGCGTCAGACATAACGCTAAAGATTTTTGGAGGCGGACTGCCCTTATTCAGGCCGTGAGCAACGGGAACAATGCGTGTGTATGGCAGTTACTCAATAACCCGAATACCGCTCTTAACAGTATCTCTTTACGTGGGCACACAGCCCGCAACCTGGCACGGACCCGTAACAATGTTAACGCTATTTTCTGGCTGGAGAATGACCTTCGCTTCAATAGAAGATTAAATGATTTCCTTTGGGCTCATTGCTGTTATTAAGTTTTCACTTATTACTTGAATCCAGCCCCAATGGCCCCCTTGCCAGCTCATTAAAGGAATGGAACAATCGGTTATGATCTGTGGATAATAAGAAGTGACAGGCATGATCGATCCCGAACAGGCAAGAACCATTGCCAATATCTTTGTCCGTTCAGCGCTGGTGGGTGTGATTCATAAGGGTATTGATTGCAGGCCCTTGCTGGAGCAGGCAGATGTTCCTGCTGATGTTTTGGAAAATCCCGAACGACGGGTTGAACCTGAAGCCTACAGTCGACTGGTTCAGGTCATCTGCAGAGAACTGAATGATGAGTTTTTCGGGTTGTCAGGCAGCACCTGCCCTCCGGGTGCTTTTGCCATGATGGTGCAAGCCTGTATTACCTGTGCTTCTCTTGGTGATGCTTTAAAGCGCAGCCAGAAATTCTTCTCTATGGTTGCTCCCAGCTTCCGATACAGTCTTGATGTTCATGGTGAAGAAGCCATTGTTTCCGTGGAGCATATCCATCCAGGTGAACTGGATGACCACTTTCTGGTTGAGTCATTGCTGATCTGTATCGTCCGCTGGAGCAGCTGGATTATTGGTCGTCATCTTTTGCTTAACCGGGTGGATTTCTGCCGAAGGGAGCCGCGGGACGTCGATGAATATAATCTGCTTTTCCCCTGTCTGAGAAACTATGAACAACCCGTAAACCGGGTGATCTTCAGTTCCCGCTACCTTGATATGCCGGTGGTTCAGGATGCCAGAGCTCTGGACGCTTACCTGACGGAGGTTCCAGGTAATCTTTTGACGCGTTACCGTCATGATGACAGTATTTCTGCACATATTCGCAGACGTTTGGAAAATATGAGTTACGAAGATCTTCCTTCCTTTGAGGACATCGCCTTCAGCCTCAATATGTCGACCCAGACTTTGCGCAGGAGATTAAAGGCAGAAGGCAATTCATACCGTGAAATAAAAGACAGCATTCGGCGGGATATCGCGGTTTATCATCTGCTGCGGCAGGATCTTTCCATTAATGAAATCGCTGAAGCAACAGGTTTTGCCGAACCCAGTACGTTTCATCGGGCCTTTAAAAAGTGGACAGGTTTGACACCGGGGGCCTGGCGGGATGAGAGGCAGGTATCCTGAGACTCTCAGCTTCAGGCACAACATTTTCAGTTTAAAAAGATTGCCGGATCATGATATTCCTATAGAGGAAAGGGAGGAATAGACTAGGTTCTGTTGACATAAGTTTATGCGATTAGCGGCTTTCTGGGCCACCCGAAGGGCGCCAGCGAGGCTTTCCAGCTCGTCGTTGCAGCCGTTCGAAAGACAACCAGTCTTCCTTCACGCCAGCGTCTAGATCTGAAAAGCCTCGCTGGCGCTGAATGCATAAACTTATGTCAACAGAACCTAAACCCAGAGCTGCATGAAGCAGAAAGTGTCTACCACGCATAATGATAACAAGTGGCATTTTTAAAATAATATAAAGCCAGTGTCTGAGAAATATCGTTTGCATGGCTTACAGTGTTGAAACGGTATTTCAGCAGAATAGGGGAGATCAAAGATGGATAAAAAGAACCCCAACCAGAAGATGAGCGGTCGACACCAGGAACTGATCGACCAGTTTCATAATTCAAACCTTAGCCCCAAGGAGTTTGTGATCCGCTGCCTGGCGAATAGAACAGTGTCTGCAGCTGATGCTATAGATTTGATGACGGTATTAAAGGCAAAGGTTCTGACCCGATCTTTTGCTTTGGCTGACCTGAGTGATGATGACTTCTACCGGCTGGGGCTCTATGAAACCATGGGGGAAGATGTTGAGAATAATCCCCTGTTCGTTATTCAGTTAAATAACTCCATGCGGGAACATAGTGAAGCTGTCAGTGATTTGCTGGAAGACTTTTCCCGCAAACTGGCAGAGCTGGCTGCCCGCAACCAGGAAGACACCAGCGGTGCACCGGATCCGTTGGTTTCCCGCCAGGAAGCCATGGATACCATTCTTGATACTTTGTCTGTAGATGCCGTTCAGCACTAATTGCAAAAGGCCCCTGTATATGTAGGGGCTTATCCAGCAATCCTCTGAAATTAAATATATTTCAGCTTTATTTCCTGCAAAATCTTCATTGTTGGCTATTTTCACTAATGTGTGTAGATGCTAGCACGTGTAAGTGGTGAGCGTGTAATGTAAATAGTTGAGAAGGCACTCGACGTCTTATCTGCAGCTTGCACGCCGACTGGGGATAGAGGAGGGGCGACAATGTACATCAAAGATTTCAATAATAAGATTCTCTGCCTCTGCATTTTCCTATTCTGTCAACAGACTTTTGGTCTTTCAACTTTATTTTTGCCTGGTATATATATCAATCAGGTCAAGTCTACTTTGGTTACGGAACCTTGTATCGAAGTCGTTACTGGTGTTGATAACACTGGTGAGCTTACACCGCAGCAGTGGTTATTAACACTAGCTGAACGGTCTGAGAATAACTTCCCCCTTAAAAGCTTCCCGCCAAATGCCAGGCCACGCGATTTTTCAAAAGGAGCTCTTGCCAGAATCGCTGTAATTATTTCACATCAGTATAAGGGAGAAGAGCAGATATTTTTATCGCTATTCTTACCCAAGAAAACTAAGAATGAGGAGCCGCTATTTGAGCTTCTTGCAAGCACAGTTCAAAACTCGGAATCCCCTAAAAAAATTACTCCGTTTTATCAGCGTGTCAACGTCGCTGTTACAAAGAGTTTTGCTGACCTGCTAATCAGAAAAGCAACAAGCGCCCCGGAAAAAGGCAAGCCTGGTGCAGAGACAGCTCTTTTTGATTTGAGGGAAGAGGATGACGAGGCAGCTGTTGCAATTGCAATACTAGACCAAACTCCTTGCCTGCCGACCTCCGGGCAGCTGATATCTGCTGAAACCTATCCTGTTTTTGTGGTGAGAGCGAAATTAGAATCTGAAGACTCAGATTATATATCTGTTGAAAACCCACTTGAGCTGGAAGCCGTTCGCGAGGGAGCTGAGATATTGTTATCGACATCATCTCCTTTTCTGTCCAGTGGAATCGAGTCAATGGGGGCAACCCCATCTTCCACCTATTCGCCTTCAAGTCATTGTCAAATGATTTCCATGCGCTCAAGGAAATATGGAGAGATACCGTCGCCTGGTGCAGCAAAGAAACAGCCCCCTTCAAGATATCGAACTGCTCACACTCCACTTCCAGTTATGGCAGCCGAAAAGGAGCCGGACATACAATTTGAATTGTCACTGGACGATAAATTTATAGAACGACTGACTGAAGTCGAGCTTGTTAGCGAATCACATTATGAAAATTCCCCGGTAGTTTCGAGTGATAACGAAGCATCAGAGGATATGATGTTCGGTCATTTTTCTCCCATTTCTAGTTATACCCATGGTTCATCACCATCACCAAGCGCTTCCGGGGGAGGGTTCCCAGCAGCGTCGCCTTATGATAATTCGTTACGGAAGAAGATAGGTAACAACAAACCCTCTCTACGAACTTTCCGTTTCGTATCTGATGATAAATATGTCAATAGCTTCCAAGCCATTCCTTTGGCTCCCTCCTCAAGTCGCAACAATGCGGATGATCAAGACGATGATGAATATGTAGAGATGGGGAGCCATTCTGAATTTCGCAAAGATGATTGGGGAGTACCTTCAGCGGTTCAACCACTAACTCATCCCGTGCGTCGCCAACCAGCAGGAGAAAGTCTACATATTCCAGATGTTTTTTTGCAGGGTGCAGGCATTGTTTCATTTCCAGAGTGTACTGATCAGAGTGGTAAATGCTTTCCTCAATATTTCAGCTGTATTCTGGAACAATACTTTTTAAAAAAAATAAAAAACGTAAATCCCATAATGAGTGAACACGATCAAGAACTTATCGAATGGTTAAAGAAAACTGTAAGAGTTGCTAAAGAAGATTTAGATAGTGTTATCGATTGGGAACACCCTTTCATGCTTAATTTTTCCGAGCGGCATATGGAATTTTTATCACTCTTTAAAGGGTTTGATGAATACCGAGATGCTTTGTTTGAGATTTTTGACGTGGTTTTCTCCCACTCTGAAGAAGTGGTGATTAATATTAAAAAATTAAAAGAATGGCAGTTTTTCAGTAATGGAATGACCTCTGAATCAAATGGGTGGATGGAAAATGTATCTCAGGAAGGCCTGAGGGTCATTGCTGCTGCAAAAAATGATGATCCAGTCATATTATTATGCCCGCATATACCCCCACTAAAAGAGGTACTCAGTCAGGAAAGTCACATAGATAATGTTCATAAATTTAAGAGGTTTGAATCAAGAGTATCTCAATTTAATGAATTTTCAAAAAAAGGGGAAGTATTGTATTTATCGTATATGGAAATAGAAACAAAGCATGAAGGAGTTACTAAAACTCAACATGAACAAACAAAGGATTCTTATAATAAAATGCTTGCCTGCTTGAGTGATCTGATGCCATTTATGATTATCAGTGATTGCGTGCGCTCAGTTGCTGGCTTTAATGAAATGCTATCTAGTTTAAAAGTTGTAAGGAATATTGTTTCATCAAAAGATGGTCAAAGTTATTACAAATACGATGCTGTAAGGAAAGTTCAGTTTATACTTTTTATTAGACTTCTTCTCCATAGGTTTGACGATACAGTAGATAAGTCTCTTGTCAAAGGTCTCGTACGAAAGTTTTTAAATCATATTGATAAAGATGTTTGGTTTCATGTTCACGAAATGCCACAAGTAAAAATGATTGATATTAAAAGTCAACTGGCATGGCTTAATGCTTTGAATTTATTTAAGTTTCAACGTGATTATCAAATGTATTCTTCTAATGAAAAATTACAGATTAATGTGGTAAGGCGTGTAGGAAATGTTGCAAGAGGGCTATTGGGATCGGTTCGAAAAATCTATCCATATGGTATACCTCGTGAGGTAATTAGTGTTGATAAGCTGGGTATATTATCAAATACAGCTGAACTTTATGATCAGCAACAACTTCCTAGTCACACGAGTGACCCCTCTAAGTATAAGTCTCCTAAATCATTTATGAAATCAAGAAAAAGTGATGATGAAGTTGTTCGTGAGTTGGACAGTGTTGTATCGCTGTCTAGAGAGGTTTTCTTTGTAAGAGTTTATGATCATTTCACGAGCAAGTAATGCTGGTACTGTCGTTTGATTGAAACAATAAATCCAGTTTGATATCGATAGGTGAGATTGATCCGTTTTATATGACAAATTCCTACTATATTTCTCTCCATGAAATTTTGAGCGATTGCCACAGTGGCACCATTTTCTATTGAACTGGCGTGCTAAACAAAGGAGGGGTTTGTTTTGGTGATTTGGAGTGCAGACTACTTTATTTATTAATGCCTCTGAGTTTTGTGAAATTAAATGTCGTATTTGGTGTCCTGTTATCTGTATATTTTCACTTTTGAAATTACGAATCTCAAAATACAATCAAGCTGATGAGACCCGTTTTAAAAGCTCAACCATCGCATCTGCAACAATGTCAGCATGTTTTGTGTCCACTTTCTTAATCAGTGTAAAGCGGCTCTTGTGGTCAACCAGAGTGACCAGGTGGGCGTCTTGGCCATAGACGGTATCACCTTCCCTATCTCCCAGCCGGGAACGGAGATCAACAATTTCGGGTCGTTCAGATATGTTAACACGGTTAGGGATCAGGGACCGCCCTGCTTTGCGTTTGCCACCCTTACAACGCCTTTTACCAAACCGGGGCAGGTCTTTATACAGTGAGCCTCCTTGAACTTTATCATTTGCGATTCGTTGGTAAATTGTTGTGTGACTGAGGGCCACGTCCGGTAACTCAACTTTCATTCTGTAGCTGATGCTTTCTGGCTGATTTCCGCCGTTGGGTAGCCAAAGCATGGGCAACTTCTGCACTGTACCCGCTTTCACCGCTATTTCGCTGTATTTCACGGGATAAGGCTCCTTCGCTTATGCCTATGGAAAGGGCAACTTCTTTCTGCGTGTGGCCTTTTCCAAGAAGAGCTTCAATCTGGTATCTTTGCCCTTGAGTCAGCTGCTTGTATTGTCTGGTTTGTGAACTCATTCCCGACTTCCATTTCTGAGTGTGAGAGCTACGAAATGATACATGCAGCTGGCCCACATCTAAAACATCAGCCGATTGCACTTATTCTATTAATCCAGCCTCTTTCATCGCACTCAGTGATGAGTTCAGATGTAAATAATGGGCCTTATAAGCTATTCCCAGAAGATAAAAATACAGATTCATGCGATCTATATAGTTTTTTACAATTTTTAAGGCAGGAAGAAGGGAGTATGACAGTTTCTGAGGATGAAACCTCAACTGCATCAGCTTTGAGCCTGATGGGTAGTGGAGGAAGTGGCGCAAAAGGGATAAATAATTAAGGCTGGATTCAAGCAATAGATTTCCTGAATATAACGCAATCTGGAGCTGACCCATAGAGCCAGTCCTATTGACTCCTTTTGCTATTGAGACTCCCGTCTTTCCCGCTATGTTGTAAACACAATATGGAGGGGGAGCCCCATGAGCGAAGCTTATATCTACGATGCCATCAGAACGCCCCGTGGGCGTGGAAAGAAAACCGGTTCTCTGTACGAGGTTAAGCCGGTCACTATAATGGCAAATCTTCTGAACACTCTGCAGGAGCGCAATGGTTTTGAAACCAGCGCAGTTGACGATATCGTGCTGGGTTGTGTTACTGCTGTTGGTGACTTGGGTGCCGATATCGCCAAAACGGCAGCACTGGCAGCCAACTGGCAGGATGATGTTGGTGGTGTCACGCTCAACCGTTTCTGTGCCTCTGGCGCGGAAGCTGTGAACCTGGCGGCCATGAAGATTCGCTCAGGCTGGGAGCATCTGGTTGTTGCAGGTGGTGTAGAGTCTATGTCCCGTATACCTATGGGCAGCGATGGCGGTGCCTGGGTGATGGATCCTGAAACCAATATCAATACAGGTTTTCTGCCCCAGGGTATTGGTGCTGACCTGATCGCGACTCTTGAAGACTTTTCCCGCAATGATGTTGACGAATATGCCGTCAACTCACATCAGAAGGCGGCAGCAGCCTGGCAAAAAGGTGCCTTTGAAAAATCCATTATTCCCGTTAAGGATCGCAACGGCATAACCATTCTGGATAAGGATGAACTGGTACGGGCGGACTGTTCTGTTGATGGTCTGTCCGGTTTGAATCCCTCTTTCCAGATGATGGGTGATTTGGGCTTTGATTGTGTTGCCCGTGACAAGTATCCGCAGGTTGAAAAAATCAGCCATGTTCACCATGCAGGTAATTCATCCGGCATTGTTGATGGGGCCACTGTTCTTCTTATTGGCAGTGAAGACGCCGGTAAGAAAATAGGCATCAAACCAAGGGCAAAAGTGATTTCAACAGCAGTAGTGGGCACGGATCCCACAATTATGCTGACAGGCCCGGCTCCTGCCGCCCGTAAAGCACTCGCGCTGGCAGGTTTGAGCTTTGATGATATTGATCTGTTCGAAGTGAATGAGGCATTTGCTTCAGTCGTGATGAGATTCCAGAAGGAGACTCAGGTTCCCTGGGAAAAAATCAATGTAAACGGTGGCTCAATTGCCATGGGGCACCCATTGGGTGCAACAGGTGCCATTCTGGTTGGCATTGTTCTGGATGAGCTGGAAGCCCGACAACAACGTTATGGTCTGGTCACCCTGTGCGTGGGTGGCGGTATGGGTATTGCCACTGTCATTGAACGTGTTTAAGGGGCTAAAACATGACGACTTCTATTCGCTACGAAAAAGACGACAACAGTATTGTTCATCTGATTATGGATCGCCAGAACGGCTCGGCGAACGTAATGGATGAAGCGTTTCAGAATGACTTCAAGCTGGTAACAGCCCGGCTGGTTACAGAAGCGGAAGACGTTAAAGGTGTTATCTTCCGCTCTGCCAAGAAGACTTTTTTTGCCGGTGGTGATCTCAACAGCATTTACCAGGTAACACCCGAGCAAGGCGAAGAGTTCTTCAATATGGTGGAAACCATGAAGGCCAATATGCGCCGGATTGAAACACTGGGTAAGCCTGTTGTGGCTGCAATTAATGGCGCAGCTCTTGGTGGAGGCTGGGAAATCTGCCTGATGTGTCATCACCGGATTGCGCTGGACGATGAGCGTCTCAGGGTTGGCCTTCCTGAAGTCACGCTGGGCCTATTGCCTGGAGGCGGTGGTGTAGTCCGCACTGTTCGTATGCTGGGTCTGGAAGCAGCTTTTCCTCTTCTTATGGAAGGAAAGCAGATGTCACCATCCAAGGCTCTCAAGGCTGGTCTGATATCGGAACTGGCCAGTGATGCGGATGATCTGCTGGCAAAAGCCGTTGCTTATATTGATGCAAATCCAAAAGCAGCACAGCCCTGGGATCAGAAAGGCTACAGGATGCCTGGTGGAAAACCATCAAGCCCGGCTCTTGCTCCCAAGCTATCAATTGCACCTGCAATGCTGAAAGATAAAACCAAAGGCTGCTTCCCTGCGCCCGAGGCTATTATGAGCGCAGCAGTGGAAGGTGCTCAGGTTGATTTTGAAACAGCCACTCGTATTGAATCCCGCTACTTCACCAAACTGGTCACCGGGCAGGTCAGTAAAAATATGATCGGAACCTTCTGGTTCCAGCTAAACGAAATCAAAGCTGGCGCACGCCGACCAGAAGGGATTGAGCAGAAACCGGTTAAAAAGGTCGGCATTCTTGGTGCAGGCATGATGGGGGCAGGTATTGCCTGGTCCTGTGCCAGCAAAGGTATTGATGTTGTTCTGAAGGATGTTTCTCAGGAAGCGGCAGAAAAGGGCAAAGCTTATTCTGAGAGTTTGCTGAAGAAACGTCTGTCCCGTGGACGAACAACTCCGGAGAAGAGTGAAGCCATTCTTAGCAGAATCCAGCCAACAACAGAGGCTTCTGATCTTGCCGGTTGTGATCTGGTGATAGAGGCGGTTTTTGAAAACCGCGATCTGAAAGCCAGGGTGACTCAGGAAGCAGAAGCACAGCTGGAAAGCTCTACTGTCTTTGCCTCCAATACTTCAACTCTGCCGATAACCGGTCTGGCACAGGCCAGTGAGCGGCCCGATAATTTTATCGGTCTGCACTTCTTCTCACCTGTGGATAAGATGCCGTTGGTTGAAATTATCTGCGGTGAACAAACATCGGATGAAACACTGGCCCGTTCTTATGACTTTGTTCTTCAGATCGCCAAGACGCCTATTGTCGTAAATGACAGCCGTGGTTTCTTTACCTCACGAGTATTTGGCACCTTCCTGAATGAAGGTGTGGCAATGCTGGGTGAAGGTGTTCCGGCAGCCGCTATTGAAAACGGTGCTTTGCTGGCTGGTATGCCTATAGGCCCTCTTGGGGTCGCTGATGAAGTGAGCCTGGAGCTGACCGCCAAGATCCGAAACCAGACCATTAAGGATATGGAAGCTGAAGGTAAGGAGTATACCTCTCACCCGGCTGAAGCAGTTATTGATCGAATGCTGGGTGCAAACCGTGCAGGCAAAGCAACAGGTGCAGGGTTTTATGAATACCCACAGGGTGGGAAAAAGCACCTCAGTCCTGAACTGAAAGCCATGTTTGGTGGCGAAGCAGACATGTCCCTGAAAGATATCAAGGAACGGCTGCTGTTTATCCAGGCTGTGGAGACGGTTCGCTGCTTTGAAGAGAATGTGCTGACCTCTGTGCGTGATGCCAATATCGGCTCCATCTTCGGAATAGGCTTTGCTGCCTGGAGTGGTGGTGCCCTGCAGTACATCAACCAATATGGTTTGCCAGCATTTGTAGCCAGAGCTGGTGAACTTACTGAAAAATATGGTGAGCGCTTTACGCCTCCCAAGCTGCTGGTTGAAATGGCAGAAAAGGGTGAGACCTTTAAGGATTAACCTGCCAGATTTTTAGACAGAATTCTGACCTCAAACTATCCCCCTGTGCCATAAACTGCTGGCACAGGGGGATTTCTTTTGTATTGAACTTTGGTCTGACAGGCCGGTCAAAAGTGAGAGAAAAGGACTTTATTCGTGAGGTGAAAGGATGCAGAATCAGTCTCTTGTGCCAATAAATGGCTTAAACTTCAGTGTGTTAGGATCGCTTGGCTCTTCTGTTGCCAGTGAAGTTCAACCCCTCTTGCATTCAGCTCTGGGCACCTATGTTCAGGTTGTAGAAGCCGTCAAATACTTCTTCTATGAGTATGTTTGCCCGTTTTTTGCCACGCTTCTCTCTGATCGTGATATCAAAGCTGTTGAGCCAGCTGCTCCCTATATGAGTCAGGCAAAATTTCCTGATAAGGCAGCTTCTGAACAACATGTGCAAAAAAGTTTAATTTCTACTCTCGGATCAGAAGTTTCTAAATCGTCAGATTGCATGATGACAGAAGTTGAAAAAGAGCCACTTTCTAAAGCGCCTGTTAGCCGCTTGGTTATTGATACTGATGATGCTGATACCCGTGATCTGACGGATGAAGTAGATATTCAAGATCCTGAAATGGCAATTAAGCCAGGCACACCAGGCTTTCAGAAACTTGTCGAAAGCTATATTCCTGAAATTGAAGAAGAGGCAGTTAGTCTTGAGGAAGACGATTCACCGTCTGTTCCTCAGATAACTGTGACAGATGAAAGTACAGATACTGCTGATACCGGAGTTGAGTTGGTTACTGAGCAAAGCCCTTCTTTAGAGCTCTCCATCACTCCCCAGCAGTCACTGATAGCATTATCTGCGGCCTTGTTCAGTGCCCTGCCTGAACATGTACGTGAATCTATTCGAAGCCAGGAGTTGACACCTCAGGAAGATAAGAGTGAAGACGATGAGCTGCGAGCTATGCAAATGGCAGAGAAATCTCTTCAAACGTTTGGTGTGAATGTGAATAAGGGTGTTCAGGGTCTGTATGCTGACCTGTTTCAGTTTGGAAAAACAATTGAATCAGAAGACTTGCTGACTCCAAGAACAGCGTTCACAAAGAAATCTGGCGCTGAGTTAAGCCAGATCACAGAAAGGCATCAAGATGTAAAACTGGCCTGGGAAGCATTTAAAGATGCAGCGGTAAACGTTCTGGAAGTTGTTGATACATGTACCGACAACCCACTGGGTTACAGCAAACTCAAGCACAGAGCCGAAAAAGCCGAAGATCTGCAGGCTGATGCACTGAAGTGGGGCAGTAATTTCTCGCGCCTGGCCACAGATCATAAAAAAATTCGCCCACTGTTAAGACAGACAGTTGGACGCCATGCGGTAAGCAGAACGCGAAAATATCGTGACTACAGAGATGCAAAAGTGACCCCCATGACTGATGCGCTGGATGAAGCTGTTCAGGAATGGCTGGACAACTCACCATACTGGCAGCGTGTTCTTGCCAATTTCTCTGTTTTTGAACGAATCATGAAAGAGAAAGTACCCAGCTTTGAAATATCCAATGCCGCAGTTATTACTCAACTTCTGGTGTGGATACGTGGTCGTCTGCTGGATAGAGCGAAGGAGGAAACCTTGCCTCCAATGAGAGCTGAAACTGTTACGACAAAACTTAAGAGAGTTTTCACGGGCAAGAAGAAAAGCCCATTTGTGACATAATCTGATTACTTTGAGGTATTCAATGGAAGTGGTTTGCTGACTTAGTAAACCACTCTTTTACAGCCCTTGCCGCCTGGATTCCTGCCGCAGCAGCATTGATGGCCTGATTGGTAGAATCTGAAACTGCATCCCCTGCAATAAATACTCCTTCCTCACGTCCATACTGGAGACCATAACCAGCTTTCTCAGATAATTTATTGGTTTCAGTTATAAAAAAGCGGGTATGAATCTTCTGATTATACGTCTGAATAACCCATGATCCAGGGAGCTGATACAACTGATATGAAGGATCAAAAATCACCTTTGCCCCGGCAAGCCGAACTTGCTTTATTAACTGATGTTTCAACTTATGGGCTTTGATAAAGCCATGATCCGGCCAGAATACTTCCCCTGAGAGATCTCCGCAGGTATCAATAACAACGGTTTTGAAATGATCTCTTGCTGTGTACAGAGCCGCTGAATAGGTTGCAGCACCACAGCCACTGAAAACAACATCTTCCATATTTTCTGACCCACTAAGGTCTGCAAGTTTCTCGCGAAGCTTAAGAGCCGTTGCAACGCCTTCAGCAGCCATGGAAATATCCATAGCATGATGATGAAGTGGTGCTGTGAAAGAAGATTTTGCTTGCTGACATTTTCGGTATATATCTGGCTGGATAAGAAAACCTTCATTATCGAGAAGATGGGATTGAAGAAAATCGGTTGAAGGTGTTTGACCTGTCGCAATAAACAGAGCCGCTACTTCAAGTACTGGGCCTCCTGCAGTAGTAAGTTTCAGCTGGAGGTTTCGATTGTGAATGCCGGGTGCAAATTCCATAAATGGGGAATGATCAATGGCCTCTTGAACCTGAGTGTTATAAAGAATATTAATATTTGATGCGCTGAGAAGCTTTGTCTGGTTTTCAAGGTTGGCACGTAACTTATCACTGCGAACCAGCATGGTGACATGATTCACATAGTGTGACATAGCCAGTGCATCTTCAGCAGCACTGTCACCTCCGCCAATTATGGCGATTTTGTCTGCGCTATCATAACGCGGCCCATCACAATTGGCGCAGGTATGGATATGTTGATGACCATTCTCAAAGAGTTCTGAAAGCTGAGCTGGAATTTTGGGAGATGCACCAACGGCAAGAATAACGGTGTGAGCTGATAAATGATTGTTAGCAGAGCTTAACAGGAACAGTTGCCCCTGCTTGCGGATATCTGTCACCTAATCACTGAAACGGTGCACTTTCAGTTCTTTCGATACCGCCAGCATTCTGCTGATCAGTGTAGAACCGGTAATCTCCCGAGGTTCTCCCGGCCAGTTATTAAGAGTCTGGGTCAGACTGATCTGGCCACCATGATTGCCACCCGTGAAATGGGCCACGCTTAAGCCAAGCCTGGCTGCTTCAATAGTTGCACTGTGCCCGGCAGGGCCATCTCCAACAACTGCAACATCCCAGATTTCATCAGACAAAGCCGGGCTGGCTGGAAATAGAAAAAGACCTGATATCAGTGCTGTCAGAAATAATAACGGATGCATGGATCCACAGAAGCTCAATTCATGATGACTATGAATTGACTCTTCCTGGAGCATCTTTATTCATTTATATAAGGAAAATGTAAGGAGGTCTTCCCTTAGGGTTATCATCCAATGGCGGTGGGATTGGTGTTCTCAAGCAACCACTGATAAATATCCGGATTGTTGTAAGTTTCCGTCCAGCTATCGTGAGTGGCTTCCGGGTAGATGGTTAGCCGGGCATTTCCTCCCTGCTCAATGACAGCATTAACCATACGCTTGGATTCTTCAACAGGAACCAGATCATCTTTGGCACCATGCATCTTTGGCACCATGCAGGAAGAGGACAAGAGGCCATGTTATATCGGAGGACTCGTAGCCTTCAGTCAGATGCAGGATGTAATTGAAGGAAATGGTTTTGAGAATTTCCTTCTCGAATACATCACTGAGACTACGAGTGATATTCATGAAAAGATTACCGGGCTATTAGCTGCTTTTGGCCAGGTAATCATCCACTTCCTGTCGGGTAGGAACAGAAGGCTGTGCACCTGGACGGGTGACGGATATGGCACCGGCTGCATTGGCAAATGTCACGGCCTTTTCCAGAGGCTTTCCTTCAGCCAAGGCAACAACAAGTGCGCCATTAAAAGTATCACCGGCTGCTGTTGTGTCAACGGGAGTGACTTTGAAGCCGGAGATCAGATGCATTGCATCATTTTCAGAAATCCAGGCTCCGTGTTTGCCCATGGTAATCACAACGGTAGAGATTCCATGTTTGTGCAAATCTTCTGCTGCTTTCTGGGCACTGTCTTCGTCACTCACCGGAATACCTGTTAACAGTTCCGCCTCAGTCTGGTTAGGTGTGATCATATCCAGATTGGCAAGCAGACTGTCTGGCAGAGGGCGTGCCGGTGCAGGATTCAGGACAACTCTTGTTCCACTTTCTTTCGCTATCTTTGCAGCGGAAGTCAAACCTTTCAGAGGGGTTTCCAGCTGCATTAGCAGGGTATGGCCGGAGGCGATCAGATCCTTATGCTTTTGAACCACGCTTTCATCAAGACAGGCATTGGCTTCAGGGGCAATTGTGATGCAGTTCTCTGCATTCTGATCAACTGAGATAAGGGCAACGCCTGTCGCCTTTCCGGTAACTGCATTGACTGCGCTGGTGTCCATTCCCATTGCTGCCATACTAGCCGTGTTTTCCCGGCCAAAACTGTCTTCACCGACACAGGCAATAAAGGCAGTGTTGCTGGCTTCTTTCGAAATCAGGGCACAGGCAACGGCCTGGTTGGCACCCTTGCCACCGGGAATAACCTGGTAGCTGGTACCTGCCACAGTCTCGCCCGGGCGTGGCAGTTTGGGAGTCTGAATAACGTGGTCGGCATTTACGCTGCCAAGCACGATAATTTTATTGCCAGCCATTAAAACACTACCCCTGATTTCAGAATCACATTGGCATAAGGTGTGAACTCTCCTGTACGAACGACAGCGCGGGATTCATCAGCCAGTTGCTTCAGCGATTCATGGGATACTTCTGTTACCGGAATCTCATAAGGCGCAAGAGCTTCCAGCAAACGCTCATGCATATCGGGGCTGACCTGGGCCAGAGCTGAAGCGATGACAGCCTCTTCAACCTTCATTTCAGTCAGAACAGTTTTGAGAGTGTCGATAAAGCCCGGAATACCCTCGGTCAGCGCGAGATCAATGCGTTGTTGCGTAGTTGGGGCAATGGGGAGCCCTGCGTCAGCCAGTGTGATTGTCTGGCCATGGCCTGATTCGGCAATAACCCTGGAAAGTTCAGGATTCAGAAGTCTGCCTTTTTTCATAGTGAGCTCGCAGTAAATAGGTGAAGCAATCGTTTGCTTAAATGATGAAGCTTTATAGACTGGCTGTTGGTTATGGTTTGATCGAAGTCAACAACGAACAAAATTGCACCTTATGTCAACAGAATCAGGTGAAACCTTTTCACATGATGCCTGCTGCCAATGGTGGTGGCGGATTCAGCAGTTTTGTTATCAGCTGCTCCGTCATACACTCATCACCAGATAGCAACACCGACACCAACACCAAATAAAAGCAACAGGTGCCAGTTATGACTCGTCCACTTGCCGGTCTTAAGGTTCTGGACTTTTCCACGCTTCTTCCCGGCCCTTATGCCACACAACTTTTAGCAGATATGGGGGCAGAAGTCCTGCGGGTTGAGGCGCTGGGGCGCCATGATCTGGCACGCAGTATGCCACCGTTTATCGAGAAAGGGATTTCAGCGATTCATGCGGCCTTGAATCGCAATAAACAGAGCATTGCCCTGAATCTGAAAAAACCGGAAGCCATAAAAGTTGTTTACAGGCTTATAGAAGACTATGACATAGTGATTGAGCAGTTTCGCCCGGAAGTCATGGCGCGACTTGGTTTGGGGTATGAAGAGCTGAAGAAGATGAATTCCCGCCTGATTTACTGTTCAATCACTGGCTATGGGCAGACCGGTCCTCTGAAAAATCGGGCTGGGCATGATATTAACTATCTGGCACTTTCCGGGTTGGCATCCTATAGCGGGCGTGAAGAGACCGGTCCGGTACTTTCCGGCACCCAGATCGCTGATATCGCGGGCGGCTCGCACCATGCAGTGATGGGTATTCTGGCAGCTGTTCTGCAAAGGCAGGCTACAGGCGAAGGACAAAGTATTGATATCAGCATGACCGACTGTGCTTTTGCTTTGAATGCAATGTTTGGTGCCAACAGCCTGGCCAGCGGAAAATCTCCAAAAGCAGGTCGTGAGTTTTTGAATGGCGGCATTTTCTACGACTATTACCGAACAAGTGATGATCGCTGGATATCTGTAGGCAGCCTTGAACCACAGTTTGCTCAAGGTTTCTTTGCTGCGATTGGTCATCCGGAGTGGTTGGGCAGAGCTGTTGATCAAACGCATTTGAATCAGCAAAGTTTGAAGAGCGATGTTGACGGTGTTCTTTCATCGAAAAGCTTTAATGAATGGATGGAAGTGTTTGAGCCTCTGGATATCTGCGTGGAGCCGGTTCTTGATGTGCAGGAAGCAGCCGGGCATTCACACTTTACAGCCAGAAAAATGGTTGTTGATCTGCCGGTATCGGAAGAAAAGTCAGTTGCCCAGATTGCGAACCCGATTAAATTCTCAGGCAGTGAAGCGGAGTATCGAAAAGCGGGTGGAATGCCCGGAGAAGATACAAGAGCTGTTCTGGATAAACTTGGCTACAGCCCTGATGAGCTAGATGCATTACTGGGCGCTGGTACCTTTTCCTAGCTTTGAGAAAAAACAAACTTACTTTTGCTCTACTGGGATAATGCCGGGTTGATTTACACAGGTCCACATACATTACCCATTTTAGGGTGGGTAATGCTGGCTTGCGCGATGCGAGAAACTCTTTTAACTGTCCACAGACTTCGATTGCCGTCAATTTCGTCAAAAACCTTCGCAATATCTTCAGTACTCATTCCTTTATACTCCAACAAGTGTATTGCCAATTTGATTGGAATAGCCTGAAATGTTGCCAGTTTATCGTGTTTAATTAAAACAGATACATGATTAAGAAGTGCAGTTTCTTCTGGTTTCCATGCAAGGCATGGAGGTAATTTTCCGATTATCATCGAGCCACCGGCTTCATCACTGGAGAGGGGGGCAATGGCTTGATACCAAGGGTGACCTTGAATAGATGTTGTTGCTTTCAGTGCATTCCATACAGATCCAGTAGGCTGAGCCTGAACAGGGGGAGTCGCTGTAACATGCACTGGCGGTGTCGTTGTACTTCGAATTAAGGGTTGCTGGGCAACATGGGGAGACACAGATGCCTGAGGCTTTGCTTTCATTTGCCCTGGCCAGCAGCTTTGGTCTGTTTGGGTTTCTCTGCTGACAAGTGTTTGTTTTTTTCTTGATCGTGGTGTGGTTTTTTGGTCGCTTCTAATATTTACCTGAACACCGATATCCTGGGTTTGAAAGGGGGAGGCTTTGGGATCTGAAAGAATACTTATTGTTTCATCAATGGAAGCTCTTCCTTCCGAATATGCTTTAGCAACAGAAACTAAATATCTGCATTTGGATACCTGATCTTCCTGCTCTTTTAATCGTTTCTCATAGTTGGCTAGAGTTCTCATCATAATGACATCTGAGGGTCGTCTTCTCTTGTTCTGGCTAAGAGAGTCTGATGCTGCATTTATGAGAGAACTGATCAGGCGACCTCTTCCCCCGTAGACATCTTCAACTTTTTCTACCAGTTCATCCTTTGCTGCTTTCAGCGAATCTCTTTCTCCCTCAAGACGTTTAACTTTCTTCTTCAGCCCTTCAGCAGTGTTGTCATCTTCACCATTTGGGCAGAGTTCTGTAACGGATATCTGTCTTTTACTCCTTCTAGCTCTTGTACTTGTATCAGGCGGAGGGGTATCAGATTTTTCTGATTCTGCTTTTATGGAGGCAGAGGATTCTGAAGGTGATGGGCTTTGTGACTTAGTGACCTTCGGATTGGTATGACTTTCTTCGGCGACCTCAAATTTTTCTGGAGGTGGAAGTGCATCCCAGCGCGCAAGGGATGGTGATTTTTTTAAAGCAGTGTCGAGATAACCTGCCAGAGTGTTGGTTTTTAAATAGTCCAATTCTTCTGTGAAATCGTCAGAGTGGGCTTCGTTCCACTCATCAAAGGGTATTTCTTGATCTAGCAAGTCGCTGTATTTATAGAGCCAGTGATAAAGATCCCGGCTCACCTGGAATAAAGTGATGTCGTCACCCGCTTGGGCATATTGAATGGAAAATTCATGGAGTTTCCGGCATTGATCCCGCCAGCCTTCCGGTACCCATTTTTGGAATTTCATCTTTGAAATCACTGAGGGCTTTGCTTCCTGCAGGGATACGCCTGATTCAACAACAGCCTGGCTTATGACTTCATTTGGAAGTCTTTCTAGATGTAGTTTTGGAGTCCTGTCCTTGTAAGCTGCCTGCAATCCTTTTCGTGTGAGCATATGTCATTTCCGCAAATGATATTTGATGTAGATTATTTTGTTTTTGTTTTTGTTCTGTTGGAATAACTGTCTGGTTAGGTTGCTCCAATGCGGGCCAGCAGGATTTGATCTACTTTTCGACTTCGGTGTTGCATATGGAATAAAAATTCTGTGACAAAGGCGAATTTGATGGCAGCTGTGAGTGCTGCCTTTGTGATGCTGATTTGCGTTCAATCTCTAGACGTTTCTGCAGTGGGCAAACCACATAGTGTCACTGAAAATGGGGTGGGGCCAGGATATCACCGTCCCCGACTGATGCCCCGAAATAACCAGGCTCTTATCCAGAAAAAACTCCAATCCATAGTTGATAATGAGGGCCTTCCCCAGGCCCTGGAGGAACTCCAGTCATATGGTTACAGCTCTGGGTATCTTAAGCCTAAAGCCCATACAGGAAACCCTGTCACGTCTTTTAAGATTGAGGGTTACGACCTGGATTTTCGTTATCAGATAAATCTTCTTCGCTCGAACTATGTTCCAAAGTATGGGCGTGCAGGGAACTGTCCAATCTGCTGGGATGTGGTTGAATCCTTTCATAAACCGGGGCTAAGGGCGTATGGGCTGGAGTTAAACGGGCGCAAATGGTTTCTTCAGAATCCTCCGTTTCCTTATACCTATGGGCATGTCGTGATGATTGAAAAAACACATGGCAGAAGAATGGCCGTGAGAGAGGGAACGCTGAAAGATGGCCTGGCTTATCTTGATCTGGATCCTGAAGCAACGTTCTGCAGTAATTCCTCCTATTACTGGTCCAGTGCTTCGATTCCTGAGCATCAACACTATCAAATCATTCATGAGAGGATCTCTGGGGGAGGAAAACTACCTGTCGTCATGGCAAAGCCTAAACAAGGATATTGTGAGGAAAGTGATGGGGTGAAACGCTCGATTCTTAATTACCCGCTGCCAGTGATTCGTCTACAAAGCCAGGATAAAAAACAGCTGGCGAAATACGCCTGGGGAATGATTCAGCGTTGGGAGGCTATATTGCCTGGCCGAAACAGTGTAAATCTTTATATGAGAAAAGAAGGGGAGAATTACAAAGTCTGGATTCTCTATAGAAGTACGAACTTCAGAAATCCCAAAAGATTAAAGAACCTGAAATCAGAGAACCTTGGATACCTTGAGGTTGGTGGGGAGTTCATTCTTCCGGTTACTAAAGATCCGGAAATGAAGGAAAGGAGAGATAAAAATCCTGCCCCTTTATTTGAGAGATTCTTTAAGTCGGTTAACCCTCTCCTGGGCATAGAGAATGAGATTCTTCAAAAGTTATTAACACAGCCTTTGCCAACAGAAGAAGAGCGGAAAATATTGCGAGAGAAAAATCAACTATTGAAGCGGGTAAAACCTGGCAGCGAACTTCCCTTTAGTCAGGTGAAGCAGAGAAGTCGTCGGTCACAAAGAAATAAGAAGCTTGGTGCGTAAAAATATTGGCTCATTTCCCCCGTTCCCCCTAAGATAGCCGGACAATAATAATTAACGTCAGGGTCACTATGAATTTTGAGTTAACCTCTGATCAAAAAGCCTTTCAGGCTTCTGCCCGGGATTTCTCTCTCCATGAACTGGCTCCTAATGCCGCTGACTGGGATCGTGACAGTCATTTTCCAATAGACGTTTTACGCCGTGCCGGCGAGATGGGTTTTCTGTCAATCTACACACCGGAAGAAGCTGGTGGAATGGGGTTGGGTCGGCTTGATGCCAGCTTAATTTTTGAAGAGCTTTCTGCCGGGTGTACAGCAACAGCTGCCTTTATGACGATCCACAATATGGCGACCTGGATGGTGGCCGGTTTTGGCAGCGATGAAGTTCGGCAGCAATGGTGTCCGTCACTGGTAACAGGCGAGAAGCTCGCTTCTTATTGTTTAACTGAGCCAAATGCTGGCAGTGATGCTGCATCTCTGAAAACCACAGCCAGGCGTGATGGCTGTGACTATATCCTGAATGGAAGTAAATGCTTTATCTCCGGAGCTGGCAGTACCGATGTACTCGTGGCCATGGTTCGTACCGGTGAACCTGGGCCAAAGGGTATTTCTGCGTTGGTGATTCCCGCTGATGCTGAAGGTATCAGCTATGGTCGCAAGGAAGACAAAATGGGTTGGAATGCACAACCCACACGCACCATCACTTTTGAGAATGTTCGTGTTCCTGTCGCAAACCGCCTGGGAGAAGAGGGTGAAGGTTTCCGCTTCGCTATGAAGGGTCTGGATGGTGGCCGAATCAACATTGCCACATGTTCACTGGGAACCGCGCGTGCGGCTATAGAACAGGCAAGAACTTACCTGGCCGAGCGCAAGCAGTTTGGCAAGGAGATTGGCTCCTTCCAGGCTTTACAGTTCAAGCTGGCCGATATGGCGACCAACCTTGTGGCAGCCCGGCAAATGGTACATCTGGCTGCAGCCAAGCTGGATGCCAGAGACTCACAGGCAACCAGTTACTGCGCCATGGCAAAACGCTTTGCCACGGATGCCTGCTTTGATGTCTGCAATGATGCGCTGCAGCTTCATGGCGGATATGGCTATATTCGTGAATACCCGCTGGAACGGTTTGTGCGTGACAGCCGAGTTCATCAGATACTGGAAGGCACCAACGAGATTATGCGGGTAATTATTGCACGACGCCTGCTCTCTGATGACACTTTTCAGGTTTAGCGACTTTCTATGAACCCTGGAGAACTATAACAATGACAGATGCCCTGATTCTGGAAAAGCGTGGACCTGTAGCCACCGTTACGCTCAATAACCCTCCGGCCAATACCTGGACGCTGGAGAGCCTGAATGCTCTTGAACAGATGATTCGGGATTTAAGTGCTGATAACAGTATTGTTGCCCTGGTCTTTGTCAGCGATTCCCCCCGGTTCTTTTCTGCAGGGGCGGATCTCAAGCAGTTTGCTGAGGGAGATAAAGACAGTGCCGCTGAAATCGCATCGGCTTTTGGACGAGCCTTTGAAGCTGTTACGGACTTTCGTGGCGTTACAATTGCGGCCATAAATGGTTTTGCCATGGGAGGCGGTCTGGAGATTGCCCTGGCCTGTGATCTGAGAGTTGCCAGTGAGCAGGCTGTTATGGCGCTTCCTGAGGCTACTGTGGGCCTGCTCCCCTGTGCTGGAGGCACCCAGAATCTCACGCTGCTGGTGGGAGAAGGCTGGGCCAAGCGCATGATTCTTTGTGGTGAAAGAGTGAATGCTGAGCTGGCTCTTCGAATAGGGCTGGTGGAGGAAGTCGTTGCTCCTGATGATCTGCGGGAGAGAGCTCTTACTCTGGCTACCCAGGTTTCGAAGCAGAGCCCGGACAGCATTGTGGCCTGCAAACAGCTGGTACAGATGGGGCGAAGTTTGCCGGTTCGCCAGGTTCTTCCTGCTGAGCGGGAGCTCTTTGTTGCCCTGTTTGATGGAGATAACCAGAAAGAAGGGGTGACAGCCTTTCTGGAAAAACGTCAGCCGGAGTGGGTATACGACTAAACCCCTTAAGCAATCAAGCCACTCACAGCTCTCTTCTGTTACTGATACTGGCAGGAGATAGTTGCCTGCCTGACAAAGAAGTACTTGGTCAGACCTGCTGACAGTATTGTGATTTTTCCCCAACAATCCTTTCTATAGCCTTGCCTGCAGACATTTACTATCCAAAGGGAAAAGCTATGGAATCTTCACATCTTGCCAGACGCGGACTTCATGAAGGACGTCTCACACCACCATCAGAAGTAGCTGATCGTACAGGTACGGACGAACTACCAAAAAGCCCCCGTGCGAGTGCGATTGAAGCAGAACCAATGGTTCAGCAGCAAGATCAAGTAAGACCATTAGAGGAAACAAGCACGCCGATTACTGAACGGAAAGTAAAGCCCTTTCCTGTAGAAAAAGAACACTTTAAACCCCCCAAAACAGTACCGCCTTTCCCTGCTATGAACTTTATTAGACCTGATGGGTATAACACATGTTTTATTAGTAGTGCTCTGCAGTTTCTTGGAAGAATGCTTGATGATGATTATCTGAACAGGTTGATAGGTGCTCAAGATCGTTATCACCGAGATCCAAACAGTTCTGGCTGTCCCCCAGCCTTGTTAGCAGGGAAAAGTAAGGAAGATCAGAATGCTGTCATCCAGAATTGGCTGCATTTCCAAGAACTGTTCTGTGAAGCTATGGTGATGGTACGTCAGCCTTCGGGAGAACAAGAAACAGTTCCGGAAGGTTTTATGGATGAGTTCTTGAAACGGCTGAGACGACTTGGTCGGGATTCCGGTCATCAAAGAACGTGTGATTTACTGGGTCGAGAGGAAACAAATTCAAAGATAAATCAGACAGATGTTTGTGAGTTTCTACGCTGCCTAGATGAACTTCTTGGGCTGACAGACGAAGCGTATGACTGGAAGGGTGCCGTTAAACTTCAGGATGATCAAAGAGCTGTAGTTGGCAAGCTTGAAAATGGGCAGAACGTTTATGTAGATATGAGACAGGATAAGCCTGAGTTTGCCCCTTTTCATCTCGTGTCATTGCCGTATCAAAGTGAGCATGATCCAACCAACTATTTTGAAAAATGTCTGGCTCCTACAGTTGCAAAAGATCCAAAGCCGTTTTCTAAGAATGATGCTGAAATAAAAATTCGAGATGCTTTTGATGAAATTAGATTCAGTAACCCAGCGCTTTCAGAAGAGGTTGAGCAGAAACTCCATACTCTGCAAGTTAAACCGGGTTATCCTCTTGAAACAGGCACGAATATTTATTTAAAGCCTGATTGTGATTCAATAAGTATTCGCTTGAATATGACTGCCCGTGAATCAGATGTGGAGCCGGGGAGTTATGATCTACAAAAGGAAAGCGGAGGAATAATTCCTGAGAAACTCTCTTACACTACCGATGATGAAGCATTTTATATGCGAGACAAAACTACGGGTAAAAAGTATGTAGTGAAAATGAGTCCCATAGGAGGGGTGGACGCAGAAGAGAAGGATTCACGTCAACACGCTCAAGCATCACGTCTTGCCAGAAAGTTTTATGAGATAGCCGGGGCAAAAGTTTTAAAAAACTCAACTGTTACCAAAATCTATGAGAGTGACGACCCTGATAAGAACGGCGAGCCGAAAATTCTATCTGTTACTGAAGATCCTGCTGAAACACCAGAACAATGCCTGGATTGCAGGCCCAATGAGGTGTCCAGGGTATTGGACAGTAAGGACTGGCGGGGAAAGGAGTATATTATTTTTGATGCCTGGTTAGGAAACCTTGGTATTGTAAATGGACGTTCTGGCGGTTTGGGTCTGGCACGAGTCGAATTCCACAGCTCTACTAACCCAGACATCCTGATGGGCGAATCCCATGAACTATGTAGAACCGAGTTTGAGTGTTTTGGATATAAGTATAAGGAAGCTGAAAGGGGTATTTTCGCTAATACTGCATTACTTGATCTTAACGCTTTGCTTGACAGTAAGTTATTCAAAGATGCCGGTATAACCAAGAGAGATCTTGAATACGGAAAGCGGTTACTTAAAAAGATGACAGATAATGTTATCAAGGAAACTATATGGGGTTCCGGGTTTGCTGATAAGGAATGGTTAATTGATGTTTTGATATCGCGTAGAGATTCAATAAAAAATGACACTTTTGGAGATGGGGAAGATATTAACGCACTTGATAGTATGAACAGGAGAGAGACTAATCTTGAGTTTTCTCCTGATAATGGCTGTAGGAAGTTAACTAAGGAAGCTGTTAGAGCCCTTCAGTCAAGTAGAGGAGAAATTGAACTCCAGGCTAATGAACTTATCGAGGGTGATGAAACTAGAGAGGCAAAATTTACTGGTAAGGCTAAAAGCATTGTTTGTCATGCAGGCTCAACCTTATCTGAAGGGCACTATATAACTTTACAACGCTACCATGACACTTGGTTTGTTCTGGATGACTGCCTTAAATATAATGGGAAGCCTGCTGGGATGGTACCTGTTTGGGCTTATATTCGTATGCTTGATCCAGATTATAAGTCAGACAGCCCGAATGGTATTGATAATGTTATTGCGCTTTTCAAGATAGATGATGACAGAAAATTCGTGCCATATCTGGTGGGTTATGAGCGTAATAAAGGGGTACTTGATGAGCGATCTCTACAGCGCGCTACCTATGAGCAGCATGTTGTGGAAGCATATCACACTGCCCATCCTCAGTTTTTCCCTCAGCCGGTAAGTCCACCTGATGTCCATGTGGATGAGCCAATGGATAAAGCACCTATAGCCGATACTGGGTTGGAACAGATGGAAGTAAGCAATGCACCTGTTCTACCGCCAGAAAGCACCTTGCCAGTCTGCTCTGAAAGCGTGACTTCCTCTACTCAGGAAGCTGGCACTGTTACGGTTCAGCACGTTATAGACAATCCTAACGTTACGGTTGAGCCAGTGTTACTGTCGTCAGCTCGAAATAATGTAGTGCCCACACCGATGGCAGTACCAACACCCGTTCCCACGAATGTTGGTACTGCAACAGTTAGTCAACAACAGACCGGAATTCCGGCAGCTACAACTACCGGTATACAACAGCAACCGCCTGTAACACCTGCAGCGACTTCAAGTTCAGGTATCGGAACGCGGAGACCAAGAGACTCCTCTAGTCCTAGTCAACAAGATAATGCGAAGAGGAGAAAGCAGCAAATCCAATTCATACGCGAAAGGCATAACCACCGACGCAAATAGAAGTGAGTCAATGAGGATGTTTGGAAGGAATATTCTCATTCAGTATGATTCTGGAATAAATCATCTGCTGAAGTTATTCTGATGCTCTTCATATGGAAAATGAAAAAAGAATGAAGAGCATCAGGATTCTTATTATAACGACAGTCCTCTTTTTGACAGCCTGTGCAAACCAGACATTTGAAGTGACTGACTTGGCAAAAAGTGAAGTTGATCTTATTGCCGATGCTTATGTGGAAACGCAGGAAAATCTTCTCAAAAGCCTGCTGGTTAAGCTGTATAAGCGAAACCCTCGTGAGTTGAATAAAACGTCGGGACAAACCATTAATAAAAGGGCTGAAGAGCTGTTTGGGCCGGATGCCGGGATCGCTTTCGAAGGGTTACATGGCAAGAGTGGTATTGATGCCATGCTTTTAGCCTTTGATGAGCAATACCTCGGTGACAGGGTTTTTGCATTAATGGCTGGAATGGTTGGAATGCTCAGGCTCTCGTGGAATGGCCAAAGGGAGTTCTTTTTGCCGGATGCTCTGGATGAGCAGAAACTCTACAACGGGGCACGAAATATCGAAATTGTATCCTGGCGGTTGCGAAACAGGACCAAAGCGGATGGCCAGTCTTTTCTGATTGCACAGGGAAGTGGGGCGGATATTAACCTGAGCATTGTCAGGATCTTTGCCAAGTTAACAGCTCATCAGGATATGATGGCAAGGCTGGTTGCGCAGCGAAATGACCGGATGATCAACCGGGCTGTCCATGCCATAGCCACCACGGCTTTCCTTCCTATATAGATTCCTAACAGGGATATCTCACAGCTAAAGCTTCCAGCATGACTTTGGCTGGGTTTTCATCTTTGGCTTCTGGAACCTTGCGGGAATACTTGATCGTTAAATCCATTGTGTACTCAGGACTTATATTATCCGGCACACAGAACTGTTTCACGATGGCTGTTCGCTCAATATCCTTCATGGCTGATATTGTTGCAGAAGTGTAGGCGTAGCAGCGTTGCCAGTTTTTTGAGATTCGCTGAAGGGCAGGACTGTTGCTGATTTTCTGGTAATCCCCACAGACGGAAACAAAGTCGTTGACATCAATAATGGGGGCAAAATTCTGCACAGCGCCTGTATCAGCACTGGGCATTCCAGGGGTATTGGTAATTGCTATAGCCGGTACCGCACAGAGCAGACCGGATAGGGTGAGGACACTGCCAAATATGCGTGCTGATCTCACTTGATCCCTCCCAATCTCGTTCTTGTTGTCTTTGATCTGTGTCAAATTTTTGCCTGTTTTAGCCGTTTGGGCAAGACCTGGTAAATCTGGAAGACAGGGTTTTGGTTAGATTCCTTCGAAAAATCAGATAATTGAATAGAAATGTAAAGATATCCTTCCAAGAAGTTATATGTGTCTAGACTGGATAAAGCATGGATGCAGAAATCAAGGAGGATGATCCCATGTCGTTTAAAGTACCCGCTATGTTGTGCTGTTTGATGGCAGCTCCTTTAGCGATGGCTGAAGTATCCGTTTACCCTCATAGCAGTGCTCAAATAACGTCGGTACAGGTTTACGATGGAAAGGGTGCCGCCAAGATGGCTAAAGTGGAAATCACTAATCAACAAGGCCGCTTACTGGGTGAGGCTGTAACAAACAAGTGGGGCTGGGCCAAGATTAAGCTTGAGCATGGTGCCTACAATGTTCAGGTTCACGTAGAGACAGCTTCTGGTGAGAAGAAAGTTGTTGATTACATGCCAATGATTGCTTCAGATCGCAAATAAGAGCTGTAAACAGTTTCTTGATTTGGGATAAAAACCGGCAGTATTCTGCCGGTTTTTTTATGTATTACTGATCGCCTTCCGTATTTTCTGATTCAAGCGTTTGTGACAGGTTGCTGGAATCACTTGGAATTGGAACTAGAAGAGATTCCTCATCATTTAAGTCACCCCCCTCAGTTTCTTCAGTTTGCAGTTGGGGCGGGATTATTGGAGCTGGCGGTTCAGTACGGGATTCTGGTTTTTCCTCAACAGGAGCTCTTTCTTGCCGTACTGAAAGAGAGTCAAGGGTTCTGATACAGAAGTTTCTGATCTTGTGCAGCCCATCCGCCCGGCCGGTTGCGGCACTGAAACCGAGATCATTGTAAGTCATATCAAAGTTAAATGTGGCATCGATTAATCCCCATTTCCCTCCCCAGGCAATAACCCTGTTTGGCATAACCTGGATGCGAACTGGAACCCATTCTCCATGGGTATAAGCCTGGCGAAATGGTACTACTTTGTGGTCAAGCCCATCGGATGTTCTGAATGTTGCTCGACGTTGACCATAAGTTGGCATGGTGATGGCGTAACCCCCTCCATTTCTGGAAAAGCCCATCTGGTTACCTGCTGGAGGTTCTCCATAGGATTCACCACTTTTCAGGAAGAAAAAGGCAATACCATCAGCAGAGTTCCAAACCAGATTTTTTCCGCCATCATCGTCATAAGTGCTGAATTCGAAGCTCACTTCATAGGGGGGGCGAATGCTGTTTCTAAGAACAGCTGCTACGCCCGCTCCGAACATATTGTCAGGCAGAAGTTCCAGCTCTCCGGGGGCTAAGACCTTTGGCCAGCCTTTGGCAAAATTGTTATTCAGGAATGACCAGTTTTTCTCTGTAAAGTTAAAACACGTTGTCTGGCCAACTGGGGCTGCCATGGTTGTGGTTGTTGATAGCCCCATAAGGCAGGCTAAAAGAAGCTTTCCGTGCGGCATGATGAACTCCATCTCAGGTAGATAAATTTTTTAAAGAAAAGGCCTGTGAGAACAATGTCGGCAGAAAAGAACCTCTTGTGAGGCTTCACGTGGAATCAGGTTTGCTATACAGTCGGCGCGGATTCTCACCCAGACAACGGATTCCTGATAATGAAAAGAGAGCTCGCTCTAGAATTTTCCCGGGTTACGGAAGCTGCTGCCCTCGCAGCTTACAAATGGCTTGGTCGCGGCGATAAGAATAAAGCCGATGCTGCGGCAGTTCATACCATGAGAACCCTGCTCAATATGGTCGAGATCGATGGTGAGATCGTTATCGGTGAGGGTGAGATTGATGAAGCTCCGATGCTTTATATCGGAGAGAAAGTGGGGCGGGGAACCGGTGTTGAGGTCGATATCGCGGTTGATCCCATTGAAGGCACCCGTATGACAGCAATGGGCCAGTCCAATGCTGTGGCTGTCCTGGCTGCAGCCAACAAGGGCTGCTTCCTAAAGGCCCCTGATATGTACATGGAGAAACTGGCAGTTGGCCCTCAGGCCAAAGGCGTAATTGACCTGGATCGTCCTCTTGAAGATAACCTGAAGGCTATTGCAGCAGCTCTGGGCAAGGGTCTGGACTCCCTGACAGTGATCACCCTGGCCAAGCCTCGTCACGATGAAGTCATCAAAAAAATGCAGGATATGGGGATTCGGGTATTCGCTATCCCTGATGGTGATGTGGCGGCTTCTATCCTGACTTGTTTGCCGGATAGTGAAGTTGATGCCATGTACTGTATTGGCGGTGCTCCGGAAGGAGTTGTCTCTGCTGCAGTGATCCGCGCATTGAATGGTGAGCTGCAGGGCCGCCTTATGCTGCGTCACGAAGCCAAAGGCGATACTCCGGAAAATCTGGAAGCTGGCAAAATTGAGCTGAAACGCTGCCGTGAAATGGGCATTGAACCAGGTGAAAAGCTGACTTTGGATAAGCTGGTGTCTTCAGATGAGGTGGTGTTCTCAGCGACAGGCATCACCAAGGGAGATCTGCTCCACGGTGTGCAGCGCCAGGGCAATATGGCGACAACTGAGACACTTCTGATTCGCGGCAAATCCCGAACCATTCGCCGGATTCAGTCTACTCACTATCTTGAGCGTAAAGATCCAGAGGTTTGTGCTCATATTCTCTAAGAGAACTCACCAGCCTGCCTGATAAGCACTAAACTCCCCCGTTGCCATTTGGGGGGAGTCTGGCTTATGAGCGATTCAATGAGTCAGAGAAGGCATTCCCGGGCAAGTCTACTGCCGGGCGGTTTTTGGCCATAATGGAAGCCGCTGGCTGACATCACCTCTAAGAGTGCTGTGCTCGGTCTACTGGTATGCTTTTCAAACCATAGCCTCCATGATGGCAGTGGAAGCTATTCTTTCGAAATCATTTGATGTTGATATTCCTCTGGGCTGGCTTGCTGCAGGATTTGCAGCTCTGCAGGGAGGCGTTGCACTTCTGGGCTATGGTGGGGTTTCCCGGCTGTCCGGTATTACCCTGCCGCTGAAGTTAATCATCTTTATGATTTTGATTTTTTGGTTAGTTCAGAACGGAGGGCCAGCTGCGGCTTACTCGCATATTATCTCCTATCAGGCTGGAAGCTGGAAATGGGCAGTCGGTCTGGCATGGGTCAATGGCATTTTCTCAAACATGTTAACTTTGATGACAGATGCTGCGGATTTCAGCCGCTATACCCGTAAGATTGGACATATGGAAGCCGAGATTCTTCCGGTGTTCTTGTGGGAACAGCTGTAGGAGCCCTGTTTGGAGGTTGGTGCGTTATTGCTGGCGGAGTGATCAGCATCAATCCATTCGCATCCATAGTGGAGCTAGATCCAGAAGCATGGATTTTACTCTTGATACTGGTGGTAACTGTGTTGGATGCCTGGACTATAAATGTTCTCAATCTCTACACAGGTGGCTTTTCACTGGCAAACAGTATTCCGGTATAAGGGTGGTTTCACGCTACTGGAGTGGTAGTCATTGCTGCTACGGGATTATCACTGTTACCGGATATTGTTCACAGATACGTCGATATTCTTTCTTCAGCTGGGGCAATTCTTGGACCTGTTGGTGGTGCCCTGCTGGCTTGGGCTTGGATGAATAAAGGCCAGTTCGATATTTCTTCTTTATACAGCCTCCATGGGAAATATGGCTATTGGCAAGGTTGGAGCTGGAAAACATGTGTTCCAGTTATTCCTTTATTTATCATTGGGTTATGTCTTCCTCTGGCATTTTTGCCTGCTCTGGTAAGTTTTTCGTTCAGCTTTTTGTGTTGCTGGTTGATAACCGTAGTGAACAGGGGAGTTAGCAGTACTGACTGAAGTAATCGGATGTGAAACGGTTGTTACTTGTTTTGGTCTTATCTCGTAGTAATAATTTTTACAGGGATAGGTAAAACCAATGATGCATCAAGCTACTTCTTCATACACTGGAGCATCTTATTCCAGAACCAACTTTGACTCTCCTGGTGGTGGCTCTAGCTCTTATCCTGGTCGCCAAACAGGATATTTAGCATCACAAGAACAGCGTGTTCAACTTGAGAAATTCAAGAGTCTTGAGAAGAGAGTCATCGAGTGCTTAAACGCAGTGCCTTATGGAAAAGCCTTTGATGATAAGTATGAGCAAGAAAATAAAGAGCTTTACGAGCAACTGCGTAAACTGGAATGTGTAGTCTGCTATGAAATTGATCCTGGGAATTCTCGCATTCTGAGTTGCTGTAACAACGTAGTCAGCAACAAGTGGATTATAAGCTCTGAAGCCCGGCGTCTTAGTCTTGGCAGACGCGATAATGATAAAAAAAAGTGGGTGAATGATGATACGGTCTTATGTCCAATATGTCGGGAAAACCCCGACCAAAAGTATGCCCTTCGAAAGCGTGCAACCCTTTCTGGGTTACCTGGAAATGTCAGTGAATTAATTGAAAAAGGGCTGAGGCGAAGGCTGATTGAACCGATGCTTAATACAGTCAAATTTAATGGTAAGCACATAGATACGAGCGAAGGGATTTTTGAAGTTGTTCCCGGTGATGAATCAGCCGCAAAAAAAATGCGGCAGTCAACAAGTGGGCAGCCTGTTGAAGAGTTGAAAAAAACTGGGGTAGATAAAGTGGACTACGTATCATTTCATAGTTCTGAGTCTGTAGAGACTGTTGAAGAAAGCTTTATTAAAGCCGCTGATTCTGATGATGAAAGCAGTATGGATGTTAGCCCAGCAATCAGTTCAAGCTCTTCTACAACATTCGAAAGGCCAATACCAACAGGGAGTTACGCTCAGCTATCCAGAGACAGATGTAGGCTGTTTTCCATCGGAGGTACACTTGAGCGCCGCCATGTACTGTCTAGAAGGCCAATGGCTACATTAAGCATTGGATTGGATTTTTTCAGAGAACAGATGACGGTTCAGGCTGAAGATATTACTAGAGATCAGCCGCCAGCACAGAAACGCCCTAAACTGACACCAGCCAACGAAAAAAGACGACAGGAAATTCAAAGGGTTAGGAACAGGCACAAGCACAAGCACAAGTAGCCTTGATTAACACGAGTTGATGTGGGGACTAAATTTATACAGTAGAAGCATATGACCAGCAGGGAGGCTGGCATGAGAAGAAAAGCAATCTGGTTGTTAGTGTTCCTGCTGGCATGCAGTCTTTTGTTTGGGATTCCAGCACTATTACTGATGTCATGGAGCTGGCGTATTGGTGAGATGGATCAGTGGGGAGACTTGGCTCGCTTTGTGCTCATGATCCTTTTGCCGGTTGTGCCTCTTGTCTTTTGGTATTCACGCCAATGATTTCCCAGCCACTCTTTATTCTTGAATGGCTGACTGAGTCATAGAGTCAGGAGGTGGAGTCACCATTTTCTGGAGCTGCCAGCTTTTCTGTCCTGTGGGAATGGGTCTGTATCTGGTTGCATTTCTTGGTAAAAGCCCGGTATTGAACCGTTTTGTTTTTGCCGGTCTGTTTGGCTTTATAGAGGCACATATCAGCTTCGTGGATTTCCTGGTCAATGGACTTTTCCAGCTTTGAAAATGGGTCATTGGTATAAATGCCAAAGCTGGCTGTAATACTCAGTTCCTGATCACCAGCTAAAAATTTGGAGTTCATCAGAGTTGTTCTGATGCGCTCGGTAACTGCATTCGCTTCTTGGGCTCCAGTGTTAGCCAGAAGAAGAAGGAACTCTTCCCCTCCCCAGCGGGCAATATAATCTTCCTGGCGAAGGTGGCGGGTAAATGTCTTGGCCGTATGAGTGATTGCAGCATCACCAGCATTGTGGCCATAGATATCGTTTACATGCTTGAAATTATCTATATCCGCCAAGACTAGCGAGTAAACGATTCCATGACGTCTGGAGCGAGCTCGCTCATGGCGCATAAGATCATACATATGGCGCCTGTTTGCGAGGTTTGTCAGTGGATCACTGCATGCTTGCTGCTGCAGTTTCTCAGTAATGTGTTGGAGCCGTTGCTGAATTTTGTATCTGGAGTACTCAATGCCACAGGAGAAAAATATGGTACAGAACAGAACAGATAAATATCTGATCTTGTAGGTTGCAGAGTAAGCGCTATATGCCGGGAAAATCGGGTATAGCAAAATAAGTGAAGAAAGCAGAAAGAGGCCTGTAACCAGAATCAATCCTCTCCTCAAACCCAGATTAAACATAATCACTGGAGGGAGGATCAGGAGCCACAGAGAAACATTGGTCTTTTCTGAACCAATTGTCAGGGCATACATACCGGCAAATGACAGCAGAACAATCAATGGCCGTGTCACAAAGCGGGTATGTCTGGACACGGCAGTATAAATCAGTGCCAGGGCTGAAACCCCACCCAGGGCTGCAATCTGATACGCAGTTGAAGTCATGCCACTGGAAAAGTGAAACTGGGAAGCAATTCCCGAGACCAGGATTGCTGTCAGGCATGTCAGCTGGGTATTGAGAAAAACTCGTCGCTCGTCATGGGAGAGTCTTTCTTTGCGGCTAAACCGTGCTTTAAAAAAATCTATTATCTGGCTCTTCATGTAATTCAAATGATGCCTTTGAGTATAATTTGAGCATCTTTAACAAGGCGATGGAGCAGTGCCTTATCTTCGGGTGTTTCAGGAATCTAAAAAATATAAAAATCGACTTGTTGAGTGGGTTGGATACCTACAAAGTTGCACTCTACCGTGTACACGGAAAATGAAAATCCCTTTGAGTCAATAAATGGCATATTTATGTAGCAAAATTCATTAATACCATTTCAGCTTCCCTAATGTTTTTTGTATTTTACAGAAGGGGGCTGAGCAATTGAGCACTGTTCTCTGCCAGCCTTTGTAGATAAGGACGGGTTTGCCAACTGTCCTTTGCCACTTGATTTGAACGGTAGATGTAACTCTCCATTAATGTAGCCATGTGTTGGCCAAATGCCGGGTTATAGACAATCAGCGTTAATTCAAAATTAAGCCAGACACTTCTCATATCAAGGTTGACGGTGCCAAAAAGGACTGTTTCCCTATCAACCAGAACACACTTTGTATGCAGGAGTCCGGCAGTAAAATGCATGATTTTAATACCTGCATTCAGCAAGTCTTCGTAATAGGAGCGACTTGCATAATGTACCATTCGAGAGTCATTTTTCTCTGGTACAACCAGAGTCACTTCGACTCCTCTCATCGCAGCTGAACACAGAGCCGTAACCAGCGCATCGTCAGGAACGAAATACGGGGTGGTGATGATGAGTTCATGCTGGCTCTCGTAGGCTGCAGCCAAAAGCACCTGATGAATAAGCTCACGATCTACCCCAGGGCCAGACGGAACAATGTGTATGGCAGCACTGTCCTGAACTTGTTCATTACTCAGTGGCTGTTCGTACTTGTAGGCCTGGCGTATTGATTTAACCTCTTCACCCGTTTCAATTTCCCAGTCATACATGACCAGAGCACCTGAAACATGGGCTGCAGGTCCCTCAATACGTACCATGGCATCAACCCATTGCCCGACTCCTGCGTCCTGCTTGAAAAGGGCCGGGTCTATCAGGTTGAGGCTTCCTGTCCAGGCGATAGCGTCATCAATAACCACCAGTTTTCTGTGATTACGGAGATCCATCCGTTCAAACAGCATACGCACTGGGCCAACAGGCATGGAGCTCCTGATCTTGATTCCAGCAACTCTTAGCCGGAGAGCCTCGGTGCTGGACAAAAACTGCCGGCTGCCCACATTATCAAGCAAAAGGTGGCACCGGACTCCTCTTTGAGCTGCAGCCTCAAGAGCTGAGAGTACCCTGTTTACCTGGCCACCTTGCTGACAGATATAAAACTCCAGATAAATCGAGCTGGTGGACTGCTCGATATCTCTAATCAGTGCTGAAAAAATCTCATCTGTTTGATGAAACAGAGTGAGCGAATTACCCGGTATTCCTGGAATGCGTAAGGTATTCTGGGTCAATTGATAAACCCTGTTGTGGCTGCCGAAGGCCTGCTGTTCCTGTGACTGTAAAACCTGCTGAAGGTGATGAAACCACTCCGAGTAGGTTGGTGCCATGGCCTCGGCACGGCGTAACCTTTTACTACCAAGACGTCGGGTTCCGAACATCAGAAACAGAATGATTCCGGCGATCGGTAGCAGGAACAATAACAAAAGCCATGACAGTGTTACCCCAACCGGGCGTCGTTTCATAATCACTGTGATCGCAAAACCTGATGTAATCAGGAAATACACGAAACCAGCGATAGTGCTGAAAATCAGTGAAATAGACTGGGTTTCTGTTTGCATGTTGCTACTGGTGGAACTACTTTGGTAGTCAGATTACAACCCCTTTGAAGCAATTAACAGTTTTAATGAATGTTATCGAGAAATCGCTCCATGTTGCGGATTTTTCCAGTAAAAAATCAGTGTTTAATTTATCTTTTGTTAATAATTGGATACCAAAGTTCCAAGACTTTGTAAGCACTGTTGGATCTATGTTTTTAAAGGCGAATGGCTGTTAATTATCGTCTTGTTCGTGAATTTTGGTAACTTTTACCGAAACCTGTATAAGACTGTGCGGGAATTGAACAAGTGAGCTTTGAAGAGGCATGCCATTTCTCAATGGGTATATAGATTCAACTGATCACAGGTTGAGAAGAGTTTAATTAGGTTCTTTGGGTGAGGTTGTTTTAAATGAGCCGGGGACACTAAGAATACCACTCAGGCGCTGGCGCCAATGCAGACGCTGATCACTCGGTAGCTTGTTTAAAGTATCCTGGATGACCAGCAGGCTGGCTTCAAGAATCGTGTTTTCTGAAAATTCCAGGTTTTCCATCTGGCGAATCATGTCGACAGCGAGCCTGACATGCTCGGGAGCTTCTTCGGGGGCCATAATGATCTCGTTTTTTTGGTTAGATTCATTGGGATATTCGGCTCTGGTTTGTAAAGCTTTAATTCTCCAGTTAAGAATCATGCCTTGCAGCCGTTAATACCATCTGGTTATCGTTTTTGCCCCCTTAAATGCCAGTTACCACTCTGTGTAGGGAGTGTGTCTTCCAGGGGCGCATAGTTGCTGGTGAATCATCTTATTTTCGAAAGATGCCCAGATTGGCATAGTGGCCCGTTTCTCAAGTCATGTCTTGATGGCTCCAGAGGCGGTTCATGGTTCACCGTCTGCATTATATATGGGTTTACGAAGGATTCATGAATAGTACGACCTCAACTCAGAGTCAGAGATTTCTGATTCTGATACTGGGTGCTTTGACCTGCCTTGGGCCAATGGCCATCGACCTCTATCTTCCAGCCATGCCTGCAATCGCCAAGGGGATGGGGGAACCACTCGGGCTGATTCAACTGACCCTAAGTGCTTACACGATTGGGTTCGCCCTGGGACAAGTCATATTTGGGCCGCTTTCTGATCGTTTTGGGCGCAGGAGGGTTATGCTCTCGGGGCTGGTGGGATATGTTCTGACGAACTTTCTGGCGACAATGACTGAAACAGCAACACAGCTGATTGTTGTGCGAATTTTTCAGGCTCTGGCGGGAGCCTCCGTGATGGTTTGCATTCCAGCCATGGTGCGGGATCTTTTCCCCCGTAAAGAGTGCGCCAGGGCCATGTCTTCCATCCTGCTTGTCATGACCATTGCCCCTTTGGTGGCTCCGGTGATTGGTGGGCATATTCTCCGGTTTGCAGGTTGGCAAAGCCTCTTCTTGTTTCTCTCTGTGCTCGGTGTGCTTGCCCTTCTGCTTTCTCTTGCCCAGGTAAAAGAGTCGTTGCCAGCGGAGCGGCGAACCTATATGACGCCAAGAAAGCTCCTTCAGTCTTATAAAGATGTCATGACCCATCGCGAGGCGATGAGTTGCATTCTGGCCCACGGTTTTTTCTTTGGTGGAATGTTTGCCTTTATCAGTGGTTCGCCTTTCGTTTATATAGAACTGTTTGGCGTTCCTGCTGAGAATTATGGCTACCTCTTTGGGATGAATATTCTGGGGATGGCCTTCTGTAATGTCCTGAATATGCGCCTTATGAACAGCTTTCCTTTACACGGGTTGCTGCGCTTTGGGGTTGGAATGTCGTTTCTAGCCTCTTTAATCATGCTTCTCAACGCCTGGACAGGATTTGGCGGGCTGGCAGGTATCGCTGCCCCCGTGGTTCTTTATATAGCCTGCTCAGGGTTCTCAGGACCAAATGCGAATGCACTGGCTCTTGCTCACTTTCCGAAGATTGCTGGAACAGCCAATGCCGCAGCAGGAGTGGTGCGGTTTACCCTGGGAGGAATTACTGCCGGGCTTGCCGGAATTCTTCACAACGGTACAGTTTATCCAATGGTTGGACTGATGGTGGTGTGTGGGCTGCTGTCGGTTTTATCTCTCATTGTTCTCGGGGGAAGCAGGGAGAAGACGGAGGCAGAGTTGGAAACCGCCAATATGCCACTTGAGCAAAAAGAAGCTGCCTGATAGCAGCTTCCCAAAGTTGCATATACTGAAATAATTAAAAATCAAAACAGAGATAAGCTCATGGAAGGCAAGGGAGGAGTAGGAAGTGGTCAGTCTCCGGTATCAGTTCAAACTGGTCATGCGCCTGTCTCTGATACTGAATCTGTAAAATCGGTTCAGACAACAAAGTGGGGTAAGGTTTCTGTAGTCAAGGATGTAGAGCCACTTATTCCTAGAGGGTTGAAGGGGTTCACTCCAAAAGCGCTTTTTGACAGACTGATGATTAGAGTGGGGGGAGAAGAGAAATTTGTCGCTAAGCTGCTTTCAAAACATGCTAGTAAGAATGATTTTGGACAAATCCGCAGCTTATTACAGCAGCATGCCCCAACAGTAGAAAGTCTCGACAAGCTTGCTGCTAAACTGACCCCCAAACAACTGGCTGATCCTGTTATCCAGAAAGCTGTTCATAATCATTACATCAGCTTGAAAGCGGATTCTTCTACTCTGGCTGAAGCTTCTCTAGATCCAAAGAGTGATACATTGGAAGGTCAGGTTGAAATCCTTGTGCACGTTGCTTGGGATGGAACTGGGCAACCAGGTGGAACTTCCGAGAGAAAATGGATCGAAACAATACGGGATGATGAATCTAAGTACCCAGGCTTGTCAAAAGTATTGATTTCAGCCAGCAATCACCTTGCTCAAAATGCCCAGGAAGGGTTGTTGCAGGCCCGCATCCGCTATGAAGAGGCACGACTTCTGAGGGAGGAGTTAATTAACCTCAAATCTGATAGTGAAGCAATCAAGACAGGTATTCGTAAACTAGGTGTGGTTATGCAATTTACCAAAACTGAAATTGAAAGAAATGATACTCAAATATATAAATTAACCAATGCTTCATACCTGACCCCAGAAGACAATACGTTTCTAAGTAAAAATACTCCGGAACGACAGGAAGATGATCCTAAATTACTTACTACGCCTATTCTGGATACTCAAGCTGTAAAAGAGCTTTCTATTGCTAAAGCGACTCAGAGGCAGTTAGCGAGTGAAGTGGAAGAGCTAGATGACGAGGAGCTTGATGAGGAATTGCCATCTTTTAGTGAATCCAACCCCAAACTAATGAAGTCATTGAAGAAGCACCTGGAGCCATCAGAGGATCTCATGATGGATATTCACTTCGGTAACTTGGAAGAGCAGGGTGCTACTGAAGATGAATTTTCGACAATGATGAAGGCTTATCCCAAGTTTAAGAAAGAGAATGCAGCCAAAGGCCTTGGACTTACTGATTTCTTGGTTGTATGTTCTTATGCCAATGAGGCTCTGCGCAATGGGGATACTGATGATATATCAAGAGCCTTGCAGTTTGGCAAAGAATACTATCATAAGAAGTTCAAGAAACAGTGATGTTTAGTTATTAATAAAAAGCCCGGCAATTGCCGGGCTTTTTATTAAGGAGCCAGTACCGCAGATCAGCCGATCAGGATAGCAGTGTCCTTAGCGATCATCAGCTCTTCGTTGGTGGAAACTACGATAGCAGTTGCCTTGGAAGAGTCGGAAGTGATCACGCCTTCGTTGCCGAAGCGGCAGTCCAGGTTCTTCTGAGCATCCATCTCGAAGCCCATGAAGCCCAGCATTTCCAGAACCTTGCCACGGATAGCGTCGGAGTTCTCGCCAATACCGCCGGTAAAGGCCAGTGCATCACAGCCGCCAGTAGCAACCATCAGACCAGCCAGCTGCTTGGCCAGAACGTAGCAGAATACGTCCATTGCCAGCTGCGCCTGCTTGTTGCCTTCTTCACAGGCTTCTTCGATAGCACGGCAGTCATTGGACAGCTCGGACATACCCAGCAGGCCAGACTTCTTGTTCAGGATGTCGGTGATCTCGTCCAGAGAGTAGCCGTATTCCTTGTTCAGGAAGGAGTAGATGTTAGGGTCAACGTTACCGCAGCGAGTGCCCATAACCAGACCTTCCAGAGGAGTCAGACCCATGGTGGTGTCAACGCCTTCGCCATTCAAAACGGCTGCAGCACTTGCACCGTTACCCAGGTGACCGATGATAACCTTGCTGTTGGATACTTCCAGGTTCAGCATTTCGCAAACGCGCTTGGCAACGAAACGGTAGCTGGTGCCGTGGAAACCGTACTTACGTACACCGTGGTCACGGTAGAACTCGTAAGGCAGAGGGTAGATGTAGGCGTGCTCAGGCATGGTCTGGTGGAAAGAGGTATCAAATACCACAGACATAGGCAGACCTGGGAAGTGTTTCTGAGCCGCCTTGATGCCGATCAGGTTGGCTGGGTTGTGCAGGGGAGCCAGGTGAGAGCAGTTCTCGATGGCCTGCATAACTTCTTCATTAACCAGGCAGGATTCCTTGAAGGTTTCACCGCCGTGAACAACACGGTGACCAACAGCTGCGATGGAATCTTTCAGGCCCTTGTCAGCCAGCATGGACAGCAGGGCTGCAACTGCGGCATCGTGAGCGCCGCCATTCAGCTCTTCACGCTCTTTGTTGCCTTCGAACTTCCAACGGATCAGAGATTCAGGAGAACCCAGACGCTCGGCAATACCATTGATGGCTTCTTCGCCTGTAGCTGGGTTGATCACGGCAAACTTCATGGAGGAGCTGCCGCAGTTGATGATCAGAATGTTTTCTTTGCTCATAGTCCGTATCAACGCTGGTGAGTAAGACAGGAATTCGGCATTGACTGTTCAAACAAAAATCCGCACTCGACAGATTTGGGTGAGTCTGTTTGTCAGCTACAGCATATCTAGCTAACAAGCTGACTTTTGTCAGACTTATCTGAACAGTTTATAAATCAAATATATTTTAAACTATCAACCCTGGTTGATCCCAACAATCAGTAGTTGCTGCAATTAAACTTTTTTTGCTCTGCTATGCCTACCCAAAGGAGGTATAAAATAAATTTGAACGAATAATGGTGGGATTGATCTTGATTGGTAGAGAAAAAGATTCAATTGAGGATGTCTGCCTGTTAAATGCAGGCAGACTCTTGGGCTGGTTTTAACCAGCCATTACCACCGGGCAGGCAACCTGATGGTGCTCAACACCCATAAGTTCGGGCTTATTCTTGGCACAGCTTTCCTGAGCTTTCGGGCAGCGGGTACGGAAAACGCAGCCAGATGGTGGATTGATAGGTGAGGGCAGGTCACCTTCCAGCAGCTGGATGGTTTTGTTCCGCTCCAGATCCGGGTCAGGGTTTGGAACTGCAGACAACAGAGCCTGAGTGTAAGGATGGCTTGGGTTGGCGTAGAGAGATTCAGATGTAGCAACCTCTGCTTCGTTACCCAGGTACATTACCAGCACACGGTCGCTGATATGCTTCACAACGGAAAGGTCGTGGGCAATAAATACCAGAGACAGGCCCATTTCCTGCTGCAGTTCTTTCAGCAAGTTAACAACCTGTGCCTGAATGGATACGTCAAGTGCACTCACTGGCTCATCACAGATGATCAGCTTTGGCTTCAGAATCAACGCACGGGCAATACCAACACGCTGGCACTGACCACCGGAGAATTCGTGAGGGTAGCGGTTGATAACGTTAGGTAGCAGACCTACGCGATCCATAATCTGACGAACCCGCTGCTTCACTTCTTCAGAAGACAGGCCAGGCTCATAGTTACGCAGAGGTTCGGCAATAATATCGCCGATGGTCATACGTGGGTTCAGGGAGGCCAGAGGATCCTGGAAGATCATCTGAATATCACGACGTACGTCGTGGAAACCTTTGTCATCAAGACCTGCCAGGTTTTTGCCTTCCCAGGTGATTTCACCGGAACGAGCTTTCACCAGACCGATCAGGGCCCGGGCCAGAGTGGATTTGCCACAGCCGGATTCGCCTACAACGCCCAGTGTTTCACCGGGGTACAAGTCAAAGCTGACGCCATCAACGGCCTTCAGCATTGGCATTGGTTGCCAAGGCCAGTCACGACCCTTGGGAATCGGGAAGTAGACCTTAACGTCACGAACCTTCAGTAGAGGAGTCTGTTCGCTCATTGTGCACCTCCTGCAGTGACCAGTTCATGGGACCAGAAACAGGCACGCTGACGGCCATTACCGAAGGTTTCCAGGTTCGGCACCTGCTTACGACAGCTATCAGTTACATGACCACAGCGGTCCTGGAATGGGCAGCCGGTTGGCAGGTTAAGCAGGTTAGGTGGGTTACCCGGGATAATGGGCAGTTCCTTGGTATCATCAGTATCAAGGCGGGGAATGGATTCCAGCAGGCCAATGGTGTATGGGTGAGTTGGCTTATAGAAAATCTCGTCAACCGTCCCGTATTCCATGGTTTGACCAGCGTACATCACCATAACCTTGTCGCAGACACCTGCAACAACACCCAGGTCGTGGGTGATCATGATGATGGCAGTATTAAAGTCCCGCTTCAGGTCATTCAGCAGATCCATGATCTGCGCCTGAACGGTTACGTCCAGTGCCGTTGTTGGTTCGTCGGCAATCAGCAGCTTGGGACGACACAGCAGAGCCATGGCAATCATCACACGCTGACGCATACCGCCGGAGAACTCATGGGGGAACATATCCATACGCTTGCGGGCTTCAGGCATTTTCACCGCATCCAGCATACGTACGGATTCTTCAAAGGCTTCTGCCTTGCTGCAACCCTTGTGCATGATTAGCACTTCCATCAGCTGGGTGCCGACTTTCATGTAAGGGTTTAGTGAGGTCATTGGATCCTGGAAGATCATGGAGATCTTTTCCGCACGGATCTTGTTCAGTTCGGCTTCAGGCAGGTTAAGTACCTGTTTGCCTTCGAAGAGGGCCTGACCGCCAGTTCGACCATTCTTGGCCAGAAGGCCCATGATGGAGAAGGCTGTTTGGCTTTTACCGGAGCCGGATTCACCCACGATACCGAGGGTCTGACCCGCTTCCAGGGTGAAATTCAGGTTGTTAACTGCGGTAACGTCACCCTCAGGGGTGGAGAAGTGCACCTGCAGATCTTTAACTTCAAGAAGACTCATAATTCAGTGCGCTCCATTACCGGTCTTTGGGATCAAGTGCGTCGCGCAAACCATCGCCGACGTAGTTGAAACAGAACAGGGTTACGACCAGGAAGAACACCGGGAAGGCCAGCTGCCATGTGGCAACTTCCATGGACTGTGCACCTTCGTTAACCAGTGCGCCCCAGCTGGTCATGGGTTCCTGAACACCAAGACCCAGGAAGCTGAGGAAAGATTCAAACAGAATCATGCTTGGCACCAGCAGGGAAGCGTATACCACCACGATACCCAGAACATTGGGAACAATGTGGCGGACGATAATGGCAGAAGGCTTGGTGCCGCAGACGCGGGCAGCTTCAATGAACTCACGACCTTTCAGGCTGATGGTCTGGCCACGGACGATACGTGCCATATCCAGCCAGGATACGCCACCGATGCAGAGGAAGATCAGGTATATGGAACGGCCAAACATGGTCATCAGCAGGATAACCAGAAACATGAACGGGAAGGACTGAAGAATTTCCAGTACACGCATCATGGCGCTGTCAACCCGGCCACCGGCATAACCAGCAGTAGCACCGTACAGAGTACCAATAACAACGGCGGTCAGGGCTCCGAGAATACCAACCATAAAGGAGATACGGCCACCCATCAGGGTTCTTACAAACAGGTCACGGCCAAGTGAATCAGTACCAAACCAGTGGCTCATTTCTGTTTCTGGTGGCGCTGCCATGTAGCCCCAGTCAATGGCATCAAATTCATGGGGAGAGAGCCATGGACCTACAACAACCAGAATGCCGATAAACGCCAGGATAATCAGACTGATTACGGCAGCACGGTTACGGAAAAAACGATCGCGGGCATCAGCCCACAGACTGCGGCCTTCGATCTCGAGATCTTTGGCAAATTTGGCAACGGCTGCCTTCTTGTCCGCAGAGGGAGAAATTGCTGTCATTACACTAAACCTCCCTTACTGGTAGCGGATTTTTGGATCGATAACGGCATACAGGATGTCGACAATCGCAGTGAACAGGATGGTCAGGGAACCGATGATAATGGTCAGACCCAGAACCAGAGAGTAGTCACGGTTAAGTGCACCGTTAACGAAGTGTTGTCCGATACCTGGCAGGCCGAACACGGTTTCAACAACAACCGAGCCGGTGATAATGCCCACGAAAGCGGGGCCGAGGTAGGAAACAACAGGCAGCAGGGAAGGGCGCAGAGAATGGCGCAGGATAATCGTCCTCCAGGGCAGGCCTTTGGCGCGAGCAGTCCGGATATAGTTACTGTTCAGCACTTCAATCATGCTGCTTCGCTGAATACGTGCGATAGAAGCCATATACATAATGGCCATGGCGGTAACGGGAAGAATCAGGTATTCCCAGGTTCCCTCATTCCACCCTCCCGCAGGCAGCCATTGCAGGGTAATCGAAAAAATCATTACAAGAAGCGGTGCAATAACAAACGATGGCAGCACGACTCCCGTCATCGCCAGTGCCATTATTATGTAGTCGAGTATGGTGTTTTGTTTGAGTGCGGCTATGGTGCCGATACTGACACCAATAATAACGGTGAAAATAAAAGCGATGGCTCCAATTTTGAGGGAAACCGGGAAGCTTTGTTCCAGAAGGTCGTTAACCGTGTAATCACGGTATTTGAAAGAGGGACCGAGGTCACCCTTGGCGAGGTTGCCAAGATAGAGGAAGTACTGCTGCCAGACGGGCTTGTCCAGGTTGTACTTGGCTTCGATATTCTTGAGGATTTCCGGCGGAAGGTTTCTTTCACCGGTAAAAGGGCTCCCAGGCGCAGCCTGCATAAGGAAAAATGATATTGTGATCAGTACAAGCAGCGTTGGAACCGCTACAGCTAACCTTTTGATAATAAACTTCAGCATGAATTTATAACCTGTCACTCAGAAATCCTGCCAGCATAGTGTTGGCAGGGTTTCTGAGCTTCCCTAACTCCTAGTGCTTGATAATATAGATATCACGTGAATAAACGTTGTCTTCCGGGTTATTCATCGGATATCCACCCACATAGGGCTTCACAAGACGAGAAGTCACGTATTGGTAGATGGGGGCAGCAGGCATCTCACTGGAGAAAATCTGTTCTGCCTTCTCATAAATCAGGCCGCGCTTGCCTTCATCAATGGTGGAAGAAGCAGTTTCCAGCAGCTTGTCGTACTCCTTGTTTGTCCACTTAGCATCATTCAGGGAGCTTTCACTTGTCCACAAAGACAGCATTGTAGATGCTTCATTGTAATCACCGGTCCATCCTGCGCGAGTCACGTCGAAATTGCCTTCCCGTCGTGTATCAAGAAATGTTTTCCACTCTTCATTTCTCAAAGTCACTTCTACACCCAGAGCCTGTTTCCACATTTGGGAAATCGCAATCGCAACTTTCTTGTGGGATTCGCTGGTATTGTAGAGGAGCTCAACCTTCAGTGGATTACTCTTGCTGTAACCAACCTGCTTGAGAAGTTTAGCGGCTTCTTTTTCCCGTTCTTTCTGGGACATCTTTTCCCATGCAAGATCAGGCTTGACGAAGCCATTGATGGAGCTTGGGGTGAAACTGTAAGCAGGTTTTTGTCCCTGACCCGTGATGTACTTGGTGATAGCGTCGCGGTTTATGGCATAAGAGAGAGCCTTTCGCACGCGCACATCATCAAATGGCTTTTTCTTAGTATTGAACGAATAGTAGTACGTTGAGATCAGTGGGGTGATGGTGACTTCCTTTGGAATTTCTTTCTGCAGTTTCTTGAAATGATCCAGAGGAATTGTCGCCGTCATATCCAGCTCCCCGGCTTTGTAGCGGTTCAGCTCGGATGTTGCTGATGGAATTGGCAGATAGTTGACCTCTTCTACAACGGTCTTGTCATTATTCCAGTAAAAAGGGTTACGCTTTGCTGTCAGTTTTTCATTAACAACCCAGCCGCTGAGTTTGTAAGCGCCATTGGACACTATATTGTCTGGGCGGGTCCAGTCATCACCATATTTCTCAACCACCTTTTTGGGGGTCGGAAAGGTTGTGTAATGAGCCAGCAGTTTGGGGAAATAGGGAACCGGGTTTTCCAGAGTTACCTGGAATGTATAGTCATCTGTCGCCTTTACCCCCAGTGTACTGGGAGGCATTTCCCCATCAATAACGGCATCAGCGTTAACAATACCGGGGATCTGCATAAACCAGGCGTATTTGGAAGCGGTTACAGGGTCAACAGCACGCTGGAATGCATAAACGAAGTCGTGTGCTGTCAGTGGGTCACCATTGGACCAGCTGCTCTTGCGCAGGTGGAATGTATAGACTTTACCGTCATCAGATACATTCCAGGATTTGGCAATTCCGGGGATTGTATTGCCATCAGCGTCTTGGGAAACCAGTCCTTCAAAAAGATCTTTTACGATGAAGCCGCCAGGGGATCCTTCAACTTTCTGGGGGTCAATAGAAGCGGGTTCAGAACCAATTCCTCGATGAAAAACCTGCTCTTTTGCCAGTGTTACTCCGGCGGGAACCTGAGCTGCCTGTACGGGTAGCAATGCGCTTACGGCAGTTGCCAGCGCTAGCCCGACAAATAGTTTTTTCATTTTTTCCTGCGCCTTATCTGTGAAAATCGAAGTCACACTACCAGGTAGTAATGCGCTACCTAAAAATAGTAGGTGAATAATGTTTTATGGCTGCAGTTGTGAACGTCACAAGACAAACACCCTGCCACAAAAAGCGAACAATCCCGGTCTTGTGCTTTTTGTTCAATTTCAGGGTACCTGACAGAGTTGGCCGGTGAACTTAGTAAACTGCACAACAAAAAGTTCTCTCTATAGGTGTTTGACACTATATGTGTGCGTACATGTCTGTGGCAAGTAGGTAAATTCAGCTAAGGGGCGCTGTCTTTGCGTGCATGGTAATATAAGCTGGCAAGTGTTTGATTTTGGAGAAAGTATCCTGTGGCTGTGATTTTTTTTAGAAAATATAGCTCTTTCTGGTTTGTGGTAAATATGTAAATTAATCCTTACATTATGTAGAAATCCCCGTGTGGTGGCGGGGATTTCTAATGCGTCATAAGTGTCGCTTAATGCTTGATGATGTACAGATCTTTTGAGTAGACATTATCTTCAGCATTACCGTATGGGTATCCACCGACATAAGGCTTAACCATGCGGCTGACAACATATTGATAAATTGGCGCTGCGGGGAACTCTTCTGAGAAAATCTTTTCAGCCTTTTCATAGATCAGGCCGCGCTGACCCTCATCCAGAGTTGTTGCTGCAGTTTCAATCAGCTTGTCATATTCAGGGTTTTTCCAGTCGGCGTCGTTAACGGCGTTATAACTGGTCCAGAGACCCAGCATGGTGGAGGCTTCGTTGTAGTCACCAATCCAGCCGGCACGGGATACATCAAAGTTGTTGTTACGCTTGGAATCGAGGAAAGTCTTCCACTCTTCGTTGCGCAGAGTCACTTCAACGCCCAGGTTTCTCTTCCACATCTGGCCAATCGCGATAGCGATCTTCTTGTGGGATTCACTGGTGTTGTAAAGAAGCTCAACTTTCAGTGGGTTATTCTTGTCATAGCCAACTTCTTTAAGAAGGCGCTTGGCTTCTGCGTCCCGCTCTTTCTGGGTCATCTTTTCCCAGGCCAGGTCAGGCTTAACAAAGCCGTTAATAGCTTCTGGGGTAAAGGCATAAGCAGGTTTTTCACCCTGACCTTTAACAGCGTAAGCAATCGCGTCACGGTTGATGGAATATGTCAGAGCCTTACGAACACGAACGTCATTAAATGGTGCTTTCAGAGTGTTGAACACATAGTAGTAGGTGCCGACATAAGGAATAACGGTGACATCATCTGGCAGCTCTTTCTTCAGGCTCTTGAAGTGCTCAATGGGAATCTCGTAAGTCATATCCACTTCGCCAGCCTTGTAACGGCTCAAGTCGGCAGTCTGGGATACGATGGGCAGGAAATTAACCTGCTTCAGAACAGTCTCGTCAGCATTCCAGTAGTTGGGGTTAGGCTTGAGGCTGATTCGCTCGTTAACGACCCACTCGTCCAGAACAAAGGCACCGTTGGAAACAATGTTCTCAGGACGTGTCCATTGGTCACCATACTTCTCGACGATTTTCTGTGGAACCGGGAAGGTTGTCTGGTGAGCAAGCAGTTTCGGGAAGAATGGCAGAGGAGCTTTCAGGGATACCTGGAAAGTCTTGGCATCGAGAGCTTTAACACCAAGAGTATTTGCAGGCTTTTCGCCTTTGATGATTTCTGACGCGTTGATAATACCAGGCAGTTCCATAAACCAGGCATAGTTTGAGGCGGTTGCCGGGTCTACAGCACGCTGGAAAGCGAATACGAAATCATTGGCAGCGACAGGATCACCATTAGACCATTTGGCGTCACGGAGGTGGAAGGTATAAACTTTACCATCTTCTGATACATCATAGGATTTTGCTACACCGAAAACGGTATTACCGTCGCCATCCTGACTCATCAGACCTTCGAACATATCCTTGGCAACATTACCTCCGGGAACACCTTCAATTTTCTGAGGGTCGAGAGAGGCTGGTTCAGAGCCGTTGCCCCGGTTCAGAACCTGAACGTCGTCCAGCTTCACCCCGGCGGGTACGTCAGCAGCTTGAGTTGGTAATGCAGCGCTGACAGCGGCAGCCAACGCCAGACTGGCAAATAATGTTTTAGTTTTCATCCTGCGCCTTATATGTTGATTTATCTTTCCCACACACTTGGACGGTGTTAATCCCCCAAATAAGCTGTGTGGATTGTTGTTGGCGGCAGTTGTGAAAGTCTGGTGACAGACACTCTGCTCAATGTTGAGCGTTCCCTACTCTTACCCCGTACTTTGCACCCAGAAATTCCGTTTTTTGGTAAAAATAAACTGGGTACGCTGCGCAAAAAACAGACAGCAATGTACGTATGCCGCAATATATCCTTCGAGCTGTTTGAGTGACAAGGGATCAAGCATGATTGAAATCAATAAGATGGGAGAAAGAAGAAAAAAACTTTGTTTTTGGTGGTGCTTGCTTTGCAGGTATTCTGTTTTTTGTAGTGTTTTTAGTTGAATATACTTCTAAGGTGATTTGTAGTGATTGGTGAAAAAATACAGATAAGTGATGAAGACCGTTGTGAATGGTGTCATGGAGATGAGTTATACCGGGAATATCACGATAAAGAGTGGGGCGTACCTTGCCGCGATGATGATACCCTTTTTGAATTTTTGATTCTGGAGGGTGCCCAGGCCGGGCTGTCCTGGATTACCGTTCTGCGTAAGCGAGAACATTACCGGAAGGTTTTTGATAATTTCGATGCGCGCAAAATTGCAAAATATGATGACAGCAAAGTAGAGGAGCTGCTTCAGGATCCCGGAATTATAAGAAACAAACTGAAAGTAAACAGTGCGATCCGTAATGCCAAAGCCTTTTTGAAAATTCAAAAGAAACATGGGTCATTTTCTGAATACATCTGGTCATTTGTTAATGGAAAAACCATTCATAATCATTTCTCTTCATTAAAAGATGTTCCTGCATCGACAGAGATATCTGACCAAATGAGTAAGGCTTTAAAGAAAGAAGGTTTTAATTTTGTAGGAAGCACCATCTGTTATGCATTTATGCAGGCTACAGGAATGGTGAATGACCATGTTTTCAGCTGCCATAAATCCAGTCAGCATTGAAGAAGGCAGCAGAAATAAAAACGCCATGGCTTTCTGGTATGGGTTGAATACCCACAAGTATTTTATGGATTTGTATTGCTATTAATACCTGCAAGTGGCATAACTACATATGTATACAGTTATTGACTATTTTCTTACAATGAGATAGCTGTTCTGTATGGCGGGCTTCAGGTAGGTCATTAATACTTACAAGCGTCAGAAGTTGCATATGAATAAGAAGAAAATTACGGGTGCAACGCTGGTAGAATGTCTTGAAACCGTTTGCAACCTGTACCGCCGCAAAATCAGCCTTTCCAGTTTATTGGCTGGTTTGCCTCTGTCTGGTGGCCAGCTAACGCCATCGCTTTTCCATAGAGCTGCCGAGAGGGCTGGCCTTGAAGCCAGGGTGAGTGATGTTGCTAAAGAAAAGCTGGAAGAATTTAATTGCCCTCTGATTTTAATACTCAATAAAGGGGCGGTGGTGCTTTTGCGCCTGAATGTTCATAAAGATGAAGCATTCGTTTGGGATAATGGAGAACCAAAGGCGGAGTCTTTTTCTGAAATGATGGCAGACTACACCGGTTATGCGATTCCGGTCACGCAGGCAACCGACACCGGTCTTGATATGGATCGTGACGGGGAGCGTGCGTTTGTTAGTGGGTTCTTGTCTCGTTATCCATGGTTTGTGTCTGTTCTCAAGCGCTACTGGAAAGTCTATAGGGATGTTCTGCTGGCCAGCTTCCTGATCAATATTTTTGCGCTGGTTTCTCCCCTCTTTGTTATGAACGTTTATGATCGTGTTGTTCCCAATAACGCGACGGAAACGCTCTGGATGCTTTCTCTGGGGGTGCTGCTTGCCTTCGTTTTTGACTTTGTTCTCAAGCTGCAGAGAGCCTGGTTTATTGATTATGCCGGCAAAAATATTGATATGGAGATCTCTTCGCGACTGCTTGAGAAAGTGATGGGGCTGAAAATGATCGCTCGCCCGCAATCGACGGGCAGCTTTGTTAATAACCTGAATGAGTTTGACAGCCTTCGCTCCTTTATTACTTCGGCCTGCGTGACCACGCTGGTTGATTTGCCATTTGTCTTCCTGTTCTTTGCCTTGATTGCCTGGATTGGTGGTTACATGGCTCTTATTCCCTTGGTGAGCATGTTGCTCTGTCTGGGGATTGCCTGGCTCGTCAACCGACCTTTGCAGGAACGTATTAATAAGCAGCAGCAGGTTTCAGCTTCCAGACAGGCTCTGTTAACCGAAGCTGTGCAAGGACTGGAAGCGATTAAAGGCAGCGGCTCTGAATCTTCTATTCAGTACCGTTGGGAGAGAATGGTTTCATTTTTGGCTGATAATGGCCTGTTTATTCGTCGGTTGCAGAATCTCAGCAGCCAGGGGGCTATGTTTGTACTCCAGCTCAATACAGTGATGTTGGTAATAGCCGGTGTTTATATGATCGGACTGGGTGAACTTTCCATGGGAGGGTTGATCGCTTCCATTATGATTGCAGGTCGCTGTGCGGCTCCGGTTAACCAGTTAATTGGTTTGCTGAATCAATATGAGCGGGCAAAACAGGCTCTTGATCAGGGTGATCATATTATCTCGCTGCCACAGGAGCGTGAGCAGGATAAAAACTATCTACGTCCAGATAGGCTTGATGGCAGCTGGAATATTCAGCAGCTCAGATTCTCTTATCCTGAACAGCCTCCATTGCTGGACGGCCTCGATTTCACCATCAAGCCAAATGAAAAAGTTGCCATTCTTGGCCGCATGGGTTCAGGAAAAACATCACTGATAAAACTGCTGATGGGCTTCTATGAACCAACATCCGGCAATATCTCTCTGGATGGTATCGATCAGCGTCAGATTGACCCTGCCGTTATTCGCAAGGGAATTGGATATGTTCCACAAAGCGTTCAACTGCTGAGTGGAACGATTCGCGAAAATATTGAGATGGGACGGCATGGTTTCAGTGATGACGATGTTGTTAGGGCAGCAAGGCTGGCGGGGCTGGGTGAACTGATCAGTCATTCTCCAAATGGTTTGGAATATCAGGTTGGTGAAGCAGGCCGGAACCTTTCGGGTGGTCAGGTTCAGGCTGTCGGTTTGGCGCGCGCTTTACTTGGTGACCCAGGTATTTTGATTATGGATGAGCCTACCAGTGCCATGGATAACCGCACTGAAGCACAGGTGTGCGAAAACCTGCGCCAGATTTGCCAAAACAGAACTTTGATTATGGTGACTCATCGTATGTCCATGCTGGCAATGATGAGCAGGATTATTGTGGTTGAAAGGGGGCAGATCGTCGCTGACGGTTCGCCTGATATTTTGAAGGCAGGCCAAAACGAAAAGAGGAAACAAAATCTGAAAGTTCAGGCCGCAGACGTATAAATCTAATAATAAATAGTTGTACGCGGTAATAAGTGATGAAAGAAGAGCTCGATGATAAGAGTCGGAACGTCGCTGAAGAATTTTCGTTCTACTTAGACGCCAAAGCAGCAGTAGAAAGACGTCAGCCCAAAGGTGGTCGCATTCTGATATGGATGACGCTGGTGGCTATTGTCACGTTTATTCTCTGGGCGGCGTGGATAGAGATTGATGAAATAACCCGGGGTATGGGAAAGGTCATTCCGTCCCGTCAGATTCAGGATGTACAGAATCTTGAAGGCGGTATTGTGGGCGACATTCTGGTGAAAGAGGGGGAAACCGTCGACAAAGGCCAGATTTTGATGACCATGGATGACACCCAGTTTATGTCCAGCCTGGGTGGACAGAAGATTAGTCGTACGGCACTTGAGATCAAACGATCCCGCTTGCGGGCAGAAGTTGTTGGCGAGTTTCCACTGATCTCTGACCAGGCCTGGCAGGATGCCCCTGACCTGGCTCAGCAGGAACTGGAACTGTACGGAAGCAGGCAGCAGGAGTTGGAAAGCCGTAAGAATGTGCTGCTGGAACAGGTTGACCAGAACCAGCAGCAAATTGAAGAGATGGGTGAACAAAGAAAGCTGTTGGGCAGGCGCAGAAACCTGCTGAAGGAAGAACTGGGAATCGCCAGTCGTCTTGCGGAATCCGGTGCTGTCTCTCGAATAGAAGTTTTACGCTTGCAGCGTCAAGTCAGTGATGTAGATGGTGAACTGGCGGTAACCAAAGAAACCGTTGACCGGTTGAATGCGCAGCAGAAGGAAGTTCATCAGCGTATCAACGAACTGCAGCTGACTTTTGTTAGCAGTGTCCGCAGTGAGCTGAATGAAACGCAGGCAAAAATCAAAGAGCTGGAAGCAACAGGAACAGCACTGGAAGACCGGGTGGCAAGAACGCAGGTTCGCTCTCCGGTAAAAGGCGTTGTAAAGCAGATCCTGGTAAACACCAAAGGTGGTGTCGTTCAGCCAGGAATGAAAATGATGGAAGTTGTCCCCCTGGACGACAAGTTACTGATAGAAACAAGGATACGTCCGCAGGATATAGGGTTTCTTCATCCAGGGCAGAAAGCTGTTGTTCGGTTCACAGCTTACGATTTTACGATTTATGGCGGCATTGAGGGGAAACTCACCCATATAAGTGCTGACACCATAACGGACGAGCAGGGCGAGAGTTTCTACCTTGCTCATGTGGAAACGGAAAGAAACAATCTTGATGAAAACGACGCTACCAGGCCGGTCATTACGGGAATGATTGCCAACGTCGACATCATGACCGGTAAAAAGCCTTTGTTGTCGTATCTGCTGAAACCTGTATTGAGAGCCAGGCAACTGGCTTTTAGTGAGCGATAAGCAGAGAACGGGGCCCCTGAACAGTTAAAAATACGAATAAAAACTGGGGGTATAAAAAATGGATACGACAGCCGAAAAACTGCTGGGAACAATAAGCTCAGTTATTGGCAAGGCAACTATTCGTAAGGCCGATGGAACAGAAAAGCCATTACTGGCAGGGGACACTGTTAATACGGGTGATCAGATAATTGCTGAAGGTGGCAATATTCTGATCCAGCTCTCCAATGGGCGCGTTGCTGAAGTTATACCCGGGCAAATTTTCGATCTGGGGAATGACTTTGTTCTTGATAGCCTTGGTTTGAGCAACGATGGGTATGCCGTTGCAGAGCTCGATAGTTTGATTGAATCTTTAGCACATTTGCCTGCGCCGACGGCAGGTGTTGATCCAGTGGACGAAGTTGTTCAGCAGACTGAAGATGAGCCACCAGCGGCAGATGGTGATAACCAAATTCCCAATGACCCTCCTCAGGCAGGCCAGGATTCTGGTTCTATGGGCGTTGCTGGTCTAACTGAGTTTGGATCAAATTCAGTTCAGGTTGAACGTGGTTTTCTGACAGAGGCACTTGCCCCTCTGGAAGCAGGTTTTGCCAATGATATTACCGTCGATGGGACTAACGCTACACCATCGGTAGGGTTGAATGCGGAAGTCAGACTCGACGATGAATCACTGCCAGGTGGTATTACCGGTGGAACGGGAGATGATGAAGCCGCACCGCTTAATACAACGGGCACACTCGCCTTCGATTTTGGCGGTGATGGGGCTGGTTCAGTTACTTGGGGAGCAATTCCTGACCAAGGCAACCTGAGTTTTGATATCAGTTCTGACGGCAGTGTTTTAACCGTCATTCAAACAATCAACCAAACATCAACACCCGTTCTTCAAGTCTCATTAGATACAGCCACGGGCGCATACATAGTAACGCAGCTTGCTCCGATAAATCATGAAGCCGGACAGGATGAAAATGATTTGCAGCTGACACTGAGTTACGTGGTCAGCGACAGCAATGGGGATCAGGCAACGGGCAGTTTAGCCGTAAACATTGACGATGATACACCCGTTGTTGGAGTGGATGAGGGTGGGGAAGCTACGTCAGTTAATACAAACCTGATGGTAATTCTTGATAAGTCAGGAAGCATGGACTCTCCGTCAGGTGTAAAAATTGATCCTACTGATCCGAATAGTCCTGAGTACACACGTTTCGCTCTGGCCAAGCTAACGATCAACAAACTGATTGATGATTACGGTCAGTTTGGCGATGTAAGAGTCAAAATAGTCTTTTTTGATAGCGGAGCTTCAACTCCCCAGAGTGTCTGGGTTAATGCGGCTGATGCGAAAACCTATCTGAACAGTCTTTCTGATACATACGGCAGTGGTGGAACGAATTTTGACAGTGCGCTCAGGCTGGCTGAAGAAGCTTTCAAGCAGTCAGGAAAATTTGAGCCAGCACCGGACAGTACTGCTTCAGTCAATAATGTGTCTTACTTTTTGACTGATGGGCAGACATCCCAAATTGGCAGTGAACCCGATTGGGTAGCATTTCTGCAGCAACCTGATGGGAACCAGCCTCCAATAAATTCAATTGCTCTCGGCATAGGGTCTGGAACTTCCAGCAGCAATATTAACCATATTGCTTACGATGCACAGAAGTCCACAGATACAGATAGTATCGTAGTGACTGACCTGAATAACCTGCAGATTACTGTTGAAGGGACAATAAATGTTCCCTCTGGAGTCCAGCAGGTAGTTCTGGATGATGATGACCAGAATGCTCAGGGTAATCCCGGCGGGCTAAATGATGATGCACCAACTTCAGCATCTGCATCGCCTACCGTAGCCAGCGGTACTCTGATTCATAATTTTGGTGCAGATGGACCTGGTGGAATCGAATGGCAACAGCCAGCTGACGGATCAGGCCTGAGCTTCAGTGTCACTGATGGTGCTCAAGGCAGCACTTCTGTTCTGACAGTCACTCAACAGCAGGGCGCTAATCAGGTTGTGATACTGACTGCTGTAGTTAACAAGGTTGACGGAACCTACACAATTACACAGGAGGCACCTGCGTGGCATCAGGGTGATAACACAGAAGATAATCTGGACTTAGCCATAACATATGTTGTTACCGATTCGGATGGGGATACTGCTGAGGGAACTCTCAACATTCGAATTGATGATGACACCCCGACCGGCACCAACCCGGACAGTGAAGTCCAGAACCCGATGTATATCGTGGATGACGATGACCAGGGCAATGGCAATGTTGGTGGTCCCGGCGATGATCAGCCGACCGTACCTTCCCAATCACAAATGCTGGTGCACAGCTTTGGCGCTGACGGTGCAGGCAGCATCACCTGGGATCAACCGGCAGACGCTAACGGCCTGAGTTATGTTGTGACGGCGGATGAGCAGGCCAACACCTCGATCCTGACCGTGACCCAGGACCAGGATGGCACTCCGGTTGAGATCCTGGTGCTGACCGTGAACCGGACGACCGGTGCGTACACTGTTGCACAAAGCAACCCGGCCTGGCATGCGGCAGACAATACCGAAGACAACCTGGACCTGACCCTGACCTACCTGGTGACAGATAAGGATGGGGATAAGGCGACAGGTACCCTGCAAGTGCGGGTGGACGATGACACCCCGACGCTTGATATCACCGGCCCGGGTGAAGTCAATGAGACCAGCGCCACCGGTATCAACGGTCTGCTGAGCGACCTGGACTATGGG
>NZ_JAMFLX010000170.1 GCF_023502345.1 Parendozoicomonas callyspongiae
AGCAGAAACACTGTGCAACTTGGCCTAATCATTGGCAGGGTTTCGGCGGCAACATACGGCCGCAGTTTGGCTGGCTCGGTGAAATCCGGTTTCAAGCCTTCGGGTTCCATCAATAATATTGGCCAACAGCTCATCGGTTTCCCGCCAGCCTGCGCTGGCGAGCAAACCATCAAAAGCAAAAGAACAGTCCTAATGCACCGCTCGTTGCGTGCCCAGCAGGGCTCAAGCATAACAAGCACATGGTGTACGGCAGCAAGCTGCCTGGGACGCCTTCGGCGCCCCACATGTGGGCGTTA
>NZ_JAMFLX010000171.1 GCF_023502345.1 Parendozoicomonas callyspongiae
CTGGGGAGCACTTTGCTGGCGCTGGCACAACTGGGAAGCAGCCAGAAAATATTTGCAGGAGAAACACGTTGAATTGCTGAACTATCAGGATTTAAACCGTGACAAACTCCGATGCTGGCTGCCAGCTTTGCAGAACCACTGGTTGCACAATGCTTGTGCTGGCGTTGCACGATAGAGATAAATTAGTTGAGCACGCTACCGCCTGCCAGCGAAGATAAACCTGCAGCAATTCCTTTTGCTGACGCTGGCATTGCACGAATCAACTCTATTGCTGACCGCCAGCTTTGAAAG
>NZ_JAMFLX010000172.1 GCF_023502345.1 Parendozoicomonas callyspongiae
AGTATTCTCCAATCCCTAAATGGGCCTGAAGGTAGTGGTTATTACCTACCCTCCGGCTCGCCGCTCGTAAACGGTTCTAAACAGGGATTCTCGTGCTGCCTTTAGCTGTTCTGCCGCTTCATTGTCACTCAATGATTCCGCTTTCTCCTTCAGCTGTTTGAGCGTAACTCCTTTTTTCAAGTACTGCTCAGGGCTCTCCAGCGACAACAGCTTTTCATAGGGTGTCATCATGTTTTCATATCTGTAAACTTTCTTCTCCTTGCCTCTTTTGTCTGTTCTGATTT
>NZ_JAMFLX010000173.1 GCF_023502345.1 Parendozoicomonas callyspongiae
TCAAAGACCCTCTGAACAATATCCAGCGGTAATTTACGGCAGTCGTTCACTAAACCTGTATGCACGTTATTTTTTGACAGCATATAACCTGTATTAAGAAGACATCGGACAACTGGCTCTGACTCTCGAAAATTATTTGTTATGAGCAAGCAGGTTATATCGTCTAGCTCCTTCTGGATGTTTTGTAGTTTTTGAAGAGATTGACCTGTCATCTCTGATAAGGGTATTTTCGATATATCCTTTAGAGTCTTGACCGTCTCGAGCAAATGGTTAGTTACAA
>NZ_JAMFLX010000174.1 GCF_023502345.1 Parendozoicomonas callyspongiae
CCAAAGACACCCTGAACAATATCCAACGGTAATTGACGGCAGTCGTTCACTAAACCTGTATGCACGTTATTTTTTGACAGCATGTAACCTGCATTAAAAAGGCATCTGAGAATAGGCTCTGACTCTGGAGAATTCTTTTCTATGAAGCATAGGGCTGTGTCACCCAGAGCCTTCTGGATGTTTTGTAGTTTTTGAAGAAATTGACCTGTCATCTCTGATAAGGGTATTTTCGATATATCCTTTAGAGTCTTGACTGTCTCGAGAAAATGGTTAGTTACAC
>NZ_JAMFLX010000175.1 GCF_023502345.1 Parendozoicomonas callyspongiae
CCCTTCTATGGCCAAGACGCCCACCTGGTCACTCTGGTTGACCGCAAGAGCCGCTTTACACAGATAACAAGCAGCAAAATGTCGGTTAGCTTATGCTCAACTTTCCAGGGCTGGCGATAGTCTGGAAGTTTTGAAAAATGTTCTATCAAAGTAAATGCGTTCATGGTGCTACTTCAGTATTGGTTTATCCACTGAAGTAGCGGAGGTTTACAGGATTAGTTAAATTTTGACCAGGCTTTGAAGCCAGTGATAGCAAGGGTTTTCATGCGTTTTCCCTG
>NZ_JAMFLX010000176.1 GCF_023502345.1 Parendozoicomonas callyspongiae
GAATCAGCCAGAATCAATGTCTGACCAGTGATCTGGTGGAAAAATATTACCACAGCAGCCCGAAAATTCAGTCCCGATTCCGTAAAAGCATGCCGTCAAAATTTTCCCGCGAATGCCAGCCCGAGGCTCCTTTCGGGCGGTGGCTGGAAAAGTATTTTACTGAGAAAGAGCGGGCATGGGTTATGCAGGACGTGCTCAGGCAAGGTGCCCTGCTGCGCTATTTGAGCAACAGGGCCGGGGAAGTTGGAACTATTACCACCCTGGAAGGGCAC
>NZ_JAMFLX010000177.1 GCF_023502345.1 Parendozoicomonas callyspongiae
GTTAAGTCGCACATATCAAACGAAAACGATTTAAATCGTGGCATATTTCAATGTATTAAATATCAGGCTTTACTCCGAGCAGAGCAAAAAGCTTTATCTCAGCCGCCAACAGCACGAGCATATTTAGTCACTGAAAGTGATCTCCCTGCTCAGCTACAAAACCTAGCAGATAGGCTTGGTATTTATTGCTATACCATATCAGTAAACGGCGCTTAACAAGCGCATCCAGCCGACCGCCTGCGGCGTCGGCTGATGCGGGCGTTAGGTG
>NZ_JAMFLX010000178.1 GCF_023502345.1 Parendozoicomonas callyspongiae
GTCCATGCGTAAAAAACTGGGAAAACTGGCTGAAGATGAACACCTGGTCTAGACATCAGACTGGGCAATGCACAGGGAGTTGGAAGTGTTCAAGTAAACCAGAATGAGTGTTCAAGTTCGCCAGAATACGCAGCCAACAGAGAAATTCTGGATTGATAACGGATTCAGTCAGGAAGAGTCCATGGCGAAAGGTGTGCCCATTCATCAGGCGCTTGATAAATTCCTGACAGAATATAACCGGTGTCGGCCCATAACATCAGTTTTGAC
>NZ_JAMFLX010000179.1 GCF_023502345.1 Parendozoicomonas callyspongiae
GCTACTTATTAATCCAGCAAGAATTTTGGGTTGTACAGTATTTTTACGCTCAGTGAATAGGTTAATTGAGATTATTATTTGCCCTATATCAAATCTATGTTGCCAGTAATGATTTACAGCAAAGTATACGATTTCTTCGATTTCATGCGCAGGGAGAGTAATAGGATTCCCCGTTTCCCAGTGCCCTCTAATTCTTTGAGCTAATGACCTTAATTCTTTAGTTGTTTTCATTGCTTGAGGCCAACTAGACATTGATGTGCCGTA
>NZ_JAMFLX010000018.1 GCF_023502345.1 Parendozoicomonas callyspongiae
AGCAACGAAGCAATGCGGTGGGCAAACGATATTAGAAGCAACAGGTAAAGGCTGCTCATTAAAACATCGTATCCATAAACAAGAAGAAACAGGTCGTTGTTAACCTCAAGAGCCGTTTTTACGGCTGCACCATTAAGAAGAGAGCCTGTAAAAACACCAACAGCCATGCTGGCGATTTCAGGAAGATGAAGAATCAGACTGTTCATTACTTTTCAAAATATCAAGGAAAAGATCTTTAACATAGCTGTGTCATATAATAATTGAATGAATGTTGTTTTATTTTGTGCGGTCAATATAAGAAAATGAAGTTGAAATTATTAATTTCCCTTCTGTGCTTATCGTTTAGGATTAATTCCTCTGGAGGTGATTTTAATCTCTTTGGGTTGAATTCCCCGCTTTCGCGTAAGCGAGAAGGGCTTGTCCCGGGTTTTTTTATTAAGATAATGTTTAGGAGTTGAGGGTGAGTTTGTTTTTTGATTTGAGGGGGAAAATAAAATGCCGAATGACATATGTCATTCGGCTAAGCAGGGATTTACCTGAAAACATCCAAAGATGTTGGAGTGGGAGGCATCTTCAGATAGCCAGATCAGTCTATGTTTTGAACCCTGTTTAATACAGGGCATATCAAAAACAAAACGATGTTCTATTTTGCCTACTTATAATCTAAAGCGTTTAATAATTTTAATTATTAAACACTTGTTTTAGATGTCTGTTTCGGCTTCTTCATCATTAGACATTAACTCGAATAGCATTTCTGGTTTCCCCTTAAATGCACGTGATAATGCTTCTTTATTACGGGCCATTAATAAACCAATTTCTTCAGCAGCATTATCAGAAATTGTCATTTGGCTTTGAAGGAATGATGTCAGGTTGTCGGCCAGCTCCAGCATACGGTCATGTTCTTCAGCGGCTTTCTTATCTGCAAACATGCTTCCGTCCCGGTCACACTGCCACATGGGTATAACAGCCATTGGCGTTCCTCAGATTATTTGAATGTTGGTGCAATGAGCTCCATAGGAATATTATTCCATATATGCTGTATGAAAATACAGTATTTCTGTTTCTCTTGTTTTTTGACATAAGTCACGTGTTTATTGTTTTTTACCAAAAAATGATTTCTGCGTATTGTTACCACTTTCCGGCCTAGACTGGATTTTGTTGATTGGGGACAGTGAATTACCGAAGGGGAATCGTATGATGGCGCTGTTTTTTGAGGTGGTGTCAGTAAGCGATGTCTGATACGGATGAATCTGCCCAGAAGCAGAGTAAGTTTCCGATAAAACTGGAAGTTGTCCAAAGCGGTTTGCTCGGGCTTCGCCAGTCTCTGGGTAAAGTTAGGTTACTGCGAGCTCTCGGGTTTAATATCGATTTTTCCAGTTTTAAAGTTCTTGAAACCGGCCAGCGCCTGCGGTTTATCTTTCATGTTGGAACAAGCAGAATCAAGGAGTTCTGCGGTTATATTGTGTCCCGAAAATCTCGCGGCCATGAGCATGAATACTCCGTAGCTCTGGAAGTCGATGGTGAGGAGCTGGAAGAGGCGAAAACGCTTGCCGAGGCTGGAATTGAAGAGCAGCAGGAGACAGCTCTTCTTCAGAAAACGCCTCTTTAGAAGATGGTAGCCGGAACGTATGATAATCCTGAAGAATACTGAGATTCGGGTAAATCATGTCGTTACCGGAAATTATTGAGCTTACGCCGGGGCAGTTAAGTTATTGGCCTGAGTGGCTGGCGGAACATCAGGCAAACAGGCTTTTTGACCTGTTACTGGATAAGGTCAAATGGCGGCAGGATGTTATAACCATCTTTGGCAAAACCCACTCCATTCCCCGCCTGCAGGCCTGGTTTGGTGATCCCGGAACCCAATATCAATACAGTGGTATGGTGCTGGAGCCTTCCCCCTGGCCTGACATTCTGAAACCTCTACGTGACCGGGTTTCCAGTGAAGCTGGTGAGCCCTTCAACTCTGTTCTGGTAAATCTCTATCGAACCGGCAGCGACAGCAACGGCTGGCATGCCGACAATGAGCCTGAGCTGGGTAAGTCACCTGTTATCGCTTCTCTGAGTCTTGGAGCTGTGCGTAGGTTTCGTCTGCGCAATATCAGCGATAAAACACGAACAATGACGTTGGATCTGCCTTCTGGCTCACTCCTGGTTATGGGAAAGGGAGTACAGGAGAATTGGCATCACCAGCTGGCAAAGACCAGCAGAGATGTTGGCCCAAGGATTAATCTGACTTTTCGAAGAATTATTAAGCAACCCCCAGGAGCCTGACCGAGAATAGAGACCCTACTGCGAGCACGCTGAATTTTGCCATTTTGTGTGCTATTTATCGTTAAATAGCACTACTATTCGCCTCAAACAGCCATGAGCGGGAAATGCCCACCCCGAAAAATGAAAATGCAGTGGGCATTTTCATGGTAAGAAACTGGCAAACTGACCCAAATCAGCGTCCTCTCGCTACGGACGCTATTCTCGATTAGGCTTCTGGAAATCAGGCATCGTTAATGCGCGGGTATAGTAGATATGCAAGTCAACCAGAATGGCTGTTCGAACTAACCAGGATATGGGGCCATGAGAGTCCATCCATCTTGTTTTTTCTACCCCTTGTTTTTCCTCAGCATCCTGGCAACGTGGAGCGCGAGGGCTTCAGGATGGAAAGGTGAGCCACAACTAGAGATGACATATGAAGAGCACGAGTTTCTTGCGGCTTGCCGGGAGGGAAATGTGCCAGCTGTTGAGTACTATCTTGGCCAGGATGGATTTGATCCGAACGCAAACTTTAAAAGTGGTGCGTCAGGAAACATGATGTTTGGGCTCTTTCTTGCGGCTGAAAACGGCCACGACAAGGTGGTGCGAATTTTTGCCCAAACCGAAGGTATCGATCTCAACCAAACCAAGGATGGCGTAACGCCTCTATTCATGGCCTGCCAGGAAGGCCACGACAAGGTGGTGAAAATTCTTGCTCAAACAGATGGTATACATCTCAACCAAGCCTGGAATGGCGTAACGCCTCTATTCATGGCCAGTCAGCAAGGCCATGACAAGGTGGTGAAAATTCTTGCCCAGACCGAAGGTATCGATCTCAACCAAACTTGGAATGGTGCAACGTCTCTATACCAGGCCAGCAAGAATGGCCACGACAAGGTGGTGAAAATTCTTGCCCAGACCGACGGTATCGATCTTAACCAAACCAAGGACGGCGCAACACCTCTGTTTATTGCCAGCCAGGAAGGGCACGACAAGGTGGTGCAAATTCTTGCCCAAACCGAAGGTATCGATCTCAACCAAGCCTGGAATGGCGTAACGCCTCTGTATCGAACCAGCTACGACGGCCACGTCAAGGTGGTCGAGATTCTTGCTCAAACCGCAGGTATCGATCTCAACCAAACCTGTGATGGCGTAACAGCTCTGTTTATTGCCAGCGAGGAAGGCCATGAACAAGTGGTGAAGATTCTTTTGGAGGCTGGAGCTGACCCTGCTATTGAATGGCGATATAGCTTCGTCTTTTCAAAGAAGCCACGCACTCAAGCCCGCATTATGCGCCCTCTTTTTAGAAGAATGAACCCCGAAAAATATGATATCCAGACTCGTATAATTAACGATTTGAAGACGGCTGAAAATAATTGGGGGAGAAAACATATCTTGCCACTCAACTATCATAACCAGACACATTACGATTCGGTTTCTGAAAGGATTCCACTTTTAAACGAGATGCAGAGGCTTTACATTTCGGCTCCTTCCAAATTGTAAGTCAGGCGAAACGGTTGCAATACCAATAGCCACTTTAGACAAACGGTCGCCAGAAGGGGGTGCCAGGGAATAGGGTCTTACGCTGGCAGTTTTTCATCATATGAGTGAAGAACAAGGCAATGAGCTGACTTTCTCTCGACTAACCACGAACACATGCCCCATAACAACACAAGGTCTGGCGACGCTGGTTGAGCAATTGGAAAAATCTGTTTACTGGCTGTAAGAACATCCCTACTGCATTATGTTATTTCCTTGGTTGGGTCTTCTCCATAATAAGCACGACGAAGAATTTCCTTGATTTCGGTGATCAGCGGATAGCGTGGGTTGGCTGGTGTGCACTGATCATCGAAAGCCGATGTTGAGAGTTCATCAAGCTTGGCCAGGAAAGGCTCTTCAGGAACACCTGCTTCCTGAATGGAGCCTGGAATACCGATATCTTTTTTCAGTTTCTCGATAGCCTTGATCAGGTTAACCACCTTCGCTTCATTATCCCTTCCTCCCAGTCCTAGATGGTTGGCAACCTGGGCATAGCGACATTTTGCCACCGGCCGGTCGTACTGCGGGAAGGCTGTCATCTTGGTAGGTACATCCGTCGCGTTATACCGGATGACATAACTGATCAACAGCGCATTGGCGAGACCGTGGGCGATCTTGAACTCACTGCCGATCTTGTGGGCAATGGAGTGGCAGACACCAAGAAAAGCATTGGCAAATGCCATCCCTGCGATAGTGGCAGCGTTGTGCATCTGCTCGCGAGCTTTGGGATTACTGGCACCTTCATCATAAGCCGGGCGCAGCCATTCGAAGATTATACTGATGGCCTGCAGACAGTGCCCGTCGGTATAGGAGGTCGCCAGTACTGAGACATACGCCTCAAGGGCATGGGTCAGTGCATCAATGCCACCCCAGGCTGTCAGTGATGCAGGCATATGCAACACCAGGTCAGCATCAATAATGGCGATATCTGGTGTCAGCTCATAATCAGCAAGCGGATACTTAATGCCGGATTTCTCATCAGTCACCACGGCAAAGGGGGTCACTTCTGAACCGGTGCCGGAGGTTGTCGGGATGGCGACAAATTTGGCTTTTTCTCCCAGCTTGGGGAAGCGGTAGATACGTTTACGGATATCCATAAATCGCAGAGCCACTTCTTCGAACTTGGCATCAGGGTGCTCATACATGACCCACATGATTTTGGCCGCATCCATGGGAGAACCGCCACCAAAGGCAACAATGGCATCCGGTTTGAACTCATGCATCATTTCTGCGCCTTTGCGAACAATGGCCAGAGTTGGGTCGGCTTCCACTTCCGGAAATACTCTGACTGCCACGCCATGCTGGCGCAGACATGATGTTACCTGGCTGGCCATACCGCTGCTGGCAAGGAAGGCATCGGTAATGATGGCTGCCCGTTTACATCCAGACAGGTCTTCAAGGGCAACCGGAAGACAGCCTCGATTGAAGTAGATGGACTCCGGCAGTTTATGCCACAGCATGTTTTCTCGTTTCATGGCCACGGTCTTGACATTGATCAGGTGCTTGACGCCGACGTTTTCACTGATGGAGTTGCCTCCCCAGGAACCGCAGCCAAGGGTAAGAGAGGGAGCCAGTTTGAAATTATACAGGTCACCAATAGCTCCCTGAGACGCAGGCATATTGACCAGTATGCGTGCAGTTTTCAGGACTTTGCCATAATCTTCAATACGCTGATGCTGGCTGTCCTGATTGGTATAAAGCACTGATGTATGACCGATGCCACCGAGGGCAACAAGCTCTGTTGCAATGGTTACGGCCTTATCAAAGTTTCTGGCTTTGTACAGTGCCAGAGTCGGGGACAGCTTTTCATGGGCGAAGGGTTCTGCTTCTGAGGTGTCGGAGACCTCGGCAATAAGGATCTTGGTATCGGCAGGAACCTTGACCCCTGCCAGCTCAGCAATTTTAACAGCAGGCTGGCCAACAATTTCCGGGTTGAGATTGCCATTCTTCAGAAGGATTTGGCCCACTTTCTGGGCATCGGCTTTCTTCATCACCAGGCCACCGTGGCTCAGGAAACGATCTTTTACCTTCTTGTAGGCGCTATCAACGACGATGACAGACTGTTCTGACGCACAGACAACACCATTATCAAAAGTTTTACTCATTAGGATGGAGTTGACGGCCTGCTTGATATCGGCAGTTTCATCAATTACCACCGGCGTGTTGCCTGCGCCAACACCAATAGCGGGCTTTCCAGAAGAGTAGGCCGCGCGCACCATACCTGGGCCGCCGGTTGCGAGAATTAGGTTGATATCCGGATGCTGCATTAACTGGCTGGACAAATTGACGGAAGGATTTTCAATACAGCCGATTATATTCTTCGGGGCCCCTGCGGCAATCGCAGCATCCAGTACAAGCTGTGAGGCAGTAGTCGTGCATTTTTTAGCCCGGGGATGAGGTGAGAATATAATGCCGTTGCGTGTCTTTAGTGCCAACAGGGCTTTGAATATGGCGGTACTGGTCGGGTTTGTCGTTGGAATAACCCCGGCAATCAATCCTATGGGTTCGGCCACTTTTATAATGCCAAAAGTGGGGTCTTCCTCAAGAATTCCGCAAGTTCGGTCGTCACGATATTTGTTATAAATATACTCTGAAGAAAAGTGATTCTTGATCACTTTATCTTCAATGATACCCATCCCTGTCTCTTCAACAGCTTGCCTGGCAAGGCTGACCCTGGCGTCTGCGGCCGCAAGGGCGGCTTTGCGAAAAATTCTGTCGACCTGTTCCTGAGTAAAGTGGGCATATTGTCGCTGGGCATCACGGACACGCTCAATCATTAAATCAAGCTGCCGGTTGTCGTCTGGTCTCATTGTGTGTTCTCCCTGTGGCAGGCAGAAAAACCGGTAGTAGCGGGAAGAATAGACAGTTCTGGAGTGGAACATGTATATCTGAAGTGAACCGGCAGGTTTTTCATTCCCTTCTATACTGAGCAGCTGTCTTGATCTGCCAGGAAGGAATAAAAATGCGCTCACCGCTTGTGATATTGCTCATTTTTTTCTGTCCGCAAACTCTGGCTGTCTGGCTGGTGGGAGTGGGAAAAAGCGATATCACCGGGCCAGCAGCAGATGTAGGTATGATTGGCTATGCCGACAGCAATCAGATTTCTGCAGGCATCCATGACCGCCTCTGGGCGCGGGCATTTATTGTGGCCGATCAGGGTGAAGGCAAAAAAGTTATCATTGTCAGCATCAGCGCCGGGATGACATTTGGCAATGTCAAACGGGAGGTTCTGGCGCGCCTGCAAGAAAAGTACGGTGAGAGTTTTGAGGCCGGTAACCTGCTGATTGTGGCTGATCACACGCACAGCTCTCCTGGTGGCCAGAGCTTTCACTTTCTTTTTGTCATGGGATCACATGGCTTTGAGCGGGATGCCTGGGAAGCTCAGGTTGAGGGTATTGTTGAAGCGATCTCCATTGCCTATGACAGCTTGAAGCCTGGGCGGGTTCTGATTAACCGGGGGGAGCTTTTTAATGCCAATGCCAACCGTTCTATCAAGGCATGGCTGAGAAATCCGGAAGCGGCCCATATGCCATCCATTGACCCTGAAATGGTGGTTATGCGCTTTGAACAGGGTGACAAACCGGTAGGAATGCTCGGATGGTTTGCCACTCACGGTGTCTCTTTTCCCATGACCAATCGCCTGGTCAGTGGAGATAATAAAAGTTATGCCGCATGGTTGATGGAGGGTGAGCAGGGAGAAGGATTTGTTGCCGCTTTTCCCCAGACCAACTCGGGTGATATGACGCCAAATCTGTACGCTGATGGTACCGGGCCAGGTAAAAATCCTGAGGAAAATGCCCGAATCATCGGTGGGCGGCAATACAGAAAGGGTAGCCAGCTGTTTCACTCAGCGACGGAAGAGTTATCAGGTTCTTTGGACTGGCAGCATGAGTATGTAGATTTTGGACAGATCAGTATTTCGCGACAGTGGACCGGACTGGCTGAATCTATATCAACATGCCCGCCTGCGACAGGTTATGCCTTTGCAGCGGGGTGCCCGGATGGTCGGCCGCGCCCCTATAACTGGTTTTTCAAAGAAGGGCAGAAAAGCACCTATTGGCCAATAAGTTCAGTCAGCCGTTATTTGACCGGGGTGACGCCAGAGGTTGAGTACTGTCATGCTCCCAAGCCCTTAGTTATGTTGCTGGAGGGGCGGCAGAAGTTTGATTACATCAATCACATGCTCAGTGGACTGCTTGGCGGCAGTATCCCTTCACAGGTTATGAATCATGAATGGATTCCCCAAATACTGCCGGTGGCGATCGTTAAAATCGGATCTCTGGGTCTTCTGGGGGTACCCGCTGAGTTTACCTATATTGCCGGTCATCGCCTGAAGAGTGCTGTAAAAGAAGTAGAAGGAACAGGGCTTGAGAAGCTTGTTGTGGCAGGTTATGCCAATGATTACAGTCTTTATGTCACAACACCCGATGAGTACCTTGAACAGTTATATGAAGGTGGAGCGACACTGTTTGGCCGTTGGACTCTTGGTGCCTATCAGCAGACCTTTGAAAAAATGGCTCTTAACCTGGCTTATCCCGGAACGACACCTCCTTCCGAATTTGAACCTGAAGATCTCAGTATGTATTACCGGGATATTCAGGCACCTGATATCCAGTGCCGTGGAGAGCAGAGAAACCATGGAAAGCTGCTGTCCTATATTCCTGATATGTTATGGAATGGCCAGGTTGTGAAAGCCTGTTTTACCGCTTCCAATCCACGCCTTGCTGTTCGTAAGCTTGATACCTTTCTGACTGTTGAAAGATATGACCATGAGCGCAAGCACTGGTATGTGGTGGCAAATGACGACAGCTGGGATACACGGTTTTTCTGGCATCCCCAGTGGTATGGAAAAACACAGGGATATGTCTGTGTTGAATGGACACCTCCAGCCCGGCTGGAAGCCGGTACCTACCGTCTGGGTCACCATGGGTTATGGCGGGAGAACAGTCAGTCCGACCTGGTTCCCTACCATGGTTATACCCGCCGTTTTGCTGTTGTCAGGGAGGCGAAAGTCTCGGTGATGCTGATGAAGGCGAAGCAGAGTCTTGCCCATATGAATGCTCATGTGGGTGCTCATATGGAAAGACAGGCAGAAGCAGCTCAGGAATTTGTTGAGCAAAGAGCCAGCCCCTGAAAGTACAATTTCTCCGGAAAAGGTATACTGCACTTTTTGAAGATATCTCTTATCCATGGCTCGGGAAGTTTGTGGGCGCTGTGAGCGCCCAATATCTGTCTGTATCTGTAATGGACTGCGCTCGTATTCAGCACCTGTTCAGATTGTGATTCTGCAGACAGCCCGCGAAAGAAAGCACGCTGTTAACACCGGTCGTATTGTGAATTTAGGGATCAGCAACTCTCTTATATTGACAGATGAGGACTTCTCCGAGCAGGCAGAGCTGGCAGCTCTTCTCGATAAGTGGAAGGGAAAAACATGGCTTTTATATCCTGGAGATGATGCTGTTACCCCGAAAGAGATGGTCAGGCATTCGGGAAACTATGGTGAAGGCTTGCTGGTTGTGCTCGATGCAACCTGGCGGAAATCCAAGCGGATGCTGTATCTCTCTCCCCGACTTACTGAGCTTCCAAGGGTTGCGCTTCCTGAGTCATCACTGTCCTCATACCGTATTCGTAAAGCCCCCGGGCCAGGATACCTTTCGACTGTTGAGGCTGTGGCAGCATGTCTGGGACAGGCCGGGCACCCCGCTGAGGGGTGCCGTCAAATGATTCAGTCCTTTGAACGGATGATTGAGTTTCAGGTCAAAGCTATGGGCGAAGAGACCTACCAAAGAAACTACACCTCTTAATCAAACCTCCCTAGCCCTTGGGGTTAGCAAAATCAGGAAGGCTGCTAAGGAAAGTTTCATCTGTCTGTCTCTGTGTCCAGCTGTCTTTATCCAGGCATATGAAATCGGTCTTGTAGTGGGCGCAGACTTTCAGTTCATTACCCTCCAGGCGCAGTCTGACCCTCGGTTCCCATCCTCTCTCCGGGTCCAGGCCATTACCGTACCAGCCATTTTTCTTGGGGTTCCACTGCAGGTCTGTAATGACTTTCATGGTAAGAATGGGCTGGTTGTGGCGCTCACCACTGCAGGCGGTGCAGATGGCTCCCTGGTCCTGGGGGCGGTGCAGTTTCACAACCCGACCTTCCAGTACCCCGACAAAACCTGATTCATAGATTTCAATGGTGGTATCCAGGTTGCCACTCTTATCCAGAATATCCCAGTAACCAGTAATGTTCTGGGCTGAGTCAGCACAGGCGCTACTGACTCCAGCAGCAAGAAAACAGCTAAGCACGATATTGCGCAGGGAAGCAGCTGACATAATTATCTCCAGGTTTTTTATCTCTTCTTTGGTTTTTCTGTGCTTTTACGCGTACAGAGGAACCCGTGAATATTTATTGTTATAGGCGCTGCATGATCAAATCTGTATCGACAGTGCCTGGCTAGAAATCAATGCTGGTCAGCCAGTGTAGTACAGCTCCGGGAAATCCAGCCGTACAGGGCATCGACTTGAGAAACTCTCTCACCCTGCCTATACCCATTGCCGAATTAAAAAACATCAATGGTCAGGAAGGGGGACTTCATGCAGTTGAAGCATTTGCTGTCGGTCGTGACGGGTGTGGTTTGTGGTTTGCTGTCAGGCATTGTTTTCGCTGCAGGCATTTCTGTTGATGAGATGTCTGTTCGTCGCCTTGGAGATGCTTTTTCCGGAGGGACTGCTGATGCCACCGATGCCAGTGTTGTCTGGTATAACCCGGCTGGTTTAACTCAGCTGGAGAAACAGCAACTGACAGGCGGGTTGATTGCCATTCCTCACTCTTTGAAATTTGCAGGTACTGTTCATCTGGAAAGTGGTCCGGAAGTGAATGGACATAACAAAACCTGGAAAGGCGTTGAATATATTCCTGATCTTTATTATTCCCGGCCTTTAACAGATCAGCTCTGGTTTGGCGCTGGTGTTAATTCTCCCTGGGGAACGGGTACAGATTTTGATAGAACCTGGCTGGGACGTTATCAATCAGTTAAAAGTAATTTACTAACTGTCAATTTTATTACTGCACTTGCCTGGAAATTTGATTCACATGTTTCTGCAGGATTTGGTCTGGTAACTGAATATGCCGATGGAATTATCGAAAAGGCCGTTGTATTCAGTGATGAGATTGAAGATGACGGTTTCTTCAGGGGAACTGGTGATAATATTTCATTTGGAATAATTGCAGGTTTATATTATCGGCTCTCTGAGCTGTGGCAATTTGGTTTTGAGTACCGGAGTCCAATTAAGCATGAGCTTGAAGGGAAAATGAAACTGAATCTTTCAAGTGATATGGCATCTGCACTTAACTCCCCCCACCATGACAATGTGAAAGCCAAACTTAAGCTCAAGATTCCTGAAACCTGGTCATTCAGCACTATCTACCAGTTAAGTCCTCACTGGTCAGTGAAAGCCGACGCAACCAGAACCAACTGGAGTAGTTTTGATAAACTGGTGTTTGACCCCAGGGTCAAGGGAACGATCATTGATATGCCTGAAGTGCAGATTATGGACTGGCATGACTCATGGCGTTTTGCTTTGGGAGCAGAGTACCAGTTATCAAAGCAGTGGAGTTTGAGGGCAGGTGTCGCCTTTGATGACTCTCCGGTACCTAACCATACGGCAACAATTGACTTTGCTGTTGATGACTACCGCGCTCTTTCTGTTGGGGCAACTTACAGATACAGCCCCAGTCTGGAAGTTGATATAGCAGCACAGCACACCTGGACCAGCCACCGTAATATCCACGAAACTGTACTGTTTAACGGGGTTCCGGTTGTGCAGGGTGTTGGGGAAGTTACGAATCGTATTAATAGTCTGGGTATTGGTATCCTTTGGAGGTTTTAAAGGGAGAAAGTGTTAGCATTGTCTCCAGAGAGTTTGACTGTTGAGGTCTGTCCCAGAGTGGAAATGCAAAACAGGATTGAGGAAAAACTTCACAGCGCTTTTGATCTGGAATATCTGAAGCTTGAGAATGAAAGCTATCGGCATAATGTTCCACCGGGCTCGGAGTCCCATTTCAAGGCGGTCCTGGTCAGCCTGGCATTTACCGGGCTGATGCCGGTGAAGCGTCACCAGATGGTGTATGGAGTCCTGTCGGAAGAGCTGCAGGCGGGTGTTCATGCTCTGGCTCTTCACACTTATACACCAGCTGAGTGGGAAGAAGTTCAGAGGCGTTACCCTAACAGTCCTGATTGCCTTGGCGGGAATGGTAAATAGGTTAATTAATAACCTGATTCAATAAAGGGTCAGGTTTTTTAACAATGAATGGGAATCAATTTCATTAGGGTTTTATATTTAATTTATTAGTTTGTTTGTTTTGTTTGGTAACTGCTCTTTTCCTTAGTTTGTTCATATTTAAATAATCCTTTTGCGCATTTTTATTATGAAAATGGAGAAATTATTCGAATTTCTGCTCTTTTGATGTGCGTCAGCAAATTGTCAATTTTGTTCCTCTCTTTTATTGCGTGCCCTTATTCGTTTTGACCTTACGTGGTAGTTTTATGCTGACGTATGGGTAACTGCTTCATTTAATGGATTATTTGGGATAGCTGCCTTTATTTCTCATTGACGACATCAAGCTTGTTATGAGGGGGGGAATTTATGGCTTCGGATAGTGCACTGGAAAGATATTTCCAGCTGAAAGCCCACCGGACCGATGTTAAAACCGAAGTGATAGCCGGTGTCACGACATTCATGACCATGGCCTACATCCTGATAGTTAACCCGTTAATCCTTAAGGATGCGGGAATGGATATGGGGGCCGTCTTCACCGCAACAACCATCTCTGCAATTATTGGTACCCTGGTAATGGCGCTCTGGGCAAAACTGCCTTTTGCACTTGCTCCTGGTATGGGTCTCAATGCGTTCTTTGCTTACGGCGTAGTTCTCGGCATGGGCTACTCCTGGCAGATGGCTCTCACCGCGATTCTGCTGGAAGGTGTGATCTTCCTTCTTCTGACCGCATTCAATATCCGTGAAGCGATTGTTAACAGTATTCCACTCAGCCTGAAGAAGGCAGTCTCCTGTGGTATAGGTCTTTTCATCGCATTTATCGGCCTGCAGAACGCTGGCATTGTTGTAGATAATCCTGCAACTCTGGTAGGCGTAGGTTCTCTGACTGATCCCATGCCTGTTCTGGCTATGTTCGGCGTGCTGTTCTCCGGCTTCCTGCTGGCCAAGGGTATGCGCGGAGCTCTGCTGGTTGGTATCGTGGTCACCACTCTGGCAGGTATCCCTTTAGGTGTAACACCCATGCCTGATTTCAGCCAGGGTTTCATGCCCCCTGATATCTCTCCCATCATGTTCCAGTTCGAGTGGGATAAGGTATTCAGTGCAGACATGGCGATCATCCTGTTCACCTTCCTGTTCGTGGATATGTTCGATACTGTTGGCACTCTGGTTGGTGTATCCACCAAGGCTGATATGCTGGATGAGAACGGTGAAGTGCCTAACTGTAAGCAGGCTCTGTTTGCCGATGCGATTGCTACAACCACCGGTGCCTGCCTGGGTACCAGTACTGTAACAACTTACGTTGAAAGTGCTGCAGGTGTATCTGCTGGTGGACGTACCGGTCTGACTGCACTGACAGTTGCTGGCCTGTTCTTTGTTGCCCTGTTCCTGTCACCACTGTTCCTGATGGTTCCCGGTGCTGCAACGGCTCCTGCCCTGATCCTGGTAGGTCTGTTCATGCTGTCGCCGATTCAGCAGATTGATCTGGAAGATTACACCGAATCCATTCCGGCCTTCTTGACCATTCTGTTCATGCCTCTGACCTACAGTATTGCTGAAGGTATTATCATTGGTATGTTGTCTTACATTATCCTGAAGGTGCTCACTGGTAACACCAAGCAGGTTTCCGTTGTCTCTTACATCGTTGGCGCGCTCTGCCTTGCCAAGATTGTGATGTAAAAGACCAGACAGATACTCTGTCTGAACAAAAAAAGCCCTGACTGGTCATCAGGGCTTTTTTCGTTGGTAACGACATTACAGGCTGTTTTTATCTATGGGCATTACCCACTTTGAATCTGTTTCACCATCCCCGGTTGTTGCGATTAGCTTGACAGGCTCACTTAGTTTCAATTGGGTAAAATTAGCATAGCCATATTTGGATGTAACAGACTCGCTTTTGAGCTTTCCTTCACGTGTAAATAGTTGCACGCGCGCGCCTTCAGCTATTTTGCCATCCAAGAATACTTGTGTTTTCACTGACGCATGCCCTGGATGTGCATAAAGAACAGTATCAGCGATGGTGTCGACAGAAAATATGCCGGAAGTGGCGATTAGAGTGGTCAACGCGATGGTTTTAATTTTAACAGTTTTCATTTCTGCATCCTCTTTTGTTTTTTTCGTGTTTCCATGGGCGTGCAGTTTATGCAGCATTAGTATGACAGAAATGCCAACAATTTATAAGTTGGTATGAAACTGTCGCAGGGTGTATCAAAGGGAAGAGCGTGTTGCATTTAACGCTGTATCACGCTCTCTTAATTATTAATCAGGAAGAAATTAACGTGTGGTGTGAAGACCACATTCGCGGTGGCCAATAACCTTTGTGGGGTCGAAGTAATCCTCTTCAATCGGCAGATCGTTATTAACCAGGTACTCTTCAAGATCCAGTTCTGTCCAGTGGAAGAGTGGGGCGACCCTGAGCAAACCGTCCTGTGTCTGGGTAAGGATATCCAGATTTTGCCGAAATGCTGTTTGTTCTTTGCGAATGGCAGTCAGCCATATATCAGGAAAATGTACCTGCATGGCCCGGTTGAAGGGCTCCAGCTTCACTTCTTCGGTAAAGGTATCATGTTCAGGTGTATCAACTTCGGGGATTCCACCTTTAACCGCATCACGAAATGCACGGCTGAACTTTGGGTGGTAGATATGGATATTGAGATTCAGTTCCCGAATCAGCTTGTCGGCAAACTGATAGGTGGCCTGGGTTCCATAGCCGGAATCAATCCAGATAACCGGAATATCCGGGCAACATCTGGTAGCCATATGAATGATTGCGGCTTCATGGGGGCCAAAGTTAGTGGTTAATACAGGCTGGGTGGCCGTGGACAACACGTCGTTAATTATTTGCTGCGGCGGCTGTTGTTTTAACTGCCGGTTGCGCTCTTGTAGATCCTGATACATATCATTTTTATCTGGAATGCAGGAGAGCAAACTATAAGGGCTTCGCGAATCCGGTATCAATAGCTGACGGGTGACGGAGTTAGAATTGATAGATATGATGAAATAAGCAGAAAGAATAATAACGACAAAGGATATTGAATTGAGCGACAGTTCCCCTCCAGTTCAGGTGTTCAGCTGGAGACGTATTCGTCACACTATCCTTGGATTTCGCAAGGAACTGGTAACAGCCAATATTGTTGCAGTTCTGGCAACACTGACCAGTGTGCCCACGCCTCTTCTTCTTCCCCTGCTGGTTGATGAGGTATTGCTCGGGCAGCCTGGCGTGATCGTCAATACTCTTTCATCGTTTTTGCCTGAGAACCTGCACATGCCACAGATGTATGTTGGCGTTGTTCTGGTTGTTACGCTGTTGCTCAGGGCTTTGACTTTGTTTTTCAACATCTGGCAAACACGCCAGTTCACCATTATTTCCAAAAATATCGTTTATAAAATTCGCCAGAGCTTGCTGAAAAAGCTCGGTCGTGTCTCCATGACAGAGTATGAAATTCTGGGTTCAGGCTCTGTTGCTTCCCGGTTTGTGACCGATCTCAATACCATTGATGTTTTTATTGCCTCTACGGTCAGTCGTCTTTTGGTCGCTTCTCTGACACTGATAGGCACGGCTGTTGTTTTGCTCTGGCTGCACTGGCAGCTGGCCCTGCTGATTCTGATATTGAACCCGGTGGTGATCTATCTGACATCCAACCTGGGTAAACGCATCAAAGAGCTGAAAAAATATGAAAACAGAGCTTTTGATATTTTTCAGGAAGCACTGACGGAAACTCTGGATGGCATTCTGCAGATAAGAGCGGCAAATCGTGAAAAACACTATCTGGCCCGCCTTCTGGACAAAGCCCGAAATGTGAGGGATGCCGGCAGTGACTTTGCCTGGCGTAATGATGCTGCCACCCGATCCAGTTTTATGTTGTTTGTTGTCTGCGTTGATCTCTTCCGGGCAGCTGCCATGTTAACTGTTGTGTTCTCCGACCTGACCATTGGCCAGATGTTCGCGGTATTCGGTTATCTCTGGTTTATGATGACACCGGTGAATGAACTGGTGTCCATGCAGTACGGTCTTTATGCAGCCAATGCTGCCCTGGGTAGAATTAACGGTCTGCTGCAGCTTGGAGAGGAAGCTCAATATTCCCTGAAGCAGGATCCGTTTTACCGGCATGGGACTGTCGGGCTGGATATTAACGATGTGCACTTTTCTTATGGGGACAAATCAGTTCTTAACGGTGTCAGTCTATCTATCGCCCCGGGTGAAAAGGTGGCTCTTGTTGGTGCCAGCGGTGGAGGTAAATCAACCCTGGTCAAGGTTCTTCTTGGACTGTACCCACTGTTACAGGGGCGGATTTCTATTGGCGGCGTGGAATTGTCTGGTGCGGGGATAGACAATATTAGGGAACATATCGCTATAGTGCTTCAGCACCCTGCATTGTTTAATACAACTGTTCGTGAAAACCTGACACTTGGCAGAGAGGTCGGCGATGATGAGTTATGGCAGGCCCTGAAAGTCGCGCAGTTAAAAGAACGGATTCAAGAGCTGGAACTCGGCCTGGACTCTCTGGTAGGCAATCAGGGAATCCGTCTCTCGGGAGGCCAGCGACAGCGGCTGGCTATTGCCCGGATGATAGTCAGTAACCCCAAGGTCGTAATTCTGGATGAGGCGACATCTGCCCTTGATGCAGAAACAGAACTACGCCTGCATCAGGCTCTGGCAGACTTTCTAAGCAGACGTACCACCCTGATCATTGCCCACCGTTTGAGTGCAATTAAACAAGCTGACAGGGTTTACGTCTTTGAGAATGGCGTTGTCTGTGAAGAAGGCGGGCATCAGCAACTGTTGCAGCAGAATGGGCTTTACGCCCGCCTTTATGGAAATATTCAGGAGCAAAGGCATACAGCCTAGTTTGTTAGTTTATTAACGGAACGGTAAAAGCATAGCTCCTGCTGAACCCGAAGCGGAGTCACTATCAAGGTAATAGTTATCACCCTTGGTTTCCGTTTCGTTGTAATCCGGGCGCTGTCGTCCGTGTTCCACTTTTGGATAGCTGTCCCGGGGCAGTCCTTTCTTATTCAGGAAGTTATTAACGTATCGTTTTTTCAACGTCTGGTGTGTTTGCACCCAGAGTGCCCGAAAAACATCCCTATCAGCGCCGTACTCCTGGATTTCAGAAGTCTTGTCAGTCAGAACATCATCAAAATCAACCAGAGCCTGGGGTAACAGTCCGATGGTATCGGCATTTTTCAGCAGGCTGTTATTTATATTCTTAAGGTGTGTCAGCACCCTTGTTAACTGAAGAGAGTGCTGGTGCCAGTGAACGTTATAAAGAAGCAACTTGCTGACCTGATGCAGGATATAGAACATCTCTTCGGCATAGGCATAAACGGCAGTGGCTGAAACAGGCAGCACCATTGAGTTCTTGAGGGAGTAGTCCATACCTTCCATGTATGAAGCAAATGTTCTGGTGAGTTTGTTAAGAAAGATAAATGGCTGATCGGGGCCTATGGCTCCGGCCGCACGGATGAATGTCAGGTCATTATGGATCTGGTTGAGAGCCATGATTTTCGCTTCAATGACCTTGTGACCTTCCAGCTTCAATGCGGTTCTGATGGTTTGAACCTTGCCCATGCGCTGGTAAATGATTTCAGTAAGCTGCTGAACCGAATTTGCCAATGACACTGTGTCATAGTGGGTGCGCGCGTAGAAATCAGCGCTTTCATCCCGAAAAGGCTTTTCGGTGCCAAATCGAAGGGTATCATCCCCGAAGACCATGGGCTCAGCAAAAGTCGGAACGGATATGCCGGCTATAAGGAATCCGGTAATAATAAAAGCACTGAATTTTATTCCGCTGGACATGATTTTTCCCAACAAGACTGGACAGCATCATGGACTCTCAGGATAAGCCAGGGTTCCGCAATAAGTATCCAGATTACACAAAGACATAGAAGAGTTAAGATGGAGCTGCTGTTCGTAACTGTAAGTGGGGGAGAGTGTCTGTGATAGGAGAAGACACAGGGCGAGGTCCGGTAATATCAATAACCTACTGTACAGGGTGTAACTGGTTGTTACGGTCTGGCTGGATGGCTCAGGAACTGCTTCAGACTTTCACTACTGACTTGGGGGAGGTCAGGCTGGTTCCTGGTTCGGGAGGTGTTTTTCGGATCACCGTTAATGGGGATGAAATCTGGGAAAGAAAAGCCGATGGCGGTTTTCCGGATATTCGGGAGCTGAAGCGCAGGGTTCGTGACCGGATTGACCCTGAGCGCTCGTTAGGACATATAGATCGGGACTCATAAATAGAAATGCCGCTCATTGAAGCGGCATTTTTGTGGGTGCTTCGATTTTTACTCAATATCCTGCTCGGCCCTGAGGACAACCTGGGGTTCGGTCTTGCCAATGATTTCCATGTTTCGGCCTTCATATTTCAACTGGCTTAAAACGTGGCGCATGGCATTCAGGCGGGCCCGTTTTTTGTCATCGGACCGAACGACCGTCCAGGGAGCATCACGGGTATCGGTGTAGTGGAACATCTGGATTTTAGCTTCGGTGTATTCGTCCCATTTGTTCATGGAGGCTTTATCAACAGGGGAAAGTTTCCACTGTTTCAGCGGGTCAGTGCGACGTTTTTCAAAACGGCGATGCTGCTCGTCACGGGTGACTGAGAACCAGAGTTTAACCAGATGAATGCCGCTGTGAACCAGCATGCGCTCATAGTCAGCGACTTCCCGGATAAAACTCATATATTGCTTACGGGAGCAGTAACCCATGACCAGTTCCACACCTGCACGGTTATACCAGGAGCGGTCAAACAGAACGATTTCACCTTTGCTGGGCAGGTGTTTGGTATAACGCTGGAAATACCATTGCCCCTGTTCGTGATCTGTCGGTTTTTCCAGTGCAACAACCCTGGCACCGCGGGGGTTCATATGTTCGGTCATGCGCTTGATGGTGCCGCCCTTGCCGGCTGCGTCACGCCCTTCAAACACAATCAGGATTTTTTCGCCAGTCTCCTTGACCCAGTTCTGCATCTTGACCAGTTCAATCTGCAGGAGGCGTTTTTCTTCTTCATACTCACGCCGTCCCATTTTGGGCAGACCTGTCGTCTGAATAATTTCCCCTTTGGATCGTTTATCTGGTGAGCTTTTTGAATCAGTGACATCGGCAACCTTGGTTGCTGTATCCATATAGCGCTTCCCCGCGTGTGTTGTAGTTATTATCGGCCTTACCGTCTCTCCGGCAGGACTTCTTTTTTCGACTGGAGTCAAATCCTGAGGGGATGTATATGATCGCTTTTTTCGGTTTGTACGTAAAGGGCAGGAGGGGGAATCAATATATCGAAAGAGGTATGTCTGGCTGAAATTTAAACGATGCTGCCAAAAGCAGCATCGTTAGTGATATTACGCCCAACCAGTGTTCTTTTTGCGTGGCTTTATCATTGGCAGGATAACACCAAGAAGCAGTCCGGCAATCAGGGTACCTGCACCGTAAAGGTACCAGCGTTGGTCAGTGCTGTCAGTCAGTTGCTGATTAGTGCTTTGCAGGGTCTGCAGTTCACTCATCAGTTGTTCGTTGGCAAGAACCAGCTCCTTGTTGCGGCGGTCAATCTCGAGGCTTTTGGCAGAGACTGTCTTGATACGCATCAGTTCTTCTTTCACGCTGGCCAGCTCGTTTTCCCGGTTTTGCAGAGTGCGGGAGGTGGAGTTGGAAGAGTTCTGGATATTGCCCAGCTGAGATTTCAGGCTGGTCACTTCCTGCTTCAGCTGATCCCTTTCCGCGTAAGCAGACTTCAGAAGGTTGGTCGCTGGTGGATTAAAGATCATATATTGGGAAGGAATATATCCTTCCTGGCCACTTTTGGATTTCACCTTGTAGTAGCCGTTGTTAATTTCTTTCTCCAGCAGGGTCAGTTCCGTACCGGTTTTCAGGGCACGGATAATAATCCTGTAGTCGCTTCCAGGGCCGGAGCGCATGGGAACATAAACAGTATCGCCGATGTAAACAGATTGAGCGGCGGCAAAAAGAGGCATGGTACACAGTGCCAGCAGCATGGCCAGGCGTTTCAAGGTCGGTGCTCCGTTAATTTCTTCACGAAATTCATATCATATCTTTGCATGTTCCACAAAGATACATAAAGAAAGGCGCCCGTTGGCGCCCTTCAAAAAAACTTTCCCTCAGGGCGATTTCTCGGCTTCATCTTCTTTGATGTAACGGCCAAGAAACAGCATTTGGATTATAACGAAAGCAAACGTCAGCCCAAGGTTTCCGAACACTTTAAAGTCGACCCAGAAGTCACCGGGAATCATAAATGCGGCAAACCAGTTGGCTCCACCCAGCAGGGCAAAGAAAATAACCCAGCTCATATTCAGCTTGGACCAGACCGGTGGCGGCAGAGTCATGGCGTGATCCATCATCCGCTCGATCAGAGTCTTTTGGCCGATAAACCGGCTGGCCAGAAATGCCGTTGCAAACAGCCAGTTAACAATCGGAGCTTTCCATTTCAGGAAGGTTTCGTCTTGGAAGAGAACTGTCATCCCCCCTAATAGAAGGACGGCAACCACAGTAATCATCTGGCTTTTCTCGAGGGATTTCTGCTTGTACCACAGAAGGCCGTAGACAATGATTGAAGTTGCGATAAGGACAGCCGTAGCTGAAATAATGCCACCCAGTTCAAAGGTCTGACCGAAGGCAGAAACCTCTCTGGGGTCCATTTTGGCCACGATAAAAAAGATAATCAGCGGCAGAAAGTCAATAAATTGCTTCATATTGTTTCCGGGTTTCGGCCACAATATTGCCAAAACCCTAAACCCTGCTTTGGTTAGATTCTGTTGAGTCTGGCTGTACAGTGTAATTCCAGTCGGGGTCAGGATAAAGGACAAGCATGCCACAGATCGTAGATTTTCATTGTCACAGCACCGCTTCTGATGGGGCACTCTCTCCCCGGGAGCTGCTTGAACGTGCTATTGAACAAGGTGTCGAGAGTCTGGCCCTGACCGACCATGACACCGTAGCCGGTGTTCGCTGGCTGCAAAATTACGGAATACCGGAGTCAATCCGCCTGATTCCCGGCTGTGAGTTCTCAACATTATGGGGAAACCAGGAAATTCATATTGTGGCTCTGAATATTGATCTGGAAAACCCTGATGCCCTGGCTTTTCTGGACAATCAGAAAAAAGCCCGCCGTCAGCGCAGTGAGCGCATTGCAGAAAAGCTGGCACAACGTTTAACGGATTTTACAGCAGAAGAGTGTTTTGAAGGAGCTCTTGGTCAGGCCAAAGAAGCTCAGAAGAAGGCCGGGGAAGAATTTGTTCTTGATGATGAAGATATCCAGGTTGGTAGTCCGCATTTTGCTGAATGGCTGATTACGAAGGGGATTGTGTCCAGCTTTGATATGGCATTTAAAAAGTACCTGGGAGCCAAACGTATTGGTAATGCCAAACAGTTCTGGCCTCATTTGAAAGAGGCTGTTCCTGCCATACTCTCCTGGGGAGCTGTTCCTGTTCTTGCTCATCCCGGGCGCTACAGAATGAGCGGAATGAAAATGAAAGCCCTTATCAAGGATTTTTCTGAAGCTGGTGGACTGGCTATGGAAGTCCTTGGCTGTCAGCAGCCCTGGGGGGAAAGAGAGAAGCTGGCAGCTCTGTGTAATGAGTATGGACTCTGTGCTTCTCAGGGAAGTGACTTCCATGGCCCCTGGTCGCCCTATGTCGAGCTGGGGCGTTTAGGAGAGTTGCCCGCCGGGTGTCGTTCAGTATTGGCGCTGCTGTAGTTCTTGTTTGACACAGGTTAAAGTGTTAAACAAGAACTATGCCTGAAAAAATAAATAGGCATTGATGCCACCCTGATATATTCAGCTAGATTGACTTCTTAACGGTCTGTAACTCTTTTATACTTCCGCCGCCTCCGGGGGCATCCCGGTGCTGAATAATCGGAACCACCAGTGAGCCAGTTTTTTCAGATTCATCCAGATAACCCACAGGTGCGCCTGATTCGCCAGGCTGTTGCCATTCTCGATAAAGGCGGAGTGATCGTTTATCCTACCGACTCCGCCTATGCACTGGGCTGCAGGCTGGGTGACAAAAAAGCGGTTAACCGTATTCGAAGGATTCGTCACCTTGATGAAAGGCACAATCTGACTCTGGTGTGCCGGGATCTTTCTGAGCTGGCAACCTACGCCAAGGTGGGCAACAGCACTTACCGTTCCCTCAAGGCCGCCACTCCTGGTGCTTACACCTTTATCCTGAATGCTACATCTCAGGTACCCCGTCTGGTCATGCATCCCAAGCGGCGCACGATTGGAATCAGAGTGCCTGATAATAAAATCGTCAGTGCTCTTCTGGAAGAACTCGGCGAACCCCTTCTCAGCTCGACCCTGCATATGCCGGGAGACGAGTTTCCCCTGACTGATCCCTACGATATTCGAGCAACCCTGGAAAATCAGCTGGATTTGATCATTGATGGTGGTTTCTGCGGAATGGAGCCGACTACTGTTGTCAGCCTGGTTGATGATTCTGCAGAAGTCTGGCGTGAAGGGAAGGGTGATCCAAATCTATTCCAATAATCAGTCAACGTCTGTTTGATTCTCCAGTTGCGTCAGCTGGTAAGAAATAATTTTGGATATATCTGCGTTGTCTCTGTGGCTGGTGTTGATCAGTAATTGACTCAACGCTCTCAGTTCATCAAACCCTTCAATGGACAGGATGCCCTGGCAAATCTGTAGTGGTTCCATATTTGACAGAGCTGTGAGGTTTGATTGATCTGTCAGACTCAGGCCCACCGGTGAAGTGATTGAACTGGCGTGGCGCTGATTGAGTGGCATGCTCTTTTGCCCTGCACCCAGAAGTCCTGTTGTTAGTTGAGAGGGATTGAGCTGGCTAACTTCTCTTCTTCCCATTTTGCCGATGGTGCCAACGACCGTGATTTCGGGGTTGCTTGCTTTATCGCTGGAAATTCCGGCAGTGATTGCTGATGTGGGACTGGTTGATGCGGGTGCAGGCATAAATCACTCAATCCAAAAGTATCTTTCTCAGTATAGAGTCATCAAATGACGTAAGAGTCCTGCTATTCAATAGAGCTGGAATCGGTATAATTTCCTGAACGATTTTTTTCTTATGGGAGACCATCATTGAACGCAGCAGACCCTGATTCGCGGGTTCTGTCCGGCATGCGTCCGACCGGGCGACTGCATCTGGGCCACTACCACGGTGTTTTGAAGAACTGGCTGACCCTCCAGCATGAGTATGAATGCTTCTTCTTTGTGGCTGACTGGCACGCACTCACCACCCATTATGACGAACCGGAGCTGGTTAATGAGTACGCTCTGGATATGGTGATTGACTGGCTGGCTGCGGGAATTAATCCCGGCCAATCAACCCTGTTTGTTCAGTCACGGGTGCCTGAGCATGCTGAGTTGCATCTGCTGTTGTCGATGATGACTCCATTATCCTGGCTGGAGCGTGTGCCCAGTTACAAGGATCAGCAGGAATCGCTGAAAGAACGCGATCTGGCTACTTATGGTTTTCTCGGGTATCCGCTGCTGCAGAGTGCCGATATTCTTGCCTACCGAGCCGGTCAGGTTCCTGTTGGGGCTGATCAGGAAGCCCATATCGAGATAACCCGGGAAGTGGCGCGGCGCTTCAATCACATCTATGGTCGTGAGCCGAATTTTGAAAAGAAGGCTGAGCAGGGTATCGCCAAGATGGGGCGCAAGCAGGGAAATCTCTATAAGAAACTGCGCAAGAGCTATCTCGAAACCGGAGATCTTGATGCGCTGGAAACAGCCAGGGCATTGCTCCAGGAGCAACAAAATATTACCTTGGGGGATCAGGAGCGTCTGCTGGGTTATCTGGAAGGAACCGGTCGGGTTATCCTGCCGGAGCCAAATGCCCTGCTGACACCGGTGGCAAAAATGCCCGGGCTCGATGGTCAGAAGATGTCCAAGTCCCTGAACAATACCATTGCCCTCAGGGATGAGACCGATGTGATTGCTGATAAGATCCGGCGCATGCCGACGGATCCGGCCCGTATTCGCCGAACCGACCCGGGTGAACCGGATCGCTGCCCGGTATGGAATTTCCATCAGGTCTACTCGGACAAGAGAACCCGGGAGTGGGTTTGCGAAGGCTGTACAACAGCCGGAATAGGGTGTCTGGAATGTAAGGCACCGGTGATTGATGCCGTGGAAGCCGAGGTGGCTCCCATCAGGCTGCGGGCCAATGAGCTGGCCGCCAACCCCGATGAAGTGAGCAATATTATTGCGGAAGGTTGTGAAAAGGCCGGTGATGAAGCCGCAGAAACTCTCAGGGATGTGAGAGACGCTATGGGGCTTGGATGGCGTTGACCAGTAGGTTCTGTTGACGTAAGTTTGTGCATTCAGCGCCAGTGAGGCTTTTCAGATCTAGACGCAGACGTGAAGGAATACTGGTTGTCTTTCGAACGGCTGCAACGACGAGCTGGAAAGCCTCACTGACGCCCTGCGGGTGGCCCAGAAAGCCGCCACTCGCTGCGTCAGACTTGCTCGATGTAGAGCCACTACACCTTCACAAGCCTTTCTTGCGATTAGCGGCTTTCTGAGCCACTGGATCGCACAAACTTACGTCAACAGAACCTAATAGAACGGATCGAAGCAAAATGGATACAGACAACCAGGATGATGTTGCTGTAGTACCAGAGCCACAGGAAGGTGAGGAACAGCTTCAGGTTGATACTGAATCTCAGGTGACAGAAACAGCGGCAGATAAAAAAGCATCTGCAGACCTGCCACCAGAGCAGCTTCCACTGGCCATGGTTCTTGGCGAACCACTGCAGAAGCTGCCGGATGACCTTTATATTCCACCGGATGCACTGGAAATCTTTCTGGAGGCGTTTGAAGGCCCGCTCGATCTACTGCTCTATCTGATCAAACGCAACAATATGAATATTCTCGATATTAAGGTTGCCGAGATCACCCGCCAGTATATGGATTATGTGGAGCTGATGGAGGCTTCCCAGTTTGAGCTGGCGGCTGAGTATCTGGTGATGGCGGCAACCCTTGCCGAAATCAAATCCCGAATGCTGCTGCCCCGCCAGACGGAAGCGGAAGATGAGGAAGAAGATCCTCGCGCCGAGCTGATTCGCCGTCTGCAGGAATATGAGCGTTTCAAAAAGGCTGCAGAAGACATTGATACCATGCCCCGAACAGGGCGTGAAATATTTCCGATCAAGGTTGAGCCGCCCGTGCTGGAACGGGGTGTGGTGCATCCTGATATTGATCTTCGGGAAGTGTTGGTGGCGCTGTCGGAAGTGATTAAACGCGCTGAAATGTTTGAAGAACACCATATTCAGGCAGAACAGCTGTCCACCCGTGAGCGAATGGCTCAGGTGCTGGGTAAGTTGAAGTCTGACACATTTGTGCCCTTCGTGACGCTGTTCACCCTGGAAGAGGGGCGGTTAGGTGTTGTGGTGACTTTTCTGGCAGTAATGGAGCTGATCAAAGAGTCCCTGGTTGAGCTGGTACAGACGGAATCCTATGGACCCATACATGTAAAGGCGCGTGCGGAATGAGTGCAGATACAGATAACATGGAGTTGGAAGATATGCCGGAATCCGCCAGCACTGAACTGGAAGAAGGCCTTGAATCCGTTGAAGAGAATGATTCCGACCTGGAAGCTGTGACAGAAGAGCAGGATGAAGAACTCAGTGTCGAGCCTTTAACAGAAGCTCCACTGATCCCGGTTATTGAAGCGGCCCTGATGGCAGCGGGAAAACCGTTGACTTTGGAGCATCTGGCCGGATTATTTGACGAGAATGCCCGTCCCAGCAAACCTGTGCTTAAACAGGCAATGGCCGATCTTGCGGAGATGTGTGCAGACCGTGGCTTTGAGCTGAAGGAAATAGCCAGTGGCTGGCGCTTCCAGGTTCGTCAGGAGCTGGCCCCCTGGGTTGGGCGTTTGTGGGATGAAAAGCCGCAGCGCTATACCAGGGCGTTATTGGAGACTCTGGCCTTGATTGCTTATCGCCAGCCAATTACTCGAGGTGAAATCGAAGATATTCGCGGAGTAAGCGTCAGTACTAATATCATGCGAACCTTACAGGAGCGAGAGTGGGTAAGAGTCGTTGGACATAGGGAAGTTCCCGGCAGACCTGCGATGTATGCGACTACACGACAGTTCCTGGACTATTTTAATCTTCGTAACCTTGATGAACTGCCTCCGCTTTCTGAACTGCGCGATCTTGATGAGATGGCCAAGAAACTGGAAAGCGGCTTGGAAGGTGGTACTGAACAACCGGAACTGGCGCTCGATGAAGATGGTAACCCAATCGTCCCTGCCGCTGGTGAAGAAGCCTCTCAGTTTGATAGTGAGGGCAGCAGTACCGAAGAAGGTGCTGAAGATAACGAATGGAATGCCAGTCGGCTGGTTTCTGTTGAAGAAGCCCAGGTATTCCAGGAAGAAGGTGATGAGAATATCGAAAAGCTGTTCTCTGAACTGGATGATATGGAAAGCGGCCTGACGCTGACCTACACCGACTACAACCCTCATACTGACGAGGGTAATCAGGACAGTTCATCTGATGGGTCTTCTGAAATTGTTGCGACAGTCAATGTGGAAATTGAAACAATGACTGATGCAGGGGAAGATGCAGATGAGCAGAATGACAATAGCCCGTCTGACGACGAGCTGGATTCTGATATCTGACCATTATTAAATGATTGAATGATCAGATGTCTTAACCGTGAGTTATTCGCGGGTTATCACCGTTTGGGAAAACCGTGAGCACTCCTCAAGTGAAGTATGAAGTATGACAGATAGCAGTATCACCACACCTGAAGCACCACAGGCACAGGCACAGGCAGGTGAACGTTTGCAGAAGGTTCTGGCCCGTCAGGGTTTGGGATCTCGCCGCCAGATTGAAGCCTGGATTACGGAAGGTCGTGTCCATGTTAATGGTGAAAAAGCGACCCTGGGGATGCGCATTGTGTCCACTGACCAGGTTGCCCTGGATGGACGTCCTGTTCACCTGAAAGAACAGGTAACCCGTCGTGTTATCGCGTATAACAAACCTGAAGGTGAAGTCTGCACCCGCACTGATCCGGAAGGCCGCCCTACCGTATTTCAGCGACTGCCTCGTATTCCAGGCGAGCGCTGGATTGCCGTTGGCCGTCTGGATATCAACACATCCGGACTGTTGCTGTTCACCACTGATGGTGAGCTGGCCAACCGTTTGATGCATCCTTCTCACCAGATTGAGCGTGAGTATGCTGTACGTGTCTTTGGTGACGTGACAGAAGAAAAGGTTAAGAACCTGTTTGATGGCGTAGAGCTGGAAGATGGTTTTGCCCGTTTTACCGATATCGTTGATACCGGTAATGAAGGCATTAACCGCTGGTTCCATGTCTGCATTATGGAAGGTCGTAACCGTGAAGTTCGCCGGTTGTGGGAATCCCAAGAGCTGGCTGTCAGCCGTTTGAAGCGTGTTCGTTATGGCAGCACTATTATTCCTGATCATCTACGCCAGGGACGCTGGGTGGAGCTGGAACAGGCTGAAGTGGATGCACTGGCAGACCTGGTAGATCTTCCCCGTGTTAAGGCTGGTCCGCAGACCAAGGAAGCCAAAATTAAAATGGATCGCCAGCAGCGTAAGCGTCCTGGTGTTAAGACTGGCAAGCGCCCGTTTGCACGTCGTAAGTCACGCTGATCTCATCAGACTGAATAAAACCCCATCTCCTGCATCCCTGGTCATAGTCTGACCAGGGATAGTTCTGTTCTTGATTATCTCGATTATTCAATTTTAGTGGCTGGGTAAATATTGCAAACCAGAAAAAACAACTACTGCCTTGTCGTGGTCTAACATTGGCCACTTATCTTGTAGCTGGGTTGTATCATGCCTTCTCGCAAGTGCTTTACAGGCTGGCAGTTCTTGCTGGCAATAGTCTGCTTTTTCGGGTTGATATATTTTCCTGTTAAATCTCACGCCTTGGGTTGGAAAAGGCAGTATTTTGTCAATGTGCCCGGTGGAAGGTTGGGGCAAAGTGAGGATCTGGATGTAAGGTTGAGCGTAAGGGTACTAAGGCAAGCACTTTCTCCAGCACTTCATGCACCTGAAAGTGAAAGCAATCCTGTTGTGCTTACATTGGAATACCAGGAAGGAACTGTTGAGAGTGAAACAAGCGATGATACATATGTTGGAGCCCTGACGGGATCATTACCTGAGAGATCATTTCTTGCTGAAGCAACTCAACAGGAAGATTTTAGGTTGGTAGCCTTAGTAAAATCTCTCTCAAATAGTGCTGTTTTTGAAGTATTTGCCAGGCATGCGGCTCAGTTGGCTAGGACAAAACCGCAGAATTTATTGGAAGCCACAGTTCTAAATGAATCTGACGTCAAAATCGAAAGAAAGGAAGCCTGTGTAGAAATCAGTCTTCCTGAGAGAGAAGCTGTTTCACTCAGAGAGAAGAGAGAAAATGAATTTGGGGTTCAATTGAAGCCTCTAAATGATCGAAGTGATCCAGCGCCGCCATCCGGAATAAATATTGTAGATACGAGCCGCTGGCCTGCTCCATTGGCAAATTATCCGTATGGCAAAGGAACATCTTTAGTCACTACAACTTTTACCTTTGTCTCAAAGGTAGATATTTCTGACACAGAAGAACAAGAATTAAGTGAGCTGTCTGTGGAGACGACGCTATGGATGCTGGTTGATTCAAGCAGTATTCCTCAGGTTATGATACTGACCACAGTTGAAAATGACTTTGAGTTCTTTTCTGCCATTTCATACGGAGCTTCAACGAATACAGACCCCGTAACAATCAGGCCACAAGCTGCAACTGGGTTGGCGACAGAAGCTCCGTCTCCTCAGCTAGTTCCTGTGTCTTATGGATCCAATAGTGGTATCGAGTAGCCTGAAATGGTTTTGGATAATGACATTACTACACCATCTGAAGATCTTTCCAGTCGTGTATCTGATCTAAATCTTGGTGCAACCAAAAACTAGTAATTAGTATTCATGGATTACTGCCTTCTCTATTGTGAAGGCAGTAATACAATTGACTTCATCTGAGTTTGGCAGCACGCATATCAAAAATCAGTTTCTCAGCCGCGCAGCTAAAAACAAAATTCATCTGCATAGCTTCACCCTGCTCATCAGTAACTGGTTGCTCTGAAATGTCACATGGCTCATTTTCAATGCTGCGAGCCAATTCAATAAGTTTTTGCTTCAGGCTATCTGTGCTGTCACCACGCAGATAAAAAATCGCAGTACAGTCATCTTCACGGATCACTGTGCCGATATCCATAACATTACAGGCGGTACAGGTAATGTCGTCGCTCATATTGAATACTCCAATTCGTTATTATCCTCAGGATTATAGGAACTGGTGTAGAGGTGAAAGAATAGGTAGATAGCGTTGATTGGAAGGTTGGAGCTGGTTTTATTACTGGTTTCGGGCAATAGCATCCGGCTCAATATAATCCACTTGTGGTAACTCACTTACCGTATCAATAAAACGATTATCTTCGGTTTCCACAACAAGGCCGAAGCGGCCAAATATTTTCAGCGGGTTGAAGTGGGTATTCGGCATGTATTCATAAAGAAACGCAGACAGATCTTCTCTGGAACAGTTCACCATTTCATCAGGATAGAATGCAACCAAAAGGCGCTGGCCGAAGCATTTGCTGAGCCAGCACACAATAGAATCAGTGGCACAGCAACTGCAAGTATGGTTTTCCGTCTTGTTGCAGGTTGTGTCAGTGAATTTTTCATTTAAAACTGATGCTCCACTGATTGAGAGTTCCGGCATCTCCCTGGTAATAGCTGACGATGGAGCTGGTAACGCCACGGGAGCGATTGTCCGGAATATCCATGGGTGTGCTGCTAAAGCTTTTTTGGCCAATGAGAACCGCCGTTTTCAGCTCATAGTCAGCTTCCAGAGTCAGACCTGTAAACGGTTTGTAGGCATCCAGCATAATGTACCAGGTACCGGCTGCTGGTGAAGAAACATCAACACTTTCCTCGTTACCGCTCTGGTAGGGGGCATAGTCATACTTTTCGATAGTTGGACGGCGGCTCCGGTGCACATACAGGTCGGCATCACCCGTTCCACCGGTGATTGAACGGTTCAGATCAGACGCACCGGGAGGAACTTCCAGTCTGAAGAACAGCTGCTGCCCTTCATCCGTGGTTGAGAGATCAGTGACAGCTACCCCTTTCTTGATAATGCCGTGGTCAACATCCGGAGCCGGTGTTGAAGAAACAGCCATGACTGCGGCCTTGGCATCCAGAATACCGGTGCCACAGATATCACTGTTGCACTGGCGGCGGGAAACTCTCGGGAAAGGTCGGGCGGTATCCATCAGGATGTTTTTTACTTCTGCAGGCTTCAGGGCCGGGTTAACGCTGTACATCAAACCGGCGACACCGGTCACATGTGAAGCCGCCATACTGGTGCCCTGGTACCAGTCATAATCATCACTTTCCGGTTCGCGGGCACCGGAGTCAATGGTTGAAAGAATACCATTGCCGGAGTGCATGGTTTCCCCTCCTGGAGCAGTTATATCAACAGCATTACCGTAGTTGGAGTAATAAGCACGTCCACCATCCCGCTTATTGGCTGCAACAGTAATCACACCATCACAACTGGCTGGTGAGAAGTTACGAGCATTGCGGTTATCGTTACCAGCAGCCACAACGATGGTTGCTCCGGCATCAAGAATATCGTTGATAGTGTCCTGATAAGTTCTTGAACAGTGCCCGGGGCCACCAAGGCTGAGGTTAAGAACTTTGGCTGGGTTAACGTTGTTAGGCACTCCTGGAACGGGCAGGCCCGCAGCCCAGCGCATGCCATCGGTGATATCCGAAGTATAACCGCCACAGCGGCCCAATACCCTGACAGGAAGTATCCTGGTACTTTTTCCTATACCGGAAACACCTCTGCCATTGTTATTGACTGCTGCGATGGTCCCGGCCACATGAGTACCATGCCAGCTGCTGGACTCTTCATGGAGAGGCACTGGCCGTCCACGCCCATTAGTACCACAGGAACCGACAGGGGAATAATCTCCCGGGTCATTGACATTTTTGTCCCGTCCGTTGTTGTCCTGTGCCGTATCAATATCGGCAATAAAGTCATAACCCGGCAGCATGTTCTCAACCAGATCAGCATGAGGCCGGACTCCGGTATCAATAACAGCCACAACAACAGGGTTGACTGTGGTCACCATATCCCAGGCTTCCGGCAGGTTGATTCCACCTGCCGGTTCAAAGTAATGCCACTGCTCGTTATAGCGATCATCATTCGGTACTTCCTGATGCACCATGATTAGGTCGGGTTCCGCATAAAGTACGCCTGGCTGCTTTTCTACTTCATCAGCAAGAGCGCGCATCTCATCAACTGATTTATGGAGCCCCAGATCAACGACATTGGCACCGCTCGAGGCAATACGGATGCTGAGAATTCTTCCACCAGCAGCTTGTGCTATCAGGGGGTCATTAACTGATTTGACGGGATCAACCGGAATGGCGTATTTCACTATCAGGCGGTTGGTCTTATCGGCGGGAGTCGTCTTCTCGGCGGCCTGCAGGCTCACAGCTGTTAAAGCTCCCAACAGGCAGGCACCGCATTGCAGTATGAAGGACTTCATGGCTAACCACAGAAATAGCTGCAAGGGAGCTTTGAGGCTAGATCAAAACCCTATGTCTACAAGTTAGGTTCTGTTGGCGCTATAAACGACACATGCTGTTATGGGATAAATAATTAAGGTAAAAGGCTTTAGTCGTTTGATTGAAATTGCTCATAAGATCTTCTCGTCACCATATCTATATCTGTTCCTTCGATACGAACAAGCTTTGTTCCTGGTGATCGGTGGGGGGAGTGAATATCCCCCACCTTATAAAGATAAACATCACCCCGCTTCAGGTGATAGGTACGGAGTTTTTTCAAAATGGGGATGTTGTACTAATTGCAGCCCGGAGGTTCAATATGAAGCCACTCGGACATTTCCGTTTCACCCGCAGCCTGACCATAGATGGCCCAGGTTGGCCCATGATCATGGGGGGGATGGTTCAGCTGCTCACAGTTTATATGTGCCCTGATGCAAAAACCCATCTCAGGATCCCTGTATATAATACGCTTTCCCGTCCAGTTACTATCTCCAAAAAACTCCCCAATAAAACTATCTTCCATCAGGGCATGCTGAAGGTGGGAGAGTATGTGAGTATGTCCTTCATATTCCTCACTGGTTGTTAGAGCTGACTGACAAACCTGTATCAGTTGCCTGAGAGTGTGTGGAGTGGGATTCATGGGTTGTTCTTTATTGACTAGAGATAATAAAAACAAAGCTCCACAGGATAGCCTTCACCCGCGATATACAAAGAAAACTCCTCATCGGGCTTTTCAACAAGCAAGGGGTGAAAAAATGGCGAACCTCTGTGGTTCGCTAACTATAGAACCTGGTCCGCCAGCTGCACTCAGGAGAAGCTGTGCAAGCAGATAATTAGTCACCGTGTTCTGGGGTTGGGTTCATAGCAGGGAAGTTAATGTCTGGATAACCCCGATGTCATGGGAAAACAGTCAACGCCGTCAGGAATATCCCTCGTCCTGAGGCGCTTTTTGTCAGTAATTTTGGGCTTCGGTGTATTTTTGGTAAAAAATGTCGTACTTTGCATCCCAGCACAATAGAAATGAGTTAAAGAAACAATTCTTGTAGCCGTTGGAGTGGTCGCGAAATTTCACGGCAAAAGAATGAAATGGGAGAAAAAAGGTATGACGGATGAACATGCAGCATTAAGGCATGATATCCATTTGATGGGGGAACTTCTCGGACAGGCGATGCAGGATCATCTGGGAGCACCTTTCCTTGAGAAAATTGAAAGGATCCGTCAGCTATCCAAATCCGCCAGAAATGGTAATACTAACGATCATAAAGAGCTGCTTGCCCTTCTGCATGGGCTGTCTGACCATGAACTGCTTCCTGTTACACGCGCTTTTACCCAGTTTCTGAATCTGGCCAATATTGCCGAGCAGTATCACACTGTTTCCCGCCATAGTGAGCAGGAAGGGCATTTTACTGACTCAGTCGATGAATTGTTCCGGCGTCTGGTCGATCAGGGCTTTGATGCGAATGAGCTTCACCGCCAGGTGGCCAACCTGGATATTGAACTGGTTTTGACAGCACACCCGACGGAAGTAACCCGCCGCACAGTTATTCAGAAATTCAACGGCATTACCCGTTGCCTGACCAAGCTAGACCACACCGATCTGATGCCCCGTGAACGGGAAGACATTATTGATCGTATGCATCAGCTGATCAGCCAGATCTGGCACACCAAGGAAATTCGTGATCACCGGCCAACGCCGGAAGATGAGGCTCGTTGGGGTTTTGCCACAGTTGAACATTCGCTGTGGGAAGCTTTGCCCCAGTTCCTGCGCCAGCTTGATCGGCATTTAGTGCAGCATACGGGTTCGGGTTTGCCAGTTTCTGTGATGCCGGTTCGTTTCTCCTCCTGGATGGGGGGAGACCGTGATGGTAATCCAAATGTGACGGCAAAAGTCACTGAGCGGGTATTGATGACCGCTCGCTGGATGGCAGCTGACCTGTTCCTGCGGGAACTGAAGAGTCTGGTTGGCGAACTGTCCATGCCGGAATGCTCCGAAGAACTGTTGCATCTGGCCGGGGGTAATGACAAAGAGCCATACCGTGTGGTGCTGAAAGAGCTGCGCAAAAAGCTCAACAAAACCCGCAAGTGGTGTGATGCCCAGCTGGCAGGTAAGCCATCGAACGAGAACAGTATTCTTCATCGAGATGAAGAGCTGATTAATCCGCTGCAGATATGCTATGACTCTCTGTGCGCCAACGGCATGTCCTTGATTGCCAACGGCAGGTTGCGCGACCTGCTGTGGCGGGCCCGTTGCTTCGGTCTGGGTCTGGTTCGAATGGATATTCGCCAGGAAGCAGATCGCCATACTGAAGTGCTGTCTGAGCTGACCTGTTACCTGGGGCTGCCAGATTATGGCAAGGTTTCTGAAGAAGAACGTCAGGAGTTTCTGCTGAATGAACTGGCTAACCTGCGGCCACTGATTCCTTCCTGCTGGAAGCCATCAGCGAATGTTCAGGAGGTTCTGGACACCTGCCGGGTGATTGCGGCACAGAAGCCGGAAAGACTTGGCCCTTATATTATTTCCATGGCCAGCACACCTTCTGATGTTCTGGCGGTTATCCTGATTCTGCGTGAGTGCGGCTGTCCGTTTGATATGCCGATTGCTCCGCTGTTTGAAACACTCTCTGACCTTGATATTGCCCGCAGCAGTATTGAAAAACTGCTGAGTGTTCCCTGGTACCGTGACTATGCAGCCGGCAAGCAGATGGTTATGGTGGGATATTCCGATTCCGCCAAGGATGCCGGGCAGATGGCTGCAGCCTGGGCTCAGTACCGGGCAATGGAAGGTTTGACTGAGCTGTGCCGGGAGAAGGGCGTCAGTCTAACTCTGTTCCACGGTCGCGGCGGAACCGTTGGCCGGGGCGGTGGCCCTGCTCACCAGGCCATTCTCTCCCAGCCTCCCGGTTCTGTGAATGGGCATCTGCGTGTGACCGAGCAGGGGGAGATGATTCGCTTCAAATACGGCTTCCCCCAGATTGCTGCCGAAAGTCTCTCTCTTTACGCCAGTGCAACTCTGGAAGCCACTCTGCTGCCTCCACCTCAGCCTGAGCCTGAATGGCGGGAGATGATGGATGTTCTGGCTCAGGATTCCCTGAAAGTTTACCGAGGCATGGTGCGGGAAGAGCCAGAGTTTGTTCCTTACTTCCGGGCCGCCACTCCAGAACAGGAGCTTGGCCTTTTGCCCTTGGGAAGCCGTCCCACCAAGCGTCGTCCTGATGGTGGTGTGGAAAGCCTGCGTGCAATTCCGTGGATTTTCGCATGGAGTCAGAACCGTTTGATGCTGCCAGCCTGGCTGGGCAGTGGTGCGGCTCTCAAACGTGTTGTTGAGCGGGGCAAGGAGCATCAGCTGCAGGAAATGCTGGCTTATTGGCCGTTCTTCCGGGCTCGTCTGGAGCTGCTTGAGATGGTTTATCTGAAGACTGATCACGGTATCTCCAGCTACTACGACCAGCGTCTGGTGCCGCAGGAATATCGTCACCTGGGTGACCGGCTGCGCCAGCTGCTGAAAGAGGCGATGGAGGTCACTCTCAAGCTGAAAGGTGGTACTCTGCTGAAAGGGCAGCCTTGGGTACGCCAGGCCATTGCCCTTCGCAATCCTTATTCTGATCCCTTGCACTTTCTGCAGGCAGAACTGCTGTACCGTTCCCGTAAGGTTCCGGAAAGCGTGTGTGAGGATTTGGCCAGAGCCATGATGGTGACAATTACCGGTATCGCCGCAGGTATGCGCAACACAGGTTAAAAGCTGTAGTTCCTGAATGTAAGGTACTGTGAGGTAAATCTCTTGCAGCATCTTCTGCCCTTGAGTTGCGAGGGCGGGGTGTGTATTGTTGCCTGTTTTGGTTCTGCCGGTCGCTATGCTGGTAGTCAGAAACAACATTCAGGAGTGTATGTCCATGCGCGTCATACTGCTGGGCGCCCCGGGCGCAGGTAAGGGAACTCAGGCCCGTTTTATCACCGAGAAATATGATATTCCCCAGATTTCCACTGGTGATATGCTGCGTGCTGCTATCAAGAATGAAACCCCTCTGGGCCTGAAGGTTAAGGCGGTTATGGATGCAGGCCAGCTGGTATCTGATGACATCATTATCGATCTGGTAAAAGAGCGTATTGCTCAGGATGACTGCGCCAAGGGCTTCCTGTTTGACGGTTTTCCCCGCACCATTCCTCAGGCTGAAGCCATGGTGGATGCTGGTGTTGATATTGACCACGTTCTGGAAATCGCTGTTGAAGACGAAGAGATCGTCAAGCGTATGAGCGGTCGTCGTGTACACATGGCTTCCGGCCGTACATACCATGTGATTTACAACCCTCCCAAGCAGGAAGGTATCGACGACGATTCCGGTGAACCTTTGGTTCAGCGTGATGACGATCAGGAAGAGACTGTTCGCAAGCGTCTGGCTGTTTATCACGAACAGACCAAGCCTCTGGTAGAGTTCTACACTGCTATGGCTGAAGCCAAGAGCAGTGTAAAATGCCACACCGTTGCCGGTGTTGGTTCCGTTGAAGATATCACCAAGGCGGTACTGGCTTCTCTGGAAGAGTAAGCTGGCATTCAAAATTCGCAGAAAACCGCCCAGTGGGCGGTTTTTTGTATCATTTCCCAATAGGCCCTGTAAGTCTTTCCTATGGCACTGATTCTTTCTATTGATACGGCCACTGAAGCCTGTTCCGCCGCCATTAATAACAATGGTGAGGTGCAGGAGATATTTGAAGTTATTCCCCGCCAGCACAGTAAACGACTGTTGCCGATGATTGATCAGTTGCTGGCTGAGCAGGGTGTTTCCCGCAGTCAGATCGATGCCGTTGCCTTTGGACGGGGTCCTGGCGCTTTTACGGGAGTACGTATCGCTACAGGAATCGCGCAGGGACTGGGCTGGGCACTGAACTGCCCTGTTGTGCCTGTTTCCACTCTGGCAGCACTGGCCCAGCAGGGTTTACGGGAATATGGCGCTGAGCAGGTTCTGGCCGCAATTGACGCTCGTATGGATGAAGTTTACTGGGGTATCTATTCCGCCAGCAATGGCATTATGGAAGCTGTAAGAGATGAACAGGTCTGTGCTCCGGAGCTGACCCGTGAATCAATCCCTGAAGGCTGGCTTGAGTCTGCCCTCGGTATAGGAACCGGCTGGGGTTACAGTGAACGAATGGGCTTTTCTCCGGCCCGGACTGTGATCGGGGCATTCCCTCATGCCGGTGATATTGCGACACTGGCCGCACCCATGCTGGAACAGGGGCAGGGTGTGGATGCCGACAAGGCTCTGCCGGTTTATCTGCGTGATAATGTTGCACTGAAAAAGAGTGAACGTTAATGGATTCGCTACAGCTCTTTATTCTGGCCCTGGTTCAGGGCCTTACTGAGTTTCTGCCAATATCAAGTTCTGCGCACTTGGTGCTCCCTTCCCAGATTCTTGGCTGGGCAGACCAGGGGCTGGCTTTTGATGTGGCGGTACACCTGGGGACGCTGTCTGCAGTACTGCTGTATTTCCGCAATGACCTGATGCAGATTATCCGAGACTGGACTCTGAATACTGTTGGGCGTGGTCCAAAAACGCTGCACAGTCGTCAGGGATGGTTCCTGATCTGGGCCACTATTCCGGCCGTTGTTTTTGGTGGCCTGGTTAGTGTGACTGGCTTTGATGAAATGATGCGTACTACGGCTGTGATCGCGGCTACCACGCTTATTTTCGGGACTCTGCTTGGTTTTGCAGATAAGCGCAAAAATCTCACGCAACCGCTTGAAGAACTGACACTGAAACAGGTCATTATTATTGGTCTGGCACAGGCTATTGCCATTATTCCCGGTACTTCTCGTTCCGGTATTACTATTACTGCGGGGTTATTCCTGGGGCTGACCCGGGAAGCGGCTGCCCGTTTCTCATTCCTAATGTCGATACCGGTTATCTGTGCTGCCTGCCTGCTGGTTCTGCTTAAACTGGTGACAGGAACTGACCCGGTACACTGGGGTGAGCTGGGTATGGGTATTGTTGTATCCGGTATCAGCGCCTATCTCTGCATTCACTACTTCCTGGCCTTTATCAACCGTATTGGCATGATGCCGTTTGTGATTTACCGCCTGCTGCTGGGGCTGGTTCTTGTAGGTATGTTGTGTCTGTAAATTCTGATCTTTCCCCTTTGGTTATTCTTGCGACTCCAGAGACAGACGGTGAACAGCTGGCACAACTGGTTGAAGTGACAGGGTTGCCGGTTATTGAAGGTGAAAGCCCCAAGGCCATTCGCGATCAGCGTCTGGTTTTGTGGTATAGCCCTGCAGGTCTGGCTCTTCAACAAACCGGCAAAGGTGCTCCCGGCCCTGTTGTGGTGGACTTTGTTGGCGGAGCTGTTGGCCACCGTCGTAAATTCGGTGGTGGCAAGAGCCAGTCAATCGTCAAGGCTGTTGGCGTTGCAGATACCAGCAGGCAGCTCTCCGTGCTTGATGCCACGGCCGGTCTTGGTCGTGATGCTTTTGTACTGGCGACAATGGGATGCCGGGTTACCATGATTGAGCGTTCCGTCGTTGTGCGGGCACTTCTGGCTGATGGGTTACGCAGAGCATCTGAAGATTCCGAGGCTGCCCCCATTATTGCGCGTATGACTCTGGCTGCAGGTAATGCGCCGGAGTTAATGGAACAGTTTCTGCAAAAAGATCAGTCTTTTGATGTCGTTTATCTGGACCCAATGTTCCCCCATCGCGACAAATCTGCAGCGGTAAAAAAGGAGATGAAGCTTTTTCAAACACTCCTTGGACCGGATATGGACGCCGATGCTTTACTGCAACCAGCCCTGTCTCTGGCTGAACATCGTGTTGTTGTAAAACGGCCAAAGAAAGCACCGGAGCTGGCAGAAACAGAACCCGGTTATCGCCTTGAAGGAAAATCAGGGCGTTTTGATATATACCCCTTAAAACGCCTCGCATAAACAGATCAAATTTCTGGAGAGTGCTGGCAGTTTGTCTAAGCTGTTGGCTCATCTCCAGATATGAGCCCGATATGGTCTGCCGTTGCTTCCAATATTTCTCTCAGAGAGTGAAAGTCCTTTCCTGCCTTATTCTGACAACATTCTTCTGTGGTTATTGCCAGGGAACCTATGTTAGCAAGAGAGGTGTTGTGATGGAGGGAATGCAGCACCCGCCAGAACTTTTCTCTGTGGTTACTGAGCTTGAGGAAATGGCTGTTGATCCAGCCTATTTATCAAAGAAACTGGCCATCGCATCTAAGCCTTTGGCTCTCTATACCCTCCACAAGGCTGTTCATGGTCGCCTGTCTCTTTTCCTTGAAACTCTCAAAAATATTCAGGTTGTGGAAAGAGGAGGGCAGTATGCTCCTTCACCATTTCAAAGAATTGTAGAGGCAAGACCCGCTCAAGAAAAAAAGCTGAAGGCTTCACATGGAAAAAGAAAACTCCACAAGGTTCAAACCAGAAAGTCGGAAGTAAAGCTGTTACCTGCAGCACAGTTTGAAGAAAAAGGCGTCTCAATCAGTAATGATGGACAGTGGATAGTGATTGCCTGGAAGAGCCATCGTATTGTCAGTATTCATAGTCTGGCTCGTCCTGGAGAATCCTATGGTGTTGATTACTCATCTGCTTTTGGAACTCCTGTTGACTATATCGCCCGAGTGGAAATGGCTCCGGATAATAAGGCTATGACGATGGTTCTTGGGCTTGATAAAGGCCACTGTCTGGCTGTCGTTGATTTTGAAAATGCGACGGTGCAGATACCACGATCGGTCAGGGGATTGAGTACTCACAGCGATTCAGGAAAATTCTCTCCAGATGGAAAGCTGATTACCGCTCATATTCCCAGAACGGGCGATCTTCAGGTAATAGACTGGAGAAATCACAAGGTTGTATTTCATACTCATACGACAGGCAGCCAATTTCACTCTGCTGTATTTGAGGATAATGACACCATTCTGTTTACCTCGGAAAACAATGTGCACAGGGTTGATCTTAAAAGCCACAAGCACAAGAGACATTATTTTCCCGAACAGAACAAAACACTTGGTGACAATCTCAGGCATGCAGAAGTTTCTTCCGGAGGGCGGTGGATTGTAGCCTCCAAGTACTTTGCTACCCGAGTCTATTCTCGTCAGACAGGGGGGCAGCAAATGGAGTTTGAATTTGGCGGACCTCCTGAGATAGTCACCAGTATGGATGATGAAATTATTTATATTGCTGAAGGGGGAGATGTTGTTGGCTATTCACTGGATACCGGTGAATTGATTGCTGAATATGTTTTTGATAATGACGGAATCAATGTCCTTAAAATTTCTCCTGATGGGCGAACCTTGATAGTTGGTTACAGGGATGGTGTTATTCGGCTTTGGGATATAAATACCGGTCAGGTCTCTTTACAGCTTGAGCGGAAGGATGGCAAAGCCATGGCTAATGTCTGGCTGACACCTGATCATAAGCACTTGGTCAGCTCAGCATATAGTGGTGGAGAAATAGAAGTCTGGCGTCTTCATGTTAATGAAAGCAAGCTATCTGCCATGGCCAGCAGTTTAAAATCCATGGCCATAAATTCCTGTATTGATGGAGACGCTGATGCAGAGGAAGAGGTGCTTGATAAGTTGCTGCATTTACATCTTGGTAGAGTTATTGAACTCTCAGTCGAAGCTGAAACTCTCTATTGATTCTTAAGCACGCATTAACACACTCAACCGCTTGCGGCAAAAGGGCCGAAGAGTAGGCAATCAGTGACCGTCAGATTTTTTATTTAGCTTTTTCTTTACGCTTTTCCGTCATCATTTTCCTTAAATCACGGTTTGATGTCGCTTTTGCAAGAATGCTGTTGTAGGCCTGTCTTATGCTTCCTTCTTTCTCTTTGTAGCTGGCGCTATTTAAAACAGGGGAGAGGAATGAAAATGCTGTTTCCGGATCACTTTCGACAAAGCAGTAAACCAGTGGAAGGCAGTGTTCTTCGGTGAAATCGCCTTTGCAAAAAGATTGATAGTGTCCTATCAGGTTATTATCACTCTGGAAAGTCTTTTCAATACACTTATTCTTAGCCTGCAGTGCGGCTGTATAATTTTGATTATCTTCTTGTGACCACTGATCAGAAGGTTTTGACCCATTTCTACTTTCAATATCCTCCATGATCTGGGCATAGTGATCTATTAACAAAAGACCCGCAGTAAAGAATCCCTGGTTAAGTGCTTCATCAAGAATCGGAGCCAGTTTTGCGCGCTGGCTTTCACCTACACCTTTCACAAGCTTTAATACTGCACTGTTATCACCGTCCAGAAAGTGCCGGTAATGAGTACCCAGTTTATGTTCCTGCTCTTCTCGCTGAAAAGCTTGAATGTAAAAAATTTTAGCGTCCTCAGGGCTACTGGTTTTAGCGGCTTTATCTAACCAGCTGGATAATGAACCCAGGGATGCCTCCCGTTGATACAGGCTTTTTTCAGGAGGCCGGGATGAAAGAGATGATTCTTGGTTAACTATTGGCAGAGGAGGCGTGGTTAGTTTTAAAACCAGCCATCCACGGAAGGGAACGACTTTGGCCAGCTTATTGTTCAGAAGGAAGTCTACAAACCGCTGCTTTACACTCGGTTTTTCTATAGGTCCTGATTGCATAATGAAGTTCCTTTTCAGGTTAATTTAAATAATTCGTTGTCCTTGGATAGCAGTACACACTGCACCACATAGGTTGATCTCCACTGACCAGCTGCTGATGTTTGTAATGGCCGGGCTTAAAATCCTTTGGCCAAATTCTGGCAGCTGCTTCATGGGCTAATGACTCCAGCTTGTTGTCACTGTCACCAAGAAAAATATTGAGTGCTTCCGCATCTTCAAAGGTGATTTTTCCTTCCCTGTTGAGATCCCCGGCACGCTCTCGCAAGCCAGCATTTAAAGATTGCAGGTTGGTTATTTTGACCAGCATGACATGATCCGGGTTATCGGAGTCATACTCAGTTACCTGAGAGGTTGAGTCATAGGTAATCCCAACTCCCTTCATGCTTGTGGTCATGGTATGGGTGTCATCAAATGTTGGTGAAAGCAAGGTTTCACGATTGAGCATGGCACTGTTTGTTGCCTGGTGATCAAAAACAGGTACCGGGCTTTTTGGTCTGGTTTTCAGAAACTCTTTAGGGAGCAGATCCTGATTCATACTCAGCCATGCTGTACTGATGGCCTTTGGAACGCCTTCACCTGCTGAGAATACCCCTCCCAGAAAGCGGCTGGCTTCGGGAATCGGGGATATCTGGGGAGGATAGATAGCCAGATCACTTCTCCAGCAGACCTTATCATCCTGGACCAAATGAATATTGCCGAGATATTTCTCGTTAAAGTAGTGAGGCCACTGCTGCTTCATTAAATGGGAACGAAAAGCTTTGAACTGCTCTAAAGCCGGCCCAATTTTGGCTTTCTGGGTTTTGTCCTGAGCCTGGATCGTTTCCAGAATATCTATGCACTGCTCTATCGAAAGCAGAGCCTGGTGGTTCATATTTTCTGGATCAAAAGGAATCGTCCCCGGAGTTTCTTCGTAAATAACTCCTTTGTCCTCAAGAAGTGCTTTTACATTTGGGTTTAAAGCGACTTTGGGATCTGTTCGAGCTTGCTGTCTGGCAATAACCGCTTCTCGAGTGGCCTTGTTGGTACCACTGAAGTCAAGGCTTTGCAGGTTATGAAGGAAACTGAGATGGCTGGACTCCATTCCAGCCAGCAGGGTCTCATCCTTCAAAATCGGCATCAAACAATCTTCTAGCTTCTCCTTTAAAACCTTGCTCTCACTTTCAAAGTATCCAACCTTTCTTTCTGAAAGAGGTTTGGCCGGTGCCTGACCGTAAGTGGAATCTTTCCGATAGTGACCGAGAAGGTAGCTCTTTAACTCCGGCTGGCTGCTTTTCTGGTGAGGTCCATAAGTTCCTGAAGGCTGTACAGGGTTGGTAGAGGGAGGCGGTGTGGTCCCTTCAAAACCTGGCATAACTAATCATCCATATTATGTTTAACCATCCATGGTTTTGAGTATAGAGACCTATGTCTGTGGAGCCTGTGCTATTTCAACAGGCTATGAAACAGAGAGAGGAAACTATCGACATCTTCAGGTTTGGTATCATGTGAGGTAATCAGGCGAACCAGATTGAGTTCCTCATCGAAGGTGTAAAAAGGAAATTTCTCCTGCAGAGGGGAAATCATCTCCTGGGGCAGAGTGATAAACATCTGGTTGCTCTCAACCGGGTAAGCGGCTGACACCCCATCACAGTCCTTAATGCCGTTCCAGAGACGTGTGGTCATCTCATTAGCATGACGGGCTAATTTCAGGCCAAGGTCTTCAGTAAACAATGCCTTGAACTGCGCTGAGACATAACGCATTTTGGACATTAACTGCAGGCCAAGTTTACGGCGGTGGCCAAAGTTTTCTGCCAGTTCCTGATTGATAAATACCATAGCCTCGCCAAACATCAGTCCTGCCTTGGTGCCACCCAGGCAGAGGATATCAGCATATCTGGCCATCTCTCCCAGTGAACAATCCAGGGTTGCAGCAGCGTTATATAGGCGGCAACCATCCATATGAATCAATAGGTTAAGTTCATCGCAGGTGGAGCGAATAGCGGCCAGTTCTTCCAGACTGTACACGGTTCCAAATTCTGTTGGCTGGGTAATGCTGACGACTTTGGGGCTGGTGGCATGAATACCCCATTTGCTCTCACCATGGTGTAGCCTGCGAATCTGGTCAGGAGTGATTTTCCCTGAATCACCGCCTGAACAGGTCAGAATCTTGGTTCCACAGATATGAAAAGGTGCACCGGTTTCATGGGTGACGATATGGGCATTGTCAGGAGCGATCACACTTTCAAAGTCTTTCAGCATCACCTTAAGAGCCAGCACATTGGCTGCTGTTCCGGTACCAACAAAAAAAACGGGGGCATCTGTTGAAAGGCTGTTCTGAATCAGGCTCACTGCCTGTTCTGTTACCGGGTCACTTCCATAAGCGGGCATATGGCCCTGATTGGCTTCCATAAGAGCCTGCATGACTTCCGGAGCGGCTGTTGCGTAGTTGTCACTGGCAAATGAGATCATACAGCGTCAATGCCTGATTATTGTTAAAACAACATTCTAACCAAAATCATAGGGTTATTTTTAACTGCTTTCGCCCAAAGAGAAGGTTAAATATCCAAAAAAACGGGTTTGGCTAAGGTGTGCAATGTTTTGAAAGAATTCCAGCAGCTGACTGGAATTTGAGAACTTCAGAAAATCAATCCTGTCTTCCTTTCTATCCTGCTGGTGCTGAAGTTGAGTTAATCCAAGGTAGTAATCTGACTCTCTGCGAATCAGGCGGTATTCATTTTCGGGCCTGTTTTCATCAGGCTTGTCAGCCAGAGTCAGAACCAGCATCTGGCGGTCATCCAGATCGACAAGTGTTTCGTCCAGTCGCTCTTGCAGCTTGGTGATATTAATGATGGTGTTATTTCTGGCGGAAAAGCGTTGAAGATCAAAGAACTGTTTATATGTTGCTGGATGAATGGAGTTTGCCGTTTCCAGGAAAGCTCCGCACTGAAAGCCGGTGTTTTGTAACACCATAAGTCGGCCCTGAGCCGTTTCCCGGTTAATAGTCTGCAGGCGCTGATATTGGTTCTGGAGCTGCTGGGTAGTATGAGCCATGGACTGCTGCAGATTATGCATCAACAGTCTGTCGCTTTCCCGTAGCTGGCTGTTAAAAATCCGGGCGAGAGTATAAATTCCTGCACCGGCTCCAAGGTAAGCAGTCATACGAAAAACATGAAAGGGAATGGATTGCCATACACCATACGCGACAGCTGCCAGAGCCAGATATAACCCGGCGGTCTCAACGGGCTGTACCGGGCTGAAATATCGCTCAGATGCCTGATCAAACTGTTCGACCAGGCTTGAAACCTCCTTCTGTAACTGATCGGGTGTAGTTTTCAGAAGGTTGTTATATCCCATCAGCTTCCTGAGTTGTTCACCGTTGCGTTGGAACCTGGCGTGGGAAACCTCATCAGTTACCGGATTTGTGCCAGAGAAGTCTTTTACCCACCTGGAAATAAAGCTGATATCCCGAAGGGTTGGCTCCATAAAGGTGTTGATAGTGTTTATTTGTTGCTCTGCCTCTGTGGCAGCACCATGCAAATCATTTGATGCATAAGAAAGCATTGAGCCCATACAGAGCGTAAGCGCGATAATGCAGCTGAATAAGTGGCTATACAGGTATCGCTTAGAACGAGTGATAAGCATGTAAACCTCTGGACTGGCAATCAAAATGGTAACTTGCTGCCATGGACAGTAACCATCAGGGCTAGTTCCGGAGTTTTTTGTTACAGGCTGAATAGTGGCTGATAAAAAAACGGCCTGTCACACTTAGGACAGACCGTTTTCGATAGGAGTGAAAACTAAAGCTGCTAAAGAGGCTTACGTCAACAGAAGCTAGTGCTCAACTTCCACTTCGCTTTTCTTTTCAGTGGCAGACTCAGATTGATCCTGCTTTTGAGCCGTTTCATTTTCGCTTTTCTCTGGTTTTGATGCGCTGCTGTTTGCAACCGGCTCCGGAGCCTGGTTGGTGGTCACCTGGCGAATACTGTGACGCATTTCGCTGGGTAGCAGACGGCGGGAATCGTTCGCCATCAGCACAATCTGATCACCAAAGGTCAGCTTGCCGTGCTCATCAATCTCAACCAGTTCACGGGCCTGCAGTTCCCCGATAAAGTGGCGGAACAGAGTCTTGTCAAAGAACTCCGGTGCATTGAGGCCATGCAGAATGGACAGGCGCTGGGCCATATCCTTGCTCTGCTTCTCCAGTTCTTCCGGATCAATATTGCCTGAGCCATTACGCAGCAACAGACTGACCACAACAAAGAAGCGCTCCAGAGGCTGCTGCATGGCTCGGGACAGAACCATCAGAGTAATAAACTCGGTGCTGCTGGAGTCAGGACGGATAAAGGTGTCACCATCACGGTTCAGCAGACCGGCTTCTTCCAGAGCAACCAGCCACTGGTTCACCACCCCTTCCAGCTCTTCGACAGACCAGCGGATAAACAGCTCAGCCTTCAGATAGGGATAGAAGTTATTGCAGTAAGACATAATCTCGCTGCGGGTGTACTTGTGGCTGTGGGCGAACAGACGGCAGATAAAGGCCGGAATCGCCAGCAGGTGCAGGATATTGTTGCGGTAGTAAGTCATCAGTACCGCATTGCGCTCGTTCAGACAGATCAGGTCACCCAGACTGTCGGACTTGCGCTCAACCATCTTCAGCTGCTCAACCTGCTGAAGCATGGCGCGGCCATCAAGGTCGGGATGGGTAATATTGTCACTGTAGGGAACCTTGGCGATCAGGGTGTTAATGCCGTTGATCAGCTGAACAAGCTCCTCTTCACCCAGGGCCTGACGCGGAGTGCTGAGCAGTACTGCGGACACAATGTTTACGGAGTTGATAGCGGCGGCATTGTTGATACGGCACGCAATCTCTTCACCCAGGCTGTTGGTAGCCTGTTTCAACCACTTCGGACGGTAATCCTGGTCGTACTCCTGTTCACGCCAGCCAGGCTGCTCCTGATCCATAAAATCATTCAGCAACAGAGGCTCGCCAAAGTTAACAAAGGCCTCGCCAAAGCTGTCTTTCAGGGCACCCAGGGTACGGACGATATCCAGAGGTGACTCTTTCTTCTTCTTTTTGCCCCGCAGTTCACTCATATAGGTGCCTGCTTCCAGAACCTTCTCATAACCGATATAAACCGGTATCAGCGCGAGGGGTTTCTGGTTGCTGCGAAGGTAGCTGCGCAGCATGATCGAAAGCATGCCGGTTTTCAGCTTCAGGGTTCGGCCGGTACGGGAGCGGCCACCTTCGGCAAAGAACTCTGTTGGAAAACCTCGGGTGAACAGAGTATGCAGGTACTCATGGAATACGTTGCTGTAAAGCTGGTTACCCTTGAACGTACGGCGGATAAAGAAGGCACCGCCACGGCGAAGCAGGGAGCCCACAACCGGCATATTCAGGTTGATACCTGCTGCGATATGAGGAATCTGCAGACCATGGTGATGCAGAACATAAGACAGCAGCAGGTAGTCAATATGACTGCGGTGACAGGGCAGGTAAACGATCTCATGGCTCTTGGCCAGCTCACGCACCGGCTCAACATGATTGACCTTTACGCCACTGTAGATCTTGTTCCAGAACCAGGTCAGCAGCATCTCCATAAAGCGCACGGCAGAATAGGAGTAGTCGGAAGCAATCTCATTGGCATACATGCGCGCCTTGAGAGTTGCCTGCTCTTCACTGATGCCTTTTTCCTTAACCTCAGTCTCAATAGCGCGCTGAATAACTTCAGACTGAACCAGGCTGTTTACCAGGGTTCGGCGGTGAGACAGATCCGGGCCGTTAACAGAGGTGTGCAGCTGACGGAAATGAACCCGCAGGATACGATTAATCTTGCGCAGGGTACGGGCTTCGTCCTGACCCTCATCAACAATCTCCCGTAAAGACATGGGGGCGTTGAAGTGAATCATGGTCTGGCGACCGTGGAACAGAATGGCCAGGAACTTCTTGAAACGGCTGCCGACGTTGTAGTTCCAGGCAAACAGCAGTTTCAGGGCTGACTCTTCTTTCTGTGGCGCGCGCCCCCAGAAGACCTGTACCGGTACCACCTGGACATCGGTGTTCGGGTTCTTGGTCACGGACTGAACCATACGGATCAGGCGGGGCGAGTTATACATCCGCTCCCGCTGCAGGATCAGACCTTCGGGTTTGGTCAGGAAGAAATAGCTGTGCTGTTCATTCAGATCTGTTCCCTTAAAAGTTTCATAGGGACGGGGCAGACCAGCTTTAATACACTCCTGCTCCAGTACCAACAGATCCGACTGTGAGCGGCTGCGAAGCACGTAAATAATCGGTTTTTTCGGATCTACAGCATCGCCGAACTGCAGAGGCATCTGTCCCTGGACTGTCGTTCTGACCCAGAGAAACATTAACCGGCGTAATAGATTGAATAGGTATCTACTGATACTGGGAGTATTGTCCATTATCTGTCTTTTCAGGTGTGACGCTAATCGGGGAATTCTATCACTCTGAGCTGCGTTCGGCTTGATGCAGAGCGCAGATCAGAGGAGATTTAGAGGGAAAAGTGTAAGAAAAGTGCAATAAAAATGTAAGAACTTCGTCGATTTCGGCCAGAAGGTAAAATTATGAGGGCCAGTCGATCAGTATTTCACTGCCGTCTTCACTGATCTCCATCCATTCATCCATATTGTCAGCCCCGTTCTTCCAGAAGGCCGCATTACAGCGAACTTTACACTTGAGCTGGCTGTTTATCTCTCTGCCACTTTCGACATCATTGCCCCACGGCGTAGCCGAGGAATCAAACCAGAGGCTGGTCCAGGCCTTGCCCGCAGCGTTTTCCACGATGGTCACAGGAATGACAGTGCTGTCCAGAGTGACCTCCAGGCTGTGGCTGCGGCCTTTTGTCTGAACTTCTGTGCTGCTGTCGAAGCGGTCATCCAACCAATCGATGATCAGGTCAACGGGCTGCTGCCGAATATACACTTCAATGTCGGGCTGAGTCATTGGTGCTGTTTCCATTTCGGGCCTCATTGACTGACGGTGTTGTTAGAAGGGTTGCTGGAAGATGCAGAATCGCAGGGCTGATACTTGACCACATACAGGCGCATATCAATGCGACAGGTCAACTGTTCCAGCTGTTGCAGCTGTTCTCGCTGAGCAGGCTTGATATGCCAGTAGTGTGGAGTCATGGCCAGCAGATCCTGAATCGTCTGTGACCCTTCCAGCTGAATGGTGTCGGATACCGGCTCCCGCCTGACCAGTTCAAACTCATCTGGCAGCTGGGTCAGCAGTTTATCTTCCTGGTAAGGGCGAACTTCGTCATAGATCTGCTGGCGGAGTTCCAGAAGATGGTCAGGACCCGGTCCGAGAATCAGGGCATGCCCTCCGGGGCTGAGAACCCGGCCGAACTCAGCCCAGTCGATACGGGAAAAGACACTGACAATAATATCTGCAGAATTATCCGCCAGAGGAATATCAGCAACACTGGCAACCAGCCATTGGATAGATTTGATTCTTCGGCAACAGGCCTGTACCGCAGATTTAGATATATCAAAGCCGGTCATATCCGCCAGGGGGAAAGCCTTGGCCAGTTGTTCCGTGTAATACCCTTCTCCGCACCCAGCATCTATGAAGACAGCCTTTTCGGACGGGTGAGCCAGTTCCCGTGCTGCCTGCTTTAATGCATTTGCAGGCTCTTGATAGCAGCCGGTATCCAGGAAACGGTTACGGGCCTGAACCATCTCCGGATTATCTCCTGGGTTGGCACTGCGTTTCTTCTGGACCGGCAGCAGGTTCAGGTATCCCTGGCGGGCACGGTCAAAACTGTGCCCACTTTCACAGCGGGCACCTTTGTCATGAGGTTGAAGAGGCCGCCGGCAGACCGGGCAGCGAAGAGGAGATGACATTTATGATTATTCAACAGCTTTCAGAAGAATCGGATTGTACCTTGTCTTCAGTTGAAAATCAGACGATGGGCTTGCAGTGTTTCATTTCATCACTCAGGGCCTTGAGGACATCCTGACGGTAGATAATGCCAACCAGTTTGCCTTCATCCAGAATGGGATAAATCTTCGGTTTTTTGTTGGCCATCATCTCGGCGACATTGATCAGAGAGGCATCGGGAGTCAGTGACAATGGTTCTCTCTGGATCAGATCTTTGACCAGTGTCCGGTCATCGCAGTGATAGGTACCCGAGATCATTGGCAGGATGCAGTCATGCTCAGAGACAAAACCTATAAGCTCTTTATTGTCGTTCACAACAGGAAGGCCGGGGAGATCTGCCTGGATGATCTTTTTCACGGCATCAGTCAGTAATAAATCCTCAGTGAGATAATCAATATTGGTACGGATAATATCCCTGATAGTGGTTTGCATGGTGGTTCTCCTGAGTAGTGCCTCATCTATTTATAGCATCGAGAGCCCGACTCAATGACTTTGCCAGTGAGAACAACAGGCTTGTTACGGTTATTTATTGGCCTGTTGACTCCAATAGTACTCTTTTTTATTTGAGATGGGAGTATTAGCGGTGAAGAGTCCAAAAGTCGGCAGAACCCGAGGTGATCAAATAAAATTTGGATCATATGTAAAGGGCGGCAAAAAAAGAGGGACGGGTAAAACAAATAAACCGAGTAAGACCAAAATGGCTGGCCATACTGTAGATCTGCAGCCTCCCGATCATAATCTTTGTATAAAACTTATGCTGGTAAGAAAGAAGCATTGAGCCCGGTATACAGGCTATTTTCAGCACAATTACATAGCTTTTGCTTTATATTCATTGCTTTTTCAGGCTGGGACCCGATACAGAGATAGTGCATCTTGGGTGGTGCAATTGTGGGCTGAATTTCTACATCTGAGGCTCATCTGGCCGCTCAAATAACAACATATAAGGTTGAAGATCCAGACTGGCCAGTATCTGAGCAACATCTTTGCCTGATGGTGATTCTTTGTCATAGTATTTCATATACTCTTCCAGCTCCAGAACCTTTAAGTCATCTTCTACCGTTATCGTTCTATCGTCGTTAAATTTCAGACTGATGTAATGGCCACTTTCAGCCGTCTTTCCCTGATGGCATACCAGATGTTTCAGCCGTCCCTCCACTATTTGTTGCTGACCCTGCTCATTGACCACTGGCAGGTGAATACCCTGCTGTATACTGTTGAATACTTCTGCCGCCTGTTTGCCTTTTTTCGTTACCCTCCCCAGATCATAATCCATTCCAAACATATTCAATCCCACAGAAAACTGGCGGCAGGTTTTCGTGTTCATTTGAATAGAGTTGGATCGCGTGCCCTTCAGTCTCAGAACAGGAGGCTTTGTCAAATGATTACGATGATACTCATACGATTGCTTTTTGGTCTGTCCTTTCACCAATACGGTTTTAGGGTTCACCCCCTGCTGTTTCAGGTAGTGCGGATACCAGTGTTCAATATCAAGCCCTGCTTCTTTCAACTCCTCCTCACTCCAGTCATATTCTCCTTCCACGTCTCCATAGGCTTCCTGGAGGCAGTCATTAAAGGTAACGGGGCACTGTGACTGATTCAGCTTTCCTTCATTAAGGTAGCGCTTGACCCTCATAACACCTGCTATATCCTGTGCAAACCCTTCAACATCTTGGGGAGAAAACGTTGGCTTTGATGTGACCTTGAGGTGTTCTATCCACAATGATGGCAACACCTTGCTCTCTCTGTCGACGTAGAGCCCTCCTGATTTATCCCTCTTTAAAAGACAGCCATTCTGGTTATAAACAGGCTTGCCTTTTGCCGACATTCCAGGCATTTTCTCTGAGGGGCGAGGTTTATAGTCTTCGTTACAGAGTAATGGTCTTGCCAGGCAACCATGGCTGTCCAGTACCGCTACGCCTTTTAGCTTCCGCCGTTTACCCGAGTCGGAATACTCAAGAACGATCCCACCATTGTCCAGCAACCTTAAATCAGCGCCTGAATTATATTTACCCAGATCTCCCAAATACTCTGTCTCTGCCTCCCCCTCACGGAGTAAGGGGAGGTAGTCACCCCGCCTCTTAGTGTTCCCTTCCATAAACGTGCAGTCACGTAACAGCTGCATATTTTCATCCACTACCAGAACATCCTCGTCGAGACACCGGTCTGCCATATCCTTTATATGCCCCAAAGCGGCTCCGGCACAGCGTTTCAACGCAACCTCACTGGGGTCAGCAGTATTTTCCAGATTATGATAATCAGCCAGTTTCTTCTGCAACACCTGTTGATCGGCCATGTAATAGTGGGAGGAGGCCATAGCCTGAAACCCTTCCGGTGTCAGTGCCTGCGTTAATGCCTGAATCGGTCCCGGCCTGTCAACCACAGGCACCTGCAGCATAGGTTCAAACAGCGTATTTTTGCTGTATCGGGTCAACTGTTTTCCACCGAGTTCACACGTTGTTTTATTGGGTGTGGCTATTTGTACTTCAGATTGCGCCTGCAATTCCAGCACATCCATAATGGCCAGCAGATACTGATTGGCGTCATGCTGCTCAATCGGTCGTGGACAATTAAAGAGCTGCTGAACCATTAAATGATCCTGCCGCCCGAGCGCATGCATTGCCTGCATTAATCGCAGCTGATGTCCGGCAACTGAGTGGGGCTCTACCTTACCTGAGCGAATCGCATCACAGGCCTCCCATAAATCGACAACAGCGTCCCGAACAGCGGATTGAGCCTCGGCATACTGCCCTTCATATGTCTTCTGCTTGAGTTTCTCCAGAACCCTCGGTTCCAGTATCGACATCAGCATATTGGTAGAGGCATTAAACCAGCAGTTATGGGCCCAGTTAGCCATGGCTGGTCCGGCAAGTCGGACATTAACCTTCTGGCGTTCATTAAAAAAGGATTTACAGGCAGGAAACACCCTCTCGCTATACTCCCTGTCCACGTCGTTATAGATCAGCGAAAGACTCTCTTTTTTATCACAGGCTGTTTTGATGTCCGGCAAGAACGCATCAAGCAGGCCCGATTTGTGAATGAGTGCGAGCTGTACATAACTGAAGGGGCGCTTATCTTTTTCAGCCTCTTCTTGAAGCAGCTTAAGGTATTGCAACTTTTCGGGGAAATCCGCTCTCTGCAACAGGGGACAGTCTTTGCCCCAGGCTTCTGAAAGAATAAGATATTCTTGTTCATCAGCAATCAGCTTCATACCAATCAACTGCTCTTTCAGGGATGTGTAGACCGGAGTAGAAGCTTGGGCAGCAACAAAATCTTTAACCGCAAGAGACCGCGGGGCGTCATCACCTTGATCAACCTCTCTTTTCTGAAACACCTCCCCGATGGTCAGTTTCATGTAGATATCGGTATTCGCCAATTTTGCTACCCTGCTACCATCTTTATCAAACCTCTGGATGTCAGTGTTTGCGTCTGTCTGGATTTCACACTCAACAGTCACACCCAATGCGCTGGCGATCACGGGAATAAAAACCTTGTCAATAGTCGGCCCATTATTACCCTGTACAAATGAACGAAGCTGCTCTGCGGTTGGCCATCCTTTTCTCGGCTGTAAAGGATAACCATCAGAAGCGGGAGTATCTCCTGTACGGTTCAATAAATTCTGGCAGTGGGTTTGCAATTGCTGCTCTATTACCGGCACTGGTTTATTGAGACAGTAACCAAGGTCAAGGTACAGCTCGCTCACCTTAGCCGAGGCCCGGGGAGAAACATATAAACTGCCGGCCTCATCAACAGGTATTTCAATATCATGCTGTGAAGAGGACCGCTCATTTGCGTCTTCTCTTGCTTTCCGGGCTTTTTCAATCATCTTCTGCATTCTTTGTATTATTGATTGCCCGCCAGGCATTACAGCAGGAGTCCCACCTTGCTCTTCAGCTTTTTTTTCTGGCAGCTGCTGCTTATATTCAGCCTTTTTTTGTGATATTGAGCACTGTATTGCTTTGACCGTGGCTGCCTCAAGCTCCGGCGCGTCAATCATCAAGCTCTCAAGCATTTGCAATTTGGTTTCAGTTGGCAGGGAAAGCTGGTCCAAATTCTGGATCAAACGCTTCATCTTATGCTTAGCCTGAACATTTTTAATTGTCGATTTGGATATAGTGTTGATACTTTCAAAGTTGCGACATTGTTCCGCCAGCCAGACCAGCGGCCTTACTGTCAGGTCATTTGGGGTCTCCACTTTGGTAACTTTTGCGTAGCCGGCTTTTCCTTCCAGACTCTGTACCGTCTCTGTAAGCTTTTGAAGATGCAACTCCGGATCAACACTGGTAACACCGTACCTATCAAATTCTCCTTTATTAGCGCTGCAGTCATAGGCCACATCCTTAAGAGAACTCAGTTCTTGCGCTGTCAGTTTTTTTAAAGAAAGCATCTGGCTACCTGCCTGAATATATGTCCATTGACAAAAAGGCTAGTACATCATTTCAATGAGAGTGGCAGTTGATAGCTCTGTTGACAGTATGACTCCCGAGAAAGTGCATGCTGTTGTGTTGGCCGCGCCGCAAGATCCTTAGTTTGGAGCCTAAATGAACGGGTGCTCTTCCAGATGTCTTCTTCTATCGTTTCTCGCACTGATCATTCTTTTACTCTGCAAATTGAAGCATCCGTGTCTCACGAAAACATGCTGGTCATTGAAGACAATTTGCAACAGGCTCTCAACGAAGGTAGCCGTCTGCTGAAAGAGCTGGATGCTGCAGAGTTGCCCCGTAAAACCACAGCTTTAATTGAAAAACGCCATAGAGCAGTCACATATCTGAAAAATAATCTGTCCTGATGCGATATTCCATGGCCGCGAAAAATGACTGGCCAATCGGTTCTGGTGTCACAGAAGCTGCATCAGTGTATTAATTATTCATAGAGCATCTCTGCAAGAAAGGTCCCGGTGGTGGAAGTTGTATTAAACGTGGTCCGGCGTCTGTTTGAACAACGACACAGGAAGCCGTTAGATTACTCATCATTTGGGACTGAAATCGGGCACTCGCAAGTGCAGGAGGATTAAAACAAACTGGTGCTGCAATATATTGGGGAGCAGGGGGCTGGGCTGTCATTAATTGAGTTAGTAGGGGCTGTGAGTTATGTGCTTGCTGTCTGCTGCCTCTGTGGTGGTGAGAGTGAGATGAAGATGGCGGTGTTACAAAGGCTGGAGGGTTTACGATTACACTGTTGGCACTTATTATTGGTGAAGGAGTTTCGGTGGGCTGATTTTTAGAAGGCTCTCTTATCGGTTTCTTAAGGTTTGTAACAGTCCGGGCAAGATTGGTAAGCTGTCTATTATACTCTTGTTTCCAATGTTCATTTGCAGCCTTTTCTTCATTTAAACTAGTTGATAGACTGGACACTTCAGTTTTTAAAGAGTCATGATTTTCTTTTAGTTCTCTATTTTCTTCTGTTTTGGAATGTAACTGACTTTTTAAATCATCATGAAGACGTTCGTGAGATTTTATTTTTTCTTCTAATTCTGCAATTCGGTCATTCTGATCACTAAGAGATTGAAATAGCTCCCTATTTTTGTCCCCAAGTTTTTGTACTACTGCACCTAATGTTGTTGTTTGGATAATATCATTAAGTGCTGGGGGGCTACTGTCAAAATTATATGCAGTTTCTTCAGAGTCATCGCTGTCAAGTAAAATATACTCCCTCCAGTCAATTGCTGGTGTACTGATGTAATCGATATTTCTATAGTTAAAAGATGACACGTCGAGCCAAAGTATTCGAAGAATTTGAAACCAAAGATCTAAAAACGCTTTTTTATTTTTAGTCGTCATTTTACTGATGCTGCTGATAATATCCTTGGCAAACACTTTTTTATATGTGTATTTTGTTTTGATTTTTTTTTCTACATCTTTTGGGGTTTGAAAAGGTGCGCCACCACGTAAAAACCAGTATGAGTGATCCATTATGGCTTTAAGTTTCCCGAATTTTCTTACTGCTGTCTTTCTTTGCTCATGGCCAGCTTCAACAACTTCTTGGGGAAAAATGTCTTCAAATGAGGTTGGTTGTAAACTGTGGTATTCGCCTGCTTGATCCCAGAAATAAGCTATGGCATTCCAGTCTGATGTTGGAACCCATGACGGTTGATCAGTGATTGTGTAGTACTTTTTCAGCTTTCTAAATCCCAATCTCTCCAGTGAGCGTACGCGTTTTTTTATGTCAGCTCTTGAGGCAGGTGTTTCCAAAAGAATGGCTATTGCTTGAGTCGAAAGTTCAGCGAGTAAAACTTCAGGGGACAATGGCGTGCTTTCTTGATCCGGTTTGTCAATATATTGCCAAATCCCACTGGGTGATTCGGTCGGATCGTCATCTCCCGATTTACTACCACTGGCAAGTAGTTGTTGAACCATAAGAGTAGAAAGAAGAAGAGGGAAGAAAAAAAAGGTTTTCCAGAAAGCTTTTGGCAAACGACATTCCCTCTAGGTGTGTGCGAGAGGAATTTTAGCACAGGGAAATGTTTTGACGGGGTTCATTGCTGGTGAGGACTGTACCAAATATTTGATGGGCTAGTAACCGTAGGATTTCTCTACCTTCGTGATTTCTACCGAATACGATTTATACCACTTCTCCTTACCAAGCCTCTGGGCCATTAGGTGGTCTGACTCTTTTTTCCACTTATGAATGCTTTCAAGATCAGGCCACCAAGAGAGTGCTACCTCTTGGTCCCCATCCATCATGGAAACAAAATCAAGGCAGCCAAAACGGTTAAGGGCCATTTCCCTTAACCATTCGGTCATTTGTGAATATTCATGGTCAATGGTATCAACCGTGGCCCTGAATATCACAACGTACATCAATCTGTTACCAGCAGATTAACCATGATCTGCTCATAAATATCAGACAGGGTGTTCAGGTCTTCTGCGGTGATCCGCTCGTTCACCTTGTGAATTGTTGCATTACAGGGGCCAAGCTCCAGAACCTGCGCACCGGTGGGGGCAATAAAGCGGCCGTCGGAAGTTCCACCCGCCGTTGACAGTTCTGTCTCATAACCACAAACGGTTCGAATAGCTTCAACAGAGGCATCAACCAGGTCCCCTTTAGCGTTCAGAAAAGGCTGGCCGCTTAAATGCCATTGCAAATCATATTTGAGGTTATGACGATCCAGCAGTTGCTCAAAGCGGGTGCGTAAACCGGTGTCAGTCTGTTCCGTTGAGAAGCGGAAGTTGCAGACAATATCGACACTTCCCGGAATCACATTGGTAGCGCTGGTACCAGCATTGAAATTTGAAATCTGGAAACTGGTAGGTGGGAAAAACTCATTGCCCTGATCCCATTCGGTGACAGCCAGTTCGGCAATTGCTGGGGCACAGGTATGTATTGGGTTCTCCGCCAGATGCGGGTAGGCCACATGACCCTGAATACCTTTAATTGTCAGTTTTGCACCGAGAGACCCCCTACGACCATTTTTGATCACATCGCCCACTTTCTCAGTGCTAGATGGCTCTCCCACGAGGCACCAGTCAATCTTCTCGTTGCGTGTTTCCAGTGTCTCAACCACCTTGACGGTACCATTGGTAGCGTCACCCTCTTCATCGCTGGTGATCAGCAGAGCGATGGAGCCTTTGTGGCTGGGGTGTTTGGCTATAAAGCGCTCAATAGCTGTGACGACAGAGGCAATACTGCCTTTCATATCCGCCGCACCACGTCCACACAACATGCCGTTATGAATGGTTGGCTCAAAAGGAGGAAACTCCCACTCTTCTTCCGGACCAGACGGGACAACATCGGTATGACCGGCAAAAGTAAAGAGTGGGCCGGAATCTCCACGGCGCAGCCACAGGTTGTCGGTATCATAAAAACGCAGATGTTCGGCTTTGAAGCCAAGCGGAGCGAGTCTGTCAGCCAGGAGCTGCTGGCAGCCTTTATCTTCCGGGGTAACGGAAGGTCTGGAAATCAGGTCAAAAGCCAGTTCGAGGGTAGGGGAAAGCTGAGTCATAACATATTTTTCTAGTTTCTATACGCCAATCATAACAGAAGGTGTTTGCGTCTTAACCAGCTTCTAATCCATACTGAGGAAATTGCCGTTACCAAAATCAACAAAAAGAGATCGTATAAAGGACATAATGATGAGCAGCTCTCAGGTACTGCTGGCACACTTTCCAGAGAAGTTTCACTCATTATCCTGTAGCCATGCCCGAATTTATGTCGGGGTGGTGGAGAAAGAGCAGGAAGGTATGTATCAAATTGGCTGGGCCATGTACTTCTACGAAGATGAAGAACATACAAAGCCTGGCGAGCCTGCTGTGGAAACCGATGAGGCTGACCTCTCCTTGAGCCCAGATGAGCTTAATGCAGTGCTTGATGCTTATCAGCAGCTGCCATCGATATATGGTGACGATGATATATCCTGCAACTACAAGCTGATTGTCGCTCACTGATCAGAATATCCTGATGTTTTCCATAGCCTGGCTTGGTGTGCTTTGATGTTAAGCACACCGTCTATCTAGGCTTTGCCAGTCCCCTGTAGTTAAAGGCTGCAAATCGCGGGGCGGCGGGGCAGGTAGCAGTTGTCTCTGGTTGCGAACCTGGGGCGAGCTGCAGGCCATATGAACCAGCTTTGGCAGAATAAAACGATCATAAAAACTCATTGGAAGTTCACTCCATATGCTTTTCCCAGAACATGGTTTTACCAATTTCAGGGTTCAGCCAGCTATTGCCTTTTCTCGGGACTGGCCGGTCAGTGGCTGCTTGGCCAGCTGGCTTATTCGACTTCCCGGAAATCACTTCATGAGTGAAGGCTTCTATTCCATATGACGAAGCTCTACATCCAGCGCAGCTGTTGATATGTGAATCTCAATGGCACAGATAAGAAGCGAAGCGAGAAGGAAGAACAGACAACCTCCAAATACCAGAAGCGCCTCATGTTCCATGCCCAGGTACAGGAGAAACATGTCCAGTACGCAGAAGATAAAGCTCAGAATACCCAACCCCTGCATATGTTTGATCAGCATCAGACGGCGGTGAATAATCCCAATCTGATCAGTCAGGCTGCGGCAGTTTGGGTTGGTTTCGAACTCCTGGTGCAGGCTGCGAACCAGTGCTGCCAAAGCCAGAAACTTGTTGGTATAAGATAGAAACAGCAGTGATATGGCAGGGAAAAACAAGGCTGGTGTAGTCAGTGTCAGTTGCATTGATAACACATGTTGATAAAAGGTGGGAGCTGGCGAGTTTATCCCTAGTTGAAGTCAGTTGTATAGATGAAACGCTCTTTATTTCCCACTCATGGTTGCTTGTTCATAAGCAGAGAGGCATCAATGGGGAAATAGCGGTTGGCTGCATGGATCAGTGAGGTCGCCGTTAGCTGGGGAACACCGTATACCTCAGTTGAAGTGCCGTGTTTGGATGAAGCACGGTCAAGAAGCATATCAAAGTCACCATCGCCGGAGGCCAGAACAATAACATCCACCTGGCTGGCATAGTCCATCACATCCAGAGTAATGCCGACATCCCAGTCACCTTTGGCAGACCCATCGCTTCTCTGAATAAAGGGCTTGAGTTTTACCTCAAACCCTATGCGTTTCAAAATATTCTGGAACTGGCGCTGTTTTTCATCACCACGGTCAATGGCATAGGCAAAGGCTCCAACAACTTCACGACCTTTGGTCGCTTCAGCCCAGAAGGCGCTGTAGTTGAAGTTGCAATTGTAGGTATTGCGAGTGGTGTAATAGATGTTCTGAACATCAACAAAAACAGCGACTTTTTCCATCCAGTATTATTCTGCTTTCTCGTAATTCTTTTTCATCTCTTCAGAAGCAATACCGTATTCATAGTTGGCCAGGTAGCCATCTTTGTATACGGTCATGCCATTTGGATCCCAGCTTACATGGATCACAGCGGTTTCACCATCGGTAGAACCCAGCAGACGCAGAACCTCATCATCGATCAGGAACGCTTTGAAAGTAGCTGTGCGCTTGTAGGATTGGAATTTATTGGTCAGTGGCTTGTTCTCATAGGTTTTCAGCCATTTCACCTTAGGCACCAGCCATTCATTGTAATAACCCTCGGCAATGGGTTCTGGCATACGGGCAATAACAACGCTATCGGTCACGGTATTAGTGGTTTCTTTAGTGACACCACCTTCGCCATCGGACACCCAGGTAATAAATTCCTGACCAATTTCACTGGCGTTGGGCAAACGGCCCAGAGTTGGGGAACTTTTGCGGTAATTATCAGCATTATCGAAACGCTGCATGATTTCCGGAATATCCTGCATAACGACAGGAGCCGCCTGAGCCAGACCAAACAATAGACTTAGGCCAAAAGTAAGAATAGCTTTTTTAAACATAACCGCTTCTCAGGGAGAACAGTGGGAGTGGAATGTTAGAGCCTGCGATAAGATTATGAACAGGCTCTAAGAAGCTGAATAGAATAACGCTTTACAGCGGTTCGTGAAAAGACAGTAGACGCTCGTCTTATAGAAATAAGCCTGCTCATATCGATTTATTAGCGATCATGTCAGTTGAATGTTATAAAACGTAAACAACGGGCATGGAGCCCACATTGAATAATAATGATAAAAACTGGCTGGTGTTGTTCAAGGGGGAACTTCGTGGCTAATGCACTCTTTTCTGGTATTGCCCGTTTTCTGGTTAAACTCAGTTCGCCTCATCCTGCGTGGCTGGCTATGGATCGCGATCTTCGCAAACTGATGACACTGTTTCAGAGTCTGCCTCCTCCTGAAAAGCAAGCTCCCCATAAACTTCGCAGGTCTTACAGGATGTCAACATCCCTGTGGGATGAACCCGCTGACCCCTCAGTCACCAGCCATGATGAAACCATTGAAGATAATCTGACCATTCGCTGGTACAGCTCCGCAGGAAGCAATGAACGGGGGCTGGTGTTTTTTCATGGTGGCGGAATGATGCTGGGTGATTTGCAGAGCCATGACCAGTTCTGCAGAAGACTGGCAGCCCGAAGAAGTATGGCGGTGGTTGCTGTTAATTACCGGCTGGCTCCTGAAAACCCATTTCCAGCAGGCGTTGAGGATGCGATTCGGGCCTGGAATCATATTGTTGAGATCTGGAAAAGCCGCAACAAGGATATGCGACAGCTGGGCATTGGTGGTGACAGTGCCGGTGGTTATCTGGCCACCCTGGTCTGCCAGCAGGCGATTAAGTCAGGCCTGTCAGTCAAACCTGTTGCTATGCCGGCCTGGCAATGGCTGCTTTACCCGGTTACAGACTTGACGGATAACATCAGTGAATCCTGGCGTGTCTACAGCCATGATCTGCCTCTGACCAATAGAATGATGCACCGGTTTATCGAGAGCTACGCTGAGCGTGAGCAGCTCGCATTACCTGAGGTTTCACCGGCTCTGGCCGATTCAGAGGTTCTGGCACAAATGCCTGCAACAGCTGTTATAACCGCTGAATTTGATCCGTTAAAGGATCAGGGGATTCGTTATGCAAGGTTGTTGAAGTCAGCCGGGGTTTCTGTGGTGCAACGCCATGAAGCCAAACTTCCCCATGCCTTTATTCATTTTTCACGGATATCATCGGGTGCAAAACTGGGTATTGAAAAAGCAATCAGTATTATTGATCAGATCTGCCTGCAGGCTCGAAGAACACTGCCTGGGCAGATAGAGAAGGTTGAAGAAGAAACGACTTAGGGCAGCTTTGTCAAAGCTGTCTAGCAGGATGTTTTCAGGTTTTTCATCAGTTCCAGCTTGAGAGCAGTAGGCGCTGCAAATGAAGAACCTTTTAACACTTTCCAGAAGGTTTTGGGGTAGTCGGTTGTTTTTCTAAAACCGCTTAGCTGGTTGAGTGGGATATCAATGCAACGATCACTGTTCAGGTCGTATCCCAGTGGTTTTCCATAAGCATCGTCAATCCGCACCAGCTGGTAGGCAGCCTGGGCATAGGTATCAACAAAGGCGTTGTTGGCGATATAGCTGTCGAGTTCTGACTCCACGGCACCAACAGTGACAACACCCTCTGCGAAGGAGAAGGTGTTTACCATATTTCGTCCACCGTTACCGGCAATGGTGTAAATCATTACGTTTTTACTGGTTAGCTTTTCCAGTTCCGTAATGATCAGGTAGGTGTCCCGCCATACTTCTGAAGATTTCCCCATCTCTTTGACTTTGTTCTTGTAAGCCTCAGCCTGAGTGGTCTCCAGTAATGAATCAAAGTTACTGATTAGGGTTGATGACTCCCAGGAGAGAACCAGTGCATCGATGGGCTGACTGGCAAAGCGGGCATTAATTTTCCTCAGGTTGTTAAGAATCTCTGAAATCGGAGAACGGTTATCCTGAATCGGGTAAGTAATAAAAGTGAATTGGTTATTGCTGGCCAGTAAGCGAACCAGGTCACCGTGATAGAGAGGTTCTTTCTGATCATCGTCATCAACATCAACCAGACCATAAAGGGCAAGATGCTGATCTCGCTGCTCTGCGGAAGAGAACCCCTCAACAGGAGGAAAAAAACGGTCAAGAATGGCAACCCGGTAATAGGGTTTTTGAGTATCAGCCAGCGAAAACTGTGAAAATAAGGCAAAGAAAAGGAAAGCTCTGGAAAACCAGTGCATACAAGCCCCCAGAGGAGAAGTTACGCGTTGGGTATTCCATGGCTATCGGCCTGGGTAACTTTTTTTTTACCATGGAAATACCTGTTTCATCCCCGGAGGTGACGAAACAGGTATTTCTCGCTCATGGCTGCTTGAGGGGGTATGCGTAAGGTTTTAAGGGTTATGGCTTTTGGTTTAAATTCCAGTCGTACCTGTAAGAAATGTCTCCGTTAAAGCCTTTCAGTTTCTTTGCCTGTTCTGGAGTTGAGAAACTGGCCAGATGATTCAGCAACTGCTGGCGGTTGCCAAAATCTACGCCATACCAGTTATAAATACTGGAGAGTTTCAGTTCATTGCCCGCAAACTCCACACCTTTGTTCTGGGCAATATAGCGTTTCGCTGCTGCATTGAGCATGTCTTCAACGTTTGCACCATTCCAGGCTTGGGGAAACAGGTCGGGGCAGCCGATACTGGCACAGTTCACTGCGTAATGAATACGGCTGTCTTTCCAGATAGGTCGCAGAATACGGTGCTCAATATCATTCAGGGTCAGCTTCTGACCTGCAACTGAGGCAATTTCATTGTCCCATGGCCCAAGGCCAAACCAGCTGCCGATACTTTTAATGGTATCCACTGGATAATTTTCCAGCACCAGATTTACGGTGAGGGCATTATAAAGATTGACCCAATAGGCGAACTGCTCGTTCTTGCTATAGTTTCGTGGATCAATGCTTTGGAGCGTGTTCAGGTAACTTTTCAGTTGCTGCTTGTCTGCGCTTGAGACACTCCGGTAATCCAGAACAAACATATTGAGATTATGATTTTCTGAAACATACTGCTCCAGAAAAGAGTTCCAGGCTGAATGATTAATTTTATTCTGGCTGGCAGGGTTACTTTTATCCCAGAAGGCCCAGTATTCAGCTTTGGGAGCAGCCTGTAAGCTGAAAGAGCACAATATCAACACAAACGCAGATAAAAATGAATATATTTTGGGGATGGCTGGATGTCTGTTTTTCTTGTTCATATCTGTGATTGACCGGCTGTTTGATTGTCATCTTCTTTCTTTTCATACTCTTTCGCCAGCTGTTTGGATTCACTTTTGTGTGATCCTGATAAACTCTGGTTGATAGAGCATATTCCGGCAGGATTTTTCTCAAAATCAGGCCTTTAACTCATATTACATTATTCCTGTACTATCGCCGCGCTTTTCGTATTTAGCGAAATATCTTTACCTCGTGTCGGGTGATATGTTCCCTCACGAGGGCTTTTATTCCTTTTATTGACCAGCTTTTCTTTTTCCGGATTGTGTCGATGAGACGTGCTGAACAGACCAGGCGCGAAAACCCCGTTCACGTAAAAAAACGTGTGGACTATCGCCGGAGACGTGATTTTATTATTGAGTTGGGCAAGGCCCTGCACAAGTTTGGGACTCCGGCTTTTCGACTGGAAGCCCATCTCTACAATGTCACCCGCTCTCTGGGGCTGGATGGCTATTTTATGGCGACACCTACGCTGATCACAATTGTGCTGTGGGAGCCGGATCGTCGTAACAAACGTAATTACCATATTCGTGTAAAGCCGGGTGATCTCGACCTGGGTTCTTTGGCCGTGGCTGACCAGCTGGTGGATGATGTTATCTCCGGCGAGTGCAGCATGACCGAAGCGCTGCAAAAAATTGAAGAGATTTATATACGCTCCTCATCCTACAGCACCTTGACCACGATGCTGTCGTTTGGAGTGACCAGTGGTGCCTTTGCCATGCTGGTGGGTGTCAGTATGGCGGATGTTATTATCTCCTCGGTCATAGGTCTGGTTGTTTTCGGAATCCTGCACCTGGTGGAAAGAACGGACAACTATGGCGAGGCTCTGGAGCCACTGGCTGCAGCGGTAGCCGCACTGATCGCCAGTGCCTTTTCGCATTTTGTTTCGGGAGTCAATGTTCCTCTGGTGGTCTTGTCTGGCATTATTGTTTTTATTCCCGGTCTTTCTATCACTATGGCCTTGAAAGATCTGGCTGCCAGGCAGTTGATGTCTGGAACGGCCAGGTTGATGGATAGCCTGATGTGCCTGTGCAAACTCTATTTTGGCTCAGTTCTGGGTAGCTCTTTGGTGGGTTTGTTATGGGCTGCACGGCCGATAGCAGATACAGCCGTTATTCCAGGCTGGTCACCGTTGATCGCTGTGCCACTGCTTTCCCTCTCTTTGGTAGCTGTATTCAAGAATCGGCTGCGAGATATTCCGTGGGCTGTTCTTGCAGCTATCGTGGCCTATGCAGGAAGTTTGTTTGGAGCGGCCTATCTTGGTGATTCTATCGGGCCGTTTGTTGGGGCTCTGGCAGTGGGGGTTTACAGCAATATCTTCTCAAGAGTGACCAACTCTCCATCTATGCTTGTGTTGCTTCATGGTACGGTTCTGCTGGTGCCGGGGAGCAAGGCCTATATAGGCCTGAACCAGATTGCCGATAGTGGTGCCTTTACCAACCTGCCGGAGGTGGGTGGCCAGGCATTTATGATCTTTATGTCCATTCTGGCAGGACTAACTTTCTCTAATGTTATCGTGCCTTCACGGAAAACATTGTAAATGTGGTACAAGATACTGCATTTACTCGACAAACAGGCCCTGGGCTGTGACATTAACGCCATCTACAAATAATTGGTCTCCAGCTCGCATCTCTGCCTGGCGGCATTCTTTGGGCAGGAAATCCTGGGGAATCTCTCCAGAAAAATGGGTTGCGCAGTACCAGGTCAGGCTGACACCGTTTAGAATCGGAAAATAGACCAGCCGGGCATTTGCGGGAAAATCATCAGGCATGACATCCAGGTCGAAGATAGCGGTAAAGCGAAAAGGTACAGAAGTGCTTGTTTTTGGAGAGCAATGAAGACTTGTTAAGTATTTGGTTTCTACGCTTAGGCTGCCGCTCTCTGAACCACCTGGGATAGTGCTACAGTAGCGGTTAATCTTTCCATCCGTGGCATAGAATTCGAATAAATTAATGGAGTGTTCTTTGAATAAAGGAATGATCTCATCAGCAACAATAGTCCGACTCGTTTGAAGAATTATGAGTTTTACAGCGAAAAATGACAAAACGCCTACAATAGCTACACCTATCAACAACTCAATAGTTGAAAATCCTTTTTTATTATTGGTGCATTTATTCATAGTGTGCCTGTTCCAGTATTTAACAACTTAGCCAGTGTGTTCTTTTTTTAAAGAGTAGCCATAATTTTTGCTGAAATTAAAAACCCGAACACAGAAAGTATGTGTTCGGGTTTTTGGGCTAAACGGAAAATTCAGGGCTGACAGATGTTAGCGCTTCAGGCCAACCATATCGTTAAACTGCTCGATCAGATCGTCCATCTGGTCAGCCATGGCGAAGGTATCCTGCCAGTAGGCTTCTTTATCAGTCCACTGGGCGTTCAGTTCCTTCACATCACGGCCCTGCTGCTCGATCCAGGTGTAGTACTTCAGGTTGTGAACCGCCTTGCGATCCCAGTAACCCATTTCCTTCACATGCAGCATATCCAGGTTGGCTAGCAGTTCAGCGTCGCGGTGTGCCTGGAACTCAGTGTACTCACCACGTTCGGCAGTCATTTCTGTCAGGCGGGAGCCGTACATTTCCAGGGAGTCGGTGGCGATGGTGACCAGAACATCATTCTCAGTCAGTTCCTGATGCTTGGCGTACTTGATAGAAGCGATCACGTTGGCAATACCGGAGATACCCAGCAGGTCCAGCTTCTCGATCAGCTCAGGATCGATACCCTGCTGCTTCAACAGTTCGCGGCCCTTAGGCTCGTTGAACAGACGGAGCAAACGTACAGGTTGCTCATCATCCACGGCAACACCGGAATCCATGTTGCGGCAGTCATGTACCCATGGGATATGCTTGTCGCCGATACCTTCGATACGGTGGTCACCAAAGCCGTTCATCAGAATGGTTGGGCACTGCAGAGCTTCAGAAACAATCAGCTTGGATTTAGGGAACTTGTCCTTCAGGTAGTAGCCACCACCCAGGGTACCGCCGGAACCAGAGCTGGAAACATAACCGGCCAGCTGCATGCCCTTGGCCAGCAGAGGCTGGATAGCGGCTTCAGCAGTAGGGCCAGTGACGTTGTAGTGCCAGGTTGGGTTACCCAGTTCGTCGAACTGGTTGAAAATCATCAGATCCTGACCGGAGTTACGCAGTTCCCAGCACTTGTCGAAGATTTCCTTAACGTTGGATTCGCAGCCTGGAGTTGCGATGGTTTCATCGGCAACCTTTTCCAGCCACTCGAAACGCTCACGGGACATATCTTCTGGCAGGATAGCGATAGAGTGGCAGGCCATCAGGTTGGAAATGTAAGCACCACCACGGCAGTAGTTACCGGTGGAAGGCCATACCGCCTTGGTATTTTCCGGGTTGAACTGACCAGTCACCAGGCGTGGAGCCAAACAGGCAAAACTTGCACCTACTTTGTGGGCACCGGTTGGGAAGAACTTGCCACACAGAGCCACGATGGTGGCTTTACAGCCGGTCAGCTCGGGCGGGAGAACAATGTGGTTTACATCACCGTACAGGCCACCCATCCGTTTCTGTTCGTTGCGCCAGGTGATTCGGTACAGGTTCAGTGGGTTCAGCTCGTCGCGATCAACATCTTTCAGCCCTGCCTTGATGCTGTCAGGAACATACTGCTCCGGATCACGCATCATTTTGAAGGTTGGCAGAGTGATACCACGTTCACGGCAGTGTTTCGCGGTTGCTTCCAGCTGTTCTTGCTGAATTGTCAGGTCGATGTAGGACATTGTTTCCCCTCCCAGGGCAAAGCTATTCGATTTATTACGTTCTCAATCGTCGAGGGTTGAGAACGCCTTTCGCTCATGGCTGTTATCGAGGCAGGGCTGTCGGTGGCGGACTTACACCTGCCTGGTTTTTGTAATACAGGAAGAGCTTCTGAGGCTGAGTTTAAGCTCAGGCAAGCTCGTCCAGCGAGGCTATTGGCGCTGGCAGATCCGGACAGCCTGTTGCGGCTGTTTTTGGATCTTTCAGGCCATGACCGGTGGTGAGCACAACAATCTGTTCATCACGGCCAATTTCATTCCGGGCAGCCAGCAGACCGGCAAAAGCAGTGGCGCCAGCGGGTTCGGAGAACAGACCAGCTTTTTCAGACATCTTCTTCTGAGCTTTCAGAATATCTTCGTCAGCAACCGTGATGCAGCGACCCCCAAACTCTTTCAGCTGACGCAGGGCGTGATAGCCACTGGCTGGCATATCAACTGAGATGGAATCAGCAATGGTGGTAGCAGGCTTGGCTTCAAATTTTCCTTCCGGATGGTTGAAGGCGCGGGTCAGGGTGTCACTGTTTTCGGACTGAACGGCCCAGATGGTGGGCACCTTGTCGATAAGACCGAACTGGTACAAATCTTTGAAACCTTTATAGACACCACTCAGGATGCAGCCATCGCCACAGGAGACAAAGACATGATCTGGGGCTTTGCCCATTTGCCTGGTCACTTCCAGAGAAACTGTCTTCTTACCTTCGATAGTCATGGGGTTGTAGGCGGTGTTGCGGTTCATGCCGCCAAAACGCTTGCAGTACTCCATGGCAAGGGCGAAAGCCTTGTCATAGTTGCCATCAACCAGAATCAGGTTGGCACCATACTGCTGGCCCTGAATCAGCTTGGCCACAGGAGCGGAAGCAGGCAGGAACAGGGTGATCTTTTGGCCTGCAGCGGCACCGATGCCAGCCATGGACGAACCGGCATTGCCAGTGGAAGCCAGCACAATATTTTCTACACCATGCTGCTTGGCAAACGCGGAAACCAGCCAGGAAGCACGATCCTTAAAGGAGGCTGTTGGGTTGGCACCGTCGTCTTTAATAAACAGGTTGGGAAGGTCAAGCTCTTCACGCAGGTTGCGAGGCTCCCAGAGAGGAGTGTTACCGACCGGCATTGGTGCAAAGAACTCTTCCGGCATCGGCAACATATCGAACAGCCATGAGCGTGTGGTAGATAGCCACCAGTGTTCTTTATCGATAGATGGATTCTCGTAGGAAACTTCGAGAACCCCTCTGAGAGGCTCTTCGCTGGTCTGCTGGCTGGCGCAATTGGGGCAGACCATAAGGTCGGGAGTGATAGGGTAGTGAGTTGCGCACTCACTGCAGATATAGCTGACAGTCACAGAGTGTAACCTCCTCATCAGGTTCTGCAGTTTTTGGCACACACGGGCTTCTACAGAACCCAAGAATTCATGTTTTTTTTCTTTGGATGTGATCAGTCTATTTCCTGCTCCACGGGTTTTATTGACATGTGTCGTGTCTGCTTGGAATTCAGGCATGCGCGAGAGGAAATAATGCGTTCAATGCCATGTTTTGGTGGAAAGGCAGGTTAATCGTGCAAATGGCTACAGAAAGAAAGCACAATGTATAGCAAACATGGTGCTTTCCACCCGAAGATTTATTCTGTCTTTTGTTTGAACTCACATAAATCTTCAATTCTGCAGGAGCCACATTGAGGCTTTCGCGCCTTGCATACATAACGTCCATGCAGAATAAGCCAGTGGTGGGCGTCCAGCAGGAACTCTTTGGGAACAAGTCTCAACAGTCTCTGCTCAACCTCAAGGACGTTTTTTCCTGGCGCAATTCCTGTGCGATTTGAAACCCGGAATATATGGGTATCAACAGCCATAGCCGGTTGACGAAACGCTGTATTCAGTACGACATTGGCTGTTTTTCTTCCAACGCCGGGAAGTTTTTCCAGGTCTTCCCGGTTGTTCGGAACCTCGCCGTCATGCTTCTCAATCAGCATGGCGCAGGTTTTCATGACATTTTCGGCTTTGGTATTAAACAGCCCAATGGTTTTGATGTAGAACTTCAGTTTGTCCAGACCCAGATCGAGAATAGCCTGAGGAGTATTGGCAACAGGATAAAGTTTACGGGTCGCCTTATTAACCCCGACATCAGTTGCCTGGGCTGATAAAAGAACTGCAATCAGCAGCTCAAAAGGAGAGCTGTATTCCAGTTCGGTTTGAGGATTGGGGTTGTCTTCTCTCAGACGCTCAAAAATCTGCTGGCGTTTGTCCCTGTTCATAAACGGTTTGATTACTCTTAAGTCTTAAGTCTCGCATTATCATTTTGCTGGCGAGTATACAGGAATCATGTTTCAGGGGCAGGTGATTTAAACAGCTGCGGGATAAGTGGGGAATGATAAAGGCGACTGATATAAATATGCCAGCAACAAGCGCTGGCATACTTCGAGGCAGTTGAGTGTGATCAAGTATAACTGATATCACTGAAGATCTTGCTATAGGCAAGGTCAACTGCATATTCTACGTCATTTAGAACACTTGCAGAGTGATGTGCCTTAGTATTGCTATTAGAAAGAACATTATTAATAAGTTGTTTATAATTGTCTGCGGTAATTTTTTCGCCATTGTCGGAAACATATTGAAAAGCTTCTTCGAGTAAAGCCAGAACTTTTTCGGGGTGTTCTTTTTCCATCTGTCGAATGACTTCTGTCATAACGTGATTGGTATTATAAGCGTCATGATTACCTTTAGGGAATTTTTTTATGGATGCCTTGGCCCAGTTTCGAGCTTGAGTCAGTTGCTCATCTTCGAGACTAAATTGCGGCTTAGCAGCGTCAGCTTCTTCTGTAGCATCGGCTTCAACTTTAATGCTCTGTTCAAATTCAGTATCAGTGTTTTCAAATTGCGTTGAATTTATTGTATGCGGGTGAACATTATTTGTTTCTGGAATGGCAATTGCTTTTCTATTGAAGATGTTAACGTCAGTAGGCTTACTATCATTTGTGCCTGTTGCATGAAAGTAGGTTTGCCTGGGGCTGAGTTTCTCAGCTACCCAGTTTAAAAAATGCCCTGGTTTGCTGGCCGCTTGGAAGTTTGCCCTTAAAAAGTGGGCTACTTTTTGGGCTGCTCCAATTGTATTGTTCATGATCCTTCCTTCCCTGGAGTCTGTATTCGGACTTTGACTGCCATAAACTCTAGATCAAACTCCGAAGAGAGCGTGTGCTCTGCTTGGGAAGTAGTCACATCCGTAGAAGCAGGCATATTAAGGAAGAAGGGCTGCCATTAGTTCGACACCCCTTAAGGGTGTCGATTGGCAATTTCTATCGGGAAAGAAACTTTGAACTGATGAAGCTTCTACTAACCGGTAACACGAACCCGCTTGCTGCCTGAAGTACTTTCCTGATGTGCTTTTCGAGCTTTCTCAAGGCGGTTGTCAGCAATATTTTTCAGGGCGATCAGAAGTCCCATAAAGACAAAGGCACCGGGCGGCAAAATGGCAAAAAGGAACTTTTTGTAATCTGCAATCACAGTGATCTGCCAGTTTTCCGCAACAGGCCCCAGCAGGAAGTGCATATTGGCAAACAGAGTTCCCTGTCCGATCAGCTCCCTCAATGCCCCCAGAAGCAGGAGAACAGCTGCAAACCCTGCACCCATCATCAATCCATCAAGCACAGCCGGGAGGGGGGCATTGCGGGAAGCAAAGGCATCTGCCCGCCCAAGGATGATGCAGTTGGTCACGATCAGGGGAATAAATATGCCGAGAATTTTGTAAAGCTCGTAGGTATAAGCCTGCATAATAAGCTCTACACAGCTGGTCAGGGCCGCGATGATCATCACAAACACCGGCAGGCGGATGGTATCCGGTACCTGATGGCGAAATAGAGATACCAGGAGGTTGGAACTGGTCAAAACCGCAATGGTGGCCAGACCCAGGCCCAGAGCATTAACAACACTGCTGGAGACACCAAGCAACGGGCACAGGCCCAGAAGCTGTACCAGAGCCGGGTTGTTTTTCCACAGACCCTGGAAGGCAATATCGCGGGTGCTGGTATTAGTCGTGCTGGCCATTAGCGTTCTCCTCGATATCGGCAGGCTCCAGTGTCAGTTTGCCGCGGGTAAACAGATCGGTTTTATACAGATCGTAATATTTCAAAACACGGTAAACAGCATTCACAACCGCCCGGGGAGTGATTGTTGCCCCGGTAAACTGGTCAAAATCGCCACCATCTTTCTTGACGGCCCAGCCGGTGGCATCTGGAATTGTCAGGGACTTGCCGGAAAAACCAAGAATCCAGCCCGAAACACGGGTTTCAATCCCATCTCCGAGACCTGGGGTTTCCTTGTGAACGATTGCCCGAACACCGGTCAGCTTGCCCTGATAATCAATACCAGCCAGTAACTGGATACGCCCATTGTAACCATCCGGGGCGACAACAGGCAGAATCACTGCAGAAGGCTGACCTTCCTTGAAAGCTATCCATCCCCGTGGATCTTCTATCGGGCCAAGCAGCGTGGTGTCCGGCAGATAGACGGTTGTATCAATAAGGGAGTTATCAAACATCTCCTGAGGAAGAACCTCATAGAGAGCCCGTTGCTCGCTGGCTCTGATCTGTTCCTGAATACGGTCTTTAGTGGCCAGCCAGGTCAGGGCAACCAGTCCTACTGTCAGGAAAGCAAAGATGCCCAGACGCAGGCTGTTGCTGGTGACGGCACGGGATGTGCTCGAAGAGTTAAGGGAATCTGAGTTGCTCATTTTGTTTTCGCCATCCCCCGTTTTGGCTTGCGGTGGCCATAGGTTCTTGGCTGAGTCCAGTAATCGATAGCCGGTGCGGCCATATTCATCAGCAGGGTGGCAAAGGCCACGCCATCGGGGTAACCGCCCCAGGCACGAATAACGTAGGTGAGAGTGCCGACTCCCAGTCCAAACAGCAGGCGGCCTTTATTAGATGTGGCACCGCTGACCGGGTCAGTCACAATAAAGAAGGCGCCCATCATAGTGGCCCCGGAGAACAGGTGGAATATCGGCGAGCCGTGTGATTCAGAGCCGGTACCATTCCAGAACAACAGAGACAGTACAGCAAGGGCAAGCAGCATACCTGCCGGGGCATGCCAACTGATGGCTTTCTCTTTCAGCAGGTAAAGGCCACCTGCCAGAAAGGCCAGGTTGGTCCAGAACCAGCCGAGGCCTGTCATACCGGAGAGCTGTGGGCTGTTTTGCCACAGTTCATTCATAGTCAGGCTTTTATTTTCCCGCAAAATATCCAGAGGTGTGGCCATGGTCCAGCCATCAACCGCAGAACCGGCAAAGATCATTGAGAAACTGTCGCCAATACCGGGCGCTGAAATACCGGAACCCAGAGGAGCTACCCAGCTGGTCATTTCCTGTGGGAAGGAAATCAGTAGCAGCACATATCCGACCATGGCCGGATTGAACGGGTTATTCCCCATTCCACCATAAAGCTGCTTGCCAAAGATAATGGCAAAGCCGACACCAATAAGGGACAACCACCAGGGAGCTGCAGCCGGTAGTGCCATAGCCAGCAGCCAGGCAGTAACCAAAGCACTGTTATCTCTTAGATAAAACGAAAGTGGTCGCTTACGCAGTGCCAGAATCCAGGCTTCTGCCCCCAGGGCAATAACCGAGCACCAGATCACATTGATGATAATGCCCCAGCCAAAGAACCAGGTCTGGGCTGCAAGGGCTGGAACCAGTGCAATCAGAACCAGACGCATAATATGGCTGGTTTTATTCTGACCCAAGGTATGGGGTGAAGTTTGTCGTATTAATGCCATTTTTTACACGGCCTCTTCGCATCGGGCCAGTTCACGACGCTTGTCTTCAAGTTGCTGTTGCAGGGTTTGCAGCTGGTCACTGTCGGATTCCTTGGCAGTGGTCACAGCCCGTTCTGCTTTCTTGACCGCAGCCCGCGCCATGGCCAATTCGATCTTGTGCTTTTTCTCATCGGCACTGAGTTCGGCTTTGGCTGGTTTGGCAGGAGCTTCAGTCGGAGCGGAAGCCGCTTCGAACTCGGCTTTAAGCTGAGTCTGTTGCTGTTTCAGTTTATCGATATCAGCTTGAAGCTTTTCAGCTTCAGGAGAGGAGTTCTCTCCAGCCTGGCTGGCAGCCCGTTCACATTTCTTGATCTGGGCATTAACAACTGACAACTGAATTTTCAGCTCTTTTTGTTTAGGAGAGAGCTGTGGCCGTGCCGGTTTGCCTGATGAAGCGGTAGCGACATCTGTGCCAGCTGCCCTGGTAGCTTTCTTGGCTTTGGCTCGTTCCATGGCAGCTTTGATCATATCTGCCTTGGCGTCAGCAGCGGATGTATCTGCACTATTTTGACCAGCACTTTGTCCGGCAGCCGCTTTAGCCTCTTTTGCTCGGCGGGCCTTTTCGGCATTGGCCTTGCGGCGGGCTTCTTTCTCGGCGGCAACGGCTTCCAGACGCTTCTGTCTCTGTTCAAAACGCTGGCGTGAACGTTCGGCCTTCTCGCTTTTGGCTTTCTGGAAACGAATTTCGTCTTTGCCTGCACGGAAGTATTGCACCAGCGGAATAGAGCTGGGGCAGACATAGGAACAGGCACCACACTCGATGCAATCAAACAGGTTGTGGTGATGCAGCTGCTCATGGTTTTGCGACTTGGCATGCCAGTACAGTTGTTGGGGCAGCAGTGACAGCGGGCAGGCATCTGCACACATACCACAGCGGATACAGGCTTGTTCAGGCGGAGGCGGTGGAAACTCTTCCCTTGAAGCGGCAATAAAACAGTTGCTGGTTTTGATCACAGGAACAGCGGTGGTATCAAGGGTATGCCCCATCATCGGGCCGCCCATAACCAGAGCATCAAACTGCTCATCCTGAATGCCTGCAAATTCCAGAAGATGTTCTGCCGGAGTACCTATCAATGCTTCAACATTTCCTGGCTGGTGCAAAGCGGCACCGGTCAAAGTGGTAACACGGGAGATCAGCGGTTTGCCTTCGGTAATGGCATCGTAAATCGCGACCAGTGTGCCGACGTTATAACAGAGCATACCGATATCAACGGAGCGGGCATCGCTGGGAACTTCCTTGCCAGTTAGAAGCCAGATCAGACGCTGGGCATCGCCGGAAGGGTATTTGGTTGGAACAGGAACAACTTCAATAGCATCTTTGCCTGCGCAGACTTTGCGCATGGCTTCAATCGCTTCCGGTTTGTTGTCTTCAATACCGATCAGCACTTCCTGCGGATTGAGCATATGCTGCAGAATTTCAATACCACCCAGAAGGCGGTCGGCCCGTTCCCGCATCAGCATATCGTCAGCGGTGATATAGGGTTCGCACTCGGCACCATTCACAATCAGGGTGTGAATCTTGCTGGCTTTGCGGGACGACATTTTTACTGCGGCAGGGAAACCGGCACCACCCAGGCCAACAATCCCTGCGTCGTGTATACACTGAACCAGTTCATCTTTTTCAACTGTTTTGTAATCAGCTACCGGATCCAGCTCACACCATTGATCTTTGCCATCAGCTTCAAGAACCAGGCAGGTTTCTTCCAGCCCTGACCAGTGCGGAACCGGATGCATACCAACAGAGGTAACCGTTCCTGATGTCGGCGCGTGCACGGGGGAGCTGACAAAACCATTGGCCCGGGCCAGCATTTGCCCTTTCAATACATAATCACCGACTTTAACCAGCAGTTCTGCTGGAGCACCGGAGTGCTGGTTCAGTGGCAGAATAAATGTATTTGGCAGCGGTGGCGTTGCAATCGGCGTGCGGGTCGACTGCTCTTTATTCTCTCCCGGGTGTACGCCACCGGGAAACTCATGGATAGTGCGCAGGGGAATGCCTTGGCTTGGATTGGAACTCATACAAGCTCTCCCTGCGTATCGGTGGCAATCAGGTTTGCAGTCTCAGTTTGTTTCTTGGGCAGATCCCATTTCCACGTACGGGTGGTTGTGGCGATAGGCACCATATCAATACAGTCAACAGGGCAGGGTTCAACACACAGATCACAGCCAGTACATTCGTCGGCAATAACTGTATGCATCTGCTTGGCTGCCCCCAGGATGGCATCGACCGGACAGGCCTGAATGCACTTGGTGCAGCCAATACATTCATCTTCCCGGATAAAGGCGACCATGGGTGGCTTTTCCACACCATGTTCGTCATCCAGCTCCATTGGTTCCTGATCAAGCAGGTCAGCTAAAGCATTGATTGTGGCCTGGCCACCAGGAGGACACTTGTTGATCTCTTCGCCATTGGCAATCGCTTCAGCGTAAGGGCGACAGCCGGGGTGACCACACTGGCCGCATTGAGTCTGGGGCAGCAGGTCATTGATCTGATCAACAATCGGATTGCCTTCAACCTTGAATTTCTCCGAGGCGAAGCCCAGCAGAGCACCGAAGGCAAGAGCCAGAGCCAGCAGGGCAAGAAGGGCATAAATAGCGGTATCCATAATTCCTGTTCCCGCCCTCCTACAACTTGATCAGGCCAGTAAAGCCCATAAAGGCCAGCGACATCAGTCCTGCGGTAATCATACCGATGGCAGAACCCCGGAAAGGCGTGGGCACATCGGCAGCCGCGACCCGTTCACGCATGGCGGCAAACAGCACCAGCACCAGCGAGAAACCAGCCGCAGCACCAAAGCCGTATACAGCAGAATCAATAAATGAGGTGTTCAAGCGGTTACTGTTCAGCAGGGCAACACCAAGTACGGCACAGTTACTGGTAATAAGAGGAAGAAAAACACCCAGAACCCGATAGAGTAGCGGACTGGTTTTATGGACCACCATCTCGGTGAACTGCACCACCACAGCAATCACCAGAATAAAGGCCAGAGTTTTGAGAAACTCCAATCCCAGGGGAACCAGAATATACCGATAGGTCAGGTAACTGCAGATCGAAGCCAGCGTCAGGACAAAGGTTGTTGCCAGCGACATTCCTACCGCTGTTTCCAGCCGGTTGGAGACACCCATAAACGGGCACAATCCAAGGAACTGTACCAGAACAAAATTGTTGACCAGTATGGCGCTGACCAGAATAAGGGACAGCTCGGTCATGGATTCCATAAACTATTTACCATGTTTATTCACCCCGCACAGGCTCTTGGGTGCTCGAATTAGCATAACCCGCAATGCCCATATTATTCAGCACAGTAGTTGGCCATTCCATAAATTAATGACTGGATTAACTTAAGCCCAGGCAGAAAAACCGGGGCGCAGGGCATTGTAAAAATACGGCGGCGAATTATAAGGGGTTTGTGTAGAAAAAGCAGTCTTTGTTGCCGCATGGGGGGGCAAAACAGGGCGATGAAAGAGAGCCAGAATAGAGAAAACGGGAGGAATGGAGGTTTAACAAGGTTGTTATTATAACTTACGACGCAAAACTAATTCAGAGAACATTTATCAAAACAGGAGAATGTGAATTTTTGTGAAGAACCATGGAGGGTTATGGATTGGAAGCATGCACTGTAGGTAAGCTAGTCGAAGATCTTCAAGGTCTGGGGTTTTCCTCTCCAGAAACTGGAGATGTAAAGGGGCACGATCCGGCTAAAGAAGTCACTCTTTTTGATTCTCATTGGAAGGTTCGTGGTGCCGGTTCAATACACATCGGAGAGTGTCCTGTCTGTCTGATGAAATCTTCAACGCATCTCTTCTGTAAGGATGAGAGGCACTCTTTGTGTGAGTTTTGTATATCTAAACTTGAAAAAAAACTTGCCCTTTATGTCGGGGGGAAAAAGAAAAAGATGATGTTTGTAAAACATACAACGAAAAAGTTAAAAAAGAGTTGCTTTCAATACAATTCATTTGCCAAGAATCCGGGTGCGACTGGGAAGGTGATTATCATCGAATAAGAGGGCATCTATTAGAACACAAAAGGGATAGTGCTCCCAGTCATCCTCCTGAAGGCACTCCAGAACCATGCTTCGCTAAGGAGTATGCGCTGTATTGTAATGGCCGTTTCTTTGGTTCTCTGTTTTATAGCTTTGACCAATCGTCACGATTTCCTACTGACTTTAATCGCGAGGGCATGTTGCCGGTTGAAATACAGAGCTGGAGAATTCAACTTGAATCATCACCGACCGATGAAGTTATTAAACTCGCAGAAAAATTTGAAGATAATAAGGATAAAGTTGATATGGTGTCGCATTTGAATATTATGTATTCAAGAGGAATAATAATTGATCGATTTATTCATGGGGTTGACTATTCCATTTCAGGAGAAGGAGCTATTGGGGCGGAGAAAAATCTTGGTGTATATTCATTTGTTGGAGAAGATATTGGAAAAGATAAAGATCTAATCAATTTTGATATGGGTAAACCAGAGGGGGGAGTAAGTTTCCTATGGAGCAGGCAAGAGGGCGGTGGCCAGACGCTGACAGCCGAAGAAAGAATACCTGATTCTGATTCAAATGTAACATTATCAGCTGTATCTCAAGATTCTATAGCTTCATATTATGCCAGTTTGTCAGAGGTGTATGCACAGAAATCTCGATTTAGTAAGTTGCTACTTGATATGGTTCGTAAAGGGCATCACCGGCCAAACATGAAAATGTTATTTATGTTTGGTTCGAATCAGGCGAGTTTGCTGAATAATGTTTGTCAAACTAAACAAGCTACGGATACATTCTGTTTTTTAAATCCAATCATGCGTGATGTGCTTTGTTCTTCAAAAGGTATGTGTCAGTTCGTTACCGCTCAAGGGCAACAATTAAAACCGGTGATAAATGAACACGGTGAAGTCTATCAGGTTATACAATCAGATCCGCCAGGTGATGCTAATGCCTGTGGTGTGGAGCACTGCTTTACATTGAGCCGCGATCGAAAAACCTGGTCCAGAATTGAATACAAGTATCCGGGCAGACCATCCATTATTGGCTATGCGCAAGCTTAAAAAAGCTTAAGGGGGAAGCGTCTGCTGGTTAATGTTACGCAATAAAATTGATTAACAGTCAGGTTAAAATATCTACTTATGAAGTGAATTTCGTTAACAAACATGGAGGACAATTCAATGGCAACACCGTTATCAAAAACACAGTCTGCTCAATCATCTCTTGAATCAATCACAGTTCACGAGAAAATAAATCCTAAGAGGGAACTTGAAAGTGATATCATAATTGGTGAATCAACTTGGAGAATTTTTGAGGAAACAGAATGTATCAAACAGTGTAGTGTTTGTATGAATGGTCTTACATCACATAGCTACTGCACAGAGATAGAACACGCATTGTGTGAGCGTTGTGTGGAAAAATTAGAGTCAACTGGTGCAAAAGGCTCTGTTTCAGATGAAAGTGGAAAAAGGCAAAAAACTCGAAAAAGGTCACATTCAGACAGTTTTAATGATGTGTTTCCACCAGAAAAAGTAACAAAAAGTAAGTTTTCCACTTTTAATGAAAGCAGAGCCGGAAATTCTTATAAAAATTCCGAGTTTGCGTCATCCCCCACAAACAAATGGATACGGAACTCCTCTGGACGCCTCGAAAGGGTAGATACAACAGTTAACGCAAGCAGAGCCGGTGCAAAATGTCCATTATGCGGAAATGACCCGGCTTCAGAAGATGAGAGAATAGAAATGAATAAATTCTTACAAGCAAACTTGGATTATTATCGCCTCGTCTGCACTGTACCATACTGTGGAAGAAAAGTGAATTACCGCTGTTTGGAGGAACACTTGGCTGAACATTCAGAGATGGATGTGATTATGGCCACAAAGTACGGGCTATATTGCGGAGGCCGCTACTTTGGTTCACTTTCTTATGAGCGATTATGGAAGTCGACAATTCCTCTTAGTAGTACAGCGCAAATAGCTGGGACTGAATGTCAAACATGGAAGCTTAAACTGATCTCGCCACCAACAGATGAACCGTTATGTTACAGAAAAGATGGTAAAGCCGATGTGGATAAGTTGAATATGGTATCTCACTATAATAATTTATATGGACATAAAATGGAAAATTTATTTATGGGGTGGATTATTTATTAGATCATCGTTTGTTGCCAAAATTAAAAGATGCTGATGAGGTTCCTGGCGTGACAGGAATATACGCATTTGCATGTCTGGATATTGATAGAAAAAAACTGTCTGATTTGGATGTTATAGATGATGTCAAGACTCATATTTTTTGGGTACAAAAAAAGGAGTATGACAGTGAGGATTCTCAAAGTAGGGCGGGGCTTTATATAAAGCCATCCCCTTTTAAATTACTACCTAAATATAAACAAGATGAATCAATACTGACATTTGATGTGCCGCCAGGGTATGATGAATTTAACAGGTATTCTAGGGAAGTCTTGCATCTTGCACGCAATGGGCACAACAAACATGATATGAAGCAACTGTTTATGTTTGGCACTAATTATGCCAGGCTGCTAGATGATGTCATTAAAAAGAAACAGCATTCAGAGACTTTCTGTTTTGTAAATCCGCTCATGTTTAATATACAGATTACTGCAGCAGGCAGAGCATGTTACATCATAGGCCATGGGCAGCGACTGTACCCGGAAGTAGATTCGAGTGGAAAAGTATGTAAAGTTATCCAGAGGGATCCTGAATACGATGCACATCCCTGCGGTATCGAATACCACATCACACCCAGTTATGATGACAAAATATACTCCAGGATTGAATTTAAGTCCAAAGACAGGCCTGATATTGTAGCCTGTGCGCAACGGAATAACTGAAGTAACTGCTCATTTTTACCATGGAAATGTCCACTGCATTCTCATTTTTCGTGGTGGGCATTTCCCGCTCATGGCTGTTTGCAGGCAAAAGTAGACTTTCGATAGGTCGTATCTTGGTATTACTGGGCTGCAGCCAATCGACTGAAAAGTTTGCCTACGAATTCTGAGCAGTTACTCACTGAAGCAAACTACAAAAACACATTTTCAAGAAGGCGTGGGAACTTCCGAAACAGTTTTCTTGCAGATTTCTTTAAAACAGTTGATATCTTCCTGTAGACGGTTTATTTCTTCAATAATCAATTTGTGTTGTGTCTTCAAAATATCAACTTCAAATTTAAGTTCTTCCTCAAGCTTTTTTTCTTCACTCCTTCTCTTGTTCTCATTTATTCTATTTTTAACTTTCCGGCGAAGATTTTTGGTGACTCGTATTTCACAATCAGATAATTTTTTCGTTTTATACAGTGCTTTTAGTTCATTATTGGGGATTTTCGCAACTGAATCTTCTGTAATACCAAGTTTTGCAAGTAGATACTTGTGATCGATTGCATTGGATGGCCGTGGATTTTTTTGGACAGTTCTCTTTACCATGGAAATGCCCGCTGCATTCTCATTTTTCGGGGTGGATATTTCCCGCTCTTGGCTGTTTGATAACTGAGGGGTTGATGTGGTGTTATTTACTACAGAACCTTGTTCTGTGTTTACAACGTTTGAAGCGAGACTGGCTTTGCAAGATCCTTCTACTTCTGGTGAGTTTTGCGTTGTGCAAGAATAAGCAGCAGAAGAGCTGGATGGGATTCCCGAATAACTGTTTGTTGTGTCCATAATGCTGGAACCTTATATAAAATTTGCCTGATGAACTATTAGTCAAAGATTATTAATCATCGTTCATAGCAAGCCGGTTAGCGCTGCTTGTATTCCATTGATTCTGGTCGTCTTTCTATTACAATTGATGAGCGTTATAGTTGGCAGTATTGATACGGGATCAAAACCATGGAGGCCCGACTGGCCGAGGGGTGGAAGCAGGAACTGATGTCCATGTCGAGTCATTTATAGGGTCTCTAACTTCCGTTAATAGTCGACGCCATCTCTCACTGAGGCTGCCTTCCGGCAAGCGTTAAACGCTGGATTCAAACACTCATTAAATCGGTGTAATGGATTCATTTATGATCCCGCCTCAAAAGGTTCTATTGTTTTGATAAGGGTTTTTGTCGATCTATAATACGATGTCGCATCTCTTTAATTAAATGTTCCTGACCCATATCCTTAAAAACCTGAATTAGCCCCATGGCAAAACCTTTATTTCCCGGAGCGTGGGTTTTAGGGTATCTATGCTTGTTCTCTATTGCCCGCATTAAAGCTATATATTGGTCAGATGGAGTTTGTATCATTAACCATTGTGTTAACGCTTGTGTGCAGTCGAACTCACTTGCAACCTCGTTTACGAGGTGAGAGCATTTTTGGGACAGGAAACTTAGAAAAAGTCGCGTTTCAATATTCCCGGTTGAGTGAAAACCCTGTAGATCCCCGTCTGCCTGGCTTGTGGCTGCTGCTGGCGTGCCTTTACTGATTTCCTCGGTCTTTTCTCTCCCCGCACTAACTTGACCTTGCAACCTATCTATTTGTGCTTTGAGATGAAGGCTTTCCGAACGCCGTTCCACTCTTTCTTGCTGTAATTGATCTTTTAGTTGGCTGCATTGGCTGTATAGTTGAGTTAATTCTTGTTTTAGTACTGCTATCTCTCTATCTTTTTCCTCCGGGCTTGCAGCCGATATGGGAGTTTGACTGGCACTTGTACCAGTAAGCTGAGCAGTAGGTTGGGTATGACTTGGTGATGGCTGTAAAATATCCTTAAACTTCTTGTCCAGTATTGCTGCATATTTTCCTAAACCATAATTATTATACACTTCTATCAGTGTATTTATTTTTTCCGGTAAGGTCTTTTGGCTGGCTTTGTCATATCGATCTATTATCATCATCAATACCCTTTGGCTCTGACCAGTGTTCCCCATAGCGCTTAAGTCTAACCATTCAACTTCTAAAGCAGTTGCAATTTGTACAAAATGGGCCGAACTTTCTTTAATACAAGGGCCGACCTTGCTGGCCAAAGTATATTCAAGCGTTGGAGGCTGCGCGGGTGGATAAATTGGCGTTGCACCTGATATTCCAGTATTGCCATACATAATAAAATTCTCCTGTAGTTTTTTAAGCCTTTGAAAAGCATCTTGCTTAATAAGAGTCACTTTTCTCTGTTTCACAAATGCTGTTCTAAGCGATTTTGCATCTGCTTAGCTGTTAGTCTTTATCACACAGGATATGTTCATAACGATTATGTCAGGCTGGTTCAGCGCGCTTGCAGTAGGAGGGTATTTATACACGGAACACAATATTGTCGTCTCCCTCTGTAGCTGGGCAGCATATATCTCTACTGCTATCATGCTGCCATTTTGCATAATCGTGGCACTGATATGAATGAGATGACCGGGGATTCCGAGCAGTACCTCAAGAAAAAGACGTTTTTCGACAGCCTGCTGACCATATATGGCCGCAAGCCTGTGCTGGAAGCTCTGCAGGATAAAAACCTGGATATCTACCGACTGCATCTGGCGGATAGCAATAGACCAGCCGGTATTATCAGCGATATCATCCGGGAAGCAGAAGCTCGTGGTGTAGAGATTCTTTATCACGATAAAAAGGTACTTTCCCGAATTTCCCGCAACGGTAAGCAGGACCAGGGCGTTGCGGCTGACCTCAGGCTTGCCCGCCAGCAGACGCTGGAGGAGTTTCTGGAGCAGAAGGGCGGTAAATCTTTCAAACTGGTAGCACTGGATCGTATTACTAACCCCCAGAACCTTGGCATGATTATTCGCTCGGTCTGTGCCGGTAATGCGGATGGTCTGTTATTGCCCAGAGCCGGGTGTGCAGCTTTGTCGCCTCTGGTTATCAAGGCCAGCACCGGTACTCTGTTTAAAGCACCGCTGATTTATTGCGATACTCTGGAATCTGGCCTGAAGGCACTGGAGCAGGCGGGAGTCACCTGCTGTGCTTTATCGTCTCATGCGAATGATTCACTGTTTGCCTTCTCACCCAAAGGTTCAGTGGCTTATGTGCTGGGGAATGAAACCGAGGGGGTCAGTGATAAAGTCTTTTCCCTTTGTGATCAGAAACTGAGTATTCCTATGAATAATGGGGTTGAGTCTCTGAATGTTGCCATCACCGCTGCCTTGATTGCTTTTCATGGAGCATCCTGAAAGACAGGGTCAATATTTGAAGACAAGGCTGGTTAAACCGGCCTTATCTCATTGCGACACTGCCTCGAATAATCAACTCATGAGGGAGCAGCCTGTCTCTGGCAGGTAGTCCTTTCATACTATCCATAAGGGACTGCATGGTGACTCTGCCCAGTTCAACCCGTGGTTGCAAAATGGTGGTCAGGGTAGGGAAGCAGTAACTGCCGATGGGAAGACCATCAAACCCCATAACCGACAGTTGTTCCGGAACGGAAATACCCAAACTCCGTGCCTGGTGAAGAACACCTATCGCCTGCGTATCTGCATGGCAGAAGATGGCCGTTGGCGGCTCTGCAAGAGAGTGAAAGTAACGCATGGCATTACTGCCACCGTCCGGGTTATACGCTTCGGCAACAATCAGCTGTTCATCGAATGGAATATTAGTGGCCGCCAAGGCTTCTTTATATCCCTGTAATCGACAGACTGTCAGGGGGTTATCTCCCATTCCGGTGACACAACCGATCCGGTGATGACCAAGTTTAATCAGGTACTCAGTGGCTTCCTTGGCAGCAGCCCTGTTATCAATGCCAACAGTAGGCAGCTTACGGTCTGGTTCATACTCACAGGCCATAACCAGTGGAGGCAGTGAGCTGTTAAGTTTGGCTTTCAACGGCTTTGGTAGTGGAACCCCCAGAAGAATCAGCCCATCCGCCTGGCGTGTGTAGACCAGTTCGCTGTAAATCCTATCCCGTTCCTGCTGGCTGGCATCCCCAAGAACAACCAGATAATCGTTGGCGACAGCTTCCTGTTCTATCCCTTTTATGATTTCTGAATAGAACGGGTTATCAATATCTGACACAACTACGACAACGGTTCGGGTCTCATTGCGCCTTAAACTTCTTGCCTGGGAATTGATCTTATAACCGGTCTCGATAACTGCCTGTTCCACACGCAGGCGGGTTGTCTCGCTGACACTTTCCGGTTTAACCAGCGTGCGCGAGACAGTCGCGGTAGATACGTTCGCCAGTAGAGCAACATCCTTCATCGTTGCCATACATATTTCCCTGAAATATCGCTATAAACGTTCTTGGTTCTTAGAGCCAAGTAATAATGACAGCTGCTGTTTGCTGACTCCCGAGTCTGCGAAATCATCAAAGCTTCGCTCGGTAACCGGGATGATATGCTCCTGAATAAAGCGGGCTCCCTCTTTGGCTCCCACTATGCTGTCTTTCAGGCAACATTCCCATTCAAGAACGGCCCAGCCATCAAAATCATACTGCGCCAGTTTGCTGAAGATTCCGTTGAAATCAATCTGCCCGTCTCCGAGTGAACGGAAGCGACCGGGACGATCAATCCAGTCCTGATATCCACCATAAACACCGGAACGCTCATTGCAATTCAGTTCAGCATCTTTTACGTGGAAAGCCTTGATCCGTTGATGGTAACGGTCAATAAATCCGAGGTAGTCGAGCTGTTGCAGAACAAAGTGGCTAGGGTCGTATAAAATATGACAACGTGGGTGATTATCAACAAGATCGAGAAAATATTCAAAGCTGGCACCATCATGGAGGTCTTCTCCGGGATGCAGTTCAAAGCAGATATCGGTATCTGCCTGGTCGAAAGCATTGAGTATCGGTTTCCACCTTTCTGCCAGCTGGGCAAACGCTTCCTCAACTAACCCCTTGGGTCTTTGGGGCCATGGGTAGATAAATGGCCAGGCCAGTGACCCTGAGAATGATGCACAGGCTTTAAGACCAAGGTTGGCTGAAGCCTCAGCTGTCATCAGCATCTGTTCATGGGCCCAGTCATGCAGGCTTTGAGCGTTTTTTCGATACGCTTCCGGTGCAAACTGACTGTAGAGTGGCAGGTAAGCTGGATGCACAGCCATTAACTGGCCCTGCAGATGGGTGGACAGCTCAGTGATTTGAATGTTTTTATCAGCAAGCTTTTCTTTCAGTTCTCTACACCATGTAGGATCAGATGCGGCTTTATCCAGTGGAAATATTGATGCATCAATTGTGGGAACCTGAATCCCTTTAAAACCACAGGACGAAGCCCACTCTGCCAGAGTGTCCAGATGGTTAAAGGGTGCATCCGGCCTGATAAATTGCGCAAGAAATATTGCCGGTCCTTTTAGCGTTTTCAAAGTCTGACTCCTTATTCATTATGTTGTATGACTGAACCAGGAAGAATTGATCAGTCACTTTTCTTATTCTGGAAAAGCACTGCAAGCAGAATGATGATCCCTTTGACCAGGCCGTTTAAGAAAGGTGGAATAGCTGCGGCAATAAGAATGCCTTCAATCATCTGCAGCATAATGGCGCCAAGGAATGTTCCGGCAATACGACCACGGCCACCACTCATGGCCGCTCCTCCGATAGCAACAGCGGCTATGGCATCCAACTCAAAAAATATACCGGCATTAACGGCTGTTATTGATGTCAGGCGGCCGATTAACAGAAATGCAGAGATACCAGATAAAGCACCGATAATACAGAAGGTGATAATCTTCACCCGGTGTACATTAATACCGGTCAGTCGTGCTGCCTCTTCATTGGAACCAACGGCATAGACATACCGGCCAAATTTGGTCTGGGACATCAGCAGGTGCATGGCAACGGCCAGGAAGACAAATATCAAAGCCAGGTGAGGTACACCGAGGGTACGGCCATTAACAACTGTGGTAATAGCCGACAGAACATTCATATCAACATTAAATGGGCCACCCTGGCCAATCTGAACAATGATCGAGCGGTAGGCAGACATAGTTGCCAAAGTAACTATAAAGGCAGCTATTCGCCCCTTAGTGATAAACATGCCGTTTATCCACCCGAGAATGCTACCGAACAGACTGCAGAACAGCAGGGTGACAACAATACTCTCAGTGGTGTTGAAAACGACAACTCCCAGGCCGGAGACCAGAGCAACGATTGCACCTACAGAGAGATCAATATTTCCAGAGATAATCACCAGTGTCATACCGAGGGCAATCACACCTTTGATAGCTGACTGTTTAAGCAGTGTTGATAAGCTGGTGTAGGTCAGGTAGTCCGGATTAATTATGGTGGCGATCACTGCCAGTACAGCAAATGAGATCAGGTAAGGGTGGTTCGAGAAGAAACGCTTCAAGGCTTCACCTTTGGCTTTCTGCTGAACCATTATGGCATCACTGGTTAATCGCATTCTTAACCTCCAGGTTGGACCCTGTTGCGTAATACATAACATTCATTTCGGTAAGTTCTTCGCGGGAGAGGATTGTGTTGACCTGTCCCATGTACATAACAAGGCATCTATCCGCGACCTGGTAGATTTCCGGAAATTCTGAGCTGAACAGAATGCAGCTTTTACTCTGTTCTGAGAGTTGATTGATTAAGTGGTAAATCTGAAATTTGGCACCCACATCGATTCCCTGTGTGGGGTTATCAAGAATCAGGATGTCTGAATCAAGCTCAAGCCAACGGGAAAAAATTACTTTCTGTTGATTACCGCCACTTAAGGATGTGATCAGGTTATCCGGATGCCCAGACTTAATATTCATGTTTTTCTGGCAGCGGGAAAATCGTTCACGTTCCTGTGGTTTTCGAACAAACAAGCTGTTGCCATTATTCGAGAAGCTCGCCATGGACAGATTATCCTGAATACTCATATCAGGAATGATTGATCGTTCCTTCCTGTTGCGGGGGATCATTGCGATGCTGGCATCAATGGCATCTTTTATCCGGCGATGCTTTGAGACTTTTCCATTAATTAGAATTTCGCCATCAGTGGTATGGCGTGCGCCGAAGAGACATTCGGCCAGCTCCCCCCGGCCATCACCAAACAGACCGGTAATAGCCAGTACTTCACCTTTCTTGAGGCTAAAGGAGACATCTCTAAAATACGGTTTACAGGAAAGGGCATTGATATCCATGACCGAACTATTGGTATTGGCAGGCTTAACAACTTCATCGCTGTCTATTTTTCTGCCAACCAGCAGTTCTGTAGCTATATGTTCATCGATATCCTTGATTGCGCCAGACTGAATAAAGCAACCATCACGAAATACGGTATAAGAATCACAAATCTCAAATAGTTCAGGCATCTTATGCGATATATAAATCACGCTAACGCCTTCGTTTTTTAATGAGCGGATAATATCAAAAAGGTTGCTGATTTCTTTGTTTGTCAGTGCCGTCGTGGGCTCATCCATAATAATAAGCTTGCAGTCAAACAGCAGTGCTCTGGCTATTTCAACCAGCTGTTTTTGGGAGGTATCGAGATCCCGAACTTCTGTCAGCGGGTCAATATCCACATTCATTCTCTTGAAAACAGCAGTGGATGCTTGAATCATTGCTAGCTTATCAAGTCTGCCATATTGGGAGGTTTTCTCCCTTCCCAGAAACAGGTTTTCATAAGCCATAAGATCATTCACCAGATTCAGCTCCTGGTGGATAAAGCGAATCCCGAGGCTAAATGATGTATTGGTATCCAGTGTTGAGCAGTCTTTCCCATCAATAATGATGTCACCGGAATTCTGATTATAGGTACCACCAAGAATATTCATCAAAGTCGACTTGCCGGCACCATTTTCTCCCAGCAGTCCATGGACTTCTGCATCGGTCACTGTGAAATCAACACCTTTCAATGCCCGGGTAGCACCAAATGATTTCACGATGTTGCGCATTATTAAATTCATGGGGTGACCATCGTTGATAAATACCGGGAAGCTCATTCTTCCCGGTATTGGTGATATGAAACCAGCTCAATTACAGGGAGTAGCGGATCTTGAATGTATTCCCGTCGCGATAAGCATTAACATTGCTGTTATCAACTTCTTCGGTTTCAATCAGGTATTGACCGGAGACCTCCTTGCCATCAAGAACGTCGATACCTTTCTGAATGGCATCACGTACCATGGCGGGGGAGAAGCTGTATCCAACTTGATCGATACCAGTATCAGACTGGTATGGCTCAAAGTTTTCAAGCAGTTCTTTGGGCAGGCTGACTGAAGTGACCAGCTTGATATTGAGTTTCTTTGGCCCATCGTAGGATTTGATAGCCATAAGCACGCCAGCTGCAACTTCTGCATCGTGGGTGAAAACAGCCTTGATGGAAGATACGGTGTCAGCATCGCGGGAGTTAATAAAGTTCTCCATTTGATCCTGAGCGGTAGCGCGCTGCCAGCCGGTATCAAACTGCTGTACGACGTGGATTTTCTTTTTGGCAGTGGAATAGAAACCGTCAGAACGCTGCTGGGGAACTGTAGAGTTGTCACCCTTGAACTCAAGGATGTTGACTGGGTCTTTGGTGTCGGCAAAGTATTTGTTCAGGTATTTGCCAGCCATCTCACCAATTTTGATATTGTCACCCAAAACTTCAGCAGTGGGTTCCATACCAGTGATCAGTCGATCATAAACAATCAGAGGAATATTTTCGTTCAGAACGGACTGGGCTCCGGATCTCAGCTCATCACCGTTATGGGGCCAGAGCACGATGGCATCGACTTTTTCATTAATCAGGGTATCCAGCTGATTATTCTGTTCAGAGGCTTCTGCAGATGTCAGGAATTTATAGTTATAGCCTTTGGCTTCTGCGAACTCCTTAGTCGCTGCCTCGGCATGTTTGATACTTTCTCCCAGGAAACCATGGGTAGCGTTGGGCATGACCACTGCCAGTGTTTTGGTAGTAGTTTCGGTTTCGCTCGAACACCCAGTTACCAGGGCAAATGACATAAGACAGAGACTGAGTAGTTTTTTCATTTTGTCGTCCCTCAATGGCTGATTTCTGTAGCTGTTTCTGTTCTCGATATGTTTTAAGTCAGTGATTGGTTGGCCTGCCTTTTTCTCTGGTGGTTAACCAGGTTTTAAAAGAGTCATCTTTATAAAATCTCCATCTAATGGTTTATGTGTGTCGTGTAAACGATTACATTTAATGAGAAATTTTTATTCTATATGCACCCATTTTTTCTGGTTTGCGGAAAGCTCCACAGCATCTAACACTTTCTGCGAGGCAAGCCCGTCTTTGAAGGAAGGCTGAAACTCTGAACTGGACTGAACCGCTTTGAGAAACTCATACAGAAGGTGAGCATGGGAATGTTGCCAGCCGAGGATATGTCCTGATGGCCACCAGTGTTGTACCCAGGGGTGGTCGTTCTCTGTTGCCAGTATTCTCCGGAAACCGGCTTCGGGTTCTGATGCGTCATAAAACTCAAGCTCATTGAGTCTTTCCAGATCGAACTTAATGGCTCCTTTTTCGCCATATATCTCCAGGCAGTTGGCATTTTTTCTTCCTGTTGCCATCCGGCTGGATTCAAAAGTGCCGATTGCGCCATTATTGAAATGAGCAAGGAAGGCGCAGGCGTCGTCAACCGTGACATCATCAATCCGGTTTTCGGTTTCATGGGGGCGCTGGTTGATAAAGGTTTTCATTAAACCGGAAACCTCGGCTATTTCACCAACCAGGTGGCGGGCCAGATCAACAATATGAGCATTGAGATCACCGTGCACTCCGCTGCCCGCTGTTTCTTTCCTCAGGCGCCATGTCATTGGGAATTCGGGGTTAACCAACCAGTCCTGCAGGTAGCAGGCCCGGAAGTGGCGAATTGATCCCAGTTTGCCTTTTGCGATAAGCCCTTTAGCCAGCTTGATTGCCGGAAGAAAACGGTAGTTAAAGCTGACGCCGTGGATCGTCTGGCTGGATAAAGCTGTCACAGCCATTTCCTCTGCTTGAGCAGTTGTCATAGCCAGAGGTTTTTCACAGATAACATGTTTGCCGTGACGAAGGGCTTCTATTGTGACGGAATAATGAAGGAAACCGGGTACGCAGATATCAATCACATCGATTTCAGGATTTGATACAACCTTTTTCCAGTCATTTTCAACAGTCTGCCAACCCCAATGCTCGGTGAACTCTTTATGATTTTCGGTTTGTTTGGTGGCAATAGAATGACATTGAATCCCCTCAATATCGGGCATCATGACTTTGATGGCATTGTAAGCACAACTGTGTGCCTTCCCCATAAAGCCGCTGCCGATCATGCCAATGTTTATTATTCTGTTGTTCACTGTATTTGGCTCCGAATTTTATGTAATCGATTACATAAGAGTTCGAAAAAGGTGTCAATAATTATTAGAGAGGATTTTTTAAACGAGAAATGCCTATTATCGACGAGCAGCTTTCAATGAGTGATACCAAAGGAATAATCTGGAAATAGGATTTGCAGACAGTTTGATATTTTTTCTCGCTGCCCTGAAACCGATGGGTCAGTTACAGGGCAGTATGTATATGATTGTTTTTATAGATCTGTCTTAGGGCTTAGATCACGATCATAATCGTACCAACCAAAGTCAAAAACACATTGGCAAACGTATAAGTACCCGCATATCCCAAAGAAGGAACATTGCTGTCTGCCTCCTCAGTAATAATATTCAGGGCTGGTGTTGAGGTCATCGCGCCGGTAATTGCACCCATTAACAAAGCTTTATTCAATCCCAAAACAAAGCGACCAAAGAAGTAAGCCAGTACTATCAGCATCAGCTCAATTATGACGCCGCTCATAATAATCTGGCCACCGGCAGCAAACAGGGCATCAATAATCCCGCCACCGGCACTCAGGCCGATATTGGCCATAAAGAACATCAGGCCCAGTTCTGAAAGAACATAGATCGCGGCTGGAGGAACCTGTCCGAAGGTTGGCTGGTTGGCCCGGATATGACCGATCATAATACCCGACAGCAGCAGTCCACCGGCATTACCCAGAGTGACATCAATGTGGCCGACTTTGACGATAACCTGGCCAATCAAAAGACCAACAACAATACCCAGAGTGAAGGTAATAAGGTCGGTTGTATGTGAGTGTTTCTCCTCATAACCCAGCAGCTGTGCCAGGCGTTCGAGTCTTACACGTTCACCGGAGATCAGCAATTGGTCACCCTTTGAAAGTTTCAGACCTTTGTTGATAGGCATCTCAATCTGGGAGCGTTTCACCTTGTGAACAAAGCAGTGGTGGAACTCATCAATGGCAAGGTCTTCGAGCGTTTTACCGGTCAACTGCTGGTTAGTGAGTACAATTTTCTGGTACTCAACCTGATAATCAAGCAGCTCGGTGTCGAGAACTTCTTTGCCCAGATCATAAGGGAGACGGATAAAGTCTCTCGGTTTGCCAACGATGGTAATGGAGTCACCTTCCAGTAGAGGTGTATCACCGTCGGGTTCAAAAACACTTCCGTTGCGGCGGATCTTATCGACCAGACAGCCTGTTCTTTCGTGCAGATTCAGCTGGCGCAGGGTTTTGCCATCAAACTGTGTCGCCTGTTCCTGGCTGAGGCGAAATACCCGAACGATTGGCAGGTCGCCTTTGCTGACAGTATCGGTATCAGCAGTAAGTCCACGCTCACGGGCCAGCCATTCGGATTCCTGTTTGAGGTTAATACCAATCAGCTTTGGGAAGTAACGGACAGCAATAATCAAGACCATGGTGCCCAGAATATATGTCATGGCATAACCGACACTGAGCATTTCAATCATGCTTTTAGCATTGGCTGGAGCAAGCTGCCCGATGGCATCCTGAGCGCCGACCAGTGTGGGCGTACTGGTAATAATGCCAGCCAGCATACCAGCGGCCAGAGCGTTATCCATTCCAGTGATGTAGACCGCCACTTTGGTCATAATAAGACCGCAGGTCGCAACAAAAGCCGCCAGAAGAATATATTTGGAACCGGATTCAAGAAATACGCTGAAGAACCGTGGTCCGGCCTGAAGTCCTACACAAAAAATAAAAAGGATAAAACCAATGGATGCCAGACCATCGGGCATGGTTAATCCGAAATAACCAAAAACAAGTCCAACAAGAAGAACACCCGAAGTAGCTCCTAATTCAAGGGATCCAAATCGTAGTTTACCCAGGCTGTAACCAAGAAAGAGGACAACAAAAACCAGAAGCGGCGCACTCTTGTGTAAGAGCGCCATAAGATCAATTTCCACGGTCGTATCCGAAAGGAAGGAGGCTAAAAAATTTGCGCAAATGATATGCCCATCGGTGCGATTAATATTGATTTATATCACTGTTTTAAGCAGCTGGATGCAGATGAAAAAGAGTTCAAACATTTTCAGGATTTTTATGCTGTTTTCTGGTGCATTTCAGTGATTTTTGTAAGAGAAAACATTCTCTTTTATCCAGAATAATGATCGGCGAAGTGAAGTTAATCGAAGAGGTTGATATGGTTACCAGGAAGCGTAGCTGTGAGCCCGCTATTGAAACAGGAATTTTATGCTGAGCTGGATCTGGTCTTACCTGCGTCCCTATCGCTGGCAGGTGTTAGGGGCTTTTGTTGCACTGGTGTTTACCGCCGTGATGACACTGGCTCTTGGTCAGGGAGTACGTCTGCTGGTGGATATGGTGTTTTCAGAGGGTTCTCTGGAAGGGCTGGAAGAAGCACTGACGGTATTTCTGTGGCTGGCTGCCGCCCTGAGCCTTGGCGCTTACTGCCGGATGTATCTGGTGTTCTGGCTTGGGGAGCGGGCTATTGCCGACATTCGCCGTGATTTGTACAAACATCTGGTGACACTGCAGCCATCTTTTTTTGAGGAGAATCTGTCGGGGGAAATCCAGAGTCGAGTCACAACGGATACTACCCTGCTGCAATCCGTTATTGGATCATCGGTTTCCTTTGCCCTGCGTAATGTTCTGATATTTGTGGGTGGCCTGGGTTTGATGGTTGCCAGCAACCTGAAACTCAGTCTGATAGTCTTATCTGTCGTTCCCCTGGTGATTTTTCCGCTTCTGTTCTTTGGCAGAAAAGTACGTCAACTGTCCCGTGACAGTCAGGGCAAGGTTGCCGATGTGGGTGCCTGGGCCGGTGAAACACTCCAACATATTAAAGTGGTGCAGGCTTTTAACGGTGAGCAGAGGGTGATTGACCGTTTTAATCATACGGTTGAGGATGCTTTTACCGTAGCCCTTCGCCGTGTCCGGCAGAGAGCGCTGCTGGTTGCCCTGGTTATGGTGATGGTGCTTGGCTCAGTGGCGGGAATGCTTTATATCGGAGGGCGCGATGTTCTGCAGGGAGCACTGACGGCAGGGGATCTGGCGGCATTTATCTTCTACGCCATTATGGTGGCAGGATCTCTGGCCGCTGTGACGGAAGTTTGGGGAGAGTTACAGCGTGCAGCAGGAGCCGCAGACCGTCTGCGGGAGTTAATGGCGACTAAACCTGATATATGTTCTCCCAAAGAGCCGGTTTCCCTGCCTGCGGTGGCAGGGCGAATCCGTTTTGATCAGGTCAGTTTCAGTTACCCTTCACGGCCGGATCAGAATGCCCTGGATAATATTTCCCTGGTGATTGAGCCGGGGGAGAGAGTGGCGCTGGTCGGGCCTTCCGGAGCTGGAAAATCGACCCTGTTTGAATTGTTGCTGCGTTTTCATGATCCCAAGTCAGGCCAGGTACTTCTTGATAATTACCCATTACCCGATCTGGCACTGGAACAGGTGCGCCAACGGTATGCGCTGGTTCCCCAGCAGCCGATTCTGTTCAGTACATCCGTTTATGAAAACCTTCGCTATGGTTCTCCTGAAGCCAGTGATCAGGATATCAAGCGAGCAGCCATAGCCGCCCATGCGGATGATTTTATTCAGCAGATGCCTGATGGTTATCACAGCTTTCTGGGTGAGCAGGGGATTAAGGTTTCAGGCGGTCAACGACAGAGGCTGGCTATCGCCCGGGCAATATTGCGTGATCCGCGAATTCTTCTTCTGGATGAAGCCACCAGTGCCCTGGATGCCCAGAGTGAGCATTATGTTCAGCAGGCGTTGGATCAGTTAATGGAAGGACGAACCACGCTGATTATTGCTCACCGGCTGGCAACGATTGCCCATGTTGATCGGATAGTGGTGATGGATAAGGGAAGGGTTATCGCTACAGGTCCCCATGATGAGTTGTTATCCAGCTCTCCCCTTTACCGGCGATTGGCAGAGCTTCAGTTTCGATCCTTCTGATCACCACTGTTTGTTATACATTGAGCTGGTTGCTGGCATCTGGCAGAAAGGTATCAGCTGTCTGATGTATGGGAAGTTCTCTACAGTTCCTTTGCAATAATTACATAGTCCACTGTCGCAGGTGCGACAATAATGGATTAAATCGTAATCTCTCATATTTTCTAATGTTGTTCTACAGGGTTCATTGCGATAACCCTGTAGGCGCCCTGGGCATTGCCAGGATATATGTCGACCGCTTTGCTGGCACCATTGTTGAAAAAGAGTTTTATTGGTTGTGATAAGTTCGTGGGAGTGAATTCGAGGCCGTTGTTGGGTACGTTGATGAGAGGACAGTGAATGATCTGACTGACCTGTTGGCTCATATGTAGTGCTAAGTCCAGGTTGTCTCTGTGAGCAGTGTGACTCTTTAGGGCAAGAAGGTGTGTAACTGTCTCCAGTTGATAGGCTGGATAGAGATATTGATGGCCCGTAATTGAGTGAATTTGCTGCATATGAGGAAGCAGTAAGGAAGTTGGCAGGTGGATGAGGCTGATAGGTTAAGTGGCTTGAATGGTTGCTTGAACTCAAAGAGCCAAGAGGGGAAGAATAGGTGTCTTTGATTCTCTGTTGGTCATCAAAGAGCGGCGATGTGAAATTTTTGTAACATCCCTCGCACATATCCCATCCAGAACGGTCAGTGAAGCATTCCATGCATGTAAACACATCCTGTGTCTGAAGTTCGGCGTCATCGGTATAATTCTTTTTGCAAATATCACAGCGCCAGCCTTCTCCAAAGTATCGAAGGGTGCTCAGATAAGCATCTGACAATGAGTGTGAGCTTATGCGCTTGAGAACATGTTTTCTTTGGGCAGTAGTGCCAGGTTTTTCGGTGAAGACACAGTCAACCGGCTTTGAAAACAGGTTGATAAAGTATTCAAAAAAGGTCTCCAGATCTTCAAAAGTAAGATAAGGCTTTGTTTGGCGTTGTAATGAGTTATCTGCCCAGTTTAATATATTCCCAACCACTCGAATCATTCGTTCTATATTGCTGGCAGGAATAGGAAGCTGACCCAGGTTTAACTTTTCGAACGATTCCAGGTCACGCAAAGGGCTTAACTTTTTGATGTGTTGTATTAGATCGAACCAATTACGCTGTCGGACTATTTCGTCTTTATTGCCGCTAAGCAACAGGTAAGTGATGATTAATGGAAGCTTGGCGTCATCGTGGCAAACTCCACTCATGTTTTGAACTGGCACGGGTGAGCGGAGGTGGATAATGGCTTCTCCACTTTCCAGGAAACGAATTCCGGTATTTAATATTCCGCCGACGTTTATTCCTGAATCCTTAAATACCCGGAGAGCCTTCAGGACTTCTTTCCCACCCTTAAGTGCCGCCAGAATCCTGTCGTTCTCACTAAGATGCATTTTTTGAATCTGGTCATAGTAACGATCATTCCCCCATAAACCAAAGTCATGACCCTGGAATAAGATAAACCATCGCGTGCGACCCTGACTGTCTCGCAGCCAGCCGCTGGCAATTCTTTTGTTGATAGGTAGTTGATCGAATTTTTGCAACAAATCATAGGATGTCATCATGTTGGCAACATCTGACTCTGAATTCAGATAAAGTAAAAAACGCTTGTCTCGGCAGATCATTTTTAATGCTGAAAAAGACTCGCCGGTCACTCTGTTGCCACTCGTGCTGCTGTCAGAGTAATGAAAATCCTGAAAGGGAATGCCGCTGTTGTCGTGTATAAAATGATAGATATTATCAAGAAGCGGCCCATGAACTGAGTGTGGAACTGTTCGCGGTGCAGTCCAGCTGATACCGCCGAAATGCTGCGAGGGTAACGGAGGTATTGATAGTGATGGTTGAGTTTCTGTTGGAGAAACTGTGGGACTGGAGCCGTGTTGTTGGTCTATGTGTTTCAGAATTCTTGTGAGATTTCCCTGTTCACTACAATTCAGGCAGCGGGCCTCGGTGGCACTGTATAGCGATTGTTGCTCGGCTCTGTCTTGCGTAAATGTATCAGAGTCAGAAAAGACAGCAGACTCATCTTCAGAGAGAAATGGTACAGGTACGGTTAATCCCATGCTCATAAGCTGCTTTACCCAGGCAATATATTTCCCGCAAAGGCGGGTGTTACATTGAGGATGCTGGAAAAGTGTCCAGCCGGGCATGGAGCAGACACTGCATAAGTATCCTTTATTAGCATCCTCTTTTGGTGGTATAACAGCCACAGGCTTGCCGTCAATTTCCACAAACTGGAATCTCGTGTGAACAGATTGATTTATCGCCCCCAGCTGTTGCACGGCGAGCTTTTCCATTTGTTTGATAGTTTCAAGCTGTTCAATAAGACAGCTGACGGAGAGAGTGGGTTTTCTCTCAACCAGACTACTGGCCAGATGTTGAAGGTGATTTAAGCTGAGGGCGTGTTGAACATGAAACTTATGGTGGTATTGCTCAACTAATGCCGAAAAGGTCTTGCCCAGTTTGTACATGTCTGCGTGGATGCCGTAACGAGTCTGATCTTCAAAGTTTTCATACAGAGGGGAATCAGTACATCCCGTCCAGGCTGCTACCGTTGCTTTGGCTCTGTTTTCAGGCAGGCAGTAAGCAAAATCTGACAGAAGTAACCTGAGAGTTGAATCGACCCTTTTGACCAGAAAATTCTTGAGGCTGATATCTCCATGGGAAAAGTGCATTTCGTGAGTATGTAGAGTTTCAATGGGCTGAAGGCCGCTGATGAGCAGGTCAATAATCAGCTCCAATGGTATAGATGACTGCAAATTAAGCCATTCTTCAAAACTGCCGTCATCAATATATTCATACACAAGGTATCGTGAAGCGGATTCACCGGTAGCAGACGTTGTTCCATGGGCTACAGGAAAAAGCATGCCTTCCACTTTTTCACCAAAAATTGTCTGGACTGTGGCCGCGCTGGAAACTTCCCTGTTACCTTCCTGGTTCGTTATGGAGTTTAACTCTTCACTTAACTGCCCTGAGCCATGGGTAAACTTGACGGCATAAGTCTTACCGTCAGAACCCTTTGCCTGGTAAAGACAGCCTGTTGCTCCCCGTGCCTTTTCTGTCGTTTCTTCAAATGTCAGAGTCAGTGTATCGCCGGTACTGTCTAGAACTACAATAAGTGACTCACTGAGTGAAGAGGGTGGAGAGCTGCTCTCGGATGTATAGGTAGAATCAGCTGGTGCCATGTGTTCCAAAACTTCATAAATACGCCCTTCAGCACTGATATACTGATCCTCCATCAATAGTCGGCCGGCCAGGTTCAGTAGAGATGAGACATCTTCTCCACCGCTAGTAGATGTGTTCTCAGGAGGCTGCCAGCCCGCCATAACAACTCCGCTGTCTTGCATGGCCAGCTGGAGCGTACTGAGTGAAACTGATCTGATCTTATGCATCAGTGTCAGGCGTTTGTTGAGGGATTTATCTGTGATTCGAGCCCGGAGTTTGGCATCAGTTTCGTCAGACAATTCTTGATAGCGAGGGTGGGTACGAAGAACTTCCTTGGCTGTATATTGGTCTGTATAGCGCAGGGCCAGCATGATCAGAGCAAGATCATCACTGGTTTCCTGCAAAGTGAGTTTGGACATGTCGTGATGTAATGGTTCTGAGTCGCCAAAATTAAGGCTCTCGATTGTTTCTTGCCAGGTATCAGCGCTGGCCACTCCACCCAATAGCCAGGAGAGCCACCAACTCTGGTCTCGAGTGGCGGGGTTGTTTTCAAGGAGTTCAATGATCAGGCGTTCCGAGAATGCTGGTGGTGCTTCCTCCTTCTGTAAAAAAACGGTGATTTGATCAGTGTTCAGGACTTTCTGGTGCAGGGCAATAAGTATCTGAAACCCCAATGAGAATTTAAAAAATGCTGAATCTACTACCTCAGAGGGCAAGTTGACGGCCTTCAAACGTTCATGGAATTTTGGACTTGCCTGCTCGGCCAGAGGATTAATTCTGATGACCAGTTTCAGGAATTCTAAACGCTGTGACAGTTTTGTTCTCTCTTCCGGGCTGGGAAGAACATCAGAGAGCATACTCACCGCCAACCCCGTTTCCCTGATGAGTCTTCGTTTGCTGAAATGCTTTGACTGGAACCTTTCCGGTAAAAGGATATCCAGCCGCAAAATGGCACCTATCAGTGCTTTCTCTTCCTCCGAAACCAATTTGTTCGGCAATAACTCTCTGTAGTCTTTGTGACTATCTTCTGCAATGCGTTCTGCAATGCGTTCTGCAAGCTGATCCAGGTCAGCTCCCAGCCCATAGGCAGCGAAAGGCTGCAGCTCGGGAGGTAGTTTTTGAATCCATAGATGAGCCCAAGGTGTTCTGGGCTTGGGCTTGGGGGGCTGGTTATGCTGGGGTGGTTGCTCTCTTGCTGGCGCTCGTATCATGGCCATATCAAATTCGGCATACAGAGAGAGAACGACTGTTATAAGTATTGCGGCCAGCCATTTATATCTGTATCCGCGCATAGGGCAAGACTTCCTATTTCCACAACCAGGGAGTGAAAGTCTAGACAGGAATCAAGCGCACGATCGAGGAAATGATTCCGGGATTTCCCCAGAATCATTGCAGAAGCAAGATGTCAATCAGTTTTCATTTCCAAGTGAAAGCAAAGTAGCATTACCACCAACTGCAGTTGTATTCACTGTCAGGGTTTTCTCAGTCGCAAATCGATAGAGGTAGTGAGGTCCACCGGCTTTTGGTCCTGTGCCTGACAGGCCCTGCCCTCCAAAAGGCTGTACTCCAACAACTGCACCAATCTGGTTGCGGTTGATATAGGCATTACCGGCATGGACGCTTTGCTGAATCCGGGTTGAAGTCACTTCATTCCGGCTGTGTACGCCCAGAGTCAGGCCAAAGCCGGTACTGTTGATCTCCTCAATCACTTTATCCAGCTCTTTGGCCTTGTAGCGGATAATATGCAGGATCGGGCCAAAATGTTCTTTTTCCAGCTGTCCGATAGTACGAATCTCAAAGGCCGTTGGCGGCACAAAGTGCCCCATATCGGTCTGACTGGTTAGTGAGCACTCTGCGACCAGTGTGGCATCCTTTTTCATTCGCCTGATATGAGCCATTAACCCTTTACGGGCCCGCTCATCAATCACTGGGCCAATATCTGTTGAATGCTGGCTTGGATCTCCCAATACCAGTTCTTTCATGGCTCCCTGAAGCAGTTCGATAATGCGGTCAGCAATATCTTCCTGCACGTAAAGCACCCTCAGAGCAGAGCAACGCTGACCAGCACTGCCAAAGGCTGATTTCACCACATCGTTAACCACCTGTTCCGGCAGGGCAGTAGAATCGACGATCATGGCATTCTGTCCGCCGGTTTCAGCGATAAGCGGAATGATCGGCCCACTTCGGTTTGCCAGGGTTTGGTTAATCAGGCGGGCTGTTTCCGTGGAACCTGTAAAGGCGACCCCTGCAATATCAGGGTGTGAGACGAGTGCGCTGCCAGCTTTAGAACCCTCACAGGGAAGTAATTGAATAGCTTGGCCGGGAACACCGGCTTCCAGCATCAGTTCGATAGCTCGGGCAGCGATCAGACTGGTTTGCTCGGCTGGTTTGGCAATAGCGGTATTTCCGGCTGCCAGTGCTGCTGTCACCTGGCCAAGGAAAATCGCCAGCGGGAAGTTCCACGGGCTGATACAGAGAAAGACTCCACGGCCACATAACCTCAGTTCATTTGATTCACCGGTCGGGCCAGGCATAACCATCACATCAGAGAACTTCTCCCTGGCCTGGATAGCGTAATAGCGGCAGAAATCGACAGCTTCCCGGATTTCATCAATGGCATCATGGATGGTTTTGCCAGCCTCTTTATGACAAAGGGCAACCAGTTCTTCCCGGTTATCCTCAAGAAGGTCGGCAAGTTTCTCCAGAGCTCTGGCCCGGTTCCCGGCAGGGGTGTTGTTCCACTCGGGGAAGAAATCACGGGCGCTCGCTATAGCCTGTTGAATAATCTCATCATCGCTCCAGTGAATCTGGCCAATCACATCGCTGGTCTGGAAGGGATTGTTGATGTCAGAAATATCATCAGTTTCCAGCAGCTTGCCATCGACTATTGGCCCCTTTGTCCACTGTTTGCATAGGAAACTCTGTACCTTCTCTTCAAAAGGCTGGTTGATCGACTCAATATCAATGTTGATACCTGCAGAGTTTTTCCTGCTTTCTCCAAATAGATCTGGCGGTAAGGCAATATGACGGTTGGCCAGTGTTTTGCGTGAAAGTAACGTATCTGCAGGATGGTGAACCAGTGATTCAACCGGAGTGTTGTTATCGACCAGACGGTGCACAAAGGATGAGTTGGCACCGTTTTCCAGTAATCGTCTGACCAGATAGGGAAGCAGGTCTTTATGGCTGCCGACCGGGGCATAGATACGCACTGGCCGCTTTTCATTACTGATCACCAGGTTATAGAGTGCATCCCCCATACCATGCAGTCGCTGGAACTCGTAATGATCATGGTCTGCCATGCAAAGTACGCTGGCCACAGTATGAGCATTATGGGTAGCAAACTGGGGGTAGATATTCTTTTGAGCCTCTTCACCCAGAAGGAACCTGGCGCAGACAAGATAGGCTACGTCTGTCGCCTCTTTGCGGGTATAAACCGGGTAACCGGGGTAGCCGTTCTGCTGGCTCAGCTTTATCTCGCTGTCCCAGTAAGCACCTTTCACCAGGCGGACAGGGATAGTGTCACCCTGCTCCCGGGCAAGAGCGTTCAACCAGCAAAGGGTGGGGAGTGCCCGTTTGCCGTAGGCCTGAACCACAAGACCAAAGTTTCCCCAGCCCTTGCAGTCAGGATGCTGATAGACACGTTCAAAGATCTGCAGGAACAGCTCGTGGCGATCCTGTTCTTCCGCATCAAGGTTAATGGCGACATTCAGCTGTTTGGCGGTCCGAACCAGTAACAGAACATCACTGACCAGCTCATTCAATACCCGTTCTTTCTGGGCCACTTCAAAGCGGGGATGCAGTGCGGAAAGTTTGATGGATACACCTGGCCGGGGAGAGCCTTCAACTTCTGGTGCCGCCCCCACAGCCTTGATGGCGGCCAGGTAATCTTCCAGATATTTTTCGGCATCCCCGGCTGTCAGGGCCGCTTCACCCAGCATATCGAAAGAGTAGGTATAGCCTTTTTCTCTGTGTGAAAGACCGTTTTTTAAAGCTTCTTCAATAGTACGACCCAGGACAAAGTGCTTGCCCATAATCTTCATGGCCTGGTTTATGGCCTGGCGGATCACCGGCTCGCCCATCTTGTTAACCAGACGGTTGATGATATTGGATGGCGAGCCATCTTCTCTGGAATCGAGAGAGGCAACTTTACCGGTCAGCATCAGCCCCCAAGTGGAAGCGTTAACCAGCATTGAATCACTTTGACTCAGGTGTTTTTTCCAGTCGGCAACGCTGAGTTTATCCCTTATCAGGGCATCGGCTGTTGCCGGATCAGGAATACGCATCAGGGCTTCTGCCAGACACATCAGGAGAATGCCTTCCTGAGTATCGAGACTGTACTGAAGTAACAGCGCATCAATCATATGGATGGCATTATCACTGGCGCGAACCTGTTCGATCAGGGATGTGGCTTTACTGGCGATGACGCTGCGTTCGTTGCCTTCAGGCTCCAGCTGTTGCAGTAATTCCTGCAGCCACGATGATTCATCAATGGCATAGTGGGGAGAAATCAGCTGTCGGATCGTATCCGGATGCTGTTCAAAAAAGGCGGGTGTGAAGGCATCAATAGCCTTGAACATAAGCGCTTCCCCTTTTTATAGAGGCCTTTAGAGGCGTTAGTGGAAATACCCTGCATTGTTATCGCTGGGATGGGTATTGCCGGCCCGTGGCTGTTTTGGGTTATCCGGTAGAGCACCGTTTTTTATTTATAAGACGGTGCCCATGCATATGTTTTATGGGTTTCTCCAACGTCGACAGGCTATAACGGTTGGTTGATATCCACAACTGTTTTATAAATGATAAATATTTTCCAGAAGTCCGTGTTCCATGTTTGACCAGAATGACCTGCTAAAGCTCGCCCGTACGGAAATGCCATTTGGCAAATACAAGGGACGGGTTTTAATTGATATACCTGAAGAGTACCTGCTTTGGTTTCAGCGCAAAGGGTTGCCAGAAGGTCAGCTGGGACGGCTTCTGGCGCTGGCATTGGAGCTACACGTCAATGGTCTTGCAGATGTGGTCAAACCTTTGAAGCAATCTTGAATCAATCAACCTAAGCGTCAGATTTCTCTGTCTGTCCAGAGCTATCTGTCTCAGAGCTGCTGTCGGGTTGCGTAATAACTTCTGGAGGATATTCCTTTTCATCCTCCGGTGATTCGTCAATCGGCGTATCAGGCTTATAGCTGTTGATCTGGTCACTGCCTTCCGGTTCCTGGTTTTGCTCTGGGCTCTGTGATCTGGTTGGTGTTGGGTGTGCGCGGTTCATTTCTGCCAGACAGAAATCGTAGATTCTGTGCTGATCTGCATAATCCATGCTGACAATGTTGATGCTGTTTCCCTGGGAGCGCAGGGCATTGGAGGTATATCTGGCTATTCCATCAGGCCAGCGAAGGGTCTTATTCAACTTTTCCAGTGTGCTGATATTGAGTGGGTTGAGAGTGAAATCCTGGACATTCGGTGTCAGGTAAAGCGGTACCAGAACCAGACCTTTTCTCTGCTCCCTGGCAGCTTCTGCAGCCAGCTCCTTACGCAACAGGTCTGATCGATTATGTTCTGCATTCAGGTGAGAGAGTGTATCGGGGTTCCACATCCATTCCTTTCTCTCAGATGTCTGCGGACCCAGTGCCATGATCCGGCCTTTGGATTTCAGCTGCTCAGCAAGTACAAAACTGGTACCAATCTCTGGCGGGAGTAGAAGCCCCTGGGCCCCCAGCTTGGCCTCAACCGCGTTGTAAATCAGATCAACAAATGCAGAGGGCATTTTGGGACGTGGCTGCATATCCAGGATAATGAACTCGTTGGGATTGGCTTCCAGGAATGCTTGAATATCGTCAAGGATACTGCTGAGCTTGGCCCCCCTCAGACCATGAGCAGTGACGACTTCGAAGTGGCTGTCTTCATCATCACTGCCGACCACCATCAGGTTTAAATCCAGATAACGGATTCCAAGATTTAACAGATCACCAGCGGGACGGGCCTGGGTCTTGGTCCATGATGAGAAGTAGTACTTGGCCAGTTTTGGGGTGAAACCGGGAAGCTGGCGAAGGTATCCGTAGTAATTGATCCGCTCCCCGGTTGCCGGAAGAGCCAATTGGCTGCGACTGTTCTGGGCATGGGTGCCTGTGATATGGGCACCTGGAATACAAAGCTGATCAAAGCGTATATCTGGCTGAGCCCTGGCGACAGCTTCCATCCAGCTGTCTGCATCCGGAGTCGGGCTCTGTTTGGGGGGGGCATGTTTAAGGTTGATACCGAATCTTTCATCCCAGCGACCTGATCTGTGAAACTCAATATCGATACCATCAAGCCAGCTGATATTGTAGCTGCGGAGCAAAGACCACTGGTTATTGCCGATCTCTCTGGAGTAAATTTCCAGCTCTCCCCCAGTTTTGCTGGGCAAGCAGATATCCTTGGACTGCCATTTCAGGTGGTAGGGAGAGCCGTAAGCTCCTGAAGTCACAATGCTCCCATCTGCATCCCGGATTTTGATGCCAATAGCTGTGTTGTGGAACAGAGCATCGGTTACCCGGGCAAGCCTGTTGCTGAGGCAGTACTGCCCATCCGGGGCCGCATAGGCGTTGGGCAGTTGCAGAAAAAGCAGCGAAATAAAGGCTGAAAAGGCTGGCAGGAACCTGGTCACTGTCTGTCTCCCGTTGACAGTTACTGTTCCTCTTATGTCGGCCTGTATGTCTCTATCTACAGAATGCGAACAGACTGCTAGAGCTGCAGATAGATACGCCCGGACTTCATAACGAAACCAATCTGCTCAAGAAGAGATATGTCTTCAAGGGGATTTCCTAGTGTGGCGACGATATCTGCCTCATATCCGGGAAGAAGCTGCCCTCTTGTTGGCAGATCCAGCAAGTCCGAGGCATTGATTGTAGCACTTTGCAGCGCCTGAAGAGGTGTCATGCCCAGCTCATTCACCAGTCGGCCAAATTCCTCAGCATTTCTGCCGTGAGGGAGAACAGCTGCATCTGTTCCAAACGCGAATTTAACTCCAGAGCTGACAGCCTGCCGTAACCGCTTCGTCACTTCATTCGCCAGTCGGGTCGCGTTCGTCACGCCTGCTGGTGATAATTCAATATCCCGCAGCATATGGCTGATGGAATAGGTGGGAACCAGCCATGTGCCATGAGCCAGCATCATATCGATAGCTTCCTGATCAATCAAAAAACCGTGTTCAATGGAATCAACTCCTGCTTTGACAGCTGACTTTATTGAAGAGCTACTGTGTGCATGGGCGGCAACCCTGAGTCCAAAGCGATGGGCTTCCTGAACCAGGGCATTGAGTTCATCCTGGGAGATATTGCCTTCAAGAGTGCCATCTGACATGGCCCCACCACTGGCGGTGACCTTGATCACACGTGCCCCCATTCTGATCTGGTAGCGCACGGCCTTTAAAATCTCAGCCACACCATCGGCATGACCATATTCGGGGCGTGGTACCAGTGTGCCGTGGACATACCCGGAGAAATCACAGTGTCCTCCGGTTGCGCAGATTGCATGGCCGCAGGAGATCATATGCGGTCCATCGACCCAGCCCCGGTCTATTGCCCGCATAAGCGACAGATCTGCAAAACGGTAGGAGCCCAGATCCCTTACCGTGGTAAAGCCTGCCAGAAGAGTTCGCTGGGCGTTGGCGACTCCCCGTAAGGCCCAGTCGGCTTCACTTTCCCTGACAGCCTGTTCGCGCCAGCCAGGGACGATATTTCGGGTCAAATGAGTGTGGCAGTCAATAAGGCCAGGCAGCAGAGTATGTCCGGGCAGATGAACAGTGACGCCTTCAGGAAGTGTATCGGGGTTTATGGCTGAAATACGGGAACCGCACAGGACAATATTTCCCGGGTAGTTCAGCTGGCCGGACTTCACATCCAGCCAGGCATCAGCCATCAGAATGGTGTGACTGTTGGCCTGCACCAGTGAAATGGCTCCAGCCAGAAAAAGAAGAGCAAAGAATCTGAGCTTCATAGTGATAACCTGACGGCATAAACGCCGGGCAAGATAGTCTGGTTGAAACTCAGCAGTTTGCCCTGTTTTTTTT
>NZ_JAMFLX010000180.1 GCF_023502345.1 Parendozoicomonas callyspongiae
CCCGCGTAGGGGGAATCAATAGTCACAAGTCATCGTAAAGTCCGCCAAAAGTCTTTAACCTCGGCCCTTTCAAAGCTGGCGATCAGCAATGGAGTTGATTCGTGCAATGCCAGCATCAGCAAAAGGAATTGCTGCAGGTTTATCTTCGCTGGCAGGCGGTAGCGTGCTCAAATAATTTTATCTCTATCGTGCAACGCCAGCACAAACATTGTGCAACCAGTGGTTCAGCAAAGCTGGCAGTCAGCAT
>NZ_JAMFLX010000181.1 GCF_023502345.1 Parendozoicomonas callyspongiae
ATCACCTTCCCAATCTCCCAGCCGGGAACGGAGATCAACAATTTCGGGTCGTTCAGATATGTCAACACGGTTAGGGATCAGGGACCGCCCTGCTTTGCGTTTGCCACCCTTACAACGCCTTTTGCCAAACCGGGGCAGGTCTTTATACAGTGAGCCTCCTTGAACTTTATCATTAGCGATTCGTTGGTAAATTGTTGTATGACTGAGGGCCACGTCCGGTAACTCAACTTTCATTCTGTAGC
>NZ_JAMFLX010000182.1 GCF_023502345.1 Parendozoicomonas callyspongiae
GCCCATACCAGATATCAATTCCTTCTATCTGCTCAATAAAGTCTGCCATCTGCTGTTGCATGGTTTGATACTGGCTTTCAGAAATATTTCCGCAGATACAGGCCTGGCAATGCTCTCGGAGTGATAACCCTCTGGGGTTTGATACTCGATAATTGAAAACAGATGAGATACCCTGCCCACTATCGGCGGCTGGCATGGGTGTGTAACGGAAGCCGGACTCAGGCCCTTGGTCAATCAGA
>NZ_JAMFLX010000183.1 GCF_023502345.1 Parendozoicomonas callyspongiae
AAGCAAAAAAGGAAATCCCAATTAGAGGTACCTTTGCCTGTGAATCTATTGACGATACTCCTGAAAAGGTTCCGTTTGGGAGTGTATGAGTTTTGTTCACGTGAACTGTTGGTTTGGTGCTTCGTGTATTCTTGAAATACGGCTAATTTACCACCGGCCTAACAAAGCCTAAATAAAGTGTTCAGATAGCTATGGGACGTTGCGACAAGTCATGATTAGTTCTTTCAAGGTG
>NZ_JAMFLX010000184.1 GCF_023502345.1 Parendozoicomonas callyspongiae
GATCTGTACACCAGATAACGCGAACGAGATAAGCTACACACAAAAGTGTCAGCAACTAACGACAGATTCTATAGATGAAGAGACCAAAAACCTCTTCATCATCAGTTTTGCCTGGCGACCAAAGAGCTTTGGAACCACCTGATCCCATCCCGAACTCAGCAGTGAAACGAAGTATCGCCGATGGTAGTGTGGGGTTTCCCCATGTGAGAGTAGGTCATCGCCAGGCTTTAA
>NZ_JAMFLX010000185.1 GCF_023502345.1 Parendozoicomonas callyspongiae
TAACCGGTCAAATTCCGGCGTCTTCAAAACCCTAAATCCATAGGCCATGTTTGCTTCGACTCACTCATCGGAGCCAACAATGAACATGACAGCTTTTCACAAACCTTTCTCTCGCAGGACACCAGAACAATGGCAGCAAATCATTAATGACCAGCAGGCCAGTGGCCTGCCGCAGAAAGTCTACTGCCGTCAGCATGGTTTAAGCCTGGCGACTTTCTGCAACTGGAAA
>NZ_JAMFLX010000019.1 GCF_023502345.1 Parendozoicomonas callyspongiae
GACTGTGACCACGCAGGACACTGTTAAGACAGACACGTCAACAGATGCTATCCAGACAACACCGGAGGCTGATAGCCAGAAGTTCGCCCAGGAGTTTGTCCAGGCGAAGACCGATGACGAGCGTGAAGCGATTAAGCGCAGGTACCAGCTCGATAAAACTTACCCAGCCAAGAAGCCAGTCGTAGCGTCTAATAAAGTTGAGACTGTGACTACGCAGGACACTGTTAAGACAGACACGTCAACAGATGCTATCCAGGCAACACCGGAGGCTGACAGTCAGAAGTTCGCCCAGGAGTTTGCCCTGGCGAAGACCGATGACGAGCGTGAAGCGGTTAAGCATAAGTATCAGCTTGATAAAACCTACCCAGTAAAGGATTCGGTTGTTACTCCATCTGCTGGGCACTTCGCATCGGGTGAAGGACGAAAGAGTAGCTCTGAGGCGAGAGGGTTTGGTAGACGAAAGAATAATGCTGACGGTGCAACTAACTCTCAGCAGAGTCAGTCTGCTGCTACCGAAGCGACTCCAGAGTCAGGCAGCATGCAGTTTGCTAAAGAGTTTGCCCAGGCGACAAATGATGCCGAGCGCGAGGCGGTTAAGAAAAAGTATCAGCTCGACGAAACCTACCCAACAGAGAAGCCGGTTGCGCGCAACCAGCAAGTGGATGCAGAAGAGAGCGGCTCAGAGGATGGCGATACCCCTCCAGGGCACCATACCTCCAAGAATGGTAAAAACAGCGATTCCTCTCAGCGGAATGCCTGGAATAGAAAAGGCAATGGTAAAACTGAGAATGAAAATGAAGAGGAGGTTGAATCCGAATCTGAGTCTGAAAACCCTGAAACCGGTAGTGGTCATAAGAACTCTGAAGGTTCCAGAAACCGTAAGGCGCAGTCTGAAGCTCTGATAGCTTCAAAGCCTGAGCCAGAGTTCGATCGCGAGATGGTTGCGGCTATGGTGGCAACACCTGTCGAGATTCGCAACAATGCAACCATGCAGCTGTTCTCCGGCCATCATCAGATGATCAGTGGCTTCCGCAATGGCAGCAAGGCTCGTGGCGCAGCTATCGCCAGGGAAGATATGGACGAGGTTAAGCGCTCAGTGAATGGCGGTATGAACCTCCATGTTGGCGGAATCTACAGTTATATGCGTGCCAATGGCAGCCGCTCTAATGTCGATCTGAGCAACGGTCTGCCCGGTTACAAGGGTAAGGGCTTCGGTTTTGAAGCCGGTGTCTTCCATGTGGTTGATACAGAACTTCTGGCCGGCCTGATGTTGAGTGGTCAGCATAACCATGCTTCCTTCAAGAAGTCTGGTGGCAGCGTGGATATTGATACTGTTCGCCTGGGGCCATTCATGTCCTGGAAGCGCGGCAACTTCCACATTGATGCTGCGCTGACTGTTGGACACAGCCAGGTTTCTGCCAAGGGTCACGACAAGATCTCTGGTGAGAAGTATAAGGGTGAGAATGGTATTACAGACTGGGCTGGCTGGATCGGCACTGGCTATGATATCCACCTTGACAACTTTGTACCGGGGCTGACAGTGACACCAATGGCTGAGTTCCTGTACATCGACAGCCGTATCTCCGGTCTGAACCTGAAGAATCAGGATAAGACACGGGTGAAGGTGAAAGGTGGAAGCCGTCATGACCGTATCGATCGCTATGGCCTGATGATGAGCTATGTCGCTCCGGGCTCTAACGGTGATCTTGAGTTCCACGGTGGTGCTGGTATTCAGCATAACCACTTCGCATCTCACAAGGTCAACATGACACATGCGGATGGTACTCAGAGTGTGACCCAGAACCAGGAGAAGACGGATCGTCGTCTCAACTGGGTCAGCCTGGGAATGAGCCAGAAGCTGGGCCAAGACAAGAAGATCTCGTTTGATCTGGAAAGCACCAGTGGCAAGCACTCTCGCAGCTACGGCGCTTCAGCAACATTCGAGTACAAGTTCAAGTAATACGCTCTGAACGAAGCGTGAAAAAAACGGAAGCTTTAGGGCTTCCGTTTTTTTATGCCTTGCTGATACCGGTTAAATGACCCGGGAGAAACGCTGCTCAGTCTGGGCTTTCAGATACTGGTCAAACACCATGCAAATATTGCGGATCAGCAGACGTCCCCGTGGCAGAACCTTAAGAGACTGCTCATCCAGTTCCAGCAGGCCATCTTCCTGCATAACTTTCAGCTGTTCCAGTTCCGGGCGGAAAGTGTCGAGGAAGTTGATATCCAGATCATTTTCCAAAGAGTGGAAATCCAGCTTGAAGTCACAGATCAGGCGACGGATAACATGGGAGCGCATCATATCTTCATCGGTGCTTTGCAGGCCACGGTAGGTCGGCAGCTGACCGTTATTAATGCGCTGGGTGTAGTTATCCATATCAGGGAAGTTCTGGGCAAAGACATTGCCCACCTGGCTGATGGAGGATACGCCCATGGCGATCAGATCACAGTGACCATGAGTGGTATAACCCTGGAAGTTACGGTGCAGAACGCCTTCTTCCTGAGCCATGGCCAGATCATCATCCGGCAGGGCAAAGTGGTCCATACCGATGTAAACATAGCCGGCATCCAGCAGTCGGGCTGTTGTCTCTTCCATCATGCGCAGTTTTTCCGCTGGTGATGGCAGGTCGTTACTGTTGATGCGACGCTGGGGTTTGAAGCGATGCGGCAGGTGTGCATAGTTAAAAACGGAGAGACGGTCGGGATGAAGCTGGATTACCTTCTCAACAGTGTTCATAAAGCTGCTGACAGACTGGAATGGCAGGCCGTAGATCAGGTCGAGGTTGATAGACTTGAAGTTTAAAGCCCGGGAGGCATCAATCAGGTCTTCGGTCAGTGAGATTGGCTGAATGCGATTGACTGCTGTCTGTACGCGAACATCAAAGTCCTGCACGCCAAGGCTGATTCTGTTGAAGCCCAGTTCGCGCAGTGCGCCCATGGTGCTCCAGTCAGCTTCGCGAGGGTCAATCTCGATGGAGTAATCAGAATCATCATCATGAACCAGACGGAAATATTTCTCGGCAGCGTGCATCAGCTGCTTCATCTGGTCATCGTTAAGAAATGTAGGTGTGCCACCGCCCAGATGGAGTTGCTGAACAGGGGCGTGGCGGCCAAAAAGTTCAGACTGCATGGCCATTTCCTGAATCAGCAGTTCCAGGTAAGGCTCAGCCTTGCTGCGATGTTTGGTAACGATCTTGTTGCAGCCGCAGTAGTAGCAGACCGTGTCGCAGAACGGAATATGAAAATACAGCGACAGGGGTTTTGATGGATCTCTGCTGGCGACTGCCTTGTTATACAGGCTTTGGTCAAAATCACCTGTAAACTGCACGGCTGTCGGGTACGACGTGTAGCGTGGGCCGGGCTGATCGTAACGTCGAATCAGACTGGTATCCCAGATGAGTGAGTTATTCATGGTTCGGCCCTGAAGTTTACCTAAAGCGATCTTCTTATTATCTGACTAAAAAATGCGCTAATTGCACAAAATACTAATTGACAGTCTACTAAAAAAAGATGTAGCGGCACTTGATGTGTATCAACGGAGTGCTGACAAAACAGGATGTGTGAAATCCGCCCGGCAACCCATAAGATAGGACAGGCATAAGAAAACAGGAGGAAAAAAATCACTTATTGAGGTGAGCTTGCTTCCTCAGAGCATTTTGCATGAAAGCCAGGGGCACCACAATATACACAAAGGGGTATATTTTCTTGTTGTGCGTGTGAAGTTTCGGGTAAGGGATTCATCCGGCATTGCCGGATGAATCGAAAGGGGAAAACCAGAACCAAAACCGAAGCAAAAACCTGATCAGGCTTCTTCTGTTTCCCAGTATTTCTCACGGATATCAACTTTGCGGATCTTACCGGCCCCGGTAGTTGGGAACGGATCTTCCTGGAACTCGACACTGCGTGGACATTTGTAACCTGCAATCCAGTCACGACAGTGTTCGATCAGTTCGTCTTCATCAATCTGGGCATCTGGCATCAGTCGTACAATAGCGTGAACTTTTTCACCCCACTGTTCACAGGGCACACCAATCACAACTACTTCATGAACGGCATCATGGCGGGCGACTGCATTCTCGACTTCAACCGAGAAAACATTCTCACCACCGGTAATAATCATATCTTTTACCCGGTCTACCAGGTAGAGATAGCCGTCATCATCCAGATAACCGGCGTCACCGGTATAAACCCAGCCATCTTTTAGGGCCTTGGCTGTTTCTTCGGGTTTGTTCCAGTAGCCAAGCATCTTATTAGGGCCGCGGGCAACAATCTCGCCAATCTGGCCCGTTGCCAGAGTGTTCCCGTCCTCGTCGGCAATTTTGATATCAGCACAGATAACAGCCTGCCCTGCAGAGCGCAGACGGTGAGGATTATCACCATCCGGGTCATGGTCTTCCGGTCTCATAATGGATATCAGCGGAGCCATTTCACTTTGACCATAGGCCTGGAAGAAGTCGACATGGCCCATTTTTTCCATAGCCAGTCGCAGTGTGGCTTCGGTAATTGGAGAGGCGCCGTAGACAATCTTCTTCAGGGAGCTGAGATCACCATTATCAAGAGCAGGATCGGCCAGCATCATGGAGATCATGGTTGGTACCAGCAGGGTGACCGTAATGTTGTTGGCTTCAACGGCTTTAACCACACCCTCTGGGCTAAATGCCGGAATAAACACATGGCTGGCACCCGTCATGGTTGAAGCCATGGATATAGCAATATCAGCCATATGGAACATCGGAGCAGCGTGCAGATAACGGGACGTCTGTTGAATTTCCAGAGACATTGATGCGGTAATACTGCTGGTCCAGATGGCCTTATGAGAAATCATTACGCCCTTGGGGAAGCCTGTTGTTCCACCGGTATAGAAAATGCCAGCGAGAGTATCATCATCTGCTTCGTACTCATCAGCAGGTGGCACCAGTGGTGCTGTCAGCTCATTGATCCCGATAGTCCCTTCGGGAGTTTCATTTTCGCCAATGTAGATCAGCGTGACCTCATGGCTGCTCTGACTGGCAATATCCTTTGCTGAAGCCAGGAAAGCATCATCCACTGCCAGGAAATGGCTGCCTGAATCTTCAAGAGCATAGATATTTTCTTTCACATTCCAGCGAATATTGAGAGGAACAAGCACAGCACCCATCCAGGGAACGGCAAAGAATGTTTCGTAGTAGTAATCCGAGTTTAGAGCTAGAACGGCCACTCTTTCCCCAGGCTTCACTCCCAGCCCAATTAATCCGGTAGCATAACGGGCGATACGGTCGCGGGTCTCGCGGAACGTACGCCGGCGCTTACCGTTCTGGGTCGAGATATTATTGGGCTGAGTCTGGGCGTTGCGGGTAATTGCCTTGGTCAGGCGCATGGAACATCTCCGCTGTCTTTTGTTATTTTTATCAAGCTTTGAATATGGCTTTTTTATATTTGTTTTTAAAGCCAGGGTGAATCCTAAAAAAGAAGGACACAAGAAACAACTTTTAATGTGTCGTTTGAATCAAATGACTACCTGGTTTTGAAGTTTTATGTTTATTTTTATTTGTCCATCTTCTTTCGAGGCGCATCAAAGTAATTGAGTCCTCCTTGTCGATGACCGGCTTTGATGCTGAGTCCCTGTGTACTGAGGAGGGCTCGAAGGAACTCAGTCATAGTTTTTAAGCCTGAGCCTGTAATGATTTCTGATAGAAGATCCGGTTTACACCTTTTTGGGGAAAACCGGTATACATGCCAACATTTTCAAAGCCCAGGTTTTCATAGAACCTGGGTGCCTGGAATGAGTAAGTATCCAGGAACAGATCCGTGACTCCTATCTCCTTTGCCTTGGCCTCTACTTGATTCATCAACTGACTACCTAGATGCTGATGGCGATGCGCCTCAGAGACCCAGAGGTACTTGATAAACAGGGTGTTGGAGTATTGCATGCCATAAAGCCCGGCAATAATTTCTTCATTATTATCCCTGACGAACCAGGCTGGTTTTTGTTCTTTAAGATCCGGGCAGAACTGATCGTTGAAGGCTTTCAGGCCGTCATAGAGTGCATCAACGTCTTTCTCATCCGGTGAGAGGGTGAAGTCAAACTGCATTGGTAATTCCTTTTGGATTCTGTTTATTGCGATATGTATTTGGTCAGGAAAGAGGGCGTACTATTTTCTGAATCAGGTCAGCATACAGGCCGAAGTCTGTATAAAGATGATCGCTGCCTTCAATGGTATAAAGAGAACAAATCTGATGCCAGAGTTTTTGTTTCCGGGTTGGCATCGGGTAAAAACACTACCTTGATAAGTGCTTTCATAGAGGAAATAACCTAAGCAAACATATGTTCCTGTGACCGACTGGGTGAAGATTATCTCAGACCCTTCTTCAAATTTTGATCTTTAACCCGCTAGCAGGATAAAGCCGTACAGTTACGTATTCGGAGTGTCAGGATTACCATGAAAAAGATAGCTTTTGGTTTTAATTGCTGACACATTCCTTAATCTGTAAACAGGTTCTAATAACTCATTTTTGAAATTTTCCCATACACCTTTAGATCCTTCTACTACAGTTACCCATGCACGTTGTCGTGCAAGTTCTGATGTGATGGAGGTACCCAATGTCCAAGAAGTCAAATCAGGCATCAAATATCAGTAACGCAAATAAAAGCAGTTCCGGTCAAACGCAGGATCAACAGAAAGGATCCCAGTTTAACCCCAACCAGGGGCAAGGGCAGCACCAGGGCCATAATCGTCAGAAAGGGAAGAAGTGACCCTTCTGTCAGCAGCGGGTGTCATACCCGCTGCTTTCAACAGGAGTGCACTTTTGAAAAGAGAGCTTCTCTACAAAGATAAAGAACATGTCACAAAATGCTTTTGTTGAGAATAAAGTTTTTGTGACGCTCACCTTCAAACTCAAACCATGTTAATACCCACTTCTTTAAAGTGATGTTTCTGGTAAACCCCCCGAGTCCGAGTGTTTTCATGATAAACAAGCAGCCATAAATCCCTGTGTTGTTTCTCTTTGCAGTAATTAATGCAGGCTTCTGTCAGTTCCGCACCAATTCCCTGTCCGGTAAACCTGTTCTATACATACAGCTTATCCAGCTTTACACCATTGATTGCACTTATTCTATTAATCCAGCACAAGGGGCTGTTGTATTTAACAGGGCATAACCAAGCAGGTGTTCATCCCGGATATACAACAGGTAGTGATAGTTCTCTGCACGAATAATTTCGGCAGTCTTCTGTTCTGTACATGTTGACAGCACGTAGCGTGCGATACTGTCACGAATACCACTGTAGACATAGGTTTCAAGCCATACCTGGATAGACAGCGCAGAAATACTGGCACTGTCTTCTATTGTTGCGGTTCTGATCATTTTATTTGTTAGATTTACAGATCTTTTATGCGGGCCATATGGTAGACATTGGCGTACTGACCATTTCTAAAGGCGTAGACGACAGACTCTCCCTCAATCTCGGCGACTTTCAAGGAAGATGTCGCCTCAACTTACGCAGCTAAATCACAATGCTGCTGATTATCTGACCGCTCAGGGTTAAGCCAGCCCTCCGCTGGCAACTGCCAGTTTCTGGTGTCACGGCTTCCCCATCGCTCAGGGTGTTGCTCTTTCGCTTTACGATAAACATCTTCACGTCTCATAACCTTCTTCTGGTCTTGCCCTGTATGCCTGTCCCGTGGCGTCTGAAACTTGATACCACTGTGCTTATGCTCCAGGTTGTACCAGTTGACGAACCCATGCACCCACTCTCTGGCTGATTCCAGACTGGCGAAGTGGTTCGGATACCCCGGGCGATACTTCATTTATGTATTGTTTTTGTTATCTGGGTCACTGTTGGCCGTAGCTTAATTGCTATGTTGCATGGGCATTTGATCATTCTGATGCTGCATGGTGCCAGCATCATGGTTCGTCTTGCTATTGCCATGCTGCATCTGGTGAGAGCCACCAAAATCAAAGGTTTTCATCACCCACATCTGGTGTGGCCCGGGGATCGTCCAGATACCGAAAAGAATCACCAGAATCGCGGCGCCGGAACGGAATACTTTGCTTTGGAACAAAGCCTGCATCTGTTGGGCCAGCAGGCCGGTGGCAAACATAATGGGCACTGTGCCCACACCAAAGGCGAACATCAGCGTTGCAGATTGCAGCGCATCAGAACTGGCAGCAGCCCAGACCAGCGTGCTATACACCAGGCCGCAGGGCAGCCAGCCCCAGATCAGTCCGGCCATAATAGCTTTGCCGGGGTTATGGATAGGCAGCATGCTGGAAGCTTTGGGTTGAATCTTGCTCCAGATACCATGGCCCATTTTTTCCAGTCTGGTCAGACCCATCCACCATCCACCAATATAAAGCCCCATGGCAATCAGCATAATGCCGGCAAAGATTCTTAAAGCGATACTGGTTTCCCGGCTAAAGCCACCAATAAACCAGCCCAGTAAACCCATCAACAGGCCGATAATGGCATAGCTGGTGATCCGGCCAAGGTTGTAGCCAAAAATTATGGAAAGGTTATGCAGTGACCATCTGTTCTCATCTGGTCGGTGCAGGCTCAGTGCTGCCATAATGCCACCACACATGCCAACGCAGTGTCCGGCCCCCAGTAATCCCAGCAAAAAAGCTGCTGTCAGGCTTAATTCGGTCATGGCTTTATTCCTTATGCCTGGTGTTTTCGGAGTTATGTTCCTGTTTAGTGTTATCGTCCTTGTTTTTTTTCGAGGGTTCTTCAAAAAGAATGCTGTGGGCAGGGCCCTCAAGGTCGTCGAACTGTCCATTATCGACGGCCCAGAAAAATATCCCCACGGCAATAACAATAAAAAGCACAGCTAAAGGAATCAGGATATACAAACTGCTCATTAACCGGTTCCTTTCTCTACAGCACCATCCGTGCCTATGGAATTTGTTGGCTTTTCAACCTCTGTTGTGGAAGTGATGACACGCTTACCATTTTCACGTTTAGTATTAGAGAGCCTCAGTGCATTACCCACCACAACCAGTGAGCTGGCCGACATGCCAATCGCAGCCATCCACGGTGCCAGCAGACCCATAGCGGCCAGCGGCAAAGCCAGCAGGTTATAACAGATGGCCCAGACAGTATTCTCATGAATAATCCGGTTGGTCTGTACTGCCTTGTCAAAAGCATCCAGCAGCCGGTTCAAATCACCGGCCATCAGCAAGGCATCTGCATGTGTACAGGCCAGATCGGAAGCTGTATTCATGGCAACGGAGATATCTGCTCCTGCCAGAACAGGGATATCATTAATACCATCCCCCACCATCAGTACACGGGCTCCGGTTTCCTGAAGCTGACGCACATAATCAAGCTTGTCGTCAGGAGAGGCCATGCCCCGGCTGGAATCAATATTCAGCTCGCCGGCAACCCTGTTGACCACGCCAAGGTTGTCACCACTCAGTAGATCAACCTTCAAGCCACGCTTTTGCAGTTTGCTGATAACACCCGCAGCTTCCGGACGAATGGTGTCGTCCATGCCGAACCAGGCCTGGGGTTGCTGATTGCAGCTCAACATCAGCCAGGTGGTATCAATATCCGGTAGTGTGGCGGTGGTGTTGGGGCTGGCGAAGGACGGTTTGCCTATACGCCAGATGTTGTCACCAATCTTACCTTCCAGCCCCTGGGCGGTGATGTTGCGTACATCTTTTACTTCCAGAGTGGAGGAGGGAAAAGCCTTGGCGATCGGGTGCTCGGAATGGGATTCCAGTGCCGCAGCAATATCCAGCAGCGCCTGTTTATCCATTTCGGCGTTGATAATTTTCATCTCGCGGATGTTCAGCTCACCACGGGTCAGGGTGCCGGTCTTATCAAAAATAACATGCGTCACCTGCGGCAGGCCTTCCAGTACATGACCGTGGCTGATCAAGAAACCTTTCGACTGCAAGTAACCAGTCACTACCGTCAGCGCAGTAGGTGTGGCAAGGGAAAGTGCACAGGGGCAGGTGGCAACCAGCACAGACAGAACAATCCAGAAAGCGTCGTCCGGTTTGGTCTGATACCAGAAGACGTAAATAGCCACTGCGAAAATCAACACAGCAGAAACAAAGTAACTGGCAATCCGGTCAGCCATACGGGCAATAGCGGGTTTGTCGCTCTGGGCCTGTTCCAGCAGGCGGGCAATGGCAGACAAACGGGTCGACTGACCAACCTGGGTCACACGAATATCCAGTGCGTTTTCAGTATTGATTGTCCCCGCCGTCACAGTATCACCGGGGCGGCGCACCACAGGTAAGTGCTCACCAGTCAGGGCTGATTCATTTATGCTGCTGGTGCCGTGTATTATCGAACCGTCGGCAGGAATGCTGTCACCCGGCAGTACCCGAATCTTATCTCCAGGCTGAAGATCGGCCGGAGGAACACGTTCACAGGAGCCGTCATCTTTTACCTTGAAGCAGCTTTCCGGGAGTAACTGGTGCAGGCTGCGTGATGAGTGGCTGGTTTTATGGCGCGCTCGCATCTCCAGGTAACGGCCGGTCAGCAGGAAGAAAGTAAACATACTGACCGAGTCAAAGTACACATCTGCCGAACCGACAATCGTTCCCCAGATACTGGCAACATAAGCGCCACCAATGGCCAGAGAAACCGGAACATCCATGCCCGGATGCAGATTCTTGAGATCGCGCCAGGCTGCACTGAAGAAGGGCCGGGCAGCATAGAAAACAACAGGTGTCGCAATCAGGGCACTGATCCAGCGGATAAAGTCCCGGTACTCCACCTCCATATCCTGCATGCCACCGGCATAGAGGGCGATGGCGTACATCATGACCTGCATGGCGCCGATTCCGGCTACGGCAAGCTGACGTATAAAACGGCGGTTCTCCTGCTCAAGAAGGGCGGTCTGTTTCTCCTGCCGCCAGGGGTGAGCTTTATAACCGACGAACAGCACGGCAGCCATCAGCTCACTGATTTTGGTTTCCTCAGGGTTCCAGGTCAGGGTGGCGGTATGCTGGGTGAGGTTAACACTCACTGACTCAACGCCTTCAAGCTGGGAGAGGTGGTGTTCCAGCAGCCAGACACAGGCGGAACAGGTGATACCCTCGATCAGCAGTTTGGTTTCACGGTTATTATCAGACAGTGTGCGGGTAAAGCTGGACTGAAGGTCATCGCGGTCATAGAGCTGGTATTCAGCTAAAAGTACGGAGCCTTCAGCGGTTAATTGAAGGTTATCTTCGGCCTGCTGGGCGGGTTGCGTTCGATACTGGTAGTAGTTGTCGAGGCCGCTGGCGGCGATAGCTGTGGCAACAGCCTGGCAGCCGGGGCAGCACATGGGTTGTTGAACCCCCTCAATCTCTGCAAAAAACTTTGGCTCTCCAGTTATTGGCAGATGACAGTGATAGCATCGCTCACTCATAGGCTCTTATTTCTACAGCTTCATCGGGTGCGAAGTTGACTTCGCGGTTCAGGCGCCAGCCTCCCTGGTACCCTTCCTCAGGCACCATAACATCCAGTGTTTCCAGCTGAACGAAATAGCGGCCAGTAGGAAGAGCGGCAGGCTGACCTGTATATTGTTCTGCAATGGCAGGGGACTGAATCAGGGCAACAGTCTGCTTCTCAGCCGCAGGAGCCGCAGGCAGCAGCTTCAGCCGCAGCTGCTGGGGCCAATCTTTTACGGCGCCCTGAAGATTGGCATAAACCTTGCCTGAGTCGCTCTTGAAGGCAATCTCGGCACTGATATCCAGTTCCCTGGCGGTTTTATCACGGGTCAGATCCTGGTTGATTGCTTTACCCACCTTGTAGTAATCATCAACCACCACTTCATCCGCATGCTTAATGGCTGTAGTTACCTGGATCGCACCCCAGCAGAAAGTAACAACGAGAACGCCCACGATGTACCAGGCCCAGGGCTCCTGGTACCAGTGGGTAAAGCGGTCATCGTCGTTCATTGAATGATGAGACGCTGTTTGGTTGGAGGAGCGTGTCATGGAGCAGACCTCGGAGACAGGAAGCGGCTTTCTGCACTGGCACTCACCGGATCAGACCCATCCAGCGGTACAGTAACAATGGAAAATTCAATATCGGTGTTGGTGGCACCGGTCAGATGTTCAGGAGCCACAGAGAGACGCAATGGCAGGCTGGCACCTTCCCCGGCAGGAACATCAATGGCAGTGCGGCCTGCCAGAATGGCATTAGGCAAGCCCTCAACAGTCACGTTCAGTGAGACAGCTTTCTGGGTTTTGTTCACCAGCTTCAAGGTGTAGATATTCTCGATATTCCCAGAACTGTTCAGGGTATAGAGCGCCTGCCTGTCGCGCAGCACTTCAAGTTCAAGAGAGGAACGATGAGTCAGGGCATAGGTGAAGGCGCTGATAATGACGCACAGAACCGTGAAATAACCAATCAGACGTGGGCGCAGCAGGTGGGGTTTGTTCCCTTCCACTTCGCTTTCACTGGTATAGCGGATCAGGCCCTTGTCGTAACCCATCTTGTCCATAATGCCATCACAGGCATCGGCACAGGCACCGCAGCTGATGCATTCATACTGTAGGCCATCACGAATATCAATACCGGTAGGGCAGACATGTACACAAAGTTTGCAGTCTATGCAGTCACCCAGTCCGACCTCTTTCGGATCAACACTGCGCTTACGGGGGCCACGGCTTTCACCGCGTTTATCATCATAATGAACGGTCAGCGTGTCCTTGTCGTACATAACGCTTTGGAAGCGGGCGTACGGGCACATATAAATGCAGACCTGTTCCCGCAGCCAGCCGGCATTGCCATAGGTTGCAAGGGTAAAGAAACCAACCCAGAAACTTGCCCAGGGTGAAGCATCAAAAGCAATCAGGTCTGTTATCAGCTCCCGGATCGGGGTGAAATAACCGACAAAGGTAATGGCTGTAGCCAGGGCAATAGCCAGCCATAAAAGATGTTTGGCGAGTTTGCGCAGGAACTTCTCTGCGCTCATGGGATTCTTGTCCAGACGCATCCGTTTGTTACGGTCGCCTTCGGTGACTTTCTCAGCCCACATAAACACCCAGGTAAACACACTCTGCGGGCAGGCGTAACCACACCATATCCGCCCGGCCAGTACCGTGATAAAGAACAGCCCGAAAGCGGCAATCATCAGCATGGCGGAGAGAAGGATAAAGTCCTGGGGCAGAAAGGTTTCCCCAAAGATATAGAAATGGCGGGTGGGAATATCCCAGAGTACGGCCTGGCGGTCACCCCACTGCAGCCAGACGGTACCGAAGAACAGCAGAAACAGCAGGCTGCCGCCATAAAGACGAAGATTGCGGTAAAAGCCGGCAAAGGCCCGGGTATAAATCTTTTCCCGTCGTTTATATAGACTGACGGTTTCGATGATATCCGGTTCATTCCCTTGGGGCTGGCTGCCCTGAGGCTTGTTTTCAGGCTGTGTGTGTGGATTGCTCACAGGTTGCGATCCTCGCTATGGTCTTGCCATGAGTACCCGGTGATATGTGTGTGAATAGAGCCGGATACTTACCTGCGGTGGGAAATACTCCCGCCACCTTGGCGACAACATGGGGCGGGGTATCGGCCGGCTTCTGTTGCCATAGCCCAGGGTTGATACCACATAACCCGTTATCGATATATTACGACCCCCTGGCTACTGTGAAGCAGAACCAGGGGGTAGGTCTTTTACACTAACTACACGAAATCGTAGTCGTTACTTCTTGTCTTTTGTCAGGCTGTAAACATAGCCGGTAACAAGGTGAACCTTGTCCTTGCCCAGTACATCCTTCCAGGGAGGCATAACGCCGTTACGACCCTTACGCACGGTGTATTCAACCTGGGCCTGGCTGCTGCCAAAGAGCCAGACATCGTCGGTCAGATTTGGGGCACCGAACAGTTTGTTACCCTTGCCATCAGCACCGTGGCAGACGGCACAGGTTGTATCGTAAGCGGTCTTGCCTGCCTGCAGCTCCTTGGATGTTGCACCGGTGTCGATACCACTCAGGCTGCGGGCATACAGGGAGACATTACGAACGCCTTTTTCACCCAGAACCGGCCCCCAGGCAGGCATCTGGCCGGTACGGCCGTCAAGAACAGTTGTTTCGATCTCGTCAGCCGAGCCACCCCAAACCCAGTCATCATCAGTCAGGCTTGGGAAGCCAAAGGTACCGCCGGCATCACTGCCATGGCACAGGGCGCAGTTATTCAGGAAGATCCGCTTACCCATATTGAGAGCCTGTGGCTCACTCTGCAGCTCTTCGATGCTCATATTGGCATACTTGCTGAACAGGGGCTGGAACTGTTCCTTATGCTTGGCCTGATCACCTTCAAGCTCGCCGATAGACGTCCATCCCAGAATACCGTCAAACTTGCCGGGGAAGATGCCAGGGTAGAGTACAAAGTAGATCCCACCAAAAATCAGCGTGGCCAGGAACAGCCCGATCCACCACATGGGCATGGGGTTATCGTATTCAACAATGCCATCAAACTCATGGCCAACCGTTTCTTCAGTGGTGTTCTTACGCTGAATCTTCCAGGTCGCAAACAGGATAAAGATCACCAGTCCCAGGCAGGCCAGTGTCAGTATCAGAACCCAGCCACTCCAAAAACTAGACATGTGGTGACTCCTTCTTGTTATTCGTTCCTAGCTCAGGGCTGCTCAAACCGCGCTCAGGGCCGCTTGGTCTGGCTGTAGCCGTACCGGATATCTGGTCATCTGCAAACGGCAGGTTTGCAGCTTCGTCAAAGTCAGCACGCTTGCGGTCACTGTAGGCCCACATGACCACGGCGAAGAACGCGATCATGCAGAAGACTGTGGCCAGGCCGCGCAGGGTGTTGATATCAAATTCCATATCTTTCCCCTAGCGCTTCTGCGTTAACGCAGTGCCGAGACCCTGCAGGTACGCAATCAGGGCATCCATTTCGGTCTTGCCGCGAACGTCCTCTGAGGCACTGGCGATATCTTCGGCAGTGTAGGGAACACCCAGAACACTCAGGGCTTCCATCTTCTTCGGAGTGATGCTCTCGTCAATAACGTTATCCATCAGGTGTGGATAGGCCGGCATAATGGAGGCCGGAACCACATCCCGTGGGTTATACAGGTGAGCGCGGTGCCACTCGTCGGAGTAACGCTGGCCAACACGGGCCAGGTCAGGGCCGGTGCGCTTGGAGCCCCACAGGAAGGGGTAGTCATACACAGACTCACCAGCCACGGAGTAATGACCATAGCGTTCCACTTCAGCGCGTAGGGGGCGGATCATCTGTGAATGACAGCCGACACAGCCTTCTTTGATGTAAACGTCACGGCCTTCCAGCTGCAGCGCGGTATAAGGTTTCAGACCTTCAACCGGCTCAGTGGTCTGCTTGATATTAAAGAGCGGAACAATTTCGACCAGACCCCCGAAGCTGATGCCAAGGACGATCAGGACAATCATCAAGCCTATATTTTTTTCTACTGTTTCGTGATTGAACATGTCCTTTTCCCCTTACGCCATCTTCGCTGCAGCTGTGGCTTCGTCAGGCTTGGCTTCTCTGATGGTCTGCCAGACGTTGTAAAGCATGACAAACATACCGATGACGAAGATGCCACCGCCGATCATGCGGACGATGTAGCCATAGCTACTGGCCTGTACGGATTCAATAAAGCTGTACTGCAGTGTGCCGTCGACGTTGGTGGCCTGCCACATCAGACCCTGGGTAATGCCGTTAACCCACAGGGCAACGATGTAGAGCACGGTACCGATGGTGGACAGCCAGAAGTGCGTGTTGATCAGCGGAATGCTGTACATTTCTGTCTTGCCCCACAGACGTGGAATCAGGTGGTACAGGGCACCGATAGAAACCATGGCAACCCAACCCAGTGCGCCGGAATGTACGTGGCCGATAGTCCAGTCGGTATAGTGAGAGAGAGCGTTCACTGTCTTGATAGACATCATTGGGCCTTCAAAGGTAGACATACCGTAGAAGGACAGGGAGACGACCAGGAATCGCAGGATCGGGTCAGTACGCAGTTTGTGCCATGCACCGGAGAGAGTCATCACACCGTTGATCATGCCGCCCCAGGATGGTGCCAGCAGGATCAGGGACATAATCATACCCAGGCTCTGTGCCCAGTCAGGCAGTGCGGTGTAGTGCAGATGGTGAGGGCCGGCCCAGATGTAAATCGCGATCAGAGCCCAGAAGTGCACGATAGACAGGCGGTAGGAGTAAACCGGACGCTCGGCCTGCTTCGGTACGAAGTAGTACATCATTCCCAGGAAACCGGCAGTCAGGAAGAAGCCTACTGCATTATGGCCATACCACCACTGGATCATGGCATCCATGGCACCGGCATAGGCGGAGTAGGATTTGAATGCAGTGACCGGGATTTCAGCATTGTTTACCAGGTGCAGCACGGCGATGGTGACGATGAATGCACCATAGAACCAGTTGGCTACATATATATGTTTGGTCTTACGCTTCATTATGGTGCCAAAGAAGACAATCGCGTAAACCACCCAGACGACAGTGATCAGAATGTCGATGGGCCACTCCAGTTCTGCGTATTCTTTGGAAGACGTGATACCAAGAGGCAGGGTAATCGCTGCCAGAACGATGATCAGGTTCCAGCCCCAGAATGTAAACGCTGCAAGAGCGTCAGAGAACAGCCTGGCCTGGCACGTCCTTTGCACTACATAATAGGATGTTGCAAACAGCGCACAGCCACCAAAGGCAAAGATGACGGCGTTGGTATGCAGCGGCCTTAGGCGGCCAAAGGTCAGGTAAGGTTCAAAATTCAGTTCGGGAAAGACCAGCTGGGCGGCGATCAAGAGCCCTACTACCATTCCGACAATGCCCCAAATCACCGTCATCACGGCAAACTGGCGAACCACTTTGTAATTGTAATGTGTGTCCGTTGCGTTGCTCATATCGCGATCCAAGATTGCGGTTATACGTACAAACCGAGAGAAGTATGTAAAGATCGAAAGAATGCAACATTGACGCAGGTCAATATACGGGTAATCCGCAGGCAACTTCGAACCTATGAATACGCCTCACCGGCTCCTGGCTTGCTGTAAAAAATATTATCTAGTTGTTTACCATGGAAATAACTTTTCCATCCCTCCGGGATAGAAAGAGATATTTCCCGCTCATGGCTGCTCGCGTGTGGAAAATACGCCCCTGTCTTCGGCTCTAGGACGGGGCGGCTCCCGTGGTGGCGCAATCATACCAGAATGTTGGTATTAATACGCAAGGGCGAAATGGTAGTAACCGTATTTTTTTTGGGGTTTTTATCCGATAGGTAAAACTGCACGTCCATATTGTTCATTAATGACCTCTGCTACTGATAGATACATGGCGCTGGCCCCGCAGATAATTCCCTCATAACCCGCAAATGTGCCGATTGATGTTGACCCGGTAAAGTCCCGCATTGCCAGTAAGAAAAACAGCAGTGTCAGTGATGCGAAAACAAACTGCAGCACACGGGGTTTGTTGAATGTGCCAAAGAACATGCACAGGGTGAAGATTCCCCAGAGCAACAGGTACCAGCCCATGTAATCAGCCGGTGTCGCCTGGGCCAGGGGAATATCGGAAGAGGGGAACAACAGCAGGGCGACCAGGCTGATCCAGAACAGGCCGTAAGAGGTGAAAGCTGTAGTACCAAAAGTGTTACCTTTACGGAACTCCATGATACCTGCAATCACCTGTGCGACCCCGCCGTAACACAATCCCATGGCCAGGATCATGCCGGTGATAGGAAAAAAACCGGCATTATGAATATTCAGCAGAACCGTGGTCATGCCAAAGCCCATCAAACCCAGTGGAGCAGGGTTGGACAGATTGTCTTCAGACATTTGTGAACTCCCGTATTTTGTGCGTTGGTGGTTGCTGTCATTGTTTGGCGGGAGTTGATATAGACCAACTGCGCATGAAATGCCCTTCCCGTTTACCCCTAACCACTCTCCGTGATCTTTTCTTGGAAACAGGTTTGGGTTCGAGGTTTAATGGAGCAAAGGTCTTCAAGTTGTATGGCAAGTTATATGGAAAGAGGAATGGATAAGTATCTGTGGAACCGTTCAGAGCAGGAACGAGCAATCCTGATTCTTGCTCATGGTGCAGGAGCACCGATGGATCACGCCTTTTTGAATGAAGTGGCTGAGTTGTTTGCAGAGCAGGGCATCACGGTAGTTCGTTTTGAATTCCCTTACATGGCTGAAAGAAGAACAACAGGTAAAAAACGACCACCGGATCGTGCTCAAAAACTACTCACCTGCTGGCAGGAGGTGATCGCTGATATTCAGTCGCAGATTGACGATGTCCCTCTCTATATAGGAGGGAAATCCATGGGTGGGCGTATGGCAACTTTGCTGGCAGCTGAAGAAAAGCTGGCAGGTATAAAAGGAGTGGTTTGTCTGGGTTATCCCTTCTATGCCATTGGGAAGCCAGAGAAGCCTAGAACTGAGCATCTGGAATCTATCGGGGTTCCGGTTTTGATTGCTCAGGGCGAGCGGGATGCTATGGGTAATCGGGAAGCGGTGAAAGAATACTCACTATCAGAGAGTATTGAGGTTCACTGGCTTGAAGATGGTAATCACGACCTTAAGCCCAGAAAGGCGTCTAACTGGACTCACCAGCAACATCTCTTTACTGTTGTCCAGGTTGTTTTAAACTGGATAGAGAGCTGATGGAAGTGCCGGCTATTGAGTTGGCCCGCTCCAACACTTCCTCCATGGATTCTGGACGTTGCGCGGGATCAATAGCCAGACATTCAATGGCCAGCCTCCGAAAGAGTTCAAGCTTTTTACTTTGAGGTGTGCCTGATGGGCCTAATCGCTTATCTATGGCTATGATAGATTCCAGTGATGTAAATGTTCGCGGTTTTTCTTTGGATTTGTCTGGCCATCTCAGGTGCTTACAACTGTCGGGGCACATATGAAATGCACAATTTGGGTGGTTACTCCACCCTCGCCAGTTGTACTTCCCCTGCAGGAGATTGAGCAAAACCTTACCCCAGCCGTATATATCACTTTTAGGGGTTGTGATTGTGCCATAGAAAAGCTCTGGTGCCAGCTGGAGGTCACCGTCCTTCAGCTCACGGTTAACATAAACGCCTTGAAACGGTTGGCTGTGTTGAGCTGACTGGCTGCCTGAAGCATTGGGGTTTGGTTGTCCTTCTGCTTTTAAGCGTCCAAAATCAGATATCCAGATATGATTGTTATCAGCCAGAAGAATGTTGCCTGCTGTCAGATCCCGGTGAACAAGTTGGAGAGAATGCAGGTAGATTAACCCGTTGGCAACTTGCTGGCAGATGTCTAGACGCTGGTTCCAGACCATGGCTGTTCTTTCTATTTGCATATTTATCAGAATGGTGCCTAGAGATTCTCTGGCCCTTGGAAAGAGCAGAAATGTTTGGTCTTTAAGGAATGCATAGCCGGGACATGGCAGAATATTGTCATGGTGGAATCCAAACTGTTGCCGGGCTTCTTCCAGAAGGTTGCTGGCTCCAGTCAGCTTCAGATTGGTTTTTACAACGAATTTATTTGCTGATTTCTTAACTGGTCCTTTAGCAGGGACAACGCTTCCAAATGCCCCCCTCCACTCGGACTCGAATTTTTCTCCGTCACTTATGGCTTTTATTGAACGGGTCAAGATATTAACGAGCTGTGTTTTGGAATATATGTGGTAAGGACGACACTGCAATAATACTTTGGTTTTTCGTTTGGGTGTATTTCTGCCTCTGTTCAAAGGATTCGACAGCATCGAGTAGGTTAAGCTCAGTTGATTCCCTTCAGGGTAAAGAGGCGTACATCTACTTTTCTTTGTGTCGGGGGGCTTTATGTCTTTATCCTGGCCGTAGCCAGAAAACTCCCCGGGATATATCCTTTTAGTATGTGACCGTAAGACCATGTTGACTCTGCTTGCTTGCTGATTTGTTCCTTTAGATGGCATCTGTCAAAGAGTATTTCAGACAGTGTTGACAGGTATGGTTTGAATCGCTGACAGGAAGGTTAGTGCTCTGAAAGTATGGCAACACTTTGATGGCACTTGATAGTGAGAAAACTTAAAATACGCGCCATTTTTGATATTGCTATTGGCTCTGATTTTTACCTATGTCGCGCAATCATCTTTTGCTCTATTGCCGTTCCGGTTTCGAATCTGATCTGGCAGCTGAAATCCAGGAAAAAGCCGCTTCTGCCGGTATCTATGGCTATGTCAAAACCCAGAAGAATAGCGCTGGCTGGCGGTACAAGATGCTTTGGGGATGATGGAAGAGTGGGCTGATGAGTATGATATCAGGCTCCAGCTTCGCTGCCGTCAGCTCTACCATGACAGTGAAGAAGTGACTGTTCACGTTGTACGGTTAGACTAACGACTTCTATTTCCGGGGCGCTGTCCCCGGACTTTTTCCCTCTCATCATCCCTTCGCTGTTCTTTTCACTTGATAATCACTGAAAGAATAATAAGTTGGTTATGCGCTGGTAGTCTACATTATCCCCACCTTATTCAAGGGCGTTTCAGGGTTTAAAATCAAGGTTTGGGTAAATAGTCCTTTGTTTACTGCGTTATTGCGATGGCTGCTGGATTCAAATAATAAGTGCTGTCAGTCTTCACTTGCTCTTGCTTTTTTTACAGTCTTTTCTCTGGCCGGGTATGGAGATGATGACTGGTTTACAACACGTGTTGCCAAAGGTATGCATGCAATGGTGTGGTATGGCGAGACTGAGGAAGAGGAGCTTCATGCTAATGTGGAAATATTGAGGGAGTTGCTGAAAGACTACAGGGCATCGTCTCCTTACTATATACCTTCCCTCTTTGCTGATATTCATGCACTGCTATTGCAAAACGCAGATCTGCTGAGTGACAAGGATTTCAGGTGGCTGTTATCCCATAAAAAAGAACTTGAAAAGGCAGCCAATGTTACTCTGGGAGATGTTATTGAGTGGCGAAGAGTTCCCCCCGAAGTATCGAAAAAGAAAAAGAAAAAAAAGAAGCACGAAAAGAACGTACGTGAACTGAAAGCGGTGGAAGCCGATGAGGAAGTTCCTTTGGATATAGCATCTCAAACTTTACGGGAACAGCCTGATAAGTGGTTTGATAGGCTTAGGGGCGAGATAAAACAGTGCAGGAATCCTGAAAAGTTGGAAGAGACTGTCGAGCTCCAGAGAGAAGCTCATGAGTCTTTGGAAAAACTTGATCGGAAGCTGTATGAATCATTGCAAAGGTTTATTCAAAAGCATAGGCATGAGTTGACCGAGAGACGGTTCGGGCATCTCAATCACCACGATCGTAAACACTACCTGAAAGAGCTTGATGGCTTTCTGCAAAAGCATCATTTGGTCAAGGTTGATGTCCCTGGCGATGATAACTGTATCCCATCAGTCCTGGCCGAGCAGCTGACCCATCGCAGTGCTTCCAATCATCAATACACCTCGCAAGAAGTACGTCGTCATCTTGCGGATCATTACCAGTCGCTTCAGAGCAATGACCCTCAACATATCCTGGTTGCTGTTCTTGGGGACTGGGGGCAGGAAAATATCGGTGAAGATAAATCCTGGATGGACGTACAGCCCACTTTGATGCTGGCCGCTGATCGTTATCAATACCCCGTTATCCATGTTTATCCCAGGGGGCGTTCGCCTGTGGTGGAAACCTACTGGCCAAATAGTCATGCGCTGGTTTCTCGCCATCCATTCCAGCAGGCTCTGATTATCATCCATAACGGTTATGGCCATTATGATGCTGCAATATATAAACCGGACAGAAGCAGATCAGAGCACAAACCCCATAAAAAGCGCGAGTCATCTTCAAAGCGGTCAATCATCATTCAAGAGCCTGTTCATGCTACAAGCCACAAGGATCCACAGCAGGTTGATCAACTTAAGAGAGAAGCGGAAGCGTATTTAAAACAGGCATTGAACCTGTCGGTGGATTCTTCTTTTGAGCACGAACTGGTAAGAGTGTCCATCCCAGATGATTTTGGTCAGGGGGACACGGATGACTGGTTGGATTTACTTGAGGCAACCAGTTCATCAGCAGGCATAGTACCGGCCTCTGGAAACAGCACTGTTATTGCAGAGGAATCCGAGAACGATCCAGAATTCGATGCTGCCCTGGAGAGCTTGAAACAGCGGCTGGCTGCCTTTGAGAAGGGAGAAAAATCAGAAGAAGATGGTCTTGAAAGTCTTTATTTGCTTCTGGAGCAGAGTCGAGGCCGGACAATGGATCTTCCTTTGCTAATGAAGGATATGGGAGGAGATACTGATTTGCAGATAGTCGCTCCCGGTGATGTTCGGTTGAATCATGGTTTTTTTTCTGTTCTCTGTGAGCTGATCGGGCAGGGAACTGCAGGGGTAATGAGACGTCAGCAGCGCTCTGCCATGCAATGTAAACATGGTCTGCAGTCCGGGATGAAACTGCTTCAGGAGGATAATTATTTATGGGACACGATCAATATCCTGTATACCGGGCTGCAGTGGGCTGAGCTGTTTCAGCACCCTGATATCTGGACCAGCCTGGGTTCTGATTCTGACCCGCTATGGAATCGTCCTGAAATTTTCTGGCTGCTGGCAATGCACTTGGGAAGAGATATTATTATTTCCCTACCTACTGAAGATAAATGCTCAGGCATTGTTTATTCGCCCTCGTCTGCGCCTCAAGTCTTGCATTATAAACAGCTTGCTGAAGCCGCTGGACAATTACATAGAGGGCATTCGTCTCCGTTGATGATGGCATATGATGGATTCTGCTGGTCGGCTATTCAGTTGAAAGCCGAAGAAGGCGGTCAAGAAGCAGAAAAAGACGTCGAGGATATCGACGCTGAACTTGAGCGTGATACTGATACTGGTCAGTTATTGCATCTTCTGGATGAGGAAAGCCAAGAACATAGGGCAAAGTCGAAAACAGTTAGCATGACACCATCCAGCAGCACTTTATTAAAAAAAGATTTCAGGAAGAATATCCAAAAAGTCATTCGGTTGCATTGTAATCAGCAGTGGGACGGTGTTGTGCGTTTGCTTAAAAAGGATGTTCATAAATTTCCGCGAATATTCCGGGTCACGGCTCGATATTATCTGGCACAAGCCTATTTGAAGCTGAAAAATAAAGAAAAGTTTCTAGAGCAGTTTGAAAAATTGCAAAATGCTGTGTCTATGGATGATCTGGAAGGACGACTCAAGGTTATCATCCTTAAGAAATCAGGTGAGGGTTATCTGCGTAGGTTAAAGCTGTCCCAGGCTATTGAAGATTTGGATGACATGCCCATAGAAGGTCCGCGGTCTTATATTCTGCATCTTGCCAGGATTTATGAAATAAAATTCTCTGCTTATCTGAAAGCAATTGGTTGTCTGCAAAAGTATCTCGACCACCATAAACATGATTGGCAGGTTGCCCTCAGTATTAATGTTTTGATTCAAAAAATTAAAGACCGAAGTAGACGTGATCAGCTTTTTTCCGAGCTCGCTCCGGTTTTAACACAGCTTCATCAGCGCAATCCGGGCAATCACAGTATTACCATTGCCTATGCCATAAACTGTGCTCAGCAGGGAATGTGGTCAAGGGGAATTGAGGCACTGGAACAAGCCGGGCTTGAAAATATTAAGGTTTTGGAAGCCTGGCTATCGCTGGTATTGAGAAGTGAAGAAAACGCTGAGCACTTTGACAAGGCTTACCAGTATCTGACCCCGGTTTATAAAAAGACTCCGATTCTGCAAAAAATGTGGCTGCGTTTACACTCTTATGAACGCGACCCTGAAAAGGTAAAAGTCATACTCCCAGAGGCTGTTGTAATGGTTAATGCTTCCCGAGGCAGCAAGCATTACTATGCCAACTTGATCTCTTTGCAGAAGTTCTATGTCACCTTGAACTACGCATTCCAGCTGGATGAACTATCTCACATGATGCGTCACAGACATCCAGGCAGGAGGCACTTTAATGAGACGGGAGTTATTATTCAGAATCTCTATTTAGGGAGATATAAAAAAGCCCAGAGACTTGCTGACCGTGCTGTCAAAAGCTGGCCAAAAGTTCCTCATATTTATGCTCTTCAGGCCCGGGCACATTCCAAAGCGCGAAGCCCTGATGCCGCAGAACTAATGAATGGGTTGGTGACATGGTTTCGTAGGAACCCCGTAAAACTCCGAAATCTGGCTATGGAAGTACAGCGTTATTATGAAGAAAAGGATGAGCTCCAAAAACAATATGAGATCTTGGTTGAAATTAACGATAATAATAAAAATTTTCAAACAGCCAGAAAGAAACTTGTTCATGTCGGGTTAAGGGCAGGAGATTACCTGAGTGACCAGCCTGATGCATATAGCAAAGCAGCCGACTGCTATCGTCGTTCGTTTGCTTGCAATCGCTCATCTGTCGATGGCTTGACTTCCGGTTATAAGGCGCTACTTCTCTATGCAAAAAGGAATGATAAAGAGAGATTTTGGGGTTTCGTGGAGTTGTTTGAGACGTGCAGAAATGAAAGTGAACTATGGAAAAAACACTGTCAACTTGGAAAAGATCCATTTATTGAGGAGCTGGACCAGTTCAAAAATTCAATATCGAGACCAGCTAATTTAAGGGGTTACCGCAAGCGCTGGCATATAACAGGCGATTAACATCTTTTTCCTATGGATTTCTTCGGTGTTAAAGTAGTTTAAAGAAGACAAAAAACAACAAATATAAGTTGCTGATAGCGAATGCGTTATTCGTCGAATACCAATTTCCAGTATTGTGCTGTCCGGTAAAATTGGCACACTGATTTCCAGTATTCTCAGGGGGACAATTTGCTCTCTTCCAATCGTCAGGTTTGGCAGTTTGCCTTGCCAGTCATTGTTTCCAATATTACTGTTCCCCTGCTTGGCCTGGTTGACTCTGCCGTTCTTGGTCGCCTGCCGTCGCCTATTTACCTGGGAGCTGTGGCCGTAGGTGCCAGTCTGTTCAGTTTTATCTTCTGGGCTTTCGGTTTTCTGCGCATGGGAACCACTGGTCAGGTTTCCAGGGCTTATGGTCGTGGTGACGGCCAATCTTTGCGGGATATTCTGGTTCAGTCCCTGGCGATATCAGCAATACTGGGTGTTTTGTTGATTCTTCTTGCCGAACTAATACTGCATACAGCTCTGCCTTTCTTTAAACCGGGGCCGGACGTTGTTCCTGAAGTGGGTAATTATTTTCTAACCAGGATCTGGTCGGCACCAGCCACACTGGCCAATTATGCAGTTCTGGGCTGGCTGCTTGGGCGACAGGTGGCCCGTGCCCCCCTGATTCTTCTAATGTTTCAAAACGCCATCAATATTGCTTTAAACCTGTTCTTCGTAATCGGCTTAGGAATGGCTGTGAAAGGGGTGGCCCTGGCAACCGTAGTTGCAGAGTATGCCAGCCTGCTGCTGGGGCTGGTACTGTGCTCTCGCTATTTGAAGAGTATTGACGGGTTCATGCGTTTGAAGGAAGCGCTGCATCTGTCAAAAATCTCATCCCTGATGACGGTGAACCGACAGCTGTTCGTTCGCAATCTCTGCCTTCTGTTTACCATGTCCATGTTTACTGCCTGGGGAGCAAGGCAGGGGGATATTATTCTTGCCGCCAATGCGCTGCTGGTAAACTTTGTTATGCTGACGGCCAACGCACTGGATGGTTTTGCTTTTGCCGCTGAAGCTCTGATTGGAAAAGCGACAGGAGAAAATAATCCTCGTGTAGTTCGGGGAGTACTGAAGTCGACCCTGCAGTGTTCAGTGATTATGTCGCTGGGGCTGAGCCTGTGTTACTGGCTGTTTGGTGAGCCGGTTCTGTTTTGGTTAACGGATATTGAAGGCCTGGCTGCCACTGCGTTGATTTACCTGCCGTGGCTGGTGGTCATGCCAGTGTTGGGTGTGCTCTGTTTCTGGCTGGATGGTGTGTTTATTGGGCTTGGAAAAACCGCGTTGATGCAGCAGATTATGATGCTCTCAACCTTTGCTGTATTTGTGCCGGTCTGGTATCTGACCCGCTCAGCAGGCAATCATGGTCTGTGGTTTGCGTTTAGCCTGTTTACGCTGGCTCGAAGCTCTGGAATGTTTATGGCTTTTCTACCAGCTTACAAGCGTATCAGGGCAGAATGTACCAAAGATTAAGACCAGGCTCAGGATTCAGTGAGTCAGGATTGTGATCTGTTCTTCATGGTCCAGAAGAGGATCAATATGACTATGGAGTTTGCGGCGGTTATCGGAGCTGGCCCATTGGCTCCAGCACTGAAGGTTATCCCAGAGGCTGACGGTGACACGATGGCTGCTGTTCTCGATATCACGCAGGGTTTCGCTACCAAGAAATCCTGGGGTATTTTCAATCAGTGAAACCGTATCCCGCAGGCTCTGATCGTAATGTTGTTCGAGGCCTTCGGCTATCAAGCGGTCGATAATCACCTTGATCATGGGGGCAAGTCCTTATCAAAGTCTTTTTTTGAACGGATTAACCTATTACCCTGTTTATTTCGCCCGCTGCGAATGAAGTTTTAGAATTTAAGATCTGGCAGGTTATTTCATTTATGAGTTACACAATTTCCCGAACCCTTGATACATGCGGCCTGAACTGTCCTGAACCAGTGATGATGCTGCATAAGACCGTTCGAGAAATGGCCGTAGGCGATATTGTCGAGGTGATTGCTACTGACCCTTCGACCAGCCGCGATATTCCCAAGTTCTGTAACTTCCTGGAGCATGAACTGCTGGTGAATGAAGAGCGGGATGACCGGTTTTATTACCATATCCGCAAGGGTGAAGCGGCCTGATCAGGCCGCCTGAGCTGCTTTCTGAATTATTTATCAATCAGCTTTGAGAAGGCTTCTATAGCATCCGGATCGCCAGATTTGATTTTGTTGGCGATCACATGATGGAAGAAGTACTTGAAGCTGTTATCTTCCTGAGCCGGGTAGAGACACTCATCCCCCGGAAGAACCGGAGTGTTACCAATCTTCTCGTTGTCCGCGATCATGGCCTGAATAGCGCCATCATCATTCAGGCGCCAGCTGGTCACCTGATTCAGAGTGATAGTCTGGAATGCATTGCTGGACATCACCACATGGGTGCCGATGCAGTCCGGGATCTCCTGCATCACCTGGGCAACAGGTTTTTCCTTCTCTTTTACGCTTTTGGGGGGAGGTGGTTCATCATCCTTGAAATAAGTGGCTGCACCTTCCAGTTCAACAACCTTATGGACGGGAGGATCATAAAATAGACGCTCATGCTTGCTGTCGTAATAGCCTTCCCAATGACCGTTGAGCGGGTCATTCAGATTTTTTGCCGGAACAAGGCGGGTCAGCCAGGGCACCATGGCATCCACCTCACCATTTTGCCTCAGGGCCCAGCACAGAATCTTCATACTGAACATTTTGTCTTTGTTGGCATCATTGCTGTAGAGCATTTCCAGGCCATCAAGCTCCGGTGCTATGCGGATAATCTTGTTCGCTTCGGCATCCTTGACCTCGCGGCGGGTGAATATATCAACCACATTATTAGATTTTGCTGATGAGCTTTTCTTGTTGGAAGAGGATTTATCAACTTTTTTATCAGACATGCCACATCCTTGTGCACAATACAGCCATTAAGAAACTGATGAATCAACGTATCTTTTCAGTCTAGCCCGAACATTTCATAAACTTCCCCGAAATTTACGTAGGGCTTTGTGGCTCTAAGGGCTTTGGCGAAGAAGCGCCGTACCGGAGAGTACGGTCGACTGAGTCAAAGTTCTTAGAGCCACCAATAACAAGTAAAATCGGACGTATGTTTATGAAATGTTCGGGCTAGCCCTCAGTTTTTATATAGGCTGTTGAAAAAGCCCTTTCACCTGAAACAACTGTGAGTCGTTATCTGCTCCTTTGGTTCTTCCTTATCTGGGCGATATGACTAGTAGACTTGATTTCCCTCAAGGGTATCTTCGTGAGCCATACTTCAGAACAACCTGATACACATTCCACGCAGCCAGAAGGTTCTGGGGATGAAAAAAATTATCTGCTCTGGGCTGCTGGCTTTGTAACCGGACTGGCTCTTCTGCTGGTCCCGCTTTATTTTGATGCTCCCATTGGAATGTCCGATATGGCCTGGCGCTGCGCCGGTCTGGCAATGATGATGGCTGTCTGGTGGGCATTCGAGATTCTTCCTATAGCTGTCACAGCACTGCTTCCTCTGATTCTTGCACCTTTGCTGGGACTTGGTCGTCTGGACTCAGTGGCTGCTCCTTACGCCCATCCGGTGATCTATCTCTATTTGGGTGGTTTTATGCTGGGCCTGGCTATGGAACGCTGGGGGCTGCACCGCCGAATCGCGATAAAGGTCATGCTGCTGGTGGGAACGGGCGAGCAGAGGCTGGTTATCGGCTTTATGCTGGCAACGGCGCTGCTCAGTATGTGGGTCAGTAATACCGCTACTGCCGTAATGATGCTGCCAATTGGTGTGTCTGTTATCTATATGCTCCGTGAGGAGGGGCTGGGAAGTCGTGGTTTCTCTGCCGCCCTGCTGTTGGCGATAGCCTACGGCTCTTCAATTGGAGGAATGGCAACGCTGATCGGCACTCCGCCCAATGCGTTGATGGCTGCATTCCTTGAAGAACAGTACGATCTGAAAATCGGGTTTGCTGAATGGATGGCGATAGCATTGCCGGTTTCTGTTCTTATGCTGGCGATGACTGGCTGGTGGCTTAGCAGAGGTGGCTATTCACTGTCATCCGGGCAGAATGATCGTGTCCAACAGGAGCTGCAGAAAGAGTTGCAGGTGATGGGTGGAATGAGCAGGGGAGAGTGGCTGGTTGGTATTGTCTTTGTTCTGGCAGCTGCGGCCTGGCTGTTCCGGCCACTGCTCAGTTCCATGCTGCCGGGTATTCCGCTTTCCGATACCATGATCGCAGTTACCGCCGGTGTTATTCTGTTCCTTCTGCCGGTTAATATCCGTACTTTGACTTTTGTGATGAACTGGGATGCTACCAAAAGGCTGCCTTGGGGAGTGTTGATCCTGTTTGGCGGAGGCTTAAGCCTGGCTGCGATGATTCAGGGAACGGGGCTGGCCAGCTGGATTGCAGGGCAGTTTTCGGTCATACCCATGGGAACAGAGCTTCTAACCGTAATTCTTGCGGTGACGGTGATTATTTTCCTGACCGAAATTACCAGCAATGCTGCAACAACCGCAGCATTCCTGCCTCCGCTGGGTGCTCTTGCCATGTCTCTGGATATACCGCCCGCCCTGCTGGCAATTCCTGCAACTCTGGCAGCCAGCTGTGCCTTTATGCTGCCTGTTGCCACACCCCCTAATGCGATTGTCTTTGGTTCCGGCCAGATCAGTATTCGTCAGATGATTCGAAGTGGCATGATTCTGAATCTTGTTGGCATTGTAGTGATTGGCCTGCTGGCTTACTGGCTGGTTGGTGTGGTTCTGTTCTAAGAGGTCAAGCTAAGAGGCCCTTTTACCGCTTTGCGGTTAAATCGTTCCAGAAAATCAACGGTCGGGTTACATAGAACGGCAATAAAAAATGCCAGAAGAATGGGAATAACAATATCGCTCGCCAGTTTAAAACTGAGCAGGATAAGAATAATGGCCGCAATCGTAACGGAAGAGCGATGAACCGAAAATGATGGCTGAACTGGCATGGTAGAGCTGTGTGGTCAATTTGGTCCGGTAAGAATACCTGTCAGCATGCTTGCAACACAAAGGTTAAGAAAGCTAAATAAGCTCAGGGTTGAATTCAGATGGCTCTGGTAAATGGCCTTGTCGATAAAAATCAGTCAGCCTACAGATAAATGTGTTGGGTCTATCCAGTAGATTGCCAGCCAGGAACCTGCATGCCTGGTGATAAACAGCATTTTTGAACTCCTCACTGGTTCCGGCTGTCCCCGTGAGGTTATCGGCACTGACCCTGAAACGCAGGTTGCAGCAGGCTGAAAGCACCCATTCCAGAGCCTGAGGTTCTACTTCAACCCTTTCAAATTCCTTCTGCTGTTCAGCGGTTCGGCCATCCGGTCTGTACCAGTAACCGTAATCCTCCTGCTGGCGCCGCTGTTCACCGGCAATACACCAGTGGGCGATTTCATGCAGAGCACTGGAAAAATAGTCGCGGGTAAAGTAGATATAGGCGCACCTCTTCGAAGTAGCCGGGGTGTAAAGTGGCTCTTCGGCTCCTCCAACCAGGCGGGTCCGGTAACTCTGGTAGAAGCATTGATCAAAAATCCGGATCAGATCCTGGCAGTTATGCATAGATATATCGGTTATCTGAAATTGCTGAGAGGGTGGTCCGCATTATACCATCCGCTTCTAATTGAAGCTGGTTATGGAAACCGCAGGTTCTGATGAAAATAGTTGCAGACGAAAATATTCCCCTGCTTGAAACTTTTTTCCGGGATTTCCTGGGCGAAAACGGTGAGCTGTATACCTGTCACGGGCGCAATATGACGCCGGAAGATGTGGCCGATGCCGACATGCTTCTGGTGAGATCCATAACCCAGGTAAATGAAAAACTGCTTGCTGGAAGCCAGGTGCGTTTTGTCGCCACGGCCACAAGTGGCACTGATCATGTCGATAAAAAATGGTTAAAGAACAATAACATCGGCTTCTCTTCTGCGGCAGGATGTAATGCTGATGCCGTAGTGGATTATGTGCTGGCTGCTCTGGATAATATGACGGATGAACATGGTATCCAGCTTCAGGAACGTACGGTCGGTATTGTCGGATATGGCCAGGTTGGCAGCCGCCTGTATGACCGGCTGAAGGCTTTGGGAGTGACCTGCCTGGTCTGTGATCCGTTCAAGGAGGTGCCAGGTGGCGGCATCACCATGGATGATCTGGTGAACTGGTCTGATATTATTTCTTTCCACACTCCGCTGACAGATTCCGGCCCGCATCCAACTTTCCACATTCTTGACCAGGACCGATTACAGCGCCTTAGGCCAGGCACAATTCTGGTGAATGCCGGTCGTGGTGGTGTTGTTGACAATAACGCTTTGAAACAGCGTTTGCAGGAACAGAACGATATTATTGCGGTGCTGGATGTCTGGGAAGGTGAGCCGGAGCTTGATCCGGAGTTGCTGGATCTGGTTGCTATCGGTACTCCGCATATTGCCGGTTACAGTGTGGATGGCAAGGTGCGTGGTACAGCCATGATTTATCAGGCTGCCTGTAAATATTTTGGCCAACCTGAGACAATTCGCTTTCATGAAGTGGTACCTGCACCATCCCTGCGCAGCCTGACAATGAGCGAGGGAGTTTCCCCGCAAATTGCCGCCACTATGGCCTTGAAGGCTGTTTACGATATTCGCCGGGATGATCGGTGCCTGCGTCAGGCGGTTAGAAAACACCCGGATGCCATTGCCAGGGAGTTTGATCTTTTGCGACGCAATTATCCCAAGCGTCGTGAGTTTAGTACTCTGGAAGTGATCATGATAGATACTCATCCGGCCGCCAATGACCCTGTTGCCGGGCTTGGCTTTCGGATTACAGAATAATTACAGCGAGAAGCGAGAACTGCCGGTTAGCTTCCCGTTAGAGGAAGTGGCAGTTCTATTGAAACCGCTTCGTTAGAACAAAGGAACACTTGATGCAGCAGTTTTCCATCGGACTGATTATTAACCCACTGGCCGGTATTGGCGGCTCAGTTGGCCTGAAGGGCAGTGACGGTTCAGAGACAGTCACCAAGGCCCTGGCCATGGGGGCAACGCCTCGTGCAACAGACCGTACCCGCCAGGCTCTTATGAAACTGGTTCCCTATAAACACCTGATTGTATTCCATACCTGGCCGGGACCAATGGGGGCTGACCTGCTCCGCGAAATGGGTTTTCTGTTTCAGGTTCACGGCTTTCTTGGCGATGATCTGACCACTGCTGACGACACAGTCCATGCCGCCAAAATGTTTGCAGAAAGTGGCGTAGATCTGATTCTGTTTGCCGGTGGTGATGGTACGGCCCGCAATATCTGTGACTCTATTCCTGAATCTCAGCCGGTTCTGGGCATTCCTGCCGGGGTTAAGATCCACTCTGGTGTTTATGCGGTTACACCTTCTGCCGCAGGCGAAATTCTGTCCATGCTGGTGACTGGAGAACTGGTAGATATCCGTCCGAAAGAGGTGCGTGATATTGACGAATCAGCCTTCCGTGAAGGCCGGGTTCGTGCCCGCCACTATGGTGAGTTGCTGGTGCCGGAATCGGGCCGCTTCCTGCAGAATGTTAAGCAGGGTGGCCGCGAGGTTGAAGAACTGGTGCTGAATGATATTGCCGACGATCTGAAAGAGCAGCTGGACGATGATGTTCTGCTGGTGGCAGGTCCTGGTTCAACGACCAGAGGAATAATGGAGTGCCTGGGGCACGACAGTACACTTCTGGGGGTTGATCTCTTTGCAGAGGATAAACTGCTCGGTGGAGATGTTCGCGAACGGGATATTCTGGAAGCATTCGCCGGTCACACCGGTCCTGTTCGGGTCATGATTACCGCTATTGGCGGGCAGGGACATATTCTCGGCCGTGGTAACCAGCAACTCAGTCCAAAGGTGATTTCTGAAGTTCTGGAGCGTGAAGGGCGCGATGGTCTGATCGTTGTAGCGACCAAGAGCAAGCTGAAGGAGCTGGAAGGGCGACCTCTGCTGGTGGACTCAGGTGATCCTGAACTGGATAAGGTTCTCTCCGGAACGCTGAAGGTGATGACCGGTTACAGGGATGCCGTGCTCTATCCTGTGGCATCTGTCTAACCTTCGATTAAATAAAAACCTCTTATCCTCGCCCCCTCTTTCGTGAGGGGGTACCTATCTGTCTTGTTAGTACCCTCAAATTTCTTTGTTGAGAAAATGAACCTGTTCGTAGTCTAAGTCAGTGCGTCCATCAGCAGGCTTGTGGCTATGATCTGTCTTAATTGCTTTCTATGTAGAACAGGGGAGACTGCTCAAAATGAGCAGAATATTCCGCCTGATTTGAACTCTTCCTTATCATTCAGCAAACGTAACCCCTTGGGAAAAGGCCAGCATGCATCAGTGCTCAGAGGTACTTTTGCCGGAAGGAGGGTGGCAGTCAAAAGGTATAATAGTGAAACCGAAGAGTGGACAACGGAATCTGCCGTTTTCAGGAAACTTGGTGGGCAAACTCATACCAATATTGTTGAAACATTAGGTGTGGGAAAAGTTGGAACCTTGATCAAATCCAGAGTTTGCGTTCTACAGTTTTGCCCTAAATCACTTGAAGACAGTCTAAATGCGCAGGAACCTGTATCCATGCGTGACAGAGTTATGCAAATTGCCGGCATTGCAGATGGGGTCTGTTTCCTTCATCAAAATGAAATCCTCCATCTTGATATTAAACCGGCAAATATTCTTTTGGATACTCATGGGATACCTAAATTGTGCGATTTTTCGATATCTGCAGTACTGCCTTGTTATGATGACCAGTTGATATTTGGTGGGTGTTGTTTCTATCTAGCTCCTGAATTATCAGGGGGGAGAGAGGAACCATTACCTGACAATTATTTTTGTGAAATTGCTGATTCTTTTGGAATGGGGTTTGCTGCTTACTGTATTTGTAAAAACAATTGTGAATCAACTGCTATGTGGGACGAAAGGGTGATCTGGGCTTCTGGTAGAAATAAGCCTCAAAAACACTTAGTTTCGATCTTTGATTTTGAGCAGCACGCTGTGTCAGGGATATACCAGCACTTTTTGGGTGAAGAATCAGTTGATCTAAATGATGACCGTCGCAATCATTCGACCATGAGTGCTGAAGATAACGAGCTGTGTGGAAAGATAATGCATGATCTGGCTAAACCTGCTCTAAAGGTCAATCACCAAACCAGATTGAAGCCAACTGCATTCAGACAAAAAGCCCAGCGTCTGGCCAGACGCACGATGGTGACAACGTTGTAGAAGATCTGCAGCAGGCTGAAGATCTTCTACTTTGTTTGATGTGATTACAGGCTCTGCAAATGAGCAATCCGCTTCTCCAGGGGAGGGTGGCTCAGAAACAGTTCGGATATACCACGCTTACCACTGATACAGAATGCTGCAAGAGAACCTTCCATCTGTGGTTCCTGGCTGCCCTGCAAACGACGTAGAGCGGCAATCATCTTGTGACGGCCTGCCAGATTGGCACCGCCTTCGTCAGCCCGGAACTCACGCTGGCGTGAGAACCACATAACGATAATGCTGGCACCGATACCCAGAATGGCCTCCAGAACGAATACCACTCCCATATAGGCAAACATACCCAGGCCACCGCCTTCTTCATCATTGCGCAGGAAGTTATTAATCATCATGGCGATAGCACGGGCAATAAAGATAACGAAAGTATTTACCACGCCCTGAATCAGGGTCAGGGTCACCATATCGCCGTTGGCAACATGGGAGATCTCATGACCCAGCACGGCTTCTGCTTCATCCTGGCTCATATTGCGAAGCAGCCCTGTGCTGACGGCAACCAGAGCATTGTTGCGGCTTGGACCGGTCGCGAAAGCATTGACATCGGGAGCGTCATAGACGGCCACCTGGGGCATGGCGATACCGGCACTTTGAGCCTGACGGGAAACAGTTTCCATCAGCCAGTGTTCGGTCGCATTGCGGGGTTGCTCGATAACCTGGGCACCGGTTGATCTCAGGGCCATCCACTTGGATATAGCCAGAGAGATAAAGGCACCACCAAAGCCGAAGATCAGGGCGAAAACAAACAGGCCACTCATTCCCTGCGTGTTCAGCCCCAGCATTGGCAGTACGATACTGGTCACAATGCCCAGCACCAGCACAACCGCCAGGTTGGTTGCTACAAATAACAGAATACGCTTCATGGGAACAGGCACTCCTCACTGTTTTATTGGGTTAAGCCATTTATGGGGTTGTTATCTGGGCATTTCAATTGCCAAATTGTACCGAAATGTCGCAGGAGCTAACCCGTAAGTCAGCTCCTTATAAAGACTAGCGCTTTATCCGGTTAAGGAATTGCTCAAAACGGGATAAGGCTTCTTCCAGAATATCAACGCGGGGAAGGGTGACAATTCGGATATGATCCGGGTTTGGCCAGTTGAAACCAGAACCCTGAACCAGCAGGATTTTTTCCTGGCGCAGGAATTCCAGCACCATCTGCTCATCATCCTCAATGGCATAACGGTTCAGGTCAATTTTGGGGAACATATAGAGTGCTCCCTTGGGTTTGACACAGCTGACACCGGGAATGGCGGTCAGCATTTCCCAGGCTTTATCACGTTGCTCCAGCAACCTGCCGCCGGGCAGAACCAGATCATTAATACTCTGGTAACCACCCAGAGCCGTTTGAATGGCATATTGAGAGGGGACATTGGCACAGAGGCGCATGGAGGCCAGCATCAACAGTCCGTCCTGGTAATCCCGAGCGAGATGTTTGGCGCCACTGATAATCATCCAGCCGGAACGGAAACCAGCTGCACGCCATGATTTGGACAGGCCGTTAAAAGTCACACAGACGATATCTTCGGCCAGTGATCCCAGGGCAACATGTTCTACGCCGTCGTACAAAATCTTGTCATAGATTTCGTCGGCAAAAACAATCAGGCCGTGTTCCCGAGCCAATTCGACAATACCTTCAAGAATCTCTTTTGGATAAACTGCGCCTGTCGGGTTATTGGGGTTAATAACCACGATCCCTTTGGTTTTGCTGGTGATTTTACTGCGAATATCTTCCAGGTCAGGATACCAGTCAGACTGTTCATCTTTTATATAGTGGACAGGGCTGCCACCGGCGAGTGTTACTGCAGCAGTCCAAAGGGGATAATCCGGGGCTGGAACCAAGACTTCATCACCGTTGTTCAGCAAGCCCTGCATCGCCATCACAATCAGCTCACTGACACCGTTCCCGATATAGATATCATCAATCGTGACGTTGGGAATCTGACGCTGCTGGCAGTACTGCATAACAGCCTTTCGGGCGGAGAACAGGCCTTTGGAGTCACAGTAACCCTGTGATTGGGGAATGTTCAGGATCATATCCTGAACAATTTCTTCCGGTGCCTCAAAGCCAAATGCTGCTGGATTACCAATATTCAGTTTGAGAATTCTGTGGCCTTCTTCCTCAAGCTTTCGTGCTTCATGAACGATTGGGCCACGAATTTCATAACAAACATTGAGCAGCTTGGATGACTTCTGAATATCCTGCATTGTATTTATGACTGCCTTTTGTAGGGGCTTGCTGTCCAGGGGCATACGGCCACAATAGACGCTATTGCCCGAATTCTATCTATGTATTTCTATTGTGTAGGGTTGTCTGGATAATACACGGGATAGTGAGGGAGGAGATATATTTTTATGTCAGAAAACAGACGTTCAGATCAGGAGTGGCAGAAGCTTCTGACACCCGAGCAGTACAGAGTGTGTCGCGAGAAAGGAACTGAGCCTCCTTATAGTGGGAAGTATCTTGATCATAAGGAAGTGGGAACTTATCACTGCACTTGTTGCCAGAGCCCCCTGTTTATCTCAGATGCCAAGTTTGAAAGCGGTTGTGGCTGGCCCAGTTTTTGGGCTCCCTATTCAAAAGGTTCCATTGTCTATGAGGAAGACAGAAGCCTGGGAATGGCGAGAACAGAGATCATGTGTGCCAGTTGTGGTGCTCATCTCGGACATGTGTTTCCTGATGGTCCACAGCCTTCAGGGCTTAGATATTGTGTGAATTCAGTATCACTTGGTTTTTCCGATGATAGATCTTGATGGCACATAAAAGATTCTGCCTGTAGGGTTGGGCTAACCATCTTCATATCCTTCATCATCTGAATTGTCCCACCCTCCATCCTGGGGCTGAAAGCCCTGGTATCCGTTTTCATCGTATTCATCTAAATCATCTTCTTCTGGCAGGTAATGGCTGGGTGACTCATAGCCCTGATGCTCGTATGTGCTTGCCTGCAGAGAAAGAGTTATGGAAACGGTGGACAGAAAAAAAGAGAAAAAAAGGGAGGGAAGAGAGACTCCGGCTTTCATGACAAGACACTCATTGGATGGTCTTAGTAATTTGAAGTGGTTACTCGGTTTAAAGATAAAAACTGAGCCACTATCGTGACCCAGCTCTTCATCCTTTCCAGCTAACTGAGGGTCTAGTACTGGAGATGCCAGCACTAGACCTGGGTTATGTAATTAGGAAGAGGATGTACTTGTTGTTGCGGTTGATGTTGAAGCCACTGACGTAGCAGCCTCTGACTTTGGAGTATCTGATGTCGGAGAAGTCGCTGACGTAGGAGCACCTGATGTCGGAGAAGTCGCTGACGTAGGAGCACCTGATGTCGGAGAAGTCGCTGACGTTGGAGCATCTGATGTCGGAGGAGCCACTGACGTTGGAGCGTCTAATGTCGGAGGAGCCACTGACGTTGGAGCATCTGATGTCGGAGGAGCCACTGACGTTGGAGCATCTGATGTCGGAGGAGCCACTGACGTTGGAGCATCTGATGTCGGAGGAGCCGCTGACGTAGGAGCATCTGATGTCGGAGGAGTCGCTGACGTTGGAGTATCTGATGTCGGAGAAGTCGCTGACGTTGGAGGTACTATGGGAGTTGTATTTGTATTCGCAGTCGACGAAGTTGTCATTGTAGCAGCAGGAATGGAAGCGGTCGTTGTGGTTGGTGAGGACTGATTTCCTGGTGACTGTCTTGGCGTTACTATATATCCACCCACAGTCTGAGGCGGATGGCTAGATGCTGCTGTAGATACTACAGAACTTGCTGTTGTAGATTTTGACGGAGAGGCAGTACCGGTACCCGTGGTCGCTGGGGGCGGAGTAGTATCTGCCGCACTAACTGGAGGTATAGGCGGAGTGGTATCTGCTGGTGCACCACCGCCAGGACCAGGAGGTGTTGGAGGTGTTGCCCCTGGTGCAGGGGTTACTGGAGTGGCCGGAGCTGCCGGCGGAGTTACTGGTTTGGCTTTGTTAAAGACATTAAATGTCAGTGTATGGAGTACATTCCTTGCAAGGTCGCTGATACCGCTAACATAGTCGCCAGAGCGGGTAATCTTGATGTGCTTATCCGCATGCAGATCTTTAACACGCTGCAGATTTTCTTTATTGATATCACCTTTGTTCTGAGCGGCGACATTCAATACTTCAATAGCAGCAAGCCTGGAGCCGGATTCACTGACAAGCTTGGCATTGAACACCTTATCATCAAGCGTTGTAACTTCACTGGAAAGAGTATTTTTCTCAGTTGATATACGGGCATGGTCGGTTTGGATTGTTCTCAGTGCAGTGCGTTGTGCAGCAAAGCCATTGAAGGCATTAACGGCCTCCTTCACTTTATCTTCTGCAGAGTTCAGGCTGTTATCTATAGTCTGTTTTTGTGTTGCTCTATCTGCATCAGGGAGAGTTTTGGCTTCGAGATCTTTATACTTGGTTTCGAAACCTTTCACTGCAGCAAGCTGGGCATCTGTCAGGCCAAGGCCATTCCTCTGGGTATCATAGTCCTGGTTTGCTTGCTTATGGGCTGCTTCGGCCTGCTCAAACTCCCCAGTCTTCGTTTTAAGCTCAGTATCCTTAGCTGCCAGTTCACCTGTTTTTTGATCAAGGTTGACCTTGAGATCATTATAAGCTTTATAAGGTTGAGGATCTTTGGTCTCAAACTCTTTCCGTGCCGTTTCAGTCGCAGCTCCCCACTCTTCATCGGTTGGAGCCAGTTGATCGAGGTCTTTTAATTTATCGAAAGTGGGATAATCGGGTGCTTCTGAATAACGGACGCTCTTGGCCAGATCCTCACTCAGTTCCGTATTACGGGCTTTCATAAGGTTGCTGGTCATCCAGCTGTAGGCCATCCCCTTGGTAAAGGTGAAGAAGATTTTTTCTGCACCGTAGTAAGGCTGCCAGGCAAGGTGGTCTTCCAGACTGTCCAGAGATTTCTGCTTGATGCTCTCGGCAGAAACGTCTGTATTGATGGTGATTAATGGCAGGTCAATACGCTGACTCCAGTAATCATCAAAGAAGAAGAAGCCTTTGTCTCCCAGAGAAACAACCGTGTGGTGAATTGATTGCTTGGGTTTGGCAGGAAGGCCGAAGTTCACCGTATCGTCAATAGTGATGTTTTCCGGCGTTGCTGCGGTGTGCATCTGTTCTTCGAAAGTGTATCCATAGTCACGGGCAGTTGGTTGATCGACGGCCCACTTCACCAGTTCTGGTACAGTTTCCAGAATCATGTCTGAGAAAGGTGTGATCATGGACTTTCCATAGCCCATTAGCTCATTCAGGTACTTCACAACAGTGTACTGACTGTCATTATATACCCCCTGCAAAATGCTGCGATCTACGGCATCGGTTACCCAGATTTTGTCATTACTGGATCCGAAACTTGCAGGGAAGCGAATCAGGGGACCTGGCTGGTGCTTGAAGTAGGGGCGAACGTAGAGAACCAGCTTTCCCCCCTTACGCTGGTCACCCAGAATGGCCGGGTAGAAACGAAGACGGGTAAGTTCTGTCTCTCTGGAAAGGCTATCAAGATCGACAAGTGCCTTTTCCAGCCGCCCTTTCGGAGTAGTGTAAGGTGTGGCCTGATGTACGAAGTCAAGGTCAAGGTATGCACTGTTAGGGCGGCCAGGATCATCTGCAGAGCTTGAGGTAATCAAGGTAAGGGCGAAATGCTCATTCAGCGAAGGCTTGGCAAATGCAATGCCTGCATAACCTACCTGATGCATAACGTGTTGCCTCAGGGTATCAATACCGGATGGCAACAGAGTTGGGGCATAGGCAAGCAGTCTGCGTAACATCCAGAATGATTTGCTGGATGAGCTTTCAGATGACATCAGCAGGTCAATGTTGGAAGCAAATAGACGCCACATTAACTCGGGGTTGCTGTTTGTTGTTGAAAGGTCTCCCACTGCTTCACCCAGTCGCCATGCGAGGTTGGCAAAAGGCAAACCGCTTTCTTTGGTGAGTCTCTGGTATTGAAGACCAAACTGCTTGGTCAGTACGTAGAGGGCGACAGTCGATGCAACAGGGGCAATCTCTCCTGAGAGGGCTTCCCATGTCCGCCCAGCCATTGTGTATGGCTGTGAACTCAGGGAGTTCCATTTGTAACCGGGAAGCCAGCTCCATTCAGGGTGCTTTTTAACACGGTCTTGCAGCTCTGGATGGCTGATAAAGGAATCGTTTGGTTTTTGAGCTCCACCAAAGGTAGTGAGCATATCCTCCATCGTGCTCGTGGCCACAGCGGGTGACGCTGCAGCCATTATACCTGCGGATAATAGTAATCGACTGGAATCGAACCTGGGGCTCTGAGTAGCTGGCATGTTTTTTCCTCTGCTGTACACCTGGCAGGCCTTGTTCTAATAAGTAGTGGGTTGGAAAGCTAAGGGGTATATCTAGCAGGGGAATGTTGGCTTGCAAGTTCGGGTATAAAAAAAGCTGAAATGGCGATGTTTTATACACTAATTGCTATAAGGTGGGGCTTAAGGTGAGGTTATTTGTAATTAAAGGCGGTTTTTTTTATACGATAGCTGTCTGCTAGTAGTGTGCGTAGCCGTTAACAAGGAGTCTTGGAAATATAGATGATTTGGTATGAGAAGGTGGCGAGTTAGAAGGAAGAAGATAACAAAGGTAAAAGGCGGGCAGGATTGTTACATCCTACCCGGGGGAGATCAGGCTACAGCGGCTTCTTCTTTCTTCTCATAGAAAGAGATGCCTTCAACTTCGTTGGTAATCCAGGTGCCGGCTTCACCGGTAACGATCTTTTCAACATCGTACAGGCTGCCGATAGCGGCAAAACGACCACCCTTTTCTACGAACTGAGCACAGGAATCGATCTTTGGACCCATGGAGCCGGCAGGGAAGTCCAGCTCGCCAATGCCCTGAACAGAAGCCTTGTGGATTTTTTTCTGATCTGGCTGGCCGAAGTTTACGCATACAGCGGCAACGTCCGTCATGATAACCAGTGCATCAGCACCCATCTGCTCAGCCAGCAGAGCTGCAGTCAGATCCTTGTCAACCACGGCTTCAACGCCTTCCAGCTTGCCATCTTCCAGCTTGCGAACTGGAACACCGCCACCGCCGGAACAGATAACCAGGGCACCCATTTCAGACAGTTTCTTAACCATCTCTACTTCAATAATACTCTTGGGCAGAGGAGAAGGCACTACGCGACGGAAGTATTCGCCGTCAGCCTTGATGCTCCAGTTCTTTTCAGCAGCCAGGGCTTCAGCTTCTTCCTTGCCGTAAACAGGGCCAACAAACTTGGTTGGATCCTGGAAAGCAGGGTCGTTGTTGTCAACCAGCGTCTGGGTAACCATGGTGGCGATCTGTGCACCAGGCATCTGGTTGTACAGTTCCTGCTCCATCATGTAACCGATCATACCGGCAGTTTCAGCGCCCAGAACATCCAGGGGGTAAGGAGAAACCTTGTCGTAAGCTGCGTTCTGCAGAGCCAGCAGGCCAACCTGTGGGCCATTACCGTGAGTCAGGATAACTTCGTGGTCCTTGGCAACACGGGCAATCACTTCAGCAGCCTTACGGATGTTTTCACGTTGAATAGCAGCTTCCAGAGGTTGTCCACGTTGCAGCATGGCGTTGCCGCCCAGAGCGATGACGATGCGCATCTCGGTATTCCTTGAAACAGTTATGTTGGTTCTGAACGCCCTAACTCAAGGGGTATCCTTGCCTGAAGGACGCAAATATGAGGAGTAAAGAAACTTCTCCGAATAGTGTGTCCATGATATGACCATGCCATTTTCAGGGAATAAGTAGATTCTCTTAATTGCTATTAATTTTTCTTATCAATGCCTTGATTGAAAAAGTTCATAGCTACAATGGCTAAAACTGGCGACATAATGGAGAAAAAAATACGTCGGGTGGGTTATTTGGGAAAGGGCATGATGTGAGATAAAAAAGCAGGGTGAGAAAGACGATTTTTATCAGATTAGTAAGTGTTTTCGCCCATTTGCATAAACTGCAGATGAGCAAGGCTATAGTTAGTAAATTCTAAGGTTCATGGATGAGTCTGGTTATGTCTATTAATCCCCCTCAGGGTTCAGCTTCAGGAGCGCGATCTCCGGTAACATCTGAAAAGACTAAAAACTTACCTCTGCCACTAAAACATAAAGGTGAAAAGGCTGGCAAAACTGTTCAACATAAAGATAGTGATGAAGGAGGGTATTTTTCATCAGATGATGAATCTCTGATGGTTTCAAAAGGGAGGCTGAAATCCAGAAGTATCAGCGAGGTTGGCAAGACCGAAGAAGTTGAAGTTTTAGAAAAGCCAAAAAAATCTCTTAAAGATTGCTTAGTCATGTCTAAGGTTATTCAGAATAATCTTAGACTGGTTGAAAATAAGTTTTGCCAGACCAGCCCCTTGACTGAATTTTCCCATCCATCATGGTTTTCTGAAAAAGATCCGATCCGTCACATTCGTTTCTACTTGCAGCATGCAAGTGGGCGAGATGATGGATTGACGGCCCGGGTGATGTATCAAGCCAGACAGGTCGAACAAGACTTACATTATTGGCTGAAAAATTTTCCGGATAGTGATGAAGCTCGTCAGGATTTGGAAAAAGCTTTTGAAGTTCTTGCCGCCATGCAAGTACTTGGAGGTAAAGAGGAGGCTGCCCGGGAGACCTTGACTAAGGGTATAAGAAAGATCAGTGAGAAAGGGGCTCCCAACTTAATAACGGCTAAGAAAGCGTTGAAGCTTCCGGAAGAATGTCTGGTGTCAGATGACGCCGTCAAGGTTGAGAAGAGAGCGATCGATTCCTGTCTGGTTGATCACGCCCTGCTGATTGATCAGTTACAGGAGTCTGTAGATCACTGTATGAAGCTTGGTAACCGTCGAAAGAGGCGTTTGGTCAGAGCTGCGCCAATGCAGTGTGCCCGTTTCTATGTCAGGGAAGCTGAAAAGTATGATGGAGAGATGTTGAGACCTTTGCGGCTCTGGGGGCGGCAGCTTGGGCAAGACTTGATGCAGTGGGTTTCGATTGTCGAGTCACGGGACCCTGCTTATCGGGATGAGTCCAGGTCATTGGTCGGAGCTCTGGCACTATGCCAGGCCCTGCAAGGAAGGAACGATCTGGCCAGAAAAACCTATGAGTGGGGGCAAAGCCTTCTGGATGGTGTGTACTACACAACGTTTATTGATGAACTAGATCTGGATGATAAAGATTTGTAATTTGTTCTGTTTAAATAAAAAAAGACCGGCAATATGCCGGTCTTTTTTTGAACATGCACTGATTAAGCAGCTACCACAGAGGCAATGTGCTGATCACGCAGTTCCTGAACCTTAACGACGTACTCTTTGTACTCGTTAGACTCGTAGTGAGCGTAGTTCAGGTTCTTGAACAGACCGGTCAGCTTCATGAAGAATTCACGGGCTTCGGTCTTGTCTGCAAAGCTCAGCTCGTTGTTGGCGATGCTGGCAATCAGATCGAAGCAGAAACGCTGGCGTTCCATTGGGCAGGCTGAGTCGATCTTGTCGAACGCGTCCTGCTGCAGGTAAACCATGTCCAGGAACAGGGCTTTCTGGAAGGTTACGTAGTCGTTCAGGGTAACACCTTCTTCACCGGTTACCTGCATCATCTGGTTGATGCTTTCACCAGTGGAGATCAGCTTCTGCATGCCCTTCACTTCGTCGACCCAGGTCTCAGAGATATTCTCTTTGTACCATGGAGCCAGCTGATCCAGGTAACGGGACCAGGAGATCAGCGGATCTACCGCAGGGAAGAAACGCTTGTAAGCACGGTCGTATGACAGACCCAGGAAGCACTTCACAGTCGCCAGTGTGGACTGAGTCACTGGCTCTTCGAAGTTACCACCGGCCGGAGATACGGTACCGATCATGGTCATGGAACCACTTTCGCCGTCTTCGTTGGTGATGACACCTGCACGCTCGTACAGACCCTTGATCGCGGAGTCGATGTACGCTGGGAAACCTTCTTCACCTGGAATCTCTTCCAAACGGTTGGAGGTTTCACGCATCGCCTGTGCCCAGCGGGAGGTGGAGTCAGCCAGCAGCAGAACGTTGTAACCCATCTGACGGTAGTACTCACCCAGAGTCATACCGGTGTAGATGGACGCCTCTCGTGCCGCAACAGGCATGGAGGAGGTGTTACAGATGATGGTGGTACGATCCATCAGAGTACCGGAGCCGGTCGGGTCAGACAGCTGCGGGAATTCAGTGATGGTTTCTACAACCTCACCAGCACGCTCACCACATGCGATAACGATTACGATATCAACAGATGCGTACTTGGACAGGGTGTGCTGCATTACAGTCTTACCGGCGCCGAATGGGCCAGGGATGCAGCCAGTACCCCCACGGGCGATCGGGAAGAAGGTGTCAACCAGGCGCTGCTGGGTAATCAGTGGCTCAGACGGGAACTGACGTTCGGTCTTGCCGTTCTTGCCCAGAGTTTCGGCGATGGACTGCTTAACAGGCCAGCGCTGAATCATGTTGAGCTCGATTTCCTTGCCCTGTTCATCGCGAACACGTGCAATCACGGTATCAACAGTGAAAGTGCCTTCCTGGATCCACTCAATGGATACAGCGCCTTTCTGGAAGAAGGGAACCATGATCTTGTGAGTGAAGCGACCTTCCTGAACGGTACCCAGAGTTTCACCGGCGCGCAGCTTGTCGCCAACGCGGGCAGTGGCAACGAAGGACCACTCTTTAGAACGATCCAGTGCGTCAACCTGTACACCACGCTTCAGGAAAGTGCCGTGGATCTGGGCCAGACGTTCCAGCGGGTTCTGCAGACCGTCGAAGATCTGGGACAGGCAGCCAGGGCCGAGTTCGACAGACAGCAGTTCGCCAGTCTGGAAAACTTCATCACCAACACCAACGCCGCTGGTGTCTTCGAATACCTGGATGTCTGCACTGCGGCCGTTAACACGCAGTACTTCGGACATCAGCAGTTCCTGAGTGCCTTCAGCGTTTTCAGTGCGGCTGGGGCTCACATAAACCACTTCGTTCTTTACCAGGCGAACGTCATCGCTGCCAGCCTGGATGGTGAGGATATCACCGTTAACCGCGACCACATTGGCCGTGGCTTGCTTTTCGATATTTGTACTCATAAACCTGTAATCCTCGCCACTGCTCTTTACGCTTCTGGGCCGGTTGGCAGCTGGTCACGGAATTCGCCCAGGCTGGTTTCAACCAGACTGCGGAAGCGGACACGGGCCTTCTCGGTGTCGTAGGCCGTCCAGCGTGCCACAAGGTTCCAGCGCAGTACGTAAATGACTACGGCTTCGAAATCGTGGCTATGCTTCATGGCCATATGGCTCAGGTGATCCCAGACAGCCTGAAGCAGAATTTTTTCCAGTGCGATGCACTCGCCATTGCGCAGACATTCCACAACTTTGGGAATCCAGGGGAATGCACTGCCCAGTCCCAGTGTTGCGGAACCCCAATGGTTACGAATGTATTCGTAACGGGAGCCATAGCTCCACTTGGGCTCGGTTGGAGCTGGCTGTCCCGCATGCTTGCGACGCAGGGCTGCAACGATGGTGCGCATATCCAGGCGCCAGTCGATCAGATCGTTCAGGGCCTGGCTGTCGAGTTCGGCACGGGTTCTTTCTGCCTGATGGATCAGGGCTTTCTCTTCGACTTCGTCGTCCAGTTGATCCCAGTGCAGCAGGCTCTCGATCTTGACCAGTCGCTGCTGGTCTGCGGTGCTGAGCATGGACAGTCGCTTGTCCAGCTGGAAGCGGGAGATCGGAGTGATTCTGCTGTTAAACAGGGAATCAATGTGGGGCAGCGAAGTCAGTAAGGTGTAGTAGGCATTTTCTGCCATGACTTGCTCCGTACATGTGACCTGGAAACCCAGTTGAACTGGCTTTCCCCATAACAGGCGTAAGCCTTCTCATGGCTGTTTGCAGTTACAAACGACGGAAATACGTTGACCGTGTTCCGTCGCTTGCCGGATGCAATGGCAACCCTTATCCGGTAACGGTTGCTAGTTGATAACGCCTTCCAGCAGAACCCGGAAACGGGGCTGCAGGTGGCTCAGCAGCATAGTGCTGACAGCGTTATCATCCAGTTCCACCTCAATGTTTTTGTCGTTCAGACGGAAGGTGATGCCAGACTTCTGCTCTTCACTGACAGAGAAGGTCACGCCGTCCATCAGCATTTCCTGACCGTTACGGGCAGCAAAGTAAGCCAGAGTACCTTCTTTCTGATCTTCAGGGTTGTTGCGCAGGTCTTCAACGCCAACAATCTTGGCAGGCAGAACAACTTCAACATTGCTCTCGCCTTTTAGACTGTTGCGGCCGGCAACTTCCAGAATCATCTGCTTCAGGATGCCCTGGTCGGACATTTCCTTGGACACGGCTTCCTGAATACGCTCGGAGAATTTCTCCAGCAGGTAGCTCTTCATGTCCAGAACAGCGTTGCGACCAGCCAGCTGCAGAGACTCTTCACCAGACTTGATGGTGAATTCTGCATCTTTCTTGGCCTTGGCAGTAATAGCTGCGGCTTCCTTGCGGGCTTGTGCAACAATCTCGGCAGCTTCCTGGCGAGCGTTCTCCAGAAGACGCTCACCTTCGGTGCGGCCAGAGCTAACGCCCTGGGTGCGCAGTTTCTCAATCAGCTCCTGAACGCCGACAGAGATTTGATCGTTGGATACGGTCATCAATCTCTCCTTTACATTTCTTATCTAAAGAATGCGGTTTCTTTGCTTCTGCAATAAGTTTCAGCAACATGGCAACCGCATTCCCAGCTCAAAGCTTTTAATAAACTCAAGGCTGTCAGCGATTAGACGATTGCCTGACCCAGTACCAGAGCGAATACGAAGGCGAATACCGCGAAGCCTTCTACGATCGCAGCTGGAGCGATGGACAGACCGAAAACTTCAGGCTTGTTCTTAGAAGCGTTAATGGACGCTGCAACAGCCTGACCCTGGTAGATGGCGGAGTACATCAGAGCAACACCGGTCAGCAGACCGATACCGAACAGGCCGGCGCTGGTTGCTTCGGATACACCCAGAGCGGACAGGGTGAACATGATTACGATACCGTAGATAACCTGAGAAGAAGGCATCGCGGATACACCGACGAACTTACCGTAACCGGATTCAACATCCAGCATTGCACCACAGGCAGCTTGACCGGCTACAGAGCAGCCAATTGCAGAACCGACAGCCCCGAGAGCAACAGGTGCGAATACGCCTACCCAGCCCAGTGCGATGATCAGTTGTTCCATTTTCAGTCCTCTTGTTTACGAAACGCTTTGAACGGGTAGCCTTCGTCAGACATACCCCAGTTAACAAATTCAATGACATTGAGACGCATGCCGTGTACCACGCCACTCATGATGCAGAGTGCGAAGTTCAGGACGTGTCCCAGCAGCAAAATAATTCCCGCGAACAGAACACCGGTAACGGGGCTGCTGTTCAAGGCGTCATGAGCCAGGCTGTTGAAGGTCATGGCCAGGGATGCACCGGACAGGCCAAGTGCGAACAGACGCATGTAGCTCAGGATGTCGCCGAAGGCACCGGTGACGTTATAAACGCCTTTCAGGCCATCGAGAATCCGGAGAGCAAAAGAGCCTGCGGAGGTGATCTTGCGTTCACTGGTGAACAGGAAGATCAGGACCGCGCCGGCAATCATTACTCCAGGAGCAACAACATCTGCCAGAGACGCAGGAATGTAACCGGTTTTAGCGAGATACATGCCCAGGCCACCGGTCATCAGAACTGCCCAGCCCAGCGGGGCATAAGCGGTACTTCTTGAACGGTTTATCCAGAAGCTCATCAGGTTGGCGATCACCAGGTGACCGACACCGATAGCAATGGACAGAGCCATCATTGCGTCGTAGTTGTTCAGATCGACAAAGGCGAGCTTGCCGAGGAAGGTATCCTCACCCGGGGCAACACCAAAGTAACTGCCAATCATCACACCCCATGCCACACCCAGGGCGGACATGAAATAACCCATGTTCATCAGTCGGCGACCAGGAACACTGGTACCCAGCTTGCCACGGTTCATGAAGATGATGCCGGCAAACATTGCACAGTAAGCCGCGTCACTCATGATCATGGCGAAGAACAGGGAGAAGGAGTAAAACACCATGCCGCCCGGATCCCATGCGCGATAGCTGGGAACCTGGAAGAAGCTGAATGCTTCACTACCACCACCGGTAGAGTCAGGGCTGTCGAGCAGCGTCGGAGGAGTATCCTCGTCAGTCGGCTCTTCAATCGTTACAGCAGCTGGCAGGTCGGCGACGAAACTGCGGACTTCGCTTTCCTTGTCAGCAGGCATCCAACCGGATACCAGGAAGAACTGGTCATCTTCCAAAGCGCCCTTGCAGGCGTCGGACAGAGCCTTTTCATCTTCAAAGCGGGCAACGGCCTGGGAGATGATGTAGATCCAGCGAGTCAGACTTTCACGCTCACCCTGCTTGTCTTCCAGTGTCATCTCGGCTTTTTCCAGCATCTCTTCCAGCTCGGTAAGAGAGTGCTGACCCACATGAGAACGCTTCACCGGCAGCAGCTCGGCTTCAGGTTCTTCAGTCGCCAGAACAACGACGTAACAGTCTTTCTGGTCCTTGTGTACGATCTCCCAGGGCAGGTCCAGAGCTTCAACAGCTTCCATCTCCTGCTGGGGTACAACGTAAAACCAGAGTCGTACATCCGCCATCTCGGTAAGATCCGGGAAGGAGAAATCACCCCAGGGGCGCACTTCCTGGATACGCTTGACCAGTGCATCGCGCTGGTCAGCGGCCTGACGGTGTTCCTGCTTGTTTTCCAGAACTGCGGAAACAATGCTATCAGCGGTCAGCTCGCCGGTAGAGCGGGCTTCGCGACGCTTGTTGGGGCAGCTGGACAACCAGCTCAGGGCTTCTTTGGCGGATTGCGGTTCGGTCAGCTCACTGTCACCGTTCTGGGCTTCGCCCAGGGGAATCAGGTGCATGCAGCCGAGATCCTGCATTCCGCGCATCAGCGATTTCTTTTCGCTGGACAGCCCGTAGAGCGTAATTTTCTTGAGTGCTTTTATACTCATCCGCTCATCCTCTCTCTGCTGCCGCAGCAGCTGCGGCAGCATCCATCTTGGATTTCGAGATCTTGGCGTTAACAACGCCGGCCCGATCCTGGTCGGACAGGAAGATCTTGATCTTCGCGATGTTCTGCCTGGTTTGAGGGATCAGCACCTTGGAGAACAGGTTGACGCGCTGTGACGTGGTCTTGGTCGCGGCACTGATTTCCTTGTAACGCAGTTCACGAACCTGACGCTCGATATGCAGTTCAGTCATTTCCTTCAGCTTTTCAACCAGGAAGTCCACCCAGTGGGGACGAACCAGGAAGCTGTAAGGAGTGACTTCAACGTCAACCCGTTCCAGCATGGGAACGGTGGTGCCAACAATGTTCTGTTCACCCAGAACGATATTGGTCACCTTTACCAGATCTTCCAGTACGATATCTTCGCAGGCCAGCATCGGAAGCTGGGCGGCGATATCGCCTTCGATCTGCTCAATACGGAGTTTTGCTTCCTCAAGAGCCTTCTCGGCTTTTTTACGTTCAGCCATCAGCTGCAGGCGCTTCAGTTCCAGCGCGGGCAGATACTGGTTAAACGTCTTGAGACTGCGCTTCTCCTTATTGAGCGAACTTTTGTTCAGCGCAATTTTGCCGGCCATGGTTTAGGCCTCCGTGCTTTCTCTGGCGCTCTGGGCAGTAGCTGCCTCAGCATTCACCTGAGCCTTGTGAGGCCAGTACTTCTCAACCAGGCTCTGCTTCATCAGCGTTTCTTCAGGGTTGAAGCACTTGGCCAGGGTTTCCCAGCTCAGATCCAGAGCGTCTTCCAGGCTCATGGCTACGTCCAGCTTCATGAAGTGTTCACGGAACAGGTCGGCGAACTGGATGGTCTTCAGGTCGTAGTCAGACAGTTCGAATGCCATGGCCTGCTTCTGCTTAGCGTTCATACCTTCGGAGTAGAAGCGGATCATGGTGTTCATGATCTGGCTGTGATCTTCGCGGGTCTCTTTACCGATAACCATCTGCTTCAGACGGGACAGAGAACCGAACGGATCAATGACGCCGTCGTGCAGGTAGAACTGACCTTCGGTGATGTAACCGGTGTTATCTGGAACAGGGTGGGTTACGTCGTTACCTGGCATGGTGGTTACGGCCAGAATGGTTACGGAACCGGCGCCCTTGTAGTCGGCAGCTTTTTCGTAACGCTTGGCCAGCTGGGAGTAGAGGTCACCCATATAGCCACGGTTGGCAGGAATCTTGTCCATTGCCACACCGATTTCCTTCATCGCGTCAGCGTAGGAGGTCATATCGGTCAGCAGTACCAGTACCTTCTTGCCTTCTTCTACCGCAAAGTGTTCTGCAGTCGCCAGGGCCAGATCAGGAATCATCAGACGTTCTACAGTCGGGTCAGATGCCTGGTTGGAGTACATGATGGTACGGGAAGATACGCCAGCTTCTTCGAAAGCAGTCTTGAAGAAGTGGTAGTCATCGAAGATCAGACCCATGCCGCCGAATACTACAACGTCAGCTTCAGCCTGGATCGCGATACGGGCCAGGAACTGGTTGTAGGGTTCGCCGGATACGGAGAAGATCGGAATCTTCTGGGATTCAACCAAGGTGTTGAATACATCGATCATAGGTACGTTAGTACGTACCATGCGGGATGCCAGAACACGCTGGGCTGGGTTTACGGAAGGTCCGTCGATAACAACTTTGGGGTCCTGATCGAGAGCGGGGCCGCCATCGATAGTTTCACCCGCACCATTGAAGATACGGCCCAGGATGTTAGGGGAGTAGGTTGCCTGCATTGGCTCACCCAGGAAGCAGACAGCTGCTTCGGTGGACAGACCCTTGGTGCCGGCAAAAACCTGCAGGGATACTTCGTGGCGGTTCAGCTTGATGATCTGTGCGAGGGAGTAGGGCTGTCCGTCCTGCTCGATCAGCGCCAGGTCACCATTGCGGGCCTGAGATTGGGCACCATCCAGATTGGGTACTTCCACCCGGATGATGTCTCCCACAATACTGAGTATATTGGTGTAGCGTAAAAGGCTCTGGGACATAGTTGTTTCCTGTCCTTACAACGGAGTTGCGGAATAATCAAACACACCGTTTATATCGGGCGTATATCCACAAATGCACATCCATACGCATGACTTTGCTGTAATTGTTTATTAGAGGTAATTCGCTTGGTCAGTAAAAAAACGACCGTTGATACACTGTTGAACGTGAACGGGTGTTTGCGAAACCTGTGAAAAACCTTTCAGCTGCTGAAGCTTTGGTTGTGCACTTGTGGATAAACCCCGACAGATTTGGGGTTTGTTATTACTACTCCGGGTTAACATCTAACTGAATTGTATTCAGAAACTATCAGGGTTCGCGATTATACTCATGCGAACGGTGTTTGTCTCTATAAATCAGTGGGTTCCCGATGTTTGTTCAGTCGTAGTATGTGATTCCACCGGGTACATCCAACTTGATAAGAGTTCCTGAAACACCTTTCAGAATGTCTGTAGCTCGGTTCAACGGGCCAATACCCCCAAACTTACCACCTGCTCTGACGAAGTGGCATACGGATTCAACCTTTGGGCTCATGCTGCCGGCCGCAAAGTGGAAGTCCTTAATTTTTTGCGGCGTACACAGCTTGATCTTGCGGGAATCAGGGCTTCCGTAATCTGTTTCAACAGCAGTGATATCGGTAAGTAGTACTAGTCCGTCAGCTTCGAGGCCTTCTGCCAGGCATCTGGATGCATGATCTTTATCTACAACAGCCTCTATGCCGTGTAATTTTCCCTCGGAATCGCGTCTGACAGGAATACCACCGCCCCCACCGCAGATCACAGTGATGTCACCGGAGGCAACAATGTGCCGAAGTGATGGTAATTCGAGCACTTCTTTGGGTTGGGGAGACGGAACAACCCTTCGGTAGTATTTTCCATCTTCTTTTAGTACCCAATTCGGGTTAGCTTGTTGTATCACCTGTGCCTCTTCGTAGGTATAAACCGGACCGACGAATTTGTCCGGATTCTGAAAGGCATGGTCTGTCGGGTCGACAATGGTCTGAGTAGAAACCGTACAAACCTTTTGCCCTGGCATATGATTACGCAGCTCTTGCTCAAACATAAAACCGATCATTCCCTGGGTTTGGGCTCCCAGGACGTCCAGAGGGTAGTTGTTGACCTCTTCGTAGGCCTCATTCATTAAGGCCAGCAGACCAACTTGCGGACCATTGCCGTGTGTTAATACCACTTGGTGATCCTTGGCTACTTCAGCGATGGACTTGGCAGCCAGCCTGATATTTTCTCTCTGGATATGTGCTTCGAGTGGTTGTCCGCGTTGTAAGATGGCGTTTCCGCCAAGGGCCATAACAACGAGCATGTCCCGATTCCTCCTGAATACAATCGTGTTTTAAGTGGATATCGTGACGGTGTAGCGTCCTGCTGCACCTCTGGATGAGGGTTTCAGTGAATCTGATTCTGTTCTTATAGTCAAAAAAACTAATCTCAGCGAAGAAAACCTCTTTTACGTCTCTGTTGATGGGGGCGACAGGCTAATGCCATCACGTGATGTTTTGTGGTGCCGTTGTTTTTCTATGAGCGCAGCCATGCTCAAGAATGCTTGAGTATTATTTTGGAATACCTACATAAAAGAGGGGAGCAAAATGCTCCCCTCTTTTATGTGCTGCTGAATTGTTTCGGGGGAAATTAGTCGCCCAGAGTTGCAACCATCACAGCCTTGATGGTGTGCATGCGGTTTTCAGCTTCGTCGAACACGATGGAGTGCTCGGATTCGAATACTTCTTCAGTCACTTCCAGACCTTTCATGCCGTACTTCTCAGCAACTTCTGCACCGATGGTGGTGTCTTCATTGTGGAAGGCAGGCAGGCAGTGCATGAACTTGCACAGAGGGTTGCCGGTCTTGGCCATAACTTCAGCGTTCACCTGGTAAGGCTTCATCAGGTTAACACGCTCGTCCCAAGCTTCGGCAGGTTCACCCATGGATACCCATACGTCAGTGTACAGGAAGTCACAATCCTTAACGGCTTCGTCAACGTTTTCGGTCAGGGTGATCTTGGCGCCAGTCTGTTCAGCGATCTTCTGGCATTCTTCAACCAGCCACTCTTCTGGCTGGTAAGCCTTAGGAGCTGCGATACGGAAGTCAACACCCATCTTAACCAGGCCAACCATCAGGGAGTTACCCATGTTGTTGCGGCCGTCGCCCAGGTAGCAGAACTTCATTTCGTGCAACTGCTTGCCACGACCGTGCTCCAGCATGGTCAGCATGTCAGCCAGGATCTGGGTTGGATGCCATTCGTCAGTCAGGCCGTTCCATACAGGAACGCCGGAGAATTCAGCCAGTTCTTCAACGTGAACCTGCTTGGAACCACGGAACTCGATACCGTCGTACATGCGACCCAGAACACGGGCAGTGTCTTTTACAGTCTCTTTCTTGCCCATCTGGGAGCCGCCGGAGATGTAAGTTACCTGGGCGCCCTGGTCAAAAGCAGCCACTTCAAATGCGCAGCGAGTTCGGGTGGATGCTTTTTCAAAAATCAGTGCAACGTTCTTGCCTTTCAGGCGTGGCTGTTCGGTGCCAGCATATTTTGCGCGCTTCAGATCGCGGGACAGATCCAGCATGTACTGGATTTCTTTGGAGGTGAAGTCCAGCAGTTTCAGGAAGCTACGGTTGCGCAGGTTAAAAGCCATGATTGTGATCCTGATTACAAAAGATCTAAGGTGTTGCAATAGCCTTGCGGGAAGCTTGTTGTCCGCAGGGCCCGTAAGGTTCTTTCGTGCCTGACTGCTGGCTGTATCATCAATACAGCTATATAAATGTTGCTACATATATATAGTAGTCAGGCAGTCCTGAATTAATTAGATGTCGTCACGTTCCATTGGGCAGCTCATGCAGCGAGCACCACCACGGCCGCGGCCGAGGTCTTCGCCTGGAATAGCCAGAACTTCGATGCCAGCCTTCTGCATGTTCTCGATGGTGTAAACGTTACGCTCATATGTAACGACAGTACCAGGCTTAACAGCCAGAACGTTGTTGGCGTCGTTCCACTGCTCACGCTCTGCTTCGAATACGTCACCGCCGGTTGGGATCATACGCAGGGAGTCGAGGTCCAGTGCGCGTGCGATAGCGTTAGTGAAGCCATCCTTAACCTGAGTGAAGACGATGTCTTCGTTGTCACCAGGAGTCAGTTCCCAGCAGTTGTTACCCTTCATGATGTCTGGGTAGTAGGTAAAGCAGTCAACATCCATGTGAGTGAACACGGTGTCGAGGTGCATGCAGCTACGTGCCTTAGGCAGTTCCAGAGCGATAACTTTCTTGGCCTGACCAGTTTTGAACAGACCGCGAGCCAGGTTTTCAACACCCTGTGCAGTGGTACGCTCGGACATGCCGATCAGAACGGCGCCACGACCGATAACCAGTACGTCGCCGCCTTCGATGGTAGCCAGGTCGTAGTTCATGTCGCTGTCACCGTAGTAGGTGTGGAAATCAGCGTCTTTGAACATTGGGTGGAACTTGTAGATGGCGCGCATGTGAACGGTTTCACGCTTACGTGCAGGCTTGGCCATTGGGTTTACGGATACACCGCCGTATACCCAGCAGGAAGTGTCGCGGGTGAACAGGTGGTTAGGAATTGGATCCAGGATGAAATCAGTCTGATTCATCATGCCCAGAGTAGGGCTGCCACAGGCGGAGTTCAGCTCGTCAACAGTCAGGCCGCCGATCAGGTGAGAAGCCAAGTCGTGGTTGCTCAGGCTTTCGAAGTAGTTACGAACTTCGCGGGCCAGAGATGGGCCGTAGCGGTGCTCGTTAACCTGACAGTCCAGAACCCATGTCTTGGCTTCAGGGTTGGCCAGAGTTTCAGCCAGAGTGTCGCGCAGCAGGAAGACTTCAACGCCCTGATCACGCAGAACCTGTGCGAAAGCATCGTGCTCTTCGCCAGCCTGTTCGATGCGCAGAACATCATCAAACAGCAGGTCTTCACAGTTGGATGGGGTTAGACGACGCAGAGACAGCTCGGGACGGTGCAGCAGTACTTTTCGCAGCTGACCAACTTCGGAACCAACGTAAAAGCGAGACATTACAGTTCTCCTGAAGAATGAATAACAGGGCGTTTCAGTCCTGCCGCTCAGAAAACCTTCTGTACTTTTGTCCCTGGTCTGGAAGATGAAAAAGTGTTTCCAGCAGGTTCAGTACAATGCATCTAAAGCCAAACCGGGAGGCTGCTGATGAAAATTGCAGTATCCATTGCCTTATTAGCGATGCTGAACGGCGATAAGCAAACCTGTTTAGGTGGGGCATAGACTATCCCTCACTCATTTCTTTAGCATTGCGCATTAATACTTAATTAGCTTCGCTAATGACTAATAAATAATTTATAGAAATTATTGGATTTGGTTCGTTTGATCATATTGAAACCAGTTTTGGGTTGGATGCGCACACTAGCGGGCAATTATAGATCCTTTCCATTACGCAGTTGACGCAAGTCATGGTTTTTTAAAAGTGCTTTTTCAGGTGATATTTTTCTACCCGTGCAGTTGACTGAACCTGTAGAGCATTCAGTCAGCTGAATGCTGGCTATGCAAAAATCAGCCTCTTCGACTATAAATCCCCAAACTTGAAACCGGGCAGGCAAACGTAAGCTGACGTTTTGTTTTCTGGCATTTGTTCAGCGCCAGTGTTCAGGGCCAGAGTCTGATGATTTTTTGCAGGCTATGGAGAAATTTAGCTGACGCACTTCATGTCAACAGAACCTGGCTTGCATGTTCGGTGGCTTCTCATCTATTTCCAGTAGCCTGGAAGGGTCTTCAGCCATGAAGCAATTCAGCTTTCCCTCAGCTTATACGATACTTGTCGCCATAATTATATTTGTTGCCATCCTGACCTGGATTGTTCCCGCAGGTCAGTACCAGACGAAAATGGATGATGCCCTTGGAAGGGACGTGCCTATTGCCGGGACTTACCACGAAGTTGAACCCAATCCCCAGGGCTTTGAAGATGTTGTACTTGCACCAATAGCAGGCTTTTACGATCCGGACTCTTATGAAGCTAATGGGATAGATGTTGCCCTGTTTGTGCTGTTTATTGGTGGCTTTCTTGCGGTGGTGACGAAAACGGGAGCTATCGATGCCGGGATCGCTGCTGCCATGTCGAGTATGGCGGGTAAGGAAAAATGGATGATTCCCATACTTATGTTCCTGTTTTCTCTCGGGGGGACGATATACGGAATGGCAGAAGAGACGCTGCCGTTTTATCTGCTGTTACTCCCGGTCATGATTTCTGCTGGATATGATTCTCTAACGGCTGTCGCCGTCATTATGGTTGGGGCGGGAATGGGTACTCTTGGCTCGACCGTGAACCCGTTTGCAACGGTGATTGGTTCAGACGCTGCCGGGGTTTCTTTTACGGAAGGCTTGAATCTTCGTCTGGCGATATACGCGATTGGTTTAATTCTCTGCATAGCGTATGTCATGCGCTATGCAGAAAAAGTTAAGCGAGATTCTGGACTTTCGCTGGTTGCCTCTCAGTATGATGAAAATCGTGAGCACTTTCTGGCATCGGCCGGTGAAGAGGTTCCGGAGCTCAACGGTCAGCGCAAGCTTATTCTTCTTCTTTTTATAGTCGCTTTCGGAATCATGATCTGGGGGGTGTCGTCCCAGGGGTGGTGGATGGCGCGGATGTCCGGTCTGTTTCTGGTAATGTCGATCATTGTTGGCTTTGTCGGGCGGCTGAGTGAAAAAGAGTTCACTGATACATTTGTTGCTGGTGCTGCAGATCTGCTGGGTGTTGCACTGGTCATTGGTGTGGCCCGTGGAATTGTAGTGGTAATGAATGGAGGTTTGATTACCGACACGATTCTTTTTTGGGCTGAGCAGGCGATCAGTGGGTTGTCAGCTGTTGCCTTTATTAATGTTATGTACTGGATACAGTTTGTCCTGTCCTTTTTTGTTCCCTCAACATCTGGTCTGGCTGTTTTGACAATGCCGATCATGGCACCTTTGGCTGATTTCTCTGATGTTGCCCGGGATCTGGTTGTGACTGCTTACCAGTCAGCCAGTGGTGTGGTGAATCTGGTGACGCCTACCTCCGGGGTTGTTATGGGTGGCCTCGCCATTGCCAGGGTGTCCTACGATAAATGGATTCGCTTTGTCTGGCCGTTATTGATTATTCTCAGTGTGCTGGTGATGATTTTGCTAAGTGTTTCAGCATAAAGAACTTACAAGATACAAAAAAAAAGCAGCTTCAGGCTGCTTTTTTCATGATAGAAGGGCGGCCATCAGCCAGATAGTTTCCGGGCGTTATCGGAAATAACTTCTCCGGTTTTGGTATCGACGACCATGGTTCTCTGCTGCTTAAGCTTGTCGACATAGAGGATGATACGAACATCCCTTCCATCTCTCTGTGCTGTACGGGTTCTGATAACTTTGACGATGCTGTATTTGGTGCGCAGGTTGGAAAGAAGGGTTTCCAGTGGAATCGTCTGTTGTTTTTCGGGAATTTTATAGGCGTGATCATCCATGACGGTTCCGGTGACTGGATCCAGCGTCATAACCCTGGCTTCTTTCTTGTCCGGAAGAAAATAGAAAACGCGGTCAACTTCCTTGCCTCCCATTTGTTCCTTGAATGTGTTGATGATCCGCATGGTGGGATTTTTCTCTCTCGCAATACTTATGATTTTTTCGAGGGGAAGGTTAGTGCTTGAGCTTTTAGATGCTGGAGCATTTTTGAGCGGGTTTTGTGATTCTGACAGTGCTGGCTGTGTAATCAGTAATAACCCACTTAAGGCCAGCAATGGGGTGTGCAGGCGGTGCATGGATGAATCCTCGGTAGAAGATGGCTGAAACTTAGAAGGGGATCGAAGGAAATTCCAGCAGTGTGGTTAAAAGACTTCTATTACTGGTTACCGAGTGTTGGTTTTCTGCTTATTTGATCCGAAGGTGCGAACCGGAAGGTTTATTTCAGATTCACCGGCCGATCATTCTGGCCGGTGAATATCAGGTGGTTAACGCTGAGGTGAAGATCTACTGCTCGGAGTAGGCCTTGCGAACTTCTTCAGCAATGATGGCAATGCCTTTGCCAACAGTCTCCTGATCACGGGTATAAGTTACCCTCAGACACTCATTTTTGTGCTGCCAGTCATCATTGATTCCCGGGAAAAAATAGTGCCCTGAAACGACCAGCACGCCACGTTGTTTAAGTCGCTCATATAATTCCAGGCTGGTGATGGGCAGATCTTTGAACCATAACCACAGGAACATGGCTCCTTCCGGTTTATGCATGGCCCATGGTAAATCGCCCAGTTGTTTTCTGAACTCTTTAGTGGCGAATTTGAGCCTCTCTTCGTACCAGGGGCGGATAACAGTCTTGCTCAGGTGAATGATGCTGTCATCAGCAACCATCTTGTTCACCAGCAGGCAGCCCGCGCTGTTAGGTGACAGGCTTATAATGGCATTCATGGAGGAAATAGCCTGGATGACCTCTTCACTGGCAATAATAATTCCGGTGCGTAGAGCCGGTAAACCCAGCTTGGACAGGCTCAGGCAAAGAATAATATGTTCATCCCAGTAAGGAGCCGCTTCGGTAAAGATCAACTCTGGGAATGGCAGGCCATAGGCTCCATCAATAATGAAAGGGATATCATGCTGGCGGGTCAGGCTGTCCAGCTTTTCGATCTCCCGGTCTGTCAGAACATTGCCGGTTGGATTTGTGGGTCTTGAAACGCAGAGAGCCGCTGTGTCGTCGTTAACCGCTAAGTTGTCGAAGTTAACCCGGTATTTAAAGGTGTGGGCATCAATAGTCTCAATATCCGGACGGGCTGCAGCAAAGAAGTCTTCAGTAATACCGCAGTCGCTGTAGCCAATATACTCAGGAGCCAGGGGTAACTGGATGCGCCGGTGCTGACCGCTGCTGGTCTGACCACCAAGCATATTAAACAGCATAAAGAATGCTGTCTGGCTTCCGTGGGTCAGGCAGATATTACTTTCGGTCAGTTTCCAGCCAAACTGGCGTTTCAAAAAGGCGGCCAGATCCCGGCAGAAGGACTGGTCACCAGCGGGAGGGTCATAGGTGCCAATAAAGCGTGTGAAGTTTGCCGGGGAGTCTACGATGCTTTGCAGGCGGTGACGAAAGACTTCCTCTGCCGCAGGAATGTGCGCCGGATTGCCTCCCCCCATCATAATCATATGGTCATTATCAGCCAGGGCATTTCCAAGATCATCCATCAGGGACAAGATCCCGGAATGGCTGGTGAATTTTTCCCCAAATTTGGACAGCTTCATCTTATTCTCTGGGTCGCGGTGGAATGAATTTCCTCGTCAGGTTATGCATTGATCAATGACTGCAAAAAACGAGACAGTGTAAGGTCTTTTCCCCTTTACTCTTAATATATTACTGTTTTGTAGCCTTTCTTGTGAATTCGTACAGACCGGAAAAGATCATGTCAGTGGATTTGGGCTCTCAGTGAGTGCTCCAATACAATTTTTAAGCTGAAGCTGAGAAATTTTCATAGAAAATAAGCATAAATCCAGCACGAAGAATTTTTCCCTTAAGCCGATAGCCATTTACTAGCAGGCGGGTTTACACGGGAGGTTGCTGCGGTGGATGACAGGGGGAATGAGTTGGCTGCCAAGTCTGAATATATGACTTACGCCAATGGTTTTAATGGGCAGTGGTTGCCGCTGGAGAGACTGGCGGGAAGACGGCTGACCAAGAAGGTTATGGCCTGCCTTGAGCGGGGGTTGGCCGAAGAGAGAGAGCAGGTTCTTGCTGGCAGTAGTGAGTGCCAGAGGCAGGAGGCTGAAGCCCGGGCTGATCTAGCCCTGATGGCCGTCGGGTTATTGCAGGTGCAGCCAGATGGACAGATCAAGCGGGCGGGCGGCCTGCTGACCAAGGTTAACCACTGGCAGGTTGAACAGGCGCGGGCACTTATCCACCTTTCCATAGATGAGCTTTGTCAGGAGGCCTTGTGGCGGCTGGAGAGTCTTCCTGAGTTTCTGGTCGAGGATGTGATGAATCGCTCCTTAAGAGTGACACCCGGTGAGCCTGCTGTTCTGCCAGTGACTGTCAGTGATTTCTGGAATACCGGTCTGTTCGTAAGCGAGACCATCACCGCTGCCCGTATGCTGGAATGCCGTTCACGGGTTTTGGAATGGCAGGACAAACGCAGTTCTCATGATCCGAGAGTTTTACTGGCCTATCTGCGAACTCTGGAAACCCGGCTTAGAGAGAGGGAGGATGCTTTATCGGTCAGGCGGTTTCTGTGCAAGGTTGAAGCTGCGATTCCCCTTTGGAAGGAGGGTTACCAGCTTGGGGAAGATTTCTTCCGCTGTGATGAACAGGTAGAAGGTGGGATGCGTACATCGCTGCATGTTATGGCTCAGCACCTCTATGAAATTCAGCGGGATCAGGAGTTTCCCTGGCGTGCGGTAATTGATGAAAAGGCACTCGGGACAGTATGGCAGGAGAATGATTCAGGAAGTTCTGCCAATTGAAATAAGATAATGACCCTGTAGTCGAATAAGAGCCTGTTCAAAACCTTCTTAAGAGCAGGCTCTCAGAAAGACAGGCTATGTGAGTTGATAATTTAATCGAAGATAAATTGATTGAGATCATTTTGAATGTGTTGATTACCTATTTATTAGATATTGGCAACGTCGACTTTTAATGGTTTGATTATTATTTATTTGTTCTATTGATTGTTTTTTTGTAATCAAAGTAGTGATTGCGTAATAAAAAATATAATATCACCTCGAATGAGAAACTGTATCCACTGGAAATAGAACGTATTTTAGAACTGTCTCACACTCTTCTTTCATGTGTTCTCGTTTATATACCCAGGATGCTTTATTACAGTAAGCAGACTCTAAGGGTTTCCACAGATGGATAGCAGTCAAAAGTTACTGGCAGAGGTGTAGCTTTCTTGCGTACTGTTGTTCTGCACAGGTATGTGTATTTTTCTTGTTACCTGCTCAAGTTATTAGTCCTGATTATGTTGTCGTGGGGAGGATTGGTATCAACTACCAATGCCCAGGCGCTTGGTGATATAAGTCGTGCAATAGAGCTTGAACACCGGGATTATCAAATAGCAAGCGAATTGGCAAACCTCAGCAAGACCTTCGTCTATAACCTGGATATTGAAAATTTACAGCAGACGCTGAAGTTTGTTGTTAGTCAGGATGTGCGCATTCGTGCTGTAAGGATTGTTGACACGGCATCAGGACAATCTCTATTAACGTACCATCGGGAGAATAATGAGCAGGGTGTTTTTGGTGGAGAGATTGCCACAGAAACCCTGAAATACCCCACCACTATTCAGGCAATCGTTTATCAGGGAGAGATGATTGCCAGGCTGGAAGTGTATTACGATGGTGACACCAGTCTTGACAGGCTGACCCCTTCCTTAACCCTCAGTAAAAAAGAAAAAGAATGGATTGAGAAGCACAAGGAAATCCGTGTGGCTGTTGCAGAGTACGCCCCTCTGATTTCCATGGATGATAATGGGCAGCCCCGGGGTGTGCTGGCTGAGTACTTACTTCGCTTTCAGGAGCGAACAGGTCTGAAAATTCATTTCGTGACTGGACCTTTCTCTGATCTTCTGAGCGGCTTTGCCGAAGGCGAGATTGATATGATGTCCAGCATTCTCTACGACTCCTCACGCCGTCACCTTGGATTGTTCAGTCCACCGATTGTCAGGGTGAAAGATGCGATTTATGTCCGAGAGGGGCAAACCGGGATTTATGGTTTCAATGAGCTAAAGGGCAAGAAAGTTGCCGCCGTCAAAAACTATCTGATCAGTGACATGATCAAGCGCTCTTTTCCCGATATAGAACTGGTGGAAAAGGGCAGCCTGCTGGATTGTGTGCAGGCATTGCTCAATGGTGATGTGGATGCTTTGGTTGAAGCTCCAATTGTGGTTAACAATCTGCAGCTGATGAATTCAATTGGCGGATTGAAACTGATCAGTCAGGATGCCCTGCCGGCAAGAGATATGCACTGGATTGTGCAGTTGGATAATAAAATCCTGCTGTCCATTGTTAACAAGGTTCTGCTTTCGATTCCCCAGGAAGAGAAACAGAACATACTCAATGAGTATGTGATTGCTGATGCTGAATTAGCTGATGGTTCTGTTGGTGGATATGGTGATGATACGGCCAGGGCAACTGTTAATCTGGTCGTTGTCTTTATTGTGGTCCTGGGAGCGCTGTTCCTGATTGCCCGATCCATGGCACGGCATTCCGGTTCTGATAACTCCAAACTCTCCTTCGGCTCCCAGAGATTCGCCCGGCTGGTGATGATAAGTATTGCTCTGTTTATTACTTTAAGCGGGGCTCTGGCAGGTTTTATTCTGCAGTACAACCTGAAGAAGGAGGAGCTCCAGGCGCAATCGCAGTTAAAGCTAGCGGTAAATACGGCTAATGAGCGCGTGAATCGCATGTTCTCATTTGAGAACGGGATAGTGTCTCATGTGGTGAATAAGCCTGAGCCTAAACACCTTATTCAACAGCTTCTGGTTCTTGATGAGAATGATATCAGGGGTATTCAAAGAATTGATAAAAAGCTGCAGGATTACTGGAACGGTTATCAGAATATCCTCGATAACCGGCAAATGGCGATCATGAATCTGAACGGAAAGATTCTGATTGGCGATGGCAGTGATGAACTATCACGAATTCCTGATAAATATATCCGGCAGGCTCAATACTCCCAGACCCAATGGATCTCTCCTGCCATTGTTGCAGGAAATGATAAGCAAAAAGAAAATGGTGAAAACCTGAATAATGATACTAACCACGTCTCCGGTAAGTGGCAGAGCTACACCATAACCCCCGTTTTTGGTGAGGATGGTGAATCTATTGCGTTAGTTGTCAGCCGTATGAATTTCTCCCGTAAACTCTACAGCTATCTGCAGGATGTCAGTGCTTCCAGCGGAACCGAGGTGTTTCCTGTGAATAGCCATGGCATGGCGCTGGATATGGAGCAATCGACCGCCGATTTCGGGGTTTACCGCTCTCTTGATGGCTATTTTCTAGCCAATTTCTATGAAGAAAGCATGAAGCGTGGTGTAGTTCGCACCAGTGGACTCGCCCAGTTCCAGAATAATGCCGGTGAGGAAAGTTATGGCCTGGGCATCTGGAATCCGGCACTGGGTATCGGGTTTGTTGCCGAAATCAGTCAGGACTATCACCTTGCCGGTTATCGAACCCTGAAGTACGGACTTTTGCTGGTACTGGGGCTGGTTTTTATTTTTATCATTCCCTACATCATGTTCATGCTGAACCTTGGACGCCAGGTCAATGAACGCCTTAAAGCCTCCAATGAAGAGCTTGATCGCAAGGTTAATGATCGAACATGCGAGCTGGCTGAGCTGGAAGAACAGAGTCGACTGATTCTGACCTCGGTGGGTCAGGGGTTGTTTGGGCTGGATGAAACCGGCCGGGTGAATTTTATCAATGATGCCGCCCTCAAGCTGCTTGGCTGTCGGGAAGAGGAAGTCCATGGACGCTCTTTACTGCCATTGATACAGCACAGTGACCGGGAAAAACGTGCCCGTAATCCCGCTGAACTTCCGATTGCCCAGGCTCTGCTTAATGGCGAGTCAAAAACTAATCAGGAAGACTGCTTCTGGACCAAGGCCGGGTTTTGTATACCTGTGGAGTACAGCTGTTGTCCTATTGAGCAGGATGGAGACATTCGTGGCTGTGTAGTTGTATTCAGTAATATCACTGAGCGTCAGCTGATGGAGCGTGAGCTTCGTCAGGCCCGTGACAGTGCTGAGCAGGCATCTCTGGCCAAGAGTAACTTCCTGGCCAATATGAGTCATGAAATACGCACACCCATGAATGCCATCCTGGGTATGTCTCAGCTGGTGCTGCAGACCAAACTGGAGCGCAAGCAGCGTAATTACATCGAGAAGGTCCACCGTTCTGCCCAGTCACTGCTGGGTGTAATTAATGACATTCTCGATTTTTCCAAGATTGAAGCCAAAAAGATGGAGCTGGAGCAGGTGCCGTTTCGCCTGGAAGATGTTCTTGGTGATATGAGCAGTGTGCTAGGCCTTCAGGCGGAAGATAAAGGGCTGGAGCTGTTGTTCTCCCTGCCTGTGGATATGCCGGAGCTGGTGGGTGATCCACTGCGAATCGGCCAGATTCTGATGAATCTTGGTAATAATGCGGTCAAGTTTACCGAAGAGGGTGAGGTGCTGGTCTCTGCACGTATTACCGAACGGACTGAGACCAGCGTTGAACTGCACTTTTCTGTTAAAGATACCGGTATCGGCCTGTCTGAAGACCAGATGTCCAGGCTGTTCCAATCCTTCTCTCAGGCTGACACCTCAACAACACGACGCTACGGCGGAACCGGGCTGGGGTTGGCTATCTGCCACAGGCTGGTCGATATGATGGGTGGCCGGGTCTGGGTTGAAAGTGATCCGGGAGAAGGTGCGAACTTCCAGTTTGTGATCCAGCTTGGGGTACGGGCAGTCTCAGAATCTGTTGTTGGCATAGAGTTTCTTCGCAATCGACGAGTACTGCTGGTTGATAACAGTCCTACTGCTCGCGAAATCGGCACCGGCATACTGGAAAGTTTTGGCATGAATGTCGATCAGGCAGAAAGTGGCAATGAGGCTTTGCAAATGGTACTTGAAGCTGAGTCTGCCTCTGTACCCTATAGCCTGGTTGTGCTTGATTCACGTATGCCGGGTCTGGATGGTGCCAGCACGGCAAGGTTGATTTCAGAGCAGTGTCGTCAGACTCCGCCTCGCTGCATTCTGGTGACAGCTTTTGGTCAGGACTATGCCGTTTCTGGAAGTGCTGGAGGGAAAGGCAACCATATCCACTCCTACCTTTCCAAGCCGGTGACTGCTTCATCTATGATGGACGCAGTGAGCAGTGCTTATGGGGAAAAGGAATTTGCCTGTACCAGAAAAGACTGTACCTGCACTGGAGCGGAGAAAGCCATTGCTCAGCTGGCTGGAGCCAGAATTCTGCTGGTTGAAGATAATGAAATAAACCAGGAGCTGGCTCTGGATCTTCTTGAGAGTAACGGCATTTCAGTTGAGCTGGCTGTGAATGGCCTTCAGGCTGTGAGAAGTCTTGCCAATAATACTTTTGACGGCGTGTTAATGGACTGCCAGATGCCTGTGATGGATGGCTATGAAGCCACTCGCAGAATCCGGAAAAATCCGGAATGGGAGAACCTACCTATTCTAGCCATGACGGCCAATGCCATGGCTGGTGACCGGGAGAAAGTACTTGAAGTCGGAATGAATGATCATATTGCCAAGCCAATAGATTTTGACGATATGTTCACGAAGATGGCTCGCTGGGTAAAACCCCGAAATCCTGGTGCATCTGTTAAAAAAGCTCCCAAACCTGAGTGCATGGATGAGTGGGACTGGAATCTGCTGATAGGGGTGGATTATCAGGCAGGTCTGAATATCTGCCAGAATAAAAATAGCCTGTACTACAAGCTCCTGACAAGGTTTGTTTCCTCTCAGTCCTGCTTTGCTGAAGGATACTTTCATGCTCTGGAACAGGGCGATACCAAACAGGCAGTTCGTCTTGTTCATACCCTGAAAGGAGTGGCTGGAAATATCGGTGCCCGCCAGTTGTCAAATATTGCATCTGAGCTGCAGCAGGATACAGAGCAGAATAGGCTGCTCCCACTTCTTATGCAGAAATGTAACCGTTTGAAAAAAGTACTCGATGAAGTGATTCAGAGCATTCAGGAACTAGAAAATTATCGCGAAAATTTTGAACTGATGCGACTTTTACCTATTCAGACTGAGTCGCATAAAGACGATTCTGTGCTGCAGAGTGCTGAAGAAATCAGCCAACAGCTTTCTGATATCAGGGCGCTGATCGCTGACGATGATACTGAGGCACTTGATAGTTTTGCCTCCCTGGCGCCGAAGCTTTCCAGGTGTTCCGATGCTTCAGAGCAGGTCAAGAAGATTGAACAGGCTCTGGGAGTTTATGATTTTGAGCAGGCTTTGATACTGCTGGATGAGTTGTCTGAAAGAGTAATATCTACCGCTGTAGTAGAGGGATAGCGCCGTTATTGAAATGAAAATCAGCCAGTTAGTTTCCGGGGAACTTCAGGAGGAGGTTTCCCCATTTGTTAGCCAGGATGAATCACAGGTTGTTCTTGTCGTTGATGATACTCCTGAGAACATCGATGTGCTGAGAGAGGTTCTTCAGCCTGATTATCGGGTAAAAGCAGCGCTGAATGGCCTGCGGGCGCTGAAAATTGCCCGGAGCTCACCAAGACCATCCCTAATTCTTCTGGATATCATGATGCCGGGGATGGATGGATATGAGGTTTGTCGACAGTTAAAGGCTGATGCCAGAACCTCGGACATTCCAGTGATCTTTGTCTCGGCCATGACCAGTGATCAGAATGAATCTCTGGGATTGTCGCTCGGTGCTGTAGATTATATTGCCAAGCCTGTTCGTCCGGAAATTGTTCGGGCCCGTGTTAATACTCACCTGGCGCTACATGATCAGACTCGCTGCCTTGAACAGCTTGTGGCCCAGAGAACCCGCGAACTTAGAGAATCCCGTCTGCAGGTCATTAATTGCCTGGGTCGTGCTGCTGAGTTTAAAGACAATGAAACCGGCCTGCATGTCACAAGAATGAGTCTCTATGTGCGCTTGTTAGCCCAGGCTCTGAATGAGCCACCTGCCTGGGTAGAGCTGTTGCACCTGGCGGCACCCATGCATGATATCGGTAAGATTGGTATTCCTGATGGTATTTTGCTGAAACCCGGCAAGTTGGCTCCTGAGGAGTGGGAGCTGATGAAAAGGCACACCGAATTTGGTGGCAATATCATTGGTGAACATGATTCTGAGCTGATGCGTCTGGCTAAGGAAGTGGCACTGAATCACCATGAAAAGTGGGACGGTACAGGTTACCCCAAGGGTCTTGAGGGGGAAGATATTCCGCTCAGTGCCCGGGTGGTGGCCATTGCTGATGTGTTTGATGCCCTGACCAGTGAGCGTTCTTACAAGAAAGCCTGGCCAGTTGAAGACACAGTTTCCTGGATGGATGAGCAGTGCGGTGCACACTTTGATCCAAAACTGATTGAGGTTTTTCATCAGGTTCTGCCAGAGATTTTGAAGGTTCGGGAGCAATATGCTGAAGATTAAACAGAGCCTTATTGTCATAATGCTTTTTCAGCTATTAACGCTGTCTGGCGTGGCGCTCTGTGCAGATGAAAAGGGAGACTGGCCAGATATTTTGAATGTCGGTTTGATAGAAGGGGGGAGGGAACCCTACTACTGGCTGGACAGTGAGAAGCAGATTCCGGAAGGCTTTTATATAGATGTCATGAGGGGCATTACCGAAGATACGGGCATCCGGTTTAATTACTACTTCGTCCCCCAGGCTCGCATCCGCCTGTATATGAGGTTGGGCTTGTTTAATCTGGAGCCTGGTATTGCAGAGAGCTGGCGCCAGGAGACTGAAGAGGTCAATCATTCTGTTTATAGTGAGCCCTTCCTGATTTTACATGAAGCTATTGTCAGCCACGCTCCGTTAAACCCGGATGCGTCTTCACTGCAGGACTTGCCTCCTGGCCGGGTATGTCAAGTACTTGGTTTCAGTGGCAAAGATAACAGGGGGCATGAAGAAATTATCGTTATCACTGACCTGCAGTCTTTAAAAATGATTGGTCGTGGGCGCTGTGACTACGCTGTTATGCCCCTTGATGTTGCCAGTTATCTCTCTTCCCAGTTAAAGATAAAAGTTTATTTTTCTCAGCCGCTGAAAAGACACCTTTTGTCTTTACGGCTCGATAGGCAATTTGAATACCTGCTTCCTGACATCAACCGCAGTCTGGTGAAAATGTGGGAAAGTGGGTATATGGAAGAATTGATTAAGCGCTATGGTATTCAATCTATGGAAACGAATGAGTTGAATAGCCTTGCTATGGCTGGGCTACCGGCTTCATATTGAACGGAAGTTGATAGGCCGCCAGGGAATTGAGAATGGCACACCCGCCAGCGAGTATTAATGGGGCCATAATACAACCGCCTTCTATCAGATACTCTGCGGTTAATGGGAACAGCCCTCCAAAAATGGTAAAGCCAATATTATGGCTAAGGCCAAGACCTGTGAACCGGGTTGTTGTTGGGTATAGTTCGACAATGATTGTCTCATAGGAAGCCAGAACCATACTGAGAGGGATTGTCGTGATCAGTAGCAGTATCAGGGAAGTGTAAGGGGCTGCTTCACTGCTTATGATCTGGCTGAACAACCATAAGCCCGGTAACAGCAGTAGCGCTCCCGTCATATTCAAACGCTTTCTACCGATCTGATCAGATAGCCAGCCATAAAATGGAACCTGCGAGCATATTGTGAGAAATGCGAGCGTGGAAAGAGAGAAAGACGATGCGGCAGACCATTTAAGGTGCTGCCCAAGCCATACCGGCGCATATAGAAAGAAAGACACCATACATGCAGGTACTGACGCCAGGCAAATCCCCTGAACAACTCTAAATGGCTGTTGTTTCATCAATGTCAGAAATGGATTTTGCAGCACTCCATTCGCCTGTACAAGATCCAGAAAAGGCGGGGTTTCCTGCATCTGGCGTCGTGCTAGCAGCAAAACCATTCCCAAGGCAAAACCGAGAATAAATGGCAACCGCCACCCCCACTCCGATATTTGGCTTTCACTCAACGACAAAGTCAGGATATAGCCGGTAAGGCTTCCTGCAAGATTACCGGAGGTGATGGCAGTGATAATTATGCTGATATAACGTCCACGACAGCGATAAGGCAGCCACTCAGCCAGATAAACAACTGAGCCAGGAATCTCACCTCCTACTGATGCTCCCTGAAGAATGCGCGAAATCATCACCATAATCACGGCGGCAGGGCCAATACTTCCATAATCTGGGATCAAACCAATGGCCAGGGTACTGCATGACATCAGGGATAGGGTAATTAAGAACTGGTTTCGGCGGCCAAAACGATCACCAAAGTAACTGAACACCAGTCCCCCGAGGGGGCGGGCCAGATAGCCAGCAAAAAACAACAGCATAACGCCGGATAAACCGGTTACCAGCCCAGCTTCAGGGAAGAACGCAGATCGTATATGCGAAGCAAACAGCATAAACAGCGTGAAGTCGTAAAATTCCAGTGCCCCTCCGGCAGCGGTGATAAAAAGCAGTTTATGTTGTTGCTTTATGGTGACTGAGCTGCTCATCTGATCCCCCATGCTTTGAAGGGAACAAAGTAGTTCAAATTGCCTTTTGGAGGTATTTCGATAGTAAAAGCAGGCGATAAGACGTAAAGTTCGTTTTTTCCTTCTAATTTGACCCATTATGAGCACCATATCCTGCCGTGTGGGCTGTGGAGCCTGCTGCATTTCACCTTCGATCAGTACGCCTATTCCCGGTATGCCCAATGGCAAGCCAGCGGGTGTACGCTGTATTCAGTTGGATGACAAAAACCTCTGTCGCCTGTTTGGTAAGCCTGAACGCCCGGCTGTGTGCGGAAAGTTTGCGCCAGATTCTCTGACTTGCGGAGAGAGTTCAGAAGAGGCAATGTTACGAATTCTCGAACTGGAACAACTGACTGCTAGTTAAAGGGCTCCACTATGAGCGAATCTTCTCTTTATCTCCTTGCTGAGCTGACTGGAAAAGCTTTGAGTGAAACCAATCATATTCTGGCGACAGCAGAGTCCTGTACTGGCGGTGGCATTATGCAGGCCATGACAGAGGTGCCAGGAAGTTCCGGTTGGTGTGAGGGTGGTTTTATTACCTATTCCAACGCTGCCAAAAAGCAGCTTTTGGCTGTTCCTGAAACTACATTACAGCAGTATGGCGCAGTCAGTGAACAGACTGTTCTGGCTATGGCCGAAGGTGTGTTGTCCAGCTGTGGTGCCACGGTATCGGTGGCTGTCAGTGGTATCGCCGGGCCTGATGGCGGCACTGATGATAAACCTGTCGGTACTGTATGGGTTGCCTGGGCAGGTGCCGGATCACCTGCCAGAGCCGAGAAGTTTCTGTTTGAAGGTGATCGCAGTTCGGTAAGGCGTCAGACTGTTTTTGCCGCGCTGCATGGCATCATTGCCCTGTGCCAGCAATAAATGTCAAAGATTAAAGTGCATAACACCCTATTCTCGAAAAGCATTTCATAAACTAATCCCGATAAAAACTATGCGCTTTTCTGAAACTGTGTTTTAATACTGTTTATGTATACAGTATTAAGCCTGTAAGTATTAAAAAACAGGCAGACAAAGAATTTAAACAGCAACTGGAAAATGCGAGTGAGGTGAGCGATGGATGACAACAAGAAGAAGGCGTTAAGTGCAGCGCTGGGTCAGATTGAGCGGCAGTTCGGTAAAGGCGCAGTTATGCGCATGGGTGACCAGAAGCGGGAAGCGATTCCGGCTATTTCTACAGGTTCCCTGCAGCTGGATATCGCCCTTGGTATTGGCGGTTTGCCCAAAGGCCGGATTGTTGAAATCTATGGCCCGGAATCTTCCGGTAAAACCACAATGACCCTGAGTCTGATCGCTGAGGCCCAGAAGTCAGGTAATACCTGTGCATTCGTTGATGCCGAGCACGCACTGGATCCGGATTATGCTGGCAAGCTGGGTGTCAATGTTGATGACCTCTATGTGTCCCAGCCGGATACTGGTGAACAGGCGCTGGAAATCACCGATATGCTGGTTCGCTCCAATGCTGTTGACGTGATTATCGTGGACTCTGTTGCTGCGCTGGTGCCCAAGGCCGAAATTGAAGGCGATATGGGTGATTCCCATGTGGGGCTGCAGGCACGTTTGATGAGTCAGGCGCTGCGTAAACTGACCGGTTCCATTAAGCAGGCCAACTGTCTGGTTGTATTTATTAACCAGATCCGTATGAAGATCGGTGTGATGTTCGGTAATCCCGAAACCACAACCGGTGGTAATGCCCTGAAGTTTTACTCCTCTGTTCGTCTGGATATCCGCCGTACTGGTGCCGTCAAGCAGGGCGATGAAGTGGTTGGTAATGAAACCCGGGTGAAGGTTGTAAAGAACAAGGTTTCCCCTCCCTTCAAGCAGGCCGAGTTCCAGATCCTTTATGGTCAGGGTATTTACCATATGGGTGAGGTCATTGATCTGGGTGTGAAGCTGAAGCTGGTTGAGAAAGCCGGTGCCTGGTACTCCTACAAAGGCAGTAAGATTGGTCAGGGCAAGGCGAATGCTGCCCAGTATCTTGAAGATAATGCCAATATTGCCAGGGAAATTGAGGGTGAAATCCGTCGCCAGCTGCTGAATATTGAGTCTGAGGGCAAGGATGTGAAACAGGCTGAAGATGGTAAGCCAAAGTCCAGGCGTGAAGCAGTGACTCCGGCCTGACATGTCGGAACAGGAAACCCTTCTACGGCGTGCGGCCATGGATCTGCTGGCACGCCGTGAACATTCCCGCCGTGAACTGTTTGGCAAACTGCGCAGTCGGGCTGAATCAGAAGATGCGTTGGAAACAGTTCTGGACCGCCTGGAAGAGGATCGTCTTCTTTCTGATGAGCGTTTTGTTGAAACCTTCGTTCGCTCCAGGGTAAACCGGGGTTATGGGCCGGTGCGGATTCGTCAGGAATTACAGCAGAAAGGTATCGACAGCGATAATATCCAGCAGGGGGTTGATGGACTGGATGCTGACTGGTACGAACTTGCCTGTGAATCCCGGATACGTAAATTCGGTTCAGGCAAACCCGTTGATAACCGTGACCGTAACAAGCAGATGCGTTATCTGCAGTACCGGGGGTTCGATATGGACTCTATCCGGGAAGTGATGACTACTACGGAAGGTTATGAGTCGTAAGTCATCAATGTGAAAAAGCTGACAGTCAGGTCAGCTTTTTTATGTCAATAGTTGTTATGGTCAGAGAATCAGGGCAGTTTAAAGGATAGATTTGTGTAACGGCCCTGTGTCGGACTCGGTTCTGTCTGCTAGGGTGATAGGAAACAGTATATAAAAATCTTTGCGTTCGCCGTCGTATAAGAACAAGAAGCAGAAGTGTTCATAAGGGATAACAAGACACATGGCTGTGAATCTGGCGATACCCGTTTCTGACAAGCTTTATCAGGCCTGTAAAAGATATATCAGTTGTGTTGAAGATAATCCGAGCCGGGCAGATACCCGCAGGCTGATATCTGTCATGCATATGACAATCGAGGAATCAATGGGTGCTGTGGGACTCGATATCCTTAAGCATGCCGAACTCGGTCACACCATTTACTTTATTGCCAGCATGGCGGAAAAAGGTGTTCTGGCAATTACCAATTCTATTCTCAAGCGCGTTATCAAACAGATGGATTCAGGTCACCATCATCTGGCGGCAACATATATGAAAGGATTGCTGCGCGAGATGGACCACCCCCTTGAAGGCCAGAGTGTCTGCCTTGCCATTCCCATTGATCATGAAATTGCTGTGGGAATTCTGGAAATGATCGAACGCAGCAAAACAGAGCCGGAAAAACTGACCCGTGAGGAGATCGGTGCACACTTGGGTGAGGTTCTGGATGTCTGGCTGGATGTTGTGCTGGCCAAACCTTTGGCAATGATGAGCCTTGATTCTGTTGCCAGCCGCCTGGCGGAAAAAGGCATTCACACAGCCCGCTCTACCCTGCATGGTGCTTCCTTTAAAGCCTATCGCCACTTATCGGTTAAGCAGAAAGCCAAGATAGGTGAGTACCTTGGCCACTTCTTTATTGATGACACGGCCTCTTTCAATGCTGCTCAAGTTGGTGGATTTGATCAAGAACCTGTGAGTTCACCGGCGTCCTGATATAGTGAAGCTGCCCCAGGCGGATAATCTCTCCATTCAGGTCGTCAACTTCAGTCGGTTTCCCATTCTGGATATCCTGCCACATGCTTGAACGGGCCTTCGGGTCTATGGAAAGCATCTGCTTTGCAAGTAATTTAAAAATAATATCAGGTGTATTTAGAAGGCGAGGCAGCCATTTTACTGGAACCTTGCCCAGAGAAGTCGGTGATATCCCGGCAGCTTTATAAACCTCGAGCCCTTCATAAATGCATGCCGCCAGCATTTTTCTGAAATGACGTGTCTCCAGCTCTTTCTTTAAAGGAATGTCACTGATTGCATTAATGGGGTTGTTAAGGTTGACCAGCAGCTTACTGTACTGGACGGAGCGCATATCGGTATGCCATACAGGCTGGAATGTCTTTGCAAATAACGCTTTCAAGCTGGCAGCTGCCGGATGTTCGCCAAGATAAATATCCCCCTCGGTAGCTTTATGGAAGTGACCACCTGGCAGAGACACAACATTAAACACTACTGTACCGGGGATAACCGTGGCATCAGGAAGAGCAGTGGATAGCTTGGGAGCATTATGCACACCGTTCTGCAGGCTGAAGACTGTGGCATCCGGGCGAAAGTGGGCAATATCCTGTGATGCCTGTTCTGTCTGATGGCTTTTGGTACAGACAAGAATCACCGAGCAATCCCTCATTGCCTCAGGAGCTTCGGAAAATTCAAAAGTATCAGGAGGAAATGTAAGTGGTTGACTGTCCTGGTCACTAACGGTGAGTCCGTGTTGTTTAAGGCTGTCGCCAATATACGGGCGGCCAATCAAAACCAGAGAGACTTTCTCTTTTAAAAGCTGTCCGGCCACATAACAGCCAATGCAGCCAGCACCCAGAATGGCAATTTTCATTATTATGATCTGTGGTGTCGGTGGTTCAGCCCAGAAATATACCTTTGAATTGACAGTAGTGACAGCTTTTACAAAAAGCTTCCTGTTAGCATTGGGCGCAAATACCTGACAAGGATGTTGTACTGCTATGCATTGCCGCTGGCACTTTCCTGCTCTTATCGTGACAGCTTTTCTCTCTGCCTGTAGTGCGCAAAATGATAAGCCTCCGGTTATTACCGCTGTTGATCAGGTATATGCAGCTCATCAGGCCAGTCTTGCGCAGTATCAAAAAGGAGAAGCGGAAACTGTACCGGTACCTGAAGTTAAAGATGATCTGGGTTTTGAGGCGCTTATTCGTGTGCTCGCCAAAGAAACGACAATTAACTGGGGCGATGCCAAAAGAGCCAGTCGAACAGAGTATGTCAAATACTCCAATCACTACAGAACGCGGGTCTTTGTTGATTTTGAAAAAGGCCGGGTTCGGATTGAAACCCTCGATAGACAGGATTTGCACCAGGCAATAGTCACTACTCTATTGACTCCCAATGATCCCGAACAAGTCGATATTTTCAGCGACAGTGAAGTGGCCCTCGGTAAAGAACCGCTTCTTTATAAGCAGGTATTTGACCAAAAGGGTCAGTCTATTCGCTGGTACTGGCGTGCCAGTCAGTATGCGGATTATCTGATCGCTAACCACCTCATGCAGAACAAGACTGCGAAAGGGCCGGTGTTTTATGTGGATTTTGCCATGAAGCAAAATCGCATGAGTAATAAACGGTATCAGTACGCCAGTCTGGTTCGAACAAATGCCCGCAGATATGGAATCGATGAAAGTCTGATCTATGCCGTCATGCGCACGGAAAGCAGCTTCAACCCATTTGCAGTCAGCTGGGCCAATGCTTATGGACTGATGCAGGTGGTGCCTTCAACGGCCGGGCGGGATGTGTTCCAGCGCATTTATAAAAAAAGAGGAAAGCCTTCACGTTCGTATCTGTTTAAGCCAGCCAACAATATCAAGATTGGAACAGCTTACCTGCATATATTAAACACCATCTATCTGAAAGATATTCAAAACCCGTTGTCCCGGCGGTACGCTATTATCTCTGCCTACAATGGTGGAGCGGGAAATGTGCTGAAAACATTTCATCGCAATAGAACGCAGGCTATAAAAGCTATCAACAGGCTGAAGCCTTCGCAGGTTTACTGGGCTTTAACAACAAAGCATCCTAGGTCGGAATCAAGAAATTACCTGAAGAAAGTGACCAGGTTCGAGAAGTTATTTCATTCAGGAAAGGTTTGATGAATGCGGCTCAGGCGGATTTGGTGATCATACCATGATGGATCATATCGATATTGTTATTACCTGGGTTGATGGCTCGGATCCAGCCTGGCGCAGAAAAAGAGCCTATTGGCAGAATTATGAGCCGCAGGAAGGATCTGTATTAAGAACGGGAGATGTTGAAGGGCGTTACCGCGATACAGGTGAGTTAAAGTATTTGCTGCGCTCCATTGAAAGCTACTGGCCGGGAAAGCCAAATATTTTCCTGGTGACAGATAATCAGATTCCGGCCTGGATTCGGTCTGATCACCCTCAGTTGCATATCGTTGATCATCAAGATTATATACCTGAACAATATCTGCCTCTATTCTCATCACAGGCTATTGAATGTCAGCTTCATCATATCGCCGGTCTGTCAGATACCTTTGTGTATTTTAATGATGATGTATTTTTGGCCAGACCTCCTGAGTGGGATTTAATGGCTGGCCTTAATGGTCCTGTTTTTCCTGTTGCCGAAATAATGGAGGAAAACTCTGGTCCAGAAATGTTTTCCGATCAGTTGTCGGTCACTTATTGCTGTCGATGGATCCAGAAAGTTTTCAAAATACAGCAGGAACCATGGTTGCCGGCACATGCTCCCAGAATGCTCAATAAAGACTGGCTGAATCAACTTGAAGAGACTTTCCCTGAGCTTTTTCAGGCTGTTTTGTCACAACGATTTCGATCTGAGCAGGGAATAAATATCACCGGTGAACTCTATTATCGATGGCACTTGGCAGAAGGGCGTGGGGAAGTGAGGGATGTTCCGGTTCTTTATATCGAAAGTTGTGCTGATAATGCCCAGGCACTTTATGAGCAGGGCTTAAGCAACCCTGAACAGTGGCCATATATAACCATTAACGACACGGGTGATAATCGCACGGATATTGGGCAGGAAACCCTGGCAATGATTGAGTTTCTGGAAGCTGGATTTCCCGAACCCTCCTCTTTTGAGATATAAAGGCGTTTTGCCCACCAGAACCACTGGTAAAACTCTTTGTCTGATTTGTCCTTAATTTCCAAAGCACCGCCAAGGCGGCCATTTAAAGCCAAAGGCAGTAATATCACTCGCTGTGAGCAGTGTCAGATGCCACAGTCAGCCTGTATCTGTGAACTAACCCCGGAACTGGATACGGAAGCCTCCTTCTGGTTGTTGATGCATCATAACGAGCAGTACAAGCCAACGAATACGGGGCGCTTGCTGTTGTCCGCCATTAAAGGGGGAGGGCGAACCATCTGGCAGCGGAAAGAGCCGGACTTCCGGTTGCTGCACCTGCTTGCCCGTAAAGACCGGTATCCGATTCTGGTGTTTCCGGAACCACTGGCAGTCAATAACTCTGTAGCCAGTCCGGCAGAAACTGCAGCGCAATCCAGGCATGGGCGCAAACCTGTTTTCCTGCTGCTGGATGCAACCTGGCAGCAGGCCAGGAAGATGTACAATCACAGTCCTTATCTCTACAACCTGCCGGTGCTGGGAATAAATCCCGAGCGGCCATCGCGCTACCAGCTACGGCGTTCCCAGAAAGAAAGTCACCTTTGTACAGCAGAGGTTGGTGCTGAGTGTCTGGCATGGCTGGGAGAGAACAGTGCTGCGAATGTTATGCATGACTACTTTGATGTTTTCAATGAGCGTTACCAGGCGGCTCGAAATAACCAGATTATTACCGAATCAGATGCCATGGTGAGGCTCAGACAATATCGTGCAGAATGCGGTCAATTTTGACCCAAATATGAGGAAGGATGGGTAATGGTTAAGCAAGTGACTTTTCTCGGTCTCGGTGTTATGGGATACCCGATGGCTGGACATCTGCAGAAGGCCGGTTACGAAGTCACGGTATATAACCGGACTACCAGCAAGGCCGAAGCCTGGGTCAAAGAGTATGGTGGTAAACTGGCACTGACGCTTGCAGAGGCAGTAAAAGGCGCTGATTTTGTTATGTCCTGTGTGGGTAATGATGACGATCTGCGACAGGTCTGCACGGCTGAGAATGGCGCTTTTGCCGGTATGACAGCGGGCACCATCTTTGTTGATCATACGACAGCTTCAGCAGAAGTTGCCCGTGAGCTGCATGCGGTTGCCAAAGAGCAGGGAGTAGGTTTCCTGGATGCACCGATTTCCGGTGGTCAGGCCGGTGCAGAAAATGGCATGCTGACTGTTATGGTTGGTGGTGATGTCGATATTTATGACAAAGCCGAAGCTGTCATGGATGTCTATGCCCGTTCCGTTAAGCGTCTGGGCGACAGCGGTGCCGGGCAGCTGACCAAAATGGTCAACCAGATCTGTATTGGTGGTCTCGTTCAGGCACTGTCCGAAGGTTTGCACTTTGCAAAGAAAGCTGGCCTGGATGCAGAAGCTGTGATTGATGTGATTTCAAAAGGCGCAGCCCAGTCCTGGCAGATGGAAAACCGCTACAAAACCATGCTGGATAACCATTATGACCATGGCTTTGCCGTGGACTGGATGCGCAAGGATCTGGGTATCTGTCTGCAGGAAGCTGATCGTAACGGTGCAAGCCTGCCGGTGACTGCGCTGGTGGATCAGTTCTACAAAGATGTCCAGAAACAGGGTGGCAGTCGCTGGGATACATCAAGCCTGCTTGCCCGTCTGGAGAAACTCGATAGGGAATAGTCGAAAGAAACTCTGATTTTGTTTCGTTAAATAGATGTTTTAACTAATTAGATCGTGTCCGATTCTTAAATCCCTGTGGTTAGTGTGTTACCACAGGGATGCACGATATATAATGCAAAAATTTTAGCCCTCTACCGGATTAATTCGGTCAATGGCTTATCATTAGCTGTGCTTAACGCCCCCGACTCCCTGGATGGGAAGGTGATATGAAGAGTTCTGAGTTACGTTCTGCTTTCCAAAAATATTTTGAAGAGCAAGGGCACACCGCTGTTGCCAGTGGTTCCCTGGTTCCTCATGATGACCCAACGCTGTTGTTCACTAACGCCGGTATGAACCAATTCAAGGATGTTTTCCTTGGCCGTGAAGCCCGTGACTATACCCGGGCAACGACTGCGCAGCGTTGTGTGCGTGCCGGTGGTAAGCATAACGACCTCGAGAATGTTGGTTATACCGCCCGTCACCACACCTTCTTTGAAATGCTGGGTAACTTCAGTTTTGGTGATTACTTCAAACGTGATGCCATTAAATTTGCCTGGAACTTCCTCACTGGTACCTTGGGTATTCCCGAGGAAAAGCTGTGGGTCACCGTCTACAAGGATGATAAAGAAGCGGAAGATATCTGGCTGAAAGAGATGGGCGTTCCGGCCGACCGTTTTTCCCGTCTGGGTGAAAAAGATAACTTCTGGTCCATGGGTGATACAGGCCCATGTGGGCCCTGCAGTGAGATTTTCTATGATCACGGTGAGGATATTGCAGGCGATCCTCCCGGTGGCCCGAATGATGATGGCGACCGCTATATCGAGATCTGGAACATGGTATTTATGCAGTTCAACCGTACTGCAGATGGCGAGATGCACCCGCTGCCAAAGCCTTCCATTGATACCGGCATGGGTCTGGAGCGTATCGCTGCCGTAGTGCAGGGTGTCCATAACAACTATGACATCGATCTGTTCCAGCATATTCTGGGCGAGGCTGGCAAGCTGCTTGGTGGTGTAGATAGCTCTAATAACTCCCTGCGCGTTATTGCTGACCATATCCGTTCCAGTGCTTTCCTGGTGGCTGATGGTGTTCTGCCTTCCAACGATGGTCGTGGCTACACTCTGCGCCGAATTATCCGCCGTGCCTGCCGTCATGGTCACAAGCTGGGTGCAACCGGCTCCTTCTTCTACAAGCTGGTTCCTGCTTTGGTTGAAGCCATGGGAGATGCTGCCCAGATTGTGGCTGACAACAAAGATCAGGTGATGGACATCCTGAAGAAAGAAGAAGAGCAGTTTGCCCGTACCCTGGACAAGGGTATGAAGATCCTGGAAGACGATATCGCCGACCTGAAAGGTACCGTTATTCCTGGCAAGACTGTCTTCACTCTCTATGACACCTATGGTTTCCCGGTTGACCTGACCAACGATATTGCTCGTGAGCGTGGTTTGACCATTGATGAAGATAGCTATGAAGCCTGCATGGAGGAGCAGCGTCAGCGTGCCCGTGCAGCCAGCCAGTTTGGCGTGGATTACAACTCTGCCATCACTGTTGAAGGTGAAACCGAGTTTACCGGTTATACCAATCTGGTTGATGAAGACACTGTAAAAGCATTGTTTGTAGAAGGTGAAGCGGTTAATGCCGTGACTGCTGGCACAAAAGCTGTTGTCGTGCTTAATAAAACACCTTTCTATGCCGAATCAGGTGGTCAGGCAGGTGATACCGGTATCCTGGAAACGGCAAACGGTGAGTTCCGTGTGCTGGATACCAAGAAAGAAAGTGGTAACCATCTCCATACCGGTGAAGTCGTATCCGGTTCTTTGAAGATTGGTGAGAAAATTTCTGCAGAAATTGATGCTGACAAGCGTGTTGATTCTGCCCGTAACCACTCTGCAACTCACCTGGCCCATGAAGCCCTGCGTCGTGTTCTGGGTGGACATGTACAGCAGAAAGGCTCTCTGGTTGACAGTGACAAGCTGCGCTTTGACTTCTCCCATGGTGAGGCCATGACAGAAGCTCAAATCAAAGAGGTCGAGCAGATTGTCAACACGCAGGTACGTGCCAACAGTGCTGTTAACACAGAAGTTACTGATATGGACACAGCCCACGAACGCGGTGCAACCATGCTGTTTGGCGAGAAATATGGCGATACCGTACGTGTGCTGAGCATGGGTACAGACCGCTTCTCCGTTGAACTGTGTGGTGGTACCCATGTCGAACGTACTGGCGATATCGGTCAGTTCGTTATTACCAGCGAAGGCGGAATCGCCGCTGGTGTGCGCCGTATCGAAGCTCTGACCGGTCAGGCTGCCCAGGATTGGTTAGCCGAAAATGATCGCCGCCTGCTGGAAGTGGGTTCCCTAGTGAAGGGTAACCGTGAAACTGCTGCAGATAAGGTTAAGGCTCTGGTTGCCCGCAACCGTGATCTGGAAAAAGAGATCCAGCAGCTGAAGCAGAAGCTGGCCAGTGCTGCGGGTGCCGATATGGCATCTTCCGCGGTGGAAGTCGCAGGTGTGAAACTGCTTTCCACCAAGCTTGAAGGTGTTGATCCCAAGTCCCTGAGGGATATGGTTGATCAGCTCAAGAACAAGCTGGGTAGTGGCGTCATCATGCTGGCAACTGAAGCAGGTGGCAAGATCAGCCTGGCTGCGGGTGTGACCAAGGATCTGACCGGCAAGGTAAAAGCCGGTGATCTGCTGAAAATGGTGGCGGAACAGGTTGGTGGCCGTGGTGGTGGCCGTCCTGACTTTGCCCAGGGTGGTGGCTCGGATGCTGCTGCTCTTCCCAGTGCGCTTGCTTCTGTTGAGAAGTGGCTGGGAGACAAGCTGTCTTAACAGTTGATATAAGCGGCTGCGGTACTGAAAACAATGGTTTTTCAGTGCTGCAGTCAAGGCGAGTTATGAAACAGGGATGATTTCATACTTTTGGGCGAGGCACCCTTATCTCTCAGGAGGTATAACTTTGCCCTTTGCTGTTTCTTTACGGGGTGATTTGATACATTCCGAACCGTGAATAATTAAAAGCAAATAATATGGCGCTCATAGTACAGAAGTTTGGTGGAACGTCGGTTGGAACCATCGAACGGATAAAGACAATAGCCGAGAAGGTGCAGCGCTTCCGCAATGATGGTCATGATGTTGTGGTCGTTGTATCAGCCATGTCGGGGGAGACAAACCGTCTTGTTGGGCTGGCCAGGGAAATTCAGGAACATCCCGCTCCGGGAGAGATGGATGTTCTGCTGTCGACCGGAGAGCAGGTGACCATTTCCCTGTTATCTATGGCTCTTCAGGAGCTGGGATGCCCGGCGGTATCCTATACCGGCTGGCAGATCTCTATCAGAACAGACAGTCATCATAACAAGGCCCGTATCCAGGAGATTGATACGGAAGCGGTTAAGAAAGACCTTGGAGAAGGGCGCGTGGTTGTCGTGGCCGGTTTCCAGGGGATTGATGAGTGCGGGCGCATAACTACGCTGGGCCGAGGGGGCTCAGATACCACTGCTGTAGCACTGGCGGCAGCGCTGGAAGCGGACGAGTGTCAGATCTACACCGATGTGGATGGTGTTTATACTACTGACCCTCGTGTTGTTGAAGGTGCACGCAGACTGGATAAAATTACCTTCGAAGAGATGCTCGAGATGGCGAGTTTGGGCTCGAAAGTGTTGCAGATCCGGTCAGTGGAATTTGCCGGCAAGTACAATGTCACCCTGAGGGTGCTGCACAGCTTTGAAGAAGGCCCGGGAACACTTATAACACTCGAGGAGCAGGACGAAATGGAACAACCAGCAGTATCAGGTATCGCATTTAACCGCGATGAGGCAAAACTCACCATTAAGGGAGTGCCTGATATACCAGGAGTTGCTTCCCGGATCCTGGGGCCGATAAGCCGAGCCAATATTGAAGTGGACATGATCGTACAGAACGTGTCTGCGGATCAGACGACCGACTTTACTTTCACGGTCCACAGAAGCGATTATCAGCGGGCGATGGATGTTCTCCAGAAGACCTGCAATGACCTGGGTGCCCGTGAGTACGACGGGGATAACAAGATTGCCAAGGTCTCTATTGTTGGCGTAGGAATGCGCTCACATGCCGGTGTGGCAACCAGAATGTTTGAAGCTCTGGCTGCAGAAGGCATTAACATACAGATTATTTCCACATCTGAGATCAAAGTCTCAGTTGTGATTGCGGAAAAGTACCTGGAGCTTGCTGTCAGGGCACTGCATTCTGCGTTTGAGCTCGATCAGGAACCCGTATCCGGGCGGTAGATTGGGTAAAGGCTTGGTAAAAATACGCATGCAAATAGCGGGTTACATGGTTAAGCTGCTTGCTTGTAAAGTTTTCGAGCCTTTTTTAAGGGGTTTGTTCAAAAGGCTTCTCTTTTGTACAAACGGTTGTTGCGGTAAAGCACTGGAAGTGTCCGGGCCTGCTTATGCAGGACGGTGTGCTGACGGAGCATATAACAATGAACCGCTTGGTGTGCGTGGCAGGTACACCCTTATATGAGACCTCTGTCTGATAAGGGAGGGTGACCATGAAGGGAACGGCCGGTTTCAGGGCTGCGCATCCAGAAAGCCGAAAGATAATACAGTATTCGATTGCTAAACGATCAGGCTGTATTACCTTTAGGCTTCGGTCATAAGAAACCGGCGGGCAGTATTGAAGGTTGTCGTACCGTATTGGGCGTCCCACAGTGCTGTCATCGATTACGGTCATTGTTTGTGGGTTTAAGGGAACAAGGAGACAGTAATGCTCATTCTGACACGCCGAGTTGGTGAGACCCTGATGGTCGGTGACGATGTCACTGTGACTGTACTGGGGGTAAAAGGAAACCAGGTTCGTATCGGTGTAAATGCGCCTAAAGAAGTCGCAGTTCACAGAGAAGAGATCTATCAGCGGATTCAAAAAGAACGTGAAGGCGGCTCCGGTAATGGTGGTAACAATCATCAGGCGTGGGCACATGAAACCGAGGAAGAGGGCGAGGGACAGTATTAAGCTAACCTTTTGTTTTCACTGGTTAATTAATAAGGAAACAAAGGCGTAATTAGCTGTAAAAAGGACTTTGCATTCAGCGCGAATCTGTTATTATAGCGGCCGTCTCTGCGGTGAGGTGGCCGAGTGGCTGAAGGCGCTCCCCTGCTAAGGGAGTATACCCTAATCCGGTATCGAGGGTTCGAATCCCTCCCTCACCGCCAGATTTGCAAACGTTATCTGGCTGATTCATTTGTTGGTGACGTGAGTTAGCAGAAAATAGAAAAATTGTTTTTAGATTTGTTTGTTTTCTGCTAATTTGATTTGCGATTTCTGCGCGCTCATAGCTCAGCTGGATAGAGTACCTGGCTACGAACCAGGCGGTCGGAGGTTCGAATCCTCCTGAGCGCGCCATCTTTAACCCGTCTGTTTGACGGGTTTTTCATGCCCAGTATTTTGCATGTTTAATTCGATAGAAAACTTCGGATTGACAGGAAGTATACTGACGGTATGATGCGAGACGTACGGTGAGGTGGCCGAGTGGCTGAAGGCGCGCCCCTGCTAAGGGTGTATACCCTAATCCGGTATCGAGGGTTCGAATCCCTCCCTCACCGCCACCTTCAAGAATCCCGTTGCAGTTATCTGTAGCGGGATTTTTGCATTATGAAGCGCGTAAAATTCCCTGTTTTTCCGGCTCTAAATAGCTGTCAGAAAGGTACTGTCTCAGTACCGTGACCACCTCTGATGTGGCAAGAGTTTTCCGGACACTTTTTTACGCTACCTCGGCAAGTTCTTGCTCATACTTGAACGGTGCCAGGTATCCATTGCTTGAGTGCTTTCTCTGACGGTTATAAAACACTTCAATGTATTCAAAAAATTGCCTGCTGGGCCTCTTCTCTTGTCTGAAAATCTTCATGGTGAATCAACTCTGTTTTCAGGGTATGGAAGAAGCTTTCAGCCACTGCATTATCCCAGCAATTCCCTTTACGACTCATGCTACAAGTGAAATCATTATCATTCAGTAGCTTCTGATATCGATCAGAAACATACTGACTACCCCGATCGCTATGCACCAGCAAACCACCTTCAGGTCTGCGCTTCCACATAGCCATCTCCAGAGAGTCTGTCACCAGTGTCGCTGTCATTCTGCTCCCCATAGACCAGCCAACCACAGCCCTTGAGCACAGGTCTATGAAGACAGACAAGTAGAGCCAGCCCTCCCGGGTCGCAACATAAGTGATATCGCCAGCGTAAGCCTGATCTGGTTGATCCTGATTAAAATCCCGCCCTAATAAATTGTCTGCCACCGGCTTATTATGGCTGGAATCTGTCGTAGCCTTGAACTTTCTCTTGGTTTTACACTTCAGTCCCTCTTCTTTCATCAGGCGATTTATACGTTTGCGGCTTACTGTTTTACCCATATCAGCCAAATCGTCTTTAATACGACGTTCACCGTACAGCTGTCGGCTTTTCTCATGAATAACTCTAATGTTCGCCTTCAATGCCTGATCCTCCTGAGAACGATTGGATTCAGGGCGGGAGAGCCATTCATAAAAGCCATTGCGGGATACCGACATAACCCGACACATAGCAGAAAGACTGAACTGCTCCCTGTAATCACTGATAAACTGGAATCTCAGTGACACTCCTTGGCAAAGAAGGCGGCTGCCTAATGGGATGGTCTGCTCCACTCCACTAACTCTCTGCACCTATGCTGAGAACACTTTTGCAGGAGTAAGCACCATGTCAGATAACACCCATATTTACGGTATTGACCTGGGAAAGAACTGGTTCCATGTTGTTTCCATGGATAAGAATGGCCATATTCTCTTCAAAAAGAGACTGACACGGACTCAATTAAAAGCTTTTATAGCTAATACTCCTCCGAGTCTTGTGGCCTTTGAGGCTTGCCCTGGCTCACAGTACTGGGGGCGGTTATTTACAGCGGCAGGTTTCACGCTAAAAATCATTCCTGCTCAGTTTGTTAAACCATACCTGAAGTCCAATAAGAATGATTTTAATGATGCGGCTGCAATTGCGGAGGCTGGTAGCCGTGGGACTATGCGCACGGTGCCACTGAAGACGGATGAGCAGCTCGCTTTGCAGGCAACTCATAGAGTCCGGCAACGTTTTATCGTTGAACGAACTGCAACAGTCAATCAGATGAGGGCTCTTCTATTGGAGTATGGAATTACGGTTCCTAAAGGTCGAAAGATATTTGAGAAGTCATTACCAAACATTCTCGCTGATACTGACAGTGAGCTACCCCAATATATCCGGTCCCTAATAACCCGGCTTCGGGATCGCTGGAAGCAGCTCGATCAACAAATTAATGAGATGTCGGGGCTTTTGCAAGGTGCCGCTGAAAAATCAGATAAATGCCAGCTTGTTTCCTCAGTTCCAGGTATCGGCCCTATTGTCTCAACCGCTCTTATCGCTGCGATAGGGAATGGGTCTCAATTCAAACGTGCCCGAGACCTTTCCGCCTGGCTGGGTTTAGTTCCCCGGCAATTCTCAACTGGAGGCAAGTCGAATCTGGGGAAGATAAGTAAACGAGGAAATATCTACTTGAGACAACAAGTTCTCCAGGGAGCCAAAGCTCTTAAAATACACATGAAGCGAGAGAAATCGAGTTTGGGTCAGTGGGTTGCCAAGCTTGAGACCTGTCACCATCACCATGTTGTGTTAGTGGCGCTTGCTAACAAAATCATGCGTATCTGCTGGAAAGTGCTGACATCTGGGAAGCAATATCAACCTTTCCCTGAAGCAGCATAAGAATTCAAAAAACCTACGTATTCCTGGTTTTGCGAGTAACAGGCCGATAACAGAAGCGTTAACCCCACGCGGTTGCAAACCTGGCTAAAAAAGCAGTTCTCGTAACTGAGCGCCTTATTAGGTCTACTGCGTGCGGATCCCATCGTGGCCAGAGCCAGCAGGCTCATTCATAGGCCGGATACATTGACGCAAACGTATTCTGAAAGCCAGCTTGGACTTGCAAAAAGGAGCAGACCATACATTTTT
>NZ_JAMFLX010000002.1 GCF_023502345.1 Parendozoicomonas callyspongiae
GCGTCTGGCGGCAGATTTCTAGATAGTTGTATATGGCTTTATAACCCGGCTCCGGTCGGGTTTTTACGTTTATGGGGAAACATGTTTTCCAGTAGCAGTATGTATGGCTCACCAGGACATGATATCGATAAGAAGGATTTATATATTTTATAAGAAATCATAATTCATTCTTTTGGGTTGTCTTCCATAAACTAAGGCCTATTAACCTGTGATATAGGCCTGAAATGAAAGCCGTTGTTTTTGATCCTGCCAGTGATTTGTTTTTTTTTGCGGATCTTGAAATCCCTAATCCCAAGCCGGATGAGGTGTGTGTAAAGGTTACTGCATGTGGTTTAAACCCGGTTAGGGAGAGCTGGCAGAGCTGGTTTCAGTTACACGTCCAGGAGGGTATAGAGACAGCTTCCTGCGTGGTTTGAGTTTTCACCAGTTCAGCCTTGGCTTCCGCCTTGCGAGCTGGACCAACCGCTCTTAAAAAGCATTTAAAAGGGGCAGGCTCTTAAGTCGACACAGAGGGTTGGATCAAAAACCTACAGAAGAGTAGTAGAGTAATAATCCAACAGGATGATCAAATTCGATAAATCATTCTGCGGTTCTCTGGCATAATCCTAAACAGAAATGGGCAGGTAAAACTGCATACTCTGTATAAACAATGATTCATCATTTAATGAAAGGTGTCGCCGGATGCCCTCCGCTTTGATTCAGCGTCTGTTCTACTCTCGATGGAAATGGTCACTACTGATTGTGATGGTCACAATCCTGCTGATTATCTTTCTCTTTTCAACCGCTGAACGGCCAAAACCTGCCAAAGCCCGACAAAGTGAATGGTCTGTCCGGGTCATGCCGGTTTCTTTCGAAGCGCAGTCTGTGGAGGCGACACTGTATGGTCGGGTAGAAACACCAGCCTTTGTTTCACTGGCTTCACCGGTTACGGCTTATGTGAAACAGGTCCATGCCCTTGAGGGGCAAGCTGTTAACAATGATGAGCTTGTTGTTGAACTGGACAGCAGAGACCAGGAGCTTGTCGTCGCTCAGCGAAAAGCTGATGTTGCTGATATAGAAGCCCGCCTCAAATCCGAACAGCTTCGGGGGAAGATGGACCGTGAGGCCCTCCGTCAGGAAAAGATTCTGTTGGATAATGCTGAAAAAGAGAAGAACCGCCAGGAGGTATTGCAGCAGAAGAATCTGGTTTCGGAAGCCATTTTGGAAACTGCTATTGGTAATCATGCCCGACAGAAACTGACTGTTTTAGGTCGTGAACAGATGGTCAATGATGCCAGTAACCGACTTAAGCAGCTTGAAGCCCAGCACAGCCGTGCCCAGGCCCTGCTGGAGCAGGCAAAGCTGGATCTTGAACGCAGCAGGGTGGCAGCACCATTCTCCGGAGTTGTCAGTCAGCTAAAAGTGGCAAAGGGAGAACGAGTCCGGCCCGGAGATGTTCTTCTGGAAATGTACGACACGGAACAGCTGGAAATACGTGCCCAGATTCCGGATCGTTTTTTGCCGGTTGTACAGAACCTGATTGAGAGCGGAACACAAGTCTCGGCATTATTGCGAACAGGAGGAAATCTGATCCCGCTTGAGTTGAATCGCCTGGCTGGATCGGTTGATAGCGGTCGCGGCGGTGTTGATGGCCTATTCCGCCTTGCGCAGGGACAGGCAAAGCCTTTGATCTATGGTCGTGTCCGGGTTATCGAATTACAGGTTCCGCTTAAAGAGCAGGTCGTTAAGGTGCCACCGGATGCCCTTTATAGAGATCGATACATTTACCGTGTGAACTCCCAAAGTCAGCTGGAAGCAATAGAGGTTGATCATCTCGGGAGTAAGGAGGAAAACGGTCAGGAATGGCTGCTGGTTCAAAGCTCTGAGCTTAAGGAAGATGATCAGCTGCTGGTGACCAGAATTGCCAGCGCTATCAGCGGTATGAAGGTAAAGGTTAAGACTGAGAACAGTTCGCCAGCAGAGGGCAACAATCAGAGTGACCAGCCTGGTCAAGCTGGAGATCCTCAATGAGCAAACATTCCGGGTTCTCTCCCATTGTTCTGTTTACCAGTCACCGGGTTGCCGCCAACCTGGTTATGTCTTTAATGATCCTTGCTGGTTTATGGGCCCTGCAGAGACTCAATACTCAGTTCTTCCCGACTTTTGATGTGGATGTGGTGAACATTTCCACAACATGGACCGGTGCAACCGCTGATGATATTCAGCAGGCTATCACCATTCCGCTTGAACGCGAGGTGAAAAGCCTGGCCGGTATTGATCGTTATTTTTCGACATCATCACCCGGGATGAGCCGAATCCGGCTGGAGATCAACAGGTCAGAAGATGTGGGTGAGGTCACTGATCGTATCCGGCAGGCTGTTAACAGTGTTAACACGCTGCCCGATGATGCTGAAACTCCGGTTGTCAGCAAGCTGGAGCGGTTTGAGCCCATAGCCAAAGTTGTGATTGCCGGTGGTGTTTCCCTGGAGGAGTTAAGACCTCTGGTCAGACGACTGGAACAGGATATTCTGGCCCGAGGGATACGCAAAGTCTCTTTCGATGGTTTGCCGGAACTGGAAATGGCGATAGAAGTCGACAGCAATCAACTGCATCGGCTTGGTACATCCCTGCCGCAGATTGCTTCAGCGATTCGCTCCCGCAGTATTGATATTCCGGCCGGAACCGCAGGTGTGGGAACGGTTGAGCGCCCCCTGCGCAGTCTTGGTCAGGCACGTTTGCCAAGCGAATTTGAAGAGTTGCCGGTAGTCACCGATGGTGATGGTGCTGTGGTCAGGCTTGGTGATATCGCCACTGTCACCATGGAGGGCAAGGAAGGCTGGCCACGACTTTATGTCGATAACAAGCCCTCAGTTCAGATGACACTCTTTCGCACCAGTGGTGACGATACTCTTGAAGCTGCCGGTATTTTGCAGGAATGGGTTGCTGATGTACGACAACAGCTGCCCGATAATATTGATCTTATTGTTTACGATGAAAACTGGTCTTATCTGAGTGAACGATTGCAGCTGCTGATCAAGAATGGTCTTGGTGGGCTGATACTTGTTGTGGCCATTCTGTTCCTGTTCCTGAATGTGAATGTAGCCTTCTGGGTATCCGTCGGTATTCCTATATCATTTCTGGCGGCTCTGGCCATTCTTGAACTGATAGGTGGCAGTATCAACCTGATCAGCCTGTTTGGTCTGATTATGGTTCTGGGGATTATCGTTGATGACGCCATAGTGGTTGGCGAAGATATTCTTGCCCATATCCAGAAAGGTGAGGAACCGCGTTCGGCTGCGATATCAGGGGCCATGCGCATGATGGCTCCGGTTACAGCTGCTTCATTAACGACGATAGCCGCCTTTATTCCGCTGCTGATTCTGGATGGCAATGTCGGCAATATGCTGATTGATATTCCAACGGTGGTGATCTGCGTGATAGTGGCTTCGCTGGTGGAATGTTTCCTGATCCTTCCCGGTCATCTCTATCACTCGCTTGGTAAAAAACCATATAAGCCGAGTGCGTTCCGTATCAAGCTGGACTCAGCGTTTGATAACTTCCGTGAGCAGTGGTTCCGTCCTCTGGTATCCGCGGCGGTCAGAAACAAGGGAACAACCATAACAACTGCTGTTGCACTGTTCGTAATTAGCCTGAGTATGGTGGCTTCCGGCCATATTCGTTTCACATTCTTTCCCACTATTGATGGGCAGACTATGCGTGCCGCCTTCCAGTTTGCTCCGGGGACATCCCCTGAGGAGACCCGCCAGTTTCTAAATGAGCTGGAAAGAGGTCTGCGTGATGCTGAGTCCATGATGGGGGAAAAGGTTGTCAGGCACACTTTCCAGATGCAGAACCATGGGCAGTTTGGCCTGTTTTCCAGTAATAAGTACGGCGAGAACTACGGCACCCTGATTGTTGATCTTGAGTCATCAGAAAATCGGGAAACAACCAATGCTAAACTGATCAGGGCTTGGAAAGAAGCTATTGATCTGCCCCAGGGATTGGAGCGCTTTACCATTGCACAGACCCGGGCCGGCCCACCTGGAAAAGCCATTGAACTGAAACTGATTGGCCCGGATGTGGAAGCACTGAAATCAGCTTCTCTCGAGTTACAGGATGCATTGGCCACTTATCCGGGCGTCAGCAATATTGAAGATGATCTTCCATATGGCCGTGAGCAGATTCTATTTGATATTAAACCCGAAGGCCGTGCACTGGGTTTATCCAGGCAGGAAGTTGGTCAACGTCTGAGAACTGCAGTGGCCGGTCAGAGGCTGCAGATCTATCACGACCGTTATGAAGAGGTGGAAGTCAGGCTGCGTTTGAACCGGGAGCAGCGCGAGAAGCTAACAACTATCTCCGACTATCCCATTGTCCTGGGGCCTGAAAGAACAGAGCGGCTGGATAATCTGGTCAGTTTCACAAGTGTGCGGGGCCTGGATACCTTGAAGCGGGTAGACGGAGAGCTGGCGGTGCAGGTCAGTGCCCATGTCAATGAAAAGGTCACTAATGCCGGACAGGTTCTGGCACAGCTGGAGCAGACCATACTTCCAGAACTGACCGCCCGATATGGCCTGCGGTACGGTTATGAAGGGCGCAGTGCGGAACAGCGGGCCATGATGGATGATATGTTAATGGGGCTCTTGATTGCCCTGGCGCTGATTTATATCATTCTGACCTGGGTGTTCTCATCCTACAGCTGGCCTATTACCGTGATGCTGGCTATTCCGTTTGGTATTACCGGGGCACTGTTCGGGCACTGGATGACAGGGCTGGATCTGACTGTTATGTCCCAGTTCGGCCTGTTTGGTCTGGCGGGTATCGTGGTTAATGATTCTATCGTTCTTCTGACTTTCTACCGGAAACTGCGAGAGCGGGGCATGGAGGTTCTGGAGGCTATAACGGAAGCAGCCTGTCAGCGGCTAAGAGCTGTTTTGCTGACCTCACTGACCACCATCTGTGGCCTGTTGCCCATTCTTTTTGAAACATCACTACAGGCACAGTTCCTGATTCCCATGGCAACGTCTATTGTTTTCGGCCTGGCTTTTGGTACAGGGCTGATTCTGCTGGTGGTTCCTGCCATGCTGGTGACTCTGGAGCATGCCCGTGACAGCGGACGTCGCTGGTTACAACTGACTGGATACAAACGATAGTGGAGCAGAAATAATGACAAAACCTATGCGCTTGATTCGGGGGCAGGTAAAGGCTCTGTCTCTGGTTATGGTTCCTCTGGCATTGGCGGTGTCCTCTGGTTCATGGGCTGCTTCAGTTAGTGTTGATATGGAGAAAGCCACCTCTACGCAGTTGACCATGTATTCAGGCCAGACACTGGTCTCACAGGCTTTGGATAAAAAGCTCCCGGCAGGCGAGTCGACGCTCAGGTTACGACCTGATTTTGATCACTGGGATCTGCCAACATTGCAGTTGGCTGCCAGGGATGGAAGCAGACAGCATCTGCCTGACAGTATTTTCTGGCGTCGCACGATATCCGATCATGACCAGTTAATGCAGCAACTGGTCGGGCAGCAGGTTGAGTTAAAACGTTCCGGCACCGGCTCTTCTATAAAAGGTACGCTTATCGACTGGCAGCAGGGGGCCGGTGTATTGCTTCTGGACGATGGCAGACAGGATATTTTCCAATGGGATAATGGCATGTCCGTGCGCACGGTTGGAACGAATGCTCTTCCGGTTCAGAAGTTTGCTCCCATGCTGGAGGCAAGTTTCAGCCTGCAGCAACCGTCGAAGGCGGTGAACCTGACCTATTTGAATCACGGGCTGCAGTACGGTAATCAGTACCGTATGGTAACTGTGCCTGCCGACTCCACTCTGGATCTCAATCTCTCAGCACATCTGGTCAATAACTCACTAACCAGCTACGGCAGTGCAACCCTGCAGCTGGCTTCCGGTGATCTGGGTAGAAACAGTGGAGGTGGGCAATTTATGAGCCGCAAGATGGTAACCATGGCTGCTGAAGCGGATATGGGAGCTGAACGGCAAAGATTTGGCGATCTTCTTTTTATTGATGTCCCTGGCAAGTACACTTTGCCTGCCGGTGGTGAGCTTAATGTCCCACTGCTGAACCAGAAAGGCAGCAGTTATACCAGCCGTTATAAATACAGCTTCTATGGCAACAGCCATCCGGGAAACCGGTCTGTCAAAGAGCATCCAAGAAGAACCCTGGCCTTTAATGCTGAAGGAGATCTTCCGGCAGGTCCTTTGCAGGTTTTGGAGAAAGATCGCGAGGGCAGCCTGAAAATCGTGAATTTTGGCTCTATTCCCCAGACATCAGCTGGTCAGCCGGTTGAGATCGCTCTTGGTGAGGCTTATACCCTGACCGTAGAAAGGCGCCGGCTGGCAACCCGGCAGTATGATTCCAGCTGGAAAGCGGACTGGCAGCTGACCGTAACCAATAGTCAGGAACGGGACGCTGATCTGCTGATTGAGGATACCGATTACAGCCTGATGAAGGTTGAACCTGACAAAGGGGCAAGGGCGGACAAAGGACTTCTGTCTGTCAGTATCCCGGCAGGCAAGACAGTGACGGTGACCTTTACCAGTACCTACCGCAAAAACTGACGCTGTTTCTCTCTGATTAACTCCCTCCCTCCTAGACTCAAAACATGCCTGCGCTGGATGCGCGGGCATTGTTTCCTATGTGTTTTAATGGGTCCGGAGAGCAGGGATGCAAGGGAAGATAAGACAGTATTTCAGAAGGAGTCACAGCCCTGAGGGGAGTAAACCTGCAGATAAACCAGGATTGATTAGAACTGGCCTGGATAAACTCAGACGAAGAATCCAAAAAAAGCCCTCTCAAGCTGTTCTGGTTCCCCCTGAGTCCAGTGGGGAATCAAGCTCTAATAAGCCCAGGCAGCGAATAGATCAGAGGAATATCACGCTGCATCCCCTGGCTCAGGCCATTGGTCAGGCCAAGTCAGATCAATCAGAGCCGGGAGTTCCTCTTACCCCGCCTCAAAGTCCCGCACTCAGCACTCCCCGAAGCCTTTCGAGTCCAGTTTCTGTTGCTGATGACATAGTCAGCGTTGCCGGTTCAGAGACGACCCAAGCATCAAACGGATCCGATCTGACTGATTTTGAGCAGTGGGAGGATAACAAAGACCTGGACCACTATATAACAGGTTTGGCCGCAGAAAACCTGAAGCCAAAACGAGGTAAGTTCCAGCGCCTGGTGGCATGGATTGCCAAGAGCAAGCTCAAGGGTGTCTTAAAAGAGAGCGGTGAACAGGTGACCCTGAAACAGGAAATGAGCGCTCTTGATAAAGATTACCGTGAACTGAAAGCAAGAAAAGATGGGTTGATTAATAACCTGCGGCGCAATCAAGAGCTGGAAAAGCAGGTGACCACAAACATTAGAAACTTGATGACAGGTGTAGAAAAGCTAACCAGAGATATTGAGGCAAAGCAGAAGAAAATTAATGACAACCCGAGGTCAAAAAAGAATGCAGATAGACAGAGTAAGCTGGATGCAAAAGTAAAGGAGCGTGACGCTAAATCAGAGGAAATCAAGGCGCAGACATCACACAGTGAAACTGTTCAACAAGTGATTTTAAAAAATCAATCAGATATCAGAAAGGTAGATGGTGAACAGCAAGGCATTAATGTAGAGAAACAGAAACTTGAAGCGCGCCTCGAGGAAGTCAAAGTCGTTGAAGCTTCAATGGCTGAACAGATCGTAACTCTGATGTTAAACCTGCGCAGTATCAGTCAGGGTAAAGCTGCTATTGGTCCGATAAAAATTAATGACTTAAAGCTGGGCAACCCGCCAGTTGAACTTAAGGAAATCAGCCTGTGGCCAACCTCCATTGTGACTCGTGAGGACAAAGGTGAGCATTTTGTTGATATTGTGTTTGATAAAACACATGCGGTGGTAAAGGCTCCCATTGATGGAGCTGAATATGTTGATGTCACCGTTGATATTGACCGCTTTCAGTTGACGGTCGGTGGTGAAATAGCCAAGGGAATGGATAAATACCTGAAGAGCAGTGGTATCAAGAAAGATCTTATTGGAGGTCTGAAAGACCTTGCTTCGAAGGGGTGGGATACGTTTGAGGCATTGAAAGGGAAGGGTGGAATTGCCCCCGTTGAACTTAGTCTCAAGGCAGGGAATGCCACGGTTAAGGTTGATGGATTAAAGTCGGATACCATTGCCAGGGGAGCATGCATGGCCGGGCGAAGCCCTGGCAGTGCATTACATACCATGCTGGCTGGGCTCCCCTTGCCTGTGACTGCTTCGGTTGACAGTGTCAATGTAGAGACAGAAGGAGAGGTCAAAGCTGGAGCAAAGCTCAGAGACGTTAAACTGGCTCTCAAACCGGATGTTAACGGTAAACCACTTGATAACAAAAGAAATGCAGCTCTAGAGGTCGATGCGGTGACAGCTGATGTGACTGTTGCCAGCCCTCTGAACCTTGCCAATCAGATTGTCAAAAAGATCAGACCGGATGATCCTCTTGTTCATCTTCCCGCACCTCTTGCTCTTCTGGCTTCACCGTCGGCTTTGGAGAAACTGCCTGAAAATGCCAGCCAGCAGTTAAAACTGGGTGCTTCCAATATGCATGTCAGCCTGGTTCGTGAGGTTCACAATCGGCCGACCAAAGCCAGTAACGATCCGGTCTGGGTTGTTGAGGGTGAAGGGCATAATCATATCAAGGCGGATGAGCTGGATGTTATTAACAGCGGGGATCTGATGGTAACAGGTCAGCTGGCGAGAGTTGATCTTGATATTAAAAACCATAATGACCAGACCTCAGTTGCTTTCGTCATTGATGAAGATGCCGTTAAAGGAGCCAAGTCTTTTGCGCAGGTAGAGTGTAAACCCGGAATGGTTCCGGCCCTTGAACAAACAACTGGTATAAAAAAACTTGGACAGCTCCAGGCAAAGGGCAGGGTCAAGTTTGATTTGTCGGGCAGGACGGAAGTGAATATTTCCCCTAAGCAGGTATCGGTGAAGATGTCCGAACTCTGCACCGACTCCAGCCAGCTTGTGTCTATAAGAACAGAAGGTTTCCAGATTGTGGTTCCCAAAGATCTGGATGCAAAAGCCAAGGGCTTCAAGGTTATCTCCCAGGAAAAACAACTGCAGTCCAAATGTCATGAGCAGCGTGTTGATACAACACTGGCTGAACTCGAAGTGTCCGGCAACGGTGCGATTACGGTAGAAACCGGACTGAAATCAGAAGAAGGCAAACCTGCAACACCAAGCCGGTATGAAATTCCCATTTACGGAACAGGCAGGATTCGTGATGCCGGTATATCCAGTGTCAAGCACACCCATAAAAGTGGGCGGCGTTCTAGACAGGTTGTGATGATGCACCCGAGGCATATAGGCCTTAAGGATATTCAGTCAGGTAATATACATCTCGGAAGGGTTGAGCTGGATCTTGATAAAGAGTTGGATGGACACTTGCAGGTCAATGATGCCAGCGTGAACTTTGACGATCTTCTGGAAGACGATACAGTTCCACAGGAAGGTGAGAAGGCCGTTCCTGAGAAAAAGACAATCAAGAAAAGGCTGGCAAAACTTCTGCTGGGAAATAAAACTCTGGTCATGAGCGGGCATCTGAATGTTAGGAAAGGGAAATTTAATATCCGGGAGTTGGCGGGTGTTGGTGTGCGGGTCGTTACTCAGGCGGATTTGAATCGTATAAGGATGAGAACCAAGCTTGAATGGCTGCAGGATATAAGCCCGGATGAGCGAACAGATGAAAAAAACAGTCAGATCCGGGCGCTGGAGAGAGAATTGAAAAAAGCCCCAAGAGCATCGTTGCCGGACTGGCTTATTACCAAAGGGATCAATATTGCGATTCGAGTAACGACAGGCTCTGTTAAAAATGGTGGTGTGCGTATTGGGTCAAGAAATGGGTTACCTGTCGTGCACTCAAGACTGACAGGTATTCTACCCATTCCTATTCCGAAAAAGGCAGTGGAGTTTATCGGGCTTGAACCTGATGGTGTGGTGAATATTCCGGCTGCACAGTCCATACATTCGGGTGTGTTCTGTTTTCCTGCTTCAGTCGAGGAGCGACTGAACACAATGCTGGACAATGTGAGATCTGGAAATATTGCCAAGCTGGAAGAGTTTAAAAATGAAGTGCAAGCGTCTTTGAAAAATCCTGCCAAGGTTCCGGAAGCTTTATATCTTTTGAAAATGCTGCCTTTAGAAGTCTTCACCTGCAGTGGTTCGCAGCCTAAAGGTGGTGCTGTCAATCATTTAAAACAGATTGCTTCGATTGCAGGTTACCGGCTTGATACTCTTCCTGTAGCCATGTCGATTTACAATGATCTTGCAAGGCTGAATATTGAAATACCCCAGTGTGAAATCGATAGGCTGGAAGGTGTTATCGAAGAAAATGATATGGACAGAACAGAGCTTGGAGAACTGCATTATCACCAGGGGAATTACGATAAAACGATTACGCACCTTAGAAAAGCTGTAGACGACAAACCTAAAAATGGGCGTGCATTAATGGTTCTTGCTCAGGCTCTGTGGGAGTGCGGGGAGCACGAAGAAGCATTAACCCACTTTAAGAATGCTGCTGGCGTTGGTGAAAAGGGTGTTATCGGCGCTGTTGAACCGCTTGCCAATAGGCAGGGGGGAGCGGCTCCAGGCAACCAGGCACGGCTGCTGCTTGGCGCTCTGCGCCTGCGGGATGATGCCGTGAATCATAACTTTACAGAGCTGAAAAAAGGAATACACGACCTTGAACTGCTCCATTCTGACACCAATTACAGAATCCATGCATGTAACCTTTTGGTTGAGCGTTGTGATAAAGCCTGGAAGGTGAGAGAGAAGTTGGATGTGGAAGACTGGGAGCTATGGAAAAAACAGGTTGGTGAGACTGTTGATGCGATCAATGCACGGAAAAAACATAAGCAGGGCGATGAAACGCTCTATGATATGGCTCTCAGTAAAATGTACTGTTACAAGGGCGTAAACCAGAACCTTGAAGATGCGGAAATGCTGTTCAAGGCTATCGCTCATAAAGGAGCAGCGGTCAGCCAACATCTCGAAATACTGCGAATAGTCAAAAACATAAGACGTCAGGAGCAGCAAGTTGCTGCCTGATTGGGCATGATCCTTTATGATTAGGCTCTCATCCACAAGAGAGTGAATCAGTGGCTCGTTGTAAGTCTGTTGTTATTCTAACTGGTGCCGGGATATCTGCAGAATCGGGCATCAGAACTTTCCGCGCGGCAGATGGTTTATGGGAAGACCATACCATCGAGGATGTCGCCACTCCGGAAGGTTTTCTCCGTAACCCTGACCTTGTTCACCGCTTTTATAACGCACGCCGTCAGCAACTGGGGGAGGTGCAGCCTAATGCAGCTCATTACGCGCTGGCTGAGTTTGAGCAAAAGTTCACTGGGGAATATCTACTTGTTACCCAGAATGTTGATGATCTTCATGAACGTGCCGGTTCCCAAAAATTGATTCATATGCATGGAGAGCTATTGAAGGCGCGCTGCAAGAGATGTGGTTCGGTCTCGGCCTGGTGTGGTTCAATGGATGGAGCAAGTCGTTGTCCGTTGTGCTCTGCTGTCGGTTCTCTGCGCCCTCATATTGTCTGGTTTCATGAGATGCCACTGGAACTGGATCGGATTTATAACGCGCTGTCACGGTGCGATTTGTTTATCAGTATTGGCACATCAGGCAATGTGTATCCAGCAGCCGGTTTTTTCCAGGAAGCCTCGGCTGCAGGGGCGAGAACCGTTGAGCTGAACCTTGAACCGGGTCAGCATGCCAGTATTTTTGATCATTTTGAGAATGGCCCTGCTACCAGTCTGGTTCCGGCATATCTGAAAACTCTTTTATAAATCAGTGCCCTATTGCCAGACCTCCTGAAAGTGTCCCTTTATTTTTCTGCATCCTGTTAGCCATTCTGTCAGTAAATGTCAGCACTGCTAACAGTCGAGGTGTTGGTCATACTGAACCTTGTGTCAGTCATTCTGTCTGAGTTTGGGCAGGGAAATTGATAAACAGTGGGATGGACTCCTGAACTTGATTCATTGGCTCAGGAGTAAATGCCATGACGATTGACCGTAAACCTTTCCTCTCTATTGCCGCTATTCTTTCGTTGGGAGTTGTATCGCTTTTCTCTGCCAGTGTGCAGGGGGATGAAATCCGCTACCGGGTAACCGTAAAGGCTGATAACCAGCAGTTCACAGGCAATGTTACCCTGGAAAAAAATATCCAGGATCACTACCTCTCCATGAGCTTTCGCAGTTCATTTGATAAGACGCTGCCTGAGAGAATCTCTTTCCCCAATCTGGAAGAAGTTCAAAAAAGTGGGGGGCTGACTATGTCCCGTACAGAACCGGCATTGTACAGCGGAAATGGTGAGCAGCTGATTCGGGTCAGTGAGTATGGTGCGTTCGATGATCTGGAAAGAAAGCTGGTTGAACTGGCAGAGCTGCCGAACGGACTGGAAATGAAGGGCGACAGCAGAAAGTATCGCAGTGCATTTCTATTGATGAATGAGCCGACAGCTGTCGCCTGGTCCAAAACTGTAAAAAATGACAAAGGCTTTTCAGTCATGCTGAATATGACCGATGGTTCACAGTATGAATTTGATCTGGATAGTCAAAAGACAATTACCAGCTTTGATATCCTCAAAGAAGACTACTCGCTGAGATACTCACTCGCCAGCGCGAAACTGTAATCATCTTAACTGGTCTGTCCATCCATCCTGTTTGAGGAAGGTTAGCGGCTTAGATAGCGCATGCCTTCCTCAAGACCTTTAACGCTTAACTGGTACATCCTGTTTTCGACCAGATCACGAATCATCTCTGTTGATGTGGTGTATTCCCAGTGCGCTTCCGGGTAAGGATTCAGCCAGATCAACTTGCGATACTTATCCATAAAACGCAGCATCCAGGCTGATCCGGGTTGCTGGTTCCAGTGCTCAATACTCCCACCAGGCTGGTTGACTTCATAGGGGGCCATTGTCGCATCACCGACAAAGATCACTTTATAGTCATCGCCATACTTGTGGAGAATATCCAGGGTTTGGATACGGTCGTTGTGGCGGCGCAGATTATCTTTCCACACGGATTCATAAATGAAGTTGTGGAAATAGAAAAATTCCAGATGTTTGAACTCGGTCTTGATAGCTGAAAACAATTCTTCACAGATCTTGATATGAGCATCCATGGTGCCGCCAATATCGATAAAAAGCAGAACTTTCACGGTATTGTGCCGTTCCGGAACCATTTTAATATCAAGCATGCCGGCTGAGCGGGCGGTAGAGCGAATAGTGTCATCCATATCCAGCTCTTCCTGGGCACCTTCACGGGCAAATTTTCTCAGTCTGCGCAGGGCGACTTTAATATTGCGGGTTCCCAGCTCAATATCATCGTCCAGATTGCGGAACTCCCGTTTATCCCATACTTTTACTGCACTCTGGTTTCTGCCACCTTCCTGACCAACCCTGATACCTTCGGGATTATATCCATAGGCTCCAAACGGTGAGGTGCCTCCGGTTCCAATCCACTTGCTTCCGCCCTGGTGGCGTTTCTTCTGTTCTTCGAGGCGGTCTTTGAACTGCTTGATCAGCTCTTCAAGGTTTCCAAACTTTTGAATACGAGCTTTTTCCTCATCTGACAGAAAACGCTCGAACTCTTTTCTAAGCCAGTCTTCCGGAATTAAGGCATCCAGTATCTGGTCAAGGTCTTCAATACCTTCTGAAAAGGCGGCAAAGGCCTTGTCGAATTTGTCAAAGTGACGTTCATCTTTGACCAGAACCGAACGTGACAGAAAATAGAAATCATTAAGGTCGGCAAAAGCCAGATGGTTTTGGAGAGCTTCCAGGAGATCCAGATGTTCCCTGATACTGACAGGAACACGGTACTTGCGAAGGGTGTCGAAAAAGTTAAGCAGCATTTGTTTTTATAATGAATTGCAACTGTAGTGCCGCAAGCATAAGAAAGATGCTCGCTCTATGCAATTTGCTATGGAGTTTTCTGGGGGAAAGTAAGGGGTATGATCGGATATGAGCGGGATCTCCGCTCATAACTTAAGCTTTAAGGCTGTTTGACTCACATTGATGCAGACTCCTGAGGGAAGGAGCCTGCAGGTTATGTAGTCATTCGCATCATATCAGGCGCAAATCTTTTGCCAGTGAAACAAGGTGAGTGCGGTTTCGTGCTCCGAGTACCCGCTTCGCTTCACGGTAATGGTAATTCACCCCGTTATCGCTGATATCTGTCATCTCGGCAATGGTACGGGAAGAGTAACCTTCTGCCGCCAGTTTCAGGATATGTCTTGCCCTGGGAGAAAGAACCTTGCGGACAATATAAGGGTTAAATTTGTCCTGTTTGAAAGCCATCAGTTCAAGGTGCCAGCCCAGAGCACGGGCATTGAGCTTGGTATGAATAGTTTCGTAATGTTCCTTCAGATCTTCAGGAGAAAGACTGCTCTGGAAGCTGAAAATACAGAACCAATCAGAGCCGGTCTGCCAGCGCATGGGCAGGAACAGCTGGCTGTTGATATTGTAGTTGTGGAAGAAGGTCAGAACTTTGGAAGAACAGTTTTCGGTGCTTAGGTGAATGACCGGTTCGTCGGCCTTTTCCAGCTGAGGCCATAAGGAATCCTGGCCAGCAAAAGACCGGTAATAGGTCTTCAGCAGTTTTTCCGGCAGGGTGCCAAAACCTTCTCGGCCATCAGCCCTTTCCTGAAAGTTAAAGTTCTGCAGCAGTGTGTGGTCCTGCAGAGACAGTTGCTTTGGAGCGGAGCTATAACGGAAACTTAGGAAACCATATCCACTGATAAAGTCCTGAATCTCTTGTTTTATAACCTCGAGAGAGCGGGCTGAATGAGTAAAGATATCTTCGGCTTCCTGGCCTTTTTTTTCTTGAGTGAGTTGACTGCTAAGAACAACTCTTCCCCCTGATGTCGATAATGTCATTTTCATCCTCAGACTTTCACTACACAGGTAACGAGCCATCTCCTTGGTGTCATGCGGTATCCGTCGACTGACACTTCGAATTGTGTTACTGAATTTTGTCAGAAATGAGTGTTCTTTGTGAATGGCCGTGAAATTCTGTAGACGAACAAAAATCGGGAGAGGCGATTTTTGCTCACTAGATGTCGTCTGTTTTGCAGATTTTCAACGAAAATGGCAGCGTTTTTGCTCTTGTAAGATTTCCGTAAAAGTTGTTAAAGAGTTGTCAGTATGCCCTTAAGTTCCTCGCCTTGCCATAAATGCCAGCTTTTCAAGAAGTTGTACATCTTGCTCGTTTTTCACCAGCGCCCCGGCAAGAGGTGGAATCGCACGCGTTGGGTCACGTTCCAGTAATACCTCTTCAGGCACATCATCCGCCATCAGCAATTTCAGCCAGTCGACCAGCTCTGATGTGGAGGGCTTTTTCTTTAAGCCGGGCACTTTACGCACATCAAAAAATACTTCAAGTGCTTCTTTAACCAGGGAATCCCGAATCTTGGGAAAATGTACGTTGACAATCTCCTTCATGGTTTCACGGTCAGGGAAATTGATGTAGTGGAAAAAGCAGCGACGCAGAAAGGCATCCGGCAGATCCTTCTCGTTGTTACTGGTGATAATAATGATCGGACGGTGGCGGGCTTTGACCTGTTCCTGAGTTTCGTAAACATGAAACTCCATCTTGTCGAGTTCCAGCAGCAGGTCATTGGGGAACTCAATATCGGCTTTATCAATTTCATCGATTAGTAGAACCACGGGGGTGTCGGATTCAAAGGCCTCCCACAATTTCCCTTTGACGATATAGTTGCTGATATCGTGAACACCCTCAACACCAAGCTGTGAGTCTCTTAGGCGCGATACCGCATCATATTCATACAGGCCCTGCTGGGCACGGGTTGTTGATTTGATATGCCATTGGATAAGAGGTAATCCGAGGGAGTTGGCTAACTGCTCTGCAAGCATGGTTTTACCGGTCCCAGGCTCCCCCTTGACCAGCAGGGGGCGCTGCAGGGTGATGGCGGCATTGACGGCTAGTCGGAGGTCATCGGTGGCGATATATTCTTCGGTGCTGTTGAACTTCATAACGTGTTCTTTGGCCCGTAACTTGTTGTTCTTGTACTGTGCTTGTGTGCAGGTACTCTAAACACTCCCTTGATGCAGATCAATATATTCCATAGGTGGATATCAGGTGTCGGATGGGGCTAATTATAACTTGGAGTTATATGATCATAAGAAAACAATCGTTTACTGCTTGTGTCGTGTACTGGATAGTTCGTACATAGAAAAAATTTTGAACGCTGATTTTTGTGATAAATGAATAAGCGTGGTGACCATTAGGGAGATATTTTCATGAGTTCTGTTTTCAGTAATAACGCCAGCACTATCGGTCGCACCCCTCTGGTGAAGGTTCAGCGTCTTGTCAAAGATAAGAAGGTTTTTGCCAAGATTGAATCGAGAAACCCGGCGGGAAGTGTCAAGTGCCGTATTGGTGCCAGCATGATCTGGGATGCTGAAAACAGTGGCCGTCTCAAGTCAGGAATGGAAATTGTCGAACCTACCAGTGGTAACACTGGTATCGCATTGGCGTTTGTGGCTGCCTCTAAAGGCATTCCTCTGACTTTGACAATGCCTGCCTCTATGAGTCTTGAGCGTAGAAAACTGCTGAAAGCACTGGGAGCTACCCTGGTTTTGACAGAGCCGGCCAAAGGTATGAATGGGGCCATTGCCAGGGCAAAGGAAATTGCAGAAGCTAATCCATCACGTTTCCTTTTGCTGCAGCAGTTTGAAAACCCTGCAAACCCTCGCATCCATGAAGAGACAACCGGGCCTGAAATCTGGAACGACACCGATGGTGAAATTGATGTTCTGGTAGCGGGTGTCGGTACCGGCGGCACTATTACTGGGGTATCACGGTTTATCAAGGAAGAGAAGGGCAAGAAGATTGTTACTGTTGCCGTTGAGCCTTCTGCTTCTCCAGTGATTACCCAGACTCTGAACAATGAAGAAGTACAGCCCGCTCCCCATAAAATTCAGGGGATTGGGGCAGGGTTTGTACCAAAGAACCTGGATCTCGATCTGATCGATCGTGTAGAACAGGTATCCAACGAGGAAGCTATTGAAATGGCTCTTCGCCTGGGGCGAGAGGAAGGTATGCTCTGTGGTATTTCCTGCGGTGCAGCCATGGCAGCAGCCGTCAGGTTGGCCGAACTGCCGGAATTCGAAGGCAAGAATATTGTTGTTATTCTGCCGGATTCCGGTGAGCGCTATCTGTCCAGCCCGCTGTTCGAAGGTATGTTCTCCGAGCAGGAGCTGGTTCAGTAAACAGCCCTCGTTTAATCGAACTAGAAGGGAGGAGTTGATCGGCCGATCAGCTCCTCTCCTGTTTTAGGGTGTCTGAGTTTGAGATAACAGGCATGCAGCTGAAGCCGTCTGGCTGCTGTTCTGGCATCTTCATGGGCATAGAAGTTACAACCCAGAATCGGGTGGCCAAGTTCCGCCGTATGAACCCTGAGCTGGTGAGAGCGGCCGGTGACCGGAAACAGCTTGACCCTGGTTTTGTTCTGACCACTGTCCCTGACGGAAACCTGGTAGCGGGTTATTGCCGGTTTTCCCTGTTCAAAGTCGACCATCTGTTTAGGTCTGTTGGGCCAGTCACAGCGCAGAGGCAGTTCAATGATGCCTTCACCGGGTTTCAGGATTCCATGAACCCAGGCCTGGTACTCCTTTTCAACAGAGCGGTTCTCAAATTGCTGACTCAGGTTGCGGTGACTCTCTGCTCCGCGGGCAATTACCATCAGGCCGGATGTATCCATATCCAGTCGATGAACTATCAACGCATCCGGGTACCGCAGCTGAACACGTGATATAGCACAGTCCTGGTTGGCAGGGTGGCGGCCTGGAACAGAGAGAAGTCCTGATGGTTTATTGATAAGTAGGCAGTGTTCATCAACATATATAAAGTCGACCTGTTCCCGGCAGGGGGGAACAATAAAGACATCCTGAGCCGGTGTGGCAGGTGAAGAAGCTGTAATCGTGGTTTCCATGGAAGTTCAAGTCGCTGATCTGCATGTATTTTATCAATAGCCTGTAAAAGAGTCTTTACAGAAAATATCTCCATAAAATATGCATTCCACGCAAAGCGGCTCTCTCAATTGGCATCTATCAGGTAATGCGTGTTGCGAAGAGTGAAATCATGGTTGCTATGATATGCGCGCAGCACAAATCAGATAGCAGAAAGATTCAATGGTGAGCGAAACAACGTTCCTCTAGAGTGGCCGCAACAAGGAGTGTTGGGTCTGAACTCTGACTTGGCCAGAATTATTCTTCCAGTTGAGTTCACACCTTCGAAAAGCAGGAAGAATAATAAATTGCACCACACACCTCGCTGTACCAAGGGGATAAGAATGAATTATAAAGGCCTTTCCAGAGCTTTCACACTATCAGCTCTGTTCGCTGCAATGCTTCCTGCCATGCAAGCCAATGCTGCCGCTTTCCAGGTTGCTGAACACAGTGCCGCTGGTGTCGGCCGTGCCTTTGCCGGTGAAGCTGCTACGGCAGAAGATGCATCCACTATTGCACGAAATGTTGCAGGTATGGCCTTCCTAGATGGCCCCACATTCACTGGTACAGTCAGCTATATTAAGCCAAATATTGAGATTGAAAATACTACACCAACTCCAACAGGTTTGACTGATCCTAATTACCCGTATGGAGATTATAAAGGTAAAGTGCAAAAAGATGTAGCTCCTGCTGCTGTCGTACCTGTCTTTTATTATGTAACTCCGGTAAATGATAAAGTCAGCGTAGGCTTTGCTGGTTATACCAACTTTGGTTTTTCCACCGAATATGACACTGAATCTGGCATGACTTTGCCAGCTAAAAAGTCAGATATTATGACTTACAACCTAAATGCAAGTGTCGCTTATAAACTTCAAGATAACCTTAGTATTGGTTTCGGATTGAATGCCGTGTATTTGGAAGCTGCTCTTAGCAATGTTGCTCTTGTCGCCCCAGATACATTCAGAACAGCTCTTGATATGGAAGGAGATGACTGGTCATATAACTGGAGTGCTGGTGTTCTCTGGCAGCCACTTGAGCATACGCGTTTAGGATTCAGTTATACTTCGGAAGTCGACGCAACCCTTGAAGGTAAGAATAAATCTCAAGTCTATAATGGCACTGTTGTTGCCAATGTTAACCCTCTTGGGTTGAACTTTAACACTAATGGTTCAGCTGATCTGACACTACCTTCAATTGCGGAACTTTCAATTTTACAGCAGCTGAATGATCAGTTGTCTGTTCATGCCAGTTACCAAAAAATTGGGTGGTCCTCACTTGAGAAACTCACAATTAAGCTTGATGGTGTCCCGGCTGCTGCACACCCTGAAGAGATCTTTGAATACAAAGATGTTTCTCGTTGGTCAGTAGGTGCGACTTATAAGTACAGTGAAGATTGGACATTCCGTACCGGTTACGCATACGACAACAGCCCTGTCAGTGATGAGCATCGCAGCTTCCGTATCCCGGATGGCGATCGTGAATGGTTCAGTGTTGGTGCTAGCTATACGATTGATAGTAATCAAAAGCTTGATGCCGGGTATGCTTATTTAACGGGTAAAGAGAGCGAAATCCATTATACCAGCTCAACCGGTATCAAGGTTGATGGTAAAATCAAGAAGAGTAATGCTCATATCCTGAGTTTGCAGTATAACTACAAGTTCTAATATGCTTTGCATGTCCCCCGGAATAATTCTGGGGGGCATTTCAAACCTCCTTCCTCAAATGTGTTTGTTGAAAAACTTACACAGTCTTTTGGTATTTGTTTTATTCATACCAGATAGAACCAAAAGTCAATAGTGGCCTCTCTTTATATTTCTTACTGTTACCCCTAGCAAGGAGAGCTGGATCTGCTTCTGTCCACTGTCATGGCTCCTTTCCTCGAAGCATCCAGATCGAAAAGCTGCACAAGAACAACTATCCAAAATACCTCTAAGAAGTATAAGGGGACCCCATGAGTCACCAGAGAATCGCCAGAACCTTTACTGTTTCTGTTTTATTTGCAGCCATGCTGCCCATTATGAATGCCAGTGCTGCTGGTTTTCAGCTGGGAGAACATGGGGCGACTGGAACAGGTAATGCCCACTCATCCGGTGCAGCAGCACTTGATGATGCTTCGGTGGTTGCAACCAATATTGCCGGTATGGCCTTTTTTGATAAGGCAATGTTCACAGCAGTAGCGACATATATCCATCCAAATGCTGTTATAAAGAATCTTGATACAGGTGTAAAAGACAAAGCTATTGCTGGTGAGGCTATTGCTCCAGAGTTCTTTTATGTAGCACCGATCAATGATCAGTGGAGCTATGGTTTAGGTGCTTATACAAACTTTGGCTTTGTGACGGATTATTCCAATACGTCCGGTATTACTCCTGTTGCTGATCTGTCTGATATCAAAACTTATAACCTGAGTTATAACCTGGCTTACAAGGCACAGGAAAATTTGAGCTTTGGCTTGGGTGTTAATGCTGTTTATATTGATGCCAAACTTACAACTACTCTTCCGACCCCTTATCCTCTAAATGTACCTGGAATTGGTTCTCTAACACTTGGTCCGGGTAGTATTTTGGATATGTCTGGTGATGACTGGGGCTTTGGTTGGAAAGCGGGAGCTATGTGGGAGCCTGTTGATGGTACCCGCTTGGGGTTGAGTTATCATTCTACTGTTAAAACTAAACTTGAAGGAAAAGCTAAATCAGATGTTTTTGTTGGGCAGGTGCCTGGAGTTATCCCAAGTTACAACGGAAAAGGATCTGTTGATATTAAACTGCCTGATATTGCCGAACTCTCCATCTGGCAGGATATCAATGATCAGTGGGCCGTTCACGCCAGCTATATGTGGACAGGCTGGTCAACCTTCGAAGAACTTGCTCCCAAGCTTGATAGTGGTGAATCTCCTGCCGCAGTAAAACAAAATTATCAGGACAGCTCCAGAATTGCAGTCGGCGCAACTTACAAGTATGACCAGAAGTGGACCTTCCGGGCTGGTTATGCCTACGACAACAGTCCGGTAACAAATGATGATCGGCACTTTACCGTACCGGACGGTGATCGGCAGTTGCTGGCCTTTGGAACCAGTTATCAGCTGGATAAAGATCAGAGAATTGATTTCGGTTACGCCTACCTGAAAACAGAAAGCGTAGAGATTGAAGATAAGCTGGAAGGATCTGTTGCAGGGAATAATATCACTCTTGCAACTATTCGCGGTAGGCTGACCGATGGTCCTGCTCACCTCTGGAGTCTCCAATACAATCATTCCTTCTAAAAATTTGCAGTTTTTAGAAGGTTTACGGTAACTACCTACAGGCTCATGCCGGTTGTCCCGTTAGGATAGCCGGCATGAGCCGTTTACATTCCCTTTCTTAATATCACGGTTCGTAACTGGATGGAGCCGTGAATGAATCCCGATGCCCTGCGTCGTTATGATCTGAATCTGCTGATTACCCTGAATGTATTGCTGGAAGAGTGCAATGTCAGCAGGGCTGCGGAGCGGCTGCATCTGAGTCAGTCGGCGATCAGTCGATCGTTGGGTCGTTTGCGTGATATCTTTGAGGATGAACTATTTGTTCGCCGTCCCCACGGTTTGCAGCCAACATCCCGGGCCCTGGAGATTCAGAGTGAACTGGCTGAAGCTCTCAACATGGTATCCAGGGTAGTTGAGCCATCTTCATTTGATCCGCTGAGCTGTAAGCACAAGTTTGCAATCAGTGTGATGGAGCATATTTCCGTTCAGTTGATTCCGCGCCTGCTGATGAGGCTGGCAAAAGATGCCCCGAATGTGCGCCTTCGCGTCTGCCCATGGTCAAAAAACAGTGTGTCGGATATGTCTTCCGGTAAGCTGGATATGTGTATCAATATTATTCCAATAGACAGACCGGATATTCATCGCAGAGTGATTGCCCATGCTCAGGCTTGCGTATTTATGTCTCGCAATCACCCTTTGGCAGGCCGGCGTAACCTGAATCTGAATGAATATATGGCTTACCCGCGAATCGGGGTGGAGATTCCTGAGTTCCAGGAAAATCCGTTCGTTCGCAAAATCATGATGCTGTTGGGAAATCGAGAAGTTTTGATGTCAACGCCCGATCATCATCTTGCCTTGCAGGTAGTCAGTGATACTCAGGCACTCATGATCGGAACTACCTGCCTGACCCGGCCGATTATTGAGCAGTATTCTCTTTGTGCGGCTGAACTGCCTCCTGAGCTGAAAGCTCTGAAAGGAGATTACCAGATGTCCTGGCACAGGTTGCGCCACCGGGACCACGCTCATATTTGGTTCCGGCAGCTGGTGATGGAGGAGTGTGAAAAACTAATGAATGAAGAGGCGGAAACAGCCGCTCTATACGATGTCCAACCGCCTACAGAGCAAGAGTTTCACCTTTGTAAAACACCTGCATCTCTCCTGCGTTCATAGTCAGCCAGGTTTCATTATCTGTCAGGGGCTGGGTCGCGATCACTGTGACAATATCATCCGGCGTAGTTTCCTGGTGGAAATCAACTGTGACATCCGCATCTTTCAGGGACGCTGTGGTGAAAGGTGCCTTGCGGGTAATCCAGCACAGTTTGGTTGAGCAGTAGCAGCCCAGATCCCGACCATCGCTGAGCAGCATATTGTAAACACCCATCTCCCTCAGCTCATTGCAGACTTTACGAATATATCGCCACAGAGTTTCCCTGCGCTTGGGAGGTTTGGGGTATTTGGCTCGTATCTGGTCCAGAAGCCAGCAGAAAGCATATTCACTGTCAGTGGTGCCAACCGGCTGATAGAACTCCAGAGGCCGGGATTTGATTCCCTGAAGCTGACCGTTATGGGCAAATGTCCAGTAGCGTCCCCAGAGTTCGCGAGTAAAAGGGTGGGTGTTTTCCAGGCAGACCCGGCCAGCGTTTGCCTGGCGGATATGGCTGATAACCGTTTCACTTTTAATTGGGTATTTTTGGACAAGTTCGGCGATCTCTGAGGTACAGCCGGGATCAGGATCACGAAAATCGCGGATTCCCTTGCCGTCATAAAAGGCTATACCCCAGCCATCCCGGTTCGGGCCGGTTTTGCCGCTGCGTTGCATCAAGCCGGTAAAGCTGAAAATTATATCCGTGGGAGTATTGGCGCTCATGCCCAGCAGTTCACACATTTATAACGGTCTCTAAAACAGCCTCAATGTGCTTTGGGTTCAATACGTTGACCAGGATTGGAGCGGTGGCTCGTGTCCTTGCGAGTTGCCCGTTTCTTCGGAGAACGGAAAAACAGAATCTTTCCTACTGATACAATAATCAGTACGCCTCCCAGTAGAATGCCGTTACGCATCATGGCTTCAGGGCCGTTGGTTAGTCCGTCAAACAGCGCACCAAGAAATGCCGGCGACATATAGTGCATATCCGGACTGGTCAACCCGGGCGTGAGAACAAGAACGGCTGCAAACAGCCTGAGCCATGCGCTCAATGCAGGGCCAAATCCTCGGGTCATACGCCACCAGACTGCCAGGCAGCCAAGAGATGCCAGAATATAAACCATCCAGGCAACAAGGTACTGGGTCAGGGTCATGAAATCAGCACTTCCAATTGGTAATGTTTGCAAGCCAGTAAGACATATAGTTTATTGTACTTCTACCAAAACAAAAGAGCACTCGGAATAATTCAGTATTATCTAAAATGGTTCCACTGTTGTTTTGGTATTTTGATGTGCCTGTGTATCCCATCCCGGAGAATGCCTGATGCGCTGTTTCTGGGTTGTTGCTTTCGTGCTGGCTATGGCAGTTTTAATGGCAAATTTAATTGTAAAAGCTGTGCGCAGCCTGTCGCTAATGTTTTTGATCAGTTCAGTGTACCTGAGGTTAATGAAGGTAATATTGGTGCTTGGGGCATGATAACTGGTCAGGTCAAATACATTTTGGTTGATGAATACAAAACAAAGCTTGGGAAACTTGTTGTCCATTGTGCTTATGAAGGGTGTGAATGGAACATTGAATATGGGGCTGGTGGGGAAGGAAAGCAGGGCTGGCAAGAACATAGCAACACATGCGAGTTCGCTCCATTAAACTGCAAACAATGCAATGCGTCTTTGTTACGCAAGCATATGCAGAGTCACCTGGGCGAGATTTGTCCTGAGCAGGATATCCAATGTAGCGACTGCGGGGCTTGTTTTAAAGCAAAGCAGTTACAGAGTCACAATATCAATGTCTGCTCACCAGAATTGTTCAGAAAGTTGGTTCTGCCCCTGTCGATGATGATGTTGCATCTTTAGTCCAGCTTCTGGAAAAAGTGATTAGATGGAGACAGTGAGAACAAGGACAGGCAGATTGAAGCACAGGTTTGTGTTTCTGGACTGTAGCTGTTTACGCTGGATCATAACCATGTTTAAGTAATTGGTCTGCCATCCAGGGGTAAGAGTCTTTTATATCTTGTAAAAAGGATGGGTCTTTAAGTTCTGTTTCGATATCTGCTCTGTAGTGTGAGTTAGTGGAGCTTTTGTTCAGCGCGCACTCAATGAAGATGTTATTTCTGGCTTTCAACGCTTGCCGCAACGCTTTGCCAATTTGAGGGGTTTTGAGTGGTAATTCCAGAGCAATATCGCAACAGTTTTCTAAGTCTGCTTTTTCTTCATCCTTAATATTCCTGCTCTTGGCCAAAATTGATAAAATATTGAGTCCATTGTTATCTACGGCATTAATATCAGCTTTATGATTGTACCAATACCTTAACATATGAGACTGGTATTCTGCGGCCATAGCAAGAAATACTGTGTAACCTTCATTGCAGCGCTCTTCAATATCAAGCTTGCCAAGAGATAGAAGTTTATTTGCTACAGCAGGTGACTCTGCAAGATGCAATAGGTTTTCGCCAAATGAGTTTTTCATCTCAGGGTTTGCTCCATATTCAAACAGTAGCTCGACTGCTTTCAAGTTATCATCTGACACTGCTTTCTCAAGAGGAGTGCATTTATCTTCTGCAACATTTCTTTTATTTGGATCTGCTCCATTCTTGAGTGTTCTTTCAAAAGCCAGTTTTGGGAAATCATCATAATCCATTAACAATGATAAAATTGTGAATCCTTCACTAGAGATAATGTTGGGATTCGCTCCAGCTTCCAATAAAGTATTGAAAACCGTTTCATTGAAATCATGCAGGCTGCATAATTCAACTAAAAAAGTATTGCCAGCAGTATTTTTTGCGTTAGCATCTATCGCGTTTGAAACAGTTGATAAATGTTTATGGCTAATGGTTTTACCACTATCTATGCTAGAAAAAATTTTGCTTTCTGACCTGAAAAGCCAACTATTGAGCCCCGCTAAATTGGCCATAGCTTCTCTATTCTTGAAAGATAACGGTATTTGGCAATTGGGGCATTTGAAAATATTGTGTTTATGAAGATCGTTAATACAGGTAGCACAGTATGAATTCACACAGCAGGTTATAGAGATTATTTGTGTTTTAGGCTCAAGACAGATGCTGCAGGAGCGCTTGAAAGCCTGTGCAGGCGCACCACTGGTCTTTAAAGCCTTTGCAGGCGTGATCATCTGAGGGGTAATGAGGTTTTGTCTCTTTCTTGAAGCTGTTTGGTTTCTAGTATCCATAACTGTTAAATTGACATGTTGAAAAATATCGCTGTATAAAGTTAGATTAAAATTTTCATCAAAAGTTCAATGATGATAACCTTTTGATAAATAAGGATTAAAGCAAACTGGCCAATCATTCCGGGCCATAACGGAACAGTGCGAGATGCGCTTTCATCTTGTAATGTATTGTCCACTACAGAGCTGTTTACGCTGGATCATAACCATGTTTAAGTAATTGGTCTGCCATCCAGGGGTAAGAGTCTTTTATATCTTGTAAAAAGGATGGGTCTTTAAGTTCTGTTTCGATATCTTCTCTGTAGCGTGAGTCAGTGGAACTTTTGTTCAGCGCGCACTCAATGAAAATATCATTTCTGACTTTCAATGCTTGCCGCAACGCTTTGCCAATTTGAGGGGTTTTGAGTGGTAATTCCAGCGCAATATCGCAACAGTTTTCTAAGTCTGCTTTTTTCTCATCCTTAATATTCCTGCTCTTGGCCAAAATTGATAAAATATTGAGTCCCTTGTTATCTACGGCATTAATATCAGCTTTATGAATGTACCAATACCTTAACATGTGAGGCTGGTATTCTGCGGCCATAGCAAGAAATACTGTGTAACCTTCATTGCAGCGCTCTTCAATATCAAGCTTGCCAAGAGATAGAAGTTTATTTGCTACAGCAGGTGAGTCTGCAAGATACAATAGGTTTTCGCCAAATGAGTTTTTCATCTCAGGGTTTGCTCCATATTCAAGCAGTAGCTCGAATGCTTTCAAGTTATCATCTGACACTGCTTTCTCAAGAGGAGTGCATTTATCTTCTGCAACATTTCTTTTATTTGGATCTGCTCCATTCTTGAGTGTTCTTTCAAAAGCCAGTTTTGGGAAATCATCATAATCCATTAACAATGATAAAATTGTGAATCCTTCACTAGAGATAATGTTGGGATTCGCTCCAGCTTCCAATAAAGCATTGAAAACCGTTTCATTAAAATCATGCAGGCGACATAATTCAACTAAAAAAGTATTGCCCTCAGTATTTTTTGCGTTAGCATCTATCGCGTTTAACAAATCTGGGCTGAATTCAGGTATTTTTGTTTTGGCTGTTTTTATATTTAAAAAAAGTGTCTTTTCTGATGCTTGAAGCCAACTATTGAGCCCCGCGAACTTAGCCATAGTTTCTCTGCTCTTGAAAGATAACTGTTTTCGGCAGTTGGCACATCGGGAAGTATGTCGACTATGCATTGTCTTAATGCAATCAGCACAGTATGAACTCACACAGCAGGTTATAGCGATTACTGTTTTAGACTCAAGGCAGATGTTGCAGGGGCGATCGAAAGCCTGCGCAGGCGCATTGCTTGTATTCGAAGCTTTTTCTGAAGTGGTTGTGTCAAAACCATGGGAGCCTGATTGTTTGCTTGAGGCTATCTGATCGCTGATAGGTGCAGCCATTGGGAAACCCGTCAAAAAAATCCTGTCGTTGAAGTTCGATCAAAATTCTTATCAAAAGTTCAACGGTGATAACATTCTGATAAATTGAGGATTATTGAGTGCGAGTGTTGTTTTTTATCGGTGCTAATTCTATATAATGCCTCCTTTTTTGCGCCTCCCATGATTTGAGGATGATTAGCTCTTATGCCACTGGATGCCAATTGCAGGGTCTGTTTCCCAATTGCCCCTAAGAAAACTGTAGAAATCGATGATGGGCAGGGGCACCTCCGCAGGGATAGTTATCGCTGGCTCCATAGCCGGGAAAGTGCTGAGGTTAAACAGTGGCTTGAAGTTGAAAACGCCTATACCAAAGCGGGAATGGCTGCGACAGAAGCCTTGCAGGAAGAACTTTACCAGGAGATGAAGGCCCGCCTGAAAGAGGATGATGATTCACTTCCCTATTCCTGGCGTGGCTACGAGTTTTTCAGCCGTACATTTTCCGGTAAGGATTACGGTGTTCACTATCGCAGAAAGCTTGGGGCCGATGCTGAAGAGCAGGTGATATTTGACGGCAATGCCAGAGCCCAGGGCCATGATTATTTTGATCTGGGGGCGATGTCCGTCAGCCCCGATAATCGTCTTCTTGGCTGGGCAGAAGATTATGAAGGCAATGAGAGTTGGACACTAAGGGTAAAGGATCTCAGCTCTGGTGAAGAGTTTGCTGATGTTCTGGAAGACTGCTCGGCAAATATTGTCTGGGCTTCTGATTCCCGTTCCTTCTGGTATATCCGTCAGGATAAGAATTTCCGCCCGTGGCAACTCTGCCATCATGTAGTGGGTGATTCTGTTGATAACGATCGCGTTATTCTGGAAGAGCCTAATGAGCGATTTTTTCTGTCGGTTTATCCAGACCGGGCTGAGACATGGCTGCTGGTCGAGTCTGCCAGTACTGACACCTCGGAGTGTTTTATTGGTTCATTGACTGATCCATCACAACCGTTATCCATGATCCGCCCTCGGAAAACGGGTGTTGAGTACTATCCGGATTCCGATGGCCAGAAGCTGTTTATCCGCACGAACGATAAAGGTATTAATTACCGCCTTGTAACAGCTGAATTTAAACAGCTTGATAACTGGCAGGAAGTTATCTCCCACAGGGACCAGATCACCCTTGAGGATTTCGAAATCTTCCCCGGCAGACTGGTTGTTTTTGAACGGGAAAATGGACTGGTTCAAGTTCGTATCTGTTCTGAAGACGGAAGCACCAGAACACTGGCCTTCCCGGATGAAGCCTGGTCAGTGGGCGGCTGTGATAATGCCGAGTATCGGGCAGACTTTCTGCGCTTGGAATATGAATCCCTGAATCGTCCCCCGACTGTTTACGACGTAGATCTTGACACGGGAGAGCTGACTTTTCGTCGGCAACTGCCTGTACTGGGTGGCTTTAATCCGGAAGAATATGCAACCCGTCGTTTGATGGCTGTCAGCCATGATGGAGTCCAGGTACCGGTTAGTGTTGTTGGAAGAAAAGAAAGCTTCCATCAACCGGCTCCCGTTCTTGTCTATGGCTATGGTGCTTACGGAATGAGCGAAGATCCGTATTTTGCCCGGGCCCGTCTGAATCTTCTTGACCGGGGAATGCTTTTTGCAATCGCTCATGTCAGGGGAGGGGCAGACCTTGGTGAAAGCTGGTACAGGGATGGTCGTCGTCTGCAGAAGAAAAACAGTTTCCATGATTTTATAGCCTGTGCCGAGCATTTAATCAGTCAAGACCTGGCCGACAGAAGCAAAATTGTAATTTCCGGAGGAAGCGCTGGTGGGCTGCTGACCGGGGCTGCACTGGTTATGCGACCAGATCTGTTTGCCGGTGCAGTTCTGGATGTGCCTTTTGTGGATGCGTTGAATTCCATGATGAATCCGGACTTGCCGCTGACAGTCACTGAATATGATGAGTGGGGAGACCCTTCTGATCCCGAAGTTTATGAATACCTGAAAAGCTACTCACCCTATGACAATATTCAGGCAGCGCATTACCCGCCTCAGCTGGTCATGGCCGGGCTGGAAGATCGTCGTGTGCAGTACTGGGAACCCGCAAAATGGGTGGCCAAAATGCGGGAGTTGAAAACGGATAACAATCCCGTGTTTTTAAAAACCAATATGGGGGCCGGACACTTTGGCGCATCCGGCCGTTATGAGGCTATGCGTGAGGCTGCTTTTGAGCAGGCGTTTATTCTATCCGTTGCAAAATGATATCTTTGGTGCAGACCATGCCGATTAATGGGCTGCACCAAAGACGGTTATTTCCGGGTGCTGAAGGAACCAGGTGGAAGAATTTTAATAGTGGTTCCTTCAGAGTCTGAAGGGTTGCGACCTGGTAAAACTACGACAACAGGGGCGCTGCCGGAAGGTTGTTCCAGGCAAACTACGGAGTTGTTGCTTAAAGAGTGAACATGCCCTTTTAATTCTGTAAAAGCTGTAGGTGTATCTTCAGGTTGACCCGCAGGAACAATAAAATCTTTTGCGGATTTAAGCAAAAAATCAATAAAATCGTTTCCTGTATGTGTAAATGAAGCAGCTTTGGTGATTGAAATTGAGTAACTTTTCTCCTGGTTGGATGCAGTTCTGGAGAGCTTTACTTTACAACCATCAGTATACATGGATTTAGAGTGGGCTAATTCAATCTCAATTTTTTCTTTGCCCTTAATCCCGGAAAACTCTACAGTGGTCGTTTGGGGTCTCAAACAATAATCATGTCCACAGCCTCCCTCTCCCTCTGGAGGAAAAAAGTAAGCAAGATTAATATAGCGGGTCCCATTTGCATGAATAATGGCTGTCTGTCCGGTTCTGTTTTTTAGCGGTGGTGCCCAAGTCCGTGGATCTGTCGGTTCATGTGGGTGCCTTACTTCGTAATCAAGCAGTTTCTCAAGCAGGGCGAGGATATAGTCGGAAAAAGGGCTAAAGGTTGATACATCATCCCTGTCTATAGAAATTATATCGCTTTCCGCTGGCCTTTTTTTATTTACAAAGTCAAAAAAAGGGTCTGTCATGGCGTAGAACTCGTCTGACTCAGTGAAGTCATCATTTGGTGACTGATCATTATTTTGATGCATATTTAAAATGAATTTTTGATAACCACCAAAATCATAAATGACCATGAATCCTCTAAGGGTTACGCCGAAAGTATCTTCAGTTACCTCAGCATCTGAGCTTTCAGATTTTGTCAGATCTAGGGGGAGGTATGTGGGAATAAAATGAAGTTTTACAGATCGACCATATAAAGAGGTGGTGATGATAGATGAAAACGGCTTATAGAGTCTGGCTGAACCAGGAGTGTGAGTGAGAGTTGTACTCTGATATTCAGGCTGCTTCATCCGACCTGTTATGGCATAAACATTCAGGTTAAAAAAGAAAACAGTGATTACAAGGAGAAAAAATAAGTGGCTGCGATAAACCATGGTACCCTCTTCGTGAGTGGAAGGCGTTATTCACAAGTAGGGTATATTTAGCACAACAAATAGCATTTCTCAGTTACCATCTATACTGCCCCGCTCTTCCCCGTCTTCAGGTAAAGCGACCGTGCTTGATTCTCTGGCCTTGATATGGATGTTAAGCCTGTGGCTTGGTTACACATTATTAGCCAGTCGACTCTCAAAAACCCATACCTGCCTTGCCTCTGTCCTGAAGCTTTACCGCAAGCAGTGGCTACTGAGAATGCTGAAGCGTGGAACCCGGATTGCAGATGCCAACCTGCTAGATCAGCTTCGCAGCAGTGTCGGTTTTTTTGCTTCAACAACCATTCTCGTGGTTGCCGGTCTGGTGACAGGAATGGCAGCTTCGGATGAGGGTTTGAGTATTCTTTCGCATTTGCCTGTGTCCGCAGCCATCACAAGAGAGCTTTGGGAATATAGGATGCTAGTGCTCACTGCAATTTTTATCTATGCCTTTTTTGAGTTTTCCTGGTCATTACGTCTCTATAACTACTGTGCGGTTTTAATGGGAAGTGCGCCGCTGCCTGAGGAAGTCAGAAAATCAGAGGCACTGGGAGAAGCCTTTGCGGAAAAAGGAGCCAGAACCATTTCTATGGCAGCGACTCACTTTAACTATGGGTTAAGAGCCTATTATTTTGGTCTGGCTTCGCTGGCCTGGTTTATTAATGTCTGGTTCTATCTGATTTTGATTACTGGTGTTGTTGTGATTCTCTACCAGCGAGAGTTTCATTCCCGTGCTTTGAAAACCATGGCTTATAGCTCAACAAGTGATGATTTCGAGTAGTTATCAGAAAAATATGTTATAAGCAGATAAGTAAAACAATCATGACAAAAACATGTCCCGAATTATTCCTGATGAACAGGTTCTGGATACAGTTGCCAAACAGTTTCTTGCCGCATTGCCTCATAGCGTAAAGCTGGGCATGACGATAATGGAAATTGATTTCTCCAGTGTAACTGTTCAGCTTCCATGGAGTGAGCAGATTGTTGGCAACCCTGAAACTGGTGTTGTTCACTCGGGTGTACTCACAACATTGATGGATACAGCCTGTGGCATCTGTTCAATCTGTGCACTGGCCAATGTGGAGGCCTGTCCCACACTGGATCTTCGTATTGACCATATGAAAGTGCCTGTTTCCGGCAAGCCCCTCTACGCAACGGTTGAACCATACAGGGTGACGAAAAGCATTGTCTTTACCCGTGGCACTGCCTGGCAGGAATCACCGGATGATCCCATTGCCCATGCTGTTGGTACCTTTATGCGCCTGGGGCCATTAGCTGCAATAAAGAAGGATAAGAGCAAGTCAAAGCAGGGAGAGGAATCGTGAATTTTGCAGAGGCCGTTATTGAAGCCAGAGAGAGTGGGCGGGTCGAGGTATTGATTGATCAGATTCCCTATGCCCAAATGATAGGCGTGCAGGGGCAGCTGGTGGGTGACGAGGCTCTCTTTCTTCTTCCTTCCAACAAAGACAATGTCGGTAACCCCATTCTGCCAGCTCTTCATGGGGGTGTTATTGGTGGTTTTATGGAGACTTCGGCAGCTTTGCATCTGCTGCTGTTTATGGATCGGCCTAAAATTCCCGCCATTATTGATTTTTCCATTGACTATCTGCGTACCGGTCAGTTGAGGAATACTTTTGCAGAATGTCAGGTACATCGGCAGGGGCGCAGAGTTGCCAATGTTGCTGTAACAGCATGGCAGACCCACAGAGATGTACCGATCGCAACCGGGCGTGTGCATTTCAGGCTGTAACAATTCTCGGCATTTTTGGTTGTCTGTGTCTAACCTGATGCGTTATTCCCGCTCTTGGTTGCGAATGACGTTTTGGAACGTTTTGCACTTTTCAGTCGCCTGAAATGTCAATATCAGTTACAAGGACTGAGGTGGCAGCTGGCGTTAATGCTGTTCTGTACAGTGATTAATTTTGATATCGCCCGAAACTTGAAAGAGACGCTGCTGGTTACCCGAATGGGAGCTGAGGCGATACCTTTTGTGAAATTCTGGGTTGTTATGCCTGCGGCGTTAGTTTTCCTGATAACCTATAGTTGGTTGGCAAACCATCTTAGTAAAGCCTGGTTGTTCAGGGTATCTATCATCCCATTTATAATCTGGATGCTCGCTTTTACTTGGCTTATTTACCCTGCTTTGGATGAACTGGCTCCCGGCAGGCTCTGCGATTTTCTGGAAAACTGGTTGCCTGTTCAATTACAGATAGTTACTGAGCTTCTGTACTACTGGCCTTTGGTTGTTTTATTTACAGCCGCTGAATTATGGGGCGCGGCGGTTATATCCATTCTATTCTGGACAACAGCGAATGATCTGCATACATCGGACAGTGCAGAGAAATCCTATCCATGGATTGCGATGCTGGGTAATCTTGCCTCTCTGGTTTCCGGTCCTTTGATCCTATTTTGTATTTCGAATAACAGCAGTCAGGGTGCTGCAGGCTGGCAACTCAGTATGAACCAGTTGTCGGTACTGTTTCTTATTAATGGAATTATCATTCTTTTACTTCATAACAGCTGTAATAAACAGCGGTGCAAAAAGAGTTCAATAATAAAACGACAGGCACTATCTAGTGAGAGTAAAGCACCAGTGACACATCTGCCTCTAACTGAAAGTATTCGGTTTTTGAGTCATTCCACAAATGTACGATATATCGCACTGGTCATGCTGTTCTACTGTGTCTGTATCAATATGTTGGAAGTCGCCTGGAAGAGTCAGGTTGTCCAAGTTTTTGCAACAGAGCTTGAGTATGCCACTTTTATGGGAAAAATGACTTTGATGAGTGGCTTTGGCTGTATTGTGTGCGGGCTCTGTTTATTCAGGTTGTTGTCAAAGGGGTGGCAGGCAGCAGCATTGGCTACTCCGGTTCTTATGCTTATAACGGCAGTACCATTTTTTCTTATCGTTTTGTATAACCAGAACCAGCTCAGTACAACTGGATTTTTCTCGGTAGAGCTGCTGTCGTTGTCTGTCTACATTGGTCTGATTAGTAATGTTCTGAGTAAATCAGCTAAATATACACTGTTTGATGCCACTAAAGAGATGGTTTTTGTCCCACTGGGGAATGAGGAAAAATATAAGGGCAAGGCTGCTATTGAGCTATTGGTCAGTCGGTTAGGTAAATCAGGCAGTGCATTTATGCAACAATTACTGATAATCGTTTTGGGATCTCTTTCGCTGGCAATGATCTGGCTGGGAGGAATATTCTTTATTGCTGTTTTATGGTGGCTGGTTGTGATTGGGGTGCTGGATAAAAGTCGAAATAATGCGAAAGCCAATCCTGAAATCAAAGTGATAACTTGAAAAGGTAATAAAGGGTAAGTTGATTATTTCCGTATGTAGATACATTGGTCGTCAAACAAGAGTTTATCAAGTAGGTTTGGTGTGGTGATATCAGGGGCTGTTGAGGTTTTCACATCGGTAGCCAAATAATGCAGCATGCCATAGCGACAACACTGGCATAGTTACGTTTTAGTTTGTCATATCTTGTCGCTACGCCCCGTAAGTGCTTCAGCCTGGCAAGGATATTCTTACGTCCTTGTCAGCTGATCTGACATTTTTCTTCAATCTCTTTAAAAATGCCCCTTGAAAACGTTTTTGGCTATCCCCACATTTCGAATATCAATTATTAACTCCGGCTTACGGTTAGTTTTCCGAGGACGATTTATTAATGACTACTGAAACAAAGAAAGAAACTTTAGGTTTTCAGACAGAAGTGAAGCAGCTGCTTCACCTGATGATCCATTCCCTGTATTCCCACCCGGAAATCTTCCTGCGTGAACTGGTTTCCAACGCCAGTGACGCCTCCGACAAGCTGCGCTACCAAGCGTTGCATGATGCCACTCTGCTGGAATCTGACCCTAACCTGGAAATCCGTATCAGCTTCGATAAGGACGCCAAGACCGTCACTATCGCTGATAACGGTATTGGTATGAACCGCGAAGATGTGATCGAGAATCTGGGCACTATCGCCAAGTCCGGTACTGCGGAATTCCTGAAGAACATGACTGGTGACCAGAAGAAGGACTCCCAGCTGATCGGTCAGTTTGGTGTGGGCTTCTACTCCTCCTTTATTGTTGCTGACAAGGTCACTGTTGAAACCCGTAAAGCCGGTGAAAAAGAAGGCGTTATCTGGGAATCTGAAGGTACTGGTGAGTTCACTATCGAGGAAACTGACAAGGCTTCCCGTGGTACCAGCATTACCCTGCACCTGAAAGATGAGCACCTTGATTTTGCCGATGGCTGGCAGCTGCGTTCCATTATCCGCAAGTACTCCGACCATATCTCCCTGCCCATCCTGATGGAAAAGCAGGACATGCCTTCCTACGATGAAGAAGGCAACGAGAAGAAGGAAGAGGAAAACAAAGCGCCTGAGTGGGAAACAGTAAATACCGCCAAGGCCCTGTGGACCCGCAGTCGCAGCGAGATCAAGGACGAAGAGTACAAGGAATTCTACGGCCATATCAGCCACGACCACACCGATCCGCTGAAATGGAGCCACAACCGTGTGGAAGGCAAGCTGGAATACACCAGTCTGCTGTATGTTCCTGGTAAGGCGCCTTTCGATCTGTACAATCGCGAGATGGATCGCGGCCTGAAGCTGTATGTTCAGCGCGTATTTATCATGGACAAGGCGGAAGAGTTCCTGCCCATGTACCTGCGCTTTATCAAGGGTGTACTGGACTCCAACGATTTGTCCCTGAATATCTCCCGTGAGATCCTACAGAAAGATCCGAATGTGGAAAGCATGAAGTCCGCGCTGACCAAGCGTGTGCTGGATATGTTGACCAAGATGGCTAAGAACGATGAAGAAACCTACAAGACGTTCTGGAAAGAGTTCGGCCAGGTTCTGAAGGAAGGCCCTGCGGAAGATATGGGCAACAAAGAGAAGATCGCCAAGCTGCTGCGCTTCTCCACTTCCCTCGAAGGCAAGGAAGAGCAGACTGTTTCCCTGGACGACTATATCGGTCGTATGAATGAAGACCAGGAGAAGATCTACTACATCTCCGCTGAGTCCTTCAATGCTGCCAAGAGCAGCCCGCATCTGGAAGTGTTCCGCAAGAAGGGTATAGAGGTTCTGCTGCTGTCTGACCGAGTCGACGAATGGCTGATGTCCCACCTGTTCGAATACGACGGTAAGAAGTTCGAAGATATCGGTCGTGGCGATCTGGATCTGGGCAAGCTGGAGTCTGAAGAAGATAAGAAAGCCCAGGAAGAAGTCGAGAAGCAGAGCGAAGACCTGGTTAAGCGTATCCAGGACGTTCTGAAGGAAGAGGTTGAGTCTGTACGTGTCACTCACCGTCTGACCGATTCTCCAGCCTGTCTGGTGGTTGGTGCCCAGGATATGGGGGCCCAGATGCGCCGTATTATGGAAGCAGCAGGTCAGGCTGTACCTGACACCAAGCCAATCTTTGAGGTTAACCCAGAGCATCCGCTGATTGTTCGTCTGGATAACGAAGCTGATGAAGACCGTTTTGCCGAGCTGAGCCGTATCCTGATGGATCAGGCCAGCCTGGCTGAAGGAGGCCAGCTGGATGATCCCGGTGCCTATGTTCAGCGTCTGAACAAGTTGCTGCTGGAGCTGTCCGGATCTTAACTCCATAGCTGATCAGACTTAGTAATTCTTACTTTGAAACCGCCAGTTCCGCTTGGAGCTGGCGGTTTTTTGTCGGCAGGGTTCCGGATTCTTTCCCTTCGAATCACATCCACCTATATCTGAATAGGACGGGAAAGCTTTCTAACAGGGATGACCTATGCCAACTTCTCCAAATTTTAAATGGAGTCTTGCTGTTCTTGCTTCATTATTGCTTCTGCCGCTTCAGGTTCTGGCTATTGATGATGACCTTTTAACTGGTGAAGATATCAGCTCTCTGGAAGAGTTCGTTCTGGTGGATGATGCCAGTGGCGATATTGAAGTCGGTCAGGTTGAAAATGCCTTGGTGCAGACCCGCAGGTTTAGCGTGGATAATAAGCGTTATGTCAGATATTCCCAGTATTTCAAAGGGTTAGAAGTTGTTGGGCGCAGTGTTGTTGGCCATTTTGAGGGTCCTGTCGACAAAGCCGGCTATGACAAGGCGGTGTTTACCGGCAAGGTCACAAGAAAGATCAGAATTCCGGTGCCGGAAGAGTATTTAAGCGAGAACTTTCGCAATAGCATTGCAGCCTTTGCCCAGGATGACTTTGCTGGCAGGGCTGGAGTCAAAGGACAGGTTGATAATATCGATACCCAGCCGGTGGTCTGGATCGACAGTGATGAAAAGGCCAGGGTCGCGTACCGGGTGAATTTCCGGGTACAGCCCAAAGATGGTCGACAGATGTGGCCGCACTATATGATTGCTGCGGAAAATAATGAGATTTTCCAATACTGGGATAATGTACAGGTTCTTTATAAGGATCAGGGGCCCGGGGGCAATGGGAAAACCGGCAAGTACGTGTTTGGCCAGGGAACAATCCCGGATATGGAGGTCACCAAAACCAATAACACCTGTCAGCTGGGTAATTCCAATGTCAAAGTTATCTCGATGAACAATGGCTGGAGAATCTCCAGCAATCCCAGCCCTATCAGTTATTACTGTGATCAGAATACAGGAGCCCCGGTAAATGGTGCCTGGTCTCCTGGTAATGATGCCTATGTCTTTACCAATATGGTCGTTTCAATGTTTAAGGGATGGTACCAGACACCGGTTCTGGCCTGGCCAAATGGCAATCAGAAGCAGCTTCTGGTACTGGTCAATGTGGGGCAGAATTATGAAAACGCCTTCTGGGATGGAACCTATCTGGCGTTTGGCGATGGGGGTTACAGCTATCACCCGTTGGTGTCGGTCACCATTGTTGCCCATGAGTTAAGTCATGCCTTTACCAGCCAGCATTCTGGTCTGTTCTATGCCAACCAGTCCGGTGCCATCAATGAAGCATTTTCAGATATGGCCGCTATTGCAGCGGAATATTACCTCAAGCAGATCAGCAACACAGCCTACCAGACTGTTATTGGAACGTCCGGGATCGACTGGCGTATAGGCGACCGGATATCAAAGGGCAGTTTTGCCATGCGCTCTATGTACGACCCTTCAGCCTATAGCTCTGCAGAGTGTGAAAGCCGGGTCGCTGGATGTGATCGAAGCTGGAATGATGTTTTAACAGCCTCTCAGCAGATTTCTTCTGACAAACGGCAAAGTTATATCGTTCACAAAGGCAGTGGTGTTATGAACCGGGCCTTTGTCAATATCGTCGAAGGACTGAATGGTGATGTCCGTGCGGCATTTGCCCTGATGGTTCGAGCCAATATGCTCTACTGGACGACGACAACAACATTTTCGGAAGCGGCCTGTGGTGTTAAGCAGGCTGCCCAGGTTGATGGAATAGATGACAGGATGATTACCCGTTCCTTCCAGCAGGTGGGCGTTACCCCAGGCTGTTAAGGTGCGTTCTCAGGGAGGAGAATCATGAGTGATGTTAATGGCAGTACTTCTATACCACGGATGGTTTTTAGGGCCTGTACCTATCCGTTCAGGGCAGCTTGGAGTGCAGTAAAGTATGTTGGACGCTCTGTCAGTAAGGCTGTTGAACCGATAAGGGTAATTCTTGCTGGCAAGAACAAGGCGGAAGGTGATGCACCTAAAACCGATCTTGATCGGCGGGGCGTGACTCCTGTGCCTAAACCTAGTCAGGGTGGTCAGCCTTCAAGGCCGACGACCCACAACCCTCCTGATGACGACTGGGGCTGGGATGATGATCCTGAATCGTTTAAGCCTCAGCCTCAAATCCATAGATATCAGCCGCCTGCCAGATCTCCTTCTCCAGAGCCAAGGCGCGCAGCTCCCACTCATGATCACCCTCCGGTTCCACAGGTACCAAAGTTTGATGAGTTCGATGGTGACTGGGTGGCAACGTTTCAGAGTACTGATGATCCGCAGAAGGGCCTTCAAGCTCCACTAAAGCCAGCTGTAACTCCAGCCCCAGTTCCAGCTCCAGCTGGTACCAGATTTCTAAAACCAAATGATTCTGAAGGTCTTAAGAGTTCATCAGGGAGGGGAGTGCCGGCAGGAAACCCCTTCCAGCAAAGCCAGGCTGTTACAAATTATCAAAAGGCCAGAATTGAAGTTGTGACTTATCTTCAAGAATATTATCTATCAGTCGAGCCTGAAAAGCTGACTGAGTTGCTAAAGGATATTCCTCAGGGTGAGTGGGGAAAACAGAGTTTGCGTGAAGATCTGGTGATTTTCCTGAAGATGGAGAGATATGGATCAAAGTTGCCTTATGCTTCCTTTGCTCAGATTTATTCTCAAAGGCTTTTAGATCGAAAAATAGATAGTACGAGTGTTCGTGAACTGACTGAAGGCTGGAATGAATACAAGGCTTTTCAAGCATCCCATGAGTTACAGAAACTTGTAATGAATAAGCCGAGCTCTGAAAAAAGGTCAAATAAAATCACGTTCGGGCAGCAGTCCCAGCCTGTTGGTGGTGGTAAGTCGAGTCGGGATAGAACCACAGCCAGACAGCCTGAAGCACAGCCAGGGCAACCCAATCCTCAACTAATACCTAAAATCGGTAACCTGGATCAGGTTTACCAAGGGCTGCAGGAAGTCCGCAGTGTTGGAAAACCTCACTATGACCAGCCGCTCACTGAAGAGTTGTTTGCTCATGGTGAAACCAATGTGACTTATGAGGCCGAGCTGGCGAGGGTCAATCAGGCAACAGATGAAATGGCCGTGTTTATGACGCCAGAAGAATATATACGTCAAAAAAGTAATAATGAAATATTGCAGAAATATCGCTTTGGAATTATTCCCTCCAGAGAAGAAGCATGGCGACAGCTGACAAATGGTGTTCCCAGTACACAATGGCGTGACCTTGATGGGCAGTTAAGAGGAACCACACCAGTCCGACCTACCAAATTATCTCAAGAAGAAGTACGTGAGCTGGGTGTATATAGAAGAGCAGTACAGGAGCTCTATGAAACTCAGTCTCATGGCAACTCAAACTGCCAGAGCTTTGCAAACTCCATGGAACACTTCATGCGAGGTCTGGGGTATCAGCAGGTGGTGGGTGTTATGCAGCAGCTCGATATGAATGTTAAAGTTGGTGATCCCACCCCTGTAGCTTGTTGGAACTTGCCAAAGTATCAGGCTGGAAATTTCAGTAGTTTCCTTGAAGGTTTGTATGATTTTAGGGCTGCAGCTGCAGAGGGGATGGCTAAACAACCAAATCCAGCAAACGATGGTCCTGCAGCTTTGAATGGCTCCCGATATATATTGCTGAAAACCAGTAAGGAAGGCGGGGGGGGGCATGTCTTATACATGGTAAGGTCTAAGGCGACCGGGCGTTTTATCATAATTGACGGACAGTCCCGACAGGTTTATCCGCTTCTGCATCCGGATGGAACCTATACCGATGAGGCTAAGGATATTCTGGGAGGGCGTAATATCTACACCCTCAGGGTGGATAATATTTCAGATAAGGACTTCAAAGCTGATCTGAAACGTAGTAATGATTTGATGAAAACTGCCAATAAAGCCGCAGAAGTAACAATGGTTGTTGAACGCTTTCTGCCGGAAATGCCAGCTGAAGGCTGGCAATCAATTCAGGCAGGCGTGAACTGGCTGTATGACATGCATGTGCGGCAGCATAATTATGAAATGGATGAATACCAGGGAAGGCTGAATGATTTAAGGCGCAGAACTCAAGATGAGAGTGCACTGGTTGAACCGACTCTTTGTCAGAAGAATAAAATGATGGAAGAAGTTCGTCGTGTTTGTTCTGATGAAGAATGGCGCGCGATGCGTAACAATTATTTGGCGGTGTTACAAAAAGATCTGACATCAATGAAAGAGGCTCTTGGGAAAACGAAGGTTGTCCATCAGCAGGAAATGCGGCACTTGATAGATCACTTTGCAGATATTCCTGTAGCTTTTCATGGCCCGACAGCTATTCCCCAGGCAGCAGAATTTCTGACTCAGTTTACGCATCTTGGTAAAGATGAAATTGCTCAGGAATTAGTGAGCATGTTTGGAAGCAATACTGGCTGGAAGGAGTTCTGGCTTAATATGAAGAGTAATGCTTACGACAGGTTTATTAAAGCAATGCAGGGAATTGTTCGTCATTAGAGCAGATGTAAAGGCTTTTAATAATACCGATCCTGAATAAAAGAAAGGGAAGCATAAGCTTCCCTTTCTTTTATTCAATTGCCCAGTCAGGCATTAACCTTCAAAGCGGTCAAACACCAGGCAAGCATTGGTGCCGCCAAAGCCGAAGCTGTTGGACATAATCCGGTTCAGCTTCTTCTCTTTGTTTTCACCAACAACGATTGGCAGACCTTCTGCCTTCTCGTCCAGAGTTTCGATGTTTGCAGATGCGGTAATGAAATTGTTCTGCATCATCAGCAGGCTGTAGATAGCTTCGTGAACACCAGCCGCACCCAGAGAGTGACCACTCAGGGACTTGGTGGAACCAATCAGCGGACAGTCGTCGCCAAAGGTTTCACGAATCGCACCCAGTTCGGCAACATCACCAACCGGAGTACTGGTACCGTGAGTGTTGATGTAGTCGATTGGCCCCTTGATGGTGGACATGGCCAGCTGCATGCAGCGGACAGCGCCTTCACCGGAAGGTGCCACCATATCGTAGCCGTCAGAAGTTGCACCGTAACCTGTGATCTCTGCGTAGATCTTGGCACCACGGGCCAGAGCGTGTTCCAGCTCTTCCAGAACCAGGACACCACCACCACCAGCGATAACGAAACCGTCACGGTTGGCATCGTAAGCACGAGATGCTTTTTCAGGCGTGTCGTTGTACTTGGAAGACAGGGCACCCATGGCGTCGAACATGGCCGTCTGGGACCAGTGCTCTTCTTCACCACCACCGGCGAAAACGATGTCCTGCTTGCCCAGCTGAATCAGTTCCATGGCGTTACCAATGCAGTGAGCACTGGTGGCACAAGCGGATGTGATGGAGTAGTTCACACCCTTGATCTTGAAAGGAGTGGCCAGACAGGCGGATACAGTGTTACCCATGGTACGGGTGACACGGTAAGGGCCAATGCGCTTCACGCCTTTTTCACGCAGAGTGTCGGTGCTCTCTACGATGTTGGCGGTAGAAGCACCACCGGAAGCTGCGATCAGACCGGAGCGAGGGTTGGAAACCTGCTCTTCAGTGAGGCCTGCATCGGTAATAGCCTGCTTCATGGCGATAAAGGTGTATGCTGCAGCATCACCCATAAAGCGCATGGTCTTGCGATCAATGTGCTCAGAGAAATCGATATCGACAGTACCGGACACATGGCTGCGGAAACCCTTCTCTGCGTAGGATTCGTTAAAGCGAATGCCGGAACGACCTTCCCGCAGGGAGTCCGTTACGGATTCGGCATCATTGCCCAGACAGGAAGCAATGCCGAGGCCAGTAACAACAACGCGTTTCATATCTTGGTGAACCTGTATCAGAAGTTATCTGTGCGAGTGAAAAGACCTACACGGAGATCTTTTGCAGTGTAAATTTCCCGGCCGTCTACGGACACGCTGCCGTCAGCGATGCCCATAACCAGTTTACGGGTGATAACCCGCTTCAGGTCCAGACGGTAGGTAACCAGCTTGCTGGTTGGAAGAATCTGTCCGGTGAATTTCACTTCACCGCTGCCCAGTGCGCGTCCGCGTCCGGGGCTGCCCAGCCAGCCGAGGTAGAATCCGACCAGCTGCCACATAGCGTCGAGGCCGAGACAGCCAGGCATAACCGGATCACCCTCAAAGTGGCAGTCAAAGAACCACAGGTCAGGGTTGATATCCAGTTCGGCGATAATTTCGCCCTTACCGTAGGCTCCACCTTCAGATGAGATCTTAGTAATGCGATCCATCATCAGCATGTTGGGGAGTGGGAGACGGGCATTGCCAGGGCCGAACATCTCGCCCTTGCCACATGCCAGCAATTCATCTCGGCTATAGCTGTGTTTATTCATCATATATTCCGGTCAGGTCGTGCCTGGGAGACTGGGCGGGAAGATAGTCCATTATAGGAAGCATTAATCAATGGCCAGTCATCAATCCTGAATCAGCCAGGCTACGTCCGTTGAGTACCCTCTGAGTGCTCAGGTCAGTGGCGACTATACCATTCGACTGAGTATGAATTAATGAGGGAACGCGGCTTTGTAACAAATTCACTACAGTTCGGCAACATGTCGCGACACAATTACCTAAATGTAAGCCACCTCAATATAAGCCGTTTTCCGTATTTTGGTATTCATCGCTGCTATTCAACCAACCAGCTCTTCCCCGATTTATCGTTCATCAGGGTAGTGTATGATAGGCATTGTTTTAAAATTGTGACGGAATGGAATGACCAGTTCATTATCTTCAAATCACTGCACTGTGGCTGTGCTGGGTGGTGGGAGCTTTGGTACGGCTCTGGCTGATATTACTGCGACAAAAGGGCATACGGTCCGCCAGTGGATGCGCTCGAAGGAGCAGGCCGATGCCATGAACCGTGCCCATATCAATACCCGCTACCTGCCCGAATACGAGGTTAGCGAGAAAATTACCGCGACCAGTGATTTCGACGAAGCGATTGATGGTGCGGACCTCATCATTGTTGCCATTCCCAGTAAAGCGTTTCGCAGCGTGGTCAAACGCCTGAAAGGAAGGGCTGAAGGCAAACTGGTGATCAGTACCACCAAGGGCGTTGAAGCCGGTACGTTTGACCTGATGACCGACATTCTCCATCAGGAAGTGCCGGGTGCAAGAATCGGGGTACTCAGCGGTCCCAACCTGGCCAAGGAAATTATGGCCAAGTGCATCACAGCAACAGTGATTGCCAGTGAGGACGATGAGCTGTGCCAGGCTGTGCAGACCATTCTCCACTGTGATTATTTCCGGGTCTATTCCAACCATGACCGTTATGGTGTCGAAATGGGCGGGGCTCTGAAAAATATCTATGCCATTGTGGCAGGTCTGGCGACATCACTAGGCATGGGAGACAACACCCGGAGTATGCTGATTACCCGCGGTCTGGCAGAGATGAGTCGTTTTGCCGTGACCATGGGCGCCAACCCGATGACCTTCCTTGGCCTTTCCGGAGTCGGGGATCTGATTGTAACCTGTGAGTCCAAACTCAGCCGGAATTTCCGGGTCGGTTACGCGCTTGGTGAAGGGAAAACCCTGAAGCAGGCTGAGCAGGAACTTGGGCAGGTGGCAGAGGGGGTCAATACTTTATCCCTGGTAAGGGACAAGGCACGGGAAAAAGGTGTATATATGCCCATTGTTGATGGTCTTTATGCCATCATTCTGGAAGGTCAGGATATTCGTGAAGTGACCAGCACCATGATGATGCGGGAACAGAAAACAGACGTGGAGTTTTCTGTGCGGCCGCCAGCGAATTAAGAGAATTTTGCGGAAGTGCTCTGTGGTATCAAAAGTTTGAGCATTTCCCGTTTCTACCCCGCTAAGGGAGGGGAATAATAATGGATAATATTGATAAGCAGGATGTAAAAAAGAACCTTATGTCTGAATCGGCATGGATTCGTCTGATCTATATGGTTCTGTTCTGGCTGGCAGGCCACCTTGTAGTTGCACTGGTACTCTTTGTCGCAGTGATTCAGGCGGTCATCACTCTTCTTTCCGGAAGTCCTAACGCGAATTTGCTCGATTTCACTAAAGGTTTGAATCGTTATCTCTACCAGATAGCCGGGTTTCTGACCTTTAACAGTGAGTTGAAGCCTTATCCGTTTTCAGACTGGCCTGCTGATGTGAGTGAGAATAAGAGCGAGTAATAAATGATCTGCTTCTTCATTGCTCAAAAAGTGAGTCCCGGTGGTTATGGAAAAATCATTTGACGCAGCCAGCATTCGCAGTAAGCTGCGCGTAGCTAACCGGATGTGAAGATCGGGACAAAACGAGTGATGAAGTTATTTGTGATGCGCCATGGAGAGGCGGCACCCTGGGCAGACAGTGATGCTGAGCGCCCTCTAACTCCTTTCGGGCAGAACCAGGCCGGAACAGTCGCTGAACAGCTTGGTAAATATGAACTGACAACCATTCTTGCCAGCCCCTATAAAAGGGCCCAGCAGACAGCTGGAATTGTGCAGTCGGTCATTAACGGGCCGGAGATTATCACTTCCCGACTGATCACTCCGGACTTGCCCCCGGAGCCCGTTATTGATGCCCTGCCGGAGACCGGGGTCGTTCTTCTGGTAGCCCATATGCCTTTAGTCTCACGTCTGACAGGCTTACTGACAGACGGAGTGACCAATATGGGGATTCCTTTCAGCACAGCGATGATAGCCGAGCTGGAAATGGAATTTCCTGCTGCTGGAATGGCATCTCTGCAGCGAATTTTCACCCCCTGAATTTCCCTTCATTACCAAAGTCCAATCCCTGCGAACCTTTTCTGCAGACCAATGTCTTATAGAGACAGTGGGTGGCAGAAATATATTTTTTAGCCCATGGCAGCAGGGGCAGGGATCGCTCTCTATACTTCATGCCCTTTTCCCTGAAAGACCAGCTTCCGGTTAAAGAAACTCCTTTCTTTCCGGGGCTTTCGTATGGGTGTCCCTACTGGTGCGGGACGACAGGAATGCAGGAGACGGGGTATGGAAAATTACCGGTCACAAGTGACTTTGCAGGGCTGCCTTATTGTTCTGGTAGGCGCTCTCTATTGCCTGTTTCAAATATTTCTGCAGGCATCGCCCGCATTTATGGTTAATGAGCTGATCAGCGACCTGTCTTTAACCCGTACTCAGGCGGGACTCCTGGGCAGTTCTCTCCTTTATTCCTACGTTTTGATGCAGATTCCTGCTGGCTGGCTGGTTGAAAAGTGGGGCGTGCGCTGGAGCTTCCTGGCTGGTGTTGGGCTGCTCTGTCTGGGCTCAGTGGTGGCAGCCAGGGCAACAGGGATTGAATTTGCCATAGTGGGGCGGTTAATCACTGGCGTTGGCAGCTCTGCGGCCATTGTCGGATCATTTTGCCTGCTGAATAACTGGTTTCCCAGAAGCTGGTTCGCCCTTGGGGTCGGCTTTATTGAGATGATGGCGATGTTGGGTGGAGCCCTCTGTGGCCTTATTGTTCCTGGGATGGTTACGGAATTTGGCTGGCGTGAAACCATGAATATGTCGGCGGTTATAGGCGGTATTCTTTTGATTCTGGTTGCCCTTGTTGTCTATGACAGGCCGTCAGGTGTTGTGGATTTAGCCAAGAGTGAAGACCAGCCAGCCAGGGGCGGTGCAACCGCCATGTTTTCTTCCCTGAATTTCTGGATGAGCGCGTTCTTTGGACTATGCATTTTTGGTCTGGTGAATGCTTTCGGCATGATGTGGGGCGTACCCTATCTGCAGTGCCTTTATCCTGACTGTGGTGACTTCGCGGCTCAGGGTATCTCCCTGCTATTCATTGGTGTGGCGATAGGCACTGTAACGAGTGGCTGGCTGGTTTCCTTCTGGGGTTCACTGCGGAACTGTATGATAGCTGGGGCGCTTACAGCGCTGTTACTCCTGCTTGCCATTCTCTACTTGCCGGTCAGTCTTATGGTCATGGCCATACTGCTGTTCCTGTTTGGCCTGACTCTTGGATGCTATGGCCTGGCTTTTGTCTCATCCAAAAGGGCTCTGGGAACTTCCGGTTTAGGTATTGCCATGGCCTTTATCAATGCTTGTATGTTGTTCTCCGGGCAGGTTCTACAGCCTTTACTGGGTCATATTCTTGATAACCGGACGATGAACGCAGCCTCGCTGACACTGGCTGATTATCAGATTGCATTTTTACCTCTTGTTTTGATGGCAGGGCTTGCGGTGATTGCCTCTCTGTTTCTTAAGGAGGCAAGGGAATGCACTCCTTAACAACCCATGTTTTTCGCGATCGGGAACTGACACGGCTGCGATCTGTCGTTGGGTATCTGACTGTTGGATTGTTTGTTGCCTGCCAGTTTGTTCTCCAGGGATCAATCAGTCTGATGGTGCCTGAGTTAAAGGCTGATCTGGATATGAATGAAGCTGGGGTCGGTATGCTGGCCTCTGTTTTTTATTATCCCTATGTCCTTCTGCAGGTGCCTGCTGGCTGGCTTCTCTCGATGGTTGGAGTGCGCTGGCTGCTGGCAGTTTCAACCCTGATTATGGCTGGGGGCTGTTTTGTTATGTCGGTGGCAGATAGTGCTGCGCTTGCCATGGCTGGCCGTTGCCTCATGGGAGTGGGTGCGGCACCGGGGATTGTCTGTTTTTTGAGTACCGTCAGCTCGCTTCTGCCTGTACGGTTGTTCGGCCTGTTTGCAGCCGGTACGGAAATATTTGGTATGGTCGGGGCTGGAATCGGTGATTTTCTGATACCGGAGGGGATCAGGTCATCCGGCTGGCAGGGGGTTTTTGAATGGTTTGGCTATACCATTTCAATACTGGCATTTTTTGCCCTGTCCTTTCTACCCGGAAAAGAGAAACGACCCTGTGATACCTGCGGGCGCAACTGTCGCTTTTCAGATGGCCTGACCAATATCAATGTATGGCTGGTCGCTCTTTATAGTGGGCTGATGTTTGCGGTGTTAAACGCATTTGCGGCCTTGTGGGCTATTCCATTTCTGGAGTCAAACCAAGGCTATGACTACTGTGCCAGTAATCTTGCCGGTATGATTTTTCTTGGGGCCGCCGTTGGGGCTCCACTACTTGGATGGATCTCCGATGAGCGTGGTGATAGCCGTGGAATTATGTATATTTGCAGTGCGCTGACCTTCCTGACCTTCCTGGTGATTCTCTACGACAAAATCACCCCGGGACTTCATTACCCGCTGATGTTTCTGCTGGGCTTCTGTTCTTCTTCGTACTTGATGCCGTTTATGATGGTAAAACGTTGGTTGAATGGATCGGCTCTTGATACCGGTCTGGCATTGACCAACTCCATCAGCGTGATGGTTGGTGCCCTGTTATTTCAGCCGCTTATAGGCTGGCTGCTTGGTTTCTATGCTGAAGTCAGCCTCGATAGCTATCGCCAGGTTCTTCTGTTGATTCCAGCTGGAATTGTTATGGCTTCAGCTCTTCTGATGTGTGTCAAAAGAGGACAGATTGAGCCTTGCCCCATTGTTGTTGAGGATGAGCTCCGGTAATCTGGCACTGTTATAAATAGAAGAAGTGTTCAGTAACCAATATGACCATCTGGAAGCGGGATTTTACCGTGGAAGCCCTGAATCTTGGGCTGAGAAACACCCTTTGTGAAGCATTAGGTATGGAAGTGACCGTCATCCATGATGATGGCGTTTCCGGCACCATGCCGGTAGATAGCCGGACAGTTCAACCCATGCGACTGCTGCATGGTGGTGCCAGCGTTGCTTTGGCTGAGAGCCTGGGAAGTATGGCCGCCAATATGGCCTGCGAACCGGGAAGCTATTGCGTTGGTCTGGAAATCAACGCTAACCATATTCGATCAGCCACATCCGGACTTGTTACCGGAAAAGCCCGGGCCATCCATATCGGTCGCTCTACCCAGATCTGGGAAATCAATATAATGGATGATAAGGGCAGGATGGTCTGTATCTCCCGCCTGACCATGGCCGTAAAATCCCAAAACAGTTGATGTGGTTATGAGCGAAGACCAGGGTACACAGCCCCAATCCATGACCATCAAAGCTGCGGAACAGGCGTTCGCGGCATTAAGCTGGGGTGAAGAAGGTGCACCGGTAGTGCTGGCTCTTCATGGCTGGCTGGATAATGCCGCCAGCTTCAATATTCTTGCTCCGATGCTGAAAGGATACCGGATTATTGCTCTGGATCTGGCGGGGCATGGTCTTTCTGATCACCGGGGGCAGGGGGCTGATTATCCTATCTGGTCCTATGTGCCGGATGTGATCAGTGTTATGGACTCACTCGATTTGGAACAGGTTCACCTCTTGGGGCATTCTATGGGAGCGATTGTCAGTAGTATTCTGGCATCAGCCTGTCCGGAGCGCGTGTTGACATTGTCCCTGATTGATGGACTGTGGCCTGTTCCGGGTGAGGTTGAAAATGTTGTCAGCCAGCTTAAGCGTGCTGTTGAACACCGGGCCAGAATATCGGGGCGGGCTAAGAATAATTTTCCAACCATCGATATGGCCGTCCGTGCCAGGAGGATGGGGTTTGGGCGCATTTCGTCTGCAGCTGCCGAGTTGATTGTTCGCCGGGGTATTAAGGAGGACAATGGTGGCTGGATCTGGCGATCAGATTCCCGTCTGCTGGCACCTGCCGGAGTTCGGTTTACTCTTGATCAGGCTCGCAAGGTAGTGGCGGAGATCAAGATGCCGACTCTGTTACTCGTTGCCAGCCAGGGAATATTGCCTGAGCTGGTGGAGAAGAATAAGTCGCGGTTGCTTCATATCAATATCGTGACTCTTGATGGAGATCATCATCTGCATATGGAAGAAGGAGCAGAGCCTGCTGCAAAGCTGATTCAAGCTCACTTGGATAAGGTACAATCTGTATAACAAACATAAAGAACTGGGGTGCAACTGTGTGGTTTAGAGATAATCTCAAAATAGCTGCGGGTTTGTGTCTGGCTCTGTTTGCTGCAGCTCCTGCTTGTGCAGGTGAACAGGACGGCGATCTGGAGGGAATACCCCGTTATCCCAACTCCAGTCTGGAAATCCAGGAATCCCGGGAAACGGTTAACTATCCCCTGATCAGCAGCCGCCTGAAAAAAGTTAATAATGAAGTTCGTGCTGATGATACCAACTGGAATGATGGTTATCTTGAACGTCGCCTGTACCAGATGCCTTCAGGGCACAGCAGCAAGAATGTGTTCCAATACCTGATTCGCCAGCTTAACAAGCTGGATGTTAAACCCATTTTTACCTGTGATGGCCGAGATTGTGGAGCCAGTAACCTCTGGGCCAATAATATCTTCCGTGTAGCGATTTTAAACGGTTATGACCGAGACCAGTTTTATATGCTGGGCAAGCGCACAGTTAAAGGTGCTGAAGAATACTACGTGCTCTATACCATCAAACGTGGCAACCGCCGCGTCTACGCTATGGTTGACAGGCTCCTCGCTGTCAGTCAATAGCAAAGTGCAAGGTTGCCAGCCTTATCGTTATATTGTGCCAAAAAGTCTCTACGACTCTTTCCTCATCGGCTTAAGTCAAACCTCCAAACATATGCGTTATTTTTAATGGAAGGGCGGAACTATTCCTCCCCAGTTTATTTCCAATATACAAGCAGGTTCATTTCACGAAAACTGGATTCAGACAATTGTTGGAAATCAGACAATAAAGGAGTGCTTATATGCAAGCAGCAGCAACTGGAGGGTTATCCACTATTTCAATTCATGGTGTAGATTGGCAAGTAACCCCAAGCAACATCATCGGGGAATGTCCCATATGTGCTGATAACATGACCTCAGCAATTGTTTGTCGATCACCCGAACATGCTGTTTGTGATGAATGTGCACCTAAAATAAAAACATGCCCAATATGTAGATTTGAAATAGAAAAACTTTCTAGTGAAGACCGTTGTTTACATGAGATGACCTTAAAGCGCGAATTAGCCAATACAACATTCTTTTGCCGTGTACCAGGGTGTGATTGGAAGGGAGATCATAAGGATATTGCACAGCATCCTCTACAGCATCGCATCCCCAGATTTGCAGATCAATACGTGCTTCGTTACGGCGGGAGTAATTTAGGGACTCTGGTTATTCAACCGGGCAATGATTCAAAATCAGTACTGGAAAATAATTGGAGGCTTACTCTCCACTGTCGCCCACCGGTTCCTGAAGATGGTAAGGGCAAAAGTGAAATATCTCTGATAAATCATCTGGCCTTTCTTTATCATTCGGACATGTTTGAAACCGAAGTTTGTGGGCATGAAGGCAGGGCTTTCACAGATACAGATACAGATACTGAGGAAGGCATATCATTGTTCTCAGTTAAGCAACAAGGCCAATGGAAAGACCATGACATAAAGCCAGAAAAAAAACCTGTCGTCGGGCGGCGAACAGGAAGAAGTTTAGAAGGGGAAAAAATATCGGAAGATGTCGATTTGTCATTAGTATCCGAGAGGAAAAACCGCTATAGCCAGATAGCTCTTAAGATATTTCGTAATCATTATAACGAACCCAATATGGCACAAGCTTTTATGTTTGGTCGCCTTCATGAAAGGATGTTAGCGGATGTTTGCCAGTCTCAAAAACCTTCAGAAAGGACTTGTTTTGTTCAACCTCTCATAACTAGCTTCAAACTTCCTGATAACTTGAGAGCGTATACTGTTGCCGATTGTGATCATTTAGATCCTGTCGTAGACCAGGCTGCTGGTTTTGTAACGAAAGTAATACAGAAAGATCCTTTAGCCTGTGGTGGCAACGAATGTCATATGACAATTAGCCCGGACAGACAGTTATGGGAAAAGATAGAGTTTATACGTCCGGGAGAGCCTTCCATAGTTGCCACGCGAGAAACATTGGCGACAGCGTCAGAAGCTGTGAAGCTGAGTTAGAGTTTGCCCATGAATATGCTACCTGTGACAGGATTGTGCACAGGACTCTAAACCCTCTCTGAATGGCCGATAACTTCTGCAGAAATAGCGGGAGTTATCGAACAATGACAACAACAGTTTCCCTGGTTCTTGGTAGCGGTGGTGCTCGAGGCTATGCCCATATTGGTGTTATCGAAGAGCTGGTGGCCCGAGGTTATGAAATTGCCGCTGTTGCCGGCTGCTCTATGGGAGCTCTGGTCGGTGGCCTGTATGCAGCAGGGCGCTTGGCTGATTACCGGGACTGGGTGCATGAACTGAATTACCTGGATGTGATCCGGCTGCTCGATTTATCTTTTCGCACACCGGGTGTGATCAACGGTTCCCGGGTTTTTGATGTGATTGCCGATATGGTTGGTGACACTCGTATTGAAGATCTTGATATTCCTTTTACTGCCGTAGCAACTGATCTGGAGTCCCGCAAAGAAATCTGGTTCCAGGATGGCCAGCTTCTGCGAGCCATCCGGGCATCCATTGCCATTCCAAGTCTATTCACTCCAGTGAACTATAATGGTCGCACGCTGGTGGATGGCGGAGTGCTCAACCCGCTGCCAATTGCACCAACTGTCTCAAGCCATTCGGATTTGATTATCGCGGTAGATCTGAATGCTGATGTGAATCCACTGGTTCTGCAGTGTGAAACTCCGGTTCAGGAAGCAGACAGGCAGCAGAAGATTCTTGACCGCTGGCTGAGTAAGCTGAGTTGGCGCACCAGAAAATACTCAGAATCAGATAATTGTGAGCAAGCAGAGGCAACAGTCAAAACGGGTATGTTGGATATTTTTAACCAGTCTCTTGAAGTGATGCAGGAATCTCTGGCCCGGTACAAGATGGCTGGTTATTCACCGGATATTCTGGTGCCAATATCGAGGAATCAGTGTCGTTTTTATGAGTTTAACCGAGCTGAAGATATGGTTCGGGTTGGCCGTTTGGAAACGGAAAGAATTCTGGATAATTTCGAGGCTGCCCGCAATGGTTGAAACACAGTCGCTCCTTGCCCTATAGTGCCGGTCGGCCATCCTTGACCTTTTAAAACATTAGGCAACTATCTGTCAAAATCAGTGAAACGGACTTCTGACAACTAACTCAATGATCTACCGGGAGTTGCTGAGCAGGATATATACAGCACCGGTTCCACCATCAACAGGCAGGCAGGAAGCAAATCCAAGTACTCCAGAAATCTGCTTCAGCCAGGCATTCACATAGCTTTTCATAGTATCCTGCTGGCCATGCCAGGCTTTATGGGATTTGCCATGAATCACTCGGACGCAGCTGTAATGGTTGTTTCTGCTAAAGGCAATAAATCGCAGCAGCATATCCCTGGCCTCCTCAAAGGTGAGACCGTGCAGATCCAGATTGTATCGAACCTCAATCTGACCATGGCGCAGCTTGTTCATCCGCTTGTGCTGCAGCCCCTTGCCGGTGTGCTCGATATATTCTTCCGGACCAATCGCTACGATATGAGTGTCTGACAGTCCATCTTCGATATCGGCTTGTTCTTCCACGGCCTGCCTGCGACGCAGGCGGAGAGTGAATTCGGGAATTTTTTTCTGACCTGTTGTGGGCGCAGCAGATTTATTCTGTTTCAGCGGTTTGACTCCGCTCATCTCCTGCGAAAAAAGGTGTTTGTCGTCATCGGTTACCATGGGAAATCCTGAATTCCGTTTCTCTAACCTCAGCCTGATCAAACTTGCCGAAACCAGGTTACATAAAAAGAACCTGCTACAGCGAAAAATCAACAGACTTCAGGCAGTTAAGATATAATCTGCTGATTTTACCGCGAGTCTTGCAAGGATTCATGATGTCCGGGAACTTTTCTGACACATTAACTGATACAGCGGCCCTCCAGACTATTGGAGACTGGCTGAGATGGACCTATAGCCGCTTTAACGAACATGATCTGTTCTACGGACATGGCAGTGATAACAGCTGGGATGAAGCCTGTCATCTGGTACTTCAGGCGCTGGAACTGCCTTGGGACTTTGATCCGTCCTTCTACAGCAGTCGGGTGACGGCAACGGAATCCGTGCGTCTGGCAATACTTGTACGCCGTCGTATTGAAGAGAAAATTCCAACCGCTTACCTGCTGAACAAAGCCTGGTTTGCAGGTATGCCATTTTATGTGGATGAGAGGGTGCTTGTTCCCCGTTCACCGGTGGCCGAGTTGATTGCCAATGGTTTTCAGCCCTGGCTGGGTGATGCGGAAGTAACCCGGGTTATGGATCTGTGCACCGGTTCCGGCTGTATCGGCATTGCCTGTGCCATGGCCTTTCCTGAGGCTCAGGTTGATCTTCTGGATATTTCTCCCGATGCACTGGAAGTGGCCCGTATCAATATCGACCAGTTTGAGTTTTGGGATCGGGTGGAAGCGGTTGAGTCCGATGTGTTCTCAGCCCTTGGACATGGTGATGATGCACCAAAGTATCAGGTGATTATCAGCAACCCGCCGTATGTTGATGCTGAGGATATGTCAGACCTGCCTGATGAGTATCATCACGAACCCGAGCTGGGTCTGGCTTCTGGTAATGACGGTCTGGACTTGACCCGCAGAATTCTGAGAGAAGCCTCTGAATACTTAACTGACGACGGTATTCTGATTGTTGAAGTGGGTAACAGCTGTTATGCGCTGGATGAGGCATTTCCAGATGTCCCCTTCACCTGGCTCGAGTTTGAGCAGGGTGGGCATGGTGTATTCCTGTTGACTGCTGCAGATCTGAAAAAATATCTGTCCAACTTTTAATAACAATCAGGATAAAGCCGCAGGGAGGCGACTTTATCCATAGAAATCTAATGCGTTACCCGGCCCTGGAGCCATTTGGTAACGGTTTCTCCGGCATGGCCAGACAGGGCGTAACGCCGTCGGCATAACCGATATCAAACAGCATTCCCTGGGACAGCTCACCAGCCATTTTCTTCTCAGGCAGGTTAACGACAAAGAGAGCCTGCTTACCTTCAATCTCTTTTGGGTTTTCCCTTTCCTGTCGGATGCCAGCAAGAATCGAGCGGGTATGGTCGCCGAAATCAACCATTAGCTTCATAAGCTTTTTGGATTTCTCAACCTCGGAAACTGAAGTAATCGTACCAACCCGAATATCGAGTTTGTCAAAATCGTCAAAGGTAATGGTGTCTTTGATTGGTGCAGGAGTCATAGATATTAAACTCAGGGCTGAATAATGAGAGGAGTGGGAGTGTAATGCTTGAGAAAGCATGAAAAGAAGGGCATAACTCAGCAAATACGTATGATTGAAGCAGGTCTTTATTGTAGACTGCCTCGCTTTTTTACCCCTCTTTGGCAAAGTTGACTGTTCAAAATGACTGACTTCTCATCCCTTGGTTTATCAGAGCCTCTGCTGACGGCTGTGGAAGAAGCCGGTTACAAGAAACCGACACCTGTCCAGGCGAAAGCGATCCCGATGGTATTGACCGGAAGGGATATTATGGCCTCAGCCCAGACCGGGACAGGAAAAACTGCGGGCTTTACTCTGCCTCTGCTGCATCGATTATCTGAAATGCGTGCCAGCCAGGATATCCGTGCCTTGGTGCTGGTTCCTACCCGTGAACTTGCGCTTCAGGTTGGTGAGAGCTTTGCCACTTATGGAAAGCATCTTCCTCTGAATGCGGTCACAGTATTTGGTGGGGTCGATATGGCTCCACAGATAGAAGCCCTTGAAGCCGGTGCTGATATCCTGATTGCCACCCCGGGCAGGTTGCTGGATTTGATCAGTAAAGAACATGTATCCCTTGGCAAGTTACGCATTTTGGTTCTTGATGAAGCGGACCGGATGCTGGATCTTGGCTTTAAGGATGATATTGACAGGATTCTGCAGGGGGTTCCTGCCAAGCGCCAGAGCCTGCTGTTCTCTGCCACCTTTTCTCCAGAGATCAAACAACTGGCCAGCGAATTTCAGCGCCACCCAGTCAAGGTTGAAGTTTCCAGTCAGAACTCAGCGGCCAAAACAGTTCAACAGTCGGTTTACCCGGTTGATCATCATGATAAGCCAGAAATCCTCAGCTATATCATCCATGGTGGCCGTTGGAACAAAGCCCTGGTCTTTGTCCGTACCAAGAAGTCAGCCAATAAGGTTGCCGAACTGCTGGTTCAGGATGGTATCCAGGCCAGAGCCATTCACAGCGATAAAAGTCAGCATTTGCGGACACGGACTTTGGATGATTTTAAGCGCAACAGGTTTCAGGTTCTGGTGGCTACAGATGTTGCTGCCAGAGGATTAGATATTGAGCAATTGCCGCTGGTCGTGAATTACGATCTTCCTAAAGTTGCTCAGGATTATGTTCATCGTATTGGGCGATCAGGACGGGCGGGGACTGCAGGGTGTGCAATTACCCTGATGAGTCCGGAAGAAAGGAAACTGATGGATGGGATTCGTCAGTTGGTAAAACAATCACTCAAGGTTGAGCCTGTTCCCTATTTTGAAAATGGTGAAGTTCGACCGGTCGAGTCTTATGAACAGCCACAGAAAGAGAAGCCAAAACCTTCTCGAAAAGGGAAAAATCATAGAGGGAAGTCTTCTACCCGAAAATCACCTGCCGGTAAGCATAAAAATAAGCGTACAAAAACAAGAAGCTGATCATTGTCAGAGCTGCAAAGTGTGAGTTTGTACAACTTTTTCTTGTGACAGGTGTGTCTATACTCCGTTCTTTTTAAAAGAAACAGCTATGAGCGGGAAATGCCATCTCAATAAATGAAAATGCGGGGGGCATTTCCGTGGTAAAAAAACAATGAAAGCCTGTCTAATAATTCTGCTTTGTTTTGTAGCAAACACTGCTTTTGGTGGCGTTGTGTTTGAGTTCGCAAGAGGTGGCGTTTACATAAAGTTTGAGGGTGGTAAGGGTAAGGAAACTTTTGTAGCTCCACGTCAGCTGTTTGCTGACAAAATCCTTGGTATTGAACAGGTTTATAGGCCTGAATTACAGGACGCGGATTGTTATGAGTTTGTCGCGAAAACAAATATCAGCTTGGCCCGTTTCAGCATTTCTTATAAAACTCTGGAACTTAGCTACCTGTCGTCACAAGTAAGAAAGGAAATTTTTAAACCAAAAAATCCTTTTGAGGTGGAGAAACCTGCTCCAATATTTCCGGAAAACAATCCAAACAGGCTGACGAAAAAGCGATAGCTGATGATGGCCAGTGCTTGAGAACTCTTCAGGGCTAACAATGCCTGGCTCTGGCTCTAAATGATTTCACAGGTATAATCCAATCAAAATCATAATGAATAAGTCGTCAGACCAGTTTCTTAATAACGGGAACTGATGACCTTTAGATAAAGCAGGGCATTATGGCAGGCAATACGATTGGGAAACTGTTCACTGTCACCACATTCGGTGAAAGTCACGGGTTGGCATTGGGCTGTATAGTGGATGGCTGCCCTCCGGGCATTGAACTGAGCGAGACTGATATTCAGGCGGATCTGAACCGGCGCAAGCCCGGTACATCCCGCTACACTACTCAGCGCCGGGAGCCTGACCAGGTCAAGATCATGTCCGGGGTTTTTGAAGGAAAAACCACAGGCACGCCCATCGGTATGATTATTGAAAATACCGATCAAAAGTCCAAGGACTACTCCAATATCAAGGATATCTATCGTCCTGGACACGCTGATTACACCTATGACCATAAATACGGTTTTCGCGACTATCGCGGCGGCGGACGTTCTTCTGCCCGTGAGACCGCCATGCGTGTGGCAGCAGGTGCAATTGCCAAGAAATACCTGGCTTCACAGGGTATCGTAGTTCGCGGGTATCTTGAGCAGATGGGCGATATTCAAATTGAGCAGTTCGATTGGGATGAAGTACAGAATAACCCATTCTTCTGCCCTGATTCCTCCAAAGTGGAGGCAATGGAAAACCTGATAAACAGTTTGCGCAAAGAAGGAAACTCCATTGGCGCGCGGATTTCTGTCGAAGCCACAGGCGTGATGCCCGGATTAGGAGAGCCTGTTTTTGATCGACTTGATGCCGATCTTGCTCATTCCCTGATGAGTATTAATGCCGTTAAAGGTGTCGAAATTGGAGCAGGCTTCGAATCAGTCTCCCAGAAAGGGACAGAGCATCGTGATGAGATAACACCGGAAGGATTTCTATCCAATAATGCGGGCGGAATTCTGGGCGGTATTTCTACAGGACAGACTATTAAGGCCTGCATTGTTCTCAAGCCCACATCCAGCCTTCTTGTACCCGGGCAGACGATTGACAGACAGGGAAACCCGGCGGAGGTTGTGACCAAGGGCCGTCATGACCCTTGTGTTGGTATTCGGGCAACACCCATTGCTGAAGCCATGATGGCGATTACTTTGATGGATCACCTGATGCGTCACCGAGCTCAAAATGGTGATGTAAACGCTGGTATTCCGGTCATTCCTCCAGAAGTCTGATTTGATCTGGGCAGTAACACTTTACTGCCCAGACAATTCCTTAGCCCGAATGATTATCAAGCGCTCTTTCCAGGGAATGACTCAAAAAACAGGAAATATTGTTCTGGTACGTCTATACCTCCTCCCACTCAGGAAATACCAAACACAATAACCCATAGAGGAGTGGGGCATGTCCAAGCTGTTAAAAGCTGGTATTCTTTGCCGGAATGGGCTGATGTCGACCCTTTTAGCAACCGGTGGTTGTTTTGCTGTTTTACCCGGGATTTCCCAGGGGGCAGGGTTATCACTGGTGGACTTCAACTCGATTTCTGCATTGGGAACAGCCGGTGCCGGACGGGGGGTTAACCGTGCCGATGCCTCGATTATCAGCTCCAATCCCGCAGGAATGTCTTTTTTCTCACAGCCTCAGACCAATATCGGATTTATCGGAGCTTTTGCCGGTGGTGATGCCAAGGGTCATTATTCGACGATTACTGAGGTGAAATCCTTCCCCACTTCTGACCCTTATTTTGGCTGGAAAGGGGACTACCAATCCTGCAAAACGCCATGGGGGGACTCGGCACTCTGCTATGGAGAAAGTGGAAAATCAGATAATTTTCTGCACCCAGCAGCCATTCCCTCGATCTATTATGCCCAGCCACTGCAGGAAAACCTCTGGGCAGGGTTTGCCGTCTATGGTGCCTTTGGCGGAGAAACGCACTATCCGATAGATTCAATTTTTCGTTATCAGGCACTGGACAGCTCAATCAAGGTTATCAACCTGCAGCCAACTGTTTCCTGGAAAGTGAATGATGAACTGTCATTGGGAGCCGGTATCTGGACTTCCTTTGGCAAGATAGAGATGAGTCGGATGCTGAACCCCTGGGCATCAGCTGTAACCGATGCTGTCGCCAGCATTAACGGCGATGGCTTCGGACTGGGTACAAATCTTGGGCTGATCTGGAATCCGGTAGAGCCTCTGACTGTGGGGCTTTCCTATCACTCACCCACAAAAATCAAATTCAAGGGTGATCTGAAAGCAACGGGAGTTGCCGGTCTCACTACTGTACTCAATCAGTTTGTCACTGAGAGTGATGATTATCCGGTAGCTTCAGCGTCAGCTGCATGGATTTCAGACCATAAGCCGGGAACACTGACTGAACACACCAGACTCTCCCTGACCTTTCCCGAGCATATTGATTTAAGCCTTGCATGGGATGTCGATCCACAGTGGTCTCTGCTGGCCAGTGCTATCTGGACACGCTGGAGCCGTTTCGAAAAATTTCAGATCAAGTCCGAGGGTGGGCGTGCCTCGGATATTGTCTCGGCCAGTAACGGTGCCCCTGGTGGCCATATTGTTGCCTGGGTTCCTCAGGACTGGTCTGACACCTGGACAATGTCTTTTGGCACTCTGTGGAACTACAGCGATCGCCTGACATTGCGTGCAGGTTATGCGCTGGATAACTCGCCAACATCCAATACCACCCGTAGCGCGCGTATCCCTGACAATGACCGACAGTGGCTGACTTTCGGTGCCGGTTACCGTGTGAACGAGCAGTATTCACTGGATCTTGCCTATGGCTACATGATGATGAAGCCGTTTCGTATCCATGATGCCAATCACAAGGTGGATGGTTCCATACAGGGGACTGTTGAAGAATCTGCACCCTTTGAAGACCAAGGCCATTTAACGGCCCGGTATAAAAAAATGCATGCCCATATGCTGGCTGCTCAGCTTACAGTTCGATTCTGATCATCATCAGCATTCAGGAGGTTTTTATGGGTATTAGAGAGATAGTCTCAGCGGGTGCGCTGACCATGACTCTAAGCGTTACAGGTATGTCCTTTGCCGATTGGCAGCCTTATCCTGCCGATTTGTTTAAGCCGGACTTATCCGGTGACAAGCTTTCTGAACTGTGGCCTGCCCTGACACGCTCCACCCAGGATGTTCTGCCGACAGTTGACTACTTTCAGCAGCGTATGGCGGCCAACAAACTTTATGGTGATTACCTGCTGAAGCAGTTAAAAGCGTCTGCAGACTTCTCTGGGGCTGCTCTGGATCAGGCAGGGCTTGAAGCTCTCAGTCTTGCGTTGCAGGAAGGGTGGCGGCTGCATTTTGAAGGTGACTTTGTCCAGGCCAAAGACAGAGGTCTTGCAGCAGGGACATCAGAAGGGAAGTACCTTGCCTATCGTGCGCAGACTATTTATGCCATGTATCAGGCTCCCGATCCTGCAGGAAACCTGCAGGCTGCAGAGAGAGTTGTTCTGCTGAAGGAGGTTTCAGATAAGCTGCTGGAAGAAATTTCAGCCATGACCAAAAGTGGTGTAGAACCCTCAGTTCAGCTGAGTTTTTGGCAGACATATGCTTACGCACGTTATGTGGAAATTGTAAAACCAACCTGGGGTATTCTGGATAAAAAGTCTGGGGTGACAACCATTCTCACCTCATTAGATAAAGTTTTCTCACTGTCTCCAACCATGCCGGCTCTGCACGCAGTATATGGCGGCACTTTTGCAGCTATTTATGAAGATGGTATGGCTGCCCGTGCAACGTTCAAGAAACGATTGCGTCTGGCGGACGGCCAGAAAATTTCTGATTACGAGCAGGCAACCCTGGATCAGTTTGACAGTGCTCTCAGAACTCTGAGAGATAAACCCTTCCCACAGCTCTACTTCAGTTATGGGGCAGCACTGGAACGGCTGGATAAAAAGAGAGGGGATAACAAGTACAAGGACAGTGCCAGCAGCTACTTTCATTATGCTCAGGGTGGAAGTCTCCCTGCTGGCGTAAGCAATATGATTTACAGCGCGGAAGATGCACTGGCGCAAAGGCATGCCGGTTCAAAAAAGCTGTAAAGCCAGAAATTAACACAGAGGATAAAACTGGCTCCTAGTCAGATTTAACCACTGCTGCTTAAAAGGCGCACTCAAACCTGCCGCAAAGCAGGACTTTGGGCGGAGCAGGGCAACCTGTTCCGCTTTTTTTGCCTTGAATTTAAAAAGCACATACCTGTCTTGTAACGAGTGGTTGTCTGAGCCGCTGAATCGCATAAGCCTATGACAACAGAACCTGAAAATTCCTTAATTCATGGTGTTGTATTTCACCAAATCATAAGAGAAGCTTTGGTTAAGCAACTTCCCTAGAAAAAATTTTCACGATAAAAAAACAGGGACTTCTTAATGACTTTCAAAAGACTGTTATTGAACTGCAGCTGTATTGCCGGAATCCTCTTCTCAGCAGCCAGCCTTGCAAACGGGAACTGGTTACCTTTCCCGGAAAGTTTGCCTAAGCCGGATTTATCAGGTGAAAAGCTGACAAAGCAATGGCCTCAGTTAACCCGTTCGACAATGGATCGATTGCCTGAAAGTCTGGAGCTTCAGGATGCCTGGCGATCTCACTTCGAGGGGGATTTTGCTGAAGCCAAGGAGAAGGGACTGGCGCTGGGAACACCTGAAGGCAAATACGTTGCGTACCGGGCACAGACTATTTATGCAATGTACCTGACACCAGATCCCACGCAACTCTCTTCTAAACGAGACAAAGCACAGAGAACTGTACTGCTGAAAGAAGCCTACGATCAGTTAAGCAATGAAATTCGTAAGCTTGAGTCTGCAGGTGAAAAACCTTCCATGCAGCTGCGGTTCTGGAGCAGTTATATCTTCGCCCGTTATCTGGAAATTATGAAATCAGAATGGGGACTGTTTGAGAAAAAGGACAGGTTGACTGAACTTTGGGATGCGCTGGATAAAATTTCCGGATCTGCAGCGGATATGCCCTCTTTGCGGGCAACATATGGTGGAACTATCGCCGCTGTCTCCGAGGATGGATACCTTGCCCGCAAGACTTTCCAGGATAGAGTCAAAGACTGCAGAGGGATGGAAGCATCCTATAAAGATGCGGCAATCTCGCAGTTTAACTGTGCCCTGAATAGGCTGGGCGGTAATCCCGTTCCTGAAATTATGGAAGCCTACGCTACTGCGTTGGAAAGACTGGGAATTGAAGGTGGAAGCTCAACCACAGCCAAGACTTCTCAGACATACCGGCAGTATGCAGCAGGTGCCAGACTACCGGAAAATACCAGTCAGATGGTCTTTATGTCTGAAGATATCCTGGCCCGGGAAGCGGCTAAGAAGCTTTAGCTACCTTTAAAAGACACGCGACAGAGCAGGCCAGTTCCTGCTCTGCAAACCTCTTACCTTTCAAGAGACTTCTGTTAATGGTTTCGGTCCAGCTCCTGTTTTGTAGAAGCTTATCGGTTAAAAGCTGGCGCTGTATTTGAGAAAGTTCTTCTGCAAATCTTGGTAAAAGAGAACAGGCCAGGGTCTGAAGTTCTGGCAGGCAACTGTCGTAGTTCAAAAAACCTTCAGAATAATCGTTAAGCCGCTGGGTTTCTTCTTCCGTTAAAGCGCCTTGATGTGTTTGAGCGAGAAGGCCCAGTAATAACTCTGTCTCAAGCTGCTGCAACCCGTCTCGACAAAGGAAAGGAAATGTTCGGAAAAAACGCTGTGAGGTTTTTTGCTCGAATATCTGCCCTTGTTCACTCAAACCTTTGCAAACAACAAGGCTGTAACAACCACTGGCTTTGTTGCGTGTGCTGCCAATATGGACCGGCATTAACTGGCAACGCTGCCAGAAGTGAACCAGATCGGTTGTTGCACCGAAGCTGCTGCCAATAAGGTCATAGCCCTGCTTACAGTGTTCCTGAATCAGCTGTGAAACGAAGTATTGCCCCAGACCCTGGGACTGAATATCCGGATGCACGGCAATGCGCATAATTCGCGCCCATTTCAGCAGTGGTGCTTCAGGAAAACCTCCGTGGCTTGCCAAAGTTTGTGGCAGAAGATGCCCTTTGATCCGGCGCTTTCCAGACCATACCGCCTGTGCCAGTGATTGCTCAAATTCTCCCTCGGTTGATACCAGTGCTGTGGCAATAACACGACCTTGAAACATCAAAACTGAAACCGAGATATTGTCCTGATCCAGTATCTGGCGCAGGTCGTCCGGGCTGGTCTGGTAATGAGCAAGGATAAGAAGGCCAAACAGCTCTTTCAGAACATCTGGTTGATTAATAAGATCTTTGCTCGACAGTGTAATAAAGTCGACATTATCAATCTTTGCGTCAGCAATCATGTTGCGGTCAGCAGGCTCAGCTTCCAGCAGTAGCAGCTGTGTCAGGAACTGCTCAAGCGGATCACCTGTAGCCCAGCGAATGGGATGTTCCATTTCGCAGGGCTGCCATTTAGGGGTTATCTGGTCCAGAGTTTTCCGAAAACGAACAGCAAAGCCTCTTCCTGTTCCTTCATAGCCATGGATGGTGCTGGCAAAAATAATCCGTGAATATTGCTTGAGAAGTTCGGTAAGTAATGGTGCTGGAATGGAGGCTGCCTCATCAACCATAACCAGGTTGCCATCCGGTTTGTTTAAAACCATATCGTCAGGAGCGATAAAAGCTAATTCGCTGTCGTCTGTTTTAATATGGAACTTGTTAACTCTTGGCTGGCCGATAATATCAGCAGCATGGGCAAAGAGTGTTTCTACAGCCTGCTGGGAAGGGGCTGTAACCAGAATTTTCACTGGACGTTCCAGCATTAACTGGGCGGCAGCAATGCCAAGTGCCGCTGACTTTCCCCGGCCTCGGTCAGCAGTTAAAACCAGAGGACGGCGGCGATGGCCTGTCAGTACCCGCTTTGCTGCAGCAACTGCTTTTAGCTGATCTTCTGTTACACAGGGTGCGGGTACCTTGATGCTCGCACTTTCATTGATATTGCGTTGGTTTGGAATGACTTGGGGGGATTCCTGGCCTTCACGCCAATGATGGATTTTTGCATCAGAAAAAATCTTGCTTGCCCGCATCAAAAAACAGGAATCAGAAGGCCAATGTAATTCTTCTGGCGCTAGAAACACCAGCAGACCGCCACCTCTCAGGGCTCCGGTTACGGCTCCCAGGGCATCGGCCGGGATATCTTCTGTTAAATCCAAAATCAGAAAATCAATAGTCTGGCCAAGAAGTTTTCGTGCTTTTTTCCAAGGGCTTGCAGCAGGCAGCCATTGCTGATTATCACTCCACAAACTTGGAGTTTTGTCCATAATCCGGGTAGTTTCTGCCAGCTGCTCCTGCAGCCATTCCATACTGCCAGAAAGCAGTACCGGCAGGCGATGGTTGTTGGTCTGTGCTGCAAGAAGTAAGTCAGGCAGTTGCTGCTTCATGCCATTCCCTGGAAATATCTGGTCGATGAAAAAATCCGCCCATTTGGGCGGATTTTCTATTTTAAGGTGGAATGTATCAGTTGCGCCAGAAAGCGGGGGAGAAGAGTACCAGCACAGTGATAATTTCCAGTCGGCCCATCAGCATGCCAAAGCTGAGTATCCATTTGGCGGCATCGGGCAGGGCCAGGAAATTCCCGGCAGGGCCAATAATATCGCCAAAGCCAGGGCCAACATTACTGACTGCTGTGATGGAGCCACTGAGACTGGTCATCATATCCAGTCCGAGAGCGGACAGCAGAATTGTGATAATCGCAATTAACAGACCATAGAAGAAGCAGAACCCAACCAGTGAACGGAGAATATCGCTGGTGATCTCCTGACCATTGTAAGTGTGCACCAGAAACGCCCGGGGGTGGCTGGCCTGCTTCAGCTGCATCTGCAGCAGTCGGAAACCGATCTGAAACCGGAAAATTTTAATACCGCCTGCAGTTGATCCGGAGCAGCCGCCAACAAACATCAGGAAGAAGAAAATGGTTGAGGTAAATCCGGTCCAGGCACTGTAATCGGTGAGGGCATAGCCGGTGGTTGTGACAACAGATGTTGAGTTAAAGGCTGCCAGAGTCAGACTTTCAAAGAACCCTCTTTCCGTATGCAGGGTCATCCAGAATGCCATAATGACCCAGACTGCAACCATAAAACCGATAAAGGCCTTTACCTGGCTATCCTTGATCAGATCTTCAGTGTAACCCTGCATGCACTTTACAAAGAGTATAAAGGGCAGGCCACCCAGCAACATAAAAATGGTACCGTTCCAGTAGATCCAGGCATTGGTGAAGTGCCCCATGGAGGCGTCAGATGTCGAGTAGCCACCTGTTGAGAGAGTGGTCATGGAGTGGTTGATGGCTTCGAACATACTCATACCACCAAGCTTGTAACCCAGGGCGCAGAATGTACTCAGTAGCAGGTAAACAAGAACAACACGCTTGGCTATGGAACCGGAGCGGGGCAGGCATTTATCTGACCAGTCGGATGACTCACTCTGGAACAGGCGCATACCACCAACCTTCAGGAAAGGGAGAATGGCAACAGCCATTACGATAAAACCGATTCCTCCCAGCCACTGCAGAACCGATCGCCAGAGAAGTAAGCCTTTATCAATCCTATCAAGTCCGGTCATAACTGTGGAACCGGTTGTAGTGACACCGGACATGGTTTCGAAGAAGGCATCAGTAAATGACATGCCCTCCACGATAATAAACGGTAGCGCACCGAAAGCACTGAGTGTCACCCAGCACAGGGATGTTAGAATAAAAATCTGCCGGGGATCCAGGCGAAAATTTCTTGAGCGGGTAAATAGAACAGCCAGACCACCTGCAAGGAAGGTCCAGATTGCGGACTCAAAAAAGGCTGCGGCACTGCTGCTGCCTATTGTCAGGTCATACATGGCCGGGATGACCATCAGCAGACCTAAAACCATCAGAAAGAGTCCAATAACAAACAGGACCGGCTTTAGATTCATGGGAAGTCAACTGCTCCAGAAACAAAACACCGTAGTGTTACCCAGCAGAAAGTAGCTGTAATTAGGGGTTTGTACTGCCTTTGCTGGAGGGTGAAAATCAATCACTAGCTCTGATGTAGCATTACCACTTGTTTTTACTGGCAAGGGTGGTCTTTGGATACGGCAAAAGCCAGTGGATCATGCCAGACAGGGCAAGAGACAAATTTGTGATATGCCCACCCCGAAAAATGAAAATGCAGTGGGCACTTTCATGGTAAAAGTGTTATTCGTCATCATCTGCTTCGCTCAGGGATAATTCTTTTATCATATCGATTAATTGATCAGTTTTAATAAGTGATTCCGCCTGATCGTATTCTTGTTTCTCAATATGTGAAATCAATGTAGACATGTGCTCAAGTTTTTTAGCAACAGTTTCGCTTCTCCCCTGGGGCATCTTTAATATTTTGTTTTTGCAGCGAATAGTGAGAGTGTTGGCCGCAATATGATGGCTAGGTTTTTTTTTGAGTTCTGCAATAGAACTCTCAAGAAAAAGCCTGACATGGGCCAGAGTGTTTAATAGTAATTCTTGATTTGGGTTGATTCGAAAAAAATCAATATTTTTAGCTACTAAATTGTGTATGGTTGCCGGATCCAGATAGTCTGCCACGCACTTCGTCTTTCGTGTTAAAAAATCTGACATGTTGACTTCTTCAAATTCCCCCAGCGGGATTATATCTGCAAGCTTATCCCTCGCTAGACAACCCTCTTCTGGCTTGGAGTTTATAAGGGCAGTCAAGACTTTTTCATAAGCCTCTACTAATTCGTAGAATTGATTTATGTCCGCAACAGGGATGAGTGCGATGTGCTTGCTTAAGCCATAACCGAAATATGGAAATGATGTGAGCGTGGCATGGTTTTCCCTGCCATGTCGTCTGGCTAAAGTTGTGTCGATAGATTCTTTCGCCACCACTAAATTTTCTCTCATATCAAAAGATATTGCTGGAAATTGCCCTCTCTGTCGAATAAAAGAATCGATCTCCTGGAACTCCTGCAAGACTGTCTTTGCGGCTTCATAGTAGGTAATTATGTTGTCAAACTGGGATGCAAATTGCTCTGAGGAATCTTTGGTTACGCTGCATCCAAGTTTTGATGGGATGATATCCTCTACATCGCATTCATCGCAATTATTCCTTTTTCTTTTTCGTTTTAATCTTTCTTCTTGTAGGACTGATCTTTGTGTTAGCGGAGTTTCTGGGGGAGGAGTTGCTCTCTCAGTTTGAATAATTTTCGTGGAAATTGCAGTGGGAGATAATTCCATTGCCTGGGGGGGACCTTCCTCGCATGGGGGAGGATTCCCTGCCATTGTCTGGCTGGTTGGACTGCTCGGATTAGTTGGATTGGTTGTAGCCATTAGTGTCCTGCCCTCAAGAAAAAGATTTGTCGTTAAATGGAAAATAAGACAAAACTTACTGCTACAAGTTTTTCTGTTCGCCTGACAATTAAGTTGGCTTGGCTGATTATTGTCAGAGTAAAACAAGAGGAAATAAATTAAGAATGAGTTTATTCCTTGCCCGTTAATAATGCTGACTGTCTTGTTATCCAGCGACTGTAAACCTTCTCCTTTCCCCTATGTCTTATATAAAGTGTTGAGGTTATCCAATGCGCAGAAACTCATAATAGGTGATTTCAGGAAGATCAAAGCTATGGAAGGCAAATCAAAGATATCTGCTGTGCAGCAGCATCCATTACCGATCCTGTCCAGCAGGAAGCGTTCAGCGACTTCTTCTTCTTCTGATTCGAATACGCTGCCACCGTCACAAAAGACGAAAACTGACCTTGCCACCGGCAGTTGCACTGTTCACTATACCGTCCAGGGTGAGACTCCCCTTTTTTCTCTCTCTGGAGGCAGGCTCGCACCATCTGACAATGATCTGCGGCTTTGCTTTCGCCCAGAACCAGCCTTATTGCCATCCGTTCTGACTTATGAGATCCAGCAGCTGGGGGAAAAACTGTTCTTTCTCCAGGGGGTCAGGTGTGAATACGATGCCTCCCTGCAAAAGCTGACCCTTGATTTCACCCGATGCCAAGCTAAAGGGGGGGAAAGATGTCAGTTGCCACTGATTCTCTGTGGGCACCTCAAAAACAAAAAACCTTTTACCGGAGATAAAACGAACTCCCCCTCCTATGGGTCGGGGAAGATGGTTATAGATCTGAAACTCGGAGAGGTTGTCTATACGCCTGCCAGCGGCAACGACATTCTTCTCAGTCTGCCTGACATCAGCTCAGGTAACTCCGTATGCTCTCCGGTAGAAAGGCTGGTGCATATCTACCACCTTCTTCTGCAGCGGGCTCTTGGTGAGGTCTTATATAACCAGCGCATGTTGGAACGTATCCAGTGCACCCTGAACAATCAACAGAAAAAGGCACTGCTGCACGAGCTTTCCAGTTTTGACCGTCTGACGACAGAGGATCCCGACCGTCTCGGTTTTCGGCTGGTGATCAAAGAGCATGAAGATGGCCTGATGCTGAATCTGGCTGACCTTGATCCGGATATCGCCCGACGGGTCTGGGGCAGTTGTAACCACGGCGAACTGTTGCAAAAAATCAAAGGGCTGCTTGCCGACATCATCCCGGTTGAGTCCACGGGAGACAATGACCTTGTTTTTCCCGTATCGACACATCAACTGGCAGACTGTTTATGCCAGGATGTTGCTTATACAACAGGCGTTGCTTTTTTGGATGACCAGGGGCGCATTCTGCGGGCACCTTTTGTTCTGGCATGGGAACACCCATGGGCTTCTCCCGGGGGGGAGTCGAAAACCCGGCTCAACCCGTTACTGGGGGCGCTTGTGGAAAGTCATGCCGAATCCGGCATTCTTCCCGCCAATCTCGGATACTGGCACCGGCTGGAACGGGACGGTCACCAGCGAAACACTGAAAATGCTGTGTATGTTGTTGAACCTCCCGGCTATGACTGCTCGGAAGGTATTCATGACCCCGGAGATCCCATCCTGGAGTTTGATAACAGCCAGTGGTGCTGGTTTGATTTTGCCGGGATACGCCGTGGCCAGCTTGGTGAGCGCCCCCTTCGCAGGGAATGCAGCGATATTTTCTCCTACCTGGCCTTTGAGCAGAAACGAATCAGTACAGCCCTGCAGATCCGGTTCCCTGATGTGACTGTGCATGTTAGCGGTGCCGATGCTGATCTTGCTCCTAATGATGCCTGCCACGGAGTCACACAGGCAGAGCCGGGGGCCGGATACACTCCTGGCAGTGATTTTGGCATTGTCACCCTGACCGCAATAGAACCCAAGTCTATCAAAGCGCTTGACCGAGAACTGAATGCGAAGAAGTTGCAGTTTGAGACAGTGACTGAATCCGGCCAAACCCTGTTCAGGGTATTTGATAACCCCTATAGCATTTACAAAAAACTCGGCCAGTCAAGCCAGCTTCCCCGGCACCCCCTTCGGGCTGGCACCCAATACCCCTCTCCTTATTCAATGCCAGCCAAAACACAGGCAGAGCCCCCTTCCCGTCTGGGGCTGGGCGAAGCCTTAAAAGAGCTGCACTCACTCAGGGAGAAACTGGCGGTCAGCGTTGTGCACAGACAGCATCAAAATCCTCACCAGGCTTCCATGCCAGGCACCCTGGAGTCTCTGTATCCACTGCATATCGACGATTCAGGGGCCGGGCTCTATTGTGACAGTACCACCGGTCGCTGGTATTACCTTAAGCCGTGCGAGGATCGTCATGCAGCCCGCAGTGAGGTGCTAATGGCCAGGCTGGCACAGGCTTCAGGCCTGCCGGTACCGGAAACCGGCCTGATCCCCCACAGGGAGCAGTCATGGGTGATCAGTGCCTGGCAAAACAACCTCCAGGCCGGACAGCAAAGCCTGCTCAGCGCTGACCGGCAGCAACTGGCCCGCCTGTTTATCACAGCTGCCTGGCTGGGCAATCGCAATATTATCGGAAGAGGCTCTGACCATGCTGCGCTGGGGGATGACGGCTGTATCTATGGCCTGAACTGGTCCGGTGCCGGTTATTTTCATGGCAACCGTAAGCGCAAATCTCCTGATGATGCCAGGGGGTTCTTCGGCACCGTGTTCGAGCTGGAGGATATGTGCAATCCTGGCAAGCACCGCCATGCAGCCCAGGTCTTTCAAACGCTGGCCGAAGAGGATGTCGCCAGTATTATTCCCGAGTTCCTTGAACAGGCGCACCGGCAGGTGGCCGACCTGGTTCGGGAATTCGGTCCGGAAAGCGAGGGCGAACGCCGCTATCTGGAAAACACACTGTATGATCGCTTGTGTTATCTGGCCATACGCTATCCTGCCAACCTGCCGGCAATCACTGGTTCGGAACTGGCGGCCATACACTGCCAGGGCATGCCCGGGATTGAGCGACCGGTAGTCAGTCAACACATTCGTGACCAGCGCTTGATCATCGGACACCGTTTTAATCAGCAGGGTGAAAAGGAAACCCAGGTCAGCATCCGGCTCAGCCCGGAAAAAACGACAGAACTGGCCAAACTGCTGGAGCTGGGCCAGGCCCACCATGACCTCAGGGACAGGCTTGAATACTTTCTCAGCTACAGGATGAACGGCAAGGTAATGACCAAAGCCCTGCGCAGCGATATCGAAGAAACTGCAAGCATGGCAGAAACCCTGAAAAAGCAGCTGGAAACCGGCGGCAGCCCTATGTCTTGGCCTTTGACCGAAGAGATGACCGAAGAGACCAGCCCCAAACCGGCCGATTATATTAGCAAATTAAACACGTGTATTAGCAAATTAAACACGTTATCAGCGACTCCCGCCGGTACAAAAATAACCGCTTCATATGATGTTAAGCCTCCCCCTTTACCGGTATACCTGCCCCGACGGGTACGGTCTGACTGGACGTTTACCCAGCCGGTTTATGAGGTGAAAAAAAATCAAGACACGGGGGAAAGAGAGTGGCATGCCAGCGGTAAAGCTGAAATCCCATTTGCCGGGGATATATGCCTGTACCGGGTGACACTGGAGCCAGGCTATTACAATAAGAGCCTTGCCTCTGAGTCCCGAACCATTTGCCTGGAGTTCCATGCCCCTGACGCTGACGCCTGCTCTTTTGACGGTTGCCTGCGTCTTGTTGCCACCGGCCAGGATAAACAGACCCTGCTGGCATTGCTGCAATGGCTTGACGATTATGGGCTGGATACCAGGCGGCCAGACACCTGCCAGCAGCAGCAACATTTTGAGCAGAGGCTCCATGAGTGGGAAGATGGCTCTGCCAACAGGCAGGTTTCCTCGGAGAAGCCGTGCTGGCAGAAGCACACCTGCCGGATCAATGGCCGTAACATTCCTCTGTTACCCGTCTCAAAACAGATGGATCAAACCCGACAGCAGCAGCATCGTCCGGTACATGAGCTTAATTTCCACAGGGGTACAGACAGCGTGCTGGGTAAACTGCTTACGACATCCGCTACGCTGCTAAATTTCACCGACAGGGTCAGTCAGGGGCAACGTGCCGATGGCATCGGCAATAACAGCAACATAACAAATAATGGAGCCAATCTTGTCTATACCCATTTTCAATCAAGGGATCACGCTGAGCGTCAACCTCATCTGGTATTCAAGCCCTGGCTGCTGAACCGGGCTGACTCCATCACCATAACGGAGTACGCAGGGCAGAGCCAGAGCTGGTATAAGCGTCATGAACAACGGGATCGGAATACCCTTCAAGCTGACAACTATCGGCAATTCAATTTCACCCGCCCCGTCAGCCTGCCGGAATCACTGGAGAGCATTAATGTAGAATTCAGCCGGCAATATCAGCAGGTGTTGAATGTATTCAAGGGGGCGGGGTTTGATCACTGGCCGGATGGCCGCCCAGTGCAAGAGCTGATCAAAGTGACCCGAACCCTGAAAGAGCAGTACGACGATTATTGTTCAAGTAGCGCTATCCCTTCGTGGATGAAATATATCATCCAAAATGCGGGTTTTGATCAGTTTCAACAACTGCTACGGGTCAACCCCGAGCTGCATCTCGGCAACCTGGTCAGTCTGGAAAATATTTTTATCCATGACCTTAGGTTGACCCATTGGGATCTGTCCCGCGTCTGTTTCCGTAATACCCGGCTTGAAAGAATAACACTGGTTAACTGCGAGATAGCCGGTGCAGATCTGTCCCAATGCAATATCAAGGATGTGTGCTGGGAATACACCGACCCGAGCGCCCATAAAGTTGATTTAGCCTGGATAGCTGATGCCCTGGAGCAGGAACTGGTTAACGGCGGCAATCCGCAACAGTTCAATAACCTTATTCGGTTCAATATTGACGCAGGGCGTCTGGAAAAAGCCTTGCAGCTACTCAAGGTACACGAAGGGTCGCTTGGTATACCCGGTATTATCACGCATGCTGAAAGAATTTTGCTGGCGAAGGATGTTGATTGTCAAAAACTACTGGACTGGCTGCGTAGCATAAGGCGCTCTGCAAGTCAGAGCGAGTTCATGACTCTCAAGTTGAAATGTGCAATAAGAACAGATGATGCCAATATGCTGGCAACCTATCTTGAGGAGTTTGATCAAGATGAGCTTGCCCGGGCTTTCAGGGGGCTTGATGTCGATAACCAGAAGATCTGCTGGTTGCATATCAGAGAAAACGTGGAGTCCAGCGGCAACTACAGCATCCTGAACATGCTTGTTCGGCAGAAAGAAAATCTGTCCTTGCTGGAAATCTGGATGAGCGAGAAAGAGCATCCGGCACTTCACCGTTTATGGCTGATCAGTCAGGCCAGCACAGATGTTGAGCCAGAGGTGCTCATTTGCAAAATGCAAGAAGCCTTTGCGCGCTTTCCTGAGGCTGAAGAACTCGGGAGCATGACGCTTGCGGATCTGATCGGTATCGGATCGTCTATTAGCATTAAGGATCGGCTGGCGAGTAAGGGTGAAACCAAAAAGCTCCTGGAGCTGTTGGATACGGAGAGAAGTCAACAGAATACATATCGCAGATATAGGGTTGTCTATGAAAAAGCGCTGGCACTTTGGCCGGGTAACGCTGAACTGTACAAGGAATACCTGCAGCGTATCTTCCAGCACAGTTTAAAGCTTGACGGGAAAGGTGAGGTTTATGATAGTCCTTCCGAAAATGCCCTCAGGGTTTGCAGACAGGGGTTGAATGCATTCAAATCTGAGCCCGAGGAGCAAAAGCATCTGGTTCTCCTTTGGTGCGAAAAAGTCACCGAACCGTCGCAGCTGACAACGAAATTGACCATGATCCACAAATATTTCAGCCCGGATGAAGCCTGGGAGAAACTGAGCGCTATCAGGTCTGCACTTTTTGTCGGTCCTTCTAGTTATGACGAACACTATTATTGTCCGGCCTTCTACGAAAAAGCTCTGAAACTTTGGCCGGGTAACGCTGAACTGTACAAGGAATACCTGCAGCGTATCTTCCAGCACCGTTTAAAGTTAGACGGGAAAGGTGAGGGTTATGATAGTCCTTCCGAAAATGCCCTCAGGGTTTGCAGACAGGGGTTGAATGCATTCAAATCTGAGCCCGAGGAGCAAAAGCATCTGGTTCTCCTTTGGTGCGAAAAAGTCACCGAACTGTCGCAGCTGACAACGAAATTGACCATGATCCACAAATATTTCAGCCCGGATGAAGCCTGGGAGAAAATGAGCGCTATCAGATCTGAACTTTTGGTCGGTGGTGCTACCCATAAAGAACGCTGTCATTGTGCGGCCTTCTACGAAAAGGTTCTGGAACTTTGGCCGGGTAACGCTGAACTGTACAAGGAATACCTGCAGCTTATCTTCCAGCACAGTTTAAAGGTTGACGGGAAAGATAATTTTCATAATAGTCCTTCCGACAATGCCCTCAGGACTTGCAAACAAGGATTGCGTCGGTTCAAAGGGCAGCCGGAGGTGCAAAAACAGCTGGTTCTTCTTTGGTGCAAGCAGGCTGATACATCGCACTCGAAAACAAAAGAGCAATTCATCCAAAAATACCTGAACGCGAGCGAAGCTCAAAGCCTGGCTATATGACGAACTCTTCAGGAGCTTTGTTGTACCGCTCAGATGTTGGGCATTTCATCGGTTATGGAGCAGGTATAGCTTTTGTTATTCCAGCGGCATCTGCAAGTATTTATATACCCGATAGCTTTGTTGCAAACTGTCCAATGTGGCAGATGAATGGGTATCCTGAGTTTGTCGTCTTAATAGGTGTGCTTGATAATCTATTTCCTTCTCCAGAAGGTACTGCACTAACTACAGGCATTGGTTTTTTAAAAGCGTAATCAATGCTATTCCGGCGTTGGAGAGTGTTCTGCTCTGGTGATGAAGGTAACCAAGAGTACGATGTACTGAGATTCCTTCCGGAGTAATATCGCGGAGACTGTCGTCAAGCATGGTCTTTGGCAGAACACTCCAGGCTAACCCTATACTGACCATCATCTTCAGTGTTTCCAGATAATTGGACTCCATGGCGATATCAATTTCCAGGTGCTGGGCATTGAAATAGTCCATCACAATTCTTTTTGTGAAGGTGTTATCTCCCGGGAAAACAGCGGGATGTTGGCTGATATCCTTCAGGGACAAATTCTTTTCACTGGCGAGGGGGTGGTCTTTAGACACTGCAAAAACCAGCGGGTCATGCCAGACCGGGCGGGAGACAAATTTGCTTTTATTCTGATTAGGAGAAAGCGTAATAATTCCCAGTTCAATTTCACTTCGCTGCACAGCCCCGTAAGCCCATTCGGAATCGACAAACCTTATGTCCAGCGAAACATCCGGATAATGCTGTTTAAATGTTTTCAGAACAGGTGGAAGCCTGTGAAGACCAATATGGTGACTGGTGGCAATACTCAGTTTACCGGCCACATTGCCTGAAAGGTTGGTCAGAGCCAGGCGGGTATCATCAATATCCTTGAGGATATGGCGTGCCCGTTCTATCAAAAGTACACCAGCCTCAGTTGGCACAACAGAGCGGCCAACCCTGTCGAACAGCTTGATTTCCAGCTGACTCTCCAGCAAAGCAATTCTTTTGCTGATGGCCGGCTGGGTCAGATGCAGTTTTTCACCAGCCAGAGAAAATGAGCCAGTTTCGGCTACTGCGAGAAAGGCTGTCAGGTTCTGGCTGTCCATTACATTACCCCAAATTTTTCGAGCTGGCAGATGATAATGTGTTGGTGGGGTTGATATCCAGAGTTTTAACCTGTAATGAAATCACAACAGGCCCTAAGCTTCTGGTCTTGAACAACTTGCCTATGTACATCAGATGTTTCCATACCTTCAAATTCTCTTGAACTCTCAGCGGTAAACCTAAACAAATCCGTGTTTGCGGTGTCAGCAAATTTGAAGGTCAATTTTGAATCCATCTTTCATATTTCCCAGTGAAAATAATTTGTCACCTGTTTGGGCATAAGACATGGCTTAATGCTTAAGTATCCGCAGTTTGAATAACAGTAGAGTTAGCTTTGGCGGTTCTTGCATGATCAAAACATGAGAAAGTGAATAAGCCTTGTCCTATTCCAAATAGTTATAGAATAAATTAAAAAGATGAATTTGTTTTATCTGGAGGGCTGCCTTAGGATGCATAGGTATAAATACAAAGCAGAAGTTGCCGGAGGAGGTGCGCTGTGGTTGGTAGAACGCTCTATGACAAGTTGTGGGATGACCATCTGGTAAAAAGCCGGGATGATGGTTCTGCCCTCCTTTATATAGATCGTCAGCTGCTGCATGAAGTTACATCCCCTCAGGCTTTTGAAGGCCTGCGTCTGGCCGGGCGCAAGCCCTGGCGGATTAACGCTAATCTGGCTACGCCTGACCATAATGTGCCAACAACAGTCAGCGAGCGAAAGGAAGGTATTGAGGGGATCGTAGACCCTGTTTCCCGAATTCAGGTACAGACCCTGGATGACAACTGTGATGAGTTCGGGATTGTCCAGTATGCCATGAAAGATATCCGCCAGGGTATTGTTCATGTCGTAGGCCCAGAGCAGGGAGCCACTCTGCCGGGAATGACCGTGGTTTGCGGGGATTCCCATACCGCAACCCATGGTGCATTTGGAGCGCTGGCACATGGTATTGGTACCTCGGAAGTCGAACATGTTCTGGCTACCCAGTGCCTGGTCGCGAAGAAAATGAAAAACATGCGCGTCAGGGTGGAGGGAGAGCTGGGTCGAGGTGTCACTGCCAAAGATATTGTACTGGCGGTCATCGGTAAAATCGGTACAGCGGGGGGGACTGGCTGTGCGATCGAGTTTACTGGCAGTGCAATTGAGTCGCTGTCCATGGAAGGACGGATGACTATCTGTAATATGGCGATTGAGGCCGGGGCCCGGGTCGGGCTGGTGGCAGTTGATCGCAATACTATCGATTACGTTAAGGGTCGTCCCTGTGCTCCGACAGGTTCTGACTGGGAAGCGGCCGTTGATTACTGGCTGACCCTGCACACTGATGTTGATGCAGTATTTGATTATGAAGTCGAGCTGGCTGCTGAAGATATCAAGCCCCAGGTGACTTGGGGTACCTCTCCGGAAATGGTTGCTGCCGTTGACCGCTGTGTACCTGATCCTGAGCAGGAAGACGATGAAACCAAAGCAGAGGGAATTCGTCGTGCACTTACCTATATGGGGCTGGAAGCCGGTCAGGCATTAACATCTATCCAGTTGGACAGGGTCTTTATCGGTTCTTGTACTAACTCCCGTATTGAAGATCTTCGTGAAGCGGCGGCTGTTGTTAAGGGCCGTAAGGTGGCTGAGACCATCAAGCAGGCCATGGTTGTCCCAGGTTCCGGTCTGGTCAAGAAGCAGGCCGAGGAGGAAGGGCTTGACCAGATCTTTATCGAAGCCGGTCTGGAATGGAGAGAGCCGGGTTGTTCCATGTGCCTGGCCATGAACGCAGATCGCCTTGGGGAAGGTGAACACTGTGCTTCAACATCCAACCGCAATTTTGAAGGACGCCAGGGATTCGGAGGGAGAACCCATCTGGTCAGTCCGGCCATGGCCGCTGCGGCAGCCGTCACTGGTCGTTTTATCGATGTGCGCGATTTGATGGAGGAGTCAGCATGAAAGCGTTTACCAGTCATACCGGCGTGGTTGCGCCACTGGATCGTGCCAATGTCGATACCGATATGATTATTCCCAAACAGTTTCTGAAGTCCATCAAGCGTACCGGCTTTGGCAAGAACCTGTTTGATGAACTGCGCTACCTGGATGAAGGCAAACCGGATCAGGATTGTACGGGGCGTCCGCTGAATAAAGAGTTTGTCCTCAATCAGCCACGCTATGCAGGAGTATCTGTCCTGCTGGCCCGTAAGAACTTTGGCTGTGGTTCAAGTCGTGAACATGCGCCCTGGGCATTGGACGACTATGGTTTCCGATGCGTTATCGCCCCCAGCTTTGCGGATATTTTCTTTAACAACTGCTTCAAGAATGGTTTGCTGCCAGTTGTTCTTGACGAGCAAACAGTTGATCAGTTGTTCTCCGCCTGTGAAGCGCAGGAAGGCTATAAGCTGACAATTGATCTTGAACGTCAGGTTGTGGTGACGCCTGAAGGTGCTAAATTCGCATTCGAGGTGGACCCGTTTAGAAAAGAGTGTTTACTGAAAGGCCTGGATGAAATCGGTCTGACTCTGCAGGAGTCAGCAACCATCCAGACTTTTGAAGTCAGCCACGAGAGAAAGTTTCCCTGGTTGTTTGCGGAATTAAGAGACTAATAAGAAGTACGGGGAGTCAAAGAATGAAAAAGGTTTTGATCCTGCCTGGTGATGGTATCGGTCCTGAGATTACAACTCAGGCCGAACGGGTTCTGGATGCAGTCAATCAGCATTTCAATCTCGGCATATCGACCCAGCATGGGCTTGTGGGCGGTGCAGCTATTGATGTTACCGGTGTTCCGCTGCCTGGTGAAACGCTGGCTGCGGCAACAGAGTCTGATGCCATTCTGCTGGGTGCTGTCGGTGGTCCCAAGTGGGATAACCTGGAAATGGCACTGCGTCCGGAAAAGGGCCTGCTGGGTCTTCGTTCCGGTCTTGAGCTGTTTGCCAATCTGCGTCCGGCAATTCTCTACCCCCAGCTGGCTGATGCATCTTCACTGAAACCGGAGATTGTCAGTGGCCTGGATATTCTGATTGTCCGGGAGCTGACCGGTGGTATCTACTTTGGCCAGCCCCGTGGTATCCGCACCCTGAACGATGGTGAACGACAGGGTTATAACACCTACGTTTACAGCGAGTCAGAGATCGAGCGCATTGGCCGTGTCGCTTTTGAGGCGGCCCAGAAGCGTGGTGGTAAACTCTGTTCCATTGATAAGCATAATGTTCTGGAAGTTACCGTGCTGTGGCGTGAAGTGATGGATCGCCTGGCTCCTGAGTATCCGGATGTACAGCTGTCACATATGTATGTTGATAACGCGGCCATGCAGCTGGTGCGGGCACCCAAACAGTTTGATGTTATGGTGACCGGCAATATGTTTGGCGATATTCTCTCCGACTGTGCTGCCATGCTGACTGGCTCGATTGGCATGCTGCCTTCTGCTTCACTGGATGCCAATAATAAAGGTATGTATGAACCGGTTCACGGTTCTGCACCTGATATTGCCGGTCAGGATCTGGCTAATCCACTGGCGACCATTCTCTCTGTGTCCATGATGCTGCGTTACTCCTTTGGTGCTGTTGATGCGGCTGCTGCTATTGAGCAGGCGGTCAGCAGTGTTCTTAATCAGGGTGTTCGTACGGGTGATATCTTGTCTGAGGGTTGCGAAAAAACCGGTACCCGTGGTATGGGTGATGCCGTTGTTAAAGAGCTGATTCAGGCATTGAGCGAGGTATAGACAGGGTGAATGCTGTGAAGAAAAAGGTTGGACTGATCGGGTGGCGGGGCATGGTTGGTTCCGTCCTGATGCAAAGGATGGCGGAAGAGGGTGATTTTGCCAAAATTGAACCTGTCTTCTTTACCACCTCCCAGGCAGGACAGCCAGGGCCTGCCCATCTTGTTGGCGACAATGCTTCTATTCCGGCGCTGAAAAGTGCGTATGAGGTTTCCGAGCTGACGGAGATGGATATTGTCATCTCCTGCCAGGGCGGAGACTTTACCGGTGAGGTTTATCCCAAACTGCGTGAAACGGGATGGAATGGTTACTGGATTGATGCAGCATCCAAGCTGCGCATGAAAGATGATGCCGTGATTGTCCTTGATCCTGTCAATCGCCAGGTGATTGATCAGGCCCTTGAGGATGGTGTCAAAACGTTTGTTGGCGGTAACTGTACTGTCAGCCTGATGCTGATGGCAATGGGCGGTCTGTTCCGGGAAGGTCTGGTGGACTGGACCAGTGCCATGACTTACCAGGCTGCCAGCGGTGGTGGTGCACGTCATATGCGTGAACTGCTGAACGGTATGGGAGTGATTCATTCCTCGGTAGCCGAAGAGCTGGCCAATCCAGCGTCAGTCATTCTTGATATTGATCGCAAGGTTACGGAAACCATTCGTGGCGGTCTGGATACCAGGGAGTTTGGTGTACCTCTGGCCGGCAGTCTGATTTCTTATATTGATACCCAGCTGGATAACTTCCAGAGCCGTGAAGAGTGGAAAGGGCAGTCCGAAACCAACAAGATTCTTGGCCTTCAAAGCAACCCGGTTCCGGTTGATGGTCTCTGTGTGCGTGTCGGTGCTATGCGCTGTCACTCCCAGGCCCTGACAGTGAAGCTGACCCGCGATGTTCCACTGGCTGATATTGAGTCCATTCTCGGTGAAGCCAATGATTGGGTCGAAGTCGTTGCCAATAACCGTGATGACTCCATGCACAAACTTAGCCCGGCAGTGGTCAGTGGCTCCATGCACGTACCCGTTGGCCGCCTGCGTAAGATGAATATGGGGCCGGAGTATTTGTCTGCTTTCACTGTTGGGGATCAACTGTTGTGGGGGGCTGCAGAGCCTTTGCGTCGAATGTTGAATATTGTGATAGCTGACTAATGCATGGCCTCAATGAGTTTGACACTTGGCAGGTAATCATCTGCCGAATCATACTTGCTGTTTTCCACCCTGCTGGGCCGTCCTGCCAAGAGCAGTTTTCAGGCCATCCCAAGCTTTTGGGGACAGCAACTATGACACGGCAATCTCACTGATATGATGTACCAGCAGAAAAATTCAACGAAACCAGTGTAATTTGGTTGATTGAATGTTGCGTATAGTTCTTGCTCTGTCAAAACCTCTTGTTATGTTGTTAAGTTTTGCATCTTTTGCCAATTATGATGAAGACAATTGCTGGTACAAAGGTGTAACGGAAAATGGCCGCAATGCAGCGGTGTGGTCTGGGGGTACAAAAAAAAATGAGTTTCGTACCAATTTCGAGATGCTGCAGCAGTTGCTTGAAGAATATCAGAGCAGTTCCCCTTACTTTATTCCTGCCCTTATTTCTGATGCTTATACCTATATTTTGCAAAGAGCAGAATGCTTAACCCAAGAAGAAGTAGACTGGTTAGTATCGAATAAAGACCAACTTGAGCAAGCTGCCAAAAAGACCCTGGAAGATGTTATGGCTTGGCGAGTGACTCCTTTTGTTAGGTTGCTTGAGAAGGAAACGGATAAGAAAGACCTTGATAAAGAATTATCTGACAGTAAACAGCAGGACTCAGAAAAGTCATCCAAGTTATTTGAGATGCTTTATAAGGGTGTCAGTGAGTGTCAATGTCCAAGCGAACTTGAAGATTTTTTAAGGTTGCGAAGTGATTCGCGGAAAACTCTTGGTCATATATCAGGTGATCTGTTTTCATCGCTTCAGGACTATATTAAGGATCGAGCTCAGGAGTTGACTGGGAGGCGATTTGGTCACCTCAATGATCAGGAGCGCGAAGAGTATCTTAAATCACTGTCCGACTTTTTGCGTAAACATCGTTTGATAAAAAATGAAATAGCGCAAGATGGAAACTGTATACCTTCCGCTTTAGCCTATCAGCTTAACCGTCTGAGTTTTTCCAAGGATCAATATACACCATCAGATGTACGGAAAGGTATTTCTCATCACTATAAATTACTGCTAAAAAAAAACCCGCAGCATATTTTGGTCACTGTTTTGGGGGAGAGAGGGGAGCAAAAACTTAGTGAGGATAAATCCTGGATGGAAGTGCAGCCAGCATTGATGCTGGCTGCAGATTATTACCAGTACCCCATGGTGCATATCTACCCAAGAAACCAACTTCCTGTCGTTGAAACTTATTGGCCAAACGGACAGGCAGTGGTCTTGAAGAATCCTTTTGAACGGGCTGTGATAATTATTCATAATGGTTATGGTCATTATGATGCAGCCGTATATCGGCCTGACTCTATTAATTCTCAGCCTGAATGTAAATCAAGGAAGAAGGCATTAAATAAAATAGAAATGACAGGGTCGGGTTCTTGTCGGAATCCTGTTGATATTAAGTATATTGAGAAGCTAAAAACTCTTTCAACAATTCATTCTAGAAACGTCTTAAATGTCGCGCAGACATATGATGTGGAGTTGAAGAGCATGGGCGAGGATCCGTTGGATTCTTCTCAAGATGTTGATGAGCTCCCTTCGGATACCGAAGAAGACATGATTGTGTCCAGAGGCTACAGGAGTGGGAAATCATCAGAGCAAATTATAAAAGAAAATATTGAATCATCACTTGAAGAATTAAGGAAGATAGTGGGAAAATTTCATAAAGAAAAAGATAAAAATGACTCGCCCTTGCATATCTATAAACTTCTTGGAAAGTGTCAAGACCAATCAACAGATTTTTTGCAGTTTTTAAATGGTTTTAATTGTGGTGATGATGTGCAGGTAGTATCTCCTGAAAATACTAAGGATAATCATGGTTTTTTTAATGTTCTTTCTGTTTTACTCAGAGCAAATGGAGAGGGTTTATTAGGGCAATCCAAACATTCCTTGCTGGAAGAAATAAACTGGATGAAAAGTGATGAGTATATATGGGATTTAATGAATATTATGGAATTAGAACAGAGGTGGATGGCTTTTTTTAATCTCCCCGATATTCTTACCAGTGTTTATCAGGCAGATGATCCTGTCTGGAGTCGTCCAGAACGTCTCTGGCTATTAGCTGTTCATCTGCAGAGAAAGATTGTGGTTCTGCTTCCATTCCTTGAAGATGGACGGTGTTCGGGGATTGTTTATTCACCGATGTCGGTTCCTGTTATTCTGGAAAGTGATCAATTAAGTCATATTGTTCACTCACTACAAACAGATGAATTACCACCATTATTGATGGCATATAATGGTTCTAAATGGCAAGGCATACTGCCAAAAGACATGGTAATTCCTGCAGATGAAACGATTAATGAGTTCAGTCCAGGTTCACAGGAAGAAATCGTACAGTCCATAACGACACTGAATCAAAGTAGTCTAAATCCGGAACTACGTTCTGTAATATCCATGCGTATTCTCAGGAAAATTATAAAATTGCGTCATCAAAAGAAATGGCAGGAGGTGGTTAGCCTTCTTGCTGATTCTGTTGACCACTTTCCAAAAGTATTTCGGGTTTTCTCCCGCTATTGTCTGGCGCATGCCTACTTAAAAATGGGTGATAGAGGGCATTTTTCTGAACAGCTAGCCAGTATCGAAAGTGATGTTGATAAACATGATTCTTATGCACAGATGAGGATCATTGCTCTAAAGCATTTGAGTAGAGTGCAGTTGGGTATGAATATCCATTATAGGGGGAGTAGGGATTTGGATAAAATTCCCAAGCATGATATTCGCTGCTATATACGTTATCTGGCATCAATATATGAAGATGTATTTCATGATTATTATAAAGCTACATCTTGCCTTAAATGGTATCTTGATAAGCATCGTGATGACTGGCATCTTGCCCTGAGTTTGAATGGTGTAATAAATTCATTAAAAGATTTAAGGTCAAAAGATAAATTACGATTTTACATGGCACCAATTCTGAAAAAATTGCATGAGATTTACCCTTGGAATTATAAAGTAACTATTGCTTACGCTGTAAGCTGTTCCATGAGTAGAAGGTGGGATAAAGGGATGGAGACACTTGAGGAAGCAGGGCTTGATATTGATAAAGTGTTAGAAACATGGCTTTCTATAGTGCTAAGGCGCGAACAATACAATAATGTATACGACCCGAATCGCTTTCATTTTCAAAAAGCCCGTGAATTATTAAAAAGTGCTCATCAGAAAACTCCAAGCCTCAAAAGAATGTGGGTTTGGCTGCATACTTTAGAGCCTGAACGCAAAAAAGTCAGGGAGGTAATCCCATACGCTGTAGAATTAGTTAATTCTACCTGGGGTACGAAGCACCATCATGGCAATATGCTGTCACTACTCAAGTTGTATGCAACAGTAAGATTCCCTTATCAACAGGATGAATTATCCCGTCTGTTGCGTGACAGATATGCAGAAAAAGGGCCTCTGAATGAAACCGCCTTGATCAATCACTACCTTTACCTAAAGCAATATGGACGAGCACTATGGAGAGCGGATCAGGCTGTTTGGCGCTGGCCAAGAGATGCCAATGCCAGAGTTCTGCAGGCGAGGGCTCACTTTAGATACAGAAGTCCAAGAACGAAGAAATTGATGGAAGATATGGAACAAAAGTTTTATATGTCTCCTGATCGCAACCGTAGTATGGGGATGGAGGCTGAACACTATTATGAAGAAACAAAGGATCCAGTAAAACAGTTTCAGGTTCTATCTGTAATAAATAACATCAGTCCGAAATTTGTAGCTGCAAGAGACAAACTTATCCGTGTTGGGCTGAAAGCTGGCATAAGATTGGAAGAACTGGGAGATATCGAAGGAGCATCTAATTGCTTTCTTCGTTCATTTTCCTGCAATGGTTATTGTCCTGACAGCTTGATATCAGGCTACAAACTTCTATTTCTATATGGTAAGCACAAAATGGATACGAAATTTTGGACTTTTCTTTCCAGATTTAAGACATACCGTAACAGTAGTATGCAGTGGCCGAAGTATTGTCGAGGGTTAGAAGGGGGTGATGTGTATATTAATGGGTTGAGTGCGTATGAGCGGACCGTGAGGTTAAGGGCAAGTGCTAAGGGGTTTCCCGTTGCGAAACCGAAATAGTGCCTGTCCGGAGGCTCGTGCATATTGGCCCCAGATTCCGCCGCTCCAAAACTTAAGTTTCTTTGGGAGATATGTTTCGTGGCTTGCTGTTTTTCTACGATGAAGTTAAGGCAGGAGCTCCCTGAAGCGAAATGGGTTTGTCTCGAGAATTTTTGTTTTCTGATCGGTTTTGTTTCCTGGTTAGTACGGGGGCTGTGTCTGTTGAATGCTGGGCTTTGCAAACACCTTCTTTGACCTATACAGTTGCGTCAGTTTAATTTCTTTTTAAGATGATCTATGTCTGATATGCCTCTTGCCCTGGTCGGGGCAGATACCTTTACTGGTGAAGCGATACTTAATCTTCTCTCTGAAGCTGGAGTTAAGGCGGAACAGGTTGTGGCGCTTTCTGATGAAGCCAGTGACGATGCTTCAGTGCAGCTGGGTGGCCAGACACTTCCGGTGATGAACCTGGATCGGTATGCATTTTCAGCCGGTCAGCTGGTGATCTGTGCTGAGAATGCTGCACTGGCTGAAGCAACAATTGCCAAAGCGGGCAGTGCCGGAGCCATGGTCATTGATGCCACGGCATTCAGCCGTTCCCAGGAATACCTGTCTCTGATTCATCCGGATATGAACCCCGAAGCCTTGATGAATCTTCAGCAGCAGGGTGTGGTTGCTGTTCCTGGAGATATCGCCGTGTCAGTCGTTCCGGTATTGCGTGCTCTGAAGCAGCTAGGTGGAGTTGGTCGTGTCGATCTGAGCTGTCTGCTATCTGTCAGCAGTGCAGGTAAGGATGGAGTGAGTGAGTTGGCGACCCAGACCAGTCGCCTTTTGAATGGCCTGCCGGCAGAACACAGTACTTTTGCCGATCAGGTAGCATTCAATATTCTTCCGGGTGCTGCTCCTGCTACCAGCGGTGTTGATTCGGCCGCAAGAGAGATAAACGCTTTACTGAGTGATGGCTCTTATCAGGATGAGAGTTCTTTGCCCGTCCATATAAATAGTGTCGTGGCCCCGGTCTTTTATGGTCAGACTATTCACCTGTCTGTTTCCATGGACTGGGAAGTCAGTGTCGCAGAAGTGATGGATGTTCTTGAAGGTGACCCGTCCCTGCTGTTGAGTTACGACCCGGAAGAGATGATGTCACCGGTCAGTCTGGCCAATGCTGAAGACGGACAGAAAAATCGTATTCAGGTCTGCGGAATGAACGTATCGGAAAATCAGGGATATGTACTTAATATGTGGCTGGTTACCGATAATGCCCGTGTTGGGTCATCGTCTGCGGTAGTTCAGTTGTATCGGAAGTTGATCGCAGACTTTTTGTAGTGATATAAGTTATACCTGATAACTGTTTATCCGAATGCGGTGCCGTGCACTGTCTGCAGGGAATCGACATCGCATTGTTGTATGGTTGAACAAATGTTTATTGTTCGAATGGCTGCTACGCTTTCATAATCTATTGTTATATAGATAGGGCATACATCACCGGCAAATAATATAAATATACGCAGGCCGGGTGATGGCAGGATCGGGCGATAACAACAGGGACAGGGGATATATGTTACGCAAGCTTGTTGCGGCTATGGCAGTGGCGGGTGCGGTTGGAACAACTGCAGTGCCCGGAATTGCCTATGGCCTTGGCCTTGGTGAGATCCGGTTAAATTCGTCTTTGAACCAGCCGCTGAATGCCCGCATTGATCTGGTTGAAATTCGTGAGCTCTCAGAGATTGAGATACTGCCCAACCTTGCCACCAGGGCCGATTTTGAAAGGGCCGAAGTTGCCCGTCCCTATTTTCTTTCTACCCTTCGCTTTAAAACTGTTGCTGACGAAAAGGGTAAACTCTACATTCAGGTCAGCAGCGATAAGCCCGTTATCGAACCCTTTCTCAACTTCCTGGTAGAAGTTCACTGGCCAAACGGCCGCCTGCTGCGGGAATACACGCTGCTGCTTGATCCCCCGTCTTTCAGCAGTGAAGTCTTTGATGCTGCCAAGTCCGAACCAAAGCCTGATCCCATTGAGCAGGTGACTGAAGAATCTGTCACCGTTGTTGATGAGCTTCCCGTTGAAGCTGTTCCCGAACAGGCTGTTGATCTGGATATCGATGCCCAGGAAGAACCTGCTGTTGAAGCTGAGCTTGATGAACTGGTCGAGCCGGAAGAGCTGCCAGTTGTTGAAGAGCTGACTGAGAAGAGTGTTGAAACTGTTGCAGATTCGTCTGTTGATACGGAAGGTGAGAAAGCAACAGGCAGGATCATATCGCTTACTGACTATATGAAAGAGTCAGGCATGAACAAACAGCCTGATGCTGTTGCGCCTGTCACAGTGCCAGATGTTCCCGTGCTGACTAATGAATCTCTGCAAAAGTCAGGGAGTGATGGCAGTTATGTCGTGAAGAAAGGCGATACGCTTTATGACGTTGCCCTGCGAACCCGTCCTGGCAGGGATGTGTCCGTCAACAGAATGATGATGGCACTGCAGGGACGTAACCCTGGTGCATTTATCAATGGTAACGTCAACCTGCTGAGGGCTGGAGCGGCACTTCAGATTCCAGACCGGGAGACCATTGACACCATTGGCACATCAACGGCCAACCAGTTTATCGCCCGTCAGAACCGGGAGTGGCGTGATGGTCGCGTCAATACCGGCCGAAAGGTTCAGCTTGATGCAACCCGCAAAACAGAAGTTGAACCCGTTCAGCGTGGCACTATTGAAGATGACCATCTGAATATTGTCAGCCTGGGTGCAGAAGAACAGTCTGCCGATGGTGCTGATCAGGGGGCAGGAGATGCTGAGGGCCGACGAACCCGTGAGCTGGAATCCCAGATGTCCATCAAGCAGGAGCAGCTGGCGACCCTGAGCCGGGAAAATGCCGAGCTGAATGACCGCTTGCGTGATCTGGAAGAGCAGATCGAGTCTTTGGAAAAGCTGGTATCTCTAAAGAGTGATCAGCTGGCAGCTCTTCAGACCATGGAAGAGCTGGAACAGGAACAGTTGACAGGCAAAGAGCCTGCGCCAAAGCCAGCTCCATCAGATGTTGTCGATGAAACCGTTGATTACAACTATTCCGATGGGTCTGAACCTTCTTCACCTGAAGTTGCTGTTCCACAAGAGTCCACTGGTAAAGAAACGGAAGGTGCCGCTAAGCCAGAGTCTGGCTTAATTGATCGTCTGCTGGGGAATCCAGTGAACCTGGCAGGAATTGGCGGGGCGATTCTACTGCTTACCGGTGCAGTCCTGATTATTCGTCGTCGTAAACAGCAGCAGGAAATGGATGATGATGACGATATCATTCCGGATATCCTGAAGGATTATGACGATAACTCTGAAGAGCAGAGTGAGCAGGAGCTGGAAACAGAAGCTGAAGCTGAGGCAGAAACCGCATCTGAAGAGGCAGATAAATCTAAACTGCCGGAAGCTGAAAATATTACTGATGCCGAGCTGGAGCAGCTGGATGAATCCTTGGAAAAAGGCCCCAACGCTGCTGCAGAGCCAGAGCCAGAAATGCAGGTTGAGCCTGTTCCTGTGAAGGCATCAGCGACAGACGAGGCGGATGTTATCAGCGAAGCTGATATCTATATCGCCTATAGCCGCTTCCTGCAGGCTGCTGATCTGCTCAAGGGTGCTATTGCTTCCAGTCCAGAGCGTACAGACTTCCGTCTCAAGTATCTGGAAGTCCTGGTGGAAATGCAGGACGCTGACGAGTTCCAGGTGCAGGAACAGACACTTCAGGAAACAGGAGATGAGCAGGCAATAAGCCGGGCTGCAGATTTGCGCCAACGTTTCCCGGCCAGTGCCTTTAAATCTACTGTAGATGAGGAGGCTCCTGCAGCATCAGCTGAAGACGTAGAAGCGATCGAGCTGTCACCTGAAATTGCAGATCTTGATGTGGAGTTGTCGGGTGATGAGTCTGTAGAGGCTGAAAGTGGGCCAGAAACCGGCTCTGATAGTGAAACAGCTGATTCCATTGAAGGTCTGGATTTTGACCTCAATGATCTGGAGATTGCCGACGAAACGCCTGCAGCTGATGAAACTGTAGAACTGGGTTCTCTTGAACTGGAAACAGATAAGGAACCTGAAGCAAAGGAAGAAACGCTTCCTGAGCTGGAAGATCTTGAACTGGATGCCAGCTTTGGCATCGACACCTCCGAGCTGGAGGCGGTTGATACCAAGCCTGAAGCCGCTGCAGAGGAAAAAGCTCAAGACGATGATGGTGCCATTGATCTGTCAGCTGATTTTGGCAGTGAACTGGCCGAGCTGGACGATGAGCTGGCCAATATCTCTTCAGATATGAATCTGGATGTTGAAGATCTCGAAAGTGCCCTTGATGCAGATGACCAGGCGCTTATGGCAGAGTTTGAAGAACAGGAGCCTGAACCCAAAGAGAAACCTGCAGCCGAAGAGAGTAAGTCTGTAGCCGAAGAGAGTAAGCCTGCTGCCATCAACCTGGAAACATTGACTGCTGATCTGGATACCAGTGCACTGGATCTTGATGGTGCGGATGATGACTTCTCCTTCCTGGAAGATAACGATGAAGCATCAACCAAACTTGATCTTGCCCGTGCCTATATGGAAATGGGTGATGCCGATGGTGCCAAGGGTATTCTTGAAGAAGTGCTCAATGAGGGAAGTGATGCGCAGAAGAAGGAGGCACAGGAACTGATTGATAAGCTGGGTTCCTGATAGCTTCTCCTCATCTGAAACAAAATGGCCGCTCAAGGAAACCTGAGCGGCCATTTTGTTGTTCTACAGAGTGAACGCGTGGCTATGATATGCTTCCAGCCTTTTGCCGCACCGTAAGCTTGTAAGAATTTATGTCCCAAGATCAAGAGGCTTTTGCTATAGAAGCAGTTGCAGAAGCTGAAATTGCTGAAAGTTACAGGTTTGCTGCCTGTGTTGAATATGATGGGTCTACATTTCATGGCTGGCAAAGCCTGAAGTCCGGCCTGCCAACTATCCAGCAGTCTGTCGAAAAGGCCCTGAGTAAAGTGGCCAACCACCCCGTCAAAGTTATCTGTGCCGGTCGTACCGATGCTGGCGTGCACGGCAGTCGTCAGATTATTCATTTTGATACCACATCCGTGCGCAGTGAACGTGGCTGGGTCTATGGCTGCAACACCAATCTCCCGGATACCATCGCCATGCGCTGGGTAAAGCCGGTGACTGTTGATTTCCATGCCCGTTTTTCAGCACTGGCGAGACGCTATCGCTACGTGATATACAATAATCCCATCCGGCCGGCGCATTTGAGTCGCGGAGTGACCTGGAATTACCGCCCTTTGGATGTTGACCGCATGCGTGAGGCTGCGCAGTATTTGATCGGTGAACATGATTTCACTTCTTACCGCGCCGTGCAGTGTCAGGCCAAGAATCCAGTTCGCACAATTCAGCATATGGACATCACGCGGTTTGGTGACCTGATTGTCCTGGATGTAAAGGCCAATGCCTTTTTGCATCATATGATTCGCAATCTGGCCGGTGTTTTGATGGCAATCGGCTGCGGTAAGCGTGAACCGGTCTGGGCCAAAGAGGTTCTGGATGCCCGTGACAGGTCTGCCGGTGGAGTGACGGCACCGCCTTGGGGACTGTATTTTGTTGATGTAAGCTATCCCGATGAGTTCGGGTTGCCGACAGAGCCTCTGGGGCCATCATTTATTGGACCGCTGATGCGGACCTAAACTGGAAAACTGGCAGCATTGTTATTGGCCAGAGAGCTGAAATGCTGCTTTATTGCAAAAACCGGGTAAGGACGAGAAAAGAGGGGAAGCCCATGTTGTTTGAAAATACGTCTGGAACCCGGGTTAAGATCTGTGGCATACGACAGCCGGAGCATGCCAAACTGGCTGTCGAAAATGGAGCCGACGCTATCGGGCTGATGTTCTATGAACCCAGCCCAAGGCATCTGTCTCTGGAGGAGGGCAGGGCTGTTTCTGAGGCCGTTGCTGGTAAAGCTGTCCGTATTGCTGTGGTGGTGAATCCGTCCCCGGAGTACCTCCAGCAGATACTGGATAATGTTGAGCTGGATGCTATCCAGTTCCATGGTGATGAGGAAAATACGTTCTGCAACCGTTGGAACCTGCCTTGGCTAAAGGCCGTTCGGGTTCGGGACGATATGGATGTTGCAGAGCAACTTGAGAGGTGGCCAGACGCATCGGCCTATGTTCTGGATGCGTATACTCCGGATGTTTATGGCGGAACAGGCGAGGCATTTGACTGGGGCAAGTTTCCCAAGCATGTGAACCGGCCTCTGATGCTGGCCGGAGGTTTGAAACCGGATAATGTGGCGCAAGCAGTTGTCACTATAAAACCCTGGGCTATCGACGTTTCGAGCGGCGTTGAAAGTTCCCGGGGAGTAAAAGACGAAACCCTGATTCGAGGGTTTATGCAAGAGGTCAACTATGTCCGAAATCAGGTCCGATAAGAAAGCTGAGCAGAGATACTGCCAGCCCGATGAGCGGGGGTTCTTCGGGGTTTATGGTGGTCGTTTTATTCCGGAAACGCTGGTTCCTGCCGTGCAGGAACTGAAAGAAGCGTTTGAAAAATACAATCAAGATCCGGAATTTCTAAAAGAATTTGATAAGGATCTGGCCCACTATGTCGGCCGTCCTTCACCTCTGTATCATGCTGAACGATGGTCCCGTGAGCTCGGCGGGGCGCAGATCTACCTCAAGCGTGAAGATCTCAACCACACCGGTGCTCATAAAATCAATCATGCAGTCGGTCAGATTCTTCTTGCCAAGCGTATGGGCAAGAAGCGGATTATTGCAGAAACCGGCGCCGGTCAGCACGGAGTGGCGACTGCGACAGTCTGTGCCCGTCTGGGTCTGGAGTGTGTCGTTTACATGGGCGCCAAGGATGTTCAGCGCCAGTCAGCCAATGTTTATCGCATGAAGCTGCTGGGTGCGACCGTGGTTCCTGTGGAAAACGGTTCCAAGACACTGAAAGATGCTGTGAATGCGGCTCTGCGTGACTGGGTCAGTCATGTGGACGACACCTTCTACCTGCTGGGTACGGTTGTTGGCCCTGACCCCTATCCCAAGATGGTCAGAACTTTCCAGAGCATTATCGGGCGGGAGGCACGGCGCCAGATTCTCGATCAGGCCGGTCAGCTGCCGGATGCGCTGGTTGCCTGTGTTGGTGGTGGTTCCAATGCCATGGGGCTGTTCTACCCCTTCCTTGAAGATAAAAGCGTCAAGCTTTATGGAGTGGAAGCTGGTGGTGAGGGCATTGAATCTGGTAAGCATGCGGCACGTTTCAGTGATGGCCGCAAAGGTGTTTATCAAGGCAATCGCACTCATATCATGTGTGATGATGCCGGGCAGATTATCGAGAGTCACTCGGTATCCGCCGGTCTTGACTATCCCGGTGTAGGGCCGGAACATGCATGGCTCCGTGAGGTTGGCAGGGCGGAATATCCTTTTGCTACAGATGAAGAGGCGCTGCAGGCGTTCCATGATCTGACCAGCTATGAAGGTATCATCCCTGCTCTCGAGAGCAGCCATGCCCTGGCTTATGCCAGCAAACTGGCTCCGACCATGAGTCCGGATCAGAGCATTATCGTTAACCTGTCCGGTCGTGGCGACAAAGATATGCATACCGTTGCTTCAATTGACGGCATCACGCTCTAGGGAGAGGCACAATGACTGAAGTGAACAACACCAGCCGTATTGATGCCTGCTTTGAGCGTCTGCGTAAAGAGGGTCGCAAGGGCCTGATTCCTTATGTGACCGCTGGCGATCCGGGGCCGGAGGCAACGGTTCCCCTGCTGCATTCCATGGTAGAAGCCGGGGCGGATATTATTGAGCTTGGCATTCCTTTTTCGGACCCGGTGGCCGACGGTCCGGTCATCGAGCTGGCTCATCAGCGAGCTGTGTCACAGGGTGTTACACTCGCTGACGTACTTTTAATGGTGGAAGAGTTCCGAAAAAAGGATAATGTCACGCCTATTGCCTTGATGGGGTACCTGAACCCTATCGAAATCATGGGGTATGAAACATTTGCCTGGAGGGCTGCAGAAGCAGGTGTTGATGGCCTGTTGGCTGTTGATATTCCTCCGGAAGATGCTGATGACATGCTGGTGCCGCTCAGAAAACATGGCCTTGATGCGGTCTTTTTGCTGTCTCCGAATACAGCGGATGAGCGGATCTCAGGCATTTGTGAAGCCGCCAGCGGTTATGTGTATTACGTGTCACTCAAAGGAGTGACCGGGGCCGGTAACCTCGATATTAATGAGGTTCAGCGCCGGGTTGAGCATATTAAAGGCTATACCCGGCTGCCGGTGTGTGTCGGATTTGGCATTCGTGATGGTGCGTCTGCGTCAGCAATCAGTAAGGTTGCCGATGCGGTGATTGTGGGTACGGCCCTGGTGAAAGAGCTGGCCGCCCATGAAGATCTGGAAGGCGCCAAAGCTGCGATAACAGCGCGCCTTACAGAGATGCGCACAGCCATGGATCAATGATCGTCTGAGAAGACGATGATAAACAGGAATTTGTCATGAGTGGCAATTGGCTTGATAAACTCATTCCGTCCCTGTCCCGGAGTTCCAACCCGGGAAAAAGCAGTGTGCCGGAAGGTCTTTGGAAGAAATGCGTCAAGTGTGAGGCAGTGCTTTACCGCCCTGAGCTGGAACGTAATCTTGATGTGTGTCCCAAGTGTGATCACCACATGCGTATTCCTGCGCGGGTTCGCCTTGAGTGGATTCTTGATGAGGAAGATCGGGAAGAGCTGTTTACTGAACTGGAACCGGTCGACCACCTGAAGTTCCGTGACAGCAAGAAATACAAGGATCGTCTGACTCAGGCCCAGAAGAAAACGGGTGAGAAGGATGCTCTGATCTGTTTCCGTGGCTCCATGTATGATCTGCCTCTGGTAGCCTGTGCCTTTGAATTCGCCTTTATGGGTGGTTCCATGGGTACGGTTGTTGGGGAGAAGTTTGTGCGTGCCGGTGAATACTGCCTTGAGCACAAAATTCCCCTGGTCTGCTTCTCTGCCAGTGGCGGTGCCCGTATGCAGGAAGCGCTGTTCTCCCTGATGCAGATGGCTCGTACCAGTGCTGTACTGGAGCGGATGAAGCAGGCGGGAATTCCGTTTATTTCCGTTCTGACTGATCCGGTTTACGGTGGTGTATCCGCCAGTCTGGCAATGCTGGGTGACCTGAATATTGCCGAGCCCAAGGCTCTGATCGGTTTTGCTGGTCCCCGTGTTATTGAGCAGACTGTACGTGAGAAACTGCCTGAAGGCTTCCAGCGCAGTGAGTTCCTGCTGGAGCACGGTCAGGTTGATATGATCGTCCACCGTCGTGATATGAAGGCGATGCTGGCCCGTAACCTGGAGCGTATGACGCGTCACCTGTCTGCTGATGCGCTAACTGCAGCAGTAGCGGATGGCAGTGATGAAGATTCTGGTGAATCCTTAAATTAATTGGGGAATTGCTTGAAAAATAAAGGAATTCGCTGTACTTAAACGTTCTGATTTTTACTTGAACAGCAGTGCAAAGATGAACTTTGACAGTCTTGCCGCATGGCTGACATTCCTTGAAGCCCGCCGTCCCGAGCACCAGATGATGCTCGGGCTTGAGCGGGCTGATACCGTCGCCCGCCAACTCCTTCCTGCATCTTTTTTCACTCCCGAACGACCTATCAAGGTGATTACCGTTGCTGGTACTAACGGCAAGGGGAGTACAGTTGCCTATCTGTCCGCGATTCTGAAAGAAGCCGGTATTCGGGCCGGAGCCTGGACCTCTCCCCACCTTCTGGATTACAACGAGCGTATCCGTATTGATGGTGAAATGGTGTCTGATGATTTGATCTGTGATGCCTTCACCAGAATTGAAGAGATACGTGGTGAAACCTTCCTGAGCTATTACGAGTTTGGTGCCCTGGCTGCCCTGGATATTTTTGTTCAGGAAAACGTGGACGTCATTCTTCTGGAAGTTGGCCTGGGTGGCCGACTCGATGCGGTGAATATTATTGATGCTGATGTCTCCATCGTGACCACGGTCGATCTTGATCATCAGGACTGGCTTGGGGATACCGTCGAGGAGATCGCCCGGGAGAAGGCCGGTGTTTTCCGTACCGGCAGACCGGCCATCAGTGGGGAACGCTTTCCTGCTCAGAGCCTGCTTGACCATATCGCCGATATTCAGGCTATCCGTTTACAGAATGACCATGAGTTTTCGCTTGATCCTGTCGATGGTGAAATGCACTTTACCGGCCGGCTCAGTAATGGCGAAATGAGAACGGTAACAGGCCTTACTGTTCCCACACTGCCTCCGGTCAGTGCCGCCTGTGCTCTGCAGGCACTTCTGTGGCTTGTGCCTGATCTATCTGATCAAGTGCTGCGCAAAGGGTTTGCCTCGGCTTCACTGGCCGGGCGCTGTCAGCAGCAGACTGCACAGAACAGCCGTGGCGAAACAGTCAATATTATTCTCGATGTTGCCCATAACCCACAGGCGGCCCGTTATCTGGCCGGCAAGCTGGAACAGGTTGGCAAAGGAACGGTCAGGGCTGTTCTTGGCATGCTGAATGATAAGGATATGGTCGGCGTTATTGAGCCACTCAAAAGCAGTTTTCAGCACTGGTATGTGGCCAGTGTTGGTTATGAGGCCCGGGCCCGAAGCAGTGGTGATCTTGCTGCCAGACTGCAGGGCTTTGATCAGTCTGTCAGTGAGCATGGATCAGTTCCTGAGGCACTGTCCATAGCCGTGGATGATGTAGTTGAAGGCGATACCCTGGTAATTCTGGGTTCATTCCATACTGTGGCGGAGTCTTTGGCTTATTTGAAACAACTGCCGGGTGTGTAACCCGGTAATTACAGGTAATATCCTTGAATCGAATCCCGCATATCTGAGGTTACAGGGGAGAGTTAGGGCATGGAGCAAAAACGAAAACAGCGTCTGGCCGGGGCTCTGGTTCTGCTGGCTGCGGCCGTGATTTTTTACCCGCTGTTTTTCGGTAGGGATATGCCGGGAGAGGAAAGGGCGGTGAAAATCCCTGAACCGCCCCCTGTTCCGGAAGTGCCGCAATATATCGAAGTGCTGGAAACCCCGATGGAAGTCCCGGCAGTGCCTGCTGACTACGAAACACCTCCTCCCGCGGTATCAGAGCGTCCGACTCTGGATGAACAGGGTGTTCCTGTCAGCTGGACTCTGCAGCTGGCGGCATTCTCCAAACAGGCAAATGCCGAACAGTTACAAAACAAGCTGCGGGATGCCGGGTATCGCAGCTATACCCGGGAAGGTGCCGCCAACAGTGGCAAGAGACTGTTCCGGGTCTATGTCGGCCCTGAGCTGCGCAAGGACAAGATACTGGAGCTGCGTCAGGAGCTTGAAAAGCAGTTCAAGCTGAAAGGTCTGGCTGTCCGCTTTCGCCCCTGATAATCACTAAACCCAGCCTTGCCGTAATGGCAGAGCTGGGTTTCCTATCTATTTATCAGTAATTATTGATAGAATCCCTTCGTTAATCACTGACCGATTTTGAGAAATTTATGAGCTTGACCTGGTTGGATTGGGCAATTGTTGCAGTTGTTGTGATATCTGCCCTGATCAGCTTATCCCGAGGCTTTTTCAAGGAAGTCCTGTCTCTGGTGACCTGGGTTGCGGCCGCCATCATCTCCTGGCTGTTTGCGGGCAGCCTGGCCCTGATGTTTGAGGGCTATATCAATACCCCTTCCCTGAGAGTGATTGCTGCAGCGGTGGTTCTGTTTGTTGCGACCCTGCTGACTGGCGGATTGATTAATGCCATTATCGGTAAGCTGGTGGAAGCGACAGGGCTGACCGGTACCGATAGAGCCCTGGGAATGATATTTGGAGCATTGCGGGGAGCGCTGCTGGTTACTATGCTGGTGGGTCTTGCCCACTATCTGCCATTGCAGCAGGATGACTGGTGGCGCAGTTCTGTTCTCGTACCCCATTTTGAAATCGTTTCAGAGTGGATTAAAAGACTGGCAGTCGATACTCTAGCCCCGCTGTTCATGAACAGCTAGCTCAGGGGTGGATGGTTATTCACCTCTGATTAAGAAACATAACAATAAAAATCTGATAACAGCCACGCTCGCTTAATAGCCAGACGAAAGAGGTGAAACAACGCATGTGCGGAATTGTCGGGATTTATGCTAACAACCCGATTAATCAGACTCTTTATGATGCCCTGACCGTTCTCCAGCATCGGGGTCAGGACGCTGCGGGAATCATGACCTGCCATGATAACCGCTTCCACCTGCGCAAGGATAACGGATTGGTCAGGGATGTGTTTCATACCCGCCATATGAAATCCCTGCCAGGCAATATTGGTATTGGCCATGTCCGCTACCCTACAGCGGGCAGTTCCAGCTCTGCCGAGGCTCAGCCGTTTTATGTCAATTCACCCTATGGCATTGCGCTGGCCCATAATGGCAATCTCACGAATGCTGATACGATTAAGGACGATCTGTTTCGCTCGGAACTGCGTCATATCAATACCAGCTCCGATTCCGAAATCCTGTTGAATGTCTTTGCCCACGAGCTGCATAAACTTGGGCAGCTCGATCCCTTGCCGGAACACTTCTTTACTGCGGTAGATAAGGTCTATAAACGCTGCCAGGGCGGGTATGCAGTGATTGCCCTGATCAATGGTCATGGCCTGCTGGGTTTTCGTGACCCCCATGGCATTCGTCCATTGATCTATGGCCGCCGGCAGAGTGACTCCGGTTATGAATATATGTTTGCCTCGGAATCTGTTGCCCTGAGAGCTTTGGGTTTTGAGCCGATTCGGGATGTGCTGCCCGGAGAGGCCGTACTGATTGATAGCGAAGGCAGGGTTCACAGCCAGATGTGCAGTGATACCAGTGAGCTGACTCCGTGTATTTTTGAGTTTGTTTACTTTGCCCGTCCGGACTCCATTATTGATGGTATTTCTGTCTACAAATCCCGTCTGCGTATGGGCCAGAAGCTGGCTGAGAAGCTGAAACGGGAGTGGGGTGAACACGATATCGATGTGGTCATGCCGATTCCTGACAGCAGCCGCCCTTCGGCCATGGAGATGGCGAATGTTCTCGGTGTTAATTACCGGGAAGGTTTTGTAAAGAACCGTTATATCGGTCGCACCTTTATTATGCCCGGTCAGACCATGCGCAAGAAATCCGTCAAGCAGAAACTGAATGCCATTGAACTGGAGTTCAAGGGCAAGAATGTCATGCTGGTGGATGATTCCATTGTACGGGGTACAACCTGCAGTCAGATTATTGAGATGGCACGTGAGGCGGGAGCAAAGAAAGTGTATTTCTGCTCAGCGGCACCGGCTGTGCGTTTTCCCAATGTTTACGGTATTGATATGCCGGTGGCCCAGGAGCTTATTGCTTATGGGCGCACTGATGAAGAGGTTGCCAGTCTGATTGGAGCGGATCGTCTGATTTATCAGGACCTTCCTGATCTTATTGATTCCGTCCAGGCCGGCAACACCAATATCAAAACCTTTGACTGTTCTGTTTTTGATGGCAAATACCTGACGGGACATGTTGACGAGGCTTATCTAAATCAACTGGCCATGGCCAGGAATGACAGCGCCAAAGCTGTCAGTAATGAATCAGTGCTGGATCTCCATAATGAGTCCGCCTGAGTTGAAAGTATTGAAGGACATTTAGAATGAAGAACCAGCCGGAACTCCTTGATTCCCAAACTATTCAAAATCTGGCATTTGAAACTCTGGCGGTTCGTTCTGGTACATGGCGCTCGGAGCAGCGAGAACACAGCGAAGCCATGTACCTGACCTCCAGCTTTACCTATGACTCTGCCGCCCAGGCTGCCGCAGTGTTTGCCGGCGACGAGCCGGGCAATGTTTATACCCGCTATACCAACCCCGGCGTTCGCATGTTTGAAGAGCGAATGATGGCTCTGGAAGGAGCGGAAGAGGGGTGTGCTACAGCTTCAGGAATGGCGGCGGTACTGGGTGTCGCCATGGCGCATTTGAAAACCGGTGACCATGTTGTCTGCTCCCGCAGTATTTTCGGTACTACGGTGACGCTTTTCACCAAGACTCTGGCCCAGTTTGGTGTTGAGACTTCATTTGTTTCCCTGACCGATCTGGATGAGTGGAAAGCTGTCATTAAGCCGGAAACAAAAATGCTGTTTCTGGAAACACCTTCTAATCCCCTGGGAGAAGTTGCTGATATTGAGGCTCTTGCTGAGATCGCTCATGACAGTGACGCTCTGCTGGTGGTGGATAACTGCTTCCTGACCCCCGCCTTGCAGCAGCCACTGGCCTGGGGAGCTGATATTGTTATTCACTCAGCAACCAAGTTCCTGGATGGACAGGGTCGCTGTATGGGCGGAGTCGCTGTTGGCAGCAAAGAGTTGATTGAGCCGGTACAGCTCTGGCTGCGGGCTGCCGGCGCCTGTCTCAGCCCGTTTAATGCCTGGGTTCTCCATAAGGGGCTGGAAACACTGAAGCTGCGTATGGATATGCATTGCCGTAACACCCAGCAGCTGGCCTGGTGGTTGGCTGAGCATCCCAAGGTGGTTGATGTGCATTACTCCGGTCTGCCGCATCATCCTGGGGCAGACCTGGCCCGTAAACAGCAGCAGGGTTATGGCGGCGTGCTGGCTTTTGAAGTGGATGGCGGACGAGAAGCCGCGTGGAAGGTGATCGACTCGGTTCAGATTATTTCCCGAACGGCTAATCTGGGTGATACCCGTACGACCATCACTCACCCAGCCACAACGACTCACTGTCGCCTGAGCGATGAAGATATGCAGAAATCCGGTCTTGTTGAAGGCTTGATTCGGCTGGCTGTAGGTCTGGAGAGCACGGAAGATCTTAAGGTGGATCTGGAGAGGGGGTTATCTCAGCTCTGATAAACCCAGCGGCATGTTTTGCGGGTTTCCCTAAAACAGTCTGAGTTAATGGCGCTATCATAGGCAGTCATTTTCTGTGACAATGCGCGCTTTTTAATCTGGCCCCGAAACTATGCCCATCAATGCACCTGATCTGTTTTCTTATCCGAGATACTGGGCGGAGTGCTTTGGCACTGCGCCTTATCTGCCCGTGTCCAGGGAAGAAATGGATAACCTGGGCTGGGATTCCTGTGACATCATTATTGTGACCGGCGATGCCTATGTGGACCATCCCAGCTTCGGGATGGCTGTGGTTGGCCGGTTTATGGAATCGCTGGGGTATAGGGTTGGCATTATTTCCCAGCCGGACTGGACCGGGCCGGACGATTTCAAAAAGCTTGGCAAGCCCAACCTGTTCTTTGGTGTGGCTGCCGGCAATATGGATTCCATGATCAACCACTACACGGCTGATCTGAAAAAGCGCAGTGATGATGTCTATACACCGAATGGTGAACCGGGCAAGCGCCCTGATCGGGCGGTAACTGTCTACAGTCAGCGTTGCCGTCAGGCTTATAAGGATGTACCGATTTATATCGGTGGTATCGAAGCCAGTCTGCGCCGTATAGCTCAGTATGACTACTGGACCAATGAAGTGCGCCGCTCCGTGCTGGTGGATTCCGGTGCTGATATGCTGATCTACGGTAATGCGGAAAGGGCCATGGCAGAACTGGCCCACCGTATTGCATCCGGTGAGCCGATCAATGAGATTGATGATATTCGCGGCACTGTGGTTCTCAAGTCATCAACTCCGGCTGGCTGGACCGAGATTGATTCCTCACGTATCGACTGGCCCAGAAATATCAGCTCTCTCTATGAAGCTTATGGTGGCAGTCCTTATGAATGTAAGGATGAATCAACCTGTGAAGAAGAGAAGAAGGCCCAGTCGGAAGAACAGCCTGTTCGTATGATTCCTCTTCCGGTTCATCGCAAGCAAGAGCTCGATCAGGAGCGCACCTGTATCCGTATGCCTTCCTTTGAGAAGGTCAGTAAAGATCCGGCACTCTATGCCCATGCTTCCCGGATTCTGCATCAGGAGTCCAACCCTCATAATGCCCGTGTGCTGGTCCAGAAGCATGATAACCGTGAGGTCTGGGTGAATCCTCCTCCCATTCCTTTGGAAACACCGGAAATTGATGGTGTGTTCGGGCTGCCTTTCCAGCGCCGTCCGCATCCGTCTTATGGCAATGCCCAGATTCCAGCCTTCGATATGATCAAGACTTCGGTCAATATTATGCGGGGCTGCTTTGGTGGATGCTCATTCTGTTCCATTACCGAACATGAAGGGCGAATTATTCAGAGCCGTTCCCAGGAATCCGTTCTGCAGGAGCTGGAGGATATTCGGGATAAGGTGCCAGGGTTCACCGGTCAGATTTCCGATCTGGGCGGGCCAACTGCCAATATGTACTTCCTGAACTGCAAGCATCCGGATATTCAGGCCAGCTGTCGTCGTTTGTCCTGTGTGTTCCCGGGTATATGCAAAAATCTGGAAACTTCACATAAGCAGACAACCGAACTATACCGCCGTGCCCGCAAGGTGCCGGGTATCAAGAAGATAGCGATTGCATCTGGCCTGCGCTATGACCTGGCGGTGGAAGATCCGGAGTACGTGAAGGAACTTGTGACTCATCATGTGGGTGGCTACCTGAAGATTGCACCGGAGCATACCGAGAAGGGCACCCTTGATCTGATGATGAAGCCAGGTATGGGAACCTACGATAACTTCAAGAAAATGTTCGAGAAGTTCTCCAAAGAAGCTGGTAAGAAGCAGTACTTGATTCCCTACTTTATCGCTGCACACCCCGGTAGTACCGATGAAGATATGATGAACCTGGGGCTGTGGCTGAAGAAGAACGGTTTCCGGGTTGACCAGGTGCAGACCTTCTATCCGTCTCCCATGTCACTGGCGACGGCTATGTATCACTCTGGTAGAAACCCTCTCAAGAAGGTCAGCTACAAGAATGGCCGCCTGTTTATTCCCCGGGAATATCATCAGCGCCGTCTGCACAAAGCCTTTCTGCGACATCATGATGAGAAAAACTATGACCTTCTGCGCAAAGCTCTTACGGAAATGGGACGTACAGATCTGATTGGTGATAAGCCTTTCCATCTCGTTCCTGCCGTAGAGAGACAGCGACGCCAGGGGCAGAAGCGTGGAGGGCAGGGTGGAAGACCGCCGGCGCGCACCGGACAGGGTGCCAAAGCCTTCCAGAAAGCTCGGGGTGGTCAGTGGGATAGCCGTAAGCCATCTCCACATTCCAAACGTAAAAGTTCTGGGAAAGCTGGATCAGGTGGGAAGCCAGTCAGAAAGTCCAGATAGATTTTAGGGCGCAGTTTAGAAAGCAGCTCAGGCAGCAGCTCAGGCAGCAGCTCAGGCAGCAAAGAAGGAGTTTGGTTTAACCAAGCTCCTTCTCACTTTCGTTTTCATTCTCATTCTCTTCAGAATCTGCTTCGGAGTTCAGGTTTTCAGAGCTGATTTCATAATGGATTCCCCATTCCATAAGCATCTTTATAACCGGCTCCAGGGATTTGCCTAAGGGCGTCAGGCGGTATTCAACTCGTGGAGGAATTTCCGGATAGATCTTACGGTTAACAAGTCCATCTTCTTCCAGACCTCTTAACTGCATGGTCAGCATACGCTGGGTGACCCGTGGCATTCTGCGCTTCAGTTCACCGAAGCGCAGGCACTCTTCTTTGAGTAGCTTGTAGAGAATCACCCCTTTCCATTTGCCACCGATAATATTCAGTGCCACCTCAACTGGGCAGGGGCGCTTGCCACTCAAATATTCTTGTTCGAGCTCTGATTCTGTCATGGTCTATATCCATCGTGATGCTGGATGAATGGTATCAAAATTATACTTAGGTTTGTATTTGTATATTACATTACATTTTTGTGCTTTCTTCCCTATTTATCCTGTCATCAATATAATGATCCCGTTCCTGAGTTAACACATTTCATTAACGGAATTTTTAATAATGAGTGCCAATATTCGCCAACAAGTGCTTGATGCATTTGCGTTTCGTCATGCCTGTAAATCATTCGATACAGAGAAGAAAATCTCTGAAGATGAGTTTAATTTTGTTCTGGAAGCGGGCCGGTTATCGCCCAGCTCTTTCGGTTTCGAGCCCTGGAAATTTGTTGTTGTGCAGAACCCTGAGATGCGGGAAAAGCTCAAGACCGTTACCTGGGGTGCCCAGGGACAGCTGCCAACGGCCAGCCATTTCGTCATGATTCTGGCCCGTAAAGAAGCAGATATGCACTTTGGTGCAGATTATATTCAGCAACATATGCGTGAAGTGACAATGCTGCCGGAAGAGATCGTTGAGATGAAGGCTGGCTTCTACAAGCAGTTCCAGACAGCCGATTTCAATCTGACCGAATCACCGCGCGCCATGTTTGACTGGTCCTGCAAGCAGACTTACATCGCACTGGGCAATATGATGTCTGTGGCGGCACAGATCGGTATCGATTCCTGTCCTATTGAAGGATTTGACCGGGAAGCTTTGGAAGTGATGATGGCCGAAGAAGGACTCTACGATAGCAGCCGGTTTGGTGTCAGCTGCATGGTTGCCTTCGGCTATCGGGAGAATGAACCCTTCCCGAAGACACGTCATGCTCAACAGGATATTGTTCAGTGGGTCAATTAAACAAACTTTGTAGTTAAGACTGACAACAGTTTGACTTGGGGCTGGTGATAAACCAGCTCCCCATCCCTTGAGAATTGCGGCAGAACAGATCACTCATATACTCAAATAAGGAGCAAATAACTAACAAGAAGAATCTGGTTTTTATGTCCCTTATCGATGAGACTCTTGCTGTCCTTTCCCAGGCCATAACCGGTAAACCTCAGCAGTTGCGACAGGCTCTTTGCTGTGTTCTGGCCGGTGGTCACCTCCTGATCGAAGATGTTCCCGGAATGGGGAAAACCACACTGGCACATGGTCTGGCCAAGGTGATGGGCTTGAACTGGCGTAGAATCCAGTTTACCAGTGATCTGTTACCTGCTGATATTCTTGGGGTTTCTGTCTTTGATCGTAACCGTTCGGCATTTCATTTTCAGCCCGGTCCGGTTTTTACCCAGTTATTGCTGGCCGATGAGATCAATCGTGCCACGCCACGAACACAAAGTGCGCTTCTGGAAGCCATGGAAGAAGGGCAGGTTTCTGTTGAAGGAGAATCACGCCCGCTTCCTCAGCCATTTTTTGTTATTGCTACCAGAAACCCGGTGACCCAGTCTGGCACCTTTCCTCTCCCTGAATCTCAGCTCGACCGTTTCCTGATGCGTGTTCAGCTTGGTTATCCTGATCCTGCTGCCGAAAAAGCCATGCTGGTCGGTGAGGCCGGGCGGGTTGTACTTGATACCCTGAAGCAGGTCATGACTGCAGAGAATCTCCAGAAGCTGCAGGACAAGGTTCAGCATATCCAGGCAACAGATCGTCTGCTGGATTATCTGCAGCGGCTGGTCAGCGCCACACGGGAAGGAGATCGGTTTGAGTGTGGGTTATCTCCCCGTGCAGCACTTGGCCTGCTTTCCGCCTCCAGAGCCTGGGCCTTTATGGCCGGGCGCGACTATGTTCTGCCGGAAGATATCCAGGCTGTATTCCCAGCCGTGGCTGGCCACCGTTTACAGAGTCGTCGGGGCGGCGGTATCTCCAATCTATTGGCGGAAGTGGATGTAACCGGTGCGGAATGAGTTCATTTGCTTCCATCGAATTCCATAAACGCTGGCTGGGTTGGCTGAACAGACGAATTCCTCCCTCCAATACTGTCACCCTTAGCCAGAAAAGCCTTTTTATCCTGCCAACCAAAGCCGGTTTTACATTTTTGCTGGTGGCCTTTCTGATTTTTCTGGCCGGTGTGAACTATCAAAACAGTTTGAGCTATGCAGTCTCATTTTTTATGGTGTCTTTGTTCCAGATAGGGCTCTGGCATACCTGGCGTAACCTGGCTGGCATTACTCTTGTTGCCCGTGGAGCTGACTCTGTGCATGTCGGGCAGATGGCTGGCTTCAGAATTTCATGCTGCTGTGCTGATGGTCTGGCGCAACAGGGAATTATGTTGGGATGGCCAGATCATGGACTGGTTAGAGTGGATCCGGAGGGTGATGAAGCGACCGCCACGATTCACTGCTCTGTTCACCGGCGCGGCTTGTTTCATCCGGAGCGTGTTCGGGTGGAATCGGTGTATCCGGTTGGTTTGTTTAAAGCCTGGAGTTGGGTTGATCTGGATCAGGAGGTTCTGGTCTGGCCTGCTTTGCAGGATGTCGAGAAAGTAGGCTCAACCGGTATCAGTGATGATGGACATCGTGAGGTTCCTGACGGGATGGATGACTTTGCCGGTCATCGCAGTTTTATGCCAACAGACTCGGCGGCTCAGGTGGACTGGAAGGTTCTGGCTCGCAGTGAAGAGCTGCTGGTGCGGCAGTTTCATGCTCTGGCGGGTGATGATCTGTGGCTTGACCTGGAAACAGCACCTGGCCGGGACACCGAACAGAAGCTGGGTTGGCTGGCCAGTCAGTGTGTTTTACTTGGGCAGGGCTCTCTGGTCTGGGGCATGAAGCTGGGTCGCCAGACAGTCGCTCTGGGGCAGGGAGAGCATCATGCTCATAAATGTCTTGATGCACTGGCTCTTTATGGTTCCGATCCAAATGGGAGATCAAGTCAATGATCTTTTCCCTGGACCATAAAGTCGAGCAGTCAGTACCTGTCACAAGGGCGGCCAGTTTCAGTTTACTGGCGGTTTTGGTTCTGGTGACCTTGCCTCTGTTTCATGTGCTGCCTTTTATGGTTCTGGGGTTAGTAGCAACGGCTGTGATCTGGCGGTTATTGTTGCTGAGAACAAAGGGGTGTGAGCCTGGCTGGATCATCCTGACAATTCTCGTTGTTCTTGCCTGTCTGCAGATATTTAACCATTACGGTACATTTCTTGGCCTTGAGGCAGGTGCTGCCACACTGGTCTCAGCCTACTCATTAAAACTTTTGGAAATGCGCTGCAGACGTGACGGTCTGCTGGTGGCTTTTCTGGGTTTTTTTGTTGTTGTGACTGGTTTGCTGTTTTCCCAGTCTATTCCGATGATGCTTTATCTGCTGGTTTGCTTGATGGTTCTGGTTTCCGTTCTGGTTGGAATATTTCAGCCCAGAGACAAGACAGGTTACAAACCGGTTGTGAAATTTGGAGCCATTATGGCAGTACAGGCACTGCCGTTGACTGTGATTCTGTTCCTGCTTGTACCCAGGGTTCCTCCTCTCTGGGTGGTTCCCCTGCCTGATAACAGCGCCAAGGTTGGTCTTTCCGATTCCATGGCTCCCGGTGAATTCGCCGAGGTCAGCAAGTCCAGTAAGCTGGCCTTTCGTGCGACCTTTCATGGTGCAGTGCCACCTCCTAAAGAACGTTATTGGCGTGCAGTGGTGATGTACTGGTTTGACGGACGACGCTGGTCTCAGGGAAATTCCGGGGACTGGAGTCTGGTGGGAGTCAATACTGATCAGTTTGTCAGTTGGTATCCGGGAAATCCCCGCTGGGCTGTACCGGGGGGGGAGCCGGAGTTTGATTATGATGTGATTCTGGAGCCGAGCGGTCAGCCATTCCTGCCGGTACTTGGTCCGGCCAGTGAAGCCATTGCCGGGACTGGTTTAACCAGAGACTGGCGTCTGCTGGACAGAGAGAAAGTTGATCTCCGTAAACAGTACCGGGTTCAGAGCGGTCTTGATGAGGGTTATGACCGGGTGCTGCCTGACTGGCTCAGGGCTGCCAGTCTGCAGTTGCCTAAGGTCGGCAATCCGAGAACGAGAAAGCTTGCCAGAGAGCTTAAGGACGTTTATCGCGACGATGTATCCGGATTGGTATTCAAAATTCTGCAGATGTTTCAGCAGGAGGAGTTCTACTACACCCTGAGACCTCCCAAACTGGATGCAAACTCAGTTGATGGTTTTCTTTTCGATACCAGGCGGGGCTTCTGTGCCCACTATTCCGGGGCACTGGTTTTCCTGTTAAGGGCTGCCGGTATTCCCGCCCGGGTTATAGGAGGCTACCAGGGTGGTGAAGTGATTGAGAAAGGCGTTCTTCAGGTACGCCAGTTTGACGCCCATGCCTGGGTTGAAGTCTGGCAGCCGGGTTATGGCTGGGAGCGGGTTGATCCCACTGCAGCTGTTGCTCCTGAGAGAGTTGAGGAAGGGCTTGAGTCTGCCGTGGCAAGGGAAGGCTCCTTCCTTGAAGGCGCATTTCTATCTCCCTCACGTTATCGTGGTGTTCCATTGATTAATGGCCTGAGGATTCATTACGAGCAGCTGGAATATCACTGGCAGCGTATGGTGCTGTCCTATGATGAAAACGCTCAAAAGGGTCTGTTCCAGCGCTGGTTTGGCCGAAAGAATGTGATTCCAATACTTATCGCACTGTTGGGTGCTTCTTTTGTAGTGGTTATGGTTGTTTTCATGCTTATGGCCTGGAAACCATGGAGGCGCAAGTTACCTCCGGCAGAGCGATACTATCAAAGGTTCTGTCGGCGTATGGCCCGTAAGGGAATCAAGCGGGAGCGGGGTGAAGGCCCCAAGGCTTATGTTCGCAGAATCAGTCGTGAAAAACCGGAGCTATCCAGAGAAGCTGTCTATATCACATCTCTTTATATTCGGCTTGCTTATGGGCAGGCACGTTCGGAAGATCTCAATAAACTAAAACGGTGTTGTTAGTACTCGCCGTTTCAGTTTCAAAGTAAATGTTGTTTCACTCCCTATATAAAGTGGGATTCGGTGATTGCAATCAAATCTGAATCATCGAGTATCTGCCCTTCTTCCCCACTGGTCATAGTGTTATACAACTGCCAGGCGAAGGTAACAGCTCGATCCTTAAGCATTGTAAGAGTTTCTTTCATCTCATCAGAAATAATTGGAGGAAGAGGTGGATTTGCTTTAGGCAGTTGTTTTCCTTCCGCATGACAGGCGACCCTGGATACCAAAACATGGATATTTTGCTTTGACCATACCCCCGATCTTGGCTGGCCTACAGCTTCCCGGGTTTCAGCAGGCAAACCGCTGAGAAGAACCCTGGCCGTGACGGTTCCACAGTTGTTGGTATGCGAGGAATATGATTCATAACGCTTGATGTCATCCCATGTCTTCTTCATTTTCTTAACATTAACGCCATTAAACTCAATGATTTTGGGTTCACCGTGGATATGGCAGTCCTGTGTGTAAGATATATCCCGACCGGTATTGGGTTTACAGGTTGCACCAGTGGCAAGCTTCTGCATGTATTGTCTGCCGGCTGCAGTAAGATCCATTCCCCAGTAGACAAAGTAATCTGATCCTGTCAGGCCTTCCAGAGGAGAGTTGCCCCTGTCACCAAGAACCATGGCACAGTGCTGTTTATCAGGCCACACCACAAGGTATGCAGATTTTGGATTGCAGTATGTGGCGTAGTCATAGGCTGTGTCTTTGGTGACTTTTACCTTTTCCTCGATAGATATATCGTTCTTTTTATCCTGCTTCTTGCCTGCAGTCTGTCCTGCCGAAAGTCTTGCAAGTAACGCCTCGGCCTGTTCTTTAGGGTTATCATCGGTATTAAAGACTTTGTCTTCCTCCGATATCTTAGACGTGTCAATTGGGTCACTATCATTTGGTTTCTTATTGTTCGGGTTTAGCATGATGAGATCATGGTGAGGGCGCGTTTTCCTGCGTGCCAGCTCCCCTTCAGAGAAAGTGGATAACTGTGCTTCTTGATCAAGCTCTTTCAAGGCTATATGCAGGTGCGTATAACGTGCCTGTTGAGCTGAGACATTTTTGTTTTTGGCCCGGTTGGAACTGCTTTGGGCAATCTGGGTTGCAAGCCCCATTGATGTTTTGGCTAATCCTGTAGCAAGTGCTTGTAGCATTGATCTCTCCCCATTTTTTATCTGGCTATTACCAGTAAATCTATGAAGAAAATTTGAAATACTCATTTGGACATAAGTCGCTAATACTTTGGTTTTAAGTCAAATTTTGTTGGGAGCTGGAGCAGTCCGGTGAAATCAGAGGGGTATTATGAAACAATGAAATTAAGAGATTACCTGATCGAGTCCTGATGTCCTTCCAGTTGCGCCCCTACCAGAAAGAAACCGTTCAGAGTGTTATCAGGCACTTTCGTAAAACAAATGATCCTGCAGTTATCGTCCTGCCGACAGGTGCTGGAAAAAGCCTGGTTATCAGCGAACTTGGCCGTATAGCCCGGGGCAGAGTTCTGGTTCTGGCTCATGTCAAAGAGCTGGTAGAACAGAACCATGCCAAATATGAGAGTTATGATCTGAAGGCTTCCATTTTCAGCGCCGGTTTAGGCCGAAAGGAAGCCGCTGAGCAGGTGGTGTTTGGAAGTGTTCAGTCAGTAGTCCGAAACCTTGCTGAGTTTAATGACAGCAGTTTTACCCTGCTGGTTATCGATGAATGTCACCGGGTTTCGCTGGAACAGGACAGCAGCTATCACAAGGTGATCAGTCATCTGAAAAAACAGAATCCCAACCTGAAAGTGCTGGGACTGACTGCGACGCCTTACCGGCTCGGTATGGGCTGGCTGTATCAATACCATTACCAGGGAAAGGTTCGAACCGAAGAAAAGCGATTTTTCTCAGACTGTGTCTATGAGTTGCCACTGTCCTACATGGTGGATAATGGATATCTGACACCGGCAACAGTGATTGATGCTCCGGTGGTCTGGTATGACTTCACCCGCTTGCAGACCGATTCTTTTGGACGTTACCGGGACGATGATCTGAACCAGCTTTTAAAAGGGGAAGGGCGGGCGACCAGGCAGATTATCCATAAGGTGATAGAGGAAGCAGAGCAGCGGCAGGGCGTTATGATCTTTGCTGCAACGGTTGATCATGCCCGGGAGATTCTGAGTTATCTGCCTGAAGAAGAGGCCGCCCTGATTCTGGGAGAGACGCCTGGGCCGGAACGTGATGCCCTGATTTCATCTTTCAAAGAACAGCGTTTGAAATATCTGGTCAATGTCGCTGTTCTGACTACCGGATTTGATGCCCCCCATGTTGATCTGATTGCAATACTGCGCCCAACAGAATCCGTCAGCCTTTACCAGCAGATTGTGGGACGTGGTCTGCGCCTGAGTGATGGCAAGGATGATTGCCTGGTTATGGATTTTACCGGCAATCATTACGATCTCTACAGTCCGGAAATTGGCGGCCCGAAACCGGACTCGAAAAGTGTTCCTGTCACTGTTCCCTGTCCGGTCTGTGGATGTCAGAACGAGTTCTGGGGCATTGTTGATGGTGACGGTGATCTGGTTGAACATTATGGTCGTCGGTGCCAGGGATTTACCACCTATGAAGATGGGGAGCGAGAACGTTGCGACTTCCGCTTTCGCTTTAAAGAGTGTGGTGCCTGTAATGCCGAAAATGATATTGCTGCACGCCGATGCCATGAATGTGGCAAAGCCCTGGCTGATCCCGACGATAAACTGCGTGATGCTCTCAATCTTCGCAACGTCACGGTGATTCGCTGCTCTTATATGGCAATGTCACAGGATAAAGGTAAAGCCGGGCTGCCAAGAATCAAAATTAGTTATTTCGACGAAGAAGGACTGGAGATCTGTGAGTATTTCTATCTCGATACACCGGCACAGCAGGGGGCGTTTTACCATAAGTTCGGAAAATTGCACCAGATAAACCGGGGCGAACCGTTTCGTGCTGTGTCACCCGAGCAGGTTGTCAGTGAAAGTAAGAAGTTCCGTAAGCCGGACTTTGTTATTGCCGAAAAGGACAAACGACACTGGCGCATTCGGGAAAAGATTTTTGACTATCAGGGACGCTATCGAAACGCAGTGGACGCAGATTGATAGGTTGTTGAAGTGGAGACTGTTCGATGTGTTCGGATAGGGGAAGTGTGGGGTAGAGATTATTCTGTAGGTGACAGTGTCACGACTCGTCACTTTCTCGAGGGAGGCCTCAGAGGGGGAATGTATGGAGGTCCTGGTGGGACAGGCCTCCATACGCTTTGCTCCAGTGACTGATAAACATGGTCTTTTCTTGGCTGCTGACATTAATCATAAACTCTTCCTCGCATAGATTTGATATTGCTGCGTTTTGCCTTGCCCTGAAGGCGTCTCTCTTTCGATGCCCTGGTTGGTTTGGTAGCCACTCGCTTTTTCTGCACACGGTTGACTGAGCAGATCAGTTCCCGAAGCCTTTCAAGTGCGTCAAACCGGTTCTTTTCCTGGGTCCGAAACTTCTGGGCCTTGATAACAATAACGCCATCTTTGGTAATGCGGCTGTCTGACAGCTTCATTAAACGGCTCTTGTAAAAACCAGGCAGAGATGAAGCCTGAATATCAAAACGCAGATGAATGGCACTGGAAACCTTATTGACATTCTGGCCACCGGAACCCTGGGCGCGAATAGCGGATATCTCTATTTCATCATCAGGAATAGAGACGTTGCCGGATATTACCAGCATTGTGACCTCCTTGTGATCATATGTTGTTTTGTGGCGTGTATGATACTCCTCCGGCTCCAGCTTTCTATGGACTTTTTTCATAAAAGGATAAAATACATCGCTATAACCGTTGGTTTTCCAATTCCAAGAGCCGTTCAATCAATGGATACCTGCTATTGGATTTTTATATTGGGATATCACTATCAATATTGAAACAGGAACGTATATGCCAGCAAATCAGCAGAAATGGATGCTGTACCTGATCCGCTGCAACGACAAGACTCTCTACTGCGGAGTGACCACTGATGTTAGGCGACGTTTCAAGGAGCATCAGAGTGGGGGAATAAAGGCGGCCCGTTACCTGCGAGGACGCAGTCCTTTGACTCTGGCCTTCCATACAGCGGCAGGAAACCGGTCTCAGGCGTTAAAACTGGAATACCGGGTTAAGAAATTAACCCGGGCCAGGAAAGAAAAATTAATTTCTGGGAAGTTACAACTTCAATCACTTCTTAATGATGATTAAGAGAGCGCTCTAATTCTGCCACACCTGCAGGTACATCAACTTTTGCTCCCAGCGTCTGCATGCTCGCACCCAGGGCGTGAACGGTTCGGAACAGGTGATGGGATCGACACTGTTCTCCCATCTGACCAATCCTGACAATATTCGGTCCAAATGATCCGGCAATTTCTACCCGATGGACTGTCGAGATATGTTCCAGAAGCTGTGGGCCATTCACATCGGCAGGTAATTCGATACCAATCACTGATGGCAGGCGGGCTTGTTTGGGGACATATAGATCGAGACCCATAGATTCAATGGCATTTTGTAATGCGCTTGAGCAGCGTTTATGGCGAAGTATCCGGCCCTGCAGGCTCTCTTCGCAGATAAGACGCAGAGCTTCGTGCAGGGCCAGCAATCCGGAAACGGGAGCTGTGTAGTGGTATCCCTTTTGATGCCAGAACTGACGGGCAAGACGGGCATCAAGACACCAGTGCGGCATGGGTTCGGTGCGGGACTCAATTCTTTGCCAGGCAGCTTGAGAAAATGCAATCAGTGAAACGCCTGGAATGGAGGAGAGCCCTTTCTGGCCGCCGGTAATAATGGCATCGACTTCCCACTGATCCATATCCAGTGGCATGGTGCTGAGAGTGCAGACGGCATCGACAACCACAAGAGTGTTGTGCTGTTTTGCCAGTTGACAGACCTGGGCAAGCTGACGGTTCCAGACTGTATTGGAAGTTTCACCCTGAACAAGGGTCAGAACATCAAATGACTGTTTACTGAATAGTTTTTTCAGCTCATCAGGATCAATATCACTGCAGTCCGGAACCTGCACCCTGGTCACATCACCGCCAACCCGCTCGGCCATTTCCGCAAGACGGCCACTGAAAAAACCATTGTTGATGCTTAAAACCTTGGTTCCAGGCCAAACCAGATTGGTAATAGCCATTTCCATAGCTGCAGACCCGGGGCCGGCAACACCCATAATATGTTCTGAACGGGTCTGGAAAACATAACGGGCCATGGATTTTACCTGGTCCAGAATCCTGGCCATGGTTGAGCCCAGATGATTAATCACCACAGTGTTGGCGGCTGCTACTTTGGCCGGAACAGGCACAGGCCCTGCTCCCATCAACAGTAAAGGTTCATCTGGCAGTATCTGGTCCAGCGGAGTCACTGAAGGTATATCAACAGGGTTCATGGCGGCCGGTTTCTTGTTGTTCAATATTTATGTTCTGCGTTTTGGTGTCCAGGCCCAGATCATTTCGGCTTTTATGGGTTCTACACCTTTGCCATCGGTGATGGTGCAGGCTACGGTCAGCTCGCCTTTTTCCTGAGTACGGATGTTTTGTATCTGTTCATCTGTAATGTGGGCTTCACAGGTTATATCGCCTGAAGATCGTTTTACAAAATCGATATTCATGCTTTTGATAACAGGAACAGAAGTATCCGGTGTATTCATTCCTATCAGGAAACCTGTGGCGGTCTCGGCTGTCAGGGCCATGGCACAGGCATGGACAGTGCCAATATGATTTCTGTTCCGGCGCAGGTTACGGATGGTGATACGGCTTTCAGAATGGTTCAGCTTTTCAATACGCGCACGGGTTGTCCCAACGAGTTTTACATTGGCCCCAAGCACTGTACTGACCAGCCAGACCCGCAGGCCTGAAGGCGCTTTATTGCAGAGAGAAACAATGCGGCTCATACGATTCGCCATGGTGTTTCCTTATAATTGTTATCATTTGCGGTTGCAGAATACCTTTGAGATCTGTGATCAGCAAGCGCAGAACTAAGCGTATTTTGAGTCATTTCAGCGATATACGCGCAGTATTTTCAGGTTTCCGTTTCAGTGAGAGCAGGAGGCAACAGAAAATATTGACTGCCAATCCCCATAGCCCTGCATGAATATTCATTGGAAACCTTTGGCCGGTAACAAGAAGGTAAATGTATACCATCAGGCCAGAACAGATACCCAGCAGAATGGCTCTGGCAGATAAGAACTGATAATGAAGGTAGAGAACAAACGCCGGAAAACACTACAACAAGGCTTCCAGCTTAAACTCAACCAGATGCCACAACGATATATCTCTGTGCATGGTCGCTCCAGCCAGAACTATTACTGTTGCCAGTTCACATTCAAAATGGCAACTAACAGTGAACAGGTAAGGGTGCGAACGACCCATAAAGGCAGCCCAGGAATGAGCTCAGTAGGCTGACTCGGTTGGTCGAACCACGGGATCGCGTAAAGAGCTAAAAAAATCATCAAAAGATAATTCAGCCTCAGGCACCATTTAATCTTTGTATTCGCCACGATTTTTATTCATATCCGTCTGCATTTATGCAGAGACTGTAGATTAAGACCTGAGGTCGCAGTGGTGAACTAAGATCACTCTCTCTTGGGTTTACATTCGGTGAACAAGATTGAGGTGAAGTGGTTCTTCAGTTTGTTTTGGATTTGTTTTCTAAACCTGACTGTGGCGGTAGCTCCTTCTTATGGAATGTTCGCTCCTAAAAGAAATAATCTAACCGCCAATGACTATCTATCAGGAGGACCTGAAAATGATTCTGGCGGGGCGGATGATTCAGAAGAGCATATTAGAGCGGACCCATCAGAAAACCTTATTAGCCCCACACAGGTAGAAGAGTTGTTTGCCAGACTGGATGTTTTAGTGATTCCAAGGGCAAACCCTTTTGATGTAACTAAAGCAATTACATGTCCCAATAATGAGATTCCATCCTCGAATCTTTCGGAAACACCTTTGAGCCCAAGCCATTCTGATGCCCTACCCAGCTATGTGTATGATGACCGCAGCGAATCAACGTCTCCCGTTACCATATGCTCCGAAAGCAGTTTCACTAAGGGTCATATGGTATTGCCCTGGCTTGGCAGGAAATCTCCGGATACTACTCCCCAGAATTCGCCAGGAGGAGCAAGTCGATACGTTGTTGCTTCATGCGCACATTGTGGAGAAAAACTGGGTGATGAAGGATTGGCTCTATCTTTTTCTCTTTCCTGCCAGCTTCGCTATACCTGTCCGGACTGTTTAATTGCCCACGTTCATATGATGTTATGGATAGATAACATCATTCCTTACTGCCCCTGCTGTAGAACCGATTACAGCGAACAGGAAGTGGAGGCGATCTCGAAAGATGAGCGTTATGTTACCCGGTTCAGGGAGTTGAGGGCTGCGAAGGATCGATATAAGGCTGACCCAGCAGTGAACGGTATGCCAAGCCTTATGCCGACATTTCGGTGTAGAAATTGCCAAAATGGCACCTTAAAGCCACATATTCTGGGTAATCATGAAGCCGTAGATCAATGTTCAAGATGTGAAGCAGTTTTCCTTTTCAAAGAAGCTGATGGTTTTATCAAGTGTGAACAGATTGCCATGGATGAATCGGGGGCAGAGGGCGGTGTCGACTCAGCATCAGATACAAGTTCTGAAAGCGGTATTGGGACGGCTTCGGATATGACATCTGAAAGTGGGGATAGTCTGGCCACTGAAATGGCTGACTTATCTCTGTTCGAAGGTTCACTGCCCGCCACTGCCGCTCCCTTACCAAAGCCTGAACCGATACGTCAGATATTTGTTGATATGGCTGCCTGTCAGCCAGATGCCATGGCTTTGGAAGATGTGTTCGATTATGGGGCACAAAACTGTGAAATCTGTTTTGACCAGCTGACAAAAGCAGATCATGGGTATCTGGCAACCTTGCCATGCCGGGAGCACTGGGTATGTCAGGCCTGCTATAAAGAGCATATTGTACATTGTGTGCGTGATAAGAAGCTGCCCAGCTGTCCCGCCTGTGATATCGAACTGGATACGGTTGATATGGAGATGATTACCGGCAGTAAAGATATGGAGAAACAGTACAATGATTTTCTGCTGGAGCAGTTAATCATGACAGATCCCAGTTTCTTTACCTGCACCAAACCGGGTTGCGGGATGTATGCTTTTCGTCCGGTTTTGAAAGAAGGACAGACAGAAGATGTAAACTGCTCAAAGTGTATGACCCAGTATCACTTTTATGGCAAGAAACACAGCCGCTATGCCCAGCTTCTTGATAAAGCCGCAGAAAAGGAACAGCTTGAGAACTATAAAGTGATCGCTGAACAGGTCAGGCAGGGCAATATGAAACTATGCCCCAAATGCAAAACAGCTATTGAGAGAACCTATGGTTGTGCGCATATGACCTGCCAGCAATGCAAACATCACTTTTGCTGGGTCTGTCAGAACAGCTGGGGGCTGGCAGGCTATACCACCCACGCCATGTGCAGCACATCAACGGGATATTCACCGTTTCGGATCAAGGTGGTGACAATGCCGAGCTTTAATCCGGAATCAGAAGAACGCAAAAAATGTCGCCTGATGTAACAAAACTGGCACACAGCCAGTTCTGTAAGGGAAGATTAAAGCGTTACCTTTTTCAGAAATTTCAGATTCCGGATTTTCGACACACTCGGAAAAAGTTAACCACTCGGGCAATTAGAGTACTGCGGGTGGTGTCGCCTTTGTTCATCCAGGTTTCCAGGTCGTCAACGGCATCGTGCTGGGCATTCTGGCGCAGAGATTTCAGCTCGGTTTCCAGAGCCTTCACTTCCTGCTTGGCAGATTTAATACGCGCCTTCAGGGCTTTGCGTTTTTGCTTGAACTCTTTGAGCTCGTTCATTCAATCAACTCCGGAAATCAGTCTGTAATAAAAATCAACAGGCCAGGCAGAATAAAGAACACACCAAACACATAACCAAAAACAATGGTCTTACTGCGGCAGGCAAGCTGGGCAAAACGGCGTGCAGTGTTGTAGGGAATAACCCGTAGCTTGGGGATACCATAAATCAGGACAACGGCACCGGTATTGAACATCAGATGCACCAGGGCTATCTGCAGCCCCTGCATGGCCAGTGCACCGGTTACGGTGGTTGCCGCCAGCAGCGCGGTGATACAGGTGCCGATGTTGGCACCAAGAGTGAACGGATAAACATCCTTCAGGCGGAAAATACCGCTGCCAGCCAGGGGAACAATCAGGCTGGTGGTAGTTGAGGATGACTGAACCGCCACAGTAATCAGGGCACCGGAGAAAATACTCTTCATGGCACCATTACCAATAGCTTTATGAAGCATATCCTTGGCGCGTCCAATCATCAGTTTCTTAAGGATCTTGCCCAGGATGGTGATGGAAACAAAGACAAATACCAGACCGGTCAGGGCCAGTGCCACACCGCCGTAGTTTCCGGGCAAAACGGAAAAGGCATCTGAGAACAGATGAATAACTGGCTTGGTCATGGGTTTCACAAAATCGAAACCACTCATTTTAACGCCGGAAGAGCCGGGGCTGTACACCTCATGGGCTAGAGACGAAGAGAGCTTTTCCAGGAAACCGGTCGCCATTTCCAGCGGCATAAAGATAAACACGGCCATCAGGTTAAAGAAACCATGAACGGTCGCGGCAGCAAAAGAGCGGCGGAACGTTTTGCGTTTGCCAAGACTGCCCAGGCTGACCAGTGTCGCCGTCATGGTGGTGCCAATATTCACACCAAGGATCATCGGGATGGCTACGGCTACAGGCATACCGCCACCAACCAGACCGACAATAATTGAGGTCACGGTGCTGGAAGACTGAACCACGGCCGTTGCCATGGTACCAACAATAAGTGCCATAAAAGGGTTGGTCGCAAATTCAAACAGCTGGGCAGCTGCTTCAGGGCCACCGGCAGCCCATTTAAACCCTGAACCAATCATACCTACTGCAACCAGCAGCAGATAAATCATTCCGATAACAGTGGCCCACTGAAGAGCATCGCTTTGACTTTGGTTAAACTCTTCAGATTTAACCGCTTGTACTGATTCCATTCTCAATTCCAGATGAATAAAACCCATATGGGTGCGGCGGTTACTTTATTGATCATCAATCTGGAAGCAATTAGTGGTTGTCACAAAGCTGTAACATTTTAGTTAAGTCCACTGATTAATTATGTGGTTATTGAATAAAGTGATTGCTGATTCTATTTGATTATTTTCCCGGATTCATAATAGCCGCATATTGATTTGGCCAGTTGGCGAGCTCGGAAATTTGATGCAACGGTGGAAGTGTTTGAACACGCTTTTCCATTTTGAGTACCAGTCTGTTGACTTCCAGAACATCACATCTGGCTACGGAATCATCCAGTAGCTCTTCAATATCTTTAGCCATGGCTGCAATTGCACGAGATTCTTTTCGGCTGGTGACTTCTGGCGATATCTCCTGGAGTTTGTTTTTCAATGTTTGCAAATCAGCACGCAAACCATATGGCCGGCCAATAATTGAATCCAGTTCCTTCTGTATCCTCGCCTTACCCTGAGCAGAAAGCCTGGATTCCGACAGGTGCTGTTGCCTGGCGGCCACAGCCTCCTTGCGAAATCCACCCTTGCGGACTGCAAGCCTGTCAGCCTGCCTGTCTGGATGAAAACCAAGATCAGTCACCATGTTCTGGCTGATTTTTCCCATAAGATGAGCAACAACATTCCCGCCACCCTGGTGTTGTTGAATAGTTGAGTGGATGGATTGCAGCTTAACCAGGATATCGTAATCACTCATATCAAACTGGAAATCCCGAAGCAGGCGATCCAGCTTTAAATCCATGGTGACATCCTTGATACCTTCTTTTTTCAATTGATCTGCGACATCACCAAGACCAGCTTTTAATTTGGTGGCCCACTGTTCTACGGCGGTAATATTCTGGGTGTTCAAGCCAAGCACATCATTTCTCAGCTGCTGTTTCTTCAAGGGGTCCGGCGCAGGTTTATGAAAAGGGCGGAGCTGTTTATTTCTCACAGCGACTTTGCGCTTCAAGAGTGGTGTAGAAGATCTATCTGGCTGAGATGTGCTGACTTGATATGTCGTTCCTTTAAAGGCAGAGACTTTCCGCCCAAAGAATTCCTTGATTGCCGTGTATGTCCCTTTCAGAGGCGATTGCTTTGCAGCAGCATAGATTTGCGGAACAGATGAGTTTGGCCCCTGAACAGACATAGCTAATCCATAGCATTGTTATTGACTAACTGTAGTCAATAAAAAAGCCCGACCGATTGTGCGGCCAGGCTTTTGATGGCTAATAGATTCTATCAGGTGGCTTTAGCGATAATGGAGTCAGCTGCTTTCTGGTAGCTATCAACCTTATTAAAGTTAAGATAGCGGTAGATATCAGCAGACATGCTGTCCAGGTTCCGCGCATATTCCAGATACTCAGTGGCGGTTGGAATCTTGCCAAGAATTGCACCAACGGCTGCCAGTTCTGCAGAGCAGAGGTAGACATTGGCACCATCACCCAGACGGTTCGGGAAGTTCCGGGTTGATGTTGACAGAACAGTTGCTCCTGGTTGTACCCGCGCCTGGTTACCCATACACAGTGAACAGCCCGGAATCTCGGTGCGAACACCGGCCTTGCCATAGATGTTGTAGTAGCCTTCTTCCATCAACTGATCTTTGTCCATCTTGGTTGGAGGACTCATCCAGAAGCGGGTCTGTAAAGGCTCTTTGTTCTGTTCCAGCAGCTTACCGGCTGCCCGAAAATGACCGATATTGGTCATACAGGAACCAAGGAAAACCTCATCAACCTTGTCACCGGCCACATCAGACAGGGTACGGGCATCGTCTGGATCATTGGGAGCGCACAGGATAGGTTCTTTGATCTCAGCCAGATCAATCTCAATCACTTCTGCGTACTCGGCATCGGCATCGGCGCGCATCAGACTTGGGTTGGCCAGCCATTCTTCCATCTTCTGGGCACGACGCTCCAGAGTTCTCGGGTCACCATAGCCTTCACTGATCATCCAGCGCAGCATAGTGATATTCGACTTGAGATATTCGCTGACGGAATCTTCAGAGAGAGTGATGGTACAACCGGCTGCGGAACGCTCGGCAGAAGCATCAGACAGCTCAAAGGCCTGTTCAACTGTCAGACTTTCCAGACCTTCAATCTCCAGAACCCGGCCAGAGAAGGCATTCTTCTTGCCGGCTTTCTCAACAGTCAGCAGGCCCTGCTTGATACCATACAGTGGAATAGCGTGAACCAGATCACGCAAAGTAATGCCGGGCTGCATCTCACCCTTGAAGCGAACCAGTATGGACTCCGGCATATCCAGAGGCATAACACCTGTAGCCGCAGCAAATGCCACCAGACCAGAACCGGCCGGGAAGGAGATGCCCATGGGGAAACGGGTATGGGAGTCACCACCTGTACCAACAGTATCCGGCAGCAGCATACGGTTCAGCCAGCTATGGATAATGCCATCGCCGGGGCGCAGGGCCACACCGCCACGATTCATAATAAAGTCGGGCATGGTGTGCTGCATTTCCACATCAACAGGCTTGGGATAAGCTGCTGTATGACAGAAGGACTGCATCACCAGATCAGAAGAGAAGCCGAGGCAGGCCAGGTCTTTCAGTTCATCACGGGTCATCGGACCGGTGGTGTCCTGGGAGCCAACAGTGGTCATCTTGGGCTCACAGTATTGACCGGCACGAACACCTTCAACACTGCAGGCTTTACCCACCATCTTCTGGGCCAGAGTGTAACCCTTACCTGAATCAACCGGGGCCACCGGACGACGGAACACTTCAGAGGGTTCTAGATTCAGTGACTCACGGGCCTTGTCAGTCAGACCACGGCCAATAATCAGATTGATTCGGCCTCCGGCCTGAACTTCATCAAGAATCACATCGGACTTATAGGCAAATGTGGAGATCACATCTCCGGCTTCATTCAGCACTTTGCCTTCATAGGGACGAATGTCGATAACATCGCCCATATTCATCTTGTCGACAGGCGCTTCAAAAACCAGCGCACCGGCATCTTCCATGGTGTTAAAGAAGATAGGTGCGACTTTTCCGCCAATACAGACACCGCCGGCACGCTTGTTGGGTACGCCGGGGATATCATCACCAAAGAACCACAGCACCGAGTTGGTAGCAGATTTTCGTGAGGAACCGGTACCCACTACATCACCAACAAAGGCGACAGGCAGACCTTTGGCCTTGATCTCTTCAACCTGTTTCATGGGGCCGGTTACACCATGTTCTTCTGGTGTCAGGCCATCCCGGGTCATCTTGTAGGCTGCACGGGCATGCAGTGGAATATCCGGGCGTGACCAGGCATCGGGAGCCGGTGACAGATCATCGGTATTGGTTTCGCCGGTGACTTTAAAGACAGTCATCTTGATGCTGTCTGCAACTTTGGGGCGCTTGGTAAACCATTCAGCATCAGCCCAGGATTTCAGTACTGTCTGGGCATTGGCATTGCCGGCTCTGGCTTTTTCTTCCACATCGTGAAAGGCATCAAACATCAGCAGTGTATCTTTCAACTCAGCGGCTGCCAGCTCACTGAGTTTGTTGTCATCCAGCAGTTCAACCAGGGTTGTAATGTTGTAACCACCGTGCATATTGCCCAGAAGCTGCACGGCTTTTTCTTTGTTCATCAGGGGTGATGTGGCTTCGCCAGATACTATGGCAGAAAGGAAGCCGGCTTTGACGTAAGCCGCTTCGTCCACTCCGGGGGGAATACGGTTTTCAAGTAGGTCTAACAGATAATCTTCTTCACCAGCGGGAGGGTTTTTCAACAGTTCAATCAGGCCGGTGACCTGTTCGGCATTCAAAGGTTTCGGTGGTACACCTTCAGCTGCACGTTCTCCGACGTGTTCGCGATACGCATCTAGCACTATAAAGACCCTCATCGAGTGACCTGCGGGATGGGACTGCCTTGCTGCCTGACCTGAATGAGGAGGGGAGCTGCTTCTTATAGAAGCAGCAGTGGCAATTACAGTTCCCTGCTTTCCAAACCTTTGTAAGGTCAGGCTGTAACTGTCTGGCAATCCAGTCCGTGACAGAGCCGCGTTACTGAATTCGTTTTGTTATCGGCGGCGTGAGTATAACCGAAGGGAATGTCACAAGTTAAGTAAATGCCGAAATGTTGGGTATATGTATGGTGAATATTCCATTGACGTTAGCTTCAAAGCACTAAAAGCGTGTTGCCAGGTACAGCCAGAAAACATCGTAGCTGGCCTGAATGATTTCATTAAACAGTGGCTGTTCTGGTTGGGCCTGGAGGTTTTGAATAGCCTCGAGATCACCGACAGGAATAGTGGGTCTAGTGAGTGGGTCAGTAATTAGAGTCATACGTGGTATCAGGCTTCGATCAGCATCTGTCTGCCAGTCCAGAAAAAGAAGCCCCCTTCCACCTTCTGAAACGGCAGCGAAATTTTTGTGTGTGGATGAGTGCGAAGAGGAGAGTTGAACAGTTAGAGTGGAATTTTCCTGGGAACTCTGCGTTGCACTGAGAAATTCCGGTAAGAAACCTATGATTGCCGGTGCCAGAGGATCCATAACCTCTGGAGATATTCTTGTTCGGGCTCTGACAAAGTTGGTCCACCATCCCTGGGAACTCTCGAAACCAGTAGCATTTTCCCTTTGGATTCTCAGAACGTACTCACCTCGCAGTTCTCCACTTTGCCAGGTTCTAATTATTAGAAGTTGGGAGTCTCCAGAGATGGTAGTGGGGTATAACTGAAGTCTCTGGATATTATTCTGGGCGCAGAAATGATAAAGCTGGTGCCAGTTTTCTTCTGCTGGAATATTTGAAATATCCGGAACCTGTTCCGGCTGAAGGTCGATATCAATGTAGGGATCACTTCCCGGCGTTAGGGGGCTTGAAAACGTAACCCTGAATAGTTGATTCAGCCTGCTTGAGGAGAAAGTTATTGCCTTTTTACCGGTTGCCAGTGGTGTGAAAATTTTCAGTGCCCGTTTGGCAATACTGGCCCACTGCCAGAAATGGGCGGGAGCATCGGCGATTTCAGGCTGGAGTTTCCACCGAAACTCCAGCCAGCGTGAAACGCCGGAAAGAATCAGGGCCCGTTGCATACGGTCATAACCGTCTTCAGCTGTCATCAGCTGAATAATGGTTCTGGCTTTGGTCAGGTTTGCCACCATGCCTTTGGGGTTAAGAAACTGGCAATCGCGTGGAATCTGGGGGCTGGCTAACTCCGCTGGTGGCCTGGCATATTTCAAGGCTGCCTTGGTGACAAGAGATGCAGTCAGAGCCAGTGCGGCTACTCCTCCCTTTTTTATGGCAGAGAGGGTCGCGTTTTGAGTTGTGTCCCGGAAGTAGGGGCGCGGAAAAACCAGGCTTTGGAACAGGTATCCGGGCATCCATTCCGGTGCAGCCAGCAGATTCTGGCCATTTGGGTCGGGAGGTGCCCTGAGCAGATGAACGGCACTGTCGACCCAATCGGCCATTCCTGGTAATTCGCGTGCAGATGAGGTAGGGCAGAAGGAGCAGCAGAGTAGCAGAAAAAAAGTGGTGCAGGAAAATCTTCTAATAATTGTTTCAACCATTGAAAAATCCCTGTATCTACAAAAGCTGTCCCCCGCTGGTGCGAGGGACAGAAGTTGAAAATTCTAGTACAACATTTCAATGAGACTAGCGTGTCACCGAAGTTGTTTCTGAAGGTCTGAAGGTCTGGAGTAGTCTGACAATTGCGAACAATACGGTTGGTGATGGCCGTAATCTGATCGTAAGCTTGATCATCATTGATCAACTCCGCTACGATCACCGTCATCGTCTGATCTTGAGAAACCAGCATTCCGTCGTAGAGTGGGAAGTCCTTGATCGCAGTACGAATGGCCTCCGGCGTTTGTACCAGATCATAGAAAGGTGAGACATCCATTCCTTCTTCAGTAAGGGAGACCATGGAAATCCGGTTTTTTCTCATTAGGTTCGCGTTAAGTCTGACAGGCTCCCAGGAAACGCAAACAATCTTTGGGGCGGATAGCTAGGAAAGAGGCTGTAACTCCAAGCTTATTTGAAAATGCAGATTGGCAATTGACTGTGTAAGGAGAGGGGTAAATTGCCATACCTCTGATAGAGGCATGACCATAGACTATGAATAGTTAGTGCAGTGAAAAGGAAGGTGGAATTTGAGGATGCTTCCAGATTTTTTTGACTTTCATCTTGAAACCCGCCTAGCATCGCCGTGAAATATCAGGGCGATACTGAGCGATTTACGTTACCATCTTTCGCTTTGCTTCTTGCTTTCGGCTCTGGTTATTTCATCAGCTTTTCCAGAGGCTCCATAATATCCAGGGGTTTCACGCAGAGAATGTCTGTCTCGATATTATTTAGAATCTGCTCAGCAGTGTCTCCCAATAACTCAATTCTCAGGCTGGTATGGGCCACTGTTCCCATCACCAGCAGTGAAGCATTGATTCGCTTGCACAGTGTTGGAATAAAGGCTTCAGCCGGTCCCTCTTCGATATGAACATGCTCATCAGCAATGGCAAAGCGCTTGGCCAGTGGCTGGCACTGCTGCTCATAACGAACATGGGTATCTGCAGAGGATTTGCTGATGGGGTCATCACCGGACAGGGTTGTGCCGGGATGGGCAGAACCAATATGACATTCAGAATCAGATATTCCGGCTATAGCCGCAGCATATTCCAGAATAACACCGTTAAGAACCTCGTGTTCAGAATCATTGGGGCAGGCATCAACCGCAGCCAAAACCCGTCCATTCATCCAGCTATGGTCATGGTGAACCAGTAGCACCGGTTCCTGACTGTGACGAAGAAGTGTCCAGTCTTCCGGAGTGGAGATAACATTGGTGATCATCGAGGATTTCTTGGCCGCCTTGATGACCAGGCTGCAGCCTTCCAGTTCGGTAAAATGGTTAATTGTTTCCACAACACCGTTATGCCAGGCCTCCTGGCCTTTCACATCAATACCTTCATCTTTGAGAAGGGCCAGCATGTCTTGCATTTTGGCCTGGGTTGCTTCACTGGGATGAGGGTTTGGCGCAAGAATAAAAACAGGTTTATCGGTTGCCTTCGCTAATAGCCGTGCTCTATTCAGGGCAATATTTGTATCCAGACGGGTGTCGACAACCACCAGTATCTTAGTCAAAGTTCGCATGGTGATCTCCTGAGTTGAGCAGGTTGTTATTCATATGACCGATGCTTGAAAAAGATTACCTACCCACCGGTAGTTCTGCCTGGCAGGTAGGCACTTGATTTGTAACATTAATATGAGTTTGTGACAAACGTACGTTTGTCGCAGATGGCGGTTAATTGTGACACGTTGCTGAAATATTGCTCTGTTTTTTAGAAATTCATTAACAAAACGGTTCGTTAGGCTGCCGTCGTCAAGTGTATAATTCCTGCAGCTGTGAGAGGGGGAGGCATTATGAGGCAATCAGCCACAATAACTACAAAAGTAACCAGCCGCATGAGTTATCAATTTCCAGAAAGAGATGAATTTTTGCTTTGCCCAACACCACAAGGCTGGATAGAGCATGCTCTGGATAACCAGGATATTCTGCTGATTGACCATGCCAACTGTGAAAAAAAAGCCGCAGCGACGGCTCTGAATCTGATGTTCCGATATACAGAGCATCCTGAGTTGTTAAATAAAATGTCACGACTGGCCCGGGAAGAGCTGAGACACTTTGAGCAGGTTCTGGCGCTGATGAAAAAACGAAAAATTCCCTATCGCGCCATTAATGCATCCCGCTATGCAGGCCGGATGAGGGCATCTGTCAGAACCCATGAGCCGGAACGAATGATTGATACGCTGGTGGTTGGGGCATTTATTGAAGCCCGTAGCTGTGAGCGGTTTGAAGCACTGGCCCCATATCTTGATGAGGAACTGGCAAAATTCTATTTGTCCCTGCTTAAATCAGAAGCGCGGCATTTTCAGGATTATCTGCAGCTGGCCGTTGATGCGGCAGGGTATGACCTGACGGATAGAATTGATGTGTTTGCTGAAGCGGATAAAGACGCGGTGTTGTCTGCGGATACTGAGTTTCGCTTTCATAGTGGGGTTCCTGTTCAGGAAGCCAGTGTGCAAAGTTCATAAGTCCGTCTGGTTTTATGTGTTTTCAAGTCAAAGCCCTGAAAATAGCTCCATGGAGTCCCGCACAAACTGCATCGGGTTGACGGGGGTTCCATTCACATGAATTCCCCAGTGCAGATGCGGGCCGGTAACCCGGCCCGTTGCGCCTGACAGGGCAATCTGCTGGCCAAGCCTGACTTTGTCTCCAACCTTGACCTGCAGCTCAGAAAGATGAAAGTAGCTGCTTGTCACTCCCCAGCCATGCTCCAGAACGATATGTCCACCGGTATACCAGTTGTCCTGGGCCATTCGCACAGCGCCGTCGTGGGGAGCGCAGACAGGCGTGCCGGTGGCTGCCCTGAAATCGACACCAGTATGCCGACTTTTCAGCTGACCGTTATATAGCCTGCGAATGCCAAACGGACTGGTAACTTTCCTGAGTGGTACGGGAAGGGTAAATGCTGATTCCAATGGCTTGTCAGTCAATTTGCAGGTCAGGGCTGATCTGATTTCAGCACGTTCTTTATCAATTCGCTGTCTGGCATGTTCGGGAGGTGTCACAAGGTCTGGGTTAACTGACAGTGGCTCCACTGGGTAATTCGGTTCGATCAGCCTGATATCAATCAGGGAGTCATTCTGATTACCCTTCTTGCACTGAACCATCACCTTTTGATTAGCATCTTTTGAGTCAAGTTCTGCAACCAAAACAACTACAGATAAATGATCATGAATGGGGTGAGGATAAACCGGGTACTTTCTGTTCTTGTACATCAGCTGGCAGCCTTGAAGCTGTTGGGGAAGAGTCAGGAACAGGGCTTCACCACTAAAAAGGTTTTGCTTTATAGGAGTATTTGCATGGATAGGCAAAGCCAGAAGAAGTGTCATCAGCAGGCAACCCGCTTTGGTCATGTCTATGTTCCAAGACTAGGAAAACTAGAAAAAGTAGACAATATTTGTTCAAGTACGGGTATTTGTGGCGAGTGAATCAATGAATGGGCAAAGTGCTATCACGCAGCAGAATATGACAGTTAAGCACTGGGTGTGACAGTCGCTGAAGTAATGCCGGTGTAGATACTCATTCCATTTGCCAGAAACTAGGGGGAAGCTGTAACCATTCATAAAGTGAGGGTCCAAAGAGGGGCTCTCACCGTTTCCCCGGATCAGCTCATTTTTCTGCTGGGCATTAAGGGTGTGGAATGTGCTCAGACAGAGAACAGAGACAAGAAGTATGCGGATAGGGATAAAATGGGGCATAGGTACAAGACATTTTGCTGGCCCCATATCTTAGCCATGAAAGCTAAATCGTGAACTTTTTCAGATCGAAACCGTTCGGGTTGTGTTCCAGTACCCAGCCATAGGTATCCCAGTCACCCAGAACGATACGCTGCTGACCATCTTCCAGATCATGAATAGCAGGTTTATGGGTATGTCCATGAATCAGAGTCTTGCTCTGGTATTGGGTGAGAGCATCCGTCACTGCTTCAGGGGTTACATCCATGGAGGGTTCTGTTTTTTCCCGGGCAGCACTCATGCTTTTCTCGCGAAGGCGATCTGCAAGTTTGCGGCGCATTCTCTTGGGAAAAGAGAGAAACAGTTTTTGAATCAGTGGATTACGAACAACTTTTCTGAATCTGATATAACTGGTGTCGAGTGTGCAAAGGCTGTCACCATGCATCAGGACAACCGGCTCTTTGGCAAGCAAGATAACAGATGGATCGGGCAGGGCAGTACAGCCTGCGAGCTGGCAAAAGCGTTCACCGACAAGAAAGTCCCGGTTGCCATGCATAAAAGAGATGCTGACACCGTGCTCGGACAGTCTTCTCAGTGCTCCGGCAATCTGCAGATGGAACTCATCCATCACATCATCGCCAATCCAGTACTCAAAGAAGTCACCAAGAATATAAAGCTGCCGGGCAGTAGGTGCATCCTGCTCCAGAAAACGCAGAAACGCCCGGGTAATATCCGGGCGCCCTGGTGTCAGATGCAGGTCGGAAATAAATAACGACCGCAAATGTTACTCCACGATTTCAGCAGTTTCGATGATCACTTCTTCAGTCGGAACGTCCTGATGGAAGCCATAGCTGCCGGTCTTAACGCTCTTGATCTTGGTTACCACATCCATGCCATCGGTGACTTTACCGAATACGGCATAACCCCAGCCCTGTTCGGTCTTGGAGCTGTGGTTCAGGAAATCATTATCAGCGACGTTGATAAAGAACTGGGCAGTCGCAGAATGAGGATCCATGGTACGGGCCATGGCGATGGTGCCAGTGCCGTTCTTTAGGCCGTTGTCAGCTTCATTTTTGATGGCAGACCCGGTCTGCTTCTCTTCCATGCCGGGGGCCATACCGCCACCCTGAATCATGAAGTTATTAATAACGCGATGAAAGATGGTGTTGTTGTAATGGCCGGATTTCACATATTCCAGGAAGTTGGCAACAGTGTTGGGTGCTTTTTCAGCATCCAGCTCAAGAGTGATATCACCGAAATTGGTGTGCAGGATAACAGCCATTTGATTTGCAATCCGAAATGATTGAGAGGTATCCGCCCTGTGGCGGCTGCGCTATATCATAACTGCTTTGTGGGATTTGTGCAGTTCTGGAGTGGTATTTTCAGGAAATCCGTAGTGAATACCCGTTTAGATTTCTCTTAAACGGGAAATAATTCTGTGGAGCTCTTTCTGCATAGCTTTTGCTGATGGGCGCAGCAATGGTTCCGGATTAAGCGCCTGGCGGGCAATATTATCAAAAATTACTTTTGCGGCTTCTCTCTGCGCTGCGGGAAAAGTTCTACTGACGATATCTTCAGCGGAGTATGAAAGCAGGGTATGTTGGGGTTTACCCATGATATCGTATTGCCAGCTATTCACCCGTCCCTGTTTGGCAAGAACGGATGTGATAACTACACCAAGGTCATAAACGTCTCTCTCCTTTCTGCCGCTGGGAAGATCATCAGGGCAGTGACAGGAACTCTTACCAGACATAGGGTTGGAGTTCTCGCCGCTGACAGAGGCCAAGCCAAAATCAATAATCGTAGATGACAGGCTGCCGTCATTATTTTGCTTCAGCATGATATTCGACGTTGACAGGTCGTTATGCTGCACGCCTTCCTGATCATGAAGGTAAATCACACCCTCAAGCAGGCTGTTGATTATCTGAATAGCTTGTTCAAGTGTGATTTGATCAGAGGTTTCAAGGGTGTTGTAAAGGTCGTAGGAAAGCTGCTCCATAACCAGCACCGGATTGGTCAATGACTCCTCACCAGCGATATACCTGACAATATTGGGATGCTGCAGTTGGCTCAGCACTTTGATTTCCCGATTTAGCAGGTTTATACCCTCAGCTTGCGTGTATCCCGGTTTGGCACGCTTGGCTGCCACCGGAATCGGGCCATTTGGGGTGTGATAAATATCACGGGAAACGGTGGAAAAGCCGCCTTCCCCCAGAAAGCTATCACCGGAGCTATCATCTGAATTGCCATTAAAGTAGGAGGAGGTAGAGTTGCTGCCTGTTCCAGAAACGGGCATCCCGGCAAAATAACCCGTCTGAAATGAAGAATTGCCGGACTCTCCAGTATCCATCATTTCATAACCGTAATCAGCCTGTTGAACACTGCTGGTCAGTACTGCCTGCATATCAGACCTCTCCCTGGCTTTTTGTTATGTCCTTAACCTTAATTGCGGCTGACGCAGCTCGCCTTTAGACCTTTGTCGCTTTTGGGTGATATTGCTACGTAAGTCGTATTTGGGGGGGAAGGGGACCGGTTTGGACTCACGGTTCCTGGTATGAAACTGATACCGGGTTCAGGAATGGAATTAACGCAAGGATCAGAGCCTGGTGATAAACGGAAGAACGGGTCAGGATTTCCTTGTCGGTCATGGGCTGGTCAGGAACGCCACTGCTGACGCTGACACCGCGAACGGCAACGGGCTCAGCAAAAGCTTCAGCAAAGGCGCTTTCCACGGCAGCCAGTTTGGCGGGATTCAGCGAGGCAACAACAATATCTTTCATTTCGGATTTTTTCGTCACTTTTTCATAAGAAAGGAATGCTGCGGAATTGTATCTGTTCCGGCGAAAATGATAACCTCCAGCAATTAATTTTTAATTCCTGTTGTTTCGGCTTTTTGTGTTGCCGAGGCACAGTTGTAGTAAGTTGTACAAGGAACTCTCTTCTATGATGCGCAAAGCGCTGGTCAGTGTGGTTACGGCTGTTTTTGTGGCAATTATTCTTATTGGTGTTGGTGGCTAAGGTTCAGTGAATAGACAACAGACTCATGTGAGAACAACAGCCTCGGCGCAGATGCGCAAAAACGCTGAAAGGCAACCCGCAGAACTTCTCTCTCTGTTGAAGTCGCCCTGGTTCGGCTGTTGATTCTGAGCCTGTTAGACTTAAGGCTATCCGGCACGTTATTCGAAATGCCTGTTCAGCCCGTTTGAACCTTTTTTGGATCCCCTTTGGACAGTTTTCCAACATATTATGAGCAATACAGACAAGCCCAGTAATTTCCTGGAACAGATTATCGAGAAAGATCTGGCTGAAGGCCGTGTTCCCGGTAATAAGATTGTTACCCGTTTCCCGCCGGAGCCCAATGGCTTCCTGCACCTCGGTCATGCTACCTCTATCTGCCTGAACTTCGGTCTGGCGGAGAAGTACCAGGGCGAGTGCAACCTGCGCTTTGATGACACCAACCCTGAAAAAGAAGAACAGGTGTACGTTGATGCCATCAAGGAAGATGTGAAATGGCTGGGCTTTAACTGGGCTGGCGAAGTGCGCTATGCCTCCAGCTACTTTGACCAGTTCTACGAGTGGGCGCTGCACCTGATTCGCGAAGGCAAGGCTTACGTGGATTTCCAGGATGCGGAAACCATGCGTGAGACCCGTGGCAACTTTACTAAGCCCGGTGTCGACAGCCCGACCCGCAATGCCAGCGTAGAAGAGAATCTGGCCGAGTTTGAAAAGATGCGTGCCGGTGAGTACGAGGAAGGCCAGGCCTCCCTGCGTGCCAGGATTGATATGCAGAGCCCTAATATGAATATGCGTGACCCGGTTTTGTACCGTATTCGCAAGGTGGCTCATCACCAGACCGGTGACAAGTGGTGCATCTACCCCAGCTATGACTTTGCCCATGGTCAGGAAGATGCGATCGAGGGTGTAACTCACTCCATCTGCACCCTGGAATTCCAGGATCACCGTCCGCTGTACGAATGGTTCCTGGAGAACCTGCCGGTTCCGGCCAAACCGACTCAGTACGAGTTTGCCCGCAGCAACCTGAACTACACCATTACCTCCAAGCGTAAGCTGAAGCGGCTGGTGGATGAAAATGTTGTGAATGGCTGGGATGACCCGCGTATGCCAACTGTTTCCGGTATGCGTCGTCGTGGTGTCACGCCAGCTTCTATTCGCAAGTTTGCTGAAATGCTGGGCGTGAGTCGTACCGATGGTATTGCCGATGTGTCCATGCTGGAACATGCCATTCGTGATGATCTGAACAATAATGCTGCCCGCGCCATGGTAGTGATGAACCCGCTGAAAGTGGTTATCACCAATATGGAAAAGGGTGCGGTTGAAGAGATGAAGGCGGCTGCCCACCCTAACCGCCCTGAACTGGGTGAGCGTGTTCTGCCATTCACCCGTGAGCTGTTTATTGATCGTGCTGACTTCAATGAGGACAACACACTGTCCCGCAAGAAGTTCAAGCGTCTGGTCACCGGTGAATATATCCGTCTGCGCAGCACTTACGTGGTCAAGCACGAAGAGACTATTAAGGATGATAGCGGTGAAATCGTTGAGATCCATTGCTCTTATGTGCCCGGCACCGTTGGCGAGAACCCTCCTGAAGGCATTCGCCCACGCGGTGTGATTCACTGGGTATCCGCAACGGAAAGCCGTAAGGCTGAGATGCGTATCTACGATCGCCTGTTTACCCATGAGTCTCCAGACAACGCTGAAGGCGACACTATGGATTATGTGAATCCAGAGTCCCTGAAAATTGGCGAAGGCTGGGTCGAGCCGGGTCTGGTCAATGCTAAGCCAGAGCAGGGCTTCCAGTTTGAGCGTGAAGGCTACTTTGTCGCGGATCGCCATGATCACAGCGCCGAGCATCCGGTGTTCAATATGACCATTGGTCTGAAAGACACCTGGGCCGCCAAAAGCGGGAAATAAGCGCAAGGAATTTTGACGTGTTACAGATTTACAACACCCTGACCCGCAAGAAAGAAGAGTTCAAGCCTCTGGATGGCAATAACGTACGGATGTACGTGTGTGGTAATACCGTTTATGACCACAGCCATTTGGGCCATGCCAGCACCATGGTGGCGTTCGATATGATCGCCCGTTACCTGCGTGCCAAAGGCTACGACCTGACTTACGTGCGTAATATCACCGATATTGATGACAAGATTATCAGGCGTGCGGCTGAGAACGGTGAACATTACACCGAGCTGGTCGAGCGTATGATCGCCTCCATGGATGAAGATGCTGCGGCTCTGGGTATCCAGAAGCCAGACCAGGAACCCCGCGCAACCCAGCATATTGACGGTATGCTGGAGATGATCGGTGGCCTGATCGAGAAGGGTTATGCCTACGCTCCCGGTAATGGCGATGTTTACTTCCGCGTACGCAAATTTGAAGGTTACGGCAAGCTGTCCGGCAAGATTCTGGAAGAGCTGGAATCTGGTGCCCGTATCGCCGTTGATGAATCCAAGGAAGATGCCCTGGATTTCGTACTGTGGAAAGGCACCAAAGAAGGTGAACCCAGCTGGGAATCTCCCTGGGGCAATGGCCGTCCTGGCTGGCATATTGAATGCTCAGTTATGTGTAAATGCATGCTGGGTGATACCTTCGATATTCATGGTGGTGGCCCGGATCTGCCGTTCCCGCATCATGAGAATGAAATTGCCCAGTCCGAAGCGGCTAACGGTGCCGAGTTTGCCCGTTACTGGATGCACTCCGGTGCCCTGCGTATGGGTAAGGAGAAGATGTCCAAGTCTCTGGGTAACTTCTTTACCGTGAAGGAAATTCTTGAGAAATATCCACCTGAAGTCGTACGCTTCCTTCTAATTTCCAGTCATTATCGAAAGAGTACGAACTACTCTGAAGATACTTTGAGAATGGCTGGAGAGAAACTTCAGAAATTGTATACGACTCTTAAGAAGGTTGATGACCCATTTAATGAGTTTTGGGTCCCTGAAGATGAGGTGGAGCTGACTGAAGAAGTTGAAGAAGTTATTGGTACGCTGAAAGAGAAATTCTTTGCAGCAATGGATGACGATTTCAATACTCCAGAAGCAATAGCGGTCTTGTTTGACCTTTCTTCAAGGATTAATCGAATTTTTGTTGATAGAAGTAAGATTAATCAGGTTAGAAAGCTTCGTGATTTACTGGTCGAACTGGGAGGGATTTTGGGTATTCTGCAGGACAATCCGGAAGCCTTCCTGAAATCCGGTGGTGATGTGGATGAAGCCTGGATTGAAGAGATGATTGCCAAGCGTAAGGCTGCCAAGAAAGCTAAGGACTTTGCTGAGGCAGATCGTATTCGTGAAGAGCTGTTGTCTAAGAGCGTCGTTCTGGAAGATACCCGTCAAGGTACAGTGTGGAAGATCGAGCGATAAGCTAAAGATTTGGTTGTAGCTGTCTGCGCCGTTCACTTTGTGAGCGGCGTTTTTTTATAATTTTGAGGCCTTCAATAAGGAACTTTTTGCTGTCAACCAGTGCATGTTTTGCAGATCCTCCGGTGATGACCGCTCTTCTGGGTCGATTCTTGTGCCTGCCTTGATAAAGGCTCTGAAATCAGGGTTAGTTTTAAAAGGACTGGGAAGAAGATTAAGGGATGAATCATCTCCAATCTCTTGAAATCCATTAATTGTCCTGAGTGTTTCAAAAGGGATATCTGGGTGCAGGGATACTTGAAATACGTAAGGGTCATTTCTAAAGGCCGCAGCATATACAGAGGCAATTATTCCCCAGCTATCAAGTTTATTACTTTGTTGGCTATTGGATTCTTTAGGATGAGCCGGAGGGGTATAGTAAAGTGTTCCAACTCTTGTTAAAGGTTTTCTGCCATCATCAACTCTGCCCAAACCCATATCTCCTATTACAAGGCTGCTACTAACCTGGGCCAGGAAATCTTCTTTGCTTGTTTGGTCTGCTGGCTCGTAATCAGGTGTTGGGTGACTGAACAGGAGGTTATCTGGTTTTAGATCCCTGTGCAGGATGCTGTTTTGGTGCAGGTAGACAACACCTGAAACTAATCGTCGGGCAGAGGCTTTAACAAATGGCTCTGTCAGCCAGTTTGGGTGTTTTTTCATTATGTCATAAAGGCTGCCCAGGTTTTTATACTCAAGACCAAGCCAGAACTCTTTAGCGCTGTAGCTTGAAAGGTTTGTCACCTCAGCAGTAGCAATTCCATGAAGTTTGATAATGCTTTCATGGCTAAGTTTGCCTAGAAGTTGAGCCTCCCTCAGTAAGTAAGCCTCCTGTACGGTTCCTGACGTTGCCCGTTTGACAGCCATTTGCTCCTGCCCAAGCTGGGCCAGAACCACCGAACTGAAACCACCTTCGCCAAGATGTTTGATTATTCTCCATGAGTTCGGTTTGAAAATTGTTGGTAGTCCGTGATCTTTTAACTGCTTTCTTGTAGCAAAGGCCCGTTCATGAGCATCAGTGCCTGCTGAAAGGTTTTCAAACTTGTTTAGTTTTGGAGCTGGCGTATCTGTCGGTGGTGGTGCAGGTACTAATGATCTCCTTCCGGTAAAACCACAGCGCCCCTGAAAAGAGCTCTCATCTTTCTGGGTGTTATCAAATGCGCCTTGTCTCATATGAAGGGAACGAACACGTTCAGGTGATCCTTTATCTGAAGGGTAATCTTCAATGCTGCTTGTAATTTCCTGATGTGGTGAGCGGGAAAACTCCCAGGTGGCATCAACGCCTACAGCCAGATGGGGCAGCGATCTTAAAAGGAAATAATCTTGTGGTGATGATTCAAAGTTGGCAATGAGGGCAAACCAGGGGAATTCACAATAGGCGGATAGTTCGGCTGATGATAATTGATTGGTAGTGGGTTCTTGAGAGAGTGAAGTATTGGGTAAGCCGGGTGGACTGTTGGTTATAAGAAGAGCGAGACTGGCTATGAGATCTATCGATAATTCCTGCTCATGCTGTACGGATATGACCCAGGTTAGGAAATGGCTCTCTGAAGGGCGAATGTAACCTGAGCTCAGGTAGTAAAAACTTTGCTGGATAAGATAGCTTGAGCAGTTGTTTTCCAGCTCAGGGTACAGATGAACCAATAATTGATGGGATAGGATCCAGTCGTCTTCAAAAGACCTTAACGTGATTGTGCTCCATCTTAGTGTGTCCAGTGCTGGAAGTGGGTGACGTGAATCAAGTATAAGAGGTTGTGACAGTTCTACGAAAACAAGAATTCTGGACACGCCATATACATGCTGGGTCAAGGTGCAGATTAATAAAGCCAGTATGCAGAGCAGTATATTGCGGCAAGGGTGGGTGCATATTTTCATAGCCAATGCCCCTGCCTGTTGACTGATTAGAGCAGGAAGTCTAGATACAATGTCGGAGATTTCAATTTGATCACGGCTTATGGTGGTTTGGTGCTTATTTGGAGGTGGTGCTGGCTGGTGTATGGATGACCTATAACGATTGAGTACTTATGTTATTAATAGATCCCAAGAGATAGTTTGTTGTAGGTTGTGGTATTTTTCCGATCATCAGGAACAAAAAGCTACGTTTTTACAATATAGAAACAACAGGTCTCTGGTTTATCATGGTGCCAGTTTAATTATCCGGAGTTGTTAAGGGATTCTTTCCCTTCCCACCAGCATGTTTCTGAATCAATACTTCACTGCACAGACTGATAACCATTTCTCTTTTTCCCGTGAGCAGGCGAGTAACTTCGCCAAGCTGGTTGCCAACGACTTTAATCCAATTCACGACGTCGACAGCAAGCGGTTCTGTGTGCCTGGAGATCTTCTCTTTGCCAAAATCCTGACTGAAGAAGGTGTACATGCCAGTCTGCGTGTACAGTTTAACGGTATGGTTAGCGATGGTATTGCCCTGCAGATTTCTGATCGTGACAATGGCTGCAAGGCTCTGGTTGATGAGGCCGGTAAAGAGTACCTCGAAGTTTGCCGCAGCGGTGACTGTATCCACGATGAAAAGGTGATTGAGAAGCTGGTTCGAAGCTACGTGGCTTTCTCCGGTGAAAATTTCCCGCATGTTTTGGTTCCTCTTATGAAAGAGGGGGGCGTGATGATTAACCCGAGTCGTCCTCTGGTTATCTATGAGAGCATGTCGATTGATCTGGATCGCACCGATCTGGTTGATCCAAAGCTTGAGGCAGATGGTGCCTCTCTTGATATTGATGGGCGTCGGGGAAATGTGACCCTGAAGTTTATCTTCCGTGATCAGGGTGAAATAGTGGGTCGGGGCAAAAAGACCATGGTTCTGTCGAGCCTGCGTGAGTTTGAACAGCCGGTGATGGATGATCTGGTCAGTCAGTATCTTCAGCGACGTGATAGCTTTCAGATTGCGGCGTAAGAAAGCCATAAAGAACACGGCTTTATAAGCACACAAGAGAAAGGGTTCCTGCAGGAGCTCTTTTTTGTACCTGCATTTCAGCATCCGCTGAATGGTTCATCAATAGTTACGAAATGCAATTGAAATTGGTTGCAGCAGTCTGGATCGGAGAAGGAATGAAGCTGATTTGTGAACCCGGCAGGAACGGCTATGATTTGTGGGATTACAAAAAACGCAGATGGTATGCACAAATTCGGGGTAGGTCTGGTTTCAGATAGTCATTTTCGTCCAATAAGCAACTTTCTTGATTTTTCAGGGTCGAAAAACTTGCTTTCGTGGCATTAATGAAGTGTTATCTAGTTTACCTGATCTGTAGAGTCCGTATTGTCTTGGAGGGTAATACTGATCTGCTGCCCGCAAAGGTGTTGGTTGCCGCCGTTTTGGTATACCCATCCGGCTGTGTAGCTGGCAGCTTGCAGACATTCATGCTGAATGTAATCAGGTCACAATAAACCACGCATCCCGCGTGTTGTAGAGGAAAGAAGATCGACATGTCTACTGATGAATTGGTTGAAGGCACAGTTAAGTGGTTCAATGACGAAAAGGGCTTTGGCTTTATCGCTCGTGAAGGGGGTAAAGACGTTTTTGTTCACCACAGTGCTATCAACGGTGCCGGACGCAAAACCCTTCATGATGGCCAAAGGGTTACTATGGTAGTGACCATGGGCCAGAAAGGTCCTCAAGCAGAGAATGTTACTCCTCTATAATACCTTCGAATGCCTGTTAGTCCTCCGGGGGAGGGCTGAATGGATCGTGGAAGAAATGCGGCGTGACAACTGAGTACTGTTTTGCAGTCTCAGCTCTTTGACTTGAATTTATTGGCCTGGCCACTGCTTACAGTGGTCAGGCCAATTACTATGCGGCCAATAAGGAATTAGGAATAGATGTCAAAATCTGAATGATTTCAAACGACCGTGAGCAAGCTTGGTTTCCAATAGGCATAATGACTTTGTTATTACGCCAAGATGATAGAGAAGGGATTTCTATAAAGAAGGAATCGATGGCTTAAAAGGTTTTGAGCTGTAAACAGGCTGCCTGTTGAAAGGGTATAGATTAAACTTGTCGTTTAAACTGGTCTGTGATCACGCCAGCGTTTAATCTTATTTGTGCGCCATGGAAAAGATCACAGAGCATTATCAATAAGTGTTTGTTATTCAGGTGAATTTGGGCGTTGACGAAATACGTCAGCCGCAGTAATATTCGCCGCGTTCCTGAGGCGCACGAAGTGTTCTCGGGGCACTCTGAGAAAGAGTGATTATCGGGGTATAGCGCAGTCTGGTAGCGCGCCTGCTTTGGGAGCAGGATGTCGGGAGTTCGAATCTCTCTACCCCGACCAATTTTCGGGTCTTACAGGTTTTTATGCGCCCGTAGCTCAGTTGGATAGAGCAATGGCCTTCTAAGCCATCGGTCGCAGGTTCGAATCCTGCCGGGCGTGCCATCTTCCAGCAGTTAGAAGTTTCCTGATTGTGTAAGTGCTCCGCTGCTTTTTGGGTGGGGTTCTGTGCTGTTCGGGATCTGCTTATCTGGAAGGGCTTGCAAGTTTTTGTGGGATCGGTAAGATTTCGGCCTTCAAAAGAGATGTTGTTTGGCTCTTTTATTGGAAGATTGTTGTGGTGGACGTAGCTCAGTTGGTAGAGCTCAGGATTGTGACTCCTGCGGTCGAGGGTTCGATCCCCTTCGTCCACCCCAGATCAAGATTTTGAAGTTGTAGATGCCGTTTTTAGTGGTGGACGTAGCTCAGTTGGTAGAGCTCAGGATTGTGACTCCTGCGGTCGAGGGTTCGATCCCCTTCGTCCACCCCAGTTTTAAGATTTAGCTGTATAGTAAGTGTTACCGTTTTTAGTGGTGGACGTAGCTCAGTTGGTAGAGCTCAGGATTGTGACTCCTGCGGTCGAGGGTTCGATCCCCTTCGTCCACCCCACTTTTGCTGCGGATGTGGTGGAATTGGTAGACACGCTGGTTTTAGGTACCAGTGCCGAAAGGCGTGAGAGTTCGAGTCTCTCCATCCGCACCAATTTGAAACCAAGGGGATAAGCATGCTTATCCCCTTTTTTCGTGTATGCCTTGCGAGTGGTCAGTGCTCTGATTTTTCAGGTAAAAACGCTCCAGGGTTTAATAAAAGAGCGGCTATTTCACCTTTCTGGTTGTTAACTGGCAAGGTGGGTTATGCGCTACGTAAAGAATCTGATACCCTGTTGCACCTTTCTGAGCTTGAGTCCGAGACAAACGCTCGTTGCAACATCTGGTTTATGAGGATTAACCATGCAAGTCTCACTTGAAACGACTTCCGGCCTCGAGCGCCGTTTGACGATTATTGTACCCGCTGAAACTGTAGACGTTCAGGTTGACAAGCGCCTGAAGGATATGGGTAAGCGTGTTAAGCTGGACGGTTTCCGTCCTGGCAAGGTGCCTTTCAAGGTCGTTAAGCGTCGCTATGGTCAAGGTGCCCGCCAGGAAGTCCTGGGTGAGGTCATTCAGTCTTCCTACACGCAAGCTGTTATCAAGGAAGAACTGCACCCGGCCGGCGCTCCACGTATTGAGCCCAAGGTCATGGATGAAGGTGCTGACCTGGAGTTTGTAGCCATCGTTGAGGTTTATCCTGAGATTGAACTGGGTGACTTCTCCAATATTTTTGTAGAGAAGCCTGTTGCTGAAGTTGCAGAAGATGATGTCAGCAAGATGCTTGAAACCCTGCGCGAGCAGAGCAAGACCTTCGAAGAAGTAGAAGAAGGTACTGTTGCCGAGCTGGGCGACCAGGTTGTTATCGACTTTAAGGGTTCCGTTGACGGCGAAGAGTTTGAAGGCGGCGCGGCTGAAAATCAGGATCTGGAACTGGGTTCCGGACGTATGATCCCAGGTTTTGAAGATGGTATCGTTGGCATGAAGTCCGGCGAACAGAAAGACATCACTGTAACCTTCCCAGAAGACTATCAGGCTGAAAACCTGAAGGGTAAGGAAGCTGTTTTCGCTATCAACCTGAAAGCAGTGAAGAAAGGTGCTCTGCCTGAACTGGACGAGGCCTTCTTTGAGCGTTACGGTGTTAAGGAAGGCGGTGAAGAAGCTTTCCGTGCCGAGATCACCAAGAACATGGGTCGTGAACTGCGTCAGGCTGTTAAGACCAAGGTCAAGAACCAGGTTATGGACGGCCTGCTGTCCATCCACGAAGTGGAACTGCCTGCAGCTCTGGTTGATCAGGAAATCGACCGTCTGCGTGAACAGGCTGTCCAGCAGTTTGGCGGTCAGGGCATGCAAGCTGACCAGCTGCCTGCCGAGATCTTCCGTGCTGAAGCTGAAAAGCGCGTACGTCTGGGTCTGATCGTTGGCGAAGTGGTTAAGGCTAAAGAGCTGAAGGCCGATGACAACCGTGTTCGCGAAATGATCGAAGAGATTGCATCTGCTTACCAGGAGCCTCAGCAGGTTGTCGACTGGTACTACGGTAACGAGCAGCAGCTGAGCCAGGTTCAGTATGTTGTACTGGAAGAACAGGTAGTAGATACTATTCTCGAAGCAGCACAGGTTTCCGAGAAGACCTGCGGCTACGAAGAAGCAATCAAGCCGGCCCCGGCGAAAAAAGAAGAGGGTGCCGAAGAGGGAAAGACTGAGGCTTAATCTGCCAGGTCTTCCTTATCCGGCCCCTGAACGGGATGTCGCCAGTGGCGGCATCCCCGAATGACAAGGAGCCACTCAAGGACATGTCCCAATTTATCGATTCACGCGCTCCCGAGGTAATGGCCAGTGGACTGGTACCTATCGTTGTGGAGCAGACTGCACGCGGTGAGCGTTCTTACGATATTTATTCGCGTCTGCTGAAGGAGCGGGTTATTTTTCTGGTGGGTCAGGTCGAAGACCATATGGCTAACCTGATTGTTGCCCAGATGCTTTTCCTCGAAGCAGAAAATCCTGACAAGGATATCCATCTTTATATCAACTCACCCGGCGGCTCAGTAACTGCAGGTATGGCGATCTATGACACCATGCAGTTTATCAAGCCGAATGTTTGCACCTACTGCATTGGTCAGGCTGCCAGCATGGGTGCTTTGTTGCTGGCTGCAGGTGAAAGTGGCAAGCGCTACTGTCTGCCGCATTCCCGAGTGATGATTCACCAGCCACTGGGCGGTTTCCAGGGGCAGGCTTCCGATATCGAAATTCACGCCCGTGAAATTCTGACAATTAAGGATAAACTCAACAAGGTTCTGGCTCACCATACCGGTCAGCCCCTTGAAATTGTTGAGCGTGATACCGACCGTGATAATTTCCTCGCAGCAGAGGATGCGGTTGAGTATGGCCTGGTCGATAAGGTGATGGATCGTCGTGCGCAGGATCAGGAATCCGGTAAATAATTGTTAATGTTCAAGTGTGCAGCCAGTTTACCTGCTCTTTATCAGAGCAGGTAAGTGGCTGCATTTTTTATTTTTTCAGGGACTAAACCAGTGTCTGACTGATGGCTTTCCTGCTCTGTGGGGCCCTGGGGAGATTGGACCGACACTGTTACGGAATGATGAGACTTGTTTCCGGGTCTTGAAAAGTTGCGGAAAAAGCCGCATCTTGTCCCTAGTCAATATGAAGTTGTCCCGCGATTACAGGGTATTAGCGAATGACCGACCAAACTAATGGAAAGGGCGAAGACAGCGGAAAGCTGCTTTATTGCTCCTTCTGCGGCAAGAGTCAGCATGAAGTGCGGAAACTCATTGCCGGCCCCTCGGTCTTCATCTGTGACGAATGTGTCGATCTGTGTAACGACATTATTCGAGAAGAAGTACAGGAGAATGTACCGGAAGGCACCAGTGAGAAATTGCCGGTTCCTAGGGAAATCAAGAACATTCTCGATGAGTATGTGATTGGCCAGAAGCGAGCCAAGAAGGTTCTCTCTGTCGCTGTTTACAATCATTACAAGCGTCTGCAGGCCGGAGACAGCCGCAAGAAAGACGATGTTGAGCTTGGCAAGAGTAATATCCTGCTGATTGGTCCTACCGGTTCTGGTAAGACTCTTCTGGCCGAAACTCTGGCGCGTCTGCTTAACGTTCCGTTTACTATTGCTGATGCCACCACGCTGACCGAAGCCGGTTACGTGGGTGAGGATGTTGAAAATATCATCCAAAAGCTGCTGCAGAAGTGCGATTACGATGTTGAAAAAGCCCAGATGGGTATTGTCTACATCGACGAGATCGACAAGATTTCCCGTAAGGCTGACAATCCTTCCATCACCCGTGATGTGTCCGGTGAAGGTGTTCAGCAGGCACTGCTGAAACTGATTGAGGGTACCGTCGCCTCCGTTCCGCCCCAGGGTGGACGCAAGCATCCGCAGCAGGAATTCCTGCAGGTGGATACTTCCAATATTCTGTTTATTTGCGGCGGTGCTTTTGCCGGCCTGGATAAAGTCATCCGTGACCGCACCGACAAGGGCGGTATCGGCTTCACTGCAGAAGTGAAGAGCAAGCAGGATGGCAAGAGTGTTGGTCAAACCTTCCGCGAGGTTGAGCCGGAAGACCTGGTGAAGTTCGGTTTGATTCCGGAATTCGTTGGTCGTCTGCCGGTTGTTGCCACGCTGGAAGAGCTGGATCAGGAAGCCCTGGTGCGTATCCTGACCGAGCCCAAGAATGCGCTGACCAAACAGTATGGTCGCCTTCTTGAAATGGAAGATGTGGAAGTGGATTTCCGGAAGGAGGCACTCGAAGAGGTTGCCAAGCAGGCTATGGAGCGCAAGACTGGTGCCCGTGGTCTGAGATCCATTCTGGAAAATGTGCTGCTGGACACCATGTATGAGATCCCCTCCGATAAGACCATAACCAAGGTGGTTATTGACGGAAGTGTTATCCGTGGTGACTCTGAGCCACTGCTCATGTATGAGAACAAAGAGCAGCCTCCACGGGCTCTGCCTGAGGAGTAAGTTTCTTTAACTCTTATCGGTAATGGCCAGCCCGGGATGACCGGCCTGGCCATTTTTTCTCTGCCAAGTTACAGTTATGCTCAGTGCTGCTAACTGCGTTTCCCCGTAAGTGGACCGCTTCCCGTTAAGCGCTCTTTATTTCTGTCTGTTATTTATCCTGACCTGTTCGCAGGAACCAGTTCAGGCATGTCCCTGTCTGAGGTTTGACTCTGTTTGATCTTGTATTTTGCATTTTTAACCCTCATCTTAGGGGCATGCTCTTGACTGTGACAGAGTCAGTAGAGCTCCGCCGGTTGTTGAATGTTGGCCGGGAAGTACAACAAGAGAGGGCTGTATATGGAACAAAATAATACTCGTCAGCATGAACGGATCGAGCTGCCTCTGCTGCCGCTCAGGGATGTGGTCGTTTATCCCCATATGGTTATCCCTCTGTTCGTTGGCCGGGACAAATCAATTCATGCCCTTGATAAGGCGATGGAGAATGATCGCCAAATCTATCTGGTCGCCCAGAAAAATGCCCAGGACGATGATCCTGAATCCGGTGATCTTTATGAGCTGGGAACAGTTGCCAATATTCTCCAGCTTTTGAAACTTCCTGATGGTACCGTCAAGGTGCTGGTCGAAGGCGGCCAGCGTGCAGTCTTTAAATCCATGAAAGAACATGACAGTTACAGTACTGCTGTTGTCGATATTCTTCAGGAAGAGGATATTGATGAGCGTCGGGGCGAAGTCCTGACCCATTCCCTCTACACCCAGTTTGAACAGTACGTTCAGCTGAGCAAGAAGGTGCCGGCAGAAGTGCTGAGTTCTCTTTCCGAAGTCAGTGAGCCTGCGCGGCTGGCTGATAGTATCGCTTCTCATATGGTTTTGAATGTTGAAGAGAAGCAGAAGATTCTGGAAATCACCGATCTGGTTGAGCGTCTGGAATACCTGATCAACCTGATGGAAACCGAGATTGATCTGCTGCAGGTTGAGAAGCGTGTCCGTGGGCGTGTTAAAAAGCAGATGGAACGCAGCCAGCGGGAGTACTACCTCAACGAACAGATGAAGGCGATCCAGAAAGAACTGGGTACGCTGGAAGAGGAACAGGATGAACTGGAAGCTCTGAAGGAGCAGATTGAGAAAGCCCAGATGCCGAAAGAGGCACTGGACAAGGCGATGGCTGAGCTGAAGAAGCTCAAGCAGATGTCGCCCATGTCTGCAGAGGCAACAGTTGTTCGTGGTTACATTGACTGGATTATCAATGTGCCCTGGAAAAAGCGCAGCAAGGTTCGTCATGACCTGAAACGTGCCCAGCAGATTCTGGATGAAGATCATTACGGGCTGGAAGAGGTTAAGGAACGCATCCTCGAATACCTGGCAGTCCAGCAGCGCGTTCGCAAGCTGAAAGGCCCGGTGCTGTGCCTGGTTGGACCTCCCGGGGTTGGTAAGACTTCTCTGGGTGAATCCCTGGCCCGTGCCACCAATCGTAAGTTTGTCCGTATGGCCTTGGGTGGCGTGCGTGATGAGGCTGAGATCCGAGGCCACCGTCGAACCTATATCGGTTCCATGCCGGGCAAGCTGATCCAGAAGATGTCCAAGAGCGGGGTGAAGAACCCTTTGTTCCTGCTGGACGAGATCGACAAGATGGGTGTGGATATGCGTGGTGATCCCGCATCTGCATTGCTTGAGGTTCTCGACCCTGAGCAGAACAACAGCTTTAACGATCACTATCTGGAAGTGGATTACGATCTGTCAGACGTGATGTTTGTCTGCACCTCCAACTCCATGAATATTCCGGCGCCGCTGCTGGATCGTATGGAAGTGATCCGCATCCCAGGTTACACCGAAGATGAGAAGATCAATATCTCTCACCGTTACCTGGTACCCAAGCAGCAGAAGCGTGCCGGTCTGAAATCCGGAGAGCTGGATGTCAGCGACGAAGCTGTCCGTGATCTGGTGCGCTACTACACCCGTGAAGCCGGTGTTCGTGGCCTGGAACGTGAGATTGCCAAGATCTGCCGCCGAGTGGTGAAGGAGAAGGCTCTGGGTAAAGATGGTGTGCCTGAGAGTATTCAACCTGAAGATCTTGATCACTTCTCTGGTGTTCGCAAGTTTAATTACGGTCTGGCAGAAGAGCAGGATCAGGTTGGTCAGGTCACCGGTCTGGCGTGGACCCAGGTTGGCGGTGAATTGCTGACTATTGAGTCTGTGGCCGTTCCGGGGAAGGGTAAGATTACCAAGACAGGTTCTCTTGGTGATGTTATGCAGGAGTCCATTCATGCAGCTATGACGGTTGTTCGCAGCCGTGCGCAGGTGCTTGGTATTCCGTCCGACTTCCATGAAAAGAATGATCTGCATATTCATGTGCCGGAAGGTGCTACACCGAAGGATGGCCCCAGTGCCGGTATCGCCATGTGCACGGCTCTCGTGTCTGTACTGACTGGTATCCCTGTGCGTGCTTCTGTGGCCATGACCGGTGAGATCACGTTGCGTGGTCAGGTTCTGGCAATCGGTGGTTTGAAGGAGAAACTGCTGGCGGCCCATCGTGGTGGAATTCGTACGGTTCTGATTCCTGATGAAAACGCCCGTGATCTGAAGGAGATTCCTGAGAATATTAAACAGGATCTGGATATCCGTCCGGTGAAATGGATTGATCAGGTTCTGGAAGTGGCTCTTCAGTATGTACCAAAGCCTTTAGTTGATACTGAGGTGGTGGTGAAGGAAGAAGATGCCAAGGAAACCGGAATAAACGCCCACTAAACCATAGGGGCAGGGCGTTTTTTGCGCACTGCCCGTTTTTCTTTGTGTTTATCCCATATCATTTTGCGCTGGTTTCTTGACAGTAGCAGAATACAGTTGGTATAAAATTTTTACAGCATTTTACTAAGCGCCAGGCAGTTAATCCTGACTGATATGTACCACTGCTCTTCGAGAGTTTGCCGGTAGACAGGACAACTGAACGGATATATGTTGTTTTGATATCCTTCCCGGCAAATCATCACTAAACGATTGAAAATCGTAAGGGGAATAGTGTGAATAAATCAGAACTGGTTGATGCGATTGCAGAAACTGCAGACCTGCCCAAGGCTTCCGCAGGACGCGCTCTGGATGCCCTGATTGACTCTATCACCGGAGCACTGAAAGGCGGTAACCAAGTGTCTCTGGTAGGCTTCGGTACTTTTGGCGTGAAAGATCGTGCTGCTCGTACCGGTCGTAACCCTCAGACTGGCAAGCCCATTGAAATTGCTGCTTCCAAGGTGGCTAACTTCAAGGCAGGTAAAGCTCTGAAAGAGGCGATCAACTAAGAGCTGTTTCCGGGGGGGGCTGATTGAAGCCATAACCGAACACTTGAAAGGCGTATTTCCGGATACGCCTTTCTTTTTGGACTTTTTTGGCACTAAAGCCATGAAGAGTGGTCATAAAGGCAGATTCTTCGCTAGGTGTCTGTTATTCTTCCATTCTTTGTACGTCCCGTCTGGTAACCAGTTTCGGTTATGGGCTAGGAGCCTGTCGGACTTAACTGATCGTAGCGAGAGAAAGTCCGGTTTGAGCCAATTTCTAGAAGAACTTGAGGAGAATAGTGGTTCTATTTAACGAAAGTGGTTCTAGAAATTGGCCAAATCCGGCTTTTTCGCAGTAGATCATGTTAAGCCCGACAGGCTTCTGGGGACGAGGGTAAGGCCGTATCTGGCAGTAACAGGCTGGCTGGCCATGGATTTTTCAGGATGTTGCAGAGGTCACTATGCTGCAGGACATGAGGGAGAAGGCGCAAAGCTGGGTGGCTAAGGCCATTGTTGCCTTTATCGCTTTTACATTTGCAATTTTCGGGCTGGAGAGTTTACGGCCCAACAGCAACAACCCCGAGGTTGCAAAGGTTGATGGTGAGAAGATCACCCAACAGGATTTATTCGAGGCCATGGATCAGCAGCGCCGTATGCTGGTGCAGCAGATGGGTAATAACTTTGACCCATCCATGCTGGATGAGCGTCTGCTGCAACAGGCGGCATTGGAAAGCCTGATTCAGCGGGTTCTGATTCGAAAGCATCTTGAAAACAACAACATGGTTGTCTCGGAGCAGTCTTTGGACAACATGATTCGTACCACCCCAGAGTTTCAGGTTGATGGTCGTTATGATGCCGACCGCCTGATGCAGATTATTCGCAGCCTGGGTATGACAGTCAGCCAGTTCCGTGGCTATCTGCGCGAAGAGATGGCAGCGTCCCAGCTGCGTGCCGGTATCGCCGGTTCTGACTTTATGACCACTTATGAAGTTCAGGCCCTGGGCAACCTGCAGAGTCAAACCCGGGATATCTCCTGGATGACGCTGGAAGCCGAGCAGGCCCGCAAGGCTGTGAAGGTGTCTGAAGAAGATATCGCTGAGTACTATGAATCTCACAGTGCTGATTTCATGATGCCTGAGCAGGTCAGTGTCGATTACATCGTTCTTGACAAGACTGAACTGGGTAACAGTATTGCCATCAGTGAGAGCGATATTCAGGAAGCCTACGGTGCCCGTGTTGCCCAGCTGGAAGAAGAAGCCAAGGATCTGGTAACCGCTTCCATGATCCTGCTGGAAACCAGCGATGCCCGTGATGAAGCCAAGGCTATGACCGAAGCTGGCGATCTGAAAGTCAAGCTGGATTCCGGCGCTGACTTCGCCAAGCTGGCCAAAGAGTTTTCTGATGACCCCGAATCAGCTGCCAAAGGTGGCAGTCTGGGTATTGTTGAAACCGGATTCTTTGGTGATGCGTTCGACAGTGCTCTTGCCGGCCTGAAAGAGGGCGAGGTATCCGCTCCTGTTGTGGCTGATTTTGGCGTTGTCCTTGTTCGCCGCGATAATTCATCTGCTCCCAAGATTCCTTCACTTGAGCAGATGCGCGCCAGCCTGATCAAAGAGTTGCGTGAACAGGCTGTTGAGCCGGTGTTTGTCGAGAAGTCCCAGCAGCTGGCCGATGTCAGCTTTGAAGCTTCCGATCTGGCCCAGCCCGCCGAGCAGTTTGGTCTGAAGATTCAGTCTTCCGACCTGTTCAGCCGTAAGGGTGGTGAAGGCATTGCAGCCAATCAGCGTATTGTCGCTGCGGCATTCAGCGATGATGTTCTGAACCTGGGTGCAAACAGCGATCTGGTCGAGCTGACTCCTGAGCAGCTGGTTGTCCTGCGCGTGCATGATCACAAAAAGCCTGAGCAGATGCCTCTGGTTGATGTGCGCAGCTCCATTGAAGAGGTTATCCGCACTGAGCGTGGTGCAGAGCAGCTGGTTAAGCGTACTGAGAAGCTGATTGCCGAACTGAAGCAGGGTAAAGCTGGTCAGATTGCCAAGGATAACGGTCTCGAATGGAAGGTACAGGCCAAAGCCCTGCGTTACAGTCGTGATGTTCCTGCCCAGTTAGTGGGTGAGGCTTTCCGTCTGCCACATCCAGGCAAAGGTCAGGCCAGCTTTGGCACCACAGTGCTGCCTAATGGTGATCAGGTTGTTATCGCTGTCCGTAATGTTGTTCCCGGAACAGAGAAGCTGGACGAACAGCAGGCACGTATGATGGGTGCAACCCTGTCTCTGCGCATGGGTGGTCAGCTGTTTAACGAATATATGCGTGACCTGCGTGAAACCGCTGATGTCGCCACTGTCTCTACTCAGGAAGAAGGTTAACGCTTTCATCTTTGAAAGAAAGTGAGATATAAAAAAACCGCTGAATAAGCTAATGCTACTCGCTTAAGGGCTTGCGGCTAGAGGCAAAGACAATCGGACTTGAAGTCTCTTTCAAGTCCGGTTTTTTGTGTCTGAATTCGCCAAAGAGCTGTAGCAGCAGAGTTTCCCCTCCCAGAATCCTTTGATGCCTTTTATCGAAATATCCCGCACGAGTGGATAAAAGAGGCTGTCACGCAAACAGATCGAGCCAAGTGTTCGTACTCGCCGCTTTCCTGCTGAGCAAGCTGTTTGGCTTGTTATTGGCATTGGCCTGATGCGCAACAGGTCTATTCCGGAAGTCTTCCATTCCAAAGGCTTTAAATGGCAGTCCGCAGGCAGGGCAGTGTTTTTGTGATTCCTCAAGATCCAGAGTTTCAGAAACGACGGGAAGTGTTGTAACTGTCGTCCGGCCATGTCCCTTGCGCCAGCGCTGCTGACCTTTGGGTCTGGATGAAGAACATGTCTGTTTTTCCTGCTTTCGGGCGGCAGTGGATTTTTTCTCGGTTGAGCGCCCGAAGACCAGGTGTTGCATGTCGGCAGGCTGGCTTTTGAGAGTATCGACCTGTGACTGGAAAGCCGCTATTTCGCGGGCGTGCTCGACTCTCATCTGTTCGATTTGGTCAGGCGTGTCCTGTTCCCGTTTTCAGGTGCGTTGCTGCTGGGTTCGCCGCTGTTTAGCCTGGGCTTTCAGTTCGATGTAGTCCACTTTGTTAGGTGTGACCTGGGGATCGGATCAGGCGCAACTTCTGTATTGGAAGCAGGTGCAGGGGAAAGTATGGGAGAAATATAGTCGCCCTGGTGGGAAATGGGGGGTTATGGGTTCACGGAATACTTACGCTAAGGGTTAAGCCATACTTCAGCTGCCAGTTTGCGGTGTTGTGCCTTCCTCAGCGTTCAGGGTGTTATTCTTTCGCTTTTCGGGCAGGAACTATATTAAGCGGGAATAGCTGCTATATAGTGTTGACTCCAGTATATCGGTCATCACTTGCGATGAATGCTGCCAAACAGTTCAGGGTTACAGTGACTCTGTTTATTCTGCTGGGTTCATTAAGCCCATCTCTTTTTGCAATCTTTTTCATTCAGTGCTCAGACTGCAAGAATTCAAAAATTCTGGTGGCAGAGGAGGGGGTGCTATGTTCAAAATGTCAGCGCAGGTTTTCTGCCGTAGATGTTTTTAACGCTATTACGCCCGAATCGATGTCTATTGAATTGCAAGCAGCACCACCCTCAGGTGTGCCTCCAGAAGGGCTGCAACCCCGTCAATATCATTATTCGTCAGATTCAACATTCCCCGATCGTTTGGCAAGGCTTTCCATCATCATGCAAAATCGTCACAGGCAGGAGCTGCAACGGCTCAACCTGTCTCCTTATGGAGCAAGAGCACAAATGATTATGAGTCCTGACGCGATGGTTCCAGTCTTGTTATTGTTCTACTCCCATTACCTCACAGACAGTATGCTTGGTTCCGCAATCCAAAAGGCGATGATGTTTTTTCTTTATTCAAAAGGAATATACCCAGCTGCGGAGAACGAGCAGCTTGATTGGGTTGTGCGTATATGGGCTATGTTCCCACTCTGGATTGATACGCTGGTGCGGTATCAATCGCACGCTCCTCTAATAGAAAGACTGATGATTATTGCTGCAACAGGTATGAATGTAAACATTTTTCCTGATAATGTTACCAGAATCAAAACATCTTTTGAAGATTCAATAGAGATCAATCTTAACGATCCAGGCAATTTTTCTGGGGCTGTCGGAGATCTTGTCAGACGCATCCGCCAGCAGAAGCATGGCAGTATTGCTTTTTATACGATTCGTCACTTTGGAACACTGGGCATTTATGTCAATTCTCAGGGGGTGGTTTATATCGTGACCTCTGATAATACATTGATTGAAGTTCAGAGCTGTGGCAATGATCTGCAAGTCATCCTTTCCCAATTACTAACTGCCCCTATGCAGATTGCTCATCAACAGGAGCTTCAAGCTGCTTTGCGGCGACAGTTATTCCAATCATTAGTCATAAACAGAGATTATTACAGTTCATCTGTTCTGTTAACCGCTGCAGGGTATGCAGGTGGTTATCTTTTGGGGGTGTCTGCGGCCAACTACCTATCATCACTGCCTGTCAAGGAGCGATTAATGTTACCTGGTAATTTTGCAAACATGATGGCGCTAGCATTTGCTATTATGTCGCCGGCTGGCATGGTCACTCTATATAATGCTGCAGTTAGACTTTTAAATGTTGGTGTCAGATGGAGGTATCAACCTCCCGGCAACCAATAAATCCTGTCGAACCGAAAAAATCAGTTTTCGTGGCATCCATTTGTTGTGCCTGAAGGGCAGAACGGTCGGTTTCCATGCAGGGCAGGCTCAGAAGCTCCCTGCTCCCCACTATTAGCCATTTTTTCCTACTGAAAGTATCTGTCTTGCTCAAAAAAGTGAGCCAAGTCAATGTTTGTTCAATATTGTTTGAGCATGGTCTTATATGTGAATGAAATTGAAAGTTGTGCATATTAGGATTGCGCGAATCCGAAATTGTTCAATCAATGAACAGTTCATGATGATATTTGTCAGTGCTTCTGGTACGTAATTCAGGATGACTTAATTACTGCTGGTAGCGGTTGAGTTCTGTGCGACTTTGCGGGGAGGTTACCGTATGGCTGCTTCGATAAGTCACATTGATTGACTGTTGTTGCCTGGTTTGACAATTCCCCGCCAACATAAACACCAGGCTTTTGGTTTGGTACCCCTTCAACTGATCCTGTCTTTGCAGGAGGTTTCTGGTTTTCTACTCAGAATTTATTTCTGTGACAGGGATTGATTCGTTATCAGGGATTGTAGTCAGCAGTATTTCCAGGTCAGACCACGTTAATAAGAAGTAAGTATGAAGAATTCTCTCACACCAATTTCTGCAGCAGTTATTGCCGCTCTCAGTATTCCCGCCTCTGCAAGTGATCTGATTATTTCAGAGTATGTTGAAGGCAGTAGTTATCAAAAAGCCATTGAGCTGTTTAACAGTGGCAGCAGTGCTGTTGATCTGTCCGGTTATCAACTGGTTAAGTACAACAATGGTGATCAAGCCAAAACATCTGTGCTGTCCCTGACCGGCAGTCTTCCTGCTGGGGCAACTTATGTTATTGCTCACAGCCAGGGTGATGATGCAATCAAAGCCAAGGCTCAGCTGCTGAACAGGACTGCACTTAACTTCAATGGGGACGACCCGATTGCGCTGCAGACTGCAGATGGCACAACTGTTGACCTGATTGGTGAATTTGGCAAAGTCTCTTTTGCCAAGGATAAGACCCTTGCCCGTAAGCCCGGCAGCCAGAGCAGTGCAACCTACACCCCTGATCAGTGGGATGTTCTGGCCAAAAACACTATCGAAGGCCTGGGCAAGGCACCTGAAGGTGGTGTAACGCCTCCGCCTGCATGGAAATGCCAGGGTGAACTGACCCAGATTTTTGATGTTCAGGGTGATGGCGATCGCAGTCCTCTGGTTCCAGAAGGTCAGTTTGCTGGCGATCAGGTCACGGTTGAAGGTATTGTCACCAAGCGTGTTGAGTCCCTCTACAACGGTTTCTTCCTGCAGGCTGAAGCAGGTGATGACAACCCGCTGACCTCTGACGGTATTTTTGTCTTTACCGGCAGTACCCCTGATGCAGCTATTAAGGAAGGCAGTCGCGTCTGCCTGCAGGGTCAGGTGCGTGAATACTACAATCAGACCCAGCTGTCCCTGACTAAAACCAACTTCCAGGTTCTGGAAGAGGATGCTGCGGATGTAGAAGCTGCTCCACTGGTGCTGAATCCTGAAGTTGCTCTGGAAGAACAGCTCGAAGCCTATGAAGGCATGCTGGTCAGCACAACAGGTTCTGATCTGGTTGTGACTCGTAACTTTGGTTTCGATTACGGCAGTTATCGCAATAACATGGTGCTGTCCCTGTCTACGCCTCTGTACAAGGCAACCCAGAAGCATCCTGCACTGAGTGATGAAGCCAAGGCACTGGCTGCTGAAAACAGCAAGGGTCACCTGTTTGTTGATACCGATCAGAAGCCAAAGAACGGCGTTATCCCTTATTTTGAAAACTTCAACGCTGAAACCGGCTATATCCGTATCGGTGACCGTGTTGAGAACCTCGAGGGTGTGATTGCCTACAGCTATGGTGAATACCGCCTGATTCCAGAAACCGGTGAGAACTTGGATGAAGCTGATTTTGTTCATGAGTTCACTGACCGAACTGAAGAACCTGCCGTACCTGCTGATGCTGATCTGAAAGTCGCCAGTTTCAACGTACTGAACTACTTCAACTCCGGTGTAGGTGGTGCTTCTAACCCAACTGGTCAGAACCGTGGTGCCGGCAGCAATGAAGCTGATTTCCTGAAGCAGCAGACCAAGATTGTCAATGCTCTCCTGCGGATCGATGCCGATATCGTCGGCTTGATGGAAATCGAAAATAATGGTTTTGGTGAGCTGTCTGCAATTCAGGACTTGGTAAGTGCCCTGAATGCCGAGTTGCCTAACACTGAGGATCATTATGAGTTTGTCAGCACTGCTGACAGTGCTCCTATCGGTACTGATGCCATTACCGTTGGCCTGCTGTATCGTCCGGCGCACGCGAAACTGGCCAAGGCTGCTGATATTGTTGCAATGCCTGAGCAGCATGCCAAGTTCCAGGCGCTGGAAAAGGGTAAGGAAGTGACCAAGACCCTGTTCAAGGGCCAACGTAATGCTCTGGTCCAGACCTTTGAAGTGAAAACTCCCCATGGCCGGAAGCGTCCCCTGACCATCGCGGTGAATCACTTCAAATCCAAGGGCTCTCAGTGCTACAACGACTTTACTGAGTACGAGCAGCCGGTTCCTTTCTACAGGGGCAGGGTCGACAAGAAGAAGGCCAAGCGTGTAGCTGGTTTTGAGGAAGATCTGCAGGGCAGCTGTAACGAGTTCCGTGTATCTGCCGCCGAAGTTCTTGGTGAATGGATGCGCAGCAACACTGCCGGCGATGTCATCATGCTGGGTGATTACAATGCCTACGGTAAGGAAGATCCGATTCGCCTTCTGACTGATTACAATGGTGAAGGTCGTAAGCTGAAGACTGCGCCTTACACCTTTATTGGTGATCAGGTCATTGATGGTGCAGAAGGTCGTGAACTGAGTCAGGGCTACGGTTACGTTAACCTGGCTGAATATGCTCATGGCACCAAGGCGTTCTCCTACAGCTATGATGGTGAGTTGGGAAGCCTGGACCATGCCATCGGTTCTGGTTCTGTAGTTGCCAAGCTGACCGAAGCGGCAGACTGGCATATTAACTCTGTTGAGAACAATCTGTTCGAATACAGCCGTAAATATTCCGGCAGCCTGGAGAAGTCCGACAATAGCTTCAGCTCTTCTGACCATGACCCGGTTATCCTGACTCTGGATTACAGTCAGGCTGTCTCCAGGCTGGTCTTTACCAGAATTCTGCGTGATGCCAAGGTATCTCTGGAGATGGAAGGTTTCCTGAGTGACACCATTGCCCGTTACGGTATTTCCCGTCCTGAGTTCTCCCAGCAGCATGTTGGCAAGACTGGTCTGTTCCGTGCTGATGGAGGCCTGCAACACCTGCGTGCATATGAGATTGTCGGCAAACGTGGCATACTGGTGATGGACAGTGTGACGACAGCCTGGGCTCTGATTCTGGATCGCAGCTTCGAGAAGCAAGATCTTCTGGCCATGGACTCCTATAGCCTGAACCGTGCCAAGCTGGATGTATCCCGCGAGCGTGTGACTGATATGGCGATTGCCTTGGAGTTGGCCGACAAGATTGGTATAGACAGCATAAAACTGGCAAATGCCATGCTGGATAATCCCAACTTATCCCTTGATGAGGTTCTGATTGACGTTCTGGGCATGGATCTGGATCGCCGTACCCTGCGCAGAAAAGTGAGGCTGATCAGGTTTGTGATGCATCCTCGTGTGCGGATCGCACGTCAGAGGATCATCCGAGAAAACCGCTAATCAATTTTGCGATAACTTGCGGTAAACTGCTGACTTTTTAATCGCAATATCCCGGCTGGTTTCTGGTCGGGATTTCTTTTTTTAGGGTCAGTTTGGGATAAGTGACTGTGATGGTGATTAAAGTCAATAAACAAAAGTATTGTTGCTGTAAATGATTGTTGTCATTAGAAGTTTGTGGTTGGATGGGCACGGCTCGAAGGGACAACCCCGCTGCTATGACCAGGTCAGGAATTGACGTGAGTGGATTGAATTTTCAGGATGTTGGCCAGCGTTTAGCTAAGCCTTTTTTCAAAAATCAAAAGCGGTTTATTCTGCTTTTGGAAGTGCTGCTTGTTGTTGTACTTATGTATCAGCTGGCCGGAATGTTCTGGCAGATATGGGACAGTAACAACAGGGCTCCTGCTAGTGCGAACATATCTCTTCAAACGCAAGAATTCTCTTCAAACGATATTGATAAAGATCGCTTTGCATCCCTTGATTCGTTTGAACTATTTGGTAAAGAGCAGGTTCAGGTACAGAAACCGGTACCTGCGAAAGTTACGTCTATTCCCCGTTCACGGTTGCCAGCCAAAGTAACAGGCCTGCTGGCTTTTCCCGATTCTGAAACTGCACTTGCAATTATCGAAACAAGAGGGCGTCAGCGCAGTTATCGCATTGGTGATACGGTAGATGGAATTCGCGCCAAAATTGTTTCCATTTATCCCGACAGGGTCATTGTTGAAGAAAAAGGCAAAAAACAGGCGCTGATGCTCTACCCGGATCAGAAAACCTCAACCCTGTTCGAAGTTGCCCCCCGGGTCGAAAACAAGGAGCCGATGGAGCAAATCAGCGCAATGGATATCATTGCCAATCCACAGAAATTAACCGAATTGGTAAATATCTCTCCTGTCAGGGTAAAAGGTGAGCTGAAAGGCTACAGAATAAATCCAGGAAAACAGTCAAAGCTTTTTGTTCAGGCTGGTTTAAAACCGAATGATCTTGTCGTTGAGATCAACGGTTCAGATCTGACTGATCCTGCTGCCGCCATGGCATTTCTTGAAAATCTCGATGCATTCGAACGGATCGACCTCACGGTTGAACGTGAGGGTATGTTACACCAGGTCGAATTGTCCCTATGAAAAAAATCCTGCTTCTTGTCTGTATGATCTGCACAATTTCTTTCCCTGTGCAGGCCGCTGGTTTCGCAGCCAGTTTTAATAATGCTGATATTGGCGAATTTATTAATACGGTGAGTGCGGCACTGAATCGCACAATTATCATCAGTCCGACCGTGAAGGGAAAGATCAGTGTTCGTTCTTATAAAGAACTGAACAAAGAGCAGTATTACGAGCTGTTTCTCAGTGTGCTGGATGTACATGGCTTCTCTGTCCTGGAGCAGGCTGATGGCACTTTGAAGGTTGTTCGCAGCAAAGATGGCAAAACCGCAGCACTGCCGGTTGTCAGTGATACCGGTAACCCCGCAGACCGGTTGGTGACCTGGGTGCTGCCCGTTAATAATGTGCCGGTTCGGGAACTCTCGCCCATTTTACGGCAGATGAATGCCACTTTCGGCAATGTTGTTAACTTCAACCCATCCAATATTCTGATTATTACCGGCCGTGCTGCCAATGTTGAACGACTGGTCAGTATTGTGGAACGGATTGACAGTGTTGGGGCAAAGGATGTTGAGGTAATTTCCCTGCAGTACACATCTGCCGCCGAAATGACCCGTATCCTGACCTCGATTTATCTGGGCAAGAGCAATGCCACGGCAACCGTTGTTGCCAATGAACAGGGCAACCAGCTTATTATTGCCGGCAATCCCGAAATTCTGACTCGAATGAAGAAGCTGGCGCTGCAGCTGGATTCTGAAAGGGCAGTCGGAGCTGGCAACAGTCGCGTATTCTATCTGCGCTATGCCAGGGCAAAAGATCTTGAGCCGGTACTGGAAGGCGCTGCTGCCACTTTCTTTAAAACCCCCGCTGCTGCGAAAAAAGGTGGACCTGAGCAAGTCAGCATTGAGGTGCATGAGCAGAATAATGCTTTGGTTATAACCGCACAGCCGGATTTGATGAGCACCTTGGAAGGGTTGATTGAAGAGCTGGATATTCGCCGTGCCCAGGTCATGGTTGAAGCAATTATTGCCGAGGTGGCTGAAGGGGATGGCATCAACCTTTCTCTACAGCTTGCCAGTAAGAGTGGTTCAATTATTCAGTTTCAGGATGGCTCTACTGTTCCTATTGGCGAAATCATTGCCGGAGTTGCAGATGCAAGAGGAACGAAGGGAACGACAACGACGACTACGAAGAGTGATGGAACTGTTATCACGAACAAAACACCAGATTCCGAAGGTGATTACTCGACTTTGGCAAAAGCTCTCAGTAAGCTCTCAGGGGCAGCATTCACTGTCACTTCAGGAAACTGGGCTGCATTGTTACAGGCTGTTTCTACATCCAGCAAATCCAATGTCCTGTCAACCCCAAGCCTGATGACTCTGGATAACCAGCCCGCGTTCTTTATTGTTGGTGATGAAGTTCCAACGATCACTGGTTCTACCTCCGGCAGCAATAACGATAATCCCTATCAAACTGTTGAGCGTAAGCAGGTAGGTGTTAAGTTACAGGTGACTCCCCAGGTCAATGAAGGCGACGCTGTTCGTTTGGATATTGAACAGGAAGTCTCCAAAGTGAATGGCCGCACGCCCGTTGATGTGACCTTTTCTACCCGGCAGGTAAAAACCTCAGTCATGGTGCGCAGTGGTGACACTGTTGTCATTGGCGGTCTGATTGACGACGATGTTCAGGAAAGTGTCTCCAAGGTGCCGCTTCTTGGTGATATTCCCTGGGTGGGGCAGCTGTTCCGTTCCACTGCCAGCAAGAAAGTTAAACGTAACCTGATGATTTTTATTCGTCCCACGATTCTGCGTGATGACTCCATGCTGCAAAGCGTGAGCGCTGGCAAATATAGCCTGATCCGTGCTGAACAGTTGGCTCAGAATGATGCAGGTATTGCGCTGATGCCACAGGAAAATATCCCCGTTCTACCCCGGTTGACTCAGGCAGGGCAATTGTTGCTGAACCTGCAGCAGGAAATGGAGATGCAGAAGCAGGCGGATGATAGGAAGGCGGCCAGAAATCCTTTGCAGTCTGGCCCTCGTCAGGATGACCGCTAATGAGCAGCCATCATACGACAATGCTGCCATTTTCATTTGCTAACCGCTTCAAGGTGGTGGTCGAGGCCGGTGAGTCAGGCCCGGTCCTGAGTTATGAAGGAAAAATTCACCACCGAACCCTGATGGAAGTTCGCAGGGTGCTGGGTGTTCCTTTCAAGCTGCAGCAGCTCAGCGAAGAAGAGTTTGCCAGACATCTGGGACAGGTTTATCAGCAGGATTCATCGGCTGCTCGCCAGTTGATGAATGATATTGGCAGCGATGAAGAACTGCAGGCTCTGGCTGATGAGCTGCCCGACAGTGAGGATCTGCTGGAAGCGGATGATGGTGCCCCCATTATCCGGATGATCAATGCCATGCTCAGTGAATCAATCCGGGATGGCGCATCTGATATTCATATCGAGACCTTTGAAAACCAACTGGTGATTCGCTTCCGGATTGATGGCGTGCTGCGGGAAATCCTGCGGCCCCAGCGCAAGCTGGCAGCTTTGCTGGTTTCCCGTATCAAGGTTATGGCCAAGCTGGATATTGCTGAAAAGCGTATTCCCCAGGATGGCCGGATTTCCCTCAAGCTCGGTGGACGGGCCATTGATGTTCGTGTTTCTACCATGCCGACCCGTCATGGTGAGCGAATTGTTTTGCGTCTTCTCGATCGCAGCAGTATTCGTTTTGATCTTGGCACGCTGGGTATGTCTGCCAAAGTCTGCGAGGGTTTTCGGGAACAGCTTCATAAGCCCCACGGTATTTTGCTGGTAACTGGTCCTACCGGTTCAGGTAAGAGTACAACTCTTTATTCAGGCATCAGTGAGATCAATACCCCCGGTCGCAATATTATGACCGTGGAAGATCCGGTGGAATATGATCTGGAAGGTATTGGTCAGACCCAGGTCAATACCAAGGTTGATATGACCTTTGCCCGCGGCCTGCGCGCCATTCTGCGTCAGGACCCTGATGTGGTAATGATCGGTGAAATCCGTGACCTGGAAACAGCAGAAATTGCTGTGCAGGCTTCCCTGACCGGCCACCTGGTATTAAGCACACTCCATACAAATACAGCCGTCGGTGCCATAACCCGTTTGCGGGATATGGGAATCGAACCGTTTCTGCTGTCTTCCAGCCTGCTGGGTGTTCTTGCACAGCGGCTGGTGCGCACGCTTTGTCCTGACTGCAAAACGCCTGTTGCCCCGACAGATGCTGAACGACAGATGCTCAATATTCCGGAAGGTGATAACCGCACAATCTGGAAGGCTGATGGGTGCAGTGAGTGTCGGCACACCGGATATCGCGGTCGTACCGGTATTTATGAGTTGTTCCTGGTAAATGATGACCTCCGCCAGATGATTCATGATGGCAAGGGTGAGCCAGCTCTGGAACGAACTGTCAGACAGCAGTGGCAACCGATCCAGCAGGATGGTTTTGACAAGGTTCTGAAAGGAATCACCACACTGTCAGAAGTGCTCCGGGTTACGAGGGATCGCTAGATGACTCTCTATGCCTATTCCGCTCTGGATACCCGGGGCAGGATGAAGAAGGGAATCCAGGAAGCGGATTCTCCCCGGGTTCTGCGACAGAAGCTTCGCTCTGAGGGGTTGTCACCTGTTGAGGTGGCTCCTGCCGAGGTGAAACGACAGAAAACTGAACGCAAAATTCAGTTTCTGACCCGGCGGGCCAGTTCTGCAGAAGTGTCAATGATGACCCGCCAGCTGGCCACGCTTGTGGCTGCTGCAATTCCTATTGAAGAAGCTCTGCAGGCATTGTCGAAACAGGTGGGTAAATCCCACCTGCGGATGATAGTCAGTACCGTTCGAGCAAGAGTGCTTGAAGGGCGCACACTCGCTGATGCCATGGCCTGTTATCCATCAGTTTTCGATGGTCTGTATCGTGCCATGGTGGCGGCAGGTGAAAAATCCGGTCATCTGGACGTTATCCTTGAGCGCTTGGCTGACTACACCGAGCAGCGACAGAAAATTCGCAGCAAGCTGATTCAAGCGCTTATTTACCCAGTGATACTGACTCTGGTTGCTGTCGGTGTTGTGACCGCACTGTTGACCACAGTTGTTCCAACGGTGATTGAACAGTTCCAGTATGCTGGTCGTGATCTGCCCAATATCACCCTGGCTCTGATTGCCGCCAGTGATTTTCTCCGGGCTTATGGTTTGGTTGTTCTGGCAACAATTCTCGGTCTGATCGTTATTCGCCAGCGTTTGATGCGTTTCCCTAAACGACGACTCCAGAATGACCGGTTATTACTGAAACTGCCGGTGGCCGGTAAGGTGATTTCCGGAGTGGAAACAGCCCGTTTTGCCCGTACCCTAAGCATTTTGACCAGTAGTGGCGTTCCTCTGGTGGAATCAATGGCGATTTCTACCGAAGTGCTGGGGAACAGTTATATCCGGGAAAAGCTGAGAGAAGCGTCCGATCGGGTTCGCGAGGGCAGTTCTCTATGGACATCACTGGATGCCACTGGTCTGTTTCCACCAATGATGCTGCATATTATCGCCAGCGGTGAACGCTCCGGTGAGCTGGACAATATGCTGGAGCGGGCAGCTTCGGCTCAGGATCAGCTGTTTGAAGACCAGGTCAATATTGCCCTGGGGATTTTCGGACCGCTGATGATTGTGATTATGGCGGGAATGGTGCTGTTTATTGTTATGGCCATTCTGACGCCTATGACGGACATGAGCAGTTTGTTGGATATGTAGTCTAGTAATTTGAAGCGAAGTTGAATGATATGTCTTTTAAAGTCAAAAATGTCAAAAAGCTAAAAAAGCAGCAGGGTTTCACTTTGCTGGAAATAATGGTTGTGCTTGTGATTTTGGGGTTGCTAGTCACTATGGTCGCCCCCAATGTTTTGGGGAATAAAGACAAGGCTAATAAACAGAAAGCTGTGAGTGATATCGTGGCTTTGGAAAATGCCCTTGATATGTACAACCTGGATAATAATTTCTACCCATCTACTGAACAGGGCCTGGAAGCTCTGGTGAAAAAACCTTCTGGCTTCCCTGAGCCTAAGTCCTGGCGCGAAAATGGCTATATCAAGCGCCTGCCGAATGACCCTTGGGGCAATCCTTACCATATGCAGGTTCCCGGTGAGTACGGTGCGGTTGATGTGTTCTCCGCCGGTCCGGATGGTCAGCCTGGAACTGACCAGGATATTGGTAACTGGGATATTTGATTCAGGTGAAAGGCAGAAGCAGGCTGGTCAGGCAAAACCGTATTCAGGCATTTACTCTGCTTGAAGTGCTGCTGGTTATTGTTCTGATTGGTCTTGCGGCAACCCTGATCGCACCTGTACTACCTAAAGGTAGTGGTGTTCAGCAACTGCAGAAAGAATCCCGGCGAATTGTTGAGCTGTGCCGGATTGCCCGACAACAGGCGGTTATGGATGGGCGATCGCTCGGTCTGGGTGTGGCTGCAGATAAAAGCAAAAAGACGTCGGTGGTCCAGTTCCTGTTTCTGAAAAAGCAGAAATGGCATCCCTTGGAGCGTGATCGATTGCTGGGAAAATTCAGCCTGCCAGAAGATATCACCCTTACCTTAACGCCTGGCGACTCTTTCTGGCAGCAGGCCATTGAGAATGAGCAGGATTCAGGTCTGTTGAATACTGACTTGTTTGATATTGAGCAGAAACCGACTCCGGATATTTACTTCTGGAGCAGTGGTGAAGTTTCTCCGGTGCAGCTGCGACTCTGTCTGAAACAGAAGTCGCTGGTCTGCCGTGATATTGAGTTGAGTGAGATGGGTCAGATCAGTCTCAGGGAGGAGGGTGATGTATAAACGTCATCAGTCTGGCTTTACCCTGTTGGAAGTGATGGTCGCCATGGCTGTTCTTGCTATTGCGGGTATGGCGGTTATGGGAATGCTGCGGGAAACACTGGGCAACAGTCAATATCTGGCGGATAAACGCCCGGCATTCTGGGTTGCTGAAAATGCCATGACTGATATCCAGCTCACAAAGAAATGGCCGCCCCGGTTATGGAAGGAAGAGCGGGTCAAGCTGGGTAACAAGACCTGGTATGTTCGCAGTCGCAGTGTGGAAACTGTATCAGATGATCTGCGGGCTATTGAGGTTGAGGTGCGCACCATCAAAGATGACACCAAACCTGCACTGGCCAGCCTTCAATCGCATCTGCTGAAGTCCTGAGGCCCTCCATGAATAGGATGAATGTTCAGGTACGAAAAAGCAGGGGTTTTACCTTGCTGGAGATGCTTCTGGCCCTGGTTATCTTTACTCTGGTCAGTCTGGCGGCCTGGCAGATTCTCAGCTCTGTCTCTTATGCACGGGATGTGCAGGGAGATCATCAAAAAAGACTTGATGAACTCGACACAGCATTTCTGATGATCAAACAGGACTTGAGACAGATGGTCAGTCGAGGTGTCAGGGTTGATAGCAAAGTCTCTGAGCAGGCACTGTTTGCAGGTGAAATTCTCGATTCAGACGACCAGGGGCTGATTTTTGTCAGAGATGGCTGGTTAAACCCCGAAAATCGGCTTCCCCGTTCGGAGCTACAACGGGTTTATTATCGCCTGAAAGATGGAGCCCTGGAGCGCGGGTATGATCGCGTACTTGATGTGCCGGCGGGTACGGATCCCGTGTATATGCCGTTGTTGACCGGCGTAACAAATTTGAAGTTCCGTTTCTATTACCCCGGTCAGGGGCGCTGGCTCGATCGTCTGGAGGAAGAATCGTGGCCCGAAGGTTTGGCGGTCGCTCTGACTCTGGATAAAGAGGGTGATATCGAACGTCGGTTTGTTATTCCTTCCCGGTGGGGAGGAACGGATGAGTAAAAAAAATCAACATGGCCTGGCTCTGCTGAGTGTTCTGCTGACGTTGACGCTGGCGATGTTGCTGGCATCTGGTATTGCCGAGAGCCTGCAGCGTCAGGTGCGGGTATCCCAGGGGTTACAGAGTCGTGAGCAGGGCTGGCAGTATGCGCTTTCTTCTGAACAGCTTGCCGTCAAAGTACTTAATCAGGATTTCAAGGATGAAAAAGAGAGTGTTCATCTTGGACAAACCTGGGCTACCGGTAACCAAACTTTTTCGGTAGACAGAGGACAGATATCTGGTGATGTGGTTGATATGCAGGGGTGCTTGAACCTGAATGCCCTGGCGCATGATGATGCCGTTGATAAGGAAAGTGGTAAGAAAGAAACCCCGCTGGGCGTTAAGGTGCTGGCTGCTCTGTTGGAAAACCTTGAAGTCGATTCCTACACCGCCGAGTCGATAGTCCAGGCCACCAGGGACTGGGTTTTTCCCAAAACCATTCCGGTTGCGGCTTCCGGTGCAGATGATGATGAATACCTGGCGTTGCCTGTCGCTTATCTGGCAGGTAATACCGATATGCGGGACAAAAGTGAATGGCGGGCTGTAAAAGGGGTAACGCCAGAGAGAGCTGTTAAGGCCCTGCCTTTTCTTTGCACCATTCCGGAAAGTGAATTGCAGCTGAATATCAATACAGTTCCGGAAGATCAGCCTGAACTTATGGCAGCCATTCTACTGAACAGGGTTGATACCGTAAGGGCGAAAGATATTCTGGCGCAGCGACCAAGGGACGGTTGGCGTGATGTTGATGAGTTTCTTGCTCTGTCCCAGGTTGCAGCCATTAAAACAGATGACATAAAGCAAGCATTGAAAGTCAATAGTCGTTTTTTTGAAGTACGATCCCGTATCCAGGTTGGAAACACTGAAACCAGAATAAACAGCCTGATGGTCCGGGGCAGCAAGGATAAGCTGACGGTTATCCGGCGACGGACAGGAGAAGTTTAGATGGAATCCACTTTACTGCTGCGTCTTCCTGCCAGTGAGCAGAATGCTGTTAGTTGGCAGTTATCCCGCAATGTGGATGGCAGGGATGTCCTGGAATCCGGCAGCCTTGCGCTGCAGGATCTTGCCAGTCTGCAAGAGAAGTGCATTAACTGCCGGGTTGTTGTTTTGGTGCCCGGTGAACTGGTCAATCTGACCACACTGACCGTATCCGGCAGGGTCAATCAGGCGGTGATCAAATCTCTGCCATATCGGCTGGAAGAAGATCTGGGCTGTGATGTCGATGGTGTGCATGTTGCCATGCTGGGCCGCACCGGTGATCAGCTTCATCTGGCTGTTGTTGATCAGGTACGAATGCAGCAGTGGTCTGAGTGGCTGGCTAATGCAGGTATTGTCAGTCAGCAGTGGCTGCCGGAAACTTTGGTATTGCCCTGGCAGGAAGGTCAGTGCGTAGTGGTCGTCATGCCACATGACGAGAAGATTATCGTTCGCCATGATAAATGGAAAGCGGGTGTCTGTGAGCATGACTGGCTCTCCTTCTATCTGAATTCCCTGGCCGAAGACAGTGAAGAAGAGCTGGAAACTGTCCAGTTGGACTGGATGCAATCGGAAGCCGGGATTTTCGCTGAAGCCTGCCGCCAGAAAGCCAACCTGCTGCAGGGAGACTGGAAACCAAAGACAGTTAGCAAGACAGGTGGGTTGCGCAACTGGCGTCTTACGATGGCACTCGTTGCGGCTATATCCTGCCTTTGGCTGGGAGGTACTCTCTGGAAAACTCACCAGCTCCAACGGCAGACTGAAGAATACCAGGCGAAGTCTGTAGCGATTTATAACCAATTGTTCCCTGGCAAACGTGTTGTGCGCCTGCTTCCCCAGCTAGAGCGTGAGCTTGCCAATATGAAACAGAGTCAGCAGCCTGACCAGGGATTGCTGGATCAACTGGTTATGCTGGCGCCGGTTATGCAGAAACACACGGATATAAAACCTGTTGAATTTAATTATGACCGCTCGCGCAAGCAGCTGAAGATAGTTGCAGAGTCGGAAAGCATTGTCACTTTCTCCAGGTTGCGAGATCAGGTAGCGGAATATGGACAGGCCCGGCTTGAGTCAGTCGAGCAGAATGGCAAGAGCGTAACCGGTGTGCTGGTTATTGCCGGCCAGCCAAAGTAAGCGGGGCGGTTTCGATGGATAATTTGAAAGTACAGGCTTCCCAGTATTGGAATGGTTTAAGTTCGAGAGAGAGGCAGCTGGTTTTTGTCGGTGGTATTGCCCTGATTATCTGGCTGGTGTTTTTTGGTGTTATGCGCCCTGTTATGGAGGCAGAGCATGACGCCCGCGCCCAGCTCTCCAGCAGTCAATCTCAGCTGGCAGAGGTTGAAGCAATAGCCGGAGAAATTCTGGCCCTGCGGGATGCGGGGGTGACTTCGACCGGAGGAGCAGCTGACCAGCCGCTGGATACCCTGATCAGTCGCTCAGCAGCCCTTGAAAAAATCACCCTGAAAGGAATCAATCAGCAGAATAACAGTCTGCTGGTAAGGGTTGAGAAAACGCCCTTTATCAAACTTATGTCCTGGTTCAGGGCTTTAGAGACCCTGGGATTATCGGTCGACTCTCTTCAGGTATTACGCACAGATAAACCTGGTGTGGTTGAAGTGCAGCAGCTGCGTATCAGTCGTATGGGAGATCAACGATGAAGAAGGCTGTACTGCTGAGCAGTGTTGCTATCGTCTCTCTGGCTGGATTTGTGGTTGTTAAGGTTCCAGCTTCAATAGTCTGGCAGCAGCTTCTGGAGCAAAACCTGGTTCCGCAGGAGCTGACTCTTGAGGGTCTGGAGGGAACCTTATGGTTTGGATCTGCTGATAAGGTCTTTTGGGAAGGAAGCCGGCTTCCCGGATTGCAGTGGAATTTTTCTGGTTTCTCTCCTGTCAGTCTGTCTGCGGGATACAACGTTCAGCTGGGGCATGCCCGTACGGATATTTCAGCGAAAGGCTATCTGGAAGCAGGGCCTGATTACCTGGAAGTGCTAAACCTCAGCAGTCGTATGACGCTTGAGCAGCTTCAGACATGGCTGGATATTCCTCTTCCCATGGCTGTTAATGGTCAGGCGCGTTTGTCTATAAATGAACTCCGGCTGGCAGGGAAAAGCTGTGAATCACTTGATGGTTCTGGTCGGCTCAGTGATGTTGTCGTGGATTCAGTGTGGGGTGAGCTTGATCTTGGTGCAAGTAACTTTTCCCTGGATTGTTCAGGACAGCAGATGACTGCAAAGCTTGACCAGAAGTCGGACCATATTGTTTCCAGCCTGACGTTCGGCTTAACAAACCTGCAGAACTACACCCTTGATGGCAGGCTGGAGCCACAACCCGACCTGGGGAAACCCTACCGTGAGGGGCTTGGGTATATCGGAGACAGTGATTCTAGAGGTGGATATCAGGTGTCCTGGCAGGGAAGTTTATAAATAGCTGTCTGATTAGCAGTCTCTTTTCGTGATAAACTGCCCGGCATGACAAATGCCATGAAAATGAATGAAGCATCAAAAACTCCAGCCTCTGGTGTGAATGCCGGCGCTGGAGTTCGCTTTTTAACGATTGATGAAGATCAGGCTGGCCAGCGGCTGGATAACTTTCTGCGCGTGGTTCTGAAGGGTGTTCCCAAAACCCGTATCTACCGGATTATCCGCAAGGGCGAGGTTCGGGTGAATAAAGGCCGTGCCAAGGCTGAAACCAAGCTTCAGGGCGGTGATGTGGTGCGGGTGCCTCCTGTCCGCATGAGTGAAGCCAAGGCACCGGTTGTACCTGGTATGGAGCTGGCCCGGCAGTTGGAAGCGGGTATAGTTCACGAAGATGATGCCCTGATAGTGCTGAACAAACCCAGCGGTATCGCGGTACATGGCGGCAGTGGTGTCAATCTTGGGGTGATTGAAGCCCTCAGGCAACTAAGGCCTGATAACCGTTTCCTTGAACTGGTTCACCGGATTGACCGTGATACCTCCGGCTGTCTTCTGGTTGCCAAGAAGCGCAGTCTGCTTCGTCATCTGCATACCCAGATTCGCGAACATAAGATGACCAAGGTTTACAATGCCCTGGTTGATGGTCGCTGGTCATCCCGGCGTACCCAGGTTTCTGTTCCCTTGCTCAAGCGCACACTGCCATCCGGTGAGTGGGTGGTAAAGGTTCAGGCTGATGGCAAAACAGCCCTGACCTATTTCACAGTACTGCAGCGTTTTGAGAAAGCGACTCTGGTTGAAGCTGATCTGAAAACCGGCCGTACTCATCAGATACGCGTTCACACCCGTCATTCCGGCCATCCTATTCTGGGTGATGATAAATATGGTTATGAACATATGCAGGAACTGACCCGCAGCATTGGCTTAAGCAGGCTTTTCCTGCATGCTGCACGGGTAGGGTTTCATATGCCGGATGGTGAATACAGAGAGTTTGAAGCACCATTACCGGACGAATTAAATGGTGTACTAAAAAATCTTAAATCAATGTGAAGCCGTACATGTCAATGAGTGGGGTATATGCTTCACTCATTGAGAAGCTGTCTGAAAAGTTTGTGCGTAGCGAGGCCGTGGGAAATGGAGGATAAAAATCAGGTTTTGTAAGGCGAATAGTGGTTCTATTTAACGAGCAAAAGCTGGTTTTTAGCCCCATTTCCCGCTGCCGCAGTAGCAACATGACTTTTCAGACAGCTTCTGAAAGGCGTTTTTGATTTAAGGGGAATAATAAATGTCAGATAGCCAGGATGGTGGAGGAGTTATGGCCTCTGAAGATCGCAAGCTTCTTGAAAAGATGCTGTTCAGTACGATCCAGGAACAAAGGCGTGCAAGGCGCTGGAGTATCTTTTTTCGGTTTCTGTTTTTTCTCTGGTTATTTGCTCTTGTGGGTTCGATTATGTTCTCTGTGGGTGGTGGTGTTACCGGCAAACAGACACCGGCTGAATATACCGCGCTGATTGATGTAAAAGGGGCGATTGCCGCGGATAAGGATGCCAATGCCGACTCCATTGTGACCGGACTGCGTAAAGCCTTTGACGATGAAAAAGTGCGTGGGGTTATTCTGCGTATTAACAGTCCCGGCGGCAGCCCGGTTCAGGCTGCTTATATTTTCGACGAAGTGAACCGTCTAAAGGAAACCCGCCCGGAGATTAAGGTTTATGCCGTGATCGCGGATGTCGGTGCATCAGCTGCTTATTATATTGCTGCAGCTGCTGATGATATCTATGCCAACAGAGGCTCGGTTGTCGGTTCGATTGGTGCTTATATGGCGACCTTTGGTTTTGAAGGTGCCATGGAAAAGCTGGGGGTGACCCGCCGCTTCTATGGCTCCGGTGACCACAAGGCTTTGACAGATCCGTTCCAGCCCGAGGATAAAGTGGCAGCCAAGCATCTGCGTGCCACTGTGAAGAATATTCATGATCAGTTTGTTGAGAGTGTCAAGGAAGGCAGGGAAGGGCGCCTGAAGGATAACCCTGATCTGTTTACCGGTTTGATCTGGACCGGACAGCAGGCTCTGGAGCTTGGGCTGGTTGATGGCCTGGGCAGTCCTGGCTATGTGGCCCGTGAGGTAATTGGTCACGAGGACATTGTTGATTTCACTGTGAAGCCCGGATTCTTTGATCGTTTTGCGCAAAAGGTGGGTTCCAGTGCGGCGCAGGCCCTTGGTGTATCCCTTGGGCTGGAAGGACCTGCGGTTCGTTAGCCTAAGACTTCTGTCAATCAGGGAATTGTCAGACCCTGCTCCCGCAGCAGGGCTGACAGCCTGATTAACGGCAGCCCTTCCAGGGCTGTCGGATCATCCCCCTCCATTTTCTCAAACAGGCTGATTCCCAGCTGCTCCCATTTGAAACTGCCGGCACAGTCCAGCGGCTGGTCGATGGCTATATAGCGTTTGATCTCATCATCACCAAGATTCCGGAATGTCACCCTGTAAGGCACGACTTCAGTGTGGAAAATCCCACCAGGGGTATAAATGCTGAAAGCGGTAAGAAAGGTGACGATCTGGCCGCTGGCCCGTTTCAGCTGTTCGAAAGCTTTTTCTGGTGTCCCTGCTTTTCCAAGGACTTCCCCATTGAGTACGGCAACCTGGTCAGAAGCGATAATCAGGCCATTTACCTTCTGCTCACGGATCGCCATGGCTTTCTCCATGCTGAGCCGTGAGGCCAGTTGTTCAGGGTTTTCTCCCGGCTTTGGAGACTCATCAATATCCGGGCTGATACAGGAAAAATTAAGCCCAAGACGGCTTAACAGACGACGGCGATAGCTGGAACTTGATGCCAGGATAAGGTTCATGTTATCGGTAATACTCGTGGAAATTGGTAGCGCTTGCAGTCTAACGGGAAAAATCGAGGCAGGAAATCGCATAATTGGTGTTGTTTCTCTCTTTACACCCGCTTGCCATCCCCCTATCATTGCGCGCTTATGTATACCGGACAGTTACCAAAGCATATTTCCCCACGTAAGCTGGCCATGCAAGACGCTGTTATTGAAGGTGTTTTGCCGGTAGCCAGCTGCGAAAGGCTGAGAGATGTGCTTGCCGATGATCAGGACAATGTGCGAGTCGTACTGCGATTCAGCGTTGATGAACAGCGGCGCCCGCTGATTCAGGGTGAGCTTGAGGGTGAGCTTGGCATGATTTGCCAGCGCTGTCTCGAGGTGGCCAAGGTTCAGATTTCCGCCAGCGTAAATGTTGCGATGGTGTTGAATGAAGACCAGGCTCGCAACCTGCCGGGTTATCTTGACCCGTTGCTTGTGGAAGATGAAGCTGTTGATCTGCAGCCGTTCCTGGAAGAAGAGATTCTCCTGAACCTGCCGATTGTTGCTTACCATGAGAACGAAAGCTGTCATAGTGGCCAGGCGGCATACAGCACTTTACCTTCAGACTCTGCTGAAGCGGAAGCTACGGTTGAGGTTAAGCGACCTAACCCTTTCAGTGTGCTGGCTGACCTGAAAGCCGGCAAATAATTTTTTCAGGAGATTTATCCATGGCCGTTCAAAAGAACCGCAAAACCCGCTCCAAGCGCGACATGCGTCGCTCCCACGATGCTCTGACTGCTGTTAAGCCGTCTATCGATGCGACTTCCGGTGAATCCCACCTGCGTCACCACGTGACTGCTGATGGTTTCTACCGTGGCAAAAAAGTTATCGCTGACTGATAGCGAGACATTCACGCTTTGAGTCAGAGAAAGACCATAGCGCTGGATATTATGAGTGGGGACTGCGGTCCCCATTCTCGTATCCGGGCTGCGCAGGAAACGCTTAAGTTACATCCCGGCCTTCATCTCATTCTTGTGGGGGAGGCGCATCTTATTCGTGAAGTTCTTGGTGCAGCGGAAACGGATCGGATAACCATAATTCAGGCTGAGCAGGTGGTCACAATGGATGACCGGCCTTCCCAGGCGCTGCGTCGGAAGCAGGATTCGTCTATGTGGCGGGCTGTTGAGCAGGTGGCCATGGGTATGTCACAGGCCTGTGTCAGTGCCGGTAATACCGGGGCGCTCATGGCTATGGGGCGTCATCTCCTGAAAACCCTTCCCGGTATTGATCGACCTGCTCTTGTTGGTCCGGTTCCTTCGGCTTCCGGCCAGACACTTCTTCTTGATCTTGGCGCCAATATTGACTGTTCAGCTGAGCAGTTGCACCAGTTTGCCGTTCTGGGTTCATTGATGATGAGTGAAGTCTATGAGGTTTCCTGTCCCCGGGTTGGTCTGCTGAATGTTGGTGAGGAAGAGGCGAAGGGAAGTGAAAAAGTTCGCCTGGCCCAGCAGTTGCTCGGCGACAATGATGAATTAAACTACTTTGGTTTTGTAGAAGGCGACGATCTTTTCTCCTGCGCTGTCGATGTCGTGGTTTGCGATGGGTTTCCTGGCAATGTCGCGTTGAAATCCAGTGAGGGTGCTGCCCGCTATGTTATGCGACAGTTGCAGGGTAAGCAGCTGCAGGGTGATCTAAAGTTGAACCTTTGGCATCGAATGCTTGCCTGGGTTGCACGTCCGCTTCTGCGACGTTTTGTTGAAAGTCTTGATCCGGGTCGCTTTAACGGGGCGACACTGCTTGGTTTGCAGGGCGTGGTTGTAAAAAGCCATGGCAGTGCTGATGAGCAACAGTTCCTGGCAGCGATAAACCAGGCGGTCAGGGCGGTTGAACAAAATGCCGTGCATCGGATTAACGATCGCCTGGAGAGTATGCTTTAACCATTTTCATCGGATGGAAAAAGTATTCTCCGCTTATGGCTGTTTGAGAACTGTCAGTAAATGGTATTGTTGGTTTGTGTTTGATATTGCGTATTTTGCTGCGCTTTTAGTCATCGTTGGCTTTTTGTGCTCAATCGCTGCATGTTTGCCGCAGAACAACTCTTTTCTTGTTACCGTACGGCAATGTCCGTGCAACATATTTTTACCGACAGAGTCTTTCGTTTCCCTATAATAGGGCCATTCAGTAACAGGATATTGCAGAGTCGATGACTTCCAGTACCGCGTTTATCTTTCCCGGGCAGGGATCCCAGAAAGTAGGTATGCTGGCCGCACTTGCCGGCCAGGAAACTGTTGTTAATGACACTCTTGTGGAAGCCAGTGATGTACTGGGCTTTGATCTGCAGGAGATGATTCTTAATGGTCCGGCCGAAGCGCTGAACTCCACTGAAAACACACAGCCAGCCTTGCTGGCATCCGGTGTGGCTCTCTGGCGTCTGTGGCAGGCCCGTGGTGGTGAGACCCCGCAGTATGTAGCAGGTCACAGTCTGGGTGAGTATTCTGCCCTGGTTGCAGCGGGTGTTCTGTCATACGCTGATGCCCTGCGCCTGGTTCGCAGTCGTGGTCTTTATATGCAGCAGGCTGTACCCCAGGGTGAGGGTGGCATGGCTGCTGTTATCGGCCTTGATGATGACAAGGTTATTGAGATTTGCGCCAAAGCCTGCCTTGAAGGTGAAGTGCTGTCTGCGGTGAACTTTAATGCACCGGGTCAGGTTGTTATTGCCGGTTCTGCCGCGTCCGTGAAAGCATCACAGGAAGCCTTTGCTGCGGCTGGTGCACGTAAGGTTATGCCGCTGCCTGTGAGCGTACCTTCTCACTGTGCTCTGATGAAGCCTGCAGCGGAGCGACTGGAAGCTGACCTGGCCTCTATCGAGATTTCTGCACCGGTGATTCCTGTTGTCCATAATGTGTCAGCAGCAACTACCCAGGATGGTGATACTATCCGTGCCAACCTGGTCAGCCAGCTTTATATGCCTGTACGCTGGGTTGAATCTGTGCGCTTTATGGTGGCTGAAGGTGTCACTGAAATGAAAGAGTGTGGACCAGGCAAAGTGCTTGCTGGTCTGGGCAAACGAATTGAGCGTTCTGTTCCTGTTGCAGGAATGGAAGATCTGTCGGTTTATCCCGCCGCTTAAAGGTTATGTATAAGGGCAGCTTTCAGGGCTGCTCTTAGGGAATATATCCTGAACTGGAGAGGATGATGGGTATGCAACAGGAAATTGCCGGATTGGCCGGTAAGGTCGCGCTGGTCACTGGTGCCAGTCGTGGCATTGGCCAGGCAATTGCCTTGCGTCTGGGTGCTGCAGGAGCCACTGTGATCGGTACTGCAACGTCTGAAAAGGGCGCTGAAGCGATTTCCGGAGTTCTGGCTGAACACGGTATTGCTGGTGCGGGTATGCAGCTTGATGTGACTGATGCTGATTCTGTCAGCCGTGTCCTCAAGGATGTAGCCGAAAAATTTGGCGCCCCGCTGATTCTGGTGAATAATGCCGGAATCACCAAAGACAACATCCTTATGCGGATGAAAGATGAAGAGTGGGAAGGTGTTATTAACACCAATCTGACCTCTATCTTCCGCATGAGCAAGGCTGCCATGCGGGCGATGACGAAAGCACGCTGGGGCCGTATTATTAACATCAGTTCTGTAGTAGGCTCCATGGGTAACGCCGGGCAGTCCAACTACGCTGCTGCCAAAGCTGGTCTGGAAGGGTTCACCCGTTCTCTGGCCCGTGAACTTGGCAGTCGTGGTATCACTGTGAATGCAGTGGCGCCAGGATTTATTGATACCGATATGACCAAGGGGCTCCCTGATGAGCACCGCCAGAACCTGCTGGATCAGGTTCCGCTGGGTCGTCTCGGTCAGCCCGAAGAGATTGCGGGCGTTGTCGCTTTTCTTGCAGGGGATGAAGGTGCCTATGTCACCGGAGAGACCCTGCATGTGAATGGTGGTATGTACATGGGTTGATCCCGGCACACTATAATTGTCCGGGTAAACCGAGTGACTACCGCTACGGTTACTTATTTGCTTGAAATTCGTTCAAGCGTTTATATACACTAGGCCTTCGCAGTTTAGCTGCATGGAACTACAGGAGCATAACAAGGCATGAGTACTATTGAAGAACGCGTCAAGAAGATTGTTTGCGAACAGCTTGGCGTGAAAGAAGAGGAAGTTAGCAATGAGTCTTCCTTCGTTGAAGATCTCGGTGCCGATTCTCTCGACACGGTAGAACTTGTGATGGCTCTGGAAGAAGAGTTTGAAACCGAGATTCCCGATGAGGAAGCAGAAAAGATTACTACTGTGCAGGAAGCGATCGACTACGTCGTTGCACATCAGTAATTCATAAGAATTTCTGAGAAAGCCGCACTAACTCTGTTATGTGCGGCTTTTCTTTATCTGTTATTCAAATGGTCATGTTGTTCTGTTTGGATAGTGCTTTACCATGAGCTGTTTACCGGAACAGGTTTGTACCGGTTAAAACCAAGAGATGCGGTTGACTGCAACAGGATATGCAGGAGAAAGAGATGTCTCGAAGACGTGTAGTTGTTACCGGAGTGGGGGCAATTACGCCTTTGGCGTCTGGCTTTATGCCCACCTGGCAAAGCCTTCTGGAAGGTCGAAGCGGTATCGGCCCTATTGAACACTTTGACACAGAGGCCTATACGGTCAAAATCTGTGGCGCTGTGCGTGACTTTGAGGTTGGAGACTGGTTCTCTGCCAAAGATGCACGAAAAATGGATCTGTTCCTGCAGTATGGTCTTGCTGCAGCTATTGAAGCAATCAAGCAGTCCGGGCTGGATATTACTGATGCCCTGAGTCCGAGAGCCGGTGTGGCCTTTGGTTCCGGTATCGGAGGTATCACCCTGATTGAAGAAACGGCAGAGACTCTGTTTGAAAAAGGTCTGCGCCGTGTTTCCCCGTTTTTCGTACCAGCTGCGATTACCAATATGGTGGCGGGCTGGCTGTCGATGAAGTACAACCTGCGTGGCCCCAATTTCGCCTTGGCTACGGCCTGCACTACCGGTACCCATTGTATTGGTATGGCGGCCCGTACGATTGCCTACGGTGATGCTGACGTTATGATCGCCGGCGGTTCGGAAAAAGGTTCGGCCCGGCTGGGTATTGCCGGTTTTTCTGCTGCCCGTGCGCTGTCTACCCGTAATGATGATCCGCAGGCCGCCAGTCGCCCCTGGGATCGGGATCGTGACGGCTTTGTGCTGTCAGATGGGGCCGGTGCCCTGGTGCTGGAATCCCTAGATCATGCTGTTGCCCGTGGGGCTGATATTCTGGCGGAAGTCACAGGCTTTGCCATGAGTGGTGATGCTCACCATGTGACTTCTCCCCCTGATGATGGCCATGGTGCTGTCCAGGCTATGGAAGGTGCGTTGCGTGATGCCGGTTTGAATCCTGATCAGATTGATTACATCAATGCTCACGGTACTTCAGCTCAGGCTGGAGATGTGGCTGAGTCAAAAGCCATTGAAAAAGTATTTGGGAGCCATGCCAGTCAGCTGGCTATCAGCTCCACAAAGTCCATGACCGGCCATCTTCTTGGTGCTGCAGGCGCCCTTGAGGCTGCCATTACCGTGCAGTCGATTCGGGAACAGGTTGTAGCTCCAACAATTAACCTGGACAACCCGGATGAAGGCTGCACTCTGGACTATGTTCCCTTTACCGCCAGAACCATGCCGGTACGACATGCGTTGTCCAATTCGTTTGGTTTTGGTGGAACAAATGCCACACTGGCGTTTTCCCGACTGGATTAATCATGTCTGAAGTAGTCACGGGCCATATCCAGCCAGATTGCTGGGTTGATGGCTCTCCGGCTGACAATGTTACAGTCTCCGACAGGGGGCTGCAGTATGGCGATGGTGTATTTGAAACCATTCGCATTGTCGCGGGCGCTGTTACTCTGGAAGCGCTGCACTATCGCAGGTTGATGCATTCCTGTGACCGCCTGCAAATCCCTCTTTGTTCAGAGCTGTTGAGCCAGCAGGTCGCAAGGTTTCTTGCAGGTCGTGGTGATGGCATTTTAAAAGTTATGGTGACCCGTGGCAGTGGCGGGCGAGGTTATAACCCGAGCGGCGCTTGTGGGCGAATTATTCTTCGCTGGTTTGCTCTGCCTGCCTATGACTCCGATTGGGCTGAAAAAGGGGTGACTGTTACTCTGTGTCGCACCAGGCTTGGACACTCGCCATCACTGGCTGGCTTGAAGCATATGAACAGGCTGGAACAAGTGCTGGCACGTTCAGAGTGGAACAGCCCTGAGATTGCAGAAGGTCTGGTTTTTGATCTGACTGAGAACCTGATTGAAGGTACAATGACCAATCTGTTCCTTGTTCGGGATAAGCGGCTATTAACGCCAGACCTTTCGCTCAGTGGAGTTGATGGCGTGATGCGACAGTGGCTGCTGGAAGAATCTTCTATCAAAGAGAATATTGAAATCAGGCCTCTAACTCTTGCGGATTTACATCAGGCTGATGAGGTGTTTCTGACCAACAGCGTTATTGGACTCTGGCCGGTGATTCGGTGTGATAAGAAACACTGGGAAAAAGGACCTGTAACCACACTGCTGCTGAAGGAAGTTTCGGCACTTTTCGCTATGGATAACTGTTTTCATTCAGGGGCTCTTGATGGCTAAGCGCTACCTGAAATATCTCTCTCTACTGCTAACTTTCATTATTGTGAGTGCGGGTGGAGTTCTGCTGTATATGCAGAACTGGCTGGAGCATCCCGTTGTAAAGAATGAGAGTGTTGTTTTTGTTGTTCCTGCTGGCGCCAGTTTCTCACTGGTGACACGTGAGCTGGCAGAGCAGGGGCTGGTTGAGCAGCCATTTCTGTTTAAGGTTTATGCCCGCCTCTCCGGAAAAGATACCGGCTTGAAAGCGGGAGAATATCTTATCCCTGCCGGTACGACTCTGATCGGTTTGGTTGATCACCTTTCCTCTGGTGATGTTATCCAGCATGAAATTACGCTGGTTGAAGGCCGCACGTTAGAGGAAAATCTTTCCTTTATGAAAGGCCGTCGCCTGAAAGCCTCGGTTGAAGCTCTTGAAGATGCTGAGCTAAAGGCGCTTCTTACAGTGAAAGCCCCTACAGCAGAAGGGCTGTTCTTTTCAGATACCTATTACTATCAGGCAGGTGATACTGATCTCTCTATTCTGAAACGTGCCCATGAGCAGCTGAATGAGGTGCTTAAGGAGGAATGGGAGAAGCGCCAGAAGAACCTGCCTTATCAGACACCCTATGAAGCCTTGATTATGGCCTCCATTCTTGAGCGTGAAACGGCTGTTGCAGAAGAGCGCCCGGAAATTGCCGGTGTCTTTGTTCGACGTCTGCAGAAAGGGATGCGCCTTCAGAGTGATCCAACTGTTATCTATGGTATGGGTGATCGCTACCAGGGCAAGATTGGCCGCAGGGATCTTCGAGAGCGAACGCCTTATAACACCTATCGCATTCGGGGTTTGCCCCCAACACCTATTGCCCTGGTTGGCAGAGAAGCCATTCATGCTGCTTTGAACCCCAAACCGGGCAGCTCGCTCTATTTTGTCGCCCGAGGTGACGGAACCCATGTGTTTTCCGATACACTTGCCCAGCACAACAGGGCTGTGCGCAAGTATCAATTGAATCGTCGAGAAGATTATCGCAGCACACCACTGGCTGCTGATGATCGGGACTAAGTACAGGACTGGTTATGGTGAAGCAGGATCGCTATCCGGGATTTTTTCTGACCGTTGAAGGTGGGGAAGGTGCTGGAAAAACCACCAATATTGAGTTTATCGAGAGCTGGCTGCAGCAACAGGGGCTGGATTATATCCGTACCCGTGAGCCAGGTGGCACGCCTCTGGCAGAGCGTATCCGGGATCTTCTGCTGACACCGGGAGATGAGAAAGTTGCAGATATGACTGAACTGCTGCTGATGTTTGCGGCCAGGGCTCAGCATATCAATGCGGTGATCCGCCCGGCGCTGGAAGCTGGCAAGGTGGTTCTCTGTGACCGCTTTACCGATGCATCCTTTGCTTACCAGGGCGCTGGTCGCGGGCTCGATCATAATGCTCTCTGTACCCTGGAAACCCTTGTGCAACAGGAACTGCGCCCTGATATGACCCTGCTTCTGGATCTTTCCGTCGATATCGGTATGGCTCGTGCCAGCAAGCGCGGTGAGCTTGACCGTATTGAGCAGGAAGAGAAAGATTTCTTTGTCAGAGTTCGCCAGGGATATCTCAATCGCGCAGCCGGTGAGCCTGAGAGGTTTGTCATAGTGGATGCTTCCCAGGCGCTGGAGTGGGTGCAGGAAGCCATTAAGGATGCGCTTCAGGAACGAATAGCCCATGACTGATTCCCGGCTGCTTCAGCCTGCGCAATGGCACGGTGAAAACTGGCAGCAACTGGCTAAACGGCTGCAGGATGACCTGCTGCCCCACGCTTTGTTGTTTCGAGGTCAGACTGGTGTTGGTAAACGGGATTTTGCCGTTGCCTTCGCTCAATACGTGCTGTGCCAGAGCCCCGTTGATCGCCACTCCTGTGGTCAATGTCGCAGCTGTCAGCTGAATATGGCAGGTACGCACCCTGACTTTCTGCTGATCGAGCCGGAAGAGCGCGGCAAGCAGATCAAGGTGGATCAGGTGCGCAAGATGATCGAGTTTACCGAGAAAACACCCCAGCAGGGTGGTTTTCGGGCGGTTGTCCTGTGTCCGGCAGAGAGCATGAATATCAGCTCTGCCAACGCTTTGCTGAAATGCCTTGAAGAGCCTGGCCGGGATACCCTGCTGATGCTGGTCAGCCAGCAGGTCAGTGGTCTGCTTCCGACTATCCGCAGCCGCTGCCAGCAGGTTCTGTTCTCCCGTCCTGACTATGCCCAGGCTTTGGACTGGCTCTCTTCACGTATCAGTAACAGCGAACAGGCTGATACTCTGCTGCAACTGGCTGCCGGTGAGCCGATGACGGCTCTCAGGTACGATCAGGAAGACTTTCTTGAGCAGCGGGACACCATGAAGTCCAGTCTGGCAGGCTTGACCCGGGGCAAGGTAACACCTGCCGAGGTGGCCCTTGACTGGCTCAGTTTCGATATCACTGTTGTGCTTGAGTGGCTGTCGCTGTGGCTTCAGGAGATGGTGCGATATCGGGCGACAGAAGATCCTGAATGCCTGATGACTCAGGATATGGCCAAGATGTTCCGCTATGTGGCTGACAGGGCCGGTGAGAAGCGTCTGCTTGAGTATTATGCCTGGTTGCTGGAGCAGCGCTCGCTGACCCTGTCTCAGGTTAACCTCAGTCGTCAGCTGCTTCTGGAGACGGTTATGAACCGCTGGCTCGCGCTTACGGTATAAGTTGCCGACAATAATATCTAAGTGTTAAGGAACTCACGGAGGAGTTGCTATGGCTGGAGGGTCGCCGAAGGGCAGTATTCTCACTGTTACTATCAAGGACAAAGGCGTTCTTTATTCCTCTTATATGCCTTTTCTTAAGGGAGGCGGATTGTTTGTCCCCTCCATGAAAAAATATGATATCGGAGATGAAGTCTTTCTGCGGTTGACTCTTATGGATGAGCCGGGTGTTCTGCCTGTCGCGGGACGGGTGGTCTGGGTGACTCCTGCCGGAGCCCAGGGAAACGGTGAACCGGGTATTGGTGTCCAGTTCACTGACCAGGATGGCTCCATTCGAGTAAAAATTGAGGCTCACCTTGGTGGCCTTCTGCAGTCGGACCGTCCGACCAATACGATGTGACTATATGTTTGTTGATTCCCATTGCCATCTGGACCGTATAGATCTGGAACCCTATGGTAGCGATCTTTCCGCAGCCATTGCTGCAGCCAGAGAAGCTGGTGTTGATTCCATGCTGAGTGTCAGTGTGGATATGGAAACTTTTCCCTCTGTTCTGGAAACCGCGGCCCATGATAATGTCTGGGCTTCAGTTGGAGTTCATCCGCTGGAAGATAAGGCCCGTGAAACCACAGTTGATGAGCTGATTAAACTCTCTTCCCATGAAAAGGTTGTGGCGATAGGCGAGACCGGACTTGATTACTATTATGCCCAGGATCGCAAACAGCAGATGACTGAACGGTTTATCACCCATCTGCAGGCGGCATCCCAGACAAAACTGCCTGTTATTATTCATACTCGTGATGCAGGGCAGGATACATTACAGCTGCTTGAACAGCATGCTGATCGGGACAGTGCTGGCGTGATTCATTGCTTTACGGAAACTCTGGATTTTGCCAAAGCCGCTCTGGATTTGGATTTTTATATCTCTTTTTCAGGAATTGTTACTTTCAGGAATGCAGAATCCCTGCGGGAAGTGGCTCGTTATGTTCCGATGGACCGTATTCTGATAGAAACGGATTCTCCCTATCTGGCGCCCGTTCCACACAGAGGGAAGTCTAATGAGCCTAAATATGTTGCTGATGTAGGGCGCTTTCTTGCAGAACTTAAAGGTGTGGCTGTAGATGAGTTTGCCGAAGCAACATCTGCCAACTTTTACCGGCTATTCAGCAAGGCTGATACCTGAAAAAATTGACTGAGTTATTGGATGGTAAAATATAAATCCCCTGCAGTTAACTGCAGGGGATTTTTTTAGAATACAAAAAGTGATGTCTGGAAAGGAAAGAACGTTGTAAATGGTGATAGAAAGCTGCGGCAGGGAGCTGAGTAAACCGGTATTGGAGCCGTAAAAAAGTCATCCAGTTCAACCCAGGGATCAAAGGTATTGCTCAAATTCCAGGATCTGAAGAATGGTTCAGGCTGATTGAAGAAACAGCAATACTCTGGCTCCCGTCTTGTATACGTCACTTCAGGCTCAGGTGCTGAGAAATCAAGATCTGATTCATCCATCATATCATCAAACCAGTCCTCAAGTTCGCTGGAAGTGGCTGGTTCTGGTCTTGTTGTAAAAGTTGCGAAGGAGTTGCTGAGAAGACCAAGTGATACAAACTCATCAAGAAGATCATCGAGGAAAGCAGTTTGGAGAGCTGGAGTCTCTCTCCGTGTTCTTCCTGGATTACGTTCATTTTCCGTATGGACAACATCACATCCCCAGAGATCACGGTTTTCCCGTGAGATCTCATCATTGCGACCATTTCTCCGGTCATTGCTGACAACATCATTCATAACATCACGGGCTGTTCTTGGTTGGAAATTGGTTCCGAGGCCTTGGTTGATGTTCTCAAGCTCTCTTTTACTAATGTGGTGCCTGCAGACTGGACAATCATGAGTCCCATGGCCAAGCAAGCCTTCTGTGCAATCTTTGCAGTAAGCATGACCACAGGAAAGTCGTACATGGCGGCCATCAGCCGTCATACCTCCCATGACATCATCTGATCCAGGATTTATGTAGTCTGGTATATCCATATCGCTTTTACAGATATGGCATGAGGGTGAATCACCATGATGGTGACTCTGAACGACAGGCTGTGGTGTGCTTGTTCTATCTGTTTGGTTCGGCATTGTGTACATGATTCCAGAATCCTCGTTATTACATTTGTGATGGAATTATCTTGTTAGGTGCAAGTTCGGAGGAATAATTCCTTGAAGGTGGAGTTTTTTATGCTGAAAATGCTGACATTCCTGTTAGAAAAAATATTGGTAGAATAATTTTGTTTATATAACTCATTGAAAAATAAATTAATTATATTATTTTCGACTAATGTCGCATGGTGGTTTCTCAATCCCTTATTAGGCTGATAGTTATAAATATTATGAATATCGTTTAGCAGGGAGAGAACTATGAGAATTAACGGAAAGATGTTTGTTCAGGCTGTCACGGATATTGAGACTCCCATTAAGGCTGCAAAAATGTCTCAGTGGAAGAATCGTACTGTACAGGTAATATCTGTTGACGGTGCAAGGGAAATTGCCGGAAAAATATTCAGAACAGTAAAAGAGGCATTTGTACCACCAACCTCACAAGAACGTGAGGTTCGTGAACTGAAAGCGGAAGCCTCATCCATATGGAAAGGGTTTAAACAGATTATCTGTGCACCAGCGGTTCCCTTTGTGTCTTTCAAGTATCAATACCTGAAAGGAAATGCAGATTTAGATGTGCCGCTACTTAAAGGTTCGGAAGCCTATTCAAAGTTGAATAAAATCGATAAAGCCATTTTGGGCCTGTATTCCAATAGGGTGAGCGTTCTCAAGGCTGAAAGCATTTGGAAAGACTGGTAAGGGATCAGTAATGATCCCTTGTTTCCTCATCGGGCAGGCAGACATCAAAAGGCAGGCCTTTACGCAAGACCACCTGGCTAAAGAAAAGATTGATTGCCTGTGAGGTGTTGAGCCCGAGCTGGCGCAAAATATCCTCGGCATCCTGTTTAAGCTCTTCGCTGATGCGTGCCCGGACTGTGGTTTCCTTAGCCATAAGCTCTACTCTGATTTTGTTGAAGGAATAACTTGCTATGCAACAAGGCTAGCCGTTTATCTTTATCAAAGTAATACAGCTTACCATACGTATTATCAAATTTTTTCCAACATCACAATTTGTACAAAAACCAATCAAAGTTTGATTGGCTCTATTTTTGTTAATTAAAGAAAATAATAAATTCAGTTTAATTGAAGAAGTAATAATTACCTGATCTTTACTATGAAAGCATTAAGTGAAATAAAAACTTACCAATCTATTAATAAATAACTCTTCTCTTCTTGTAGGTGGAAATAACTAGGTGTTTTTGCCTTGTATCACTCACATGCGCTTCATGACAGAATAATTTCAATCTGACATTGTCGTATGAATTATTTAATTTAATTTAATTTAATTTAACTTTTCTCATGTCGACTCGTTGATATGTTGAAATGATTAAAAGCATTTAACAGCTTGCGAAAAGCTTAACAGGGCTCTCGCAGTGTCTTTTAAAAATTTCATATTGCTCTGGTAAGAGGGAGATTCCGATTTATTGGAGCAAAACACTCAGATTGATTTGGGGGTGACAGGTCTGGTTGATAGCAGTGTGGAAAAATCTCTGCGTTTTTCAGGTCTGTCGATTTATATTTTCAGAATTAAGGAAAGAAGGAATATGAGGAAGTTTGTCGCATTACTGGCACTCATATTTACGACAAATTTATTTGCAGCAGCTCCAACTGTTGAGTATGAAAGAGACAATATCCTGATGTTGCTTTCATACTCCATGGTGCTCAAGGACTGGCAGTCGGAGTACACTGGAAAAGACCGTGGCTACAACATCGGTGCAGTTCTTTATGATGAAGCAGCCAACAAAATCGTAGGTGTTCAGAGAAACACAACCAGAGCCTGTGATGACAAGACCCAGCACGCAGAAGTTCGCCTGATGCAGGACTGCCTGAACGGTGAATGCCGTGGTGATGGCAAAACCAGATATCTGGATAAGACCACCATCTACACCACCCTCGAGCCATGCATGATGTGCAGCGGCATGATGGCATTCCTGAAAGTCGACAGAACTCTTTACGGCCAGGCTGACCCAGGTTTCGGTAAGAACATCGAACGTCTCAAGCTGCCTTACAAAGGTGAGGAAGCCAACTCCCGCGCCAGGAACCTGAAGTCTATTCCTGCTCCTTTCGCAGAAAGAAAGCAACTGGACAAGCTGTTTGCTGAATACATCGAAAGAACCGGTAGCGATAACGTAACTGCCTTCCTGACAACTGATGAAGCCAAGTACGTTTACTACAGTGCAGCATTCAAGCTGCTGACCATGGATGTTGTAAACAAAGAGAACGAATCTCTTTACGATCAGGCAATGACCATGCTGTTCTTTACCGACGATCGTGATGTAAATGCCTGCTTTATCGGCAATCTTCGCCACTAACTAATAGTTTGAGCATATTTTGAAACGCCAGGGAAATTATTTCCCTGGCGTTTCTCTTTCTGTCAGGGTTGAACAAAGCCTTTGTTATTTCAGTTAAATCAGGTAGAGAAATCCGTATCCGAGATATTTGCCTGAATCCCACAAACCGGTATGCTTGTCTGGTTTTTTCTCAAGATTTCAGTGCGATGACCCTGTTACGTTTTGATGATGTATCGGTAGCTTATGGCGACCAGCCATTGCTGGACTATGCCAGTTTTCAGATTGAGCCCGGAGAGCGGGTCTGTCTGATTGGGCGTAATGGTGCCGGAAAATCCACCCTGATGAAGTTGGCATCCGGCCAGATTCAACCCGATGATGGTGTTATCCGCAAGGATGATGGCGTAAGGGTTGGCATGCTCAATCAGAATTTGCCTCTGGCGGATGATCAGCTGGTTTATGATGTCGTTGCCAGTGGTCTGGATCTGGTCGGTAAACTGCTGGCCGAGTGGCATACGTTATCCCATAACATCGAAACCGATGCTGATATGAAGCGTTTCGAACAGGTGCAGCATGCCCTTGAAGCTCAGGATGGCTGGAAACTTCAGCAAAGAGTTGAGCAAACTCTGGAACGGCTGCAGCTTCCGGCAGATAAAACCATGGGAGAACTCTCCGGTGGTTGGCGTAGAAGGGTGGAGCTGGCCAGGGCACTGGTTTGTAACCCGGATATTCTGCTGCTGGATGAGCCTACCAACCATCTGGATATTGTCACGATTGCCTGGCTGGAGAAGCAGCTTAAGGATTTCCGTGGTGCACTGCTGTTTATTACCCACGACAGGGCTTTCCTGAAATCTCTTGCAACCCGAATTCTGGAGCTGGACCGTGGTCATCTGACCAGCTGGGACTGTAACTACAACACTTACCTGGAGCGTAAAGCCCATGCTCTTGAAGTCGAGCAGGAGCATAATGCCCAGTTTGATAAAAAACTGGCCCAGGAAGAAGTGTGGATACGTCAGGGAATCAAGGCTCGCCGGACCCGTAATGAAGGCCGGGTTCGGGCGCTGAAAGCGCTGCGTTCAGAGCGCCTTGAACGGCGTAATCTGCAGGGCAATGCCAAGTTCAAACTGGAAGCAGCTGATAAGTCCGGCAAGCTGGTGGTTGAAGCGACCGGCCTGACCCATGGCTATAAAGAAGGCCTGCTGATGAAGGAGCTTGATTTCACCCTGGTGCGGGGTGACAAGGTCGGTCTGATCGGTGCCAATGGTGTGGGTAAATCTACTCTTCTTAAAATCCTGTTGGGTGATCTGATTCCACAGAATGGCAAGGTTAAGCTGGGTACCAAACTGGAAGTGGCTTACTTTGACCAGATGCGTGATCAGCTCGATCTGGAAAAAACAGTAATTGATAATGTCGCTGAAGGCCGGGAGAAAATTTCCATTAATGGCCGTGATCGCCATGTTATCAGTTATCTCGAAGATTTTCTGTTTTCTCCCCAGCGTACCCGTGTTCCGGTTAAAGCCCTTTCTGGAGGAGAGCGCAATCGTCTGCTTCTGGCTCGTCTATTCAGTAAGCCTGCCAATATTCTGGTGCTTGACGAACCAACCAACGACCTTGATGTAGAAACATTGGAGTTACTGGAAAGTATTCTGGTGGACTTCAAGGGCACTGTTCTTCTGGTGAGCCACGACCGGGATTTCCTCGATAATGTTGTCGGTTCCTCACTAGTGTTCGAAGGAAATGGTGTGGTACGGGAGTATGTTGGAGGTTTTGATGACTGGCTGCGTCAGGGCGGCAGCATAGATAAGCTGGCCGAAAGCGGCGACGCCGGAAAGGTTGATAAAGCCAAGAGCAAACCTAAAGTAGAAGCTTCCAAAGATACTCCAAAACCAGCTGCCAAGAAGAAACTCAGTTACAAACTGCAGCGCGAATTGGATGCTCTTCCGGGTGAGATTGAAAAGCTGGAACAGGAACTGGCTGATCTTGAGGAAGAAACAGGTGCTAACAGTTTCTATCAGCAGGATCAGGAAACAGTTCAGACCAAACTTGCCCGCTTAACAGAGCTGAATGAGCTTCTGGAACAGAAGATGGATCGCTGGGCCGAGTTGGAAGATATGCTGTAAGGATTCATGAAAATGATGTGATGTTGATTCAGGAAAATCTTTTTCAACATCACATCAAACCCATGAATACACTGAATCACAGCATTTTATTGAGCACATCATTTTCCGGCTTATCCATAAAACGGTGCTTAAGTGCTCCCAGAACGTGGAGTACAACTACTGCCAGAAGAATATAGCCTGCATAGTAATGAATATCGTGGGCCAGTCCGCTCAAAGCTTTATCTGTTTCCAAAAGGTCAGGCAGCAAAATACTGAAGAACAGAATATCGTGTCCTCCTGCATCAGACATAATGAAACCGCTTAATGGAACCATAACCATAAAAATATAGAGACTGATATGGGCCAGCTTTGCCAGGCGACGTTCATGCAGGGGGATGCTTTCCTGCATGGTTGGCAGAGCACTGAGCAGGCGGCTGATAATTCGGATAACAATTAAGCCCAGTAAAAGAACCCCAAAGGATTTATGCCAAGGGTAGAGATCGTACTTGCCGGGAGCATCTGAGTCCAGGCCAGCCATATACCAGCCTGATGCAATCATGCCAATAATACACACAGCCATAATCCAGTGTATCAGTCGTAATAAGGCAGGGTATTTCTCCTGATCCGGTTTCATATTTATTCTCCTGTTGTTTTTATTAAAAAAGGACCAGTTCAGTCTTTCTGTCAATATATCAATCAACCTGGGGAATTTTTGGATCCCTAACCAAGCCCCATTTTTGTCGTTTCGAGAAGCTTACTGATAATCGATTCAAGTGGCTGAAAACCAGGCAGGTAGTAGATTTGAACAGCACAGAGTGCCAGCAGAAGTGTTGATAGACAGGGACTTGAAAAATCCCAGAGCTTTAGAGCGGTGCCAAATGATCTCTTCAATTTGAGGCTGGCAAGATTAATGGCAAATATTTCATCAAGAAATAAATGGGTTATGAATCCGATCCCACCATTCAGACCAAGAAGGAAAGAGAAAGAGGCTGTTTTTTCAAAGAAGTGATAACTGCAGTTGGTTATACAGAATGCAAACAGAAATGCTGCAGACAGGGAGTGCCAGTTTCCCCTGTGTACGGTTATGCGGGCGAAGAACGGAATAACAGCGCCTCTGAAAAACCATAAAACAGCTGTAATCAAAGCCAGGTTGTGCGCAAGAGGCACCCTGCTGGCCAGATAGCCTCCGAGACCAATGGCGATAATTGCGGCCAGCAACGTTGATGTTATGGTCAGAGTGATTGAGTTATCTGAATCAATATCCGGAAGCAGTCCTCCAAACGTTCCAGTTCCCCAGATCAGAACTGTGTCGATTAGGGTGATCTCTCCGGTATACAGAGCAGTTGTTGCAAAAATGCCGCTGACAGTACAGGCAGTTGTGAAGTGGGTGCGGAAATCAGCCATCAGCTCTGAAAAAGCGGCGATTATTCTACAAATTACGGTAGAAATGAAATTGCCAATGGATATGAATGGGTACCCTTTAAACAGTTTCTTTCAATAAGGCGTGCGCAAAAGGAAAAGCCAGTTCAAGTCTGACTGAACAGTGAGATTGAGATAATTATTCGATGAGCTTCAGGTACTGGATGTAATAGGTAAACCAGAATGGTGAATGGGCATGCCCTGCGCCTGTTAAGCATGCCCGCTAGCCCTGGTCAGTTTTAGCTGTGTTTGCCAACCCTGACAGCAAGAACATCACAGGTGGCACCGTGAAGAATGCTGGTTGAGGTTGATCCTAGAATCAGTGCAAGGCCATGCCGACCGTGACTTCCAACAATAACAAGATCGACATCCGATTCTTCAACAATCCTGTGCACTTCACGCTCTGGGCGACCATACACAACATGCTGCTCACCATTATCAACATGGATCTTTTCAGCCAGGCGGTGAATACGATCACGGGCCTGCTGGGTGATTTCATCCTGCAGGGTGGTCAGGTCAAGGGGAATATCGCTGCCATAGGCAACGCTAAGGGGTTCAACAACATGAACAAGAGTGAGTTTTGCACTATTGGCCTCGGCGATCTCACGCGCCTTATCGAGCACAACATCTGCTTCGTCGGTCAGATCTACGGCCACAAGGATATGCTTGTAGAGGCTCATTTTGGTTTCCTTAGGGCTAGTTACTATTTTTTCCCGTTAGTCCACCTGGTTGCTCGGCTCCCTCCACCGTGCAACTTGAGTGAACTCAGGGACAGTCTAAAACAAAATGCTATAGAGTGTATGACCTAGCACATAATTTTTCTTGTTTTGTTGAGCTGGCGGATCTGGAATCTGAAGCTGCGCGAGTTCTTCGTCCTTCAGGGCTGATCCCTACATGATTGATAAAGAAAAGAGGTGAGTCGTTCCCCCATGTATATGGGGAAATCAACTGTACTGCGGTCTCTGGAAGGTTGTTATTGAAAGGGCGAGCAATGGTGAATATGTTCTGACGCCTGAGTTGGAGCAGCTTTACCGCTAGCTGATATATCTTTCGGCCCAGCTGGCAATCAGGGATGCCGCATACTCGGCATCCTCCTTTCGGGTCAGCAGGTGATCAGCACTGTCCAGGCAGATAAAGCTCTTGGGGTGCCGGGCTTCCTTATATATCTTTTCTGCTTCAGAAATTTCTACAGTGGTATCAATTGGAGAGTGCATGACCAGAAGTGCTTTCTTCATATTACGAATATCTCGCTGCTGGTTTTCAATATCCTCCAGAAATTGCTTCTTGATCACAAACTTTCTGCCAGCCAGGTCAACCTGCGCTTCACCTTTCTGCTCAATCTCATTTCTGGAGGTGGTAAAGTTATGGGCTACATGTTCAGCATGATGTGGAGCACCAATGGTGACAACAGCTCTGGCTTCTGGAACTTTCTCTGCCACTCCAAGAACGGCAGCGCCACCAAGGCTATGACCTATCAGTAAAGTGGGAGCCTGGTATTTACTGCGTAGATATTCGGCCGCTGCCAGCAAGTCTTGTATATTCGATGAGAAGTTGGTGTTGGCAAAATCGCCATCACTGTTGCCCAGACCGGTAAAGTCAAATCTCAGAACGGCAATACCATGTTGAGTCAGGGCGCGGGCAATACGTGAAGCCGCAGCCATATCCTTGCCACAGGTAAAGCAGTGGGCAAACAGGGCATAACTGCGAACTTGTGAGTCAGGTGTTTCCAGCAAGCCCGCAAGGTTGTGGCCATGACTTTCAAATTGGACTTTGGTGCGCATACTCACTCCTGTTAACCATTCAATAACTATATACAGGGAGTACGAGATCTGTTCCTCGAAAGATTCGGTACTGGTCTCTGCTGGTGATGTGATTAAAAGAAGTCATACAGTAAGCATCATACTTTCCATTGCTTTTGTTAGGTGTAAATACCTTCGCGCCCAGTTCTTGTGTACGTATTTAGCTTGACTTTGTTGCGCTTTTGCCCGATGGTGTCGCTGCCTGATTCAAACAAACGTATGAAATAAGTTGGATCAGGTATAAGAGAATAAAAATCCAGGGATTACAGCTTTGAAAAGAGCTGATGCTGGTGAACAACAAGAATGTTATCTGTCGCTGCAACCAAAGCATAGGGTTGCAACGGCAGAGTTTTATAAACGGGCCCAGTATCCAAATAGCGTGGAGAAAGTTGATGATCTATGAAGGCCAGGCCATCACCGTCAAGGCTTTGGACGATGGTATCGCTCAGCTCGACTTCAACCTGCAGGGGGAGTCTGTCAACAAGTTCAACCGAGCCACTCTTCAAGAGCTGAAACAGGCCACTGAAGCCCTGCAGGGCAACAGTGCTGTGAAGGGAGTAGTGGTCACCAGTTCCAAGGATGTGTTTATCGTTGGTGCTGATATTACCGAATTTACCGAGATGTTTGCTTTGCCTGAAGAAGAGCTGGTGGAAGGCACTGTTGCCACCAATGCTATCTTCAGCGCATTCGAAGATCTTGATGTTCCAACTGCAGTCGCTATTAACGGAATTGCCCTGGGTGGTGGTTTCGAGATGTGTCTGGCTGCTGACTACCGGATTATGTCGACCAAGGCCAAGGTTGGTCTGCCTGAGGTAAAACTGGGTATCTTCCCCGGTTTTGGCGGTACTGTTCGTTTAAGCCGTGTGGTTGGCTGTGATAATGCCATCGAATGGATCTGTATGGGTTCTGAGAACCGTCCAGATGCAGCGCTGAAAGTAGGTGCTGTTGACGCGGTGGTTGAACCTGAGAAACTGTTTGAAGCGGCGATTGATGTCATTAAGCGTGCCGGAGGCGGTGAGCTGGATTATAAGACCAAGCGCGCCGAGAAACTGAACCCCATCAAGCTCAATATGATGGAACAGATGATGGCCTTTAACTCGGCTATCGGCTTTGTCGCCGGTAAGGCCGGGCCTCACTATCCCGCACCTGTCACTGCGATCAAGACCATTCAGAAGCATGCTGGCAAGAAGCGTGATGATGCGATCCGTATCGAAGCCAAGGGTTTTGCCAAGATGGCCAAAACCAGTGTGGCCCAGAATCTGGTTGGTCTGTTCCTTAATGACCAGGCGCTTAAGAAGACTGCCAAGGGCTTTGAGAAGAAAGCTGGCAAGGTCGAGCAGGCGGCGGTACTGGGTGCCGGTATTATGGGTGGTGGTATTGCCTACCAGTCAGCCCTGAAAGGCACGCCCATTATTATGAAAGATATTAATCAGGCCGGTATCGACCTGGGCCTGAATGAAGCCAAGAAACTGCTGACCAAGCGGGTCGATCGCAAGCGTATGGACGCCGCCAAGATGGGTGATGTACTTAACGCTGTGAAGCCAACCCTGTCCTACGGTGATTTTGAAACCGTTGATGTGGTGGTTGAAGCGGTCGTTGAGAACGTCAAGGTCAAGCATGCGGTGCTGGCAGAAGTTGAGAAGCAGGTGAAGCCTGGAACTGTTTTGACTTCCAACACCTCTACTATTTCCATCACCACACTGGCAGAAGCTCTTGAGCGTCCGGAAGATTTCTGCGGTATGCACTTCTTTAACCCGGTACATATGATGCCGCTGGTGGAAGTGATCCGTGGTGAAAAGTCCAGTGAAAAGGCCATCGCTACGACCGTGAAATACGCCAAGCAGATGGGCAAGACTCCGGTGGTTGTCAATGACTGCCCTGGATTCCTGGTAAACCGCGTGCTGTTCCCATACTTCGGCGGCTTTGCGGCACTGCTGCGTGATGGTGCTGACTTCCAGCAGGTCGATAAGGTTATGGAACGGTTTGGCTGGCCAATGGGCCCGGCTTACCTGATGGATGTTGTTGGTATAGATACCGGCGTGCATGCAGAAGGTGTTATGGCTGAAGGTTTCCCTGACCGTATGAAGCGTGACTTCAAGAGTGCCCTGGATGTGATGTTCGAAAACGAGCGTTATGGCCAGAAGAACAATATTGGCTTCTACAAGTACGAAACCGATAAGCGTGGCAAGCCCAAGAAAGTTGTTGATGAAGGCACTTATGAACTGATCGCGCCTGTTTGTGGCGAGAAAAAGGAATTTGAAGCTGACGATATTATTGCCCGGATGATGATTCCGATGTGCCTGGAAGTGGTGCGCTGCCTGGAAGACAAGATTGTCGAGACCCCGGCAGATGCCGATATGGGCCTGATCTTTGGTGTGGGCTTCCCTCCATTCCGGGGTGGTGCGATCCGTTATATCGAAGAGATGGGACTGCAGAACTTTGTGGATCTGTGCGACAAGTATGCTGACCTTGGTCCGCTGTACGCACCGACTGAAAACCTGCGCAAGATGGCCGCTGAAGGCAAGACCTTTTACTAAGTCTTGAGGCAGATAAGAAGCCTTTAGCTAATAAGAAGCCATTAGGAATTAACGGATAAAGAATTCAGGAGCTAAGAAATGAGTCTGAATCCAAGAGACGCGGTGATTGTCGATGCAGTACGTACCCCGATGGGACGTTCCAAAAACGGCATGTACCGCAACGTTCGTGCGGAGAAGCTCTCTTCCGAACTGATCAATGCCTTGATGGCCCGGAACCCCAACTGGAATATCCGGGAAACCGAGGACGTAATCTGGGGCTGCGTCAACCAGACCAAAGAGCAGGGCATGAATATCGCCCGTAATATCGCCATGATGACCGACCTGCCTCGAGATGTGGCAGCGCAGACTGTCAACCGTCTGTGTGGTTCCTCCATGCAGGCGCTGCATACAGCGGCGATGGGTATCCAGACTGGCAACGGTGATGTGTTTGTAGTGGGCGGTGTTGAGCATATGGGCCATGTGAAAATGGACCATGGCATTGACCTGAACCCGGAGGGGTCCAAGCATTACGCCAAGGCTTCTAATATGATGGGCCTGACTGCCGAAATGCTCGGACAACTGAACGGTATCAACCGTCAGATGCAGGATGAGTTTGGTGTGCGTTCTCACCAGAAAGCCTGGGAAGCTACCCAGCAGGGCCGCTGGAACAATGAAATTGTTCCCATCGAAGGCCATGACGCCAATGGTTTCAAGGTGATGTGCAAGATTGATGAAGTGATTCGTCCGGAAACATCCCTTGAAGGCTTGCAGGGTCTTCGTCCGGTGTTTGATCCCAAGAATGGTACTGTGACTGCTGGAACGTCTTCCGCGCTGTCAGATGGTGCGGCAGCGATGCTGGTGATGTCTGCCGAGCGAGCCCAGGCACTTGGCCTGAATATCCGCGCCCGTGTGCACAGTATGGCTGTAGCCGGTTGCGAAGCTGCTGTTATGGGACGTGGTCCTGTTCCTGCGACGCAGAAGGTTCTTAAGCGTGCCGGTTTAAGCATTGATGATATTGATGTTTTTGAGCTTAACGAAGCGTTTGCTGCCCAGTCTCTTGCAGTGATGAAAGAGCTGAAGATCCTTGATCGCATGGAAGACAAGGTCAACCTGAATGGTGGTGCCATCGCTCTTGGGCATCCATTGGGTTGCTCCGGTGCCCGTATTACCGGAACTCTGCTGAATACCATGGAACAGCAGGATGCCAATTTTGGTCTTGCTACCATGTGTATTGGTCTTGGTCAGGGTATTGCGACTGTTATTGAACGGGTTTAATAACAGAATCTGAAGTCAGAAAAAGCCAGTTACTCCAACTTAATGCCACTCGCTTAAGAGCGAGTGGCTCTTTTGGTGTGCCGGGCATGTTGCACAGCTTGGGGGTGAAAGTCCTCTGTCCAGCCAGATGAGGGCGAAGCACAAGGTTTGTATCGTGAGGCGTAGGCTGAAGGCAGTGTGGCAAAACTGTGAGCTGACGAACAGAAACCGGATATGAGGCTGCCTGCGTGGGGACGAGTCAGCCAATGATGACAAAGTCCTTTACTCATCCGGGCACTCAGGCAGTAGATCCGGCAGTTGTGCAGTGAAGGCGGTGTAACTTACCCCGGGAGGTCTGTGTGGTGTCTGATATTTCAGACTGAGGTCATCGTAAGGTGACCTGATCGTCATACAGAAGTCAGCAGACGGCATAGTAGTTGACCTTGGTCAGCGAAGGCTTGAACGGAAGAGATATGAGTGCCTTTAGCATGCATTATACGGCTTAAGGCGTGTATTCGGCGGGAATTGCTGCCTGGGCGGCTTCTTTTTCTCCAGTTCTTAGATTGCAGTACAAGCCCGAAGCAACTTTCTCGTCCTCTCTGGATCTGGGAGTGGGGATTAGTTACCAGTCAGAGAAGGATATCCAGAAGAAAAAGTCGACAGCTATTAATATAGGTGGTCATAACCAGTTTGAAATCCGGGCGATCGTCGGTACCCGGGTCAACACATCTCAGTCTTTCGAAATCACCTTTGGTCTGTTTCACTACTCAAATACCAACCTTCACTCCGCAAACGAGGGTATGGATTTCTACGTATCCGGGGTTTCATTGCCTTTCTGATAAACGGTCTAGAGACAAGCCGGTTTGCTGCTCCACAAGATTGCTGATATATTTCCGGTACTGTCTTGGAATTCATTAAATTCAAGCAGTTAAAGTAAAAAGTGATAGTAAACCCGTAACGTGGCAGTGTGGTTAGGGAGAAAATCGCCGAAACGGCTGTCCAACCCACGTGCCCTTAACGGCAGGCCTGCAAGGGTTATTTTCCCCGTAAGGCATATTATGAGTGCGCAAGGGCCACATTATGCCCGCCAAGCGCTTCGAGTTAACCAGCGCCGACCTTTACAGTTGGGCGCTCCTATTAGTGTTCGATAGTCAAGGATTCAGGCACTCGATTCCTGCTGAGCAATTTCCCTGAAGATCAATATAAGGGAGCAGTATTCTCGGCAACAGGTAAGACCTGAACCTGGTTCGCCATGTGGCGAGATTATGCCCTGGCATAGCTCTGAGACAGAACAAAGGGCTATGACTGGTGCAACACCCTGCTGGATGCAGGCTGATAACAAGAATGAATAATAGGAGACAGCCAAACGTGGAGAGGACGGCCTAAGACATATATCGGATTTGCATGAAAAGAATGCTCATCAACGCAACACAGCAGGAAGAACTGCGTGTTGCTCTGGTCGATGGCCAGCGTCTCTATGACCTCGATATCGAGTCAGGAGCCAGGGAACAGAAGAAGGCAAATATCTACAAAGGCAAAATTACCCGCGTCGAGCCCAGTCTCGAAGCCGCTTTTGTAGACTTCGGTTCCGAACGTCACGGTTTCCTTCCCCTGAAAGAAATCTCCCGCGAATACTTTACCGGTAACTCTGGTGGTGGTCGTCCCAGCATCAAGGATGTTATCCGTGAAGGGCAGGAAGTTATCATTCAGGTCGATAAGGAAGAACGTGGCAACAAAGGGGCAGCTCTGACCACTCTGGTCAGCCTCGCCGGACGCTATCTGGTTCTGATGCCCAACAACCCACGTGCCGGCGGCATTTCCCGTCGCATTGAAGGCGAAGAGCGTACCCAGCTGCGTGAAGCTCTGGCACAGCTGGACATCCCTACTGAAATGGGTGTTATCGTCCGTACTGCCGGTCTGGGCCGTAGTGCAGAAGAGCTGCAGTGGGATCTGGACTACCTGCTCAAGGTCTGGAGTTCCATCAAGGATGCGGCAGAAAACCGCTCTGCTCCTTTCCTGATATACCAGGAAAGCAACGTCACCATTCGGGCCATCCGCGATTACCTGCGCCAGGATATCGGTGAAGTTCTGATCGACAACCCCAAGGTTCACAAAGAAGCTTTGGAGTTTATCAATCAGGTCATGCCCCAGTACTCAAACCGTATCAAGCAATACACTGATACCGTTCCTCTGTTCAACCGCTTCCAGATTGAAAGCCAGATCGAGACAGCCTTCCAGCGAGAAGTCAAACTGCCTTCCGGCGGATCTATTGTTATCGATCCGACTGAAGCCCTGGTTTCCATCGATATCAACTCCGCTCGTGCAACCCGCGGAGGCGATATCGAGGAAACCGCACGTAACACCAACCTGGAAGCAGCTGAAGAGATTGCCCGCCAGCTGCGTCTGCGTGATATCGGCGGCCTGATTGTTATCGACTTTATCGATATGAGTTCCAACAAGAACCAGCGTGATGTCGAAAACAAGATGCGCGAAGCCCTGCAGATGGACCGTGCCCGTGTCCAGCTGGGTCGCATCTCCCGCTTTGGCCTGTTGGAAATGTCTCGTCAGCGCCTGCGTCCATCCCTGGAAGAGACCAGTGGTATTGTTTGCCCACGCTGTAACGGTCAGGGCACAATTCGTGATATTCACTCTCTGTCTCTGTCCATTCTGCGACTGGTAGAAGAAGAAGCCTTGAAAGAGCGCACTTCTGAAATCCGCGCCCAGGTTCCTGTTGCCGTCGGCACCTTCCTGCTGAATGAGAAGCGTGAAGTTGTTGCCCGTATCGAGAAGCGCAGCAATGTCCGTGTTCTGGTGATTCCCAACCCACACCTGGACACCCCTCACTTCGAAGTGCAGCGTCTGCGTGATGACCATGTTGGCGAAAGCCCTGCCAGTAGCATTGAGATCTCTACCGAGACTGCTGACAGCGCACCTCAGCAGGAATACCTGCAGGACAAGGCTGTACAGAAGCCGACTGAAGCAGCCGTTCGCCATATCAGCCCAAGCAAGCCAGCCCCGGCGAGCAAGCCACAGGCTAAGGCCGCTGCCAATACCAGCGAGTCAGGCGGCCTGCTGAAAGCTATCGCACGTACCTTCGGCAGCCTGTTCTCTGCCCCAGAAGAAGAAACTGCCGCTCCGGCAAAAGTCAGCAAGCAGCAGCGTGAGCGTCAGAGTGGTGAGCGGAAGGATAACCGCCGCCGCAATGATCGCCGTAAAGATGATCGCGGCAGCCGTGATCAGCGTCGCGAGCGCAGCGAAAAGCAGCAGGACGAGCGCCAGGCGCGCAATGACCGCCGCCAGCGTCGTAATGAGCAGCGTGTGGAGCGTCAGCAGCCGGAACAACGCCGTGAACGCACTGATACCCGCCGTCGTCGTAATGATGAGCAGCCGGTTAAGGAAGCCGCTTCCAGCGAGGCCCTGAACCGTCCGCAAAAGACCCAGGAAACAGAAGTCCAGGAAGAGAAGCGCCGTCGTCCGCGCAATATGCAGGGCCGCCGTCGTAACAACCGCCCTTCACAGCGTGACCGGGTTGCACAGGAACAGGTTCAACAGACTGAAGCTCAACAGCAGCCACAAGCTCCTGCCGAAGCACCTCAGGCGCAGCAGCCAGTTGAGAAGCCTGTTAAACAGGAAAGACCTCAGCGTAAGCCAAAGGCTGAAAAAGCTGACAAACCTGTAGCTGTTGAAGCCCCAGCAGTCCAGCCAGCTGTCGCCCCTGAGCCTGTTGCTGTTGTAGCACCTCAGCAACCACAGCAACCACAGCAAGAACAGAAATCTCTTGTAGAAGCTGTTGCTCCTCATGCCGTGACTACAGAAACTGCTTCAGCCATTAATCTGTCCGAGAAGGTTCAGGCTGAGAAAGCCCAGGTTAAAGTCGAAGTAGAAACCAAGCCTGAAATCAAGCAGGAGCCCACTCCCGCCGCTCAGCAGGAAGCCAAGGCGGAACCAACACCTAAAAAGGTTGAGGAAAAAGTTGAAGCTAAACCAGTTGAGCCAGTGAAAGCTGAAGCAGAGAAGACTCAACAGGCCCAACCTGCCGAGAAGCCCGCAGAGAAGGAAGCACCAGCACCGCGCCGCCGCCGTCGCACCCGTGCTGCCAACGACCCTCGCGAGATTCGTCGCCGTCAGCAGGAAAAGGCCGCACCCGCAGCTGCTCAATCCGCACCAGTAGCTTCTGAGCCTGCTCCAGTTGTGGAAGCAGCTCCGGTTGCCAAGGTTGCAGAACCCAAAGTGGAAGAAAAGGCCGTTTCAGAGCAGGAAGCAGTTCAGCCAGCTGCCGCTGAGAAGAAGGAAGAAAACACAATCAATACCGGGGAATAACCCCGGTTTGTAAGCCTTCCATAAAAAATGTATGGTCCGCCCCGTTGTTGCAATGATTATTTCGATAACGGGGTTGGTTTGCGCTAATGTGTTCGGAGTCTTCTGTGGAAAGCTCTCGCATCCCGCTCCACGATGAGATCCGCGCTGGATTGCCCTCAAAACTGGTCTTCACAGTCTAATGCCATTCGCTTAAGGGCTTGCGGTTAGAGTCAAAGACAAAGACAATCGGACTTGAAGTCTCTTTCAAGTCCGTTTTTTTGTGTCTGAATTCGCCAAAGAGCTGCAAGTAGCAGCAGAGTTTCCCCTCCCAGAATCCTTTGATGCCTTTTATCGAAACATCCCGCACGAGTGGATAAAAGAGGCTGTCACGCAAACAGATCGAGCCAAGTGTTTGTACTCGCCGCTTTCCTGCTGAGCAAGATGTTTTGGTATGGCAAGAGTTTTCTGGGCGCTTTTACCCTGATACTGGATGAGTTCCTATGGCGTTCTGGGCGATCACCTGGAACGATAAGCAAAAAACTTGCCAATTTGAGGTCGCAGGGAAAGCGATTGATATTGCCTGAGACGCAAGAGAACATATCCAAGGGTGGTTATGAGAAAAATAGTGAAATATCCCGCTAAGAAAAGAGCCACTCGCCCTTAAGCGAGTGGCATTACTCAATGAGCGGTTTTTTTAGCTCTGAAAAAGACAGCGATCAGGCGTTTGCTTCTTCCAGAGAACCCATGGCGGTGATGTTAAAGCCACCATCAACATAGGTAATCTCGCCTGTCATGCCGCTTGCCAGATCAGAACACATAAAGGCGGCGACATTACCTACTTCCAGCTGGGTAATGTTACGGCCCAGAGGAGCACGATTGGCATTGTAGGCCAGCATCTTGCGGAAGTTGCCGATACCGCTGGCTGCCAGAGTTTTGATTGGACCGGCAGAGATACCGTTTACACGAATGCCATCTTGACCCAGGCTGTTGGCCAGGTAGCGTACGCTGGCTTCCAGGCTGGCCTTGGCCAGACCCATTACGTTGTAGTTAGGCATGGTGCGTTCTGCACCCAGGTAAGACAGGGTCAGCAGAGAACCGTTACGGCCTTTCATCATTTCACGGCCAGCCTTGGCCAGGGCAATAAAGCTGTAGGAGCTGATATCGTGAGCGATACGGAAACCGTCACGGGTGGTGGCATCGGTGAAGTCACCGGACAGCTGGTCACCGGGAGCAAAGCCCACAGAGTGCACGATACAGTCCAGACCATCCCACTTCTTGCCCAGCTCTGTAAAGACAGCTTCTACCTGTGCATCGTCAGCAACATCACAGGGGAAGCACATTTCAGCGGATGAGCCCCAGCCTTCGGCAAACTTTTCTACCCGGCCCTTGAGCTTTTCATTCTGATAGGTAAAGGCGAGTTCGGCACCTTCGCGGTGCATGGCTTCGGCAATGCCGGCTGCGATTGACAGCTTGCTGGCTACACCAACAATAAGAACACGTTTTCCCTTTAGAAAAGACATCTGGCCTTCCTTTTTGCAGTTGTTACAGATAAATCCGAATCACAACAGTATAGAGAAACAGCACAGCTGTTTCGATATACAGTTAATATGATTATGTAAGGGAATGTTAGAGAGGCGCGCCATGGCAGGCACACCACGACTTCCATCAGAGGGAATATCGGGTGATAGACCGGTTATTCCCCATATCGATCCGGTACCCGAGCAGGAAGATGGCCCCAGAGCGATAGAAAAAGTCGGTCGTCAGATCATTGATACCGATGAGTCTGACTGGAATCGTCGAATTGCTCTTCATGGCATACCGGTCGTACCCATATCGATGCCACCTGATTACAGCATCCTCCATACCCCGGAAAAGAACCAAGAAAAGAAACACAGGCGGAAAGCCTCTGTTGTGCAGGTTTTGACGCGATACTGGGATAATCGAGCTGAGTTAAGGCAGCTGGGCAAGGAGGCTGAATGGCTGTTCCAGAGGTTACATAAGGGGCAGGCTGACACTGTTGTCCAGTTTCCACCTGATATTGTGTTGACGGGAAAGCAAAAATCCCTGAAGTCATCAGCTAACTGGTCAGGGATTGTCGAGAGCTGGCTGGCCATGTCGGCAACAGAACGGGCAAAGGCACTTGATAGAAACCTGAAGCAGGTGATCATTACCAACGATGATCCGAGAAAGGGATTGCATGGACAGAGAGGGGCGGTAGCAGCACGAAACCTGGATGCCTTTACTGTTGTCGGGCCTTATGTTGGCAAGTACTGTTATGGACGGGATCTTCAGGAAGAGCACGGGCTGCACGGAGTCAATGTCGGGCGTTATACGGTTGACTGTTCCATGGAGACAATGAGGCTGGATCTGTGTGGATATGGCTATGGCAATATCACTGTTTGCATAAATGCCAACACCACCTATCGGCCTGATGATCCTGCCTATCAAGATAATGCGTTTTTCCTGATGGTTGTTTATCAGGGATGGCCCTATGTTTTTGTTGTTACCCAAAGGCCTGTTCGCAAAGGCGATGAACTCCTTGCTGACTATGGCCGTTACTATTGGTTGGGTTACTGATTAAGAGCCTGACTGAAACCTCCTGTTTAGCGCAATTGTACTAATCTCTGTCCCAGTTTTTATTCTGTGATGGATTTCTGTATGTCATCGCTTGAGACCTTTATCGCTGAGTTTGACCAGTTCTGTCGGGATCGTGATGTAAATCGTATTCTTGCCCTGAATGCCCCGGGTGAGATCAGTGGGTGGGGTGTGGAAGTCAGGGATACCTATCCATCCAGAAAGGTTCTCGAACACCATGTTCATGAACGAAATAAACGTATTAAACGTGCTGAAAGCCGTCAGCACCCGGTTAAGATCATCGGAGAGAAGCCAGGTGTCTGCCTGCTGACCAAAGTTGATTTTACCGAACACCACTTTGATGGAACGACCCGCAAATATGCAGGGCGGGCATCCTGGTTTTTGGAGTGGATTCAGGAGAGCTGGAAAATTCGTCACGGTCACTGGAGTATTCCGTTAGGTGATACGGATGGACCGTTGGAATTTCCCTATCAGGCAGCAGAACAGGGGAATGCCCATGAGAGGCTTGTTGATGCTGAGTTTGATTCACTGGTGAAATGGTTGAACCTGCGCTCAAGCTATATGAACAAGGGGGATGTGACAGGCTTGATCGAACAGTTTGCCCCGGAAGGTGATTTTATCGTGTGGGGCATTTGCAAGGGTGAGGAAATCAACTCTCAAAATGATTTGCAGACATGGTATGGAAAAGTTTTTGAAAAATATTCAATTTTCTTGTCATATTATGATCCAATTGCGTTCGCCTGTGGTGATTTAGTATGCCTGTCAGCTCATGGTGAGATGACAGCATCAGCCAGAAATTCAGCTAAAAATTTTACCATGCGGCCTTTGCGGTCAACATTCATTTTAAAGAGATGTGATGGTGACTGGAGAATCAGGCATCAGCACGCATCAGTACCGATTAAAATCTGAACAAAAACTACCACTACGCATTTTTACGAATGTTACAGATTGGGATTTTTCATGTACTGTCCAGCTATTACAATGTAATGGTGTAATCAATGACTTCTTCAGGCTGGCAGTTCTTTCTTGATCTTATTGAGCAGGTTGGAAATTCCGAAGAACGATCGCGTCTGCTGGAAATTCTTATGACGCATGATGAACGCTCTGCCATGGCTGGCAGGGTGGAGATTATTGCCAGCCTCCTTGCCGGAGAAGAGTCCCAGAGAGAAATGGCTGCTCGGCTGGGGGTCAGCATTGCCACCATTACCCGCGGTTCTAACAACTTAAAAAATCTTAATGATGAAGATAGGGCGCTTCTGAACAGGCTTTTCGACAGCGCCTCCTGATCCGGGGAATTTCCAATGAGTGAAGCAGTAGCTGCTACGCAGGTAGGCAGCAGGCGGGGTAGTGCGTCCCGTTTAATGGGGGCAGCATTAATTGTTGCTGCACCCTTTTCCTATTGAAGAAGCAGACTGACGATTTTACTGAAGCCCTTTTCTTTGGCTCAGTCACTTACAGTTTTGCCCTCTTTGTCTTGCAGATTGGTGTCAGCTCCATTCTTTAGCAGAAAGTCTAATATTTCAGCTTGATTTAGAACAGCTGCCAGCATCAGGGCACTGTGCTGATTGGAGTCAACCGCATTGATGTTGGCTCCCAGTTCTAAAAGCATCCCAACACTATCCAGCTTCTTGCCTTTTACGGCCCAGTGGAGTGCAGTACGACCCAGATGATCCCTTGCATGAATCAGGTCAGGTTGTTTTGATATGAATTCATCAATCAGTACCAGATCACCAGAGAGGGCACTGGCCATTAGTGGGGTAAAGTCGTTTTTATCGGCTAGTGTTATTTTTGCTCCTTTTCTGATAAGAGTCTGTGCCATGGTCGTTTTCTGGTTTCCAGAAGCAAGGAGCAGGGCGGTTGCGCCATAGCTGTCCTGCCAGTCCAGATTGATACCAGTCTCAGTAAGTCGATTTACAACAGCCTCATGATTATTTGATACAGCATAAAAGAGAGCATTCCAGCCTGGCTTGTTCGCCATGGTTGGATCCGCTTTTTGTGTCAGCAGGAGGTCGACAATCGCAAGGTTACCATTTCCTGAAGCCATCATAAGAGGGGTAACCAGACCAATATTACGGGTATTGACTGCAGCACCCTGGTTTATCAGGTATTTAGCGGTATGGTTATATTTGCCCTGTATAGCATACATCAGTGGTGTAAATTTCTGGTTATCTCTTGCGTCAATTTCCAGTCCCTGTTGAATCAGCCATTGCACCGTGTTCAGGTTATTTTGCATGGCTGCCATATGAAGTGCGGTTTTGCCGGTTTTATCCCTTGCCTCGACTTTAACACCCCGTTGAGACAGAGGTGCAAGCAGTTCATTTTCACCATTGAAAGCGGCAACCTGGAGCAGGTCGCGCCCATATTTATCGATCTGATGAATATCTGTCCCTGCTTTGATCAGCTCCCTGGCAATATCGGTTCGACCGTGGTTCATTGCTGATACGAGCGGTGTCAGCCCGTTTTCATCCTGTGCATCAACATTGGCACCGGCATCAATCAACATTTGTACCAGAATCAGGTCGCCATGCTTAACGGCCAGATGCAGAGGTGTCTGGCCACCATCATCAGCGAGATGGACATTCACCTTATGTTTAAGAAGTACTTCAGTTGTGCTGGTCTGCTTGGCATCAACTGCCATATAGAGGGCTGTTCGTGACCAGGGGTCGCGAAAGTTTTTATCGACTCCTTCGATCAGATAGCTTTCCAGGGCCTTGATATCCCCGATGACGGCAGCATGTATAAACCGCGTCTCTACAGGAAGGTTTTGCAAGCCCCTGTTGCGTTGCTCTTTGGGTTTATGCCCACCGTGCCCCTGTGGCGTAACAGTGTTGCTGGATGAGGCTGTGCCAACAGAGAAACCGACAGCAATTGCTGCGGCCAAAAGGCCACAGCAAATGCTTGTGCTCATCCTGAAATATTTATTCTTCATCACTGGGTTTATCCCATTCGATGTCGAGGGTGGCGTTGTATATCTTGACAGCCCTCTTATCGCCCTTGACATAGATAGCAAGGTCAAATTTCGGTGTCAGCGGAAGATTATTAATTGATATTCCAACAGGTGTAGGAGTTACACCTGCAGGGAACTCATTAACTTCGTTATAGACAGCGTCAATCCAGCCACGGCTGTTTCTCAGTGGGGATACTCCTTCTGCTGCTGCATCGAAATCCAGCAGGTCGATAGTGGTTATTGCAAAGTCTCCAACTTCATATTTTTTGCCACCTTTTTTATAAGGAGGTTGTGTGCACTCGTTCTCTGCCGACGGGATTTCCAGAGAAGGCAGATCCTGACCAAACTTATTGGCTTTCAGACGCCAGCGTGGGCCAGATAACTTAATCTGGTTGCCTTCTGAATCCTTTCCATACATTTCTTCAAACGGATCTCTATGAATGGTGGTGTACCAGGCATTGGTAAATCCTTCCTTTAGATCCTCCGAAAAAGCATTCAGATCGACAGGGAAGTGGGTTTTTCCTGCATAAGCGGAATCCTTAAACAGTGTTCCTGCCTGAATATCCTCCCCGTTTCCGGTGTAGCAGTTTGTTTTGGAAATCCACCTTTCCCCAACAATATCGTAAGCAGGTAGACGACCGGTGGCTCCCTCATTTTCCATATCTTCCGGACGGATCTGGTCGTTCGGGTTGTTAGTGATGGTGTGTTTGACAGTCAGCTTGGCACTGGTGACGGTATATCCTTCTTCAGGCGCTGCTTCATCAGTCCATTCTGGTGGCAGATCCATTTGCGCATAGATGCGGATATCTGTTGGGCGTTTGACGGCGTTACCCCAACGATATAGAGGTTTGCCATCGTCCTTCAGGGTTATCGAGTAATCTCTGCCAACAGCTATATCGTCTCTGACCGTGGATTCATTGGCTTCCATCTGATCACCCGGTTCAACGGATGTCAGTGGTAGTTCAGATACAACAAAATTCTCAACGATCTTCAGAGTGTTATCCAAAGAGTGATTGGAACAGCTATCAATAACTTCTCCTGTCTCTGGGTCGGTCAAATCTCTCTGGTCAATCCCATCATCAATACCGATATAGGGGTTTGACTGGTAACAAGAGAGAACATGTTCCATCACCACATAATGCTCTGATGAGCATTTCACAGGGCTGCCGGCTACACCCCTGCACCAGGTGCCGTATGGATCATGTACCTTGAACAGGGAAGTTGCTGTATTGCTGACTGCTAGTCCTGCGCCATTTTCATCATTTATGTTGCCGGCAAAACCCTCGCTGTATTGAGGTGAAATAGTGAGGCCGGGAATCTCAGCTGTTACACCTTTCTGCCGAACTTCTGCACCAACAAAGTCTGAGACAACATAACCAAATGCTGCGTCAATGGGATACAGGGTGGAGCCATCCTTTTCTACCTGAGGCTGTGATCCATCATCGGGGCATGCAGGGCTGCTCTCCAGGCCGCAGAGTATTGATTTATCGCCTGCAACTTCGCCATCCGCACCAACATAACCTCCATAGGTGTTGCCGGTATTATCACCACCCTGGATATCATCAATGCTGAAGGTGTGGATTGTTTGGAAAGGAATAAGAGCAGCGGTCGCCGCTGTGGCAGAAATCCCCAGTATCGCGCAGCCGCAAGCTGTTATAAGTTTTGAAATCTTGGTTCTCATGGGGTTTCTCCGTTACATTTTGTCGTAGTCGAGGACGAGTGTCGCGTGGTACAGGCGGGTACCTTTGGCATCACCCTTAACGTAAACGGCCAGGTCAAAATCATTGGTCAAAGGCAGACCATTGATTGAAACGCCTGGATGATCAGGAGAAATTTCATTAACGGTATTCTTAGTGGCATCAACCCAGGCAAGACTGCTTGTAAGTGGAGAGGGTTCTCCATTTTCCCAGTTAAGAAGGTCTATAACTGTGACGGTATCAACACCGACTTCATATTTTTTGTCGTTGTTCTGGTAGGGAGGTTTGGAACATTCCTCTTTGGGAACTTCGAAAGAGGGAAGGTCTTGCCCGAACTTGTTGGATTTAAGCCGCCAGCGTGGTCCCATAATCTGGTTGCCACTGTCATCCACGACTTTATCGAATGGGTCTCTGTTGATTGATGTATACCATGCCACTGTGTAGCCTTCCTTAAGGTCTTCCGAGAATCCGTTGGCATTTGTGGCATTTGTGGCATTTGTGGCGTTGCCATTTTTGAACATTGTTCCTGCAGGAATAAATTCACCATCACCCTTGTAGCAATCTCTGGATGAAGTCCAGGTGCTGCCTGCAGCGCTATAGGTGGGCAGGCGTCCGGTTGCTCCTTCGTTCTCCATATCTTCCGGGCGTAACTGGTCATTGGGGTTGTTGGTAATCTGGTGCTGGATAGCCAGATAAGCCTTTGTTACTTTGAATTCAGCACCAGGCTCTTTCCATTCATCCGGCAGAGCCATGCGGACATAAAGACGAATATCATTAGGCCGTTTAACAGCATTACCCCAGCGATAAAGAGGTTTGCCATCATCTTTCAGTGTGATGCTGTAGGATTTACTGACAGCAATATCCTTGCGAACACTGGATTCATTGGCCTCCATTTGATCGCCAGGTTCTACGCTGGTTAGAATCGTTTCTGTGTCCTGACCGTTTTCCCTGATTTTCAGGACATCATCCAGACGATCCAGTGAGCAATTTCTCAGGATCTGGCCATTAGCCGGATCAACAAGGTTTTTCTGCTCACCTGAATCGATAATATCCTGGGAGTAGGGAACTGTCTGATGGCAGGCAAGAATCTGCTCCATGGTGACATAGTGTTCGGTAGAGCATTTCACCAGCTTGCCGCCCATACCTGCACACCAGGTTCCGGTCAGTTTTGGTGCCTGGAAAACATCAGTTTTGGCGTTCGCTACCATCAGACCAGGTCCAAACTCGGCACTGACAATATCTGCAGCCCATCCTTCAGCATAATCGGCTGTTACATCTGATCCCCTAGATTTCTGTGCGGCTCCCACAAAATCAGAAACAAGAAAACCAAACTCACTATCAATGGGATACAGTGTGTCCTGGTTTTTTCCCAATGTGATTGGCTTTATATCTGTACATGTTGTATCAGATCCTGCCATATCACATAAAATACTGGGGTCAGCTTCAAAGGTAATGCCGTTAAAGCCCCCGGTTATATCCTTGGTACTGAATGTGTGTTTTACAGAGTAATCAAAATCGTCGACTGGGTTTGGTGTTGATTCCTGGGTGTTGTCACCACCTCCGCCCCCGGAGTTACGACATCCTGAGTTAAGAAGCGCTCCTGAGAGTATTATTATTCCAGGTACCAGGAAGTACCTGCACTTTTTAAAATCGAACAGATCCCGGTTTCTATTTCTCATGTGGCTATCCACTTCTTTATTATTATCTATGGGAATTGAGTCGAACCCTGATTCCCATATTGCAATATTCAAATTTGCTGGGCCGGTAATAAAGAGCAGAAAAGTAAAGAAAAGTTAAGCGAAAACTGTGCAGAATGTAATTGTATTGTATGTATGATTTGTAGGCGCTTGTTTTGCAAGAAATATTAATTTTGCGGTAGTTCTATCATTGGATTCATAATTTGTTGAATGATTTTTGGTGAGAATCTTATTGGTTTTGTAGTTTTTAAAAATGCATGGTTATTAATTTCTATGAATCGTTTGATTCAGCTTATTACAAAGATTTTTGAATCAAACGATTCCAGTTTTGAGCTTAATTGATAAGGTTATAAGAATTTATAAGAGAATCCCACAGCTATACGGTAGCCATCATCCCCTAGAGTTTTATTACCAGTCCAAAGAGTATTATCAAGCTGCCAGTCATCTTCATTAATATGCTGATATCCAATTAATCCAAGAACTGTCAGCTGATCACTGTACTTGTATTTTCCGTTCACCTCGAAATTATCTGAGCGATAACGTATATCAGGAATTGGGTTGGTAGCATTCTTCTGATGGTAATTATCAATGCTTTTAAGCCAGTTGTAGCTTAAATCCAGGTCAAATTTACTATCCAGAATTCTCTCCCATTCGAATCCGAGCGTAATACCCAACATATCGACTTTCTGGTCAATAATCTGGGTTGTATTGGTATTGAACTTAATTGATTGCTCAAATTCATTGCGTTCCAAGGTTGTAGCGACATAGAGGGTTTGATTATCATCTAAACGGTAGTTGCCATTTAAAGTCATCCCACTTCTTTCCAATCGATCAAGACCAGACTGGCCTTTATTGTAATTGTCTCTGGATGTGTATACCTGGCCTCCCAGACCTGCTCTTTCAAAACCGCCGTAGGATAACCCGAAGGTGACTTTATCCTGCTTCATATCAGCCAGATAGGGTTCTATGGCAATGTTCTTATTCTCAAAGTCTGAACCACCTCGATCCAGGTGTTTATATGACATCGTTGCCAGTAAGCTGTTTGAAATGCGCTGACGGCTTTTGATCCAGGCTGATTTTTCCTCAGTTTTCTTCCGATTCTGATCGGAGCGCCATTTCACCTTATTGCCGGCCCCGGCTTCAATACGAAGTTGGCCAAGCTGACCATTAACACCTGCCTGGAAATCCTGGATACGGTAAGAAAAGAGACGGGTAGAGTAGACAGCGTTGTTGTCCCCGGTCTTCTGCAACGGGTCGGTGGCATTCTTGCGGTTATCGTAATTAAACGCGGCCTTGAAACGCCATTTTGGACTGATTCGATGCAGCCAGCGGAGACGGCTTCTTGCGGTATGGATATAACCTTCCAGCCGGGTATCGCCGTTATTGGCAATTTGTCCTCCAACCAGATTACCATCCTGTCCCAGTAGTCCATATGACAGGCTGCCCTGGACTATATCATTGGAACTGATTCGGTAGCTGCCTGAAGTGACTGCCTGATGCAGGGTGCTGTCCGGTTCAGGCATTCTTGTGGCCTGACCCTGATCATTGCCATTGCCACCTCCTACGCCATTGCCCTGACCAACCGCAACTTCCCGGCCGATATTGGCATCATTATCGAAACGGGAAATCTTGTAATAGGCCTGCAGGTGACTGGTATCCGTTGCATGGCGAAGCCCGGTTCTCAGTTCATGGGTGGTGTTATCGATCTCTTTCGGAATAGCTCCCAGTAGGGTGAAACCGGCAAAGTGATCGGACTCCACTCCGTTACCGCTGTTTTTTCTCTGGATGAAATCAGCGAACCCAATCAGGTTATTTGTAAGTTTTTTCTCACCTTTCAGTGCGGTAATACTCTTTACAACCTCTTCATCAAATCGGCCATAGTCTCCAAGCTGACCCCCCGAGCCGGTTGGTGGAATGATGGTGATTTCGTGGTTTTTGACATAATTTTGGGAATTGTGGGTGAGCTCTGCCTGGTAATTATTCTCCTGCCTTATCTGAACATTCGCATATTCTCTGCCTGTTCCTCCCAATGCAGTGATGATGAGATCTGAAGTCCCGGTGAAATCCCGGTAATCAAAACCGGCATTACCCTGCAGGCCCTGTTTGTCTCCCTGGCCGGCAATAATCTGGGATGCATTATTCCTGGTGAGATAACCCATGCTGGCATAAACGGAAGTCTGAGGCTTCTGAGGATCCGGGCATGAGCTGCACTGCCGTTTTTCAGTATCAATGTGATCTCTGTTCATGCGGCTTAGATCAAAGGCTGCATTGGCTTGTGAGGCAGCGATGGCTATAGCGGCAGAAAGCAGTGTGAGAGGTAAGGTCTTTTTATTGTCATAACTTGTCATTGTTATCCCTCCACAAGCAGCCATGAGCAGGAAGTGCCTTTTTCGTCACCCTGAGGTGATGGAAAAGGTATTTCCATGGCAATAAGCTCTCCAAACCAGTATCTGTCGTTTTGTATATCTGGCTTGCGGGAGTACCGGATTAACGCCTGAATCCGTAATTATCCAGTCGGTTGCTGCCGTGAACTTTGGCGTGACAATTCAGGCAGGACTTCCCGGCCAGGTATCTGAACTCCATTGGCTGGCCATCATCAAAGTCAATGTCCCTGTGCATGGCATGGCAGTTTTGGCACAGGACGGGTGGCCTCTGGGTCAGCAGGAATTTCTCATTGGAACTGTGGGGCTGGTGGCAGTTCGTACAGTTTTCAACAACAGGAGCATGCTCCAGCAGGAAAGGTCCACGTTTTTCGGTATGACATTCCGTGCAGGTGTCGTTGACCGTTGCCTGTGCCAGCATGGCAGTGTTAAGGGATCCATGTGGATTATGGCAACTGCTGCAGGCCAGCTGGCCTTCGCCCAGGGGATGGTTGGAACGCTTATGGGCATCCATCTGCCGCTCCTGGTGACAGGATGTGCAGACTTTATCCTGGGACTGTTCGTTGAGAACAAGGTCACTGTCTTTGTGCAGGGTATGGCACGATGTACAGCCCACTCCCATGCTTTCATGGGCGCTGCCAAACCAGTCACTGCGCTGGTGATCCTTGCTGTGGCAATTCAGGCAGATGCTGTTCTGGTTTTCAGCCGTAACAGGGGAGTCCGGGTCGAACTGCACCATCGGCTCTATCCCTTTGTCATCGGGAAGCAGACGAGGGTGGCGGCCCATGGGGCCATGGCAGCTTTCGCATTCGAGTTGCTGAAATGGTCCGTCAGCAAGATCAAGGCGACCATGTGCCCCTTTAAAAATGCCCGAACCATCCAGAGGTGTTCCTTTGGTATGGCAGGTCAGGCACTTGTCAGCGCCTTGTTTGGAGAAATTGGCAGACCGGAACTTTTCCTCCAGCAAAGAGTTGATAAAGATTTCTTCGCTTAAGGGCTCTGGCTCGATGGCTTTCTGAGGTGCCGCCAGAGCAGGCATTCCGGCGATAAGAATAGTGCACCAGGCAACTGACAGGATAACTCTGGCTGAAAGGTGTCCGGCTGCGCTGTCGGAGTGAGCCATAGCTCTAAGATTTGTGGCTCTTTTCATTGGTTGTACTTCCTGTTTATTGTTTTTATTTCGCAGCTTTGACCATGAAATCTGGTTGTTTGGATCTCCGCAGTTTCATGGTTTTTGTACAGTATTTTTCAGGCTTTTGGAGTTACCCCTCTACTCAAGGTCAAGAAAATCCAGCTCGGGTAATTTATGGGCTGAACCGGTATGGCAATCAACACAGGTCTTAGTTAAATGCTGTTTATCGTTGTGCTTGTGTGCTGCCAGCTTTGTCTGAGCTTGTGTGCTCATATTGTTGATATTGTGACAGTTTTTGCATGTTGAAGAGTTGTGTTCCCGAAATGAATCTAAGGACTTTTCAAACAGATCCCACCGGCGTGACTCAAACTCTTCCCTGGGGAAGTCCTGGGTCAGGTAGTGATAGGTATCTATAAGGCCACTGAACTTCACTTTCATTGCCGGTAGAAATTCGTTGGGGATATGGCAGTCGCTACAGGTTGCCTTGATACCGGTTCTGTTACTGAAGTGGATGGACTCCTGATACTCCTGAACAACAGTATCCATTTTTAGATGGCAGGAAGAGCAAAACTGGTTGCTGCCTGTAACGTCCATTGAGAATTGAAATGCCGGCACTACCAGAATTCCGACAGAGAAGATCAAAAGCATTTCTAAAGAAATTCCGATTAACCATCTTTTCCTGAGAATCTGTTTAAATTGCGACCACTTCTCTTTCATCTTAGTCTCGGTCAACTGCATTACTGATGACTGGCCAGGTAATCAAGCAGGGCATTGATATGCTTTTCCTTGAGCCCATCTAACGTATCTTTTCTTGTTCCAGAAGAGTTCTTCCTGGCGCCGCTGATAAAGTGATTAATCTGTTTGCGAAGATAAGGTGTGTGCTGACCCGCAAGCAGGGACGTTTCATCATCCGCCATAGAGCCAGCGTCGGTATGGCAGGATTCACATTTCAAATCAAAAATCCTTTTGCCCAGTGAAACCTTTGAGGGGTTAAAAGTCTGTTGTGTCGGTATAAACTTCTGCTTCGCAAAGTAGCTGGCCAGCAAAACGGCGCTGTCTTGTGAGAGTTTGTGGCCAGCATCTTGATTATCTGGTGACTGGGACTCCGGCCTCAGGCCATTGGCAAAGGCGTACAATGCATCTTCAATATTGATGGCCGGTAGCCCTGCTAATGTCGGGGCATCGGGGTTATGGCTTACGCCATTTTTGCCATGACACTGTTCACAAACCTGTGTATCAGGAGCAGAAAGGGCTGGTGTGAGCAGGAAATGGCTGGCAAGAACAGTCAGAAAGATTTTGCTGAACAACTTCATACTACCCTCCAATTATCTGGAGTGGCTATGAATACTTCTCGGTTTTCACAGCATTAATCAGACAACGGTAGCCACCCTGGCACACAAGGAGAGAAATTTTATGTGCCCGCTGTCCAGGCTGAAATGGTGCCTACTATTATTGATTATTGAATTATCTCAATGATCAATGCATAGGTGACTGCCCTATGCATTAATTGTCAGGGTATGGATTATGTAAGGTTGGTAAAGGGCATCTTTACGCGGTTTTTTAAGAGAAATCTGGTAAGGAGTTCGTTGTGGTGATATTTCAGGGCAAAAAATCCTAGTCCAGGTGGTGTGTGGTCAACTCCCTGATTTTATCGTTCGCTTCTTTTAATGCTTCATCTCCAAGGCTGGTAGTCCGGTAAATCTTGCGGATATGCCCCTCTATATTGTGCTCGCTGGCGGTTAGCAGATCGTCATTCACCATGCGTTTTAGCATCGGGTATAAAGTCCCTGGGCTCAGGTTGTAGCCATGGGTTTTCAGATGTTCAATCAGCCAGGAACCATAGAGCTCTCCCCGACTGGCGTGTCGCAGGATATGTATCTGCACAAACCCGGAGAGCAGCTTGTTAATGATCTTGTGTTTTTTCTCGGATGGCATTATCGTAAACCGATATCGATATATGATATTGGTGTTAATCTTATGAATAGGCACATTCAACGTCAAGGTTGCTACACGAATGATTAGCCTGAGAAAACTGTCTGTCTTGAGGGAGGGGACTCCGGTACTGAACAATATCAGTCTGGATATTGCCCTGGGAGAATCGATTGCTCTCTGTGGTCCTTCCGGCTGCGGGAAAAGTACATTGCTGAAGACCTTGCTGGGAGGTTGTCACTGGAAGGAGGGCGAGTTTCTCTTCGAAGGTGACAAGGTCACAGCCGCCACAATCCAGAAGATCAGAAAACGTTCGGGGTATATCGGTCAGGAAAATGCGCTGGGGGGAGTCTCAGTTTTGGATGCTATTAAGCAGCCTTTCCAGTTTGCCGCGCATCGCTCCCGTCTATTTCCTGAGAATGAGATGCAACGTTTAATGCAGATGTTCTCGTTATCTGAAGAGCTTCTTGAGCGAAAACCATCTTCGCTTTCTGGAGGGCAGCAACAGCGGGTGGCCATTATCCGGGTCTTGCTTCTTAAGCCGGATATGATTATTGCTGATGAGCCAACCTCGGCTCTTGATGCCGAGACTCGTGATGCTGTTATTCAGGAGATATTGGCAACCGGACGTACAGTTATTTCCACATCCCATGATCCCGTATGGTTGTCTCATTGTGATCGTGTGATTTTTATGGATAACGGTCAGATTATGAAGGAGGAAAGAGATGTCCGGTACGGTTGATATTGATCTTATAAATCTCTTTTTCTTCAGTGTATTACTCGTTATACCTGTTATCGTTCTTTACTCGTGGAACCTGCTGGATCTTGGTTACAACGCGATTGGCAGTGTTATCAGGATGACTGTGCAGTTATTGCTGGTTGGTCTTTACCTGAAGTATCTGTTTGAACTGAATAATCTCTGGCTGAATCTGGCATGGCTGTTGGTTATGGTGACAGTCGCCAACTTCAGTATTCTTCGTGGTTCGGGACTGGCTGTGATGCGGCTGTTCTGGGTGACACAGTTCAGTTTGATGCTTTCCATTATATCTGTCTGTCTGCTGTTCCTGTTGATTCTGGTTAAGCCGGTTCCCTTTATGGATGCCCGCTATCTTATTCCTGTCGGAGGGATGCTACTGGGTAATGTTCTGCAGGGAAATATCCGTGCACTGGAAACGTTTTACAGTCAGGTCCGTGCCAATGAACCCCGCTATCTTTCCGACCTTCTGCTAGGGGCAACAGTGGCAGAAGCCACTCAACCTTACTTCCGCAAGGCTGTTCGCTCATCCCTGACGCCTATTCTTGGCTCAATGGCTACCCTGGGTATCGTGTCATTGCCTGGTATGATGACCGGCCAGATTCTGGGTGGGGCGCTTCCACTCACCGCTGCCAAGTACCAGATCGCGATAATGATGGCTATTTTCCTCTCAATGATCTGTGCTATTGGTCTGAACCTGAGACTGAGTCTCAGGGTGGCTTTTGACCAGGGTGGTCTTTTAAAGCAGGCTATTTATACCCGTCAGGCTGAATAGCTGAAGCTGAGAGTCTCTGGGAAATAGCGACTAGGCTGGTGTCTCTTATTCCGAGTGTAAGAATGGGAGATGATGGTAATGAATCAGCAGGCTTTGGCACGCAGCATGTTTCTGTTTGTTTTCTGGGGGCTTGCCACTGGCTGCCAGGCTCAGCAGTCGCTGCAAACGTGGCAGGTGCAGCAAACGCAGCAGGCACAGCAGGCACAGAAAGGTACGTTGGACGGCGGTATGACAAACACATCTGTTTTATCTCACGAAGATCGTGCAACCGGAGCCATTATGGGGCTTCTGGTTGGTGATGCGCTCGGACTTGGAACTCACTGGTACTACGATATGGCTGCCTTGGAGAAAGATCATGGCAGCTGGATTGATCACTATGTTGATCCCAAGCCTGATAGCGATCATAAATTTGCTGAAGTCAGCAAGTTTCGTTATGAGCAGGGCCTGAGGGCAGGGGATATATCCCAGACCGGACAGATTTATACTCTTCTGCTAGCCAGCCTTGCTGAACAGGGGCGATTCAATCCTGAAGATTTCTGGCCCCGGCTTGATAAGTTTTTCAAAGACCTTTCGGGTGAATCTTATTCCGGCCGTTATACCGAAAGCCTGATAAAGCTCCTGATTAAAAAGCGCAGGGATGGCCTGGCATGGGACAGCCCGGGAATGGCAACCGGTCAGGATGTTTCCGACGGAGCCCAGTTTTCTGTGCTGCTGGCCGCGAGCTATAGGGAACCACTTGAGCTGGCCAGAGAGGCCGATCGTTTACTGAAAGTGATGTATAACGACCACTCAACCCGGGGCAATCAGATTGTTTATGCGCTGGTGGTTCAGGGGCTTATCAATGGAGTCGCTGTTCAGGATCTGAATATCTATCTCAAGGGACTGGCCAGAAACAAAGAGATCTATCAGCTGGTCGGTAGTTATGACCGGTTCCTGACTCCGGGGTATGGCGAAGTGGCACAGCGGCAGGACCTTGTCCGTATTGAACAGCCCAAATATATCAGCCATGTCTACGGGATGGATTGCGAGTTGATGCATATTGTGCCTGCCGCCTATTACCTGTTTTATCGTTTTCCTGACAGCTTTGAAGATGCTACTTTGGCTGCCAGCAATGGTGGTGGGAATAATATGGCCCGTGCTGCCTTGACCGGCGCCATGGCGGGAGCAGCTAACGGTCTTTCCGGGATTCCTGCCGGTTTCATTGAAGATTTAAAGGATGGCAAGCATTTCGTTGCTCTTGCCAGGAGTCTCGAAAGGAAAGTATCAACCCTGAACTGATCTGCCCGGATACTTATATCTGACTTTTGAAATACGGATGACTGCATTTTCCCTGCAAAAAACCATACAATATAACTATTTAGAGTCACGGACGCGGAAGGCAGTGTGAAGAAAGGCAAAAGTCAGAGTGCAGGGGAGGTGCTGAAAAGGCAGGTATATCTTCGTCTCAGGGAAGGGCTGATGCTGGCGCTGACTGTGCTAGGTATTTTTCTGGCGATGGCTCTTGTCAGCTACAGTCCTACAGATCCTGGCTGGACCCATATCGGGACAGCCGGTTCAGTCAGCAACCTTGGTGGACGGGCCGGAGCCTGGTTTTCTGATGTTTTGTTGAACCTGTTTGGTTATCTTTCCTTTGTGTTTCCCTTTCTTCTGCTAGGCAAAGGCTGGCAGGTGTTTCGTGACCGTCATGAACCCGAGCCCTGGAATGGTGCCATTTTTACCCTGCGTGTGATCGGGCTGGTGTTGTTCCTGATCTGTGGTGATGCGCTGGTCAGTCTGCATGTTGGTTATACCGGCCTTCTGCCATCTTCCGGTGGAGGCATCATTGGGCTGCAGACTGTGCAGGTGGTTGAGCCACTGCTCAGCTTCCATGGCTCCACCCTGGTTTTCTGCGCTTTACTGCTGTTTGGTATCACTCTACTGACGGATCTGTCATGGTTCGCGCTGATGGATGCTATTGGAGCCTGGGTTCTGAAGGGTTGGGATCTGTTTGTTCATGGCTGCAAGTCTTTGGTCTTCTGGGTGAAATCCCTGAAAGAGAAAAGGGCAGTGGAACAGGCACGGAAAGAACGTGAGCAGGTTCTTATCCAGGAGAAAGTCAAGCAGCAGCGTCGTGAACCGCCGCGTATTGAACCTCTGCCTAAACCTCCCGAGCCCAGCCCAAAAGTCGTTAAGGAAAAACAGCAGAATCTATTTCTTAATGATTTACCCAGTGGCGAAATGCCGCCGCTGGGTCTGCTTGATACACCGGATCACAGCCAGAAGAAGGGTTACTCTTCCGAGTCCCTAGAGGGCATGTCCCGCCTTCTGGAGTTGAAGCTGAAAGATTTCTCTGTCGATGCTGAGGTTGTTGCGGTTCATCCCGGACCGGTGATTACCCGTTTTGAAATTCAGCCTGCTGCCGGTGTTAAGGTCAGCAAGATTACTAATCTGGCCAAAGACCTGGCCCGCTCACTGGCAGTGATCAGTGTTCGGGTTGTTGAAGTGATTCCAGGTAAGTCGGTTGTCGGTATTGAGATACCCAATGAGGATCGGGAAATTGTCTATTTCAGTGAGCTGATCTCCTCAAAGATTTTCGACAGTGCTGATGCGGCCCTGACTCTCGCCCTGGGGCACGATATTGGCGGGCAGCCGGTCGTTGCCAATCTGGCTAAGATGCCACACCTGCTGGTGGCCGGTACTACGGGTTCCGGTAAATCGGTAGGTGTGAATGCCATGATTCTCAGCATGCTGTACAAGGCTTCACCTGATGAAGTCCGGCTGATTATGGTAGACCCCAAGATGCTGGAACTGTCGGTTTACGATGGTATTCCCCACCTGCTATGCCCGGTTGTGACCGATATGAAGGAAGCAGCAAATGGCCTGCGCTGGTGTGTGGCCGAGATGGAGCGTCGCTATAAACTGATGGCTGCTATGGGCGTCAGGAATATCGCTGGCTTTAACCGTAAGGTCAACGATGCAGTCAAAGCTGGTCAGCCACTGCGTGATCCCCTGTACCAGCCGGTCTCAGCAGAAGATGAAGCACCGGAGCTGCAGATGCTGCCATTCATCGTAGTGGTGATTGATGAATTTGCCGACATGATGATGATTGTCGGGAAAAAGGTTGAAGAATTGATTGCCCGTATTGCCCAAAAGGCGCGGGCCGCCGGCATTCATATGATTCTGGCTACCCAGCGACCCTCTGTGGATGTGATTACTGGCCTGATCAAGGCCAACGTGCCAACCCGTATAAGCTTCCAGGTCTCTTCCAAAATTGACTCCCGTACCATTCTTGATCAGGGCGGGGCAGAGCAACTTCTTGGTCATGGCGATATGCTTTATCTGCCGCCGGGAACCAGTCTTCCCATCCGTGTGCATGGTGCCTTTGTCAGTGATGATGAAGTGCATCGCGTGGTTGCGGACTGGAAGAAGCGGGGAGAGCCTAATTATATCGAAGAGGTTTTAAGTGGTGCTTCGGATGAGGGCGGTGAGTTTTCTGCGGATACGGATCATGAACAAGACCCACTTTATGATGAGGCGGTGGCCTTTGTCACCGAATCCCGCAGGGCATCGATCTCTTCGGTTCAGCGCAAACTGAAAATTGGATATAACCGATCTGCCAATATCATTGAGGCGATGGAAAAAGCTGGAGTTATAAGCCCAGCAGGAACCAACGGTAACCGTGAAGTTATAGCGCCCCCTGCTCCTCGGTGATGAAAAGTGTAAAAGAATTCAGGTCATTATGAATAACAGAAAATTCAAATTGCTGGCTGGTGCTGTTGCCTGTGTGGTGACTCTATCCAGTGGCTCCATTTATGCTGAAACCAAGACTCCTGTTAAGACCAGTACCGCCAAGGTTCAGGTGACCGGGCTTAAGGAGCGTGAAGCTGCCAGCGAGTTGGCCGGGCTGCTGTCCGGTATCACTACCCTGAGTGCCAGCTTTGAACAGCAGACGCTGGATGACAGCGGTCGTCGTCTGCAGGAAAGCAAAGGCGATATGGTGCTGAAACGCCCCAACCTGTTTCGCTGGAATGTGACTTCACCTTTTCCCCAGGAAGTGGTGTCTGATGGTTCCCGCGTCAGCTATTACGACAAAGATCTTGATCAGCTGACCCTGCAGGATATTGATACCCGTACCAGTGCCACTCCAGCTGTTTTGCTGAGTGGTGATGCTGCAAAAATGCTGGAAGGTTTTACTGTGACACTGTCCCAGAGTGGCAAAGAGCGCTTCTTTACGCTGTTACCCAAAGGGCAGGATAACTCCTTCGAAGAGCTGCAGCTCTCTTTTCATGACAAGACGCTGAGAGAGATGATGCTTACGGACACTCTGGGTTCCCGGACACGTATCTCTTTCCTGAATCCGAAGGTTAATGAGCCGGTTAAAGAGAAAATGTTTGAGCTGTATGTACCACCCGGTGTTGATGTGATTGATCAGACCTCGGTAGCTCTGAAAGGTAACTCTGGCACGAATACCTCCAAACCATGACCACACAATCACTGTTTGCCCAGCCGGGCGTTGCCTATGAACCTCTGGCAGCCCGGATGCGCCCCAGAACGCTGGATGACTATCTTGGTCAGGAGCATATTCTTGGCCAGGGGAAGCCTCTGCGCGTAGCTCTTGAGCAGGGTATGCCACATTCCATGATTCTTTGGGGGCCTCCCGGTGTCGGCAAGACCACGTTGGCGCGTATTGTCGCCAATGTCTGCGACGCCCGCTTTGAGAGTCTGTCTGCGGTTCTTTCCGGTGTAAAAGATATTCGGGCTGCAGTTGAGCGGGCCAAGATGGATCGTGCCCAGTCCGGGCGTCGAACCATTCTGTTTGTTGATGAGGTACACCGGTTCAATAAATCCCAGCAGGATGCTTTTCTGCCTCATATTGAAGATGGCACGGTCATCTTTATCGGGGCAACAACCGAGAACCCCAGTTTTGAACTGAATAATGCATTGTTGTCCCGTGCCCGGGTCTATGTCCTGAAATCTTTGGATAACAAGGCATTACGCAATGTTCTTGATGCGGCGCTTTCTGATCAGGAGCGTGGGCTGGGAGAGCAGAAATTTACTGTCTCAGAAGATGTTCGGGATATAATTGTTCAGGCCGCTGATGGCGATGCCCGCAGTGTTTTGAACCTGCTTGAAGTGGCTTCCGATCTGGCCTCAGAAGGTGAGATTACCCGCGAGATTATGGAAGGTGTGCTGGTGGAAAACCTGCGCCGTTTCGATAATCACGGTGAAGCCTGGTATGACCAGATCTCTGCGTTTCATAAATCGGTTCGTGGCTCCAGCCCAGATGGTGCATTGTACTGGATGGCGCGCATTATTGATGGTGGTGCTGATCCACTTTATATCGTACGCAGGCTGGTGGCGATTGCCAGTGAGGATATCGGTAATGCTGACCCCCGCGCGCTGGAAATGGCACTGAATGCCTGGCAGGCCTTTGAGCGTTTGGGGGCACCGGAAGGTTATCTGGCTATCGCACATGCTACGGTTTACTGCGCAAGCGCACCGAAGAGTAACGCGGTGTACCGGGCCATGGCCGCTGCCTTTGAGGACGTTCGCAATAACCCGTCTCACGAAGTGCCGCTACATTTGCGCAATGCGCCTACCAAGCTGATGAAGAATCTGGGGTACAACGAAGGCTATCGTTATGCCCATGATGAAGACAATGCCTATGCCGCTGGTGAGTGTTACTTCCCGCCAACTATGGAGCCAAAGAAATATTACGATCCGTCAGACAGAGGTTTAGAAAGAAAGATTAAAGAAAAGCTGCAATGGCTTGATTCTCTTGATAAAGCTTCATCTAACCAGAGAAGAAAAGATTAAATTTTCTTTTCTGGTGTACAGGTTGCAGGCTAACTGTTCAAAGCGATACATTACTGATCATCACCTAACTAGATAAATAATTCCGTTATGAGCGATACCGTTTACATGGAGATGGCGCATTCGCTGTCAAAACTCTCCAAGTGTGTGCGTCTGCAGGTAGGTTGTCTGCTGGTTAAGGATGGTCGGGTTCTTTCAACCGGTGTGAATGGAACGCCATCGGGTTATACCAACTGCTGTGATGCAGATTATGAAGAGCATCATGACTGGTCACTGCGCCACGAAATTCATGCCGAGCTGAATGCTGTGATATGGGCTGCTCGCTGTGGCACTGCCATTGAAGGTGCAACAGCCTATGTGACCCATAGTCCCTGTGACCAGTGCACCAAGAATCTGCTGGCGGCGGGTATCAAACGAATCGTTTATGGCATTCAGTATGATCGCAACCCTCAGGAAGAGTTGTCGCAGTTCTGCAGGGAAAATGGAGTGACCATTGAGCAGGTGGAACTGGCTGAGATGATGGAGCCTGCCTAAGAGAGTCAAGTTTTATGTGGTAAGATGGTGTCATCTTTCTGAATGTCACTATTTCCCACAGGTTTTCCCATGCAGTGGCTGGCTATTGCCGCAGGTGGCGCAATTGGTGCGCTGTTACGTTCTTTTATTTATCTTGGTTTCGCTGAAATAGGCAATCCGAGGCTATTTCACGTACCAACTCTGGTTGCCAATATCGCTGGTTCTTTTATTATTGGCATTTCTTACTATGCGCTGGTCGAACATGCGCTGTTGCCTTCGATCTGGCGCCAGTTTCTTGTTGTTGGCTTACTTGGAGCCCTGACTACGTTCTCAACCTTTTCACTGGACGGATTCCGGCTGATACAGGAAGGAGAAGTAGCTCAGGCGTTAGTCTATATGCTGACCAGTGTTGTCGGTTGTCTGCTGGCCACTGCAGGTGGTTATGTTCTCGCCAACCGGCTTTTTAGTTAACTGTTACAAGGTTGTATCAATCCATGCTGGACCCTAGATATGTTCGCGAAAACCCGGAAGTGGTTGCCGAACTTCTGAGCAAGAAAAAATTCATTCTCGATGTTGATCAGATCAAGTCCCTGGAGTCCGAGCGCAAGTCGGTACAGGCCAAGGCTCAGGATCTGCGTGCCGAGAAGAAAAGGGCTTCCAAGCAGGTCGGTCAGCTGATCGGTCAGGGCATGTCCGTGGACGATGCCAAGGCCCAGGTTGCTGAGCAGCTGACTGCTATTGACGCACAACTGACTGAATTCGAAGCCAAAGAAAAGTCAATTCTGGGTGATCTGGATGCCATGATGTTCGGCATTCCCAACCTCCCTCACGAATCTGTGCCTGAAGGTGACAGTGACGAAGAGAATGTTGAGCTGCGTCGCTGGGGCACTCCAAAAGAGTTTGGCTTTGAAGCCAAGGATCATGTTGAGCTGGGTGAGAACCTGGGTCTGGACTTTGAAGCTGGTGCCAAACTGTCTGGAGCCCGCTTCGTAGTGATGCGCAACAAGATTGCCCGTCTGCACCGTGCTCTGGCTCAGTTTATGCTAGACCTGCAGACTCAGGAGCATGGCTACGAAGAGTGCTACACCCCTTACCTGGTACACGGTAAGGCGTTATTCGGTACCGGTCAGCTGCCCAAGTTTGAAGAAGACCTGTTCAAGACCACTGCTGCCGAACAGGAACAGCCTCATTACCTGATTCCAACGTCTGAAGTGACTCTGACCAACCTGGTGGCAGATTCCATTCTGGAAGCTGATGAGCTGCCTCTGAAACTCACCGGCCAGACGCCATGCTTCCGCAGTGAAGCGGGCAGCTATGGTCGTGATACCCGCGGTATGATCCGTCAGCACCAGTTCGAGAAAGTGGAAATGGTGCGTATCGTTCACCCGGATACTTCTTTCGACGCTCTGGATGAAATGGTGGGCAATGCTGAAACTGTCCTGCAGAAGCTGGAACTGCCTTACCGTGTTGTCACGCTGTGTGGCGGTGATCTGGGCTTTGGTGCCACCAAGACCTACGATCTGGAAGTGTGGCTGCCAGGGCAGCAGAAGTATCGTGAGATTTCTTCTGTCTCCAACTGTCTGGATTTCCAGGCCCGCCGTATGCAGGCCCGTTTCCGTAATCCGGAAACCGGCAAGCCTGAACTGGTTCACACCCTGAACGGTTCCGGTCTGGCTGTTGGCCGTGCGATGGTTGCTGTTATTGAGAACTATCAGGATGAGCAGGGCCGTATTCATATCCCTGAAGCTCTGAAGCCTTATATGGGTGGTCTGGAAATTATCGAATAATTTTCTGCTCGCATTTAAAAGCCTTGCTGTTTATGGCAGCAAGGCTTTTTCGTAATCAGTATCTGGGTGTGGGTGTGGGCTTATGGAAGGTTGTTTTCTTTGATGTAGTGGAACATCTCATGCAGAGATTTCCTCTGCGGACCTGTTTGTACTGCGTTTTCGCCTCTTTCTTCCCGCATTTGCATAATCAGCGAGTCAATCGTTTCATCCAGGTTTTCCTCAGTCACCTGACCCCGGCGAATCAAGTCAAGAAGGTTTGCTGCCACGAATGCTGTTCCAGTTCGGCCAACTCCGGCAGTACAGTGCATAGCCAGGTTTTGTATGGAATCGTCGCTGATATAGTTGGCAAGTTGATAAAGTTTATCCGGTGTAAGAGGGGTTTTATCTTTCCAGTCCTGGTAGTGATACCTTGAAATTTCCCCTGTTTCTCCTGTTCGGCTATCTGTAACCTGATAGGTTGAGTGAGCGCCATCCTGATTGATCAGTGTGATTTCCATACCATCGTAGTGTTTAGTATCCCCTGGCTCTGTTGGGTAGTAAGCTTTGTGGCCATCTATCTTCTGGGTTAGATCAATAATAACTTGTGTTCCCTGTTGCAGAGTCATACGCCATAAAACACCCATGGCATGACTATTGGCTCTTGTATCGTCGGTTTTTTTATCTAATTTGTTGTTGTTTTTCGGATATTGGGTTGCTATTGCTCGTTTCTTTCCAGCAACTGTTACGCGGTTCGCATGGATTTTGCCTGGATAATCATAATAATTACCATCACTGGCCTGAAGGGTTATCGGAACATTTGTATCAGCGGGTGATTCAATATTTCCAAATCGGGATAGCTTTTTGGGGATATCAACATGCTTGATATTCAGGGCTTCTGCTTTGGTTTTTAGCTCTGAAAAGTGTTTGGCATTCGTGGAAAAAGCTGTGCGTGAAATATCGGCTCCAATTTGAACCTGGTTGATTAGGTGAGGCATACCCCGATCGTACTTGTCGAGGTCACCAGTTTCTCTTATTTCAGCAGCATCTGCATGAAATATGTCATCTGTATATCCCAGCCCCCCCCGGAGTGCTTCAATGAACCGAGCCCGGAACTCATCCTGATTTTCAACTTTGCCTTCAAATTTCTTCAGGTGGAAATCGGCTACTGTTGATTCATCGGCGCTTAACTCCAGTGGATGCTCTTTGAGATAAAGCTGTGCCTGAGATAATGCTTTATTCTTTAACTGGCCGTTTAAATCTTTTCTGGCGGAAAAGGTTGTCTGGGATATTTGTTTCGCAATTGTCTTTTCTGTGTTGGCTGTTCGTTTATTCCGGGCCTGCTTTGCCAGTTCAAGGCCGGTTAGCTGGGCAGCTCGGATTTTTACAGCTGAATAATTTTTTGAACTCTGGCTTTTTGGATCTGCTGTAATTTGATATTTGATCTTATTAAGTTCTTCTTCGAGTGTTTTGACAAACTGTAGATCTTCAGTCTGGCTCAGGGCATCTTGTAAACGGGCAGAAGTGTCTCCTCCTTTAGCTAATAAATACAGTTTATCGAGTTCGCTCTTTGGTGAGGCGGATGTGGCAGGTGTTGAGGCTTGAGATGTGGGCTCAGTTTGATTTGGAGTTGACTGCTGGACTTGAAGTAACAAGTTACGAGCAACTTCAACAGTCGCGGCCTTCCTTTGGCTAAGTGCGGTTTTCGTCTGGGGATTGAGTACTTGAAGTTGATCAACAAGCCTGGTCTGCTGGCGCAGGGTAATAACCTTGGCAATCCCGGGCAGAATCGATAATAACTTAAAGCGTCCCTTGGCTTGACCTGTCTTTATCTGGAATTCGCCGTTCTTGCCCTTAACAATACGAACTTCATCATCCTTGTTGAGGCCCTCTAGTTGTTTAAGAGCTGTATCAACCTGGATAGGCCCTGAGCCGTTTACCGTCCCCATAATCTCTCCTGACTTTAATCCTGTGGCTCCACCCCATAACTGTAGTGTCCGCCCTACTGCTTGGCCGTTTTGGTGTCATTATTCCCAAAGGAATAGAGAGTTGGGGGTGCTGTTAGCGCGTTGCTTGCATGGAAATGGCAGATAACTGACGACTTTCGAAGAGGTTGTTTGGGTTGCGGGCGGGTTTTCTGGCACGTTTTGTCTAAACTTGCACCTCCGACAAGGAGTGGACATGGATAAGGGGAACAAGGCATTAGTCAGAACAACAAAATGATAGCGAAACCAGCTGTGAAAACAGGTCTTCCATTGGCACTGCTAATGGTGATGATTTTTACTGTGACCTCAGTCAGGGCTCAGGTGTTCTCGTCAACTTCTGAAGGGGTGTGGCTCGGTAGTGGCAATCAGACAGTTTTCCTTCAGGGTTTTTCGCCTTACTCCTTTGCCGCGAATCTTGCAGTGCTGGTTGGTACAAAATATCTAAGCTCTTTTGATAACTCCGCTTATCAAAATCTTCCTGGCTGGTTTACAGCCAATGCAGGCCTATGGCTGTATCGGGCCAGCATAGCCGCAGGCATTATTGGAACAGGATGGTCCTTTGCCTCGGTTATGGACAGTCTGGAACTGATTCCCGGCCAAGACAAAAGAGTTGTTGTTGATTTGAAACTTCCGGATGTCTCTCAGCGGCTGGTTTTATTTCACCAGATCAATACCAGTGGATCAGCCCTGGTGATTCTTCGTAATCCCCTTGTTGAGCCTGTACCTATTGTTTCAGGTGTCGATGGTGTGACAAGGGCTCTTCTTGGGCTTCACAAGGAAATGGCCGCACATTATATCAGTAGGCTTGAGCTGATTCCCTTCGTGGGAAAGTCGGGTAATGGTGCCAAGATCAGCTGGCGGGGTGACAGTGGTAAATGGGTGCATATGACGCTTGGTGAGCAGTTATCTGAAAGCGATGCTGAAACAGGCTGGCTGACCTTGTCCCGTCATCCTGAGAAAATCATTTCTTTGCTGCATCCCAGGTTTCTCGATCATGTTCTAAAGGTCATACGAAATGGTCGGGTTGCTGGTGTTACACCACTTGCGCCATTGCCTGTTTTGCCGGTTGAGCGTTCTGGAGCTGATCACTGGTCAGTGATTCTTGACCCTGTTTCTTCTTATCCGGTCATTCTGGAAGGTGCTGACAGCAAGAATGGCAATATCAGAAAGCTCAAACTTGTTTCTGCTGGTGCAGATCTAACCGGAAATCATCACTCAATCTACCAAGTACCCAGATATTGGTCGGCGCTGGCAGAAATGGCGATTAATATCGGAAGCCTGATGATTGATCCGCGACCGGTGCCAGAAATTGGCAGTGGCGGTGATGAGCAGATGACCAGTTCACGTTATCACTTGCTGCAGGCTGGCAAGGCAGGAGTGGCTGCCGGTGGTTTTACTGCGGGCATCACCAGAAAAGGCCCGCGCCTGACTTATACAATTACCGAGACCGATGATGTCGCCAATCATCGGGAGAGGATCAAAGATACTGATAAGGTGATCCTGGGGGAGGGGAGTATTCGTGAGCTGGCTGCACATGGAGTGAATCTTCCCTACCAGTTGGAGTTTTCGGGAGCGGGAGGCAAAAAAGCCTGGGGAACAATGCTGGAAGAAGCAGCCCCCGCAGATCAGATAATGATGTCCAACCACTTGCTGCGGGCCCTGGATCTGAAACCCGGTGATCAGGTTTCAATCCAGCCAGTAGAGCTGAAAGCGGGTAATAAGGTTGATCTGAAAATATTGAGTGGCCCTTACCGTTCCGATGGTGAACTTTCTGAAGTATTGGATAAAGAGCTCCCAAGAAAATATACGGTCCTGAGCGAGAACGAAAATATTTATGTTTCTGATGGTTATGATGAATGGAAGATGAAAGTCACCAAGCTGACACCCGAGAAGGTTGTGTCATCACTCAATGTCGATATGGACGTGCAGTTTGATCACCCTAAAGACTGGCCTACCGAGCAAGAGCTTTTGCTTACCGGTAGTCAGGAGCCATTTACCGGCAGAGGGGAGTCCTTGGGTGGTCGTATCACTTATAACGCTCCCAAAAAGAAAGAAGATACTGACTCTTCCCCAATAGACCTGAATGATATGAAGGCCAGAGCCAGTGTGAATACCAAGAATGGTCAGACAGTGATGGTTAGAGATTCATCAACCAGTCATGAGTATGCACCTGTTCATCTTCACCAAGGGCATGAGTTTAACCGCTTCAAGGAAGAAAGGGAGAAGCAAAGAAACGAAGAACAACAGTATGAGGCGTTCAATAATGCCACTCAAATAAGTGGTGGAAGAGTTGTCGATGGGGGTGTTGATTCAATACCCGATATTCAGGTGATTCGACAGCAGCGGCTGGAGTATTTAAACCGTCAGCAGCTTAAAATGAACCAATGAGTTCTTCGTAAAAAGGCTTTGAAGTTATCAAATGGTTTCTTCAAGTCTGGTCTTGGTGTATTGAGGCGAGTACAGTATTGACCACTCTGTAGCGGGTAAGATTTCCCGCTGGTCTATAAGTGGTTCTGTATGGATTACCTGCCTCTATTTTTAAATCTCAAGCAACAACGGGTTCTTGTTGTTGGAGGGGACGATGTCGCCCAGCGTAAAGTGACCCTTCTTCTGGCTGCCGGAGCTCATATCCGACTGGTTGCTCCGGAGATTAAATCTGAACTCTGTGACATGCTGAAGAGTGAGGAACACCAGCTTGTTCGGCGTGAATATCGTGCCGAAGATTGTGGTGGGGCACGGTTGGTTATAGCTGCTACTGACTCAGACCAGATCAATAAACAGGTAGCGAGTGACACGGAAAAACTAAACCTTTTCACCAATGTGGTAGATGGCGCGGATCTGGGAAGTGCCATTATGCCGGCCATTATTGATCGCTCTCCTTTTGTTATCGCGCTTTCCAGTGGCGGCAAAGCTCCGGTTCTGGCACGCCTCCTTCGCACCCGTCTTGAGGGTTTGATTCCCCAGGGATATGGGCGTCTGGCCCAGCTGGCTGGTCTGTTCCGGGAACAGGTCAAGACAAAATTCAGTTCCATTAATGATCGGCGTTACTTCTGGGAAAAGGCTTTGACAGGTGCTGCTGCTGAAGCGGCTATGGCCGGTGACCAGGAAAAGGCTCAGGCCTTGATGGCTGCCGAGCTGGCCGATCATTCCGAACAGTCGATGGGTGAGGTTTATCTTGTTGGTGGTGGGCCTGGTGACCCTGACCTGCTGACCCTTAAGGCGTTGCGCCTTATGCAGCAGGCTGATGTGGTTCTTTATGACCGGTTGGTTTCGCCGGAAGTGCTGGCGCTTTGTCGCCGTGACGCAGATCGGCTTTACGTTGGCAAGAAACGGGATAAACACGCCCTTCCACAGGAAGAAATCAACCAGCTGCTGGCATGTTTTGCGCGTGAAGGGCGGCGGGTTTTGCGTCTGAAAGGAGGAGACCCCTTTATCTTCGGGCGAGGCGGAGAGGAGATTGAAACCCTGGCTGCGGAAGGTATTCCTTTCCAGGTTGTTCCCGGGATTACAGCTGCTTCAGGCTGCGCGAGTTATTCCGGAATTCCTCTGACTCACAGGAACTTTGCTCAGTCCGTCCGGTTTGTCACTGGTCATCTTAAGGATGGTTCGATTGATCTGCCCTGGCATGAGATGCAGGATGATCGGCAGACTCTGGTTTTCTATATGGGTTTGATGGGTCTGGAAGAGATTTGCCGGCAGCTGATCAGTCACGGTCGTGGAGAAACGACACCGGTTGCTCTGGTTCAGCAGGGAACAACGCAAAAGCAAAGGGTATGGACAGGAACTCTGGAAACAATGCCAGGAATTATTCAGCAGGAGAAAGTAAAGCCACCGACTCTGATTATTATTGGCGGGGTCGTTGAGTTGAGAGGGAGTCTTGGGTGGTTCCAGCCGGAGCCGGAACCAGAAACATGGCGTTAAAAAGAAGCGGTTAAGCCGCTTCTTTTGTATCTTCACCAATGATATTCAGAATCTGGCGAGCCACTTCTTTCTCGCAGCCGAAGTTATCCCACTCCAGAGTCAGCAAAGGAGTCTCCATCTCACGGCAGATTTGAGGCAGACAGGCTTCGTGGAAGTTGTGCAGATCCTTCAGGTATTCCAGTGGAGTACCATCTTCAGCAGCGCGTGCGCGGTTGATCAGGCGGTCGTAGGCAACCTGAGGTGTGGTGCGCAGGTATACGACTGTACTGATACGTGGGTAGTCAGTCAGACGACGCTTGATGTCGTAGTAGTAATCCATGTACATGGCGTCAGGGCGTTCCATGGACAGGAAATTGGCCTGAGAAAAAATCAGGTCAGAGTACAGGGAGCGCTCGATCAGGTAGTTCTTGCTGGAGTCCAGACCTTTCACTAACTCGGCACGGCGCTCGGTAATGTACTTCTGGAAGCGAATACGACGGTTGGCATCGTGAGGGTGCTTGGTGAAGTCTTCCAGCAGTTCGGTAAAGCGGGCATCATCAACCGGCTCTTTCAGAGGCTCCCAGCCCATTTCTTTGGCCAGGCGGGGAAGCAAGGTGGACTTACCTGCGGCGATGTTAGCTTCAACAGCGACAAAGTGGTTGGTCTGGTCTTTGATCATTCGCAGGTCTCCAGGAAACACTCGGTGCATACAGGGAAATAGTGTTCATCGTGGCCGACAATAATGGTGCGTCCATTGGTCTGGCCGGTAAATTTTGTGAACTGGGCGGGTTTGCCACAGGTGCAGTCGGCAAATACAGGATCCAGTTTCTGGGCGAAGCGGGTAATGGCTTCGGATGCGGCAAATGTTTCACCGCGATAATCTGTCAGCAGGCCGTAGAAACGAACTTTCAGGCCATTCAATGACATCCGGATGAGGGTGTTGATAGTTTCTTCGGGAAGAAACTGGGCCTCATCGACCAGCAGGTGTTCCGGTTGCTCGTTTTCAACGATCTGGGTCAGAGTCTCAGTCGAGTCGAAAACAAAGCAGGGTAGCTCGCGACCGTTGCGGCTTTTTACCTTGTTGTCCGGAGAGCGGGTATCAATAGCCGGACGAACGACAAGGACAGAGTGATCCTCTGACAGCGCGTAGTAATCGCCAATCAGGCGCGCAGTTTTGCCGGATTTCATCGGGCCATAAATAAATGTGACGGGGCTCATGAAATGATTCTTTTTTCCTGCCGGGTGTCGTCGATTCGGTGAGGCGCGAACTATAGAGTTCAGCCGCTTCACCGGCAATAAGTAGATGAAACGCTTGCAATGTTTTAATGCCGGCGAATGGTGAGAAATCTGTCTTTTTCTCGTAAAAAGAGTCCGTTTTACGGGAATGTCAGAAGCAGTTTGTAGGGCGCGGCAGACCTGCGATACGGGCAATCACTTTAGCCGGGCTGCCGGGAAACAGTTTCATCAGATAGATGCTGCGGCCTTTCTCTTCGCCTAATTGCTCTTTTACAAACTTTACAAGGGGTCTTTGACTTGGAGCAAGCTCGAAGGTTTCGTAAAACCTGCGGATAAGTGTGATGATTTCCCAGTGATTTTTACGGAGTTCTATCTGCTCATCCAAAGCAAGGGCATTGGCCACATCTTGGTTCCAGTCTCCCAGATTAACCAGATAACCATCGTTATCCAGAGGGATGGAAGAGTTGTTCACAATCAGGTCTTTCATCAGAACCAGCTTAGTGTCTTGGTATGTTGTTCTGTCAGCTGTACAAAACCGTCGTAGTCTATAACCTGTACCCATTCCGGTACCATTCTGCTAAGCCCCCTGGCCTGGATATCAGCTTTCAGGCAATACAGGCTGTGGTTTTGCGACAGGGGTTCCAGGGCTTTGGCGCTAAGGCTGTTTTCAATAATGGCGTTAACACCATTTTCGATAAACAGAAGGGCATCATTTTCTGCCAGCGCACACTTTGCCAGATCAAGGGCCGGAGCGCTGGCGGATTTGTTAACTGTGTGAAGTATTCTGCTCATGCTGTTTGAAAATCGAGGAGGTTAGAAATTTAACACCCGGTCCTGTTCACGGATAATGCCAGGAATATCAGAACGCGAAACCTGTTTTGCCTTAAGAAGCAGCTGTTCAGCTTGAAGACCAAAAACCAGCATATCTTCACGGCAGACCAGAATATTCTCAATTCCGTACATCTCCAAGGCCTGAAGCATGGCTCCGGTATTCTTCTGAGGAAGTTCACCGGGTTCCTGCTCCGCAACCAGCTGCAGGACGCCATCTCCCATGAACAGCACAGTGGCATTCATATCATAAGAGGCTGCGACCAGCAGGCTTTCAATACCATCACGGGCCAGAGTGCTGCCATAGGGCGCATGAGAGCTGATAAAGCAGAATTTCATGGTCCGGTTAATCCCCAAAAGTTATGACGTGATCAGACGTTGCCGCACCGTCTATCAGCTGGCCAAGCCCGGAAAAATTGAAGGGAGCATCAATATTATGTGACACCTTGTCATAACGTCGGGCTTCCCGCTCATCGACCAGCCCTCTCTTAAGAGCGGCTGATATACAGATCACCAGATCAATTTCATGCTCTTCAGCCAGCTCTTTCCACGCTTTATGGAGGTCAGCTTCCCCCTGTGGGGCAACAGTCAACCCGGAACCGATATGGACGGCATCCCGGAAAAAGAAGGCGCGCGCAATTTTATGACCTCTGTTCAGGGCCGCGCGGGCAAAACTCAGGGCTGTCTGGCATGACTGGCTGGAAGCCGGAGCGCCATGAATAACCAGTGTGTAGTTCATAACTGTGACATGGATTGCGATGGCGTGGATTCTAGCATGAGCTGATCACAGGAATCATTGTGAAACTGAAAGCTGTCTCTCTGCGTATCAAAGCAAAGAGGTGATCATGGTTACAAAGTCAGATGGAATTATTGCAGGGGTTATCTGTCGTAAACGAAAAAGGCCCGAAACCTTGCGGTCTCGAGCCTTTCGTAAAATGGCGGAGGGACAGGGATTCGAACCCTGGGTAGGCTATTAACCTACGCCGGTTTTCAAGACCGGTACTTTCAACCACTCAGTCATCCCTCCGAAATCTTCGTTGAACGTCAGTGCCGTGCGCCGAAGACGAGGTGAATAATACTGAAATAATCTTTGTAGTCAATGCCATATAGCTTGATTTGCGAATTTTGCGCAGTATGCTTATGGCATAGACTAATTCTTCGGAAACTACCTGCAGGGAGTACATTATGGCTCAATCACCCTCACCATATGTCCGTGAACAGGCCGTACAAGGCGGTTTGGGCATAAACGTAAACAAGGTTATCAAGAATACATATATGCTTCTGGGTATGACCTTGCTGTTCAGTGCAGCCATGGCCTGGGTGTCTATGTCTATCGGAGCGGGCTTTATGAGCCCCATTCTGTCACTGGTAATCAGCCTTGGTCTGTTGTTTGCCGTACAGGCGGCCCGTAACAGCATCTGGGCGCTGCCTCTGGTGTTCGCTTTCACCGGCTTCTTTGGATTTAACTTTGGACCGCTGCTGTCAGTTTATCTGGCTAATCCGGCCCTCAGCGAAATCCTGATGACGGCTCTGGGCTCCACGGCCTTTATCTTCTTTGGCCTGTCTGCCTACGTGATGGTTTCCAAGAAGGACTTCAGTTTCCTGCGTGGCTTTGTCTTCGTCGGGCTTCTGGTTCTTGTTGGCGCATCACTGGTGAGTCTGTTTGTCGATATGTCCGGTTTAAGCCTGGCAATTTCCGCTGGTGCGGTACTGCTGGCGTCAGCCCTGATCCTGTTTGATACCAGTCGGATTATTCACGGTGGTGAAACCAACTACATCATGGCAACTGTGAGCCTGTACCTGGATATCTATATGCTGTTTATCCATCTGCTGAACCTACTGACGGCCCTGAGTGGTCGTGACTGATAGGTTGCGCTGTCTGAAAACCTCGCCTCGGCGAGGTTTTTTATGCCTATAATCTTTCTGTAGTTCTTTCGTACCAGTTTTTATGGGTAATGATTTCAGTGACAGGTGGGGGGCAGGAGACAGCAATGAGTGGTATTAAATGGACAAAAGTCACTCTCAACGTATCGAAGAAACAGGCTCCGGTTCTCTATAAAGTGAATCCGGCTACGTCAGGAAGTCGGGAGGTGATTGAGTTACGGGATAAGGAGATGTCCCTGCTGGGAATGATTGAACGGGGTAAAAATGCTGAAGCATCCAAAGAGGCTATTGAAACCGATATCCATCTCTACCTGCAGGGTTGTTTGAAGGTCAAACCTGATCTGTTTGGCTAATTTGTCGCAAGTGGAGGAGTATCAGCTGATGCTTCTCCCTCTATCTTTCCCTTCCTCCATCATTCTTTCAATAAACGCATAACCAGGCTGTTACCCGTTATGAACCACAAGTTTTTCTGTTGATCGAAATCATTACCCGATACCTCCCTATAAGAGAGCCAAGCCTTTGACTCCAGTATCTGCCTCTGGTCGGCAAACACATTCCCAGCAAGGGTGCGATGAAGATCATCCATCAGCCTCTCTCAATGGTCGAACGATTAACACAATTATTGTTGGAAGTGGTCCGACTGCACTGATGGTTGCCAGAATTCTAAGCGGCCGGGAATTTTTCCATGGTCAGAAAGAGTGCGGGGATATGCAGCATCTGGCTTGTCAGGAGTTCGAGGGGCGCGTCTATTGGGATGAGTTTCCTGAATCGCTGAGTACCAGCCGAGGGAAAACCCCGGCTGGCAACTGGTTTGACAGTTTTCGCTTTCTTAATGGCACTGATGAGCAGGTTCATTGCCTGAAATGGCGTGATGATCCGGACAAGGCCGTAGACTGGCATCTTTTCAGTGAACTGCCGCCGGGAGGAAGCTGGCAGACCTACCGCAGTGATCAGATGACCATCAGCCCTTATACCTATATGGAATTTCCGGACTATCCGCTGGATACCTGGTTCGCTAAGGGAAATCCTCATGAATGGGATGATACCCGCCCGGGTAGAAAGAAAATTATTAATAGCCAGTTATGCCCTTATTTTGAGACATATGCCTCTTCCCTTGATCAGTCTCGAATGCATACTGGCTATCGAGTTATTGATGCCTGGAAGGAAGGTGGTCTCTGGAATGTGAAGGTGAGTCTACAAAATCAATCTGGCTCTGAGCAGATTCTGAAGTGTCGCAATCTGGTCTGTGCGGTGGGTAGCACTCATATTAACCGGAAGGGAGTACCCGGTGAAGATGCTGCTCACGTCAGTCATACAACCCGTGAAGCCTTTGAAAAAATAAAGCCTGGCCAAAAGATTCTGGTGCTAGGGAGTGGTTTATCTGCAGCCGATGTGATTATTCATGCCTGGAAACAGCAATGCCATGTCACGCATATCGTGGATGGGAAAACTATCGAGGATGGTAAAAAACATATTTCAAAAAACTCTCCCCTCAGTTCATCAAAAGTGCTCTTTGCCCTTAAAGAGCTTAAGGAGTGTCCCGAGCATCAGGGGCTGGTTAATGTGATTGAGGAACCTGCAGGACATGAGAACAAATACACCCAGCTGAAAGACTGGCAGCTGCAGGCCATGAGCGAAGGGAAGTGTGAGCTGTTAACTCCAGAGAAAAAGAATGAGACTTTTCGTTTTCATCATGTCGCCATTCTTATTGGCAGCCGTCCTGATCTCTCATGGTTAAAAACAAAGTTCACTGACAAGCAGCTGCTCGGTCTCGAGGTTATAAATTGCTCAACTCATGAAGGTTATGAAGATAGTATAAGAGGCCTCTTTATGGTCGGGGGATGTGTGGGCGAGCCTTTTCAAAGGTTTGTTTTCGGCCAGGCCATTGCCGCTGGAGAAACTATAAAGGCTCAAAAACCGTTAACCAGAAATAGTTCAACGCCAGATGTTGGTGATAGCAGTCAGGATTAGGCTGACAATATTCACCTACGCAGGTTTCGTTAACATAGTAAAACATGCTGCTGGTGGCGGCACCGCTGAGCTGGCTATAATTGCATCGTTTTCAAGCTATAAGTGTTCCCAATGTCTCAAGAGATCAATATTCAGGATATTCAGACCAAATTAACTGCCAGTCTGAAAGATCTTTATACCAAGTCCCAGAAAGCGGACGAAATTCTGGAAAGCCTGCAGAAGGACAAGAAAGGAAATTTCACTGCCATCTTTCAACAGGACTCAGGCTTTAATGCACGGGCAAACCGTTTCCTGCCTTATCTGGTTGAACTGTCTGATGAGGTGCAGAGTCTGCCAATTATGGAATCCGAAAATCAGGTCCCAAAAATTCAACAGATACTAATAAAAATTAAACTTATGCATGAAGTTTTATCCCAGTTCCATAGTCTGGAAGATGCACCGGCTTAATTATCTTCCTGATAAGTTTTTTTTTGATTTCTTCAGCCACATAATAAATATGAACTCCTAATTCATTTTAATTGTGTGGCTGGAGTATCTCTTTGTTTGAATCTTTTTATTACCTGTTTGTTTTTGTCTTATTGAGCCTTTACTGGGAATGAGTAATTTTCCGGTAAAAATCTAGGCATTGAATTAAAAAAACAGTGTTCTTTCCAATAATCGCAATGAGCGCTTTCGGGTTTTATGGTACTAGTAGATCAACTTCACGACGGTGAAGTAAAGAATAATTGTAGTGCTGTACGATTCACACTCACTGCCTTGTAACAGACAGGTGCTTTCTCTTTGGGGGTAAAGAGAATTAATGATGCTCTCAAGACAATGTTTGATCGTGTTTGATATGTCTTGATATGAGCACTCACGGTATTGTGAAGCCGTTCGCACTTTCTTCGTTATAAAAAAATCAGCAAACCAGTTTCATTCTATCTCTCCCAACTGGTTGACGGTTAAGTTACAGGTAGTGCCAGCACAATGGCGAAAGTCGAATTAAAGAGTGTTGTCAAACGCTTTGGTGATGTTCGGGTTGTACACGGTATTGATCTGGAAATAGCAGACAACGAATTTATTGTGCTGGTTGGCCCTTCCGGCTGTGGCAAATCAACAATCCTTCGCATGGTTGCCGGTCTTGAATCTATCAGTGATGGTGAGATTTATATTGGTGATCGCTGTGTGAATGAAGTTGATCCCAAAAGCCGCAATGTTGCCATGGTGTTCCAGAACTATGCGCTGTATCCCCATATGACTGTGCATGACAATATGGGTTTTAGCCTGGATATGGCCAAGCGCCCCCAGAAAGAAATTAACGAGAAGGTGCGCAAGGCCGCTTCCATGCTCGAACTGGAACCCTATCTTGATCGCAAGCCGGAAGCACTTTCCGGAGGGCAGCGCCAGCGTGTTGCCATGGGGCGTGCCATAGTACGGCAGCCGGATGTCTTCCTGTTCGATGAACCTCTTTCCAATCTGGATGCCCAGCTGCGTACCCAGATGCGTATGGAGCTGAAAAAACTCCATATGAAGTTCAGCACCACCACTATCTATGTGACTCACGATCAGATTGAGGCCATGACTCTGGCTGACCGCATCGTCATTCTCAAGGATGGTCTTATCCAGCAGGTGGGCACACCTGTTGAAGTCTATGAAAAGCCCGCCAATGTTTTTGTCGCTCAGTTTATTGGCAATCCTCCCATGAATATTCTCGAAGGTACTGTTGCCAGGGATCAGGGCAGGCTGGGTGTGCGAACAAAACGCTCCTTTTTCCCGCTGCAGGAAGACAGAAAGAACCTGTGGGAAGGGCAGAAAGTTCTGTTTGGCCTGCGTCCGGATGCCATCAAGATTGGAGATAGCCTGAACCGTATCCCTCCCGAATGGCGCTGTACCGCCCAGGTGGAGCTCACGGAAATTCTCGGTGGTCAGTCGTTGCTGGATCTGGTGGTGGACGACGAAATCAGTCTTATTGCAGAAGTTGAAGGACGGGTGCAGATGCAGGCCGGTTCTTCAGTTGAAGTCGGTTTTTGTTTCGACAGAGTCGTGCTGTTCGACCCTGAAACGGAAGAGGCCCTTTCCTCTGTGGCCCAGCTCGAAGGAACAGCTGAGGGAACCACCCCGGAAAGAGACATCGCTCATAAAAAGGAAATTGAAGTCCATACCAATTAAGAAGGAGGGACGGACTATGTTGAAAAAACTGGGGATCGCTGTCTGCGCATCCGCAATGCTGACTGCTGGTGCTATTCCTGCACAGGCTGCTGACAAGGTTGCCGACGAGCTGGAGATTTTCTCCTGGTGGGCCGGTGATGAAGGCCCTGCACTGGAAGCCCTGATTGATATCCATGGCAAGAAATTCCCCAAGGTTGATGTGGTTAACGCCACTGTGACCGGCGGTTCCGGTGTGAATGCCAAGGCCGTTCTGAAAACCCGTATGCTTGGTGGTAACCCACCCGACAGCTTCCAGGTTCATGCCGGTCAGGAACTGATCGGTACCTGGGTAAAGGCTGACCGTATGGAAGACCTGACTCCTCTGTTTGAGCAAGAGGGTTGGATGGATGTCTTCCCTGAAGGTCTGGTTAAGCTGATCGGTACTGATGACGGTATCTGGTCTGTGCCTGTCAACATTCACCGCTCCAACGTGATGTGGTATGTGCCTGATAATCTCAACAAGTGGGGCGTTCGTCCTCCACAGAACTGGGAAGAGTTTATTGAAATCGCTCCCAAGCTGAAGGCCCAGGGTGTTGTTCCTTTGGCGCTGGCTCAGAACTGGACTGCCAACCACCTGTGGGAATCCGTTGCTCTGGCCTCTCTCGGTGCCGAGAAGTGGGACAAACTGTGGACTGGCGAGCTGCCATTCAACAGCCCTGAAGCTGTAGCAGCATGGGATCTGTTCGGTAAGGTGCTTGACTACACCAACACTGATGCGTCTTCCCTGTCCTGGCAGCAGGCTACCGATATGGTTGTTGATGGTCGTGCGGCCTTTAACGTGATGGGAGACTGGGCTGCTGGTTACATGAGCACGACCAAGAAGCTGAAGCCTGGTACTGGTTTTGGTTGGGTTGCCAGCCCTGGTACCAACGGTCAGTTCATGTTCCTGGCTGACTCCTTCGGTCTGCCCAAGAAATCACCAAACCGTGATCAAGCGATTGAATGGCTGAAGATCCTCGGCTCTAAAGATGGCTCCGATGCATTCAACCCACTGAAAGGTTCTATTTCTGCCCGTACTGACAGTGACCTGTCCAAGTACAACGACTATGCCAAGTCTGCTTCCAAGGACTTCAGTCATGATCGTATCGTCGGCTCCCTGGCTCACGGTGTGACTGCGAATGAAGGCTTTATGAATGACTTCGCAACCGTTATGGAAATGTACCTGAAGACCCGCAATTCTGATGCGGCTGGTAAAGCGATGGTTAGCATTGCCATGAAGAACAAGATTGGTCAGTAAGACAGTCTTATAGCCGGGAGTTCTGCTCCCGGCTTTTCGTTGTTTTCCATAAGAGCCAAACAAGAGTCTGACTGCTTATGTTGATATGGGTTGAGGGTAACAATGCGTGAAGTTTCCCGGGACAGGATCAAGGCTTTTTTAACCCTCCTGCCTTCCATTGTTTTGATTGGTATTTTTGTTTACGGATTTATTGGCAATACCATCTGGATCTCCCTGACTGACTGGGGTGGTGTTGGCGCACTCGCGGAAGATCCGCAGATCAGTTATATAGGCTTCCAGAACTATGTAGATCTCTTTACCGGTTTTCTGGAAGGCCGTTTCCGTCAGGACCTGGTGAACGCGGTTTATTACTCGGTTCTGCTGCTGGCCGGGGCTGTTGGTCTTGGCATGTTTATCGCTATTCTTCTGGATAGAAAACCTATGGGGGAAGATTTTCTTCGTACCATCTTTCTCTATCCCATGTCTCTGTCGTTTATTGTTTCCGGTACTATCTGGCGCTGGTTGCTGGCTCCCCAGGGCGGGGTAAATATTCTACCGACTTATGCCGGTATGGAACCGTTAAGTTTCCAGTGGCTGGCCAGTAAAGAGTCGGTGCTGTTGTTTAACTGGCAGAACCTGCTGGGCATTATTCTTTATATCGCAGCTTTTATTCTGATTATTGTTGGCTTATTGGGTCTTAAGAGAGATCCTAACCGGGCCATGAAACGCTGGATTCTTCCTGGCGTGATTATTGGGGCCATAGTCTGGCTGTTTGGTGATCTTCTGCCGCAGGCCATGATTATGGAAGAGATGCATGGTCTGAACCTGGCCACTCTCGGTATTATCCTGGCGACAGTGTGGCAGTATTCCGGTTATACCATGGCACTGTATCTGGCTGGTTTTAATGGTATTTCCCAGGACCTTCGTCATGCTGCCATGCTGGATGGTGCATCCGAGTGGGATTACTATCGTCGTATAGCGATTCCGATGCTGAAACCGATCACCATCAGCGCGGTGATTATTCTGTCCCATATCTCCCTGAAGATGTTTGACCTGATCTTTGCCATGACCGGACCGGATAATGCCGAGACCGGACATCCGGCTTTGAATATGTATCTGACGACTTTCCGGGCCAATGATTTTGCCAAAGGCGCGGCGATTGCCATCGTGCTGTTTATGGTGGCAGCGATGTTTATTATCCCGTACCTGATCAGTTCCTACCGCCAGCAGAAGGGAGAGTAGAAGATGGAACGTAAGCTTTCCCCCGCAACAATTGTGCTGTATGTCGTGCTCGGTATTCTGGTTATTCTGTATTTGATGCCGGCTTATATGGCATTGGTTACGGCTTTAAAATCACCGGCCGAGATCAGCCTGCCCACGGCCTGGGAATGGCCAAGCGTTATCAATTGGAGCAGTTTTTCCGAAGCCCTGGATTTGCTGAAACCAAACCTGGTTAACAGTTTGATTCTGACGGTCTGCGCCACGGCACTGTCAACAGTGCTGGGGTCCCTGAATGGTTATGTGTTTTCCAAATGGACCTTCCGGGGCAGTGAGATTATCTTCACGCTGTTCCTGTTCGGGATGTTTATCCCTTACCAGGTGATTTTGATTCCGCTGTTCCAAACCCTGAGGGCCATGAACCTGTATGGTGGACTGCCAGGCTTGATTCTGGCCCACGTGGTTTATGGCCTGCCGATTACCTCGCTGATTTTCCGGAATTTCTATGCCCAGATTCCAACGGCTTTGATTGAGTCTGCACGACTGGATGGGGCAGGGTTCTTCTCCATCTATACCCGGGTGGTATTTCCGCTCTCTATCCCCGGTTTTGTGGTGACAAGCTTGTGGCAGTTTACCCAGATTTGGAACGAGTTCCTGTGGGGTATCACCCTGACCCGCCATTCCGAAAACCCGATTACGGTTGGCCTGGCGCAACTTGCTGGTGGACAGGCTGTCAGCTGGAATCTGCCAATGGCGGGCTCAATTCTGGCGGCGATTCCGGTGCTGCTGATTTATGTTTTTCTGGGTCGTTACTTTATCCGTGGTCTTCTGGCTGGTTCTGTTAAAGGGTAATGCGTGATATTTATGAAAGGTGTGTGTTTCCCCCCCCCTTACTTTTCTTGTTTCTTCGTTCTCTTATCTGCCTTAATTGCTCACGAAAAGTGATAGGTTAAAACCCTTATATGAAAATAAATTCATATATTTGAAGATTCGATTTCAGATAAATCTTCAAGAACGCATCGATAGGGGAGCTGGTAATGATGAGAAAACTGGCCGCAGCATTTTTGCTGCTGACACTGCCGTTTGCAGCCTTTGGCTATAACTTTTCAGAAGGTCAGAACTATGTACAGCTGCCACAGAACTTCCGGAAAACAGCGCAGCCGACTTTAACAGAGGTCTACTCGATATACTGCGGTCACTGTTATAAATGGGAAAAGAATCTGGTTCAAACCGTCAAGCAGGATATGGCCCGCAAGAAGGTGGTCTTCAACCAGGCTCATATTGCTTATGTCGCTGAATATGGTGACAAGGTCAGTAAAGCATTACTGGTGGCGGAAAAGCAGGGTAAGTTGAAGGCCGTAAAAAATGCACTGTTTTCAAGTGTGCATGATGAAATGGCTGGTGACTGGACGTCGGACAGGCAGTTTTTCGCCACCCTGGCCAAAGCAGGTTTAAGCCAGAAAGAGTTTGAAAAGAATGTCAGCAACCCAGAACTGAAAAATACCTTTAAACTGTGGGAAGGTTATGAGCAGAATGTACCATCTACCCCATCCTTTATTGTTAATGGCAGATACCTGATCAAGATGGATAGTCTGGAATCATTTGACCAGTTTTATGCCCTGATTGACTATCTGCTGGCACAGTCATAAAAACTGATTATTATCCCGGAGCCGTTTATACGTGAACACACTGGCAAAAATGCTGAACGACTTTCGATCTTCACCCCTCGGAGCTATTCGCAGCTGGCAAAACTCACGAGTGACCTGGCTGATTATGCTGGTCACGGCTATTTCTCTGGAATCAACCGCCTGGTTTTTCCAGTATGTGATGCTGATGGATCCTTGCGAGATGTGTGTGTATCAGCGGCTGGCCGTCATGTTGCTGGCTGCGGCGGCCATAGTCATGCTGATCGAACCTGGAAACAGGTTCGTCCGGGGAGCTGGTTACCTGATCTGGATCACCGGTGCGCTCTATGGGCTGCAGGCAGCCATGAAGCAGATAGGATATTACGGTGATGAGGGTCTGTTCCTGACCTGCAAGATTTTGCCTGACTTTCCTTTTGGGCTCCCTCTATACGACTGGTGGCCTGATATGTTTATGCCAACAGGATTTTGCGGCCAGGATGACTGGTTGTTCCTGGGACAGAATATGGCTCAGTGGATGTGTGTCATTTTCGGCATTTATATTCTGGCTTTTGTTCTCTGTATTGTCAGTCTCTTTAAGAAAGACAGTTAACGCCTTAAATTTTGTGCCCGGAGCTGCGTATATTGCTCCGGGTACAACTCCTGACCACTTTCCTTCCTGATAAATATTCTCTTTTTTTGCCTCTCCTCAACTGTTAACGCGGGCTTCTGCTTCTTGAAAATATTGCGCTCATTTAATACTGTATATACATACAGTTATGATATGAGGCATCATCGTGGAAACCCGTGTTCCTGAAGCAGGAATGGATATCAAGGTTTTACAAAAACCTGATTCAAGTGATGTAAACAGCTATCCATTCTATAAATCGCCAGCCTCCTGCGGCTTTCCCAGCCCGGCGGCGGATTATCTTGAGCAACGCCTGTCACTGGATGACCTTCTGGTTGAGCATCCAGCTGCTACGTTCTTTGCCCGTGCCCAGGGATCCTCCATGGAAGGGGTAGGTATTTTTGATGGCGATATACTGTTGATTGACCGATCACTGCAGCCCCGCAATGGCGATATTGTTATGTGTCTGCTGGATGGTGAGCTTTGTATCAAAACCCTGATGCAGGCACCTGATTCCACTGAACTGCACAGTGCCAGCCCACCTTACAGCCCGATACGGCTTCAAGATGGTCAGACCCTGGAGGTCTGGGGTGTTGTGGTTCACACCATTCACTCTTTTCGCTGATATATGAGCCAGACACCGCCTGCCATTATTGCCCACTGTGATGCCAACTGTTTTTATTGCAGCTGTCACCGGGTTTTCGAGCCGGAATTGCGGGGGCAGCCACTGGGTGTGCTGTCGAATAACGATGGCTGCATTATTGCCCGAACCCCTGAACTGAAAGCCATGAATATTGCCATGGCAACACCCTTTTTTAAGGTGAAGGGTTTGTTTAACTCGCGGAAGATTTATATCCGTAGCAGTAATTACCCTCTCTATGGTGATATGTCAGACCGTTTTATGACGGTGCTTGGCAGCTTTACTCCGGATGTTGAGGTGTACAGCATTGATGAAGCTTTTCTGCGCTTTGATGGCTTTTCTATTGCAGACTGGGCTGAACATGGGAAGTTAATCCAGCAGCGGGTAGGACAGTGGACAGGGTTACCGATAGGTGTCGGCCTTTCAACAACCAAGGTTCTGGCCAAGCTGGCGAATTATGCCGCCAAACGTTATCCCGCAACTGGCGGTGTTGTGGATTTGACGTCTGTGGCACGACAGAAAAAGCTGATGGAAATTACCCCTGTTGGTGAGGTATGGGGAATAGGGCGCAGATTGCGGTTGCGTCTGGAAGAGAAGGGGATTCGCTGTGCTCTTGATTTGGCTAACCAAGAGCCATCCCGCATCCGCAAACAGTTCTCGATTGCGGAAGAGCGTCTGGTCAAAGAGTTGCGCGGTGAAAGCTGCCTCCCTTGGGAAGAGGGGAGTGTTGGTAATAAGCATACAATTATGTGCAGCCGCTCCTTTGGTGAACCAGTCAGAAGCAAGAAGGAAGTACAGGCGGCTGTTGCCACTTATGCCAGCCGGGCCTGTGAAAAAATGCGCCTGCAGAATAAGAAAGCTTCCCAGGCCATGCTGTTTATTCGTACTAATCCATTTGAGGAGAAATCGGAGCAGTACTACGGCAACCTGATTTTATCTTTGCCGCAGGCCAGCGACAGTACTCAGGCATGGCTTAAAAAGGTGAGGGAAGGGGTAAACAGGATTTTCCGCGAGGGCTATGCCTATCGCAAGGCCGGTTTTGTCTTTCTCAATATTAGTGATTGCTCCATTAACCAGGGGGACCTGTTTGAATCAGGGCAGAGCAGCACTGGCAGCATGAAAGTAATGGACCAGATAAACCAGCGGTTTGGTCGTGAGGTTTTAAAACCGGCGGTATCAGGATTTACACCGGCCCGCTGGCATATGAAGCAACAGCATCTCTGTTCCCGGTATACAACCTGCTGGAATGAGATACCTGTCGTTCAATGCCGATAAAAACTAACAATATTATACAATCATATATTATTACAAATAATTTCCCTACGCATATATATCGAAACACTTCAACAAAAAAGCAAAAAACAGGAATAACACAATTGCCGCCCCAAAAAAGAGCCCCTGAAAAGGGGCTCTTGCTGAAGGTGAATGAAAATCTAGAACAGTGCTGCATCATAAGTTATGAAAGCACCGAAACCTTTGAGTTCAGCCTGGTTGGTTTCCCAGCCGGCACTGACACGGGCACCCAGACCTTCAAGAGGGCCATCCTGCCATTTGTACTCAGCTTCAAAGATTGTCTCTTTGTACTTGTCCTTGCCAGTCAGGTAGTACTGGGCGTCGCCATTCTTCAATACCTGGTCCATATCAATCTTGCTGGCATGGGAGGTGATCATACCGGTACGGAACTCAGGGACTCCGAAGTTTTTCCAGTTGTAATCAATGGCGAAAGAGATGGTACGCTGATTTGGCTGGTTCCATTCGTTAATCAGGGTTTCATCGGTCAGAATATCAATCAGACCACCATTCCACTTACCTATGCCAGGATGGAAGAAGCCTTTATCGCCAATCTGCAATACAGAAGCACCTACAAAGAGTGCGTCATACTGCATACCCAGCAGAACTTCTGATGTTGTGGATTTATGATCTGGCAGATGCTTGCCAAACTGGTTAACAAAATCTTTCTCTGCTTTCTGCCAGCTATGTTGTGCCACCAAGATTAGCATATGATCCATATTATCTGGCACATTCATACCTACTTTGGCCAGTGGCAGACCTGTCTCAACCTGCATAAGGTTGCTGCGCATGTAGTTATCTGACCAGGTGGTTTCAGCAGTCAGTGTGCCGTAGTCAGATTTATAGTCACTACCAAGGGAGTAGGTACTGTCAAAGTTAGCTCGATTGAAGTAAGAGACATCATTGATATCAATGAACTTCTTCTTGTTCACGTCTGAATAAGCTTCAAGATCCAGACCATAGACATAGAATTTATCCCATTTACCATCAATCATTGTGCCTTTATATTGATGGTCCAGAAGCCACTCATTGGGATCGCGGAAGAAGTGAGGCAGTCCAAGCTGCATCTTACCGTGACGCAGGCCGATGTAACGGTCTTCATCACCATAGCGTAACTTGACGTTTGCAATGGCAATACGACTCATGGTCGAACTACCAGCATCGGGTGCCAGCTTACTGCCGGTGCCGGGACTGGCAATAACCTTGCCGCTGTTAGTGCCAAGATCAAATCCGATAAAATCAAAGAGGTAGCCAGATTTAAAGTGGGTCCATAAACCTACACCTGTTTCCCGAACATCCCCGTCTTTTTTGACTCCAGCTGTTGCATCGGCACTGGCACCCTGACTGATTTGAGCAATAGCAGCTTGTTTGTTTGCATCAGGAACCAGAGGATTATCAAGTACAGCTGTTGTACCTGCAGGAACCTGCCCTAGACTTTCAAGTGCACTAATTTCATCGCGGGTTAACTGGTGGGTAATATCTCCTCTATGCGGTGACAAATCAAAATGAGATAACCTCACCCGATAATCAAAAGAGGAGTCTTCAACAAACTGATCCCAACTTGATTTGAAGGCTCCGTCGAAAACACCATCGGCAGCATGGCTGTCTGCGAAGGTATTGACTGACATGGCGAGTGTGATGGCGGATATGGCTGTAGCAAGAGTGGTTGTTTTTCTAAGCATTCTTATTTACCTGGCGAATATCTTTTGACATCTTCCTGCGAGGCATTCGATGCATTATTATTAGATGTAATTAAAGAGAAAAAGCCACCTTGAATCAGCAGTGGCTTTTTCATTAATTAACATGGTTATTATCAGGCTGGAAAAAGTTCAGTAATCTGTCCTGCCAGCATCATATCACCTTCAACCTGAAGCTGACCGGTCATAAAGCAGGTCATGCCATCAGCTTGACCTTCCAGAATATCGGACAAGGTATCGGATTCCATCATCAAGATAACAGTTGGGTCGTCCTGCTTGCCTTCAACGACATCAATAGTGGCTTGCTTAATAATGGCAAAAAACTCACCGCCATCATTCAGATTAAACTGCAGAGTCGCATCCAGATCCTGTGCGGCTTCTGAGTCAAACTTGTCACGCATAACTGCCATGATTGCTTGAACATCAGACATTGCATACACCTCATTTCTTGTTGTTGCTGTTCAGTTGTTATCTGTTTATTTACTGGCTGAGAGTCAGACTTGCTTGACAGCAAAATTTGGAATCAACCGAGAGTTAACATAAGAAAAAAGTCAATGTAATAGTTTGATCTGTATCACATAGAATTGTGATAAATACTAAAGAATCATCTATAAGCACCTATAAGGCTGCGTGATTTGGCACTCTGTCAAATAAAAATAAGAATAACCTTCACATGATGATCTACGTCAATACTCGAATGCCAAAAGCTGTCAAAAGTGAGTCCCAGCCCCTTATAAGGTTGCAGGGTGGAGAACCACAAAAAAGTTGAAGAGCAGGCCCATATTTACTGAGATGCTGAGGCAATAGGTGGTGCCAAGGAATTAACCTGTATTGAAATTGAGGCTGTTCAGGCAAGGTTTGCATCCAACGGACAATAGATCACGACAGGTGTAGGGAAAAAGAACAATAAACTCCAGCAGGAGAACAATAATGACAAATCTGAATCCGATTTATAATTCTGAAGAACTTCTGGCACGTGCCAAGAAAGTAATACCGAATGGTGTTTACGGGCATCAGAACGTTGCTATGATGAACCCCGGTGTTCCCCAGTTTTTTCAAAAAGCTGAAGGTTGTCGCTTATGGGATGTGACCGGTAAAGAGTACATAGATTACTTGTGTGGTTATGGCACCAATATGCTGGGTTATAACTATCCGCTGGTTGAAGAAGCCGTCAATCAGCAGAGAAAGGATTGTGACTGTATGACCGGCCCCTCTCCAAAGATGGTGGAGCTGGCAGAACTTCTGGTCAATACCGTAACTCACTGCGACTGGGCTTTCTTTGCCAAGAACGGTACTGATGCCACCACAATCTGTGTCACCACTGCCCGCGCAGCCACCAGGAAGAAGAAAGTTCTGGCGGCCAAGGTTGCCTATCATGGCGCTGATCCCTGGTGTACCCCGATTCCTGCCGGTGTCACCCCTGAAGATCGTGCCCATATGATCTATTACAAGTACAACGATATCGCCAGCTTTGATAAAGCCGTGGAACAGGCAGGAGATGATCTGGCCGGTGTGATCGTTTCCGCTTTCAAACATGATGTTTTTATGGATCAGGAAATTCCGACCAGGGAATTTGCCCAGCATGTTCGTAAAGTGTGTGATGATACCGGCGCAGCCATGATTCTTGATGAAGTCAGGGCCGGCTTCCGGGTTTCACTGGATGTGTCCTGGGCCAAGTTTGTTGGTGTGCAGCCAGATTTGAGTGCTTGGTGCAAGGCCATAGCCAATGGCCATCCCATCTCCTTTGTACTTGGCTGTGAAAAATTCAAGACAGCTGCCAGCCAGATTTACAGCACGGGTTCCTACTGGTTTGCTGCATCGCCTATGGCTGCTGCAATCACTACAATTAAGGAAATCCAGCGTCTGAATCTGCCGGTAATGCTGGAAAAAAATGGCATGATGCTGCGTCAGGGGCTGGACGAATTGGCTGGAAAGTATGGCTATGAACTCAAGCAGACCGGTCCGGCGGCCATTCCCATGCTGCTGTTTAACAAGGATGCCATTCGCAAGAAGGGTAACTTCTTCTGTACTGAAATGTTGAAGAACGGTGTGTACTTCCATCCATGGCACAATATGTTCCTGTCAGCGGCTCATACTGAGGATGTGATTGTGCAGACTCTACAGGCAGCCGATGAATCTTTTGCCGCGATGCAGAAAGCAGGGGTTTAGGATTCGATCATATCAGGGCAGCCGGTTTGCTGGTTGCCTTAAAATTCTTGGTCTTAGTCCGTCTTGTCTGTAGGAGTCGTGACCTTACCGTCGGGGTTGAGTGGGCCCCCCACAGTTTCGGTTATTTCGGCTACAGGCTCTTTCTTTTTAGGGTGCTTTTTCTTTCGTTTTTTCTTTGAGGCAGAAGGGGGGATTGCTGTTGCGCAATCTTCCGGTTGTGTTTCAGAACTGTTTTTCAGCTCCAGATATTGTTTTTCTATACGATACTGATCGTAAGCCTGCTGCTGAGTAGTCTCCAGATGTGACTCAAAAGAGGGAATCTGTAGAACATCGCTGGTTAGCAAAGCATCGAAAATAGAAAGTTGTATGGACATTTGATTAAAATGAAGCCTTTTGGTTTCTATGTTTACGGGAGAGTGGTCAAATGTTTTAATATCACCTAATATGCTACAGCTTTGTGATTCATTTAGTGCTTTGCTCCAATCGTGCCATTCTTTTTGCCCCAGCATAACAGGAATATCAAACAGATAACCCTCTCGCACTTTCCAGGCAGTGCATTGCTTCTCCTCCTTCTCATTTTCAGGTCCATAAACAGTCACAAACGGCGAGACCCGCGCGGATATCTGGCCTTCCTCTCCGAACTTTTTTAACATTTTATTTATGCCGTTTAATACAGACTTAACCGTTTCTTTCGCAATTTGACCTTCGTTTACGAATGAGGTTATATGCATTTTCCATTGATGAAGAGTGCTGTAAGAACAATGTTCGGCATCACTTGTATCAAAAAGTGATCGCAATTTGCAAACACCTGAAAATTTATAGCAGTGACTGAGCATGAGTGAGAGTTGAGACCGCAAGTCACTGTGCTTGCTATCGAACCTGATTTGTTTCAATAACGGAATCAATTGATCGATGATGTCTAAAGCTGTCCTCTGGGAGGATTCGCCACCTTTTTCTGCCTGGAGGCATACCTGGTCCAACGCATCCAATATCCTTTCCGCTCCAGAGGAGCACGTTGCACTACTTTCGCAAATAAAATCAATACGATGCCTGCGTTTCCGTACGGCTTGAAGCAGGTAACAATTCAGAACTCTTTCTATTGAAACAGGAGAATTGTAATATTTGAAAGCCAGCCTTCCAAGATGCCTGGCAGCACTATCACTTCCGAGCAGGCAGGAATAGAAAAACTGATAGCCTGCAACTAGCGTGGTTATTTGGAAAGTACGGGGATCGTCTTTAGCCTCCAGCCCCAAACCAGCAAGAAGGGGAAAATAAGGATCAACCGTTTTTCTGGCATGTTGGCTTACCAATCCAATAAGCTTTTCCGCGCTTGTAGATGCTATTGTCAGAAACACGCTTTTATGACCATGTTCATTTTCAGTATCAAGCAGAGCATTTTTTAGAGTTTCATAAAGAGACTGATAATCCGGGTCTTCAACAGCTCTTCCTGTAATATGCTGCCACAGCAAGTCATCCATTCTGCTTATATCACTGGCCTGTTGCGTAAGGTCAGGTAATGCCAGAACCGCTTGCTCACAGGTTCCTTGGCGCAGCTGTTGATAAAGAACCAGCCATTTCCAGATCGACCTGATATGTCCTTGTGCAGGATCGGGAATTTGTTTAGCGGTGTCACAAAGAGTGGTGTAGTCACAAAACATTATCAGCTGTCGGGCATTGTCCGATGCTGCTTTTTTTGACGGATGAATCTTGTCTTTAATGGGGTCCCAGATTCTATTCATGTAGGGTGAGAGTGGCTGCCAACAAAGATAACGAATTATTTTTTCAAGTTGAAGATCATTTAGCTGATCAGTATGTATTTGCTCATCCTTATGCATGTCAGAAATAAGTAACTTGAGATCATGGGAAAGGAAAATATTCAGTCTCTGTAAAAGCGCTGATTTATTTTTGATTGTGATCTTTTCGACTGCGCACTTGATAGCTATTTGCAGCGGTATCGCTGCCTGCCTAAAATTCATGTCTACCAAACTGCTTGCATTCACAGAGCTATTCTGAATATCCAGAAAAATGCCAAGAATCAAATCGATCCATTCAAGCCTGTTGTGGTGCAATGTGTCAACTTTCGGCTGACCAGTTTTCTGTATATCAGAGCTTTGCATAGGGTAGCAACTCTTAATCTGTGCTATCCAATCAGCCCAATTTGAATCGCTCTCATTTGCTGTATAGGAGCAAACACGCTGGTGTGAATGGTTGCGAGTCAGAGGTGGAAAATTGAATTTAACTGAAAACACCCTGCTCATACTGTAGCGTGCTATGAATTTTTCGATTACCGTCTCGAGGAGGGCATCGGCTCGACCTTCAAGGAGTTCGGCAAAGAGATCATCGCTCGCTCCAGCAACGCCCATTGATGTTGCAAATACCAACAGGGAAAGGTAATCGTTATACCACTGCTCCTCAACTTCTGGCAAAGCCAGGTAATTCTTGAGCTCCGGGCGCAGCAGGCGTGCGTAAATCCAACAGGCATAAGGATTACCGTACTCTGTCACTGCCTGAGCTAACAGCTTCATAGCTTGCGTTCGCTGATCTTCGGAAAACAATGGAATATCAATCTGGTTTTTTGCTGATTTATTGGGTGACGCACCAAGAGCCTTCAGTGCTTGTACTGTGAGTTGGGATCCATTGAAAACCATTGGTTGAAGCGGATCAGAATCAGAAGGATTGAGTTCTCGAGAAGAGCTTGGTTTTTTGGTCGGCAGGCTTAAAATCTGCTCGTCAAGAGTGGCATAGGCTGAAGCGAATTTACGAATTTTTGAAGAAAACTGCTCATCTGCATCAGAAACCCAAGAGCGGGCTGGAAATGGCTGAACAGGTTGAAAGTCATTTGGTGGACAATCTACCACAACCGGTTGCTCTTTTTCGCAGATTTTCCTTATTCGTTGTGTTTGTTTCCAGTGGCTTCGCAGCTCAGGCATGCTTTTGAGCCAATCAAAATCATGATTTTCGGAAAGGCAATAAGGGAGCCAGTCATACCAGAAAAATTTGTTATCCAGACTTTCGATAGATTTTTCCAGAACGGAATCATTTCCGGTCAGCAGATTAACCAGAAAAACGGCCTGAGGCCAGTCTGTAATTGATGCAGGTAGCTTAAACTTGTCTTTCATCAGATGCTGGCACGTTGCTTCTTCTTGCCCACTGATTTTCGATGCCTGATCTGTTTGAATTGGCAGGCGTTGAATAAACCAGTCAAAATTTCGAATAAGATTCGATTGCGTTGTTGCCTGTTTTGGGATGCTTTTCTGGCAGCTTGAAACAAGCGAAGAATTTTCTGCAAAGCTATAAGAGCAGGTAGCCACCAAAAGGCATTTTTCAATATCATCAGGTATGGATAGCTCAGTACATCCGGCTGTTTTCAGTCTGTCCCCAATTTTCTGCCACGCCTGTCTGGATATGGGGGATACAATTTCCTTTTCAATGGCCGCAATCACCAAGTCTGCCACATCGTAAGGAGCACGTATTGGTTTATATTGAAATCGTAGCGGAAGTTGGCGTGGTTTTGGCCGTTCCAGACAGGATTTCAGCAGCCTCATAATAGCGCTTGTTGGAATCGGAAAATTATTATTTGTCAGTGATTTCCGCAAGAGCTCCAAAGCCGCACCGGTGACGCCAGCCTTAGCGGCATGAAACAGAGCATGGTAAGCGGCTGCTGTTTTTGAACCCTTAAGTGTTAAAATGCCCTGTAGATAATTGGCGTAAGGGATATTATTGAGATCAGCAAACTGTAATTTATGTAGAGTATCAGTCCTTAATTTAGCTAGTTCAGAAAGTATTATGACAGGGTATCTTTCCCGTGAATTTCTGACTTCAGTTTGTTCGAGTATCAGTGGGGAGATAATACTCCTGAAATTGCTGGCTTTTTGTTCCAGGCTGTCCGCTGGTTTGGGGGAGAGGGGGGGGGCATGCTGCTGAAAAGAAAGCAATTGCCTTGTAAGTTCAAACTCTCCCGGGTTCCATTTTTTGTGTTTTATAGAAGGAGTTCCTTCCAGTGTCCTCCTAAGAGAATCGTAACAGGTTAACTTTTTCGGTTTGGAAGCTTGGGGGCTTTCTGTTTCTGTTTGATCCTCAAAGTCTTGAATGACCTCTGGAGAGAGGCTCGTTAAAGGATCGATTTGACTAGGATATTCATCTGTTTTCTGTAAATAAGCTGGATTGGATAGCTGTTCAGCAGGTTGAGTGATCAGAGTGGCAATAATCTGAAAATCCTCTGCTAAATCGGTGTCATTGCTACTTAATAAAATATCAACATCTAACCCATTTTCTTCCAGAATGGATATTCGACTCTCAATTTTTGTTTCCTGCAATAGCCGTTGGATAATTGTTTGCAGTTGTTTTTGGGGGATTGTTGATGGATCGGAATAAAAGAAATCTGTTTCAGCCTGAGCAGGATGAACGGACTTCCTCTTCTTTTCCTTTTTTTTTGTGCTGCCCTTTTTTCGGGTAGACTCAGTTGTGGACGCAGTGGTAGGCTGGAAGGGAGATTTGCGAGTTTTTTTGGCGCAAGGCGAATGCTGATAAAGTTGCATACCGGGAGTATCCGGTGTTTTTGAAGGGCTGGATGCAACTGCAGCATAACTCTGGGGAGTTTTTTCATCTGTTCGTTTTTCTGCGGGGCTTGTATTAACTTCCGGAGCTGGATCTGCTATCAGGCCAGGATGGATCGTTTTAAGCCTTTGCCATTGATCTTGAAATTGGACTGAAAGGATTCTTCCCAGTTCATGTGCTTTCTCAGGTATGTAGTCACAATATAATTTGAGAAGTTCGACAGTAAATGAATCTGGCTCATTGCAATCCGATAAATATCTTGTTACTTCCATATAAACAAGAAAAGGAAGTGTGACTTCAATCAGCTTCTTGCGTGTTGCTTCATCTTTTTCATGAAGAGTAGTTTGCAAAGATTCAAGGGCAAGCCTTTGCGCTTTGAGATAGTTTAGGTCACTGAGGGAGTCTATTTGTGCGTAGTTGTTAGCATCAAAATCTGCCATAGGCAGGCGTTCTGCTTCAAGAATACAACTGTTGAATTTATCCCAGACAATACAATCATTATGTAGGGGTGCTGTAATATCAACTTTACTTAGCAACTCTTTTGGTTTTCTGGAAGTTTCACATTCAGACTTTATTGCAACAGATGCATACTGAAGGCCAGCAACGAATAATGTTTGTTGATGGGATGTTATAGAATACCCAGATACTATATGAGGAAGGGATTGTTCCAAGTGTGCAATAAGTTGATCCAACTGGCCGGGATACCTCATCCAAACATCAATATCAGTTGTATGGTAATAATCTCGGCCATCTTCAATTGATTTACTTTTTAAATATCTGGTGGCAATAATTCTTTGCAAAACTCTGGAGCCAACAACGCAGAGAGAATTTTTTTTTCGCATGTTGAAGTCTGATACAGCATATATAACCCGGGAATCAAGAGTACGATCTTTCGGTTTAGTACCACAAGTTTGCGGGCGCAGAGATGCAGCCCAGGGAAACATATCTTTCTTTGGGTCTTCAAAAGGCGCTTGGTCAGCCACGGCACTATTTTTTGAAATGGCTGGTTCGGCTTGAATGCTTTGATATTGCATGAATCATGATCGTATCGGTGAATACTGATTGCTTAGACCCTTTATTTTTTCAATCGTTGAAACGGTTTGAGGAACAATAGGGTTAGCGGGTTAATTTTGCTGACTTGAGTGAAAGTATTTATAACATGGCTGTGGTAAAGTAGTTAGTATCGGGAAATCCCATGGTAAACCCCTCATTCATGAAACTACAATTTATTACCCAAAGCGGTAAAGATGCGTTGTTAGAAGAGCTTGATTACCTGTGGCGAGTGAAACGCCCCGAGGTAACTCAGGCTGTATCGGAAGCTGCTGCACTGGGAGATCGATCCGAAAATGCTGAATATAAGGAAGGTAAAAGAGAGTTAAGGTCGATTGATCGCAGGGTACGTTTTCTGCGTAAACGCCTTGAAGCCTTAAAAGTAGTTGAGTACTCGCCAGAGCAGGAAGGAAAAGCTTTTTTTGGTGCCTGGGTGGAACTGGAGAATGATGAGGGGGAGATTCTTCAGTGTCGGATCGTAGGAACTGATGAAATTGATACCAGAAAAGGTCATATTACCGTTGATTCTCCGATGGCTCGGGCTTTGCTGGGTAAACAGGTTGATGATGAAGTGATGGTGCAAACCCCGACAGGAAAGAAAGTCTGGCTGATTAACAAAATTCAATACCAATCATTCAATCAGCAATAAAATAAACTAAATGTTCAATTAAATTTGAGTGTTTTTGTGATTGTTTGTCTTGTATGGGGTGATATAAATCAGAATAGGCGACAGGGAATAGTCAATGCTCCATCAATTATCAGGGTTTATGCGCAATAGAAACGGACGGAGAATTGCTGTAGTCTACTCCGCCTTCTTAACTGTTGCTTTCTTGGTCGAACATGAAGCGTTATAAGCAAAGTATCCTGTCAGACTACTTTGTGACACGAGGAATGTCTGGCCCGCGTCATATAGTCGAGGCTAACTACGATATTGAAAATCTTGGCGAAAGAACCCTCTGCACGAATATGATTCAAAAAGGTGTGGACTTTGAGGTCTTGAGTAACGCTCATCTGTCCGAAACCTGCCATATCTGCAAAGCCATTCTTGATCAGCGGATCAGCAACATGCCTGGTCATCGCAAAGGGCGGCTTCCTGATCAGGAACCTCGTCAGTATGAACTGCCTATCTGTCAGCTTGGACTTGATATATAGAAGGGCAGGCTTTCACCTGCCTGAAGAACAATAAATCAGAAATTACGCTCTGACCCGGTTAGGAAGAACCTCGCGTAATTTATCAGCCATCTGACGTAAGCCTGTCTCGGTGGTTTTCCAGTCAATACAGGCATCGGTAACAGAGACACCATATTTCAGCTCACTGAGATCTTCAGGTATGGGCTGATTGCCCCAGCCCAGATTACTCTCAATCATCAGACCGATAATCGAGTTATTTCCTTCAATAATCTGGTTGGTGACATTTTCCATCACCAGCGACTGCAGGACCGGATCTTTATTGGAGTTGGCATGGCTGCAGTCAATCATCAGGTTGGGTTTGATATTCGCTTTCTCAAGCTCTTTTTCGCAAACAGCCACACTGACGGAGTCATAGTTAGGCTTGCCGCTGCCTCCTCGCAGAACCACATGACCATGGGCATTGCCTCGGGTATGGGTAACTGCAACCTGGCCTTCATGGTTAATACCCAGGAAACGGTGTGGGCTGGATACGGACTGTAAAGCATTAATAGCAACGGTTAAACCACCGTCAGTTCCATTTTTAAAACCGACAGGGGAGGAGAGACCACTGGCCATCTCCCTGTGAGTCTGTGACTCAGTGGTTCTGGCGCCAATAGCTGACCAGGTAATCAGATCCTGCAGGTACTGGGGAGTGATGGGGTCCAGAGCTTCTGTTGCTGTTGGCAACCCTTCTTCGACAAGATCCAGCAGCAGTTTTCTGGCGGTATGAAGACCCTTATCCAGATGGAAGGAGTCGTTCATATCCGGGTCATTAATCAGGCCTTTCCAACCGGTTGTGGTACGCGGCTTCTCAAAGTAGACCCGCATAACAAGGTAAAGAGTATCATTCAGTTCTTCTGACAGAGCCTTCAGTTTTTTCGCATAGTCGTGGGCGGCTTCCAGATCATGGATGGAGCAGGGGCCGACAACAACAAACAGACGGTGGTCTTTACCATCAAGAATATTGCGAATCACGCTGCGGCTTTGTTCCATATGCAGCCGGGCATTATCGGAAAGAGGCATTTCCTGTTTCAGGTCATGAGGAGTAATCAGCACCGATTGTGATGCAATATTCAGATCTTCAACTTTGTGCTGGGTCATCTCAACAGTCTGCCTTCTGAGTATTTCTAATTTCTAGCATTAAAATAGTTATTGTTTATGGATGTTACAGGTACCAAGAGCCCACACTCTATTAAAAATAGGCATTAGTCACAATCGTTATATGGGGAAACGGCATGCATTATAAGGCTTTTGGCGTGTATTTGGCGGGAATTGCTGACATAGTCTACGTTTTCAGGGTTCTGTAGACACCGGAATTTGACCGCTTAAGTTGCAATCATGCTCAACAAGAGCAGTTTGTGAAACTGATACCGGAGCCGTTGCAGTAGTCTGGCTATTGGTTATTCATATATCAGTCCTATTATCAAGAAGAAAACTGCGTTAACGAGTATACAGTTTCAGGCGTATGCTTGTCTTATCATTTGCGTGAATGATGTGGTGTTTTACGCACAGGCTCTAAAGTTCAGTCGTTGCTGTCACTTTAGTCCGTTTATGAAACTGTGGTACAAGATCTTCATCAATCTGAAAAGTCATTAAAAACTTCGGGTCAGGTAATGGTGCATTTATATGTGGTTCTGAGTTTCTGATTTCCAGTGCAACTGGTTGTCCCTCATTTAGTAAAGTTACATTTAAAGAATTGCGGCCAGGATGAGCACTAGAGCTGCTGTTTTCAAATACTTTTAGCCAGGCCCATTCCCCCCGGTAAATTTTTTGGGTAATAATCTTTTGGTTATCGTATAGAGAAAGTTTTACATAATTGTCATTAATATATGAAATATCAAAAGGCTGCCATAAGCTAGGTCCGTGGTTGTAAGTGATTATGTTACTATTGTCCTCAATAAAAAAGTGAGAAGCATTAGGGCTGATGCTACGAACTCTCATATTGTAATGGTTTCTCAGCGAACCATCATTCTCAAAAAATGCTTCCCTGATTTTATGAATTTGTTCTATCTGCCTGACTACCCTACGATTAATAACAAATGTCACATCCCTTAAAATGGGTTTGTCGACACCATTCCGTAATAGTGGTGTAAGATTCATGGTTATAAATCGATCAGCTCTTCCACCAGGTTGAAAAAAATCAATAAAATCCTTCGCCGAAGCTTCTCCATCAGATGCATCCAGTGGAGAAAATGGAAATTTTCCTGCCATGCTTTGTTGAAATGGTTCAACTATTTCTGATAGCCACAAGTTCTGAATATAATCGCGTGATTCCGTGACCTGGCTTTCAATGATCTGGTATATAAGCTCATTTAACCACCGATTTATAACATCGGGCATTTTTTTAGCGAGTATGCTTAGAGCATTAAGTGGGTGGGTACCCTCACCAATCTCCTTTAGTTGGTTGAATGCTTCGAGTGAGTTATTAGCTAGATGTTGCGCTTCGAGCTTTCTATATAGTTTTCCGAAGATATCCTGAAATTCAGATGAATATACTTGGGACTGATCACCACTGATTATTTTATGATATGGTTCAAATTTTTCTGTGATTTTTGAAAGTTGAAAAGTAAATTTATTGCTTTCATTATCCTCATTTTGAACATACCTTGTATTTCTTGTAAGGCTTTCAAGTATTGCTATGATTGGTGATGTATGCCATCTGGAAAGAAACCTTATTGCATTCATCTGTTCCTCAACAGTATCAAGACTCTTGATCTGAATGCTATCGATAAAACTATGCCAATGACTAATATATTCGATTACATATTGCTTCCCTAATTCATTAACAGTTCGGCTAAGTCTACTGGGACTGGTTACCAGTTTACCGCCCTGTATTAAATTTATGTCATTAAGGCTCTCTGTAATCTTGCTAGAATTCTCAGAAAAAATGTCTAGAAGCCACGTATTATTAGTAAACAACACGGGAATATAAGTTCCACCTCCTGACTGATTATTTCGAAAGGAAAAAACATGATCAAAGTTCGCCCCGGTAAAATCAGTTACCGGTACTTGTCGAGAAAACTGAGGATCAGCTTTTAGCCGGTGAAATATGAGCTGCTCGTCAGAAAGACCCTGTAATCTATTGCGGGCAAGGGCAAGATATTGGTTATGTGGTAAAACTGATGGATAGTCATTATTTGAAAAAAGATCCTGCTGCATTTGAGATAATAACTCAGTAAAATACTTCGACAGATTATATTCAGTACTTAAAGATGACATCAAAACGGATGTTAACTCATTTTTATGTAAGCCTTCAGAAACAAAGATCATTTTGTATAAGTGCAAGTTCTCGAATGTTATCTGTGGATCATGATGTTTTAACCCGCTAGCCAATCTTAGCCTAAGAGATTTTTCATTATATGGCATAACAAGACGTTTCAGCTGGTCATGATAATAAGCCTCTGTATTATGTCTTATGCGCATTGTGGCCCAGTTTGTAATTAACATCCATTGAGGTATCACTCTTCCTTCGACTACTCTTTGCCTCAGGAGCTTAAGATTTTCAAGAACCGGTGTAAATTGTTCACGTTCTTCATTGGTTAATGTCGTAACTCCTACGATATAATTGTTTATTGCATCTAAAGACCTTAAAGAAAATTCTGAAGAGTACTTCTGATTTTTATAAGCCCAATATGAGACACCTGAAGCGGCACAGATCCAAATAAGAAAACCCGCTCTATGTATTGCTTTACTCAATAGGGATGCCCTGAAATTGAAACCAGCATAATGCGACATTGGAATAAGGATTGAAGAATCGACAGCTGAATTGAAACATCGTTCCGGTGATGGCTCTTGAATTGAATTTCTACTTTCTGAAATTCCATAATGCTTTTGACAGAAAGCTGATAAAAAGTCCTCGACGTGACTACCAAGACTTCCGAGAAGGAAGTAACCTCTGGGGCTCATCCATTTCTTTTCATTATGAGTACAAATGTGTTCGAACAGCACTTTAAGTTGATGGCCAAGTAGAATGAACTCAAAGATAAAAGCAATACTTCTGTTATTTCCACCACTAACTTCGCAGTTAGTCTGATATACTTCGTTCGAATGTTTTTTCCAGGAAAGCTCAAACCAAAGAACCGGGTCAGACGCTTCATCTTCACGCCACGCGCCCCAAGATTGACTGAGTTCATCTTTATGGAAAAAACGGCTGAAGGTTGAGAATCCAACCAAAGTATCAAGCTCGGACAAAAACAGCACAAGTGGTAATACTTGCCTGCAAAATTCACAAACCATCTCAAAATGCTTGATAATATCCTCTGAATATGGTGGGTGGTGAAGAAGGAAGTGAGGTGTTACATGTACAAGAATCCCATTAAGTGGTTGTTGCCTTCTCAGGCGCCGTACATGTAACAAAACAAGTTTCATAACTTGTGAGCATCGCTCTGTATCAGTACATCCTGATCCTGTGATCAAAACCACACATTTTGGACTAACCCATATTTCCAAGTGTTCATAGACTTCTGAATTTTTTGCCGGGAACAAACTCATACCTATAGCTTCCAAGGCCGATTTAGTTGATTCTGTATCACTAAAACTTGAAAGATAGAACCAAGGAGCTGTCAGAATATTACCAATATACAAAGTTGATGCGCGATAGCGTAGTAACCAGAAATAATCACGAATTAACTGGAAATGCATGGGTTTCTTGTTGTGACGTATAAATAATATGACCGTGTAGACCCCAGACAAAACAAGAGTGCAAACAACTGCCGTAAGAATTAGATAGCGACCCCAGTAGAAATCAAGTGATGAGGCAGTGATTCCAAAAGCAAGTAAAATTATACTGATACAGAATAAGCAAAGTATAATTAAGTTTGTTTTGTTTTGGTCATTGATAGAACGCATCGCGAATTTCTTTCCGAGAATGAGAGGAAGGAAGATGAAGAGAGGTTTTGTTTTCTGTACGAATTTTGGTTAAATGTTTGATATACGATTCTTGTTCGGATTTTGATAATATTACCGAACCTGTTGTACTGCAAATTATTAAGAGTAATGATATTGATATTGCTCTTTTAAGAGAAATTCTGTTTGTTCTTTTTTCGTTTTTTTTAATGCGCGGTGAGGATGGCTTAATCGTTTGAAAACAGCTGTTTTCAGAAAGAATTGTATGGGCTTTGATTTGTAGTTCAATACAGAATTCCTGATTTATTCTACGGTACTGCCCTTTAAAACCAACTTTCATGCAAAGGTAAGCAATTTGAAGGTGGGATAAATACATTTCATGGCGAACAAGCCATTTATCCAGTAAAACGTAGCAATATACACCAGCATCCCTACGTTTAAATAGTTCACTGCAAAATGATTTTCTATTCAAAGATTCAGGGCCAAGTGATAAGGCCAGCATCTCATCTGCTGTTGCGGCTAACCATAGACAAACACCCTCATAATCAGGGGAATCTGAACCTGACAAGCGAATGCTTTCAATTTGCTCAATGAGATGAGAGTAGATGTTACAATGATTTTCTAATGATTTTACTCGCCCTAAAAATGCGATTAAAGCTAAAACTGATGATGCTTTATTGACCAGACTGTCGCTGCTGTCAAAAAGAAGAAGCTCCTTGAAACCAATATTATCTTGAATGTTATACCGTTCGGTTAGTAAAGGAGGATTCAGATTGCCTGTCATAACTACTGATGCCTGATCAAGAATATTCTAAGAACAGTGTTTTCCAGTTTTTCATCAAGATGCACTGCAAGGTTTTCTTCTTGGTTTATAATCTGTTTGAATAAAGAGGAACTTTTAAGAGGTTCAAAGAAAATCTGGCCGGTCAGGTTAAGCTCTAGTGGCGGTGTCGCAGGCCTTTTTAACGGTACACCTGGTTCAGCATTGAGAACAAGTTGATGTATTAAAGAAACAGGCCCAATAGTAATGTATTTACTTGCATCACTATCCAAATTCAATAGTCTTGCTTCCTGAACGGCAATGATCAAACGATCATTATCATGCATGCGGGGAAGTTGATATTCAAGAAGCCCTGTTGTTGATAGGTTTTCTTTAATTATCGTCAATTCTTCTATCCATTCTGCTCCTGCATCTTGCATAGACTCTGACAGATACTCAAAAAGGGGCTGAAAGATATTATTTAATTTATAGGGATTCAGTTCTTTCGGGGGGGGAGGACTGGTTAGTGTTAAACCAGCGAGTGTGCCTGCCAGTGATCTGAGTGTGATATAGAGCATACGAGGGTTAACCTGCCTCGATTCAACTAAAGTTACTAAAATAGTCTCCCATTGGGCAATAGATATAAGCCAAAGTTGGTCTTTATATTGCGTGTGTGGGCTTTTATAATTTGAGCCTTCTGTTAACCGCCTTCGAAGAATATCTATTTGTTGTGTTAATCTTGCAAGATAATTCTGCATCCATAGATCAATATACTCACTCAGGTGGATATTCAAAATGGGTGGGATAAACTGGTGATCCAATATTACATTACAATTACTGTCGACGTTCTTAACTTTTGCAACTGGAAGATAGGCAAACAGACTTAGATCTTTTCCCTCATGCATAAGGCTGATATGGGGGCGGGCAATATGAACATTTACTGATGGATTATGTATATTGGTATTGTCTATCAGCTCTTCTTGATAAAGATGGTAACGATACCTTCCAGCGTCTGATTCGGAAGAACCAATTTCCTGATCCCCTTGCCTACTTAAAGGTATAACAAGATATACATAACTGTCTTTATAATCCTCTGGAATATCAATAACGAGCTGCTGATTAAGCACAAAGGGTGTCATATCTGAGAAAATCCCTTCTGCCTGTCGAATTGCAAACTTACCTATCCGTAGTAGCTCCTTTGCAATAACAAGTTCACTAAACCCAAATTCCCCAGGGTGTTGTAGGTAGAAGAAGCGAGAGATGTAGTTTTCATAGTATCTCTCCTGCTGTTGAAAGTGTTGTGGGGAAACGTAGGCTCCTTCTAACCAGGCAACTGGATCGATTCGTATCAAGATGCACCTCTTTCTCGCTGGCAATATGACTTGTCGTGTTTGCTCATTTTTTGTGGGTGAATACTAAAAAATCGCTAAGAAAATGACCTGTAGATTACACACTACACACCTTGTTAGCTGTCTTTGCTTGTTGTTTGGAGGGCTATACGTACGTAGCCCCTGGGGGCTCTGGTAGTGTCACTATTAAAGTATGAAAGTCTATATCCTTTTTGCTGACAAGAAAGCTTAGGAGGTTCAGTTGATGTCTGCAATAATTCTACATAGTAGTTTATATATCGATGTGGAAGTAGGGCTCGGGAAAGAAATTCTATTCGAGTATGGAGTAGTGTTGTTTTACTGATTTCGATCCATTCGTCAGCAGAACTCACGTGAATAATGACTCTTATTATTTGCCCCTTAATCCAGGAAAAACTACCAATCATTATGTTTTTTCCAAGTTTGAATTTATTGTTAAGATGCCATATTCGTTCAAGTGTTATTGGCCATCTTGACAGATCCTGCTGTTCGACTGTGATAGGATGGTTTATCAACTTGGAGAGATGACTCGCAACACCTTCGAGCGCTCTGGTTTTTATCTGGCAACGCAAAGAATACGAAAGCATCCAGTGTGATGTATTTGTTAATAGTCCGGAAAAATCAAGGAAATGCTTGGGTGGTTTTGTATTACTTAACCATATTCTTTCAAAATAGAGGGGGAGATATCTACAAATTTCAACACGGTAATCAAGCCTTAGATATCGTTCATTAAATATTTGGAAGAAGCTGTCCAGGGAGTAATCATCGAGATCATAATAAGCATGCTTGGACGCATCATTAATGTAGTGTGGCAAAATGCTGCCGGTTCCTATCAGTGAACATCTGTTGGTAATAAGAACTATATCTCTTAGATTATTATCATAGACATCAAAAAGATCCCACTGGCCGTTATAACCTATTTTTTGTGCTTTGATTTGAATTCTAATATTTCGATTACCGTCCAGAAGACGCATCACCTGTGAGTATCCAAAGTTTTTTGGATTTGCCCTTAACCGGGCATACCAACCGCTGTTTACAGTCATGCTCAGGAATTCTCACTAAAAGTCCAGCGCCATGTTGCATCGTTGGTGTAACCAGCCGTCAGACTGGTGTAATCACCAAAAGGGCGCCAGTATCGTAATAGCCGTTCAATTACATTGATGAAAAGTAAGACAGGTACACCATGAATGCTCTTTTCATTGATCCTCAACCAGTAACGACAGCCAAGAGCAGTATAGAAACAACCTTGACTTTGCGCTGGCATAATTTCCTGACTGTAGTCCAAGTCTGTTATTGCAGTTAGTATTGAACTATCAATACCTGAATCTCTACAGTAGAACAAGCCCAGCAAATGGTTGAGTCTCTGTGCCGTTTTACTATCTCTGAATAATGCTTGGCAGTTCAGCATGAGTGCAGACATAAGACTCCATGGAGACTGCATATCAAGTGGACTTTGACTTCTTAGTGAATAACCTGAATCAATAAGGCGCGTTTCAGCTCCAGGAAAAATGTTGGAGTGACAATCAGCAAGGGCATTTGGGATAAAGCCCTTGGCCTCACTGTCAAAGCAAAGTGCATCTACGACAAATGGGGTTGGTTCAGCACTGTTTCGATCCCGTCTTGTATCAGAAAATAATAAGGCATCACTATCCTTCTGCCGTATCATAGTCCAACCTAAAGCATCACTTTGAGGTTCATAATTATGAGTGCATGGAACTGTTTGTGGGTTGCTGGGGGTAGATATATTCGTCACCTGCTGAATACTGTAGACCCGGCAGTCAGGATATACAGTCCCGGAGTCAAGGGGGAGCAAAATTTGCTGGTGATCTAGAACCTGTGGTCCTAAACGAGTTGAAAAAGTGTTAATAAGTGGAAAACAGTTTAAGCGAATATGTTGTGCGCCAATATTACCAATCAGAGTTGTTGGAGCATCTTCCAGTAAGAACCAGATTTCTAATGGTAAGCTTCTACCTTGTGAGGCGATAACTTCTATGTCCAGCGAAATAAAACGAAAGCAGTTGGGATAAGCAAAAAATTCCTGTAACAAGCGTAATCCGGGAAAAACCATATTCTGATCAGGCAATATCCACCATTTGTCTGACAGGCCTGAAACCGTCAGACATTCTGAGTCCAGTTCATATAATTCACCCCCAATACTGATAATAATTGATGTTAAGTGACCCATTAACAGGTCAAATAACACATTGGCCTGTGCTGCATTAGGATCCATGTAAAACATAAGCCTGCTCAAATTACTTTCAGCCGGAGTCAGTCCGGGTTGAAGTGGAGCCAGGGTAAGGTGGAGCCCGGCTCCTGCCGAGGGGCAAATCTGCTTATTGGTGGGAAAAGGACCACGATTAAGGTCAACATATTCAACAGACCATGGCGAAATGTTAATGTCAACGGGGCAAACTGCATCGTAAGTCTTTCTATCACCTTGTATAGAGAAGCGGGTGCCTTTTTTAAGTACTACAGATTGATCGTTTTGTAAGGTTGTAAACTCGGAAACCGCTACCGCAGGGAGTGGTGCCATCAGATCCTGTGCCATAATATCCAGCAGTTGGCGACAGATGTCACTATAACCGTCGTCAACTCTCTGGTTTAGACCCGCTGTAAGATGTGCCATACCCTGCAGCAGTAAGGTCATATCCGTATCTGTTGGCAGGCCTCCGGTAATACCAATTTTTTCAGCAATGTCAGGGTAAAGCTGAGCAAAATTCCTTAAATAAGACTTCAGGAAATCTATTTCCTGCTCTACGTAGCTCTGAAAGTTATTTTTTTCACGAAGAAACTGCCAGATATTCATAATTAAATAATGTGTCTTATGTGGACATAATCACGGTTAACATAAATCCAACCTTCTACAACGAAACCTACACCCCTTTTGGCTGATAAACTGAGCGGTTTGACAACTACCTTTTCCAATTTATGGATATGATGTTCTATTCGTCGAGTGAGTTCCTCACCTATTTCTTCCAAGTCACAAGTCGGGTACTGCCAGCACGGAACTCCATAGCCAAGTAATGGGATAGAAGATGCCTTACTGGCCGAAACAACTGGTGCTCGTGTCGATAACAGAGCTGACAACGAATTTATAACACACGCTTTAACGTGCTCCAGCTCAGGCCTTTTGGGTTCTGTAAATAATTCAATCATCCCGATCCTGCTTATATGAGATATGAATAACAATCTCTCCAGTCACAACATTGGGGGGAAGGCTGGGTTGTATTGTGACTGTAGCTTTGTAATGGCCAACTTCTTCTAGTGAGGGTGATATCTCAACTCTTGCACGTTGTAGAGGGTATTTGGAAAGGTACTCACGAGTTTTAACGGAAGCTCCTCCGCAGTACTGATTTAGCCAGCTATTTAGTTCCCACTGGCACTCGGAAGCTGACTTGGTTACACCAATATACTTCCTTAAAATAACTTTCAGGTAATGCCCTATTCGGCAAACCATAAGCATGCAACATAGCGTTACAGTTTTCATATATTGGTCTTGGCCAAAATACAGCATGGTCTGGCTAAAAAAAGCAGGATAATGCTCATACCAGGTCGTTGCGAGAGGGATTATTCCAAGGCTGTCATATTGCTCTTCAAGAGCCTCTGTCAGGACCAGCCAGGGTTCAGGACCACCTGAGCTGGCAGGGGGAAGAATAGCTCCCCCCGGGGTTTCATTTCCCCAAGCCTGTAGCCCGGAAAACCAGCCAAAGAGATTATACTCACGCAGAACGCACGCCAAAAGGGCTATGGATCCTCCTATTACAGGTCTTTGGTGCGGGACCCTGTCCCAGCTTTCAAAATTAGATGGAGTGATATAGATACCCGGCCATACGATCCCAATAAAACGGCTTGACTGTTTTGTCCGAAGCCGTCGAAATTTCATCATTGAATCATTTTCGTAGAATCGATCAAGGCGCGCTTTACTATAAGCAAGTATTTCATTCTGAGGGGTTAACCAAGTCTCGTCCAGGTCAAACAAAAATGGGCAGAGAGCTTCAAGCCCAAGGTCTGCCATTGAAGAAATGACTTTTTCAGCTAAAGGTTGGTCAGGTATAGACAGGTTGTAATTTACAGATATCAGTCCAAAAGGTTCTCCTCCATGGCTATCAAGCTCCCTCCCATGAAGAAGATGATACAGGCGTGAATTTTTATGTGATTTCATAGTAATATCAGTAATTAATTCAGGCCACGACATGTTAAGAATTCTGATGACAGCCTGACCTTCATTTGCGTCTGATGCTAGATAAAAAAGCCCGTACCATGTTGCCCAAAGCAATTTAAATTCCTGAGATTTTACAATAGTACTTACTTGTTTGTTAATTAAATCATTTATGCGAATAATTAACTGATAGAGCTTTGACTGCTGAGTAGTTAATGAATCGAACATACAGATATCAGGTACTTATTTAACCAGGAATTGAGGCTACAGTTCGCAGGGATGTAGTCAACTCTTCAAGTTGAAGCCAGGGTTTCAGGTAAGCTACAGCCGAATAGCAGCCCGGCCTGCCGGGCTGCTCAATAACAGACACCTTTGATTCACTTAAAGGATACTTTGCACGCGCTTCATTTCCAACGGCATTAGCGTTTGTATATATGTTCAGCCAATTTGTTAATGAGGTCTGCACGTCCGCTGGGGTCATGCTGGAGCCAATCATATCGCGACCCATTACCTTCATGTAGTGCGCAATCCGCGAGCTAGCCATAACATATGGCAGCCTGGCCGAAATTTCTGCATTGGCTGTTGCGTCGGGGTTAGTGTATCTCTTCGGTTTTTGGATTGTCTGCGCACCAATAAAAACTGCAAAGTCTCTGGATTTGTAATGAATTAAAGGAAGAAATCCTAAATCGCTGAGTTCCTTCTCCTGCTCGTCAGTTAAATTTACTTCGACCGGACACTGCTGGATAATATCACCTGCTTCAGAGTCGTAGGTGAAATTAGGCAGGTTTTCAACTTTGCCGCCATTTTCCATTCCTCGAATTGCCGTACACCAGCCGAATTTATAGTATGCTTCAGTCATCCTTAAGCCGAATTCATAGCAGGCATTATTCCAGACAAAGTCTCTGTTTGAATCCAGATCATATAAGTTATTTTCTTTTTTCTTAATTTCGTTAAATTCAAATTCTGACACGGGGTTGTCCAAACCATAGGGCATTCTTGCCAGAACCCGGGGCATAGTCATCACAAGGTAATGCGCATCATTACTGTCACGCAGGGAGTTCCAGGAAGCATAAGCCGGTGAACTGAACCCCGAGGCAATTGGTCGCCCTTCTGCAAATCCTTTAAAGTCTGCTAATCCGAACATATCGGGTTTTGTAGCTGTTATCACTGGGCAATGGGAAGCGGCTCCTACTTCACCCAGGTAGCGCATCAGGTTTACATCACGCGCACCAAACCCCATATAATAATCTGCAAGCATTACGCTATAGGGTTCTCCGCCGGCAGTACCGTATTCATGTTGGTAAATTGTGTTAAAAAAAACACTTCTGTCAATGGCTGGAGCACTGTCAAACTGATCCAGTATTTCGTCTTTGGAAATGTCCATTAATTTTATTTTCAGGTCATTACCAAGCTCACTTTCTTTAACCAGTTTCTGAAAACCAAGCCATCGACCTTCAAGGTCTCGAAAGTTATCAGCCTGATACACTTTTCGTAATTGGTTGGATACTGTCTCATCTATCTTTCTAACTGCGTCACGTATAGTGTCCGTAAGATTACGGTTCCAGGTAACAGTGCCATCAAGTGCCTGGCTTGCAAGAACCTGAAATAGGCTCTTTACCTCTTCAACGCCGGCCTGCCCTCTGGCCAATGTTAAACGCCGCAGTCGGCTGTCTTCTGCAGAAGACAGTATTTCATTAAGTAATGATTCTTCCCGTTCGGGATCTACTTCAGTGAAACTACCAGAAGCATCTGATTCTTTTGGATCGACCATTGTATTTAACTCAAAAATCAATTGAGATGAGTATATTCTGAGGTTTTGTGGTAATAACTAATTATTTGGCAATTATGATTTTAACCTGATTCAACACCAAGCTCAGTAGCGAGGCTCTGAACATTATCATTGCTCTGCAGTAGATCTTTAAGTTCCTTCTCTAAAGCACGTGACCGGTCAGCCTTGCCAAGCAATACCAGTAATTGGTTACGGATACTGACTAGTTGATTTAACTCAGGTATCTGGGTAATTAAATGAGGTGGTGAAAAATCCTTTATCGATTCAAATTTTAATGAACATACAAGAGCATCGGCATCTTCTTCCTTTGATAAGGTGTTTTCAACTTCAATATTTAACTGAGGTCCAATTCGCTTCATGACCTTATTAAAGTTATCTTTCGTGACATTAATAAATTCCCGTTCTTCAATAGGAACTTTGGCATCATCAGGGCATTCCCCGGAATAATTGCCAATAACACCAACTACAAAAGGCAACTCCTTTTTCTCAGATGAGCCAAGTGTTTCAACATCATAGGTAATGCTAACTCTGTTTTTGCGAATACGCTTATGCTGTGAATCAAGTGCCATAATTAATAACCAATTTTTTATGTGCCAATTACTTGGCTGCAATAACCGATGATGCAGCCCCTGTTTCGATATCATAATCAATAGGGCCATGCGATGTTGCCGGCTCATCATCACCTGGTTTGGCAAAGTAGTTTTCTTCCTGAATCTTTTGGTAAGCAACCACTATAGTTTCCATTCCTAGTTGGTCATCAATAATCGATTCCTCATAACTTGCAAACCTGCAATTGAACAGATCAATCTGATGATGAACATGAAATCCTTTGTCAATTTTTCCAGCCTGCATCGTCTGTACAATAGTCAGATCAAATCCAACCTTTTCGGTCTGATACACGAGGCTTCTCAAGATTTCAGTCGCCCTGTCTACTGATCTGGTTATTGTGTAAGGGCGCAGGTCTACTTTGCCTGTATCCTGTAAGGGCTTACCAACCCCCATCTGCACCCCCCTGACAACTACGGTCCCGGCAGATGAGATAGGTATCCAACTTTTCTCAGCAACATCACGCCCGCCTTGTATCTTTATATCGCTGACGCCTTTTAAATTTTCCTGACTGTTGCTGATCGTCATATACAGGTTTGACATAACATATCCCAAATTATTACGGCTAATATACTGACGAACTCACAAGCACGCATTCCCACGTACCCACGTACCCACAGAGTCGCTCAACTGTAACAGTTGCAAATGGAGCTGAACCCAGAGCGCAAGCTTAGACAGAATTTGTGTGTTTGCCAGAAAGTTCATGCAAACCGAGATGCTGACATAACCTTGACCTTGTTTCTGAATCTGTTTTCAGTTCGTACGTTAACAACTGTGGTAAGGTATATCCCGTCCAGCGTAAGGCTTTATCCAGTAGGTAGGGAACGGGGCTTAATGGTTCAGTGGCCTGAAAAAATTGCACCAGCGTCTTGAGAATTGCTCGGGCCTGATCTCTGTTTTGAGGCATGGTTTGTATATTGTCGATTGAAGGAATTGCTGTCGCCAGTGAGGAAGTCGTTTCGCTTGAGGAGGCTGTTTCATTAAGTTCATTCAGAGATTGAGAGACGACATCTGGCGTATGTTGCTGCTCAGCTTCGCTTGACTCTGGCAGTTCAATGCCGCTGTCACCAATTATGGCTGTCATCAGGTTTGAGATAGATGTCAGTTCGGTCTCTACCATGTTGATGGGTAACGGATGTTCTTTTTTCTGTGAAATTTGAAAAATTTTCTGGTAAAGCAACCTGGCCTGGGTGACCAGCTTTCTCATTGCTTCCATATTTTGCAAGCCTGGGGAGCCGATTTCATCTCGAAGCTCCGTCAGTTGCTCCTGGCTGTAACTGGATAATTCTGCATAGCCCACGTGGCCTGTTAGAGGAATCATCCTTATTGGTACCAGAATCAGCGGCTCACCCTGACTATCGCAATAAATTGCTTCCATTTTTTGGAAACATGCAGAGTAGGCTCTTTGTTGATCAGATGTTTCGGGCTGTTTATGTTTTTCAATCCAGAGCAGGATAACTTCAAGCATATTGTTATGATGCTCCAAGGGAGATGGCCCAAACAGCAAGCCGTAACAGCACCATCCAAGCCATTCCGGGTTCCAGTCTCCGCTTTTCATAGCCGTAACCAGCCATTCGAACAGCGTTTGCCAGGCAAGAGCATTATCTAAAGCCAGTGCGGTTCTCGCCTGTTCGTCGGGCTCATCTATCCAGTCGCTAAGACTTTTCTGAGCTACACGAAGCATGGGACGAAATTGATCATATTTGGCACTGCTGGTTGTCATGCGAAATTCATGCTGGTCACTATCCAGCAATTCCCAAAGTTCCTGGATAAGAAGCTGATACTCGTCAGACATCACAACCTCACATTTTTCGGTAATATTGCAGAAGGTGACACTGTATTCCTGTGAAGGTGGGCATTAACCGTTAGCTTAGTCTAATGACCCCCAGCCCCTATCCTGGGGTTGATCATTAGTGGCATTGTGACGTTTACTATGACTGATGAGTTGCGCGCCTTTCTCGATAAAAAGATGGAACCGCTTATCCTGATATTTTGCATCTTGATCATAGATCGTCAGCAATTGTGAGCCAGAAACGGCGTGGCCTGTCATAAAGGGTTGTGCTTCAACAACGGCAGATCCAACAGGGGTCAGGCTTCCGCCACTCCAGAATATGGCCATAGATAGCCACGCGACAGGCGAACCAACACCAATAGTGTCAAGGCTGGATTCATGCATACGCCGGTTTTCATCAGTTGGTGAGTTGAGCCACTCACTAATCAGGTCCATTAAGCGGGCTTCTTTAGGGTTATGGTTTGCAGCAACGCTTTGCTGACATTCAAACCCCCAGCATATAGCTTTGTCTTTTTCGAGGGCATGTGCCATAAAGTCAATACAGTCACGGTAACACTGATGCTCAAGCAAACAGTTGATAAACTCTTGATGCGCTTGTGCGTTTTCAGCCAGATCAATAGCCAGTTGAGATAACTGGCACAATTTAATGGTTTTATCGATACCGTTATTATTCAAAGTCATAATGTATGTTATTACTTTAATGTGCCTGTGCCTGCATTTGTTATTTTGATTATTTGAGACCCTGCTTGGGGATTCTCATCGCTGGTAATAGGCTCGGTCTGAAAGCGGGCGGGGGGAGAGAGTTGCAAACCATTCACTTGTTCTTGTTGTTCAGAAAACTCACTATTTTCTTGCAGGTAATCAAATAGCCCAAAAAGATCAGAAGCGGTTAGATTTTTTATACTAATAGCTCCTAAATGAAAGCTATAATCACCAGTGCTTTCTGATCTGTATAGCTGGATCGCTGTCCCCGTGCCTGTTATGCGAACAATTTTATACGGCGCTGGAATTCCATCTTTTATTACCACTAAGTCCTGTGCGGGATCATTTTTAATGTCCAGTGGTTCCAAAAGCTGGGTTGTCGGTTTTGCCGCCACTTCAAGTAAAGCGGTAGCGGCAGGATCTATTGCTACCATCCATTTACTGAGGATATCTAAAGCTGATTTTAAATCACCACCGAGACTACTGTTGAGTTCATCTGTTACTTCCGGGAGCCTGCCCGCTTGCACTTCCTCAAATAAATTTTCAAGGTTGCTTTCATAATCGTCACTAACAGGATTTTGTCTGTGGGCCAATACCAACAGGGTTGGCATTAAGGCTTTTTCCTGGTCAGTAATGGCGCGAGTAAATGCATTTGCATCAGGCGTTTTCAGCTCAATCTTGCTATTTCTTTTTTGATATGAACGGCTTTTTCTAAGGGAATCAATATATTCAAAGCATGATTTGTATAAATTCAGAGGTGATGCTGTGCTTGCATTCGGTTGCAAAATTTCATCAATAGGTATGTTCCATAGCTGGCTGTCAAGCTGGTCTTTTCCGCATTTTGGACATATCGCTGTAGTAAGGTTACTAATGTGCCCATCTTCGCATATCCATCCTGTCGCTTGGGCCGACATAAAACAGAGCAGACCAAATAACAGGATGGAGATTTGAAGATTTGCATGTGATTTTAAGTATTTCATCATAACGTCACTGTACGTTTCATATTCTGTTTCGGGTTGGTAGGGGCATAGTACTCGAACCACAAGCCAACTACGTGACAACAGAATGTTGTGTACTACGTGACAACAGAATGTTGTGTGAAACATGGAGTGGCCTAAACAGAGAAACATGAAGCGAAATAATAGCTGGCATCTGACCAAGCGTCATTCATATACCGTTCAATCATGTCATGTGCATAGTTAATGGGAAAGGTGGCGATGTAATAGTTTGGCTCAAAAAAAATAAATTCGCTTGTCTTTTTGCGAAAGGCAATTGCATGAGAAGAACCTGGGGTACTTATTTGAAATAGAAACATAGAGCCCGACGGCTGATTGTTAATAAACTTGCAGATATCGGGCTTTTTATCAGATATGAGGAAAGCACCTTGCCTCTTTAAAATTATGGCGGCCAAATCATGAGCGGCTCTGTAAAAAAGATCCGTATGTGCGCTGCTATGTGTCGTCATATTCCAGACCTGAATTCCCCGGGCGCAAAGCAGCTGCTGATATCCTCTGATCTTGCTCCTTACTGCTTTATTGTTAGCGACATCATCGGTGAAATCCTGCCAGTCGCACTCGCACTCAAGAAAATAGGTGCTGTAAGCGAAACACTGACCACCCTTAGCGTCATCAGGAAGGCCCGCTCCCGTTGTATCCAGCCTATGTTCTATGGCTGTTTGATCAAAGGTGTGTACTTTTTTCCCCTTCAGGTCAGCTATCACCCTTTCCATCTCAATAGCTTGAAGTTCCCAGTTAGGCATACTGCGGCTCCTGTAGAAATGAGTTCAGTCTAGAGAAATGCGGGCGACGTCTTATATTTTTTTGCTAAATACAGCACTGTTTATATTTTCTTTCCTTTAAAAAGGTAGTGCCTGTCTTAAATAAAACGACATCAGCCGCACTCTGAGAGTGATGGAAAGCGTGGTTCATCTTTTAGAAGTTTTCCAGTAACAAGATTCTGCGTAATGGATAGCTTGCGTACGGCACACGACGTTGTAAGAAAGATAACTATACGTTTTGCGTTAGGGTAATCTACTTTACTACTGGTTACTTAAATCAATAATTTCTGAGAGTCAGGTTCTAATGGGTGAGCTTTCTGCTGTCGGACGTGTTTTAACAGCGGAAGACTGCAATGGCACAATTCATGTCTGCCGGGGCATGGTTTTTCACCATGCTGTCAATAATCCACTTTCCTCCCAGCTTCAACTCCTATGCCGGGAACGACTTGATGCAGACCAGATTCTAGGTAAAGCACTGAAAATTAAATTTCAGCCGAAGCAGTCAGACGGGAACACCTGCTATTACTTTCATGGTCTGGTCGAAAGCATACAGGCAGTGACTCCGGGAATAATGACCCAGCACTACGTCTATCAGCTCAAAATATGCAGCTGGTTTGATCTTTTGTCACGCGCACCGCATTACCGGATTTTTCAGGATGCTGATGTCAGTGAAATCTTTGATAAAGTGTTATCGGAATACTCTTTTGAACACCCTTTTCGATTTTGTACTAAGCCTGCTTCCAAGAGAAAAATCTGTACGCAGGCCAATGAGACAGATCAACAGTTTCTGACCAGGTTGCTCAGTGAAGAAGGGTTGTCATACTATTTTTCGCAGGCAGAATCAGCCCATGAAATGATTATCTGCACCACAAACAGTGAATTTTCTGATGCGCCGCACAGCACGATGCGTCTGCCTCCCCTGGAAAAGTCTGATCAACCAAGCCTGACAAACTGGGAGCCGCTTTATTCCTTGGGAGCCGCTTCACAACAAGCCAGTTCATGGGATTCGGAAAGGGCCAAAGCTATACACGGCAAGTCTGTGTCACCAGCAGGCAGTAATACCCATGGTCTTCTGGCGGCTGGCCATGTCTGGGAGGGCCAGTTACAAGATGAGGATGCTTTGAATACCTGGGCTGAACGACAGGCTGAAAGGGATGATTGCGCCAGCAGCAGCGTCATAACATCCACAACCATTCCCGGTTTTAATGCTGGCATGAAGTTCTCTCTGGAAGGTCACTCTGATCCCAAACAAAACAGAGAATACGTTATCACCAGTGTCGAGCATTCTATCCGTACGCCAGATGCAGAAATAACAAACGCATCGGCAAATTATAGCTACGTGTGTGATCTGCAGCTTCAGCCAGTTGAGCTTCCTCTGCGACCAGCTGTCTGTCCAAGACCGCAGCTTGCGGGTGTACACAGTGCACTGGTTAAAAATGCCGATGATAAAGAGTGTGCTTCTGATGATCAGGCCAAAGTTCAGGTTGTTTTTCATTGGGATAAAGATGCAGAAACACCCTGCTGGCTTCCGGTTATGCGTTCTCTGGCTGGTACTGGATTTGGAACTCATATTCTTCCGAGAACGGGGCAGGAGGTCGTTGTATCATTTCTTGATGGTGATCCGGATCGTCCGGTTATCATTGGCACGTTGCATAATGGAGCCAACAAACCGCCAGAAACAAATGCAGAAGTTATACAGCTGGTAACACGTTCAACGCCAGATGGGGGTAAGGAAGACGGGCACATATTAAGATTAACTGATACGAAAGACAGTGAAGAGCTTTTTGTTCAGGCTCAGAAAGATATGAATATTGAAGTAAAAAACAATCTAACAACAAAGGTCACAGCCGAGCATACACTGGAAATCGAGAAAACCAGCAAGGTTTCTGTTAAGGAAGATGCTGAGTGTTCTCTTGAAGGAGCACTTGCGGTGGAAACCAAAAAGGCAGTTTCAGTCAAGACAGATGATGCCCTGAGTTTTGATGTAACCAAGGCGGCAGAATTTAAGTCTAAAGATGCGATTACTCTTGATGGGAAAGAGGGTAGTTTTAAGGCAAAAACCAAGGTCACCATTGAGGCTCCACAGGGTATCACGTTAAAGGCCGGGAGTTCTGAAATTCAGTTGACACCTTCTGGTATTGCTATCAATGGTATGAAGGTCACTCTGGATGCAAAAACAGTTATGGAGCTGAAAGCTCTGAATATCAAACAGGAGGCCACTGCTCAAGCGGCTTTGAAAGGGCTTATTGTGCAGATTGCAGCAAGCACTTTAGCTGAGCTCAAGGGGGATGCCATGGTGATGGCAAAAGGAGGAATCACGATGATAAATTAATTGGCAGCATATCCGCTTAAGCCTGATAGTTTGTCTTATTTGCCACTCTCAATTTTGACGGTTAAGCCTGAGATGAATAGGTTCACTCTGTTTTGTTTGCCGGGTTCTCTGCTGATGGGAATCCAGGCCTTGTTTGTGGCACCTTCAAACTGGTGGAATTGCACAAATGCTCCGACGAAGGCTGTCTGCGGTTGAACAGTAAACTTATAAGTTGCTGTCTCGCCAGGTTTGAGAACAATCTGCGGGTGTTCCAAAACAAGCTGGTTTCCCAAAGCCTGTGAAGCGCTTCCTCTGTATAACTCCAGAAACCGTGCCTGCTGAAAATATTCATAACCTGCCAGCTGATATATACGCAGAAAAACAGGGTTACTTGGGTAGTCTATCCCTGGATTTATTCCCTGACTGGTTGATATGGTGAGTTCAAGAGTAGGTTGCTTTTGTTCACGCTTAAAGGTACCGCATGCTGAGAGCAGCAGTAATAAAAAAAATAGAGGTGCTTTATTTTTGAATTTGAACCTTATCATGGGAATCTAGCCGATCATTACCGTTGGACAACCCATAACAATAGTACCGCCATGGCTGCTTGAGTCCCCCAGCCTTAATGCTGGACGTTTTGTAATTAAAACAGTTGTACTGCCCATCGGCACTGCATCTGGGGGACCAACGCAGACACCGGGTTGACCAGCAGTTGCAGCAGGCAGCTTCCCGATCATAACAGTCGAGGGCATGGGGGCCAGCGGGCCACCGACATGAGGAACAGGAACCGGACCGGGTGTCTGCATTGGGCACATGTGCATATCACCAGCTCGGGCAGCAGGCATTGGCATAATAAACAACTCCGCAAAAATTAAAGGTACTATGTTAGGCCAAAATGCCAAAACTCGCTTCCTGCTGAAGCTGGGCTTCTGTCCCTGAATTTTTTGGGTGTCATCCCTACTTCTTTGCGGAACAGTGATGCGGGGCAGTAGTTATGGACACCTCTCTAAGAGCCTGTTCATAATCCACAGTGACAGGGGTAGCCAATATTGCTCTCAGGCATTTCGGGATATCCTTCAGGAGCATACTCAGGCACCAGCCCAGAATGACGAGAAATGCTCATCCGGATATAATGATAAGAATTTCCATAGAATTCCTGAGAAACGCCAATGATAACGGCAAAAGACACAGTTTGGGGAATGAATCCCAATCCTGCGATGGCCAAGCAGCTTGCCGTTCGTGATGTTCCGTCCCTCGTTTATGATGCTGTAAATCTTGAAGGTGTAGCGATGACCTTACCAGAGGTGCAGACGCTTCTGGACGGGATAACTGTTGGTGGTCACAAAATCAGCGATCAGAACATGGCTCTAAACCAGGCTGATGCATGGAAACACCTTTTTAAGCTGGTATCAGACAATGCCTTTTCTTTTTCAAAACCAGTCGCTTTAGACATTCATAAAATTGCTTGTAAAGAAGAAGCTTTAGCGTGGGGAGCATTTCGTACTGGTAACGTAACTATCAGTGGTTCAAGTTATGAACCACCTTCTCCTAAAGAACTGGATCAAATCTGGGCTGACATTGAAAAGGAAGTGAGTTCATGCAATGACATCTATGATCGGGCAGTTACCGCCTTTCTGAGAATGGCAAGGGCACAGCTCTTTTGGGATGTGAATAAACGCATGGGCAGGTTCATGATGAATGGAATTCTTCTTGAAGCCGGTTACCCCATTATTAATGTTCCAGCCAAAAGACAGAAAGAATTCAACCAGTTCATGCTTGAATTCTACAGCTCCGGCAATATGGCTCCCATGAATCAATTTCTGCGTGAGTGTATCAACCCAAAAATCATAGAAAACTTCCAGTGATACATGGCTAACAGGTAACTACGGTTCTCTGTTAAGTCATTAGGCAGTACCAGATTTCAGGCTGATCAAATACATTCTCTTCGCAATTAATTGTCGGAGCTATTTCAAATACTTGCTTGAGCTAATCTCAAACTGCTCTGTAGTGGTCTGTTTTGTCAGAAAAGCCCAAGCAATACGTGCTAACTTATTTGCCAGTGCAACTACAGCGACATTTCCGTGTGTGCGAGCGTATAGTGCAAGACTCCAGTGTTGCAATGTATTCTATCAGCTTTTGCCTCTTCATCTTTTTACGGGACATTTTCTGGTCACTGCCAGCCCCGTCGAAAAGGTGAATGATGGTACATTCCGGTATACCGTTGCTGGCAGGAAACAAAACCACGGTTAACAATCTGATTGAAATGGCTAGTGCCAGTAATCCGGCTGCCAGAAATTTTGACGGATACAAGCCTGTTTCCAGTGAGCCTCTGCTTTTAATGGCTTCGGATGTAATTGTTGTCAGCCAGTCGACACTGTCCGCAAAGAGAAGGATCTGGATGCCGTGCTGAAACTGATGTCTGGATTGAAAGCAACATCGGCAGGAAGAAACAGGCAGATGTTTATTATTGATGGCAGCGTTATTCAGGCTGGTCTTGGCCCCCGTATTGGCGAGGTGGCTCTTAAACTGGCAAAACAGATGTATATAATGGAACCGACAGCGAAGCCGTGATGACCAGGGAAAGCAGAGCACGTTTATTTATGGCTGCACTGGCAATGATTTTGCCAGCAACTATTGTTTTATCCATTTCCATCGGCGCCGTTCCGGTGTCGCTGGCTGATTTTCTTCAGCTGCTGCAGAAGTGGCTCGGGTTCGCTTCTGATGAAGGTGCCGGGTCACAAAGCCAGATGGTGATTGAAGTTATCCGATTGCCAAGAACTCTTTTGGGAATACTGGTAGGCAGTACACTTGCCGTCTGTGGTGGTGCCATGCAGGGGTTATTCAGAAACCCACTGGCCGATCCAAGCATTATTGGTGTATCCAGCGGTGCAGCTCTGGGAGCCGGGGTTGGCATTATCCTGGTGGGAATGCTTCCGGTTGCCTTTGTGTTAACTCTGCAGATTTATACCGTGCCATTTTTGGCATTTCTAGGCGGTTTTGGTGCCACGCTGCTGGTTTACAAGATCGGAACAACCAGTCATGGGTCGTCGGTTGCCACCATGTTGCTGGCCGGTATTGCCATTGGTGCCCTGAGTGGGGCGGGTATGGGCATTCTGACTTATATCTCTGACGATACCATGTTGCGCAATCTGACCTTCTGGCAGATGGGCAGTCTGGGAGGTGCAACCTGGAAACAGCTGCTGGTGATAATTCCCATTATGCTGGGTATACAGCTTTTTCTTATAGCCCAGGCAAAAGGTCTGAATGCACTGCTGTTGGGGGAATCGGAAGCGAGACATCTGGGTTTTAATATTCAGAATCTGAAAGTACGCCTGATTATTCTGACCGCACTTGGTGTGGGAATTGCTGTCTCTGTATCCGGAATGATCGGTTTTGTCGGGCTGGTTGTTCCGCACCTTGTCCGTATGACGATAGGTCCGGATCACCGCTATCTGCTGACTGCTTCAGCCCTGCTGGGTGGTTCCTTGCTGACACTGGCTGATGTTATCGCCCGGGTTATCGTTACGCCTGCTGAACTGCCTATTGGTATTGTCACTGCGCTTTTGGGTGCGCCTTTCTTTATGTCGCTGCTGTGGCAGCAGAGAAACAGGATCGGGTAATCATGGACGGACTTGACGTCAAAAATGTTTCTGTTCGCCTTGGAAACCATCAGCTTCTGGAGGATGTCTCTTTCTTGGCTGAACCCGGAGAAGTTGTGGCGATACTCGGCCCTAATGGTGCGGGTAAAACCACCCTGTTCAGGGTTATCACCGACGAACTGAAACCTGATAGTGGCAACGTTCTTCTTCACGGCACCCCGGTACAGTACTGGGCTCCTGAACAACGTGCCCAGGTCGTTGGTATTCTGCCTCAGTCTTCTTCCCTGAATTTTCCTTTTACCGTGCAGGAAGTTGTTCTGCTGGGTCGTTCCCCCTGTAGCACAAGCAGTGAACAGAATGACCAGTATGTGAAGGAAGCCCTGGAAAAGGTTGATGCCTGGCATCTTCAGGACCGCAACTATACAACCTTGTCGGGAGGTGAGAAGCAACGGGTTCATCTGGCCAGGGTTCTGGTTCAGATCTGGACAGAGCCGGAGCAGGGCGCACGTCTTCTGCTTCTGGATGAACCGACATCAGCCCTTGATCCGGCCCACCAGCATCAGACCCTGCGCATTGCCCGAGAGTTTGCCAGGCACCGGGTAGCAGTCGTGGTGATTCTTCACGATCTGAACCTGGCCAGCCAGTACGCCGATCGTCTGGTTCTTTTATCGAAAGGCAGACTGCAGGCTCATGGTAAACCCGAGAAAGTATTAACCAAAGAGTTGCTGAAGCAGTTACTGGATATAGATGTCTGCATTCTGCCCCACCCCGTAAACGGCAATCCGGTAGTTCTTGCTGAATAGCCGCTATGCAGAAATTTTGAGACCGCTTTTAGATAAGAATCGGAGGTATGGCCATCAAATGTAAACATTCGGTGAACCCATTTGCTGAGCTCGCAATCCCTTGGTACCAGAGGAGTTCTTTTTTTTGGTACGAAGTAACTATGTTGCTACAGCCCTTGAAAACTGGGGATATGACATGGGTTCACCGAATACTTACCCTTTTCAGACCCACATCGCGGTTAACCCATTGTTTTAAAGGGCCAAAAATAGAAAATTCCCGTTTTCCATACGAAATGCTTACATGGCTGAATGCGCCTTCATTTTAGTTGTTCATCCATTCGTCTTGAACTCCGAACTAATTGCATAAACTCAGCAAGTTGCGCTTTTTTTTCCTGCTGAGTTAAGCATTGGTTTTCCACGAGTTGTTTGTGGAAGTCCGTCAGCTCTGGGAACTGTCGATGAAGTAAGGTTTTGCATACCTGAGTGTGGAGGTATTTTTCCAAATTGTAATGGGTACGCAAAACACTTAACACAACTTCTATTCCCTCCTGGATCTGTAAACGCTCATCCTCATTTTTGAGTAATGCAGCAATCTTTTTGGAGCCTTTGGCCATGTCACAATCTGGTTTAGTGCTATACACTCTTCTGAGAATATAAGGTGATAATGAATGCATACTCGAAGTTAAAGCTAGATACCTAATTAAAGGATGATCTGCTCCAAGAATTGCTACTGATAATGACATTAAGTCTCTTTTCAATTCATATTTTTGCGTCTCGTGGGGAATTGGTAACTTTCCGCATGCGATAACTTCAGAAAAACTGATATCTCCTGTAGTACCGATAATAGGACCACTCCCATCAACCAGAAGGTGGATATCTTCACCAGCTAAAGGAAACGGATCTATAAGGAATAGTGTCTTTCCCTCTGAGGAAACAGCTCCAGTGCTATGAACTTTTTCTTCACCCTTATGCACAATTACAACTTTTTCTATTCCCTTTTTACCAAGGTTTTTTAGAAAAGCCTCATCGTTTCCACTCTCCAGCAGACCTTTCCCTCTATCTTCTCGCCCCAATCGACACACAAGTTTAATATTGCCAAGTGTATCTTCATGAATTTGCGCAAGAGAAAGTGCTGTCCCAATAGGGTCATGAGAGTTATAGGTAAAATACAATCCATTTGAAGGACGCTCAAAACCACAATGTTCAATATGGTTGCCCACAAATTTTTCTAAAATGGCGCTTTTTGGGGTACGGGTGATAAGCGGATTTTGTTCGACAAATACACCAGCACCAAAAATCCCCGTTGTTACAGGCTTTTCGCTACGAGGGTTATTCAGGCATGTATTGCTTGCATACTCTGTTATATGAACAGTGTTTTCACTAAGTACATCAGCTATCTCTTCAACCACCTCAGATGGCCCGACAATAACGACATCTGCTTGTTCAACAGCATGCTTAGCTTCGCCCCCCTTCATATCGTGGTGAGGTTCTTTTTCGTCAATAAAAACGGATTTTACGCCTTGAACATTCAGAATTTCTTCAGCAATTCGACGCTGCTGTGGCTCTATCTTGGCACCACCTATCAGAGTTACTGTTGTATCAGGAAACCGCCGCAACATTGCCTCACTCATTTTTCTGCCAAAAGCAAGATCACCCCATCCACAGTGGCCTTTAAGTGAATCTGCCCTATGACAACTTACAACTATATTAGGGGGAACATATCCGTCGGTACCAACCATCGACTGATAGTGAGTGGTATAAGCTTCATCTAATGGATTTACGCGATCATCTACTGAAATTTCTTGGATGTTTCTGGCTTGAAGCTTCTGGGTCAAGTCAGTGCGACTCAGGACTGGGCGTTTGGAACTAAGATATGTTTGTGTGGTTAAAGAGTCATTAGTAGTCT
>NZ_JAMFLX010000020.1 GCF_023502345.1 Parendozoicomonas callyspongiae
ACGTTCTGGTAGTAAGCTCCATCAAGTGATTCAACTACTGTCTCGCCCTGAAGGGGCCACCATTTTACAGGTTGCAGAGCAGACGGGCTGGCAGCAACACACCATTCGAGGCACACTGTCTGGTGTGTTGAAAAAACGACTGGGCTTAGTTGTCGAATCTACGAAACTGGAGGGGGTGGGACGGGTTTACAGGATTATTTCTGAAGTAGAGGCTTCATAATTTGCCTTGTAGAATTAATGTCAGAGAGGGGGAGTTTACTGCCTACTGGCTATCAAGCTAACCAATGGCCACTGGATGCTATCCCGCCTTAACCGCTCAACCCAAGCTACATTAGGAAAGCTGAATGCTTGGTACCCACGATTTTTTGATGCATTGGCGCTTTTGCAAAAGGGAAATCTGGATTGGCTGGAGGGTCGCGGTGTTGTTGCTATGCATCGAGACTATGGTGGGCCATGGCATGAGCATCAGCCTCGTTTTGTTTCTACGAATCAAAAACTGTTGAGTTTTGCCAAGCAGCAAGAAGTTATGCGGGTTTTCTGCTTTGAGATATCTCGGTCAGGCTGGTATTTAAAAACCTTGGGTTGAGCAAAAATTCATCTCGATGGCTCCAATTGGCTTCAGGATAACTGGAGCTTCTATACTTCGGCTTTATTCTGGTAGCTCTCCCAGTATTCCAGTTCCTTGTCATTTAAGCGGTAATATTTCTTCAGTTTTTCGGGCGAGAGGGTGGCAATATCCTCTTCAATCAACTTCTTAATGTTTTTTCGATAAATTGACTTTACTCTCGGTGAAAGAAGGGCATCAATGCTTTTCTCTATAGGCCGTTCGGGGTGACTGATCACAAGTCTCATGACTCGGTTATGAATAGAGAATGAGGTAGTTGATGTGATGAATACTCCAGTATTAGATGGATCCTCCACCAGTATATAACGGCTTCCCTTGGTGTTTCCTTGGCGCACAATAAGACCCAGTTTTACAAGTCGGTGGAGCCAGCGTTGCAGAGTCCGTTTTGGCAGATCAGGATAGAGAGCCTGAATTTTTTTCAGTGTTAGTGGCCTGGTGGTTTCTCGAAATGTATCGAGAAGCTGTTCCAGACTATGGCTGTGGTGGCGAACAGTGTAGTCATTTGTAAGGCTGATATTCATGTGGCGCAATTCCCCGATAATTGCGCCACTGCTGGTCGAAGACCAATTTCAGACGACAGTTATTTGTTTTTGGCAGAATTCTGAGCAAGTTTCTTGTTGGGTTTTATAGAAGCCAATCACTTAGAGATTTTAGCAAAAGTCAACCAGGTTGACGCGCTGGTTGACTTTTCTAATCCGGCTGTAACCGTTGTCGTTACAGGCTTTCTTGAATTTTTGGCACCTAAAGTGTCAACCAGAGTCAACCCCGATTTTTGCTCTGTCACTAGTGTTATTTCGCGCGTCTGCACCCCCGCAAACCACAAGTGTGCCAGGGGCCCCCGGCGCAGCGCGGCCATGTGCCGGGGGAATAGGCTTTGAGCTAATACACGGCAGTCTGCCCCAGAGAGGCGGATGACATGTTGAACCAGACATTGGGGCTGCTGTCCGGGCAACGCTTCATCTGAAAGCCACAGGTGAGGGCAGCTGCGATGAAGGTACCGTTACTGACATACCTCTGGATGCTGTGCTCAGCATGATGCTTCATGCGATAACTGTGTGCTTCTTCATTGATTGACGGTAACGGTTCAATGCATCTTAACCATATCATTGTCTCCCTGTAGCTCTCGATGGCTTGGCAAAGTGCTTCGCGCCTCTCGGCAAGCTTGTGGTGATACTCTTCCCAGGTTCGGCTGTCCGAGTTGTATTTGGTGAGAAAGCCGGTATCCGTGAGTGTTGGGTAGTCTGCCATCACAGACTCAAGGCTGGCTCTAATGACTTTATTTTCCTGATTTACGTTCATCATAATCCCTCCCTGGGATGCACTGATCAGTTTGTTAGCTCTGATTGAGAGCGTTCATGGTTTGTCATCAGTCTTCGCGTCATCACTCACCCTTTCCTTTAAGGGAAAGGGGGTGAGTGATGACGCTTCAGTAAGGCTTGTGATGACGAATGATGACGTTTTGAAGACGATAATAATGACGGGTGATGACACTGGCCGGTTTTTTGGGACCCATGTGACGGTAAAGCCACATGACAGGTACCACAAATAATAATGATGAATGATGACGCTCTCATATCTCGTTGTCCTGTGTCTTCAGGTAAACATAGGGTGGCTGGAGCTGAATTTGGCCATGCTCCACCAGCGCCTCTTTAATACGAGTGAAGTTGTTACGGGTTTTGAGCGGCTTGTCTTTTCCTACACACGCATTACGCCAGTCATCAATGCGCACCCGGGCACCCTCGGGGGAATATTCTGCGTCAGAGAGTTTTGCCTGGTGTTGGTCGTAAAGCTGTTCCAGCTCTTCCAGGCAACCGCGTTGGGTTTTGCCGATGCGCTTGCCAGAGTCCGTCTCCAGTTTTGCTGCCACTGGTTTCAAAACGCAGCTACTTTCGTGTTCGCCGTCCTCATTGATGTCGGGCAGCTGGATGGTTATCAGTTCAAACGATTGCGGAGCTGGCTCCTGGGTATCTTTCATTTTGTGGGTGGTCAGAGTCAGAACATCATCGGTGCGCTTCAGGGCGTACTCAGCATCCAGTGCCCCTTTTAAGGCAGAGTTGCCTCTAGCCCGGTTCTGGGTGGAAACGCCGGTATGGTGCACAACATGAACACAGCAGCTCCACAGCTTGCGAAAGTGCTGATCAAGGTGGGCAATAAACCGGTTCATATCCTGCGTGTTGTTTTCATCGCCGGGGCCAAAGTTGCGGGCCAGGGTATCGATGACCAGCAGCACTGGTTTTGGGCCATCCCCCACCTGCGCTTCAATGCTTTGGCAAATTTGTATGGCCTGTGTGGTTTCCATCAGGCGGGCTGAGTGGGCACTGATATATATGGGCGATGTGCCAAGTTGCGTGTTGTTGGCAATCTCCCAGGCTTTAAAGCGACGAGCCAGACCATTGTGGCCTTCTCCGGCCAGATAAAAGACCGGCCCAGAACACCTAATCGCGTGCCCATGCAACAGGCAATATCAATAGTCAGAAAGGATTTGCCCGTCCCGGGTTCTCCAAAGAGCATGGAAAGGCTGTTGGTTTCCAGAAAACCTTTGACCAGCCAGTCCACCGGGCGCACGTTGCTGAGTAGCTCTCCGATCGAGAGGAAGGGAAACCCCGGCGTAATCGGACTCGCTTCTATGACTGTGTACTTTTGTTGCTTCAGCCAGGCTGGAATATCCAGACCTTCAGCAATGGCATCGGCAGCATCCCACTTGGTGGGGAGATCGTCGGGAAGTACCAGGATGCGCGCAGCTTTGGCCCCGGCCTTCACAATGGCTTGGGCAGCGCGTTCCGCATAGGTCTTGCCGGGATCATCATTGTCGGGCCACAGAGTGACCATTTTACCGGTCAGAGGAGACCAGTCTGTTTTCTCAACAGGTGCCTGGGCACCACCCATTGCGGTGGTTGTGGGTATGCCAGACTGTTGCAAAGCTTCTGCGCACTTTTCTCCTTCCACCAGCAATACATGATCAGCGTGTTTAATCTCAGGTTGTTGAAACAATGGACGAGGGGAGGGCATTCTGGTTTTACGCGTTTTTACATCCCAAGGCCGAAACTCTTTTCCGTGTGGTGTGTCATATCGGTACAGGCAAGCTAACAGTTTGTCCTCGCCATCAGCGTATCGCCATGTTTGTGAAGGTGCTCCCAGTTCATCTATGGGAGCAGATCTCTTTGTGTTCTGTACTTGTTGCGGTTGGGTTGCTTCCCCCAGCCAGTGCTCACACCACCTAAGCACTTCGGGAAAATCTTCCGGGAGGTTCATATTCTGGCTGTGGGCAATTAACTGAAAAAGGTCTCCACTGTCATTGGTCGAAAAATCATTCCAGCAGCCTGCATGTTCACCATCCAAAGTGATTTTGAGACTTTGGCCCCGTTCGCCGTTCAAACTTCCAACCTGAAAATGCCCACTCCTGATGCACCCTTCAGGAAAGAGAGTGGAGAGCAGGGGCACTAATCGGCTCAGTAGGTCCCGGTTAATGACATCACGGGATTGGCGTTTTTGCATGGTAGCAGTCTGTGGAGCTGCATCGTTGAAGTCCTGCCATGAACTGGATGTCGCAGCTTCGCTGTTCATTGGGCTGTCGCCTGTTTGGGCGCTGGGATCTTCACTCATTATTAAGGTGCGCTTCGGCTGGACTTATTACTGTTTTGATTACTGTGCAGAATCTCATGGGCAGTTACTCGGCCATTGGTAACCTCTTCAATGGCGATAATCTGATCGGCAGGAATTCGGCCGCGACGTTTCCAGTTATTGATGGCTTGTGGTGAAACTTTGAGAACACGTGCCAGTCGTGCAGGTCCACCAGCCAATAGGCAGGCTTGTTCCAGAGCATCCATGTCAACAAATCCTTTATGAAAATAATTAATGTTTGATTGTTTTTAGTAAACCTAAGGTTTATTGTTTTGACAATAGTTTGAAAAAATTAGTTATTCAGGGAGTGAAATGTATGCAGGAGCTTAGAGATCGTCTGGTTGAAGCTGTCAAATCATCCGGCTTGTCCCAGCGGGCAATTGCTGATGAGGTTGAAGTGTCGGCCCAGGCTGTTACCCGCTGGCTTAAATCTGGAAAAATCAGTAAGGAGAATTTGATTGCTCTGGCCAGTGTTACGGGAGTGTCTTTGTCCTGGTTGTTAGGGCAGCAGGATGAGCTTCTGGAAAAGACCTCGTCATCCCTTTTATCTCACGACATTGGTAGGCACCCCACACTGGCTTTGCCTGCTGTTGGCATGGATCAGCTCGGTGATTTTGTGGCTGCAGATTACCACCCTCAGTTTACCGGGAATGCTCCCTACTATTATGCGATAAACCAGGTTGACCCTTCAGTGAAAGCCTTTGCTACAGCTGTTGAGGGTGAATCCATGATCAGCTCAAAACCAGGCCTGGTTACTTTCCTGCCAGGCTGGACTTTGATTGTTACTCCCAATATGACTCCGCGTTCTGGCGATTTTGTCGTTGCTCTGGTTGGAGATTCCAAACAAGGAATCTTCAGGCAGTATGTCAAGGATGGTCACTGCGTTTGGCTGAAGCCTCTGAATACTCAATACCAAATGATTGAATGCACCGAAGAGGTATTGGTTTGTGGTGTCGTTCAGGATGTCCATATGCGGGGTCGATTTCATAATGCTTTTTTCTGAACAAAAAAATAAACAATAGGTTGACATTTCCTGTCTTCTTGTTTTCTATAAATAAACCAAAAGTTTATTTTGTGATTCACAGGGAGTGTGAAAATGGTACCCAGAGGACACTACATTGCTCATATTGAGAAGGTCGTGAGGTGGAGGTATCAGACATCTTCAGTAGAACGATTGATCTTGACCTGGCGGATTGATAAAGGATTATGGCCATGGAAAGGACAAACAATCACGAGCCAGCACACATTACACAGCAACAGGGATTTGTACCTCACGGGGAAAGCACAGAATAAGCTTCAGGCTATAGAGGAATGTATGCTGAATTCTGGGAAAAGCTGGCTGCGTTTTTTTGATATCTCCTGTCGTATCACTGTTAGCCTCACAACCGATGCAGCTGGAATTGCTCACAATAAAATCTGGTACTGCAAACCTCTTATAAATGACACTGCAACCACCAATACAGACTGGCTTTCTCAGGGAAATCGAGCCTTCATAACACTCCCCAAAACAACGGATAAGGAGAGTGTTTGTGCCTGAGAAAGACAATACCTCAGCCTCTGGCTCAATGATTCGCACACTGGCGGGCTTGCCCCGCTTAACAAACCCACAGCTCCATAAACTCTGGCGGGATCTTTACAACAAGGAGCCTCCCAAAATTGCCCGGCCCCACCTGATTAGACTATTGGCCTGGCGTATGCAGGAAATCAAGCATGGAGGGCTGGATGCGGAAACCAGAAGTCGCCTGAAAAAAGATCTGGCCATATTTCAAAGAAGAGGGCGTGTACCGGGGAATATCCTTAAACCCAAGGTCGGTGTGCGTTTTGAGCGACTCTGGCGGGGGGAGAGATACTGTGTCGTCGTGCAGGAAAATGGTTTCGAGTGGGAGGGGCGGTTATACCGAAGTTTGTCTGCGGTCGCCAAGGAGATAACGGGTAAGTCGGCAATTTCCGGACCACGTTTCTTTGGACTGGAAGGGGCAGGTTATGAAAAGAAACGATAACAGTTTTATGGGAAAGGGCTTTGATGCCAAGGGGCCTGTACGATGTGCTGTCTATACCAGAAAGTCCACCGAGGAAGGGCTGGATCAGGAATTTAACTCCCTTGATGCTCAGCGAGAATCAGGCGAGTCCTATATTCATGCACATAAGGGAGAAGGCTGGATTCTTGTGCCCGAGGCTTACGATGATGGTGGTTTCTCTGGTGGCAATACTGAGAGGCCAGGTTTGAAACGTTTGCTGGTGGATATCGAGGCAGGAAAGATTGATGTTATTGTGGTTTACAAGGTCGATAGGCTCACGAGGAGTCTAACTGATTTTGCGCAGCTGGTCGAAGTTCTTGATCGAAAAGGCGTGTCGTTTGTATCAGTGACCCAGCACTTTAATACGCGAGATAGTATGGGGCGGCTGACGCTCAATATCCTTTTGACCTTTGCCCAATTTGAGCGGGAAGTCATTGGCGAGAGAATACGAGATAAGTTTTCTCTGTCCAAGAAAAAAGGCAAGTTTATGGGAGGTCATGTCCCGACCGGATATTATGTCAGTGACCGTAAACTTTATCCTGATCCACACTATGCTCCGATCATAAGAGAGATCTTTGAGCTCTACCTGAAAAATCATTCTCTCACAGCCACTTGCCGGATATTGGCGGAAAAGGGCTATCGAACTCCGAGTCGTACTACTCGGGCGGGAGACCAATTTGGAGGGAACCCCTTTTCAATCAAGGTTATTCGCTATGCCTTGCGCAATCGTGTCTATCTCGGAGAAGTTCCTCACAAAGGGCAGTGGTATCCGGGTGAGCATGACCCTTTAATTTCTCAGGAGCTCTGGGATCAGGTCAGTGCCATCTGGCAGCGCTCAAGTCTTGAGAAGAGTCGGGATACGCGTGCCCAGACATCAGGAAGCCCTCTGGCTGGTCGTATTTTTGGTCCGGATGGTGCTGCTCTGGTGCCTTCATCCACCCGCCGACGAGGGCGTTGTTATCGCTATCTGGTCAGTAGTACAGCACAGCGTCATGGGTATAAAAATGCGCCCGTGCCGCCTATAGCGGCTGGACGCATTGAAGAGATCGTGTTGAGTGGCATGGGTAATTTGCTCAAAGCTCCTGAATATGTGGTGGAAGTTGAACGCTTGCTGCGAATGCATGTTCCAGATGCTATGCCATCTCGAGAGGAGCTATGCCAGTTGTTAAATAACATGGGAGAAGTTTGGGAGCATCTTTTCCCGAATGAGCGTAAACGCCTGTTTGAGTTATTGGTAGAGCGGGTAAATGTCAGTATGGAGGACATCACCATACAGTATCGGCTCAACGGTTTACATTCGGTGCTGGCGGATATTCATCGGCCAGAAACAGCGGAGGGTTGGTTATGAGTGTGGAGATTAAGGAAGGCATCCGACTGCATCACGTAGAAGAAAAAGACATACTTGAAGTGCGAATACCTGTTCGGTGGCACAGGCTCAAGGGGCGTAAGACGCTTTCTGTGCCCGGCTGTCTCTATCGTGACAAGGCGGAGCCATCTGTGAAGGATGCTTTGGTGCATGCGCATCGCTGTCAGCGACGGCTGCTTAATGGGGAAGCCACCAGCATACTTGCACTTTCCAAGCAGGAGAAAGTTGATAAAAGTCAGTTGTCAAAGGTTATGAGATTGACCTCTTTGGTCCCGGATATCCAAAAAGATATTTTGCACGGGCAGGGGCGGTGGCCCCTGACACTCCAACAGATTATGAAGCCTTTCCCGTTGGAATGGCATAAGCAGCGGTCACATTTTAAAGCTCTGCTTGAGTGTTCAGGGTGATCCAGATTCGCAACCCCATACCAGTGGCCTTGGTGGCGGACAACCTCAAAGCCGGATACTGGGCTGACACCTTCTGGCCTACTGACTGCTTTTCTAATTTGCTCACTTAAGCTCATGACAATTGAAGAAGAATGCTTGGCCCTTCATACATGCAAGTTTATGCCTCCTGATGGTGTCTATATCGAACAGGAGGAATATGAAGATGGTAAACATTGTTGGTGGCTTGTGATTTATCGAGAAGCCACGGAGGAAGATCTGGAAAATAACCATTATCTGGATATGGTCGGTGACACTATTTGGAGCACAACTGTTGAAGTAGCGTTTTGCCCCTACTGTGGCGAATGGTTGTTACCTGAAAAGTCGGGTGTGGACTCTGTAAATCCATCACACGAGGATTTCAGTGGGTGGCATGCGGTGAGGTCATAGATGAGAGTTCTTTTCTGCAGCTCTCCCTCTGCTTTTTTGACGTGAAATGGTAATGGTGAGACCCTTGAGGTGACGTTTCTGGATAGGTAAAGGGGATTACCATGCACCATGGATCGTTATCACTTCCAACTGCTCGAAAACTGCAATATTTGCGACAACGAATAAAAGAAGCAGGAATTCCTCCAAGCAAGCTTGATGAAAACCTGATTATTGGTACCTGGAATATTCGTGAGTTTGGAAAATCTCCTCGCAGAGATGATGCGATACATCTCATTGCTGAAATTATGGGGCAATTCGATGTTCTGGCTATTACGGAGCTGAGAGATAATCTTGAAGATCTGGAGCGAGTTAGAAAACTGCTCGGCCCCTACTACAAAGTTGTTTTTTCAGACTACCGGAATGACGCTGCCGGTTTTCAGGAGCGTATAGCATATCTCTATGACAAGCGAGCTGTTGAATTTACGGGACTGGCTGCAGAAGCAGATCCCATGCGAGTTAAGGGGATAGATGGAGAGTACCAGCAGGTTTCACCGGATTGGTGGCGCTCACCTTATATGGCTTCGTTTCGTGCCGGGAATTTCGATTTTGTTATGCTTACAGCCCATATTCGCTGGAGTGGGGGAGTTAGAGCCAGAGCAAAGGCACTAAAGCAGTTAGCGGATTGGGTTGAAGAGCGCAGGTCTTCAGAGTTTCTGGTTGACCGTGATTTTATTGTTCTGGGTGATTTCAATATTCCCAGCCGAAGAAGTAGCGCTTACAAGGCCATTACCAGTGGTAGCCTGCAAATTCCACCAGCACTTCTCAGTGTTCAGGGAACAAATCTCACTGAAAAGGCGACCTATGATCAAATCCTTCATAGCCCGACACGTTATGAGAGGTTCACTGGAAAGGGGGGAGTGATTCGCTTTTATAAGGAGTCACATAAAGAACTGTACCCTGATCTCTCTCTGGGAAAATTCAAAAATCAGCTGAGTGATCACTTGCCCCTATGGTTGGAAGTTGACACCTGGATTGATGATGAACTCCTGGAAAAAGTACTACTCCAGGATGAGTGAGAAGGGATCTCTGCAGGTCTTCTAACCTGTTCCACAAGTAAAAAACGAACCGGAATTTACTGTCGTTTATCGCTTCTGTAACTGACTGGATTTAAAACAGAAAAGAGGGGAAAGGTTTTATAGTTATTTCCCTGTTTTTAGAGCATAGAGTCGGCAGTAGTGGCGATATTGCTAAAAAAGGGGAGAAATATTCAAAGTGATACTTCCCTGTTAATCGCGAAAAGTCCGCACCAGAGCGGTTGGTTTAATGGAGCTGGTGGATTAACAGATACGTTTCTGAAGAGAAAGTGGCAGGCCACGAGAGAATCGAACTCCCAACCCCCGGTTTTGGAGACCGGTGCTCTACCAATTGAGCTAGTGGCCTGCAGAAGACGGTGTAATTTATACCCCAGAGAGTTTTGGAAGTCTATGTTCTTTAAAGATTTTTTTGGTTTATAGCGAAGCCTGGCCCTTATTTTCCTTGCTTCATTTATATAGGAGCAGAGAGGAGAAGATTCTTTAAGAAAATGTAACCTGGGCTCTTGACACTGAAACGTCATATCCATAATATTCGCCACGCATTCCGGCACTGCTCTGCTTGTTCAGTTGCTGGTTGATGTGGGGCCTTAGCTCAGCTGGGAGAGCGCAACACTGGCAGTGTTGAGGTCAGCGGTTCGATCCCGCTAGGCTCCACCAAATTTTCTTCGAAAGTCTTTTGAAGAAAATCATTGCGTCCCGTTCGTCTAGTGGCCTAGGACACTGCCCTTTCACGGCAGTAACAGGGGTTCGAGTCCCCTACGGGATGCCATTTTTAAGCTTAATAAGCTCTGTTTTGTTGCGGGAATAGCTCAGTTGGTAGAGCACAACCTTGCCAAGGTTGGGGTCGCGAGTTCGAGTCTCGTTTCCCGCTCCAAATTAAAAAGCCCTGATCGAAAGATCGGGGCTTTTTGCATTCTGATTATCAATTTCTGTTTTTCTTTCTTTTGTAACAATCAGTTACTTTAAACATTTTCCTTTTTCTGAACGGAACCGGGTGTAGTCCATGCTGTCCAAGCCGGTATGCTTTGCAATACCCACCAAATTAAAATCCTGTTTCTAAAAGGGAAAGTTCTTCTTTCAGCACTTTTGCTTGTGGCAATTGTCTGCTCGTGTCCGTTGGCTAATGCTCAGGATGAAAAACCTGGTCACATAGTGAACGCCTCCGGAACTTATATTCGTACCGGTAACGGCTATATCTATGCGGCCAATGTGCAGCCGGCAGCAGCAGTGGCGAATATTCTGAGTAATGGAACGATTGGTGCCATCCGGGGCGTGGTTGTTTCAACTTTTGTGTTGAGTATGGCTTCTGCCATTCCCCAGGCTCATCTGGCAATAGCTGCCAAATACCTTTGGCAATATCGCATGGTGGCTTATTACTGGGATTATTATCTCAATACCATTGTTGAAAGCTGGAATTTCAGAACGAACAGAGTGGGTCATATGCCGGTCTACCTGTCCTCCCGTCAGATTGATGAGCAGGTTCTGATTCACTGGCTCTATCCTCTGGACGATGAAAAGCCGGTCCAGCTGGAAGTTACCCTAATGCCGGTTGAACCTCCTGATAAGAGAGAGCAGGGGGAATACTCTCCAACAGAAAAGGCACTTCAGGCGCTGGTTGACAGATTGCGCGCACGTAAGGCTCTGCGTATGAAGGTCTGGCTAGATGAACAAAACCTGCAGATTGCCCTGCAGGAGAATGATGGTCGCTGGTTCTACAGAGCAGTTCCTCGGCCTGCAAAGGTTCTTTTAGAAGAAGCTGTTCGGAACTGGGAGGGACGTCCGCAAATGCCGGTTGCCTCTTCGCTGTTAACACCCAGTTCTTTGCAGTACGTTGCCGACAGTCTGGTATGTCAGGAAAGTCTTCGAGATGGATGGCGTTCTTCGGCTGTCAGCGTGGCCGAGTCGGTTGCCAATTCCCTGTTTGAGGTGGCCAGAACGGAAGATGGCTCCTGTGACTATCTGGCAGTCTCTGATATGAGTTCCAAGGTGATGGGCTTTGCCGGGTATCAGCATCTTCGTACCGGAGTCAGCTGCGGTGTAGCACCGCTGCTGCTTTCACGCTATACAAATTCAGGCTATCAGGATCTGCTCTCCAGTAAAGCTCATAACAGCATGCTGCCAGCCTGGGCCAGCACTTTGTTTTTCCGTATTCTGGAGGAAGGGCTTGCCATAGGCACCCGCTCTGCAGCGGATTATTTCTGGAATACCTATGCGCCGTCTGATAATCCTTTGAACCTTGCAGCAAAGTGGGGAACTCAGCAAGGCGAAGATGTTATCCCGTCAACAGAGCCGGAACCCCTGACCATCAAGGTTCTTTCACAAGCCAGGGAACATGCGCCCAAGGCGTTAACAGTGGTTGCGCCTATAAATGAGGAAGTAAAATTCTCATCTCCCATGTGTGTCTGGAAAATATCTCCTCAGTAAGCTCCTGCCCACTCTTTTGAAACGTAAAGATCAGTTAGGATGTCTTGGTTTCAGGAATCTTGTTTATAAGATTCCTGGCTCTGGCTGTTTATAATGAAAATGCCCTTCGTATTTTCTTTTTTCGGTGTGGGCATTTCCCGCTTATGGCTGTTTGGCAAGGATTGTCATCTGATGACTACTGCATCTTTAATCTTCTTCTCTATCAGCGTTCTCTGTATTTTGTTTGCCTCGGGCATCTCGTGGCGACTCGCATCAATATTCACCCGGAACCGGATTCAGGCAGAAGAACGGGATCGGGGGCAGAACCGCATTCAACAGCTTGTTGTGGCAGAACAGCAGGTGAGTGTTTTATCGGATACCAGCAGTCAGCTGAAAAAGCAGCTTGGCGAGCTGGAAGGTAAGCTCAGTGTTCGCGAGAAAACCCTGGAAGAGCGCACGGTTGCTCTGGTCGCAGCAAAGAAAGAGCTGGAAGCTGCGGCCGACAAACTGAAGCTGCTCGAACAGTCTGAGCAGCGGCTGGGCCAACAGTTTGAAAATCTCGCCAATAAAATCTTTGAACAAAAGGCCAGCCGTTTTTCTGAACAGAATAAAGAAGCTGTTGCCAGTATGCTGAGCCCATTCAAACAGCAGTTGTCTGATTTCCGCCAGCAGGTTTCCCAGGCCTATGACAATGAAGCCCAGCAGCGTCGTTCATTGAAAGATGAAATATCCGGCCTCAAAGAGCTCAACCAGCGCATGAGTCAGGAAGCGTTGAATCTGACCAGGGCGTTAAAAGGTGAGAAGAAAACCCAGGGCAACTGGGGAGAGCTGGTTCTGGACAGAGTGCTTCAGGAATCCGGTTTGCGTGAAGGGCATGAATATATCAGGCAGGTTTCCCTGCGTAATGAGAGCGGGGAACGCCAGCAGCCTGATGTCATTGTGCATCTGCCCGATGGCAAGGATGTTATTATTGATTCCAAGGTGTCCCTTATCGATTACAGTCGTTCCGTTGAGGCAGATAATGACGCTGACCGTGAACGAGCCATGGCTGTCCATGTGCAGTGTCTGCGCCAGCATATTCGGGGATTAAGTGATAAGAGTTATGAGAACCTTGAGGGTTTGCGCACGCTGGATTATGTACTGATGTTTATTCCGGTGGAAGCGGCATTTTATGCAGCCATTGAGCATCAGCCCAAACTGTTCCAGGAAGCACTTGATAACAACATAATGCTGGTCAGCCCTACCAATCTTCTTGTTACCCTGCGCACGATTGAGAATATCTGGCGTTATGAACACCAGAACCGCAATGCTCAGTTGATTGCAGATAAGGCCGCTTCTCTATACGACAAACTGCGTGGGTTTACCGAAGATATGCAAAAGCTGGGGCTGCAGCTTGAGACTGTGCGTAAGTCGTATGATGGCGCTATGAACAAGTTCGCTTCAGGCCGAGGCAATGCTGTACGCCAGGCTCAACAATTTGTTGAACTGGGTGTCAAAGTGAAAAAGCAAATGGCAGCAGATTTGCTCGATCGAGCAAATACTGAAGTAAACGTGTTGGAAAATGCTGAAAAACAGCAGTGAAATTCGATCATGTGATTGTCGCAGGTAAAGTAGGTGTAAACACCTAGCTTGTGTTGATACTTATCAATATTCTCTTTGCGCAGAGGAGTAAAGTCGAAACCAGACATCAGGGGGGAGAGCGATAATAAGAAAGCAGGCTAGGCCAACGTTCACAGAAACCGATGTCACCGCAGAATAACCGCATCAGGGAATAAAACAACAACCGGGATGAATCAAATAACCATCCGATCAAGCCAGCGTCATGAGGGGGATGCTGGCGTTTTTTTATCCATTATTCCCACCGCATTAATTATTCTTTAATTGTCTAAAAAACGTCACCTTTTCATCTCTTGCATTCGTTTCAGGCCTCTATTCTTGACCTGACAAATTCGGCAGGAGTTCCTTTATGTCAGAAAAAAAAAGACAGTCCGAGCAGCCGGTTATTCTGGTAACCGGAGGTGTCAGGGGAATTGGCCAGGGGGTTGCCCGATACCTTCTTAAGGAAGGGTACCGGGTCGTCATCATGGATTGCCTGCGGGAAGAGGGTGAAAAACTGGCCCGCAGTCTGGCATGTGATGGCGATATTCGTTTTATCCGGGGGGATGTCAGTGATGAACACCAGGTTCAGAAGGGAATCAGCCGGATAGGCAACTGGTTTGGTCGGCTTGATGGGGTTGTGAATAATGCAGCAATTGCTGAGCCGTATAGCGGGCCGTTCGAATATCTTGCTCTTGAGGACTGGCAGCACTATCTCAATATCAATCTGACCGGTGCCTTCCTGGTCTGTCGTGAGTCGGTTGAACTACTGCGTCAGAGTAAGGGAGCCATCGTCAATGTTGCATCAACGCGCTGGCTACAGTCAGAACCACAGTGCGAAGCTTATGCCGCCAGCAAGGGAGGGCTGGTAGCACTCACTCATGCCCTGGCCATAACATTCTCCGGACAGGTACGTGTCAACTGCATAAGTCCTGGCTGGATCGAAGTCAGCCACCTGCGTGGCGATGAAGGTATGAAACCTGTACATCTGACCGAAACCTGCCACAACCAGCATCCTGCCGGAAGAGTAGGGCAGGTCAGGGATGTCGCCGGTATGGTGGAGTTCCTGCTTTCAGATAAAAGTGGATTTATCACCGGTCAGAACTTTGTAGTTGACGGTGGAATGACACGAAAAATGGTTTATGAATAATTCTTTTTGCGAGCCGGAGGGGTAGGCCTCCGGCTCATTAGAAATCCTACTGCTCCTGTAAAATGGCTCGAAAACCTTCCATATCAAACTCGTCAAGACAATTTGCCAGCCGAAGCGCAATACCACAGAACTCTTTGTTTGCCCGTAATTTCAAAACATAAGACTGCAGTCCTTCAACATCACCAAGGTCAAGCATCTCCATAATGATCTGTCGTTCACTCTCAGGAAGAGGGGTTTCTTTAACCGGTGGGGAATCTGACTGTTGATCAGGCTGAACTTCCTGCGGCTTTTCAGGATGAACATTAAGCAGGGTATAGATGGTTTCAAACAGACGGCTGAGGTTGCAGGGCTTAGCCAGGAAAGCCTTAAAGCCGGAAGACAGAACCTTGCGTACCTGCTCTGGGAATACACTGGCAGATACCGCCACAGCCGGGATATCTTTCAGAGGGTTGTCAGCCTTCAGCGCTTCAATAAATTCGTAACCGTTCATAACCGGCATACGCAGGTCGGCCAGAATCATATCCACTTTATTTTCATGAAGAACTTCAAGTGCGAGCTTGCCATTCTGGGCCGACAGTGTTTTGAATCCCCCCAGTGTCAGCCACTGGGTCATAACATCACGGTTTGATTCCCGGTCATCAATCACCAGAACTGTGGGCGGATTTTCCAGTTGCAGTGGAATGAGTTGAAACTCTCTGGTTTCACTTTGCTCTTCTATGGATTCTGCTTCTTCACAGGGTAGAATAACGGTGAAACAGCTGCCTTCTCCCTCGTGGCTTGTGGCTGTGACTTGTCCACCGAGCTTGGACACAATGCGCTGGGTAATGGATAAACCGAGACCGGTTCCCTCAACAGCATGGTGTTGTTCAAGTCGTTCAAAAGGCCGAAAGATGCTATCCAGTTTTTCCCGTGGTATTCCTGCTCCCGTATCTCTGACTGTGAAGTGCAGATGACCATCAACAAGTGAAACATTGAGAGTTATCTCCCCCTGTCTGGTAAATTTCACGGCATTGTTAAGAAGGTTGATCAGGATCTGGCGGAGTCGCGTGGCATCATTTTTGATATAACCTGGCAGGTCGTCTGTTGTATGCAGGGCGAAAACCAGATCTTTTCCAGAAGCCAGTGGTGAAATAACTGATTCGACTTCACTCAGCAGTCGATAGAGAGCCATGGGCTTTAACTGCATTTCCAGTTGCCCGCTTTCGATTTTGGCCATATCCAGCACATCATTAATCACTGCCAGCAGGTGGTCACTGCACTGCTTCAGTGAGTGAAGGTTGCGGGCTGCCTGACCAGAGAGAGACAGCTCATGGGATAGCAGCTGGGCATAGCCAAGAATGCCATTAAGTGGAGTACGCATTTCATGGCTGACATTGGCGAGGAAGGTGCTCTTGGCAACATTGGCTTCTTCAGCCTTGATTTTTTGTTCCAGAAGGGCCTGCTCGGTCTTTACTGCTTCGCTCACATCAAGGGCGACGCCGGTAAATATTTTGTCCTCGCTGCCTTCAATCGGGTCAACCTGTGTGTGAACTTCTATGGTGATCTCCTTTCCGGAGTCAAACTTGCGATAGCCAAACCGGATACACCGTGATTCCATGGCTGTTATGGATTGCATGATGCTGTCATGGTGGTGCTTCTGATCTTTCTCGATAATATTATTAATAAATTTTTGACTTTCCGGTAAGCGGCTGTCTTCGGGTAGCCCAAGTAATTTATGAAACTGCTGACTCGAAAAGACAAAGATCATCTGACCATCTGGCTTGATGTGGGTCTGGTAAATACCACCCGGTATTGTGTTGATGATCTTATCCAGCCGTTTTGATGTATTGAGAAGGTTCTTCTCCAGCCGCTGTTCGTGGGTAACATCAATAAAGAAACCAGCACGCAGAATGGTGCCATCGGGCTCTGTTCGAAATGGCCGTGAATCCCCCCTGATCCATTTCACCTGACCGGTCGGTGTGATAATTCTCCATACTACATGCATCATGCCGTTGTAACGGAATGAATTTTCCAGTCTTGTTGAAAGCATGTCCCTGTCATCAGGGTGGGCATAATCCAGGATCAGGCGGCTGTTTGCCTGAAGCTCTTCAATTGGCCGCTCAAACAGGTTAGCTGCGGCCTCGCTCATAAACGGGTAGGTCCAGACGCCAGTGTTATTGTTGCGTTTGACAAGGTAAACACACCCGGGCACCACTTTGAGAATATCCCTGAGCATCTGTCTGGCTTCTGTGACATCGCCCTCAAGCTGCCTGCGGGATTTTTCCAGATCTTTTTCCCGGGTGACATTCATGCAGACACCAACCCGGATAATGCTTCCGTCTGAGAGAGTCGAGAAATGTTTGGACTGCCCCCTTAGCCAGATAATGGTGTTTTCATCCGGGCAGGTACGCCAGGTGTGATCCCAGTCTTTGTGATAGGGAATGGTGTCATCCAGACTTTTTTGCATTCCCGGAATATCTTCCGGATAGAAACGGGCCCACATGGTGCTGCCATCTTCAAGCATGGTCTCACGGGTAATACCGAGAATATCTTTGACGGCTTCGGATAAGTACAGGAACGAAATTTCACCATTTGGGTGGTGCCTGGCCTGGAAAACAATACCGGGCACAACATCAATCATCTTCTGGCGGGTTTCTTCGCTGAGCTGCAGAGCGTGCCTCTGATAGGAGAGCGCCTCTTCCAGCCGATGCTCCTTGGTGGTGTCTGTGATTATGCCGGTCCATAAGCAGCTGCCATTGTTGAGTTTTACTGGCGACTTGGATTCATCCTTGATCCACTTTAACTGGCCACTGGGTGTACGTATTCGCCATGTTTCACACCATGGGGTCAGAGTACGCATATTCTCACTGAGTTTATTAAGAACCTGATCACAGTCTTCTGGGAGTGAGTATTTCCATAACAGATCTGCATCCTGCATAAGTTCTTTTGGGGAGCACTCCAGCAGGGCCCGGCTGCCTTCACTGGCATAATCGAAGAAGCACTGGCCATCAGGAAACTGGCGGTACTGGTAGAGCATACCAGGCACCAGATCTGCGACTTCCTTGAGTGTGTGTTCTTTGGTGACGTCGGTGATGTAGCCATCCCAGGTATAACTTCCATCCTCCACTTGTGTAGGTGGACGGCACTCTGATTTGATCCAGATGATTTTTCCATCAGGGTGGCAGACCCGCCATTCGAAACACCAGGGGGTCAGGTCCTGAATATTTTTCTCCATTTTTTTAAGAATCACCGGCCTGTCCTCGGGGTGCATCACCTTCCAGGTGATTTCACCATCGGCCATAAGTTCTTTGGGTGTGTAGCCAAAGATTTCCTTTACCCCGGGGCTGACAAAGTCAAAATAACTTTTGCCTTCAGGCGTCAAGCGATAACGATAGACAAAGCCTCTGAGTGCATTGACGACTTCTTTGGCAATTGAAGGCAACGTTGTCGCTCTGCTCTTGGGCAGGCATTGAAAGATCCCTGACCAGGTCAGTCCGCCATCATCATGTTCGGCGGTAATAACCGCCAGCCCTTTGATATGCCGTGTGTAGCCACCGCCTAATTGAATATTCCATTTTGCCTGCCAGGGGATGTGTTTTTTCCTTGCCTCTTCCATTGCAGCAAAAACATTTCTGCGTTCATCGCGGTTGCACTGGAACCAGAGGGTTCGGTGATCACTCATAATCGAGTCGGATGGCAGGTCAAACAGGGAAAGCGTATCACCATCCAGTTGGGTAAAGTGGCCGGTCCCTTCGGGTGTGGTGCGATAGCAAAACGAGACGCCGGGAAGATTGGCCAGCAACTGAAGTAAGGCATCCTGGTTTGCATTAGCAAAACACCCGCTCATGACTGATCCCTTAAGTTTTAGTGTGGGGCTGTATTCAGGCGTCTAAAGAATAGGTGCTTCGCTTGAGATTGCATGAGCTTGCTTTCCCGGCTTGCAAAACTGCTGGGGTGAACAATAGTTACTCCGGTTTATTTATTTGCTCAGGAATGCTTCGTGCTGACCTTTACGGTTATTGCTCAGCCTGATGATGCCAGTCTTATTGACTCTGTTCTGGTTGTGCCCGAGCAGGGTGGAGATATTGGGCGCAGTGAAAATTGTGAAATTCTTCTACCCGACAATAGTCGTGAAATATCGCGGCGTCATGCAGAGCTGACCAACCATGGGGGCAGCTATTTTATTCGTGACTGGAGCAGTAATGGATTAAAAGTCAACGAGGAAACAATGAGCCGGGGTGTTGAAGGGCAGCAACTGTTAAGGGATGGCGATATTGTTTCACTTGGCAAATACCGGCTTCTGGTCAGTCAGCCTGACAACAAGCCTAAAACCCAGGCTGCGGCCAGCCATGATGCTGCTTATGAAGGGCAGTTAGAGCCCCAGTTCTCTCAGGAAAATGGAATAAGTCCGAAAACAGAGAAAGAGGCTCCCGTGACTATTCCTGGCGAATACTCTCCTCTGGATAATGAACTGTCCTCATCGACCACAAATCCTCCCCTGCTAACAGAAGCCGTTGATATGGAATCCAAACCTGGTCGACTTTATGCCTCTAGTGAAATGTCTTCGCCGCCGTATTCGTCTGCAGCTTGTTCAATGGGGTCGTCAGGCTTATCCCCTGGAGAGTTGTTATCTCCTGAGTCCATGAGTTCAACCAGCCCTGTCCAGGAATACCGGCTTCAGTCTCAGCCTGGTTTCCAGGCCGCTTCCAGTGAAGGTCTGGCAGGGATTAATGCCCTTGCCGATGAAATTCTTAAGGAGTTTGATCCCGATCATCTGCAACATATCCTGCGGCCCTGGCGCAAAAGGTTTCTGCACCGAGCCTCCTGGTGGACCCTCTACCGCCGTTATCACCAGCAGCTGCAGCGCACAGGAGAACTACATGTTCGTTTGCGCGAGTGGAGTCTTCGTGCTGGTGGACTGGGACGTGGTGGCTCCTGATGTTGAAGTCATCACCTGTCCATAGAGGTGTAATGTCGCTTATGTTACCTCTTGTATTGATACTTTCTCTTGCAATGGGGGGCTGCAGTTTCTTTGGGGGAGACAAGAAGAAAGCTGGTGATGATGAAACACCTGTTCTGTCTGGAATTGTTGCCTTAACGGTACGGGTTGCAGATTTTGTCAATCCCGATATTTATGGCCGCCCCTGTCCTGTTGAAGTCCGACTTTATGAGGTTGAGGACTGCCAGACCTTCCGTCAGCAGCGCTTTCTGGATTTATATAACCAGGCTGACCGTTTTCTTGGAGCACAACTTCTGAAAACCCATGAGCTTTACTCACTGAAGCCTGGCCAGACCCTGAATATGAATCTCCCGATTATTAAAGGAACCAAGTGTCTGGCGGCACTGGCTGGCTACAGCCAGTTCCGGGATGGCTCACCAACGTCCACCCTTGCCATCAGCGGTTCAGAGAATGTCAGGTTAACCCTGGAGGGTTTACGGGTTGTGCTGGTGCGGAGTGATTAGCGGTGTCTGACCACAATATTGTCTGGCTGGAAGGGATGTTTATCACTCCCCAGCATTTCCAGCAGCATGACCGGTATTTTCACTCTCATGTGCGGGACTGGATAACAAGCTGCTTTGGCGATATCTGGGGCCTGAAAAAGCTGGAAATTGATCAGGAACAGTACAGGGTCGGGCGTTTGCGAATCATGTCGGTATCGGGCGTTTTTCAGGATGGTACTCCCTTTCATTCTGATCAGGAGCTGTCATTGCAGATTCCCGCTGGAACGGTCAACAAGAAAGTTTATCTTGCCTTGCCTTTATACCGCCCAGCACAGGTGAATGTGGCCAGAAATGCTCCGCCGACTGTCCGTCATACAAGTTATGCGGCCGATGTCATTGATGAGGCATCTGGTGACAATGATATTGTTCAGGTTGAACACTCCCGCCTGAACCTGTCCCTCCACCTGGAGGGAAGCCAGCTGACTGCCTATACGCTTCTGCCGGTTATTCATGTCCGTGAACTGCACAGTGACGGATCGTTGATCATAGACGGAAGCTTTATTCCTCCGGCTCTGGATATTGCCGTATCGCCGGTTCTTCAGGAGCAGCTGTCCGAGCTGACAGCCTTGATGACACAGCGTTCCCGGCAGTGCTGCCAAAGGTTGCAGGGGGGAGCCGATGCCGAGAGCCGGCAGATGCGGGTACTGGATCTCTTCTGGCTACAGACTCTGAATCGCTGGCTGCCCTGGTTTGGCACTGTCGCCAGAGATGCCGGTATGTCAGCCGGAGCCATGTTTCGTGAACTTGGCATGTGTCTTGGAGATCTTCTGGCACTGTTATCGGAACCTCTGCCGGAGTTACCCTATTTCGATCACAGTAATCCAGGTCCCTCTGTCTCTGTGCTGTTTCGCAGCCTGCGCCGGGTACTCAGTAGTGTCGCGGATGACAGGGTTGTAGTGATTAACTGGGATAACACTGAGTTTGCTAACCGTCGTCTTATGCTTCTGGAAGATCCAGATCCTGAGCGCATGCAGTCAGGTCGTATTGTGCTGGGGGTTCAGTCCAGTCTGGGTGTTGTCGCCACAGGGCAAAGGTTTGTCAATGCCAGCAAGCTGGCTGGCAAGCGTCGTATAGATACTCTGGTCTGCAGTGCCCTTCCAGGAATACGTATGCTGCAGCTGCCGATGGCACCCGGCGAGCTGCAGCCAAAGCAGGATGTTGTCTATTTCGAAGTTAATCGCAGTGATCCCCTGTGGCAGGAGCTGATTTCCAATGGCGACCAGCTGGTTATTCATATCGATGAACGGCTGCCGGATGTGGAGCTGACGCTCTACGTAATTCGTGGCGGAGAGAGTATCTGATGCCGGATGATGACGTTACTCTGGTTGTTGAAGGGTATGGCAGCAGAGCCCATGTTGTCAGTGATGGCTACAGCCAGGGGAGACAGGGAGAGGCTGTTGCCGGCATGGCGGCTCTTGATGGTGCCGGTCAGGAGAATGCACTGTTGCGCCTGGGGGCAGATCTGTTGGCACTGCTGGCTATGATCCCGCGCCTGGGAATGCCTTCGGATGTCACTGCTCTTCGGGAGCATGTACAAAACAAACTGACACAATTACGCACGGAAGGTGCGTTTCTGGCCTGTCACCCCTGGGCGCTCGAGCAGTGTGGGCCGCTGTTCTGCCTTGTTCTGGATGAGGCCATTTTACGAACCCGCTGGGGACAGAAATCAGGCTGGGCCAATGATACCCTGCTAAGCCGTCTCTACGGTGGCCGTAATGGGGGTGAGCTGTTCTACCAGTTACTGGGGCAGGCCCAGATGCAGCCGGAAAATCTTGCAGAATTTCTCGAGCTGCAATACATCATGCTGAAGCTTGGTTTTGAAGGACGATTCCATGACCAGCCTGGTGCCCGTGAAGAGATCTGTTTCCAACTGCATCGTACCCTGCAGCGGGTTGCTCTGCGGCAGCCCCTTGAGTGCCTTCATATGCCTGCAGTCAGGGTAAGGCACCGGCTGAGTCGTTTTCGTTTTGGTCTGGTCAACAGCATGACTTTGGTTGTGATTCTGGCGATGACCCTGATTGCCGGGTATCGCTACTTCGGCCAGATGCATACCCAGATCATGGCGATTGAGCAGACTCTGGCGGGTGAAAAATTATGAATCCGTTGCAGCTGGTTCTAATTATTGTCAGTGGTGGTGTCGGTGCGCTTGGACTGCTGTGGTTACTGTTAAGACAGTTTGGCTGGTGGTCGGTGTCCCTGTTCCTGGCCATTATGATTGCCGTCGTGGTTGTTGCCCTGATACGCCGGACATGGAAAACAAGGCAGTCAACCAAGAAAGCTTCAGACGATGCATCGGCTGACAAAGAGTTTGAGGGCCAGTTTTACCGGCTGCGGGAAAAGCAGATAATGGCGGCTCTGAACTCCATGTATTCCCTGTTGCAGACCCGCTACAGGGCCGAAGCCTACAGAATGCCACTTTATCTGATGATCGGGCCTGAGGGAGGAGGCAAATCCTCGCTCCTTAAATCCTTTGGCCTGCTGCGGGTCAGGACGCAGGAACTGGAAGAGGCTTCAGAATATCTGCAGGTTTGGTGCAGTGAAAACCTGGCAGTTATTAAACTCTGGGGGCGGCTCTATGAACAGACCGGTGGTGAACATGATGAACGGTTATGGCATCAGGCTTTAAGGCGGCTCCTTAAAGAACGACCTAGGCGTGCGTTGAATGGTGTTCTGGTGGCACTGCCTGTGACGATTTTAACCGAACCGGCCGGTGAAGCCCGTGAACTGCAGGTAGACAGCCTCCGTCGTCGGCTTCATGAAACTGTTCAGACCCTGGGCCAGTCTTTACCAACCTACGTAACCGTTACCCAGTGTGACCGTCTGGTTGGGTTTTCCGGAGCCTTCCATAAACCTTTCTCCGGAGAAATTGAGCAGAGCCTCGGTGCCTTGACAGAAGGAAACGAACTTAGCCGCCAGTATCGACGGGACTGGTTTGAACGCTCATGGGAGGTTTTGCGAAGCAAGGTGCAGCAGCGTATTACTTTGGCGTTGCATGAAGAAAATGAAAACACAAACAAAATTGATATTGTCATTCTTTCATGGCAGCTACAGCTACTGGGCCCCAAGTTAGATGAATTGTTAGGTAGTGTATTTCGCCATTATCCCCTGGGCGCAGCTGTCTGCTTGAGGGGGTACTTTCTTACCGGGCACGGTGGAGGGTCTCCGAGTGAAGACCTCTTATTACGCTATCTCTGCAATCGTTATGGTTTCTCAGGAAGCAGCCAGCCATCGCCAGTCAGTAATTCCCTGAATTTTTTCAGTCGCGGTTTCGTTCCTTCTATTCTTTTGCCGGATGCCGGTCTGGCGGGTGTGAATCAGTACCGGGTATGGAGGTGGCGGGTGCTGTGCAGCAGCTGGTTGGTTATCAGTGCTCTGCTTATTGTTTTTTCAGGAGTCTGGCTCTACAGCAATGTCAGATACATGGAAAAGCAGGGCAAGATCATGCTGACGACTTGGCGAACACTGGAGAGTGCACCACCGGATCAAAGCAGTTTTATCGGGCGGGTGAAGTGGTACCAGTCGCTGGATGAAGTGATTCAGGAGTACGAGAAACCGGGGCCGTGGTACATAGTTTCCTCTTTGATGAGAGGAGGGACTGGAGAAAAACTTCGAAATGCCTGGCGTGACCAGTTGCTTCAGGGATTGCAGCCGCTCCTGCTGAAGGAGCTTGAGCAGGCAGTTATTAAGTCACGAATGATGCAGCGAAGGGATCGTACGGTTCTCTATGTACAGCTGTACTTTGCCCTGACCGGGCGACGTTCTCTGTCACCAAATAATGATACCCGGCTTTTTATTGTTCGTGAGTTGTTGGGTGACAACGCCAACAGGAGAAATTTGCTGGAAGCCTTTGATCATCAGCTGCAGGTCATGATCAGCAACCCCAGCGACCCGGCCAGTCGCAGCAGTGACTTTCTGGAATTTATGAAAAATACCTGGGCCCGGGGCGGTGACAGTTATGTGTTGCTTTATAACTTGGCAGATATTCTTGGTTTCAAGAATGTTCCTTTGTCTCAGATATTCAGCAGCCCTGTGATTAATACCTTCCGTATTGAGCCTTCACTGGTTGAGCATGGTTTTCCTTCCAAATACACAATGAAAGCAGCAAACCGTATGGAGTTCCGTGCGGACAGCTACATCATAAAAATCTTCCTCGGTATCAGGCAGGCTCTTTTCCACCCGCAGTTTCCAGATGTGCATGATGCAGAGAAGAAACAGATTCTGCAGTCGGCAAGGGAGTTCTATTTTCTTGAGTATGCTGAGTTCTGGCAGAAACTGCTCTCTTCCATTGCTCTTCTTCCTGTTAATACCCATGAGCAGCTGGCGAAAACATTGCTGCATTTTTCGTCTTCGGTGAATTCCCCCCTGGCCTCGCTGGTCAACACCGTGGTCAGCAATACCCAGTTTGAAACTGAAAGCTCAAATAATGCTGAGGATGCCGACTCTACACCTCAGGGTGCAGATATTAAGAAACCGGATAAGAAGGCAGCAATCAAACAGGTCAGCTCCCTGGCAAAGGCGAAAAAAGAAGATATTTATAATCCTACCTGGGAACAGAAAGAAGAGGTCACCGATCAGTTTTCCATCTACCAGCAGCTTCAATCCCCCAATGAGCAGGAAGGTGTCAGTGCCGTCACATCCCGTGTTGCCCAGCTGTTTGATACCCTGCGTCCGGCACTGTTCGGTGTGGACTCGAATGGGCAAGCATTTGCTTTGATGGCAGATCTTGCTGAAGGAAAAAACGACTTTTTCACTGATCTGGAAGCTGTTATCGAAACACTGCCGGAAGATCCCCGCCGGATAATGAAGAACCTTAATGATGTCACCCTGAAGATTTTGCTGGCCAGTGCAGCCAGTGAAATTGACAGACATTGGCAACGGGATGTTATGCCCCTGTGGCGTTCGACCATGGTTGATTATTACCCTGTCAAGAGCAGTAGTCACAAGGATGCAGATCCCGCTGCCGTTGAGAACTTGCTTGCCACAGGAGGGGTGATCGACCGGTTTTTCAACAAGTACCTGGCTCCATTCTCTTCGACCAACAGTGTCGGGCTGACACCAAGACCGGTTAAAGGGCAGATGCTGCCGCTCAATCACACCATATGGGAACAGCTCAGTATTGTTCAGGATATCCGCAAGGTACTGTTTGCCAAGGACAACCGCGTCAGTATCGATATGGCATTGCGTATTGTCACCATGAGCCCGGAAGTCACCCGGCTTCGTCTTGAAAGCGACAGTGGTGTTTTAACAAGCCTGCACGGACCATCACTTTGGCAGACTTTCCACTGGGATGGTATGGGGGCGACCGATGCACTTCTGACACTGAGCTATTACAGCGACGATTTGCTGCTCGCCGAGCAGGAATGGAAAGGCCCCTGGAGGTGGATGCGTATGCTTCAGTCTGGAGTCAGCAAACCCCGAGAACTTGGTGAGTTTGAGCTGAAATTCAAGGCCAGGGAATACCAGGCTGAAATAATAGCCCGGCTGCCCGGGGCGACCCGTGTCGGATTGATTTTTAACAAACTGAATCTACCGGAACAGTTGCAATGAGCAGGTATCAGCTGTCGGGCCCGGTTTTCGGTCGTTTTACCAGGGAAGTCAGGGATACTCTCACCGGATGTCGTCTGGTTATGAAGGGCCCTTTTTCTCCTTCCCCTCTTGAAGAGCGGTTTGCCCATGAGAGCAAGGTTTTGTCGCAACTGAACATTGAGGGAGTTGTGGGTTTACGCAACTGCCTCCGGGCTCCCAGGCGCTGTTGGTTGATCATGGATCGCCTGCCTGGCAACTCCCTTGATAAGGTATCAATCGCTCCCGAGCGTGCAGGCTGGCTGATAGCCAGGATCGCGCGATTACTCGCTCTGTGTCATCAAAAGAGCTGGGTTCATGGTGATATTTGCCCGGGAAATATTCAGGTAAATGGACGAAAGGTCTGGCTGCTGGATTTTGGTGCCGCGCTTCCACTCGGAAAGAGATATCCGGTTAAACGGCAGATGCGGCCGGTCTGGAGCAGTCCAACCCTGATAAATGGTTCCGGGAAAGTTTCTACAGGTGATGATGTCTACAGCCTTATGCTGCTGGGATGCTCTCTGCTTTCAGGCTCCCGGCGAGCCTGTCCCAAAGTGCATTCCGGTTGCCGCTGGCAGCGCCCTGGGCGTTTGAGCAGACGGCAGTGGCGTTTTATCTCTCAGGGGCTTGAACGTCCAGAGACTATCCATATACACGATCTCGTTACTCAGGCATTGGGTTGGTAAGGATCATCGACTTCCGTGAGCTATATTGATCGCTTTTTCAATAAAAACCAGATAGCGCTCGTCCGCCTTTAAACCATCCGGGAGAATAGCGGCCAGGTTAACGGCCCCTGCAATTGCATGACAGTAAAGAAAGGGAGGCGGAGATATCACGGGAGTGCCTGGTGCAGTCATACTGCCACCAGTCCAGAATACAGCCTGGGCAACCCACCCTGGTGCCGTCTGAAGTTCTGCTTTATTAGCGGCACGTTCAGCATCACGGCGATTTTTTTCGGTGGGATTGATATACCACTCTTTAGCCGTAGCCAGCGCGACTTTCTCTGCTGGTACACAGTCATCAATGATTTCCTGGATACATTGAATTGCCCAGCCAATTCCTTCACGAGGGGGAAGGCCATGGGCCATGAACATCACAAGATCAGCAAAGTTCTTCTCAGCGTTAAGTTCACCAATCAGCTGTTCGGGAGTAGGGTTATTCTCCAACAGAGTTTCAACCTCAGGTGATGGCTGATAACGTTGGGTGATGTCCTGCGCGGTTAAATAGGGAAGTTTGGAGTACATATCGGCTTCACATTCAGTCAACAGAACCTAATTAATTTTGGCAATGGCACCTTGAATCTGCACCATTGCTCCGGCCTTCACCTCGGTCATGGCCTGGCCATTCAGAGAGGCCAGAGCTCCTGAGACTTCAACCTTTCCAGATCCCTTCACCGTTGTCATAACTGAACTGAGTTCTGCTGTTGTCTGTCCTTTGACAGTGACCTGTGGTGCGCTGATTTCGATACTGGCAGGTCCGATACTGATCTTGCTGCCACCGACTTTCAGTTCAATGCTGGTCTGCCCTTCAATACTGATTTGTGGGGAAGTCAGTTTCAGGCTTTTCTTGGCATCATATTTCCCATCAGTACCGGCTTCCAGGCTGAGAGCCTGGCTGGCCTTACCGGTCCAGTCGGCACTGGATTCAAGGGTCATGGCATCGGTGGACTTGATGTCCAGAGTCTTGTCAATGGTGAGGGTCATTTTATCCTTACCGCTCCAGGTGCACTCTCCGGTTACCTCTAGAATGTCGTTTGCTTCTACCGTACGGGTGTAGTCATTGCGAACCAGAGTTGTCATATCCTTTTGTGCCTGAAGATAAAACAGCTCCTTGTCTTTGTTATCATCAATACGAATCTCCGAAGCCATATCACTGCCACCTTCGGCAGTGCTGCGTGACAACAGGCCGCTGGTGGCAGGACTCGGGTCAGGTATCTTGAGTTTGCCGTTGTAGAGGCATCCTGTGACGACTGGCTGGTTTGGGTCACCCTCCAGAAAACCAACCAACACCTCCTGACCAACTCTGGGCAGGGTATGGCAGCCGAAACCATCACCGGCCAGGGGTTGTACGACACGCAGCCAGCAACTGGAGTGATCATCAGGGTTATCCTCCCTGTCCCAGTGAAAGCGCACCATAATCCGGCCTTCGGCATCGGTATGGGTTTCACTGTTATCAGGTCCGGTTACCTGAGCAGTCTGAAGACCGTAAACCCTGACAGGTCTGGCGGGTTTGGGACGATATGGCCACTCTTCAGGCTGGCAGGTGAAGGTGTTTAGGTACTCGTAACCTTTCTGGGTTTCGGTGTTAAGAATTTCATGCTTGACAGACAGCAGCAGATAGTCCCGCACCTGACTGCGGTCAGGGTGGCGTGACAGGCGGAAGCGGCCTCCTGCGTGCATCTCTGGCTCAGCTGATTCTCCAGTGACCTGCAGGTATTCACTGTCGTGTGATTCCATCCAGTAACGGGCCTGATCAGTTGCCATATTTCTGTCACGGCCATGGCCCGAATAGCGAAATGCCTCCAGCTGCATACTGGTCTTCCAGTTGTGGCGGCTGTTAATGGCATTGCTGGTAATGGTCTGGGCCTGTTCATCCTGATAGCTGCCGGTACTGCCCGACTTGGGCTGGAGCTGTAGCTGGGGCTGCCAGCGGGTCAGGGCATTTTCGAGATCCGTTGCATCCCGGTAGTACTCCAGATCATCGCAGCACTTGGTAAATGACTGGTTGCTGTCACCAATAATCAGCCGGTGATGCCCATCTTCATGCTGGAAGTACCAGTGCTGCCCCTCCTCCCGGGTAAGGCGGTTGATAAAGTCGTAGTCTGTTTCATTGTATTGCACGCAGTACTCACGCTCGGCCGGCGTACCATTGAGGTTGAACTTGCATTCACCACTTAAACCATGTTCCTGCAGCAGGGCGGAGATGATGTCTTTACTGCTTTTGGTCTGAAAAATACGACAGTTGTCTCTTAGATTAAGAAGCTCCAGCCATGGGCGAAGAATGACCCGGAAGGTCTGGATATTTCCACTTTCCTTTCCATGCATCTGGGTTATGGAGGCCACGATTCCATGGAAGCTGCGGACATTATGGCGATTGCTCTGAAGCCCCGGTCTATAGTTAACCGTCATCGGTTGACCCAGCAGTTCCGGAACACCGGGTTGGTCATGGAGCACGTCGGCCTGAATAACAAATGGGCGGCAGACAGCTTCTTCAACAACCAGCCGGCTAAGCAGCCATTGCTTGCCATCATCGGATGTTGCGGTGAGCGGCCGTATATCCGGGGTCAGTGATCCTGCTGTGTTCGCCATATCAATCAAGCCGGTTTGGTGATGACTGAAGCGAGAGCATAGATGAGCCTGCAGAAATTAACGTCCTGCTTTGCCTGTTTAATGAGTGTGGTTATTTTCGCTGGTCTGATAATCCTGGCGGGCTGTTCATCAAAACCAAAGGTTGTACTGCCTGAGTCTCTGCTGGAAGAACAGTTGGAATCTGTGCCACTGGTTTTCCCCGGCTTTCCTGTTGCCAGTCATTCCCTGGATACCAAAGAATCCCCTCGGGAATCCTGGCGGAGCTGGATTCAGTGGTTGAATGAATTTCCCCTGCCGTCACCGGTTGCTCCGGTTCCTCTGGTTGAGATTGATCAGCAGTCATTGCACAAGGCTGGGGCCGTGTGGATTCCATGGTTGAAGGGAAAAGCCGATCAGGGTGATATCACCGCGCAGGTGGTAATGGGACTTATGCGACAGCAGGGTGGTTTTGCCGAGATCAATAGAAAAGATGGCATTCATTGGCTGGACAAGGCGGCCTCTGGCGGTAACTCTTTTGCAGCCTGGCAGAGAGCACTGACCATGTTACACGACCAGAATCATAAAGATGCTGTCCAGCTGGATAAGCTGTTGAACCAGGCCGTACAGGAAAAGAATGGCTATGCGGAACTGGTACTGGCGCGTTTGTACCGTGATGGAAACAGGCTGGTGCAGGATGTGGTCAATTCTGAAAAGTGGTACCGGAAGGTCTTGCAGCAATCTTCTAACAAAGCACTGCAAAACAATTCTCGCCTCAATATTGGCCTGATTGAATGGTTTGGTATTGGCAGGAAAAGAAATACGCTGGCAGCAGTGAAAGAGTGGAAGCAGTCGGCAGAAGCCGGTGATGCAAGAGGAGCACTGTTAGCCGCACTTGGGCAAAGTGATGGAGAGAGTGAAGCGTTGCTTAAGCAAGCGGCCAGTGCCGGAATCTCTCTGGCGTTTAACCAGTTTGGCCTGATGAACTGGAAACAGGAAAACTACCTGCCGGCAGCATCTCTGTTTGACAAAGGACATCAGAAAGGAGACCTGCTGGCTTCCTATAACCTGTCAGTAGCCTTTTATTCCGGGAATGGGCGACCCCCCAATTTTCATAAGGCGCTGGTCATGATGTCTGAACCTGCTGCCCGGGGCGACAGAAATGCGCGACGGCTGCAGGGTTTCCTTTACTGGCAGGGGCCTGGGCCGGTTGCTGTTTCATACACCAAGGCTCGCAAGGCTTTTACAGATGCGGCGGATCAGGGTGACCTGTATAGCTATTACGCTCTGGGGCTTATGGCTGCCATCGGACAGGGCGAACCAAGAGATCTGGTAACGGCCTGGGCCAACCTTGCTGTTGTCGCCGCCTGGGGTGTTCCGGAAGCCGCAACACTCAGGGATATTGTGGTTGGCAAAATGACTGACCAGGAACAGGCTGTGGCCAGAAAACGTGCCCAGACCTTATTTGATAACTGCAAGACGAAGGCTGTCTATCTGGATGTAGACCGACAGTCGTCGCCTGTTAAAGCAACTCTGGTAAAGACTCAAAGCTGATCTATGCTCTTCTGGCCTGATGATATCGGATAGGTAACCCGGGTTGGACAGAGCATGTCCCAAGTGTCTCTGGAGTACTTTCTTACACCTTTCAGGCTGTGCAAGTTGTAAAACAACCGGAGATGCTGGCTCTTCATGTTCCTGCAGCCGTTAGTGATCGACAGTATTTTGCGCCCCTGTTCTGACAAGTATCAGGCAGGAAGTGATTTACGTCTGGATCGCAGCCGGTTTCGCCCACTTCGCAATCAGTACAACGTTGCCCGCACAGGTTTCCGTCAACTGCTTCAACAGCCCGATGCCAGCGAACGCGACCAACTGGTGAAAACCAATACCCAGAACTGGGAATCACTGTCGGAAAATCTGGTCGAAATCCTGACCCGCGATACCAAGGATCTGGAGCTGGTGTCGTGGCTCTGTGAATGCCAGCTGTTCAGCAAGACTCCCTGGCAATGTCTTTTAACTGCACTGAAAACCCTTTCCAGAATTATTGAGCTTTACTGGCAGGACTGTCATCCGGGGGGCATATCTGAAACAGAAGGGCGTGATGTCCCTGATATAACTCGGCGTGTCGCAGTCCTGAAAACACTTTTTGGTGAGGGAGGAGATAGTGGTCTGCTGGTTATGCCTTCCCGCCTTTGCCCTCTGATTGGTGAAACAACTCTGGGCGACTGCATGGCGGCAGACCGGCGGGGGGATTCCCTGACCCTGAAGAGTGAGCTGATAACTCTTCTGCCACAGGAAGCCGATACCCTGAAGCGGCGGATACAGACACTGTTTGATATGCGTCGAACAGTAAAAGAGATTGATGGGCGGCTGGCTGATGTCTGTGAGGGAAACTGGATCGCCGGATGCCAACCCTTGCTGGATATTATCGAGACAGTTATTCGCTGGCTTGATTTTATCTGTGCCGAAGAGATCAATGACTGGCCAAAGGATCAGTCAGAACAGGGTGCCAGTGATAGCTATGCCGGGAGTGACACGGCAGAACAGGTTGTGACCGATGAAGTTCCTGAAGCTGCCGAGAGCAATGGTAATGGCAATAATTCTGTCACTGAAGAAGCTGAACAATGGAATATCGGTGCCCGGCAGACAATCAGCAGCACCGGCGCTGTCGGCAGCCGGCTCGAAGCATACCGTTTACTGCAACAGCTGGCTGATTATTTTCGTACTGCAGAACCCCATAGCCCGGTTACCTGTCTGCTTGACAGAGCAGTGACCTGGGGACAGATGTCTCTGGAAGAGTTAATGAAAGAACTGCTTTCCGGACATCAACGTGCCTTGGATCGGGTCAGCGATCTGACCGGATTGCTGGCAACCAGTGCCCGCCTGCCAGATATATCACGGTCGATGGGAAATGGTTCCCCATCTGGTTTCTCCAAACCACCGTCAACATTCCCCCTGGGGGATATGGACGCGACCCCGCCTTCAGAAAAGGCCACTGAAACAGACAGTTCCCAGACCCAGTCATCAATTTCAACTGCTGATATGTCGGATGTCGGTAGTGCAGATCAGGCAGAGGATGATCAAGAAACTGAGTCCGCTTCATCGGGTGGATTCTCTCAACAACTGATGTAGGAGATATTGCATGGCCAGCCTTTATATGCGCATTGGCACCGAAGAGGTGAAAGGGGCAGCCACGGCTGATTACACCGGTGGCGATGATATGAGCAAACAGGGATGGTTTGCCATCAAGAGTTTCTCTTGGGGCGCTGTCCGTTCAGTGGGCATGGACATCGGTAATGGCATGAACCAGGACTCCGGCATGGTGGCCATGAATGAGCTTTCAGTCACCAAAGAGGTCTGCGGTGCTTCGGAAAGCCTGCTCTCTTCCCTTTATATGCCTGGTGATGAAGGGAAAACAATTGATCTGATCTGCACCAAGCCTGACCGATCCGGTGAAGGTTCACAGGTATATCTGCAGGTCAAACTGGAGAAGGCACGACTGGTGTCTTATAGCGTCAGTGGCAGTGATGGTGGCACGCCTTTCGAGAGTTTGGCTATCGCCTATAACACCATCAAGATCAAGCACTGGCATGAAGCGGAAGGTGGCAAGCTTGAGCCAGGAGGCCTGGTTGCATACGACCTGCCTACCGGAAAAGTCATCTCCGGCAAGAAATAACGGAGGGTTCTAGCAATGGCTGTCAGTTCTCAACATAAAAGGGTTCGCAAGAATCGCGTCAGTATAACCTACGATGTCGAGACTAACGGTGCCCTGGAAACCAAGGAGTTGCCTTTCGTCGTGGGCGTTATCGGCGACTTTGCCGGCTCCAAACCGGAAGATCAGCGCCAGCCCCTGGAGGACAGGGAGTTTACCCAGATTGATAAGGATAACTTCAATGAAGTGATGGGCAGGATTGGGCCGGAGTTGAGCGTCAAGGTTGACAACAAGTTGGCGAAAGAGGGAGAGCAGAGTGATCTGCAGGTGGATCTCAAGTTCAACACCATGAAGGATTTTGAACCTGAGCAGATCGTTCAGCAGGTTGACCCTCTTCGCAAACTTCTTGATACCCGTAATCAACTCAAAGTTCTGCTCAGCAAGGCGGATCGTTCTCGGGATCTGGAGAAACTGCTGCAGGATATCCTGCAAAACAACGATGCTCTCGGGGATCTTTCCAAAGAGCTGGGAATTGAAGTGCCTGAGAAAGAGGGTGACTGACTATGGCAGAAGCGAAAGAGCAGGCGGCCGGTGAAGCTGGTGCAGCTGAGGAAGTTGGCTTTTTGGACCAGGCCATTGCTGCAACCAGTTACACCCCACCTGATGCAACCAAGGAGATGCTGTCTGCTTTTACAGAGCAGGCACTGGAGGGCTCTGTTGTCTGGGATCGTAATCTGACCCAGACCATAGAGTCTGCCGTGGCTGCCATTGATGCCCAGATTTCACAACAGTTGTCGGCTATTATGCACGCAGATGATTTCCGGGAACTTGAGGGAAGCTGGCGCGGACTGAACAAACTGGTGAAAGAGTCCGAGACCGGTTCAGACCTTAAAATCAGGGTTTTTGACGTCGGCAGGGAGGAGCTTCTGGATCAGTTCGAGAGTGCTCCGGCCATCGATCGCAGCCTGTTCTTCAATAAGTATTACCAGCATGAGTTTGGTACCGCAGGGGGGGAGCCGTATGGTGCCTTGATAGGAGATTTCTACTTCAGCCACGACGAGGAAGATGTCGCCCTGTTGCGATATCTTGGCGAGGTCTGCGCGTCCAGTCACTGTCCCTTTATTACCGGAACCAGCCCGAAGGTTTTTGAATACAGTGATTACCAGATGTTCAATGAGGGTCGGCCTGTGGCTGCCGGCTTCGATGCACCGGCCTACGCCAGCTGGAATGCCTTCCGGGGCTCTGAGGACTCACGTTATATCTGCATGACCCTGCCCAAGACCCTGGCACGACTGCCCTACGGAAAGGCAACCTCACCTGTTAAATCATTCGATTTTGAAGAGTTTCAACTGGATGCAGCAGGTGATCCAATTCCCGGCAGTCAGGATGATTTTGTCTGGAGTAACGCGGCTTGGGCCATGGGACTGAACCTGACCCGTGCCTTTACTCGTTTCGGATGGTGTACCGCCATTCGAGGGAAAGAGAATGGCGGTATGGTCGAGAACCTGCCCAATTTCCTCTATACATCGGAAGCCGGGGATCGTATCCAGCAGTGTCCTACAGAGGTGAATCTGACCGATGAGCGGGAGAAAGAGCTGAGTGATCTCGGGTTCCTGCCTCTGGTGCATTATAAGAATTCCAATTATGCGGTTTTTATGGGTGCGCAGACTATCCAGAAACCAAAGACGTATACGGATCCTTCCGCTACGGCAAACGCGGCTATTTCTGCGCGACTACCCTACATAATGGCAAGCAGCCGGATAGCCCATTACCTGAAAGTGATGGGCAGGGATCAGATCGGCTCTCATAAAACACCGGAAGATGTTCAGAAATATCTGTCGACGTGGATGGGCCAGTATGTCAATGCCAATGCTCTGGGAGATGAAGCAAGAGCAACCCATCCGCTACGGGAAGCCAAAATCAGTGTTGTTGAACAGCCCGGTCGGCCCGGCAGCTATTCCGCTGTCGCTTATATGCGCCCGTGGCTGCAGATGGAAGAACTGACCACATCCCTGCGTATGGTCGCGGAAATTCCGGGTTAAGCTCGGAATGTCCGCCGCCCAGCAATACAGGGATACCACTGACTGTGATGACAGAGCCCGTGTCACTATAGAGCGACTCATAGCTGAAATCGATGAGCTGGTCAGTGCCCAGCTGGATGCCATCCTGGTGCACCCTGTGCTTCAGGATCTTCATGGGCGCTGGCTGGCACTCTGGTCGCTGGTGGATCTCCATCTGGATCACCGTCTGGTTCTTCTTAAGATTATTAACTGCCAATGGGATGAGTTAGCTGAAGAATTAAACCGCTCGGTGGATATCGAGAGTTCCTGGCTCTATGACAGGGTCGGGCGCAGGGAATTGAATACTCCTGGTGGATTGCCCTTTGGCCTTCTGTTGGCGGATTACCTGCCTTCCTCTGATCCGGGAGGTTTGCTGACCCATGGTGATGATCTTTACACCCTGCAGCTTCTGGCAGCAGTGGGAGCCACGGCTCTTTGTCCCGTGGTGGTTTCGGTAGACGATGGTTTTATGGGAAGCCGGGATGATCGAATGCTGGCTTCGTTGCAGAGACTGGAGCGGGTGATGGCCAGTGATGATTTTGTCAGCTGGCAACTGTTGCGTCGTTTGGGAGAGTCTGCTTTTTTGGGGGTGGCTTGGCCCATGCTTCTTTACCACCACGAGCAGGAACGTTTGTGTCGGGGTTTTTGTTATCGCTCACAGGATGCTCAAAGCGGTTATCTGCGTGTGGGAGCTGCCTGGGCTTTTGTCTGCATTGTTATGAGGGAATTTGACCGGTGTCGCTGGTTTGGATTTCTGCGTAACTGCGAGCCAGGTATTGAAGGTGGTGGCCATGTCAGTGGAGGCACGGGAACGGCCAGCAGTAATTTATTTAACCGGGCAGTGGCCAGTATCCGTCTGGGAGAGTATCTGGAGAACTGCTATCACGGCCTGGGCTTTCTTTCGCCAGGGACAACGTACCTGTCGGATAGCCTCTCTTTCCACACCAATAACTCGGTTATGCAGTGTGGTTCGGGAACCGATGAGCAGATTCATGGCCTTCTTCAAAGTACCCTGATCGGCTGTCGTTTTGCCCACTATCTTAAGGTGCTGGTCAGAGACCGGATCGGATCATTTGATACTGTCGGTGATTGCGAACGTTATCTGAGTCGCTGGCTGCAGAAGTATGTCAGTGATGTTGATTATGGTGAAGACAGTATTATGGCGCGGTTTCCTCTCAAGCATGCCCAGGTACGTCTTGAGGCGGATAGTCGGCATCCCGGCCGTTATCGCTGTGTCGTCTACCTGCAGCCACAATATCAGTATGATCAGATGGATTCTGAAATCGTACTGCACACGGATCTGGCAACGGATGCCGTGGGAGGTCAGGTATGAGTGAAAGCCTTATGCAGGCCTTTGCCGGGAATTTTGTCCAGGTATCCGGCGACAGTGTTCGTAACTCCGTCGTTATGGCTCTGCTGATGCTTTTAGGTTCACGTCCGCAGGATCGTTTTGGTCTGCAGCTGCATCCTGATCTTGAGTACACCATTCTGGGATTCGGGGTGAATGATCTCCACCAGCTTCGCAATAACCGTCAGGTTGAGAGTTACTGTGAAGATCTTGCCCAGAAGATTCAGAACTTCGATTGCCGCCTTTCAGGGGTCACGGTAAAACCGGATAAAAGCGAAGAAGCGGGCAGAGATACCCTGCGGTTATTGATCACGGCCCGTCTTGCCGATCATGATGATGTGATTGGTCTGTCAACGGATATCCGCCTGATTGATGGTAATTGTGAGATCAGGGAGACAGGTGGTGACTGACTCTCTGTTGCAGTATTACAGCCGTGAACTGGAATTTATCCGTCGCAGAGCCAGACAATTTTCGGAAGCACATCCGGGAACAGCAAGCCGATTGGGTATGGCCGGCGAGCATATCGCCGATCCCCATATGGAACGGCTGTTGGAAAGTGTGGCTTTTCTCAATGCCAGACTGGAGATGAAGCTGGATGACAGCTATCCGCAGCTGGCGGAAAGCCTGTTGAAGATTATGTTTCCTCACTATCTGCGCAGCTTCCCCTCGATGGGGCTGGCTCATATCTCTCCGGATAAAACACTCAAGCAGATTTCCCATTTGCCAGCAGGCACCCGTCTGGAAGCTCGGGGTGAAGATGGCTCGCTTGTGTTCACTACGGCGTGGGACATGCAGTTAACACCCTTGTCTGTGACTTTCGCTGAGTTAAAACAGGCTCCCCTGGATTTCTCTCCCAAGGTTTCAGCTTCGGCCATGCTTCATCTGCGGCTGTGTGCGGCAGATACAGATCTTCATCTGGCAACCCTGGGGCTGGACTCTCTCTCGTTTCACTTTGATGGTGAACCGGCAATACGAAGGGCTTTGAATGATCTGGTTCACGGTCAGCTGGCCGGAATCATTATAAGCGGCAGTGGTGCAGGCGAGGGGCGTTACCTGCCGGTTGAGAAGCTGGCACCGGTGGGTGGGAGCAGGTATTTGCTGCCAAAACCAGCTGTGAGTTTTGGTGGTTATCAGCAGTTAATGGAGGTGATGGCTTTTCCTGATCCTTTTCTTGGTTTTACCTTAAACGGTTTAAAAAATCTGATTACCACCATGGACTGTCAGGAACTGAATGTTTACCTGCTGCTCAGGGAGGCTCCCCCGGAATTTTCACGCTCGGTTTCTGCACAGCGCTTTCGCACCGGATGTGTGCCAGTTGTGAATCTGTTCAAGTGCCAGGCGGAGCCCCTGATTCTGAATTACGGTCGTATGCGCGATAAGGTGATTCCTGATGCCCAGGCCGGGGATACCCTGGAAGTGTGGTCTATCGAGAAAGTGACGGATCTGACTCACCATGATCATAAAGTTGTTCCGCCCCTTTACGGACATAACTTCAATGCCAGCGAAACAGGATTGTATTGGCTTGATGTTGGTGGCCGTGATCCGAGGGGAACATTTCATACCTATCTTTCGATCTCAGATGTGAACTACAACCCGCTGGTGGATGACCGCCGCGTCTTTGCCATTGATACCTGGTGCAGCAATGGCAATCGTCCACGTGCACTGGCATCGGGTACTCATCTGGAGTGTATAGACAATATTGAACTGCCGGGTATTGTTAGACTTATGGACAGTCCGACACCCAGAAGATTGTCACCGCAGGGGTATGAAGCCGCCTGGGCATTGCTTTCACATTTGCAGCTGAATTATGAGGGGCTGTTTGCTTCAAATTCCCCGGAACAGAGCATGCGTTTGTTGATCAGGCTCTATATGAGGGGACAGTGTCCGGATGGCAATGCCTGGATTGAGGCCATTCGAACAATTGCGGTCGAACCGGTAACCGCCCCTGTCTATCTTGGTGGAAGGCACTGTTTGAGTCGGGGGCGAAGAGTTCTGATTACCCTTGACCCGGAGCCGCTAAGAGAAACGTCCTTTCAACTGTTTATTCAGACTCTCGATCAACTGGCTGCAAGCTACGCCAGCTTTGACAGTTTTCTTCAGGTTGCTGTTGTTCTGCAGGGCCAGCACGGAGTTCACACCCAATGTCATCGGCATCAGGCCCGGCAGGCCGGACTGTAATCAACCGGCTGCAGTCAAAGCCTCACGGCTTTGAACTGCCACAGGTTTTCAGAATTTTCCGGCGGCTGGAAAAGTATGTGGACTGGCCGGTTGAAATTGATATCACCGTCAGCCCAATGCCACGTTACTCTCATTATGAAATCCTCAGTGTAACCCGGCACCACTGTGGGTGGAGAGTCGAATGCCGTGCTCCGGCACTCACTGGGTCTCGTGGTGTGTTGCCATTCTATCTTCGCGATACGGCCCTGGCTTTGGAGATAGAGAATGGTGACCGAGCCATGGCTGATTTTTTCTCCATGTTTGAGGCACCGTGGCTGAGTCGTCTGGCAAGAGGCTGCAGCAAGTATGATCTGTGTGCCCTGAATGAAGAACCCAGAAGAGGCTATGAGCATCATGGTGTTCATGTTTCGACTCTGCTTGAGAAGCTCTTACCTCAGGCCCGCATGGGAGTTTATACAAGAACGGATCTGCTGCGATATACCTGCCTGATGGGACGATGGCACCGCCATCTTGAAGGTTTGCGTGCTGTCCTCAGTGACTATTTCCAGCTGAAAGTCGTTGTCAGGGCTGCAACACCGAGACGACACCGGCTGGCAGAAAATTCCCTGGTAAAACTCGGTGCGACTGGCGTTAACAATGAACTCGGGCATGCCATGCTGCTGGGGAGTGGTGGTTACTTAGACAGCTGGCGGATTGATATTTTGCTCATGCCTGTGAACAACAGAGAGCTGATGGATATTCTGAATAATCCCAGCCTGATCAGAGCAGTCAGCCATATAACCGGCCTTTATTTGGGAGATGGTACGCCATCGACAGTTTATGTCATGGCACACCGACGTTTTCTTCATACCCCTCCCATCAGTAGTAAAACGCTGTTTGCTCAACTGGGTCAGTCTTTCTGCCTGGCACCTGAGAGGCATCCTGACGGTGTCGTGCGAATTCGTATGTGTGTGTAATTCCGGAGAATTGTTATGGTCATGGTCAATCTCAAAAATCTTGTCTCACGACTTGATATGTCAGTGAGAAAAGCACTGGAGGCTGCTGCGGGGAGTGCCATGGCCCGAGGGCATCACGATATCGAGATTGAGCACTGGTTTCAGTCCATGCTGTCAGAAAAGAACAAAGAGCTGGGGCAGGTCATTGATGAGATGCGCCTGGACAGAAGCCGTATTGGTGATGATCTGCAATATCGCATTAATGGTTTTCGGACAGGGAATGATCGCCAGCCGGGTTTATCAACAGCTCTAGTTCAACTAGCTGAAAGTGCATGGCTGCTGGCCTCTATTGATTATCGGCGTAACTCGATAACAGCCATTGACCTGCTACTGGCAGAATTGGAGCGCGAAACCACCAAGCTGGGCGGTGAATCTCTCTCAAGGGAGTTTGAAAACATATCGGTAGAAGGGCTGAAGAAACTTGCGGGCCAGGTAACATCTCAGGTCGCAGGTGAAGGCGGTGCTGCCGGTGAAGCGGGCGCTGATATTCCAACTGAGGGAGGCGCTCTTGATAAATACACCATTAACCTCACTGCTCAGGCCCGTGAAGGCAAGCTTGATCCTGTGATCGGACGTCATGGTGAGATTCGCAAAGCGATTGATATTCTCTGTCGTCGCCGACAGAACAACCCGTTGCTTGTTGGTGACCCGGGAACGGGCAAAACGGCCATTGTTGAAGGCCTGGCCCAGGCCATTGTGGCTGGTGAAGTTCCTGATCGCTTGAAAGGTGTGCAGCTAAGGACACTTGATCTGGCTCTGCTGCAAGCGGGAGCAAGTATTAAGGGGGAATTTGAAAATCGCTTAAAGGATGTTATCCGGGAAGTTCAGCAGGGTGTTGAACCGGTTATTGTTTTTATAGATGAAGCGCACACTTTGATTGGTGCCGGCGGAGCAAGTGGCCAGCATGATGCAGCCAACCTATTAAAACCCGCCCTGGCGCGTGGGGAGTTCCGGACAGTGGCAGCAACCACCTGGGCAGAATATCACCAGTATATGGAAAAAGATCAGGCTTTGGCCCGCCGCTTCCAGACCGTCAGAGTCAGCGAACCGACATCTGACGACTGTGTGCAGATATTGCGTGGGCTGACGAATTCCCTGGAAAGCCATCACGGTATCCGGGTGCTGGAAGAAGCCATGACATCTGCTGTGAATCTGACTATCCGCTATCTGCCCTCACGACGGTTGCCGGATAAGGCTATCAGTGTTCTGGACACAGCCTGTTCCCGCGTGGCACTGGCCCGTCATGCCCGGCCGGAAAGGATTGAAGAGCTGGAGCAGGAAATACGGCGTTTGGAGCAGGAGGTTCAGTCCCGAGGAAGAGAAGCTCTGATTATTGAGGAAACAGGGGAGAAACTTCCAGCTTTGAACAGCCGTCTTGAAGAAGTTCGTGCAACGCTGGAAAGCCTTAGAGAGCAATGGGAGACCGAGCAAAAGCTGGTTGCCGAGATGACGGAACTACAGGAGACCCTGGATGGTCAGTACTCCGAAGGGTTGGGAAAAGTTGATGAAGAAGTAAAAAATCGATATCTGGCCTGTCGTGAGGAACTCAATAAATGCCAGGGTGATCAGGGCCTGATGACCGCCGTTGTTTCTGAAGAGGTGATTGCAGATGTGCTGGCTTCATGGACCGGTATCCCCCTGGGCAATATTGTTTCAGATGAAATGACCCGGTTGCGAACACTGGAAGACCGGCTGGCCGAGCGGGTGATTGGCCAGAAACACGCCTTGTCAGCTCTTGGGGAAAGTCTGCGGGTAGCGCGGGCGGGTCTGACTGATCCCAACAAACCTATCGGTGTACTGTTTTTTTGTGGACCAAGTGGTACCGGGAAAACAGAAACTGGTCTGGCTTTAGCAGATATCCTGTTCAGTGGTGAACAGGATCTGGTCACCATAAATATGTCAGAGTTCAAGGAAGAGCATAAGGTATCCATGCTTCTGGGCGCTCCTGCAGGTTATGTTGGTTATGGTGAGGGCGGTGTGTTAACGGAAGCGGTGCGCAGAAATCCCTACTGCATTCTGATGCTGGATGAGTTTGAGAAAGCTCACCCGGGTGTGCATGATATTTTCTACCGCATCTTTGATAAAGGTCGGATCAGTGACAGCGAGGGCAGGGAAGTCGATTTCCGAAATACTCTGATTATTCTGACATCCAATGCCGCTGCCCAGGATATCTCAGAAGCCTGCGAAGGTGATGAGGAAAGTGTCTGGCCCCAGACCCGTGAGCTTCTATCTCAAATCCGGCCAACTCTGGAGCAGTACTTTAAACCGGCTTTTCTGGGACGTATTGAAACGATTCCCTATTATCCCCTGACCCGTGATCAACTGAAAAAGATTGGTGATATGGCTCTTAACAAACTGGAGAAGCGGGTAGTTGAGCATTATGGTGCCAGCTTTTCCTGCGATGACTCTGTGGTCGAACATCTTGTTGATCTGTGTGATGATCCCAATATCGGTGCCCGGGCAATTGAACATGCCATTAACCGGGTTCTGTTGCCAAATCTGGCTCAGACATGTATTGCCCGCCTTGGGGAGAGAGAGGAGATTAACAATATTACTGTGCACTGGAATGATGTTGTTGGGGCTGTATCAGAAATACAGTAGGGTTCTTCCCATCTTGGGACATATGAATGACCTGAGATGGGAACATGTAAACTCTAATTGAGTGACTGCCTGCGCGCTTCAACCCAGCTGAGTTCAGGGTTTTCAGTAATACGATCTTCAATTTTCTGGAAGGCATTGATCTCTTCATCTGTCATAAAGTGCAAACAGTCACCCCCAAGGAACCACAGCAGATCCCTTGGCACCAGAGGCGTAAGTTGGGGATGGTTGCCAATAAAACTGAACAGCCAATTTTGTGCCAGGTACTGACCATCTGCAGGATTGCTGTCAAGCTCTTTGATGGCGGCTTTTAGACTATCCACTAACTCTTTCTGCTGCTCTTCCTGAACAATTTTTGCCAGCTCTTCAGGTAAGCGCTTGGCAAACTCGTCCAAAAGCATGCGATTAAATGAGAAAAAGTCACTCTTGTCGTTTTCTTTGCTGTTAGAGGCAGACATGGCAATATCCCTGAAAATCGGCACAAACTAGACAAGCCTGGGTATATGGTCAAGGGATTTTTTATCAGTTAGCGGATATCACACTCTATTTTCGGGATTAATTCCTATAAAATCCGTTTTTTGTAATCGAAATATTCTGCAATGGAGTGCAATGACCAAAGCACTGACAATCCGCAAGCTTCGTAAAACTTACGACAATGGCCATGAGGCTCTCAAAGGCATTGATCTCTCGGTAGAGCCCGGTGATTTTTTTGCCTTGCTCGGTCCGAATGGTGCCGGTAAATCGACCACTATTGGTATTATCTCCTCACTGGTTAATAAATCAGCCGGGCATGTTGATATCTTCGGTTATGATATTGATCATGATCTTGTGGCTGCCAAGTGCCATCTTGGTGTTGTTCCCCAGGAATTTAATTTCAACCAGTTTGAAAAGGTTCAGGATGTTGTCGTCACCCAGGCGGGTTATTACGGTATCCATCACCGAGAAGCACGAAGGAACTCTGAGTCGTATCTGAAGCAGCTGGGTTTATGGGATAAGCGTGATACGCAATCCCGCATGCTGTCCGGTGGTATGAAACGGCGGTTAATGATCGCGAGAGCATTAATACACCAACCACGTCTGTTGATTCTGGATGAACCGACAGCGGGTGTTGATATTGAACTTCGCCGTACTCTCTGGGATTTTATCAGTGAGATTAACAGTCAGGGGACAACAGTCATCCTGACAACGCATTACCTGGAAGAAGCCGAGCAGATGTGTAGCAATATCGCCATTATTGATGATGGCTCTATTATCGAAAACACCAGCATGAAACAGTTGCTGCGCAAGCTTGATAAAGAGAGTTTCTTCCTTGATACCCGGCAGGTACTCCCTGAGCAGTCCATTTTTGCAGGATATGATGTTCGTCGTGTTGATGAACATACCCTTGAGGTTGAGGTGGGTAAAACCCAGGGATTGAATGGGTTGTTCCTGCAGTTGAATGAGCAGCAGATTGATGTTGTCAGCATGCGCAACAAATCTAATCGGTTAGAAGAGTTGTTTGTTGGTATGACCAATAAAGATAAGTAACCGCTTTAAACAGCCATAAGCGGATAATTAGAATTCGATTGAGTGTTTCAAGACCATGGGTTTGCAACAGAATTGGATAGCCTTCTGTACCATTTTTTTTAAAGAGGTCAGACGCTTTATGCGGATCTGGCCCCAGACACTTTTGCCACCGGCAATTACCATGTCACTGTATTTTGTGATTTTTGGCAGTGTTATCGGTTCCCGAATCGGAACGATGGGAGGTTTCGATTATATGACCTTTGTTGTTCCTGGTCTGGTGATGATGTCGGTGATTACCAACAGTTACAGCAATGTCTCATCCAGCTTTTACAGCAATAAATTTCAGAAGAGTGTGGAAGAGCTGCTGGTTTCTCCGGTACCGAACTGGATTATTCTGGCGGGTTACGTACTGGGCGGCGTCGCACGTGGTTTGATGACAGCTTGTATTGTTATTGCTTTGTCGCTGTTTTTTGTTGATTTCCAGGTTTACAGCCTGCTGGCAACGATTCTGGCCGTGCTGCTGACATCGCTGATGTTTGCCCTTGGCGGATTTTTGAATGCGCTGTTTGCACGCAGTTTCGATGATGTCTCTATAATTCCTACATTTGTTCTAACGCCGTTAACTTATCTTGGCGGGGTGTTTTATTCAGTGAAGGTCCTGCCAGACTTCTGGCGGGGCGTTTCCCAGGCCAACCCCATTCTGTATCAGGTCAATGCCTTCCGTTATGGCATGCTTGGTTACAGTGGCGTAGTGGATCTGGATATCGCTTTCAGCATTATGGCTATAGCTGTCGCTGTTCTTTTTGTTGTGTGTCTGCATCTGCTGAACACAGGTAAGGGTTTGAGAAGTTAAGATGAGTAATACCGTAAACGATTCCCCGCTGGGCCAGCATAGCGAATATATCAGCCAGTACGATGCGGGGCTGCTGTTCCCGATTCCCCGGGTGCCGAAGTGGGAAGCCCTGGGTCTGGATGGAAGCAACCTGCCATTTAGTGGCTCTGATACCTGGAATGCCCTTGAGCTGTCCTGGCTGGACAGTAAGGGCAAGCCGGTGGTGATGGCTGGTGTTTTTATCCTGCCAGCCGGTTCTCCCAACATTATTGAGTCCAAGTCCTTCAAGTTATATCTGAACTCTTTTAATCAGACTCGTTTCAATGATGCTTCTGCAGTCAGGGATACCATGACCCGTGATCTTTCGGTTGCTGCTGGTGCACCTGTTCGGGTTGAGCTGCAAACCCTGCCTGAACTGGAAAGCAACGGTATACAGGCTGTTCAGGGAGATTGTATTGATGGACTGGATGTGGCCATTGATACTTATACGCTTGAACCAGCTTTTTTACAGGCAGATTCTGGGAGTATCGTAACCGAGACTCTCTGTACTCACCTGCTGAAATCCAACTGTCCGGTCACTGGCCAGCCTGACTGGGGAACTCTGGTGATTGAATACACCGGTCCGAAACTGGATCATGAAGGTTTGCTGAAATATATCTGTTCCTTCCGTCAGCATCAGGATTTTCATGAGCAGTGTGTGGAAAGGATTTTTATGGATCTGAAACGCATCTGCGGCCTTGATAAGCTGACGGTTTATGCCCGCTATGTTCGTCGTGGAGGCCTTGATATTAACCCCTGGCGCAGTGATTGCGGTGGTGAGGCGGTTAATACCCGTCTGGCAAGACAGTAAGTATCCATGTTCAGAAAGGGGAAGGTGCTTAGGCACCTTTTTCTCTGCCTGATAAAACAAAGCGGTACTGCGCTCTATTCAGGAGTATATGTATAGAGCTATGATGCCCTCAAATAAGAATAGAAGTGGAGTGATGTAGTGGATGCTATCGAATTATTAATGACCAGAGTATCCGTTCCTGTCTTAACCGAGCCTGGACCATCAGATTGTGAAATTGATGTTCTGATCCAGGCTGCCTGCCGGGCCCCAGATCACGCTCGTCTGCAACCCTGGCGATTTATCAAAATCACCGGTGAGAGACGTCATGATCTGGGGGAGCTTCTGGTAAAGGCTGCACTGGCTCGCGGAGATAACCTGACTGAAGGTCAGGCAGACAGATTACGCAAAACCCCGCTGAGAGCTCCTGTACTCCTGCTACCCGTTCTGGTTTTCACAGAACATCCCAAAGTCCCTGAAGCTGAGCAGCTGCTTTCTCTGGGAGCCGCTGTGGGTAATATTCTCAATACGGCACATATCCTGGAGATTGGAGCCATGTGGCGTACCGGGCTGGTAAGTTATGAGCCCGTACTGGCAGAAGAGCTGGGACTGGCCAACAATGAAAAGCTTTATGGCTTTATCTATCTTGGTACGCCGGCTGCCGAGATGAAGTCTGTTCCCGAGGTTGATCCTGCCTATTTCCTTTCTGACTGGTAGAGAATGTCCAAATTGCTGTGGACGATTTGGAGAGATCAGAGGCGACAAGGATTGTTGCCTGACCTGAAGTTTACTGGCCCGATACCCGGCAACCGTCAAGCCGTTGTCTTACCTGCCTCAATCCTCTTTTTAACTGGCCAATAGGCAGTTTTTTAGTTCCTCAAAGAATAATGAAGCGAGATAAGATTCCTAAAAGTTGCGTCTCTCTCCTTTGGTGAACTTTATGCTTGAAACAATAGGGCAGTTGTAACTGCTTGTTTTTGATTGAGTTCAGGTCAGGAGGCAAAGGATGAGCGCTCTCAGGGATGTACTTGGCGCACTGGGTGGAGATCATCACCTGCTTGGGAAACTGCAGGATGGTGTCAGTATTGGTCAGTTCAAGCATGTCGATCAGGATTTGCTTGAGAGCATATATGCACTGGCTTTTAATCTCTACCAGGCAGGTGACTATGAGAAGGCCCGTCAGGTGTTTCTCTATCTTTCCTTCCATGATCATACTGATGCCCGTTTTCTCAGTGGCTTTGGTGCCAGCTGCTTTCGCACCGGTAACTTGGAACAGGCTGGAATGGTTCTGAAAAGTGCTGTTGAAATGGATGCCTTAGACCCAGGTCCAGCCCTGAATCTTGCCCATACCTATGACGCCCTTGGACAACCTGAACAAGCTCGTGATGCTTTGCTTCAGGTGATGGCCAGATCAGCCAAAAGCAGTGAGTACAAACCTCTGGCACAGATCGCCAGCAATATGATGGATAGACTGGCTCCGCCAGCGGGAGAGTAACATGCCGGGTGGTGATGTAAGCGGAGCTGGCCGTAACCAGCACATTCATAGACACGAGCAAATGCAGAGGACATTGGAAACGGAAGCTCTGCAAAAGCAGGTTGGTGCCGGGGTTATCGGTAGTGGTAACAGTTTTAGTTATTACCAGGCTCCTAATCAGACTGTTGCCGGTGATTCCAGAATCATGCCACTGGCTCAGCCTCAGCCTGGTGCTATTGATACTCTGGGAACCATGAATATTAACGATATTCTCGCCCAGTTGAATGGCCTGAAAGCGGAGTCTGATGAGCGAATTACAGAAACCCAGACCCAGGCAACCCTGGCAAGCAGGGAAAAAAGAGAAACCCAGCGAGAGAAGAAAATCAGCCAACTCCAGGAGCAGTTAGATCAGGGGGCGAATGATAAGAAGGATAAATGCGCTACAGCAAAAATTGTTATTGGCGCATTGCTTGGTCCAATAGGTATTCCATTGATAGTTGCCGGAGCTCTAGATAAGAAGGCAGTCAGTGCAACCAATGCTGCTCATGACAAGGTGCTGCATCATCATTTTGGCCCACATATGGAGGCCGTTAACAGCTTTGAAAAAGAGTATGCCAAAGACAGCGTTAAGGATTCACTGCTTGGGCAGCCAATGGACCAGAGAAAGCACCAGGCCAAACTCGATGAATTAAAGGCTTCCGGGGCCATTGATCAGGAACTTCATGCCGATTTGAGTCAGATGGTTGCTGGGGGTGCTCCACCGGATGCTATTCATGACAGAATCTTGCTGGATGCCATTGAAGCCTACGTCGATGCTGATATCCCGCCTTTGCAGGAAATAGACAACAACCTCGATAAACAAATCCAGGCCATGTCAGCGGATGATGTTGATGACAGCATAGACTCAGTTAAAAGTGATTTGAGTGAGGCGAAGAAGATGGCTGCCAGTGGTGATGCTGATGACTTTAATCTGTTCCTTGCTCAACTGGCCAGGGTACTGGAAGAACAGGACGAGAGTATGAAGAAGGTCAAGGAAGATCTCTCAGAAGCAAATACCACTATTATTGGTGCTGCACAAAACCAGCACTCTATTCTTAGCCAGTCGAAACCGACTGTTTAATTTGGTAAGAATCAAAAAGGGCCCGAAGGGCCCTTTTTGATATCACTCAATCCAGTTGATCACATGCTCTTCCCAGTCTTCCTCTGGAACCCGGATATCCTGGATAACCCGATCCTTTACGGAAATCCCTGCCAGGTGAACGGTTTCATCGGTACCGGACACCAGGGGGTGCCAGTCGGGAAGGTCTTGTCCTTCCGAGATTAACCGGTAGGCACAGGTTGAAGGCAGCCAGTGAAACTCCGGCACATGTTCAGGCTTGAGCCAGATACAGTTAGGAACCTTCTCATTGCGTGTTTCGTAGATTGTGCAGCGACAGTTATCTTCCTTCAGATAGTGGCAGACCAGATCTGTGTAATACACATCACCGGTTTCATCATCTTCCAGTTTTTGCAGACAGCAGCGGGCACAGCCGTCGCAGAGTGATTCCCACTCCTGGCGGGTCATCTGTTCGAGGGTTTTGGTTTGCCAGAATGGCTTGGAATCAGGCAGTTGTGACATTCGTGATCGAAATCTATTGAGGATCGTTAAAACAGAGCAGTTCATCCGGGAGGGTGATCATATAGTCATCCTTTTCCTCGGGTACCGGCATCTGCAGATAATAGCCCTGGCTGGTGATTTTGCTGAGAACTTTCTCGGCATCGATATGAGCCAGTGGCTTTTCAGGTGTCAGGAGCATATCCATCACATGAACAGGGTGTCCCATAAGCTGTTTCAGCTCTGCAGGCACTGCCTCTATACCGGTCTGTTTGTTGATATAGAGAAACAGACCAGCCTTGCGTTCGGTCTTATATACGGAAACCACCATTTTCATGATGAACTGCTCCACTGATTTTGTGTTATTAAAGAGGGCTGCCTTGGTCGTTCAGGTGTTCCACCAGCGGTTCCAACACCTCTTTTCTGCGCCAGCCATTGATGCTTTCCGGAAGATCAAACTTCTCGTTTGCCAGCCAGCCCCTGACCAGTTTCCCTGTATAGGGCTTGGAAGGAATCAACTCCTGCATCAGGCCCAGTTCAGAAGCACGATTGCGACAGAACTTCTTGATTTTCTCCACAAACGGCTGAACTCTTTTGGGCAGGGGGCCTGCCGGTACGGCGGGCCAGTCGTCCTGAGGAACAGCCTGCCCCTTGCGAATCTGCTGCAGGATCAGATCACCGTGCTGACGTATAACCTGGGGTTTCATAGTCTTGATACGGCGCAGACCTTGAGTGCTGTCAGGCTGATGGCGGGCCAGATCCCACAGGGCGCCGGCTGGAGCCAGACGGTTTCGGGACAGGTTGTCCGCCCTTGCCTGAGTTTCTCGCCAATGGCAGAGAGACTTCAAAACCGCCAGTTGCTGAGGGCGCAGTTGCCAGGCGAGTTTGACATTTCTCCAGGCCTGTTCGGGATCGGTATCTGTACCAACAGATGTAATCTGTCGCTGGCAATCCTCTGCATGCCATTGGGTAAAGCCTTTATCTTCCAGGGTTTGTACCAGCAGCGGATAGGCCTTTCCCAGATAGAAAACATCCAGGGCCGCATAATCTATCTGTGAAGAGGTGAGTGGCCGGGCCAGCCAGTCGGACCGGGTTTCCCCCTTTGGAACATCAATCTGCAGCAATTCTGCAATCAATCGCTGGTAACCCATGCTGAAACCCAGGCCGGCATAGGCAGCGGCAATCTGGGTATCGAAAACCGAGACGGGTAACTCACCCAGCAGATAACGAAACAGTTCCAGATCCTCACCCATGGCATGCATGACTTTAACAATGCCTGGGTTGGCAAGAACGGCTCTCAGTGGCTCCCACTCTGAGAGAGATACAGGGTCAAGCAGCCAGACATCATCGGCAATACCAACCTGTATAAGGCCAGGCTCAGGCCAGAAGGTTTTCGTCCTGACAAACTCCGTATCCAGAGTTAGCCAGCTGTGTTGCTGCCAGATGTTTGCAGCCTCGACAAGCTGGCTATTTTCCGTCAGCCAGTGAATACGGGGTTGGGGCATGCAGGCTCCGTTTGGGTAAAACCCTGATTATACGGTGTAGAGCCAGGTTGTTCTATTCGGACGTTTGGTATTTGGAAGTGATACCTCAAAGAAAAAATCCTTTTATCTTTGAGGTGGGGTGTTTTATCAAGAATTGTTGACTTTGCCAGTGCCATCGGCTTTACCACCTGGATGGAGGTCAGGTGTGCTACTGGGTGGCACCTCGTCACCAACAACTGGCGAGGCACTGTTAGGTGGTTGGACATTGCTGCTTGATAAACAGTCATGATCGGGATTTTGCCCCTCCGGAATACGAAGATGTGATCCGCATTTCCATTGAATATCACTGCTTGAAGGTGTACTGGAAGAATCAGCTACTGATGTCTGATTAGCTGGGGGTTGGGTGGTAGTAGAATTATTAGGTAATTCATTTGCACGGGCACTGTAATGTTGAAATGCAGCTGTTGCAGTCCCCCCAATCACAAGGCCGGCTAAAAGCGTTTTGGGATATTCATAAGCCAACTTGCCAAAAGGAGATAAAGCTGTAACTATAGCTCCTCCCATCAGCGTGGAATCTGCCAGAGGAATGAACGGTATTCCACCTGCGTAGGCTCCAACCCCCATTCCGCCAGAAGCTAAACCCAACACTGTTACAGTGGCCGGATGGAAGGCAGCTCTAATTAATCTGCGAGTTTCCCGACCAAATTTTCCTTTTCGGTGAGGGACAAGAGTATTGTTTCGTGCTTTGTCAGTGAAAAACTGGCTGGTTTCACCAAACCAGGGGCGGTTGGCTTTCAAGGTTTGGTAGGATGTGATCAGAGTATTGAGTGGCATGTGTTTTAGCTGATCTGGTTCAGCCAGTACTTCCAGAGCTGCCATCAGGCTCGGAACAAACTCATGTTGGTCAGGAAGGGCTTTAAGGGTTGCAGGATCAACGAATACAGAGTCTCTCTCCAAATTATCCACTTTCTCATTATAGACAAAAGGGCTTTTACCTAATTCTTTAAGTGTGACTATAAGATCATTATACGGTGATATTTCGATATTCAATTGTCTCTCAGCCAGAACCATCCCTGATGCAATCCGGTTTAGAAGGTGTTCTTTAAGCTCTGCTGCGAGCTCTTTGGCAGGATCATGCTGGAATGGATAAAGCGACACTTCGTACTCATAAGAGGAGACGATCCTGTAATCCATAATATGCCAGACATTATCACCAAGCAGAAAGGCTCCAAAAGTCTTTGGGGCTCCCGGTGATAGCTTCGCAAGGAGCATATGGAGCCTGTCTCTCGTTCTCGAATAGCGGAGCAGGGTTCTTTGGGTGGAAGGGGCAGGAAATGAAAAGTCAGGATCAAGCTCATGGGCGCTTTCTGATATCCAGCCATTATCATGTTTGCTGGCTTGTTCTGGTGTCTGTCTGATCATAGTTTGAGAGCTGGGGGCAGTTTGTTCCTTACCCTTATTTTTAACTTGGTAGGCTAGACAAGTTAATGCAGCAATCAGATCAATCCGTTCGAGCATGTTTGTAAACACTGTCTTTGGATCCGACATATCAGGTATTTTTGTAGAAAGTGAAGATGTCGCTGTTCGTTCAGTCCCATCTTCATGGTTTATGACGAGATTAACAGTATCTAGTTTGATAAAAGCATACATATCACTGGATCTTGAAACATTTGCTGCAGCTTCAGCCAGTGAGCCGTGGAAATATGGAATAAGCTCAAACACAAGTTCTGAGCTAGCAGTCTGTTTGATCTGAACAAAAACGGAGTGGTCAGAAAGCAGGAAGGGCAGTGAGCGAATGAGTTCAGGAATGTCTGGATCTGTAACAAAACGAAGACTGTGATCTTCGTCAAGCTGCTTTTCAGTAGGAACAAGATAAACGCGTTCAACCGTTTTCTTGGCTTTTAGTAAGTGGGTAGGCAAGTGATGGGTGTCAGTGGATATTGCTTTATTTTTAGGATCGTAAACAGTGGCTTTTTCAAGAACAAGCTTGTTTTTGTCCGGTAGTGTAAAAAAGCCGATCTTTTCAGCACCCTGCTTTAGGGCTTCCTCTGTACTGTCAGAGCTGTGTAATTTTGTGACAAGCAGAGTGATGACAGATCCAAGGTCTACAGATTGATTCTTTGCTTCCTCTTCGGTGCTTTCCAATGAACAAAGAGTCAGTGGATGTGAAGCTTTGATGACAGAAACTTCGTCGTCATTGGCATAGGAATTATCTTCTGTCAGCCATTGCAATACATATTCATGCTCAGGTTCACCTGAAGCTGCACGGGCTTTTCGAGACTTTCTAGTTGATTTTTTTAGAGATGTTGACTGAAACTGTATTCCAGCTTTTACAGGCTCTTCATCCTCACTATTCGGCTGGGGTGTTAGGGTATATTCGACCCCGTCTAATAATGTCTTTCCTGCAAAGGTAAAGACAGAGGTTTTCATTTGCCCATCTTCTGTGGGCAGGGATAATCGCAGTAAGGATTCAAAGCTTGTCGGGGGAGTATCTTCTTCAGCTTGGAATGTTGTCTTTGCTTCGTATGTGCGGTTTCCGGGGCTTGCTACATCTACGATGCGTATCGACCCTGTTCCAGTATCTGCTTGTGCAGTGATACTGTTCATCAAGAGCAATGCCATAAGAATGAAGGCAAAGGCTTGACTAAAAAAACGTCGATTCATTGTGGATTCCCCCATCTTTCGATGAAGCAGATGAGTTTATGATTTTTGAGACTGGTAAAGACCGAAGTGGAAGTCTGTGTTATATCGTTCGATGAGTAGCCATAAGATAAAGGACTCCGTTTGTTGGCAAGGTGTAGAAATCGGATATCAGTTTAAGTGCTATTTGGTTATGCGCAAGAAGTCGTCTTTTTTGAATATATTCAGATATTCATTTCAGCATGACCTTAATACGTCAATAGACGTTTAATTTGTGGAGATGAATGTTTCACTAAGGATCGGTGTCAACTTCTCTGGGCTTATAGATATCTGTCTTGATACGGTGTGTATCCTCAATACCTATATAGTGATTTCACCAAGCCAGACATCATGTTTATTGCACATGCTTAAGGCATAGAGTGAACCGCTGTAGGTGCCGAGAATAAACTCTGAAACGGGAATTGTGTCCTTTTCCGGGTTGAATATCCGGTCAAATAGCAGGTTGAAATTTTTATCCAGCAACTGATGTTTAACGATATAGTGCTCCCAGGGTTTCATTTCATGGGGGGTGGTCACGGTGATCTTCAGGTTATCCCCTGTTCTGGCTGTCGATATCCTTGGAAGATGGGTTTGGGCTTTGTGGCTCCAGCGGCCAGGGTTGGCTTCGGTAAAGTAGATTTTTCCTGCCAGCTCGGTGGCCGGGATATCGCCCCTGACAGTTGATGGCAGATAAATAAGGCCGGCAGCACTTCCTGCCAAACCGGCTTTGAGTAGGTTTCGTCTATTCATTTTGTCACCTGTTTCTGGTGGTTTATGCAGTTAGGCACAACTACGAATCCCTGCATGGCTGTTCCTGAAGTATGGTTCGAGTAGTCAAAAAATGACTTTCGCGATTGATAAACAATGAGGTAAATATGGCTCAATCTGTACACGGCCACAAAGTCATGAATATGGTTATCGAGTCTGGTCGCAGCTGGCCTCGTGCTGAACTGCTGGAAGCACTGGCTGAAACCTTTGGTGCAGATGCCGAGTACCGCACCTGTTCTGTTGAAGGATTTAGCGCTGATCAGCTGATTGACCTGCTGCTCGGCAAGGGCAAGATGGTTGAAACTGCGGAAGGTATTTCTGTGATTGCTTCTAAGATGTGCAATCACCACTGATTTTTTGGCCGGGTAAGGGGTGTCACCTTGCCCGGTTTCTACATCATATCTGTTCCCGCCAGTCTGTCACTGAGAACCGGGTAACGCTCAAGATCCGGTAATTCATAGTGCCACCATTCAAATGGATGGCAGATAAACCCGGCTGTGTGCATCAGCCCGGCAAGAACCAGTCGATTGTTTAGAGCTTCTGCTTCAATCTCAAGATTATTGTGATGAGCCAGTTCTCCGAAGTCATCAAACCCCGTTCCCATTTCCAGCAGCTCACCTGAATTCATTCTTTCCAGCGTCAGGTCAACGGCTATTCCTCGGCAGTGATTGCGTGGCCCGTTATCCGGGGGGGAAATGTAGCGGGCGTCAGGGTGAAACCCCCAGAGTTTCTGTTGTGCTTCTAGGGGGCGAAAAACATCCCAGATATGCAGGCGGTAACCGAGTTTGCGAGCACCAAGAACAGCTTTCTCCAGGTTGTTAAATGCATCTCTGTGCAGACAGGCCAGAGCCTTCCTGTAAACCTGCTGACCGGTAAAGTTGTTGGTACCAGCCAGTCGCAGATCAATCGTCCAATCTTCATGGTCAGGTGAGAGTTGAACCAGTGATTCCAGCATGAGTCCGTGGCTTCCTGTCAGTTATTGCAATTAATCTTAGGTTAACTTCATGATGCGGGGCCATTGAGGCTAAGTAAGAGTTATCTCTGGGAGAAAAAACCTGTATCAGGCGGTGAGCTTTGTCCAATTTCCATAATATCCCCACAGATAGGCCGGGAGAGTGAAGAGAGTTCAAGCTGCCAGATACTGTGGCAGCTGGGACACTTCAGGGTGATGGTGCCCAGCTTCTGCCTGGAAAGCTGGGCCATGGGAATCTCAAGATGGCCGCTGCAACCGTAGTGGCATGGCCAGCTTATGGTTTGATTGTCACAGGCTGCTTCAAAGTACATCCCGTCGTGATAGAAACCATCGAATCTTGGTCCGCTCATTATTGCTCCGGGAGGCGATCTCTCAGGGCGTTCAGGCGGTTAATATGTGCCGGCGCGAGACGAAATCCGGTGATTTCTATTCGGGCCAGCACATGCTCGTATTCATCTTCCAGTCTCTGCTGGCATGACACTGTCAGTGGTTCGGGTCGGCAGGTACTTGCATAGCTTTCAATCCGGCTGACAGCAGCTTCCATTTCGCTCCAGCTGGCGAATGCTTCCTTGGAATGATATGGCTCATATTTGAAGGGGTAGTGGGAACAGCCAGCTATTGTGGCAGTCAGACTCAGGACAGTAAGGGGGCGGAATCCTTTCCAGAACATTGCATACCTCTCTGGTACATCATCAAACCCTGTCGTGCGGGGCATTACTAAAGAGTGTAGCCGTGGGAAGCCCGGGGTTGTTGGGTTTTAGAGTCAAAGCATTGTCACTTGTTTAACTGTTTTCGCAGCTTCATATTCAGTAATTCGACACCCAGAGAGAATGCCATGGCGAAGTAGATGTACCCCTTGGGAATATGGAAGGAGAGGCCGTCTGCAATCAATGAAACCCCGATCAGAATAAGAAAGCTCAGGGCCAGCATTTTTAGAGTCGGATTACGGTCAACAAAGTCACCAACAGGCCCTGAAGCAAACATCATAATCATTACCGCCAGTACAATGGCCAGAATCATGACAGGCAGGTGTTCAGCCATACCAACGGCGGTAATAACAGAGTCCAGTGAAAAGATAATATCAAGCAGGCCAATCTGGATAATTGTGATCAGGAAGCCAGATGTGGCTTTGGGCTTGTCAGTCTCGTGATGATCTTCGAATGAGGCGTGGATTTCATGGGTGCTTTTAGCAAGTAGAAACAGGCCTCCTCCAAATAGAATGATATCTCGGCCCGAAACCTCATGATCGAAGACGGTAAACAGCGTCCCTGTCAGCCCAATAACCCAGGCAATGGAAATCAGCAGTAGTATTCGTGTTCCCATAGCCAGCAAAAGACCGATATTGCGGGCTTTCTGACGCTGATGCTCGGGAAGGCGACCAGCAAGAATGCTGATGAAGATTATATTGTCGATTCCCAGGACAACTTCGAGAGCTGTCAGGGTTAGCAGGGAGGCCCATGCCTGAGGATCGCTCAGCCATTCCATGTATTTTCAGACCCTAAAAAGAAACGCCACACCCTAAAGGGTAGTGGCGTTCCGGGTAACCAGTTTAATTCTGGGTTATTTGGCTGGGTAATCCCGCTTGGCAGGCCCTGTGTAGAGCTGGCGAGGACGGCCAATACGATAGCTATGGCTGATCATCTCATGCCAGTGAGCAATCCAGCCGGGAGTGCGGCCTGTGGCAAAGATAACGGTGAACATCTCAACAGGAATACCCAGTGCTTTCAGGATAATGCCGGAGTAGAAGTCCACATTGGGATACAGCTTGCGCTCAACAAAGTATTCATCTTCAAGAGCGATCTGCTCCAGGCGCTTGGCAATCCTGAGCAGAGGATCATTGATACCAAGCTCTCCCAGAACTTCATCACAGGTCTGCTTCATAACCTTCGCGCGTGGGTCGAAGTTTTTGTAGACCCGGTGACCGAAGCCCATCAGACGGAAGGGATCATCCTTATCTTTGGCTCGCTTGATAAAGGTATCGATATGTTTCTCGTTACCAATTTCCTCAAGCATCTTCAGTACGGCCTCATTGGCACCACCGTGAGCAGGGCCCCACAGGGCAGCGATACCGGATGCAATACAGGCAAACGGATTGGCACCACTGGAACCTGCCAGCCTTACGGTTGATGTAGAGGCATTCTGCTCATGGTCAGCATGGAGCAGGAAGATGCGATCCATGGCCTTGGCCAGTACCGGGTTGACCTTGTACTCCTCGCAGGGAGTAGCAAACATCATATGCAGGAAGTTACCGCCGTAGGACAGCTCATTGCGTGGATAAACAAATGGCTGACCAACAGAGTACTTGTAGGCCATGGCTGCCAGGGTCGGCATCTTGGAAATCAGCCTGTGGGCAGTAATCTCACGGTGTCGTTCGTTATTGATGTCCAACGAGTCGTGATAGAACGAGGAGAGCGCACCAACCAGGCCGCACATAATGGCCATAGGATGAGCATCACGGCGGAAACCTTTCAGGAATGAAATGATCTGCTCATGCACCATGGTGTGATGCAGGATGGTATTTGAGAACTTCTCCCGTGCATCGGCATCGGGCAGCTCTCCATAAAGCAGCAGATAGCAGACTTCAAGGAAGTCAGAATGTTCTGCAAGTTGTTCTATCGGATAACCCCGATGTAAAAGGACACCTTTATCGCCATCTATATAAGTGATGGCAGATTCACAGGCAGCTGTGGAAACAAACCCAGGGTCGTATGTGAATATTCCATTGCTGGTGAGTTTTTGAACGTCAATGACGTCGGGTCCAAGAGTTCCGCTGTGAACCGGCAGTTCCAGTGACAGGTCACTACCTTCTATGGTTAGCCGCGCAAGCTTCTCAGCCATGGGCCCTCCTGCTTATGTAGTTACTTTTTTATCGTATTTTCGATTGTCAGTGGTGGGAGTTGAAAAGCCGTGTTATTAACTGTTAATAAAATTATCCGACTTTGCTTATGCTGGGTGTGCTCACACTATAGAGAGATTAACTTTTTTGTCAAACAGCACGGCAGCAGGAAAAAACAGGAGTCATCCTGTGAATTAAAACAGTGGAATAAGTTTTTCAAAAGCAAAATCACAACACACTTTTAATTCCATTTTTTGCTCACTTTAAATCAATTGCAGCAACCGGCAGATTGTTTTCTGAACACTTGCCGCAGTGGTTACCCTATGTCGTTGTAATTAAAAACCGAAATGGCTATACTGCCGCCCGAAAGATGGTGATTGTTGGTGCGTATGCTGGGAGTGTCGAGCCGACAGTGTGATCTCAATCGAGAGAGCTTTTTTGCACAATTCTAAGAGCCTGTTCGGGCCACAGGGTGTCAAACCGTGAATAGTAAGAGACCCGTCAATCTTGATTTGACAACAATAAGGTTGCCCCTGCCTGCATTAACCTCGATTCTGCACCGCATTTCGGGTGTTATTCTTTTTGTAGGCATTGCATTCCTTTTATATGGGCTGGATTTATCTCTGAGTTCTCATCGGGGGTATCAGCAGATTGTGGGATATCTGCATTCACCTCTGGCCAAGTTTATAGCCTGGGGGCTTCTTACCGCTCTCGGGTATCATTTCATTGCCGGAATCAAGCACCTGCTGATGGATGCAGGTTATGCAGAAGATAAAGAGTCTGGTCGTGTCGCTTCCGTTATTACCTTGGTGCTGGCAACTGCATTCAGTGCTCTTGCAGGGGGGTGGGTATGGTAACCAATATAACAAGCCTTACCCGCAGCGGGTTACGCGACTGGATGGTGCAACGGCTGTCAGCCATTATTCTTGCTGTTTACACCGTGTTTATGCTCGCCTGGCTGGTTCTTCAGCCTGATGTGGGCTATCAGGCCTGGCGAGAGCTGTTTGATCAGACATGGATGCGTGTCTTTAGTCTACTTACCCTGTTTTCTCTTGGTGCCCATGCCTGGGTTGGTATGTGGACGATTTCCGGTGATTACTTAAATGAACGTGCCCTTGGCTCCAAGGCGCTGGCAATTCGCTTTTTATTCCAGCTGGTCTGCGCAATCGTCATGTTCAGTTATATGGTCTGGGGTGTTCAGATTCTCTGGGGGCTATAAGGAATGTCAAAAATTCGCACGTTGACGTTTGATGCGATTGTTATTGGTGGGGGAGGGGCCGGCATGCGTGCGGCCCTGCAGCTGACAGAAGCCGGTATCAGTACTGCCTGTATTACGAAAGTCTTTCCAACCCGTTCTCATACAGTTTCTGCTCAGGGTGGTATCACCTGTGCTATCGCCAGCGATGATCCCAATGATGACTGGCGCTGGCATATGTACGACACCGTCAAAGGTTCGGACTATATCGGAGATCAGGATGCCATCGAGTATATGTGCTCAGTTGGCCCCCAGGCAGTCTATGAACTTGATCATATGGGCTTGCCTTTCTCCCGAACTGAAGCGGGTCGTATTTACCAGCGTCCTTTCGGTGGTCAGTCCAAAAATTTTGGTGAGGGTGGTCAGGCTGCCCGCACCTGTGCTGCTGCCGACCGAACCGGTCACGCACTTCTTCATACTCTTTATCAGGGTAACCTCAAGGGTGGAACAACTTTCCTGAATGAGTGGTATGCCGTTGACCTGGTGAAGAATCAGGCCGGTCAGGTAGCCGGTGTGATTGCTATCTGTATCGAAACCGGTGAAGTGGTTTATGTCAAAGCCAAGGCAACCGTTATGGCCACCGGTGGAGCAGGGCGTATCTATGCTTCTACAACCAATGCTTTGATCAATACCGGAGATGGTGTTGGTATGGCACTGCGTGCCGGCTACATGGCCCAGGATATGGAGATGTGGCAGTTCCATCCCACCGGTATTCACGGTGCCGGTGTGCTGGTAACAGAAGGTTGTCGTGGCGAGGGTGGCTATCTGATTAATGCAGATGGTGAGCGCTTTATGGAGCGTTATGCACCGAATGCCAAAGATCTTGCTGGCCGGGATGTAGTGGCTCGCTCCATGATTATTGAAATTATGGAGGGTCGGGGTGCCGGTCCAAATAAAGATCATGTACTGCTGAAACTTGATCACCTGGGCGAAGAGACACTGTTGCTGCGATTGCCGGGTATCTGTGAACTGTCGAAAACTTTCGCCCATGTTGATCCGGTGAAAGAGCCTGTACCTGTTGTTCCGACCTGTCACTATATGATGGGGGGGATTCCCACCAATATTGGTGGTCAGGCACTGTCACAGAATGCAGCAGGTCAAGAGGAAGTTGTTGAAGGTCTTTACGCCTGTGGTGAAGCTGCCTGTGTGTCCGTTCATGGTGCCAACCGTCTGGGTGGCAACTCTCTCCTTGATCTTGTGGTATTTGGCCGTGCTGCAGGTATCCAGATTGAGAAGAGTTTGAATGAAGGTTTCGACTCTGTTGATGCCAGTGACTCAGATATTGATGCCGCCATGACTCGACTCAACCGCCTCAACAGCTCAACTGCTGGGGAGAAGGTGGCAGATGTTCGCAGGGATCTGCAGAGCATCATGCAGCTCCACTTTGGTGTGTTCCGGGAAGAGACTTCCATGCAGGAAGGTCTGCAGAAACTGGATGAGCTGAAAGGGCGTTTGGAGAAAACTCATCTGGCCGACAAGAGCCAGGCATTCAATACCGCACGTATTGAAGCCCTAGAGCTGGATAATCTCTATGAAGTGGCTTATGCAACAGCTGTTTCTGCCTTTGAGCGTAAGGAATCCCGTGGTGCGCATGCCCGGAATGATTACCAGGAACGGGATGATGAGAACTGGCTGAAGCACTCTCTTTACTTCCCGAATGAGAAGCGGGTTGGCAAGCGTGACGTTAACTTTGCGCCCAAAACCATGGAGGCCTTCCCTCCGAAGGCTCGAACTTACTAGGGTTAAGGAGGGAGAACGATTATGAGTTTAAAGGTAAGCGTTTACCGCTATAACCCTGAGAAAGACAAAGCACCATGGATGCAGGACTTTGATGTCGAGGTTCCTGAAGGCAAAGATCTGATGGTGCTGGATGTTCTGGCCCTGATCAAAGAGCAGGATGACAGTCTGGTTTACCGCCGTTCGTGTCGGGAAGGTGTTTGTGGTTCTGACGGAATGAATATCAGTGGAACCAATAACCTGGCCTGTATTACCCCGTTATCGGAAGCAGCGCCTAACGGCAAGCTGGTGCTGCGTCCACTACCTGGGTTGCCGGTGATTCGTGATCTGGTGGTCGATATGTCTCTTTTCTACAAACAGTATGAAAAGATCCGTCCCTACCTGATTAACGATACCGCACCGCCGGCCATTGAACGTCTGCAGTCTCCGGAAGAGCGGGAAAAACTGGATGGTCTGTATGAGTGCATTCTGTGCGCCTGTTGCTCAACATCCTGCCCGTCTTTCTGGTGGAATCCGGACAAGTTTATTGGACCTGCAGGTTTGCTTCAGGCTTATCGGTTCCTGGCGGACAGTAGGGATACTGCCACTGAAGAGCGACTATCGGATCTCGATGACCCATTCAGTGTGTTCCGTTGCCGGGGAATTATGAACTGCGTCAATGTTTGTCCTAAAGGATTGAATCCAACAAGGGCGATTGGGCATATAAGAAATATGCTTCTGGCGAGTGGGACCTAGTAAAAAGTGATGGTGTCAGGTTGAGTCTGGCACCTGATTTAGGACACATACCGTTGATATGTGCAGTTTGAACAGGATGCATATGTTTTCAGGCACTTAACAGGTGATTTTGCCTGTTGTAAATGCCTATAATGAAACACTGTTTATCGCGGGTTAATGACTTTAAAAGAGGATGACCCGCGTGGTGTAAAGGTCATACCGGTATCTGGTTAAGAACTGATCAGTGCGGTGAGGCTGGAACGAGACAAAACTAGCAATAAGGGACGCTGGAACTCTTTAATTCCTCTTCCCGAACAGCCATGAGCGAGAAAATTTCTTTATTGTCACCTTAGGGGCAATAAAGAAATTTCCATGGTAGATAACACAACCTCAGCGGAACATTTTACCTTTTGGGAAAGTTCTGCTCACCTGAAACAGAGAAGCCGTCGTTTTAAGGGGCAGGTGACGAGGAGTTTATCCTCGTGGTTGATAATCGTTATGAGTCTCGAAAGGTTTAACCAACAGGGGCAGCCGGATACAATCTGGACTATCTGTCGGAGCCGGTATTTAACATGAGCATCCTTTTGTTTGTATCAGTTGAATACCTGTACAGTCATCCGCTGGATAGCGTCCCGAACTTCTGGGGTGAAAGTGACTATGCAGGATAGTGTTATGCAGCGGATGTGGCAGACTGCCCATCTATCAGGGGGTAACGCTGCATACGTAGAAGGGCTTTATGAGCTTTATCTGCGTGATCCTAATGGCGTGCCTGAGCAATGGCGCGACTACTTTGCCGGGTTGCCCCAATTGAAGGGTGTCCACACCGGTGATGTTCCACATTCAACTGTTCGAGAAACCTTTGTACACCTGGCTCGTAACCGCAATAGACAGCAGCCGGTTGCTCCGAGCGCTGTCAGCAGCGAGCATGAAAAAAAGCAGGTTCTGGTCCTGCGTCTTATTAATGCCTATCGAGTCCGTGGGCATCAGAAAGCCCAGCTTGATCCTTTAGAACTGATGGTTCGCAGTGATGTTCCTGATTTGCATCTTGAGCATCACGGTCTGACTGAAGCCGATGTTGATATTCCGTTTCAGACTGGTTCCCTTTTCTTTGGCCGTGAAGAGGCCACTCTTGGTGAAATCCGCGATCTGCTTGAAGCCACTTACTGCGGCTCAATCGGTGCGGAATTTATGCATATTGTCGATACCGAGCAGCGTCGCTGGTTCCAGCAGAAACTCGAAAGTGTACGCAGCAAGCCTTCCATGAGCGTTGATGCCCGCATGCATGTGCTGGAGCGTCTTACTGCTGCAGAAGGTTTGGAAAAATACCTGGGCACCAAGTATCCAGGAACCAAGCGCTTTGGTCTGGAAGGTGGCGAATCACTAATTCCGATGCTGGACGAAATGATCCAGCGGGCAGGTAGCGGTGAAACCAAGGAAGTGGTTATTGGTATGGCCCACCGTGGCCGCCTCAATGTACTGGTTAATACCCTCGGAAAAAATCCTGGCGAACTGTTTGATGAGTTTGAAGGGAAGATCAAACTCCATACCGAGAATGGCTCCGGTGATGTGAAATATCACCAGGGTTTCTCTTCCAATGTTATGACCCCCGGTGGTGAAATTCATCTTGCCCTGGCCTTTAACCCGTCTCACCTGGAAATTGTCAGCCCGGTGGTAGAGGGTTCTGTGCGTGCCCGGCAGGACCGACGTGAAGATATTCACCGTGACCAGGTTATGCCTATCTCGATTCATGGAGATGCTGCTTTTGCCGGTCAGGGTGTGGTTATGGAAACATTCCAGCTTTCCCAGACCCGGGCTTATGGAACTGGTGGCACTATCCATATTGTGATCAACAACCAGGTTGGTTTTACCACCAGTAAGCCTGAAGATGCCCGCTCCACCGAATATTGCACCGATGTTGCCAAGCTGGTGGATGCCCCCATTCTGCACGTCAATGGTGATGATCCTGAAGCGGTGGTTTTTGCTACCAAACTGGCAGTAGATTATCGAAAAGAATTCAAGCGTGATGTTGTCATTGACCTGGTCTGTTATCGCAGACGTGGTCATAACGAGGCTGATGAGCCATCTTCTACCCAGCCACTGATGTACAGTCAGATCAAGGTTCAGGATACAACCCGCACTCTGTATGCCAGTCATCTGGTTGAGCAGGGGGTTATGAGCCCTGAACAGTCTGAAGATATGGTTGAGGATTATCGCAACAACCTCGAGACAGGGCAGCATGTGGCCAAGAGCCTTGTGCGGGAACCCAATACCAAACTGTATGTTGACTGGTCCCCTTATGTGAACCACAAGTGGACGGCCCGTCACGATACCCGTGTTGCTGTTGGGGTTCTGCAGGAGCTGGGTCAGAAAATGTGTGAAGTTCCGGAAGGATTCGCACTCCAGCGCCAGGTTGGTAAAATCTATGATGACCGTCGCAAGATGGCGGCGGGTGCACTACCAATCAACTGGGGTATGGGTGAGCTGCTGGCTTATGCAACATTGTTGATGGAAGGTCATCCGGTTCGTTTAACAGGCCAGGACGTTGGCCGGGGTACTTTCTCTCATCGTCATGCTGTGTTGCATAACCAGAAAGACGCTTCCACCTATGTACCTTTGAGCCAGCTCTCTGAAGAGCAGCCTAAGATCCAGATTTATGACTCGGTTCTTTCTGAAGAGGCGGTACTGGCTTTTGAATATGGCTATGCCACAACCCGCCCTAAGTCTCTGGTTATCTGGGAGGCGCAGTTTGGTGATTTTGCCAATGGTGCACAGGTGGTGATTGACCAGTTTATTACCAGTGGTGAGTCAAAGTGGGGACGGCTGTGTGGTTTGACCATGCTGCTGCCACACGGATATGAAGGGCAGGGGCCGGAACATTCATCAGCACGTCTGGAAAGATTCCTGCAGCTTTGCGCCGAACATAATATCCAGGTCTGTGTACCAACAACACCGGCACAGGTTTTCCATATGATGCGCCGCCAGGTGTTGCGACCTTTGCGTAAACCGCTAGTAGTGTTCTCGCCCAAGAGTCTGCTTCGCCATAAGCAGGCGGTATCGACTCTGGAACAGCTGGCCGACGGTTCCTTCCAGACGGTAATCCCGGAAATAGATGAACAGGATGTAGCAAAAGTCACCCGTCTGGTTCTCTGCAGCGGAAAAGTTTATTACGATCTGCTTAACAAGCGTCGTGAACACAATCTCGGCCATATCGCTATTATCCGCATAGAGCAGCTCTACCCCTTCCCGGAGGATGATCTGCAGGATGTGCTGTTTGCCTACAAGAACCTGAAGTCAGTTGTCTGGTGTCAGGAAGAGCCGATGAATCAGGGCGCCTGGTACTGCAGTCAGCATCATATGCATAAGGTGATAGCGAGCCGTACTAACAACAAACTCACACTACAATATGCCGGTCGTGAAGCATCTGCAGCACCAGCCTGCGGGTATATGTCCATGCATGTTGATCAGCAGAACAAACTGGTCAGCGATGCACTGGGTATCGAATAAGCAGGCAAAATCCGGAGCGCAAGGAAACAGATAAATATGGCCACAGAAATAAAAGCCCCTGCATTTCCCGAATCCGTTGCTGACGGCACGATTGCCGCATGGCACAAAAAACCGGGTGAAAGCTGTAAACGTGATGAACTGCTTGCGGATATTGAAACGGACAAAGTGGTGCTGGAAATTGTTGCACCCGCGGATGGTGTGATCACTGATATTGTTAAAGGTGAAGGTGAAACGGTTCTCAGTGAAGAACTGATTGGCCACTTCAGAGCTGGTGAAGTAGCAGCTGCCGCACCAGCGAAAGCTGCCCCAGTGCAGCAGACTGCGGCTAAACCTGCATCAGAGGCAGTATTGAGCCCTGCGGCCAGAAAGGCTGCTGATGAGCATGGAATTAATCCTGCTGATATCACCGGCACTGGTAAAGATGGCCGTATCACCAAGGAAGATGTGCTTGCCTTTGCCAAGAGCAAGCCTGTGGTAGCAGAAGTGCCTGTTGTTGAGGAGTCAGCTCCTGCTGTTGCCAAACCTTCAGCGTCAACTCCGGCACCTTCTGCCCCGATATTTGATGGTGAACGTGTAGAGAAACGTGTTCCCATGACGCGCCTGCGGGCCAAGGTTGCAGAACGCCTGGTTCAGGCTCAGCAGACTGCGGCTATGTTGACCACATTCAATGAAGTCAACATGAAGCCCATTATGGCCCTGCGGGCGCAATATAAAGATCAATTTGAAAAGCGACATGAAACCAAGCTCGGGTTTATGTCGTTCTTTGTCAAAGCTGCCGTGGAGGCCCTGAGAAGGCAGCCGGTAGTAAACGCATCTATTGATGGCAATGATATTGTTTATCATGGCTATCAGGATATTGGAGTGGCGGTCTCCAGTGACCGTGGTCTGGTGGTTCCGGTATTGCGCAATGCTGAAGATATGAGTCTTGCCGATATTGAATCGACCATTCGGGACTACGGTGGCAAAGCCCGTGACGGCAAACTTTCCATAGACGAAATGACCGGTGGCACTTTCACTATTTCCAATGGTGGGGTGTTTGGTTCCCTTCTATCAACGCCGATTCTGAATCCTCCCCAGGCAGCCATACTGGGTATGCACAAAATTCAGGAACGGCCGATGGCGGTGAACGGAGAGGTTGTGATTCTGCCGATGATGTATCTGGCACTCTCTTATGATCACCGTCTTCTGGATGGAAAGGAAGCTGTTACATTTCTTGTCACTATGAAAGAACTGCTGGAAGACCCGGCGCGTATGCTGCTGGATATTTAATTGCTGATATTTTCATAAACTGCCCTGGGCGAGGAATGCCGTTAAAGAGCAGCTTTATGGTGAAGGGCTGAACCCGGAACCGGAGTGGGACTAAGGGATGGGTGCAGACCTTCAAAAGAAAATTGCAGCCGATTTATGTTTTATTGGAATCTGACATGACTGATAAATTTGACGTAGTAGTAATCGGAGCAGGACCTGCAGGATATGTGTGTGCTATTCGTGCAGCGCAGCTGGGCCTGAAAACAGCTTGTGTGGAGAAATGGGTCGACAGTAAAGGTAAGGCACTTCTTGGTGGTACCTGTCTGAATGTAGGCTGTATTCCTTCCAAGGCACTGCTGGACAGCTCGCACAAATACTATGAAACCCAGAAGCATTTCAAAGAGCACGGTATCAAGGTTGGCAGCGTTGAAGTAGATGTTCCTGCCATGCTGGCTCGCAAAAATAAAATTGTTAAGAAGCTGACCACTGGCGTAAACGGTCTGTTCAAGGCTAATGGCGTAACTCTGGTTCAGGGTACGGCCAAGGTGCTGGCTGGCAAGCAGGTTGAAGTGACAGACCAGAATGGTTCCGTATCGACTCTGAGTGCTGATAATGTGGTTATTGCCACCGGTTCCCAGCCTATCAATATCCCACCAACGCCACTTGATGGTGATATGGTGGTTGACTCTACAGGTGCCCTGGAATTCACAGAAGTACCCAAGCGTCTGGGTGTAATCGGTGCCGGTGTTATCGGTCTGGAGCTGGGCAGCGTCTGGTCCCGTCTGGGTGCAGACGTCACCGTTCTGGAAGCGCAGGACAAGTTCCTGGCTCTGGCAGATCAGCAGATTGCCCGTGAAGGTGCCAAAATCTTCAAGAAGCAGAAGCTTGATATTCGTCTGGGTGCCCGTGTTGTCGGTTCTGATAAGGGTGATAAAGACATCACCGTCAAGTATCTGGAACAGGGGAGTGATGAAGAGCAGACAATCACCTTTGACAAGCTGATTGTTGCTGTTGGCCGCCGTCCTTATACCCATAACCTGCTGGCACAGGATTCCGGCATTAACATGGATGAACGTGGCTTTATCTTTGTTGATGAACACTGTCGCACAGATGTTCCAGGCGTTTTCGCTATTGGTGATGTTGTTCGTGGTCCAATGCTTGCGCACAAGGGCTCTGAAGAGGGTGTTATGGTTGCTGAGCTGATTGCTGATCAGAAGGCTCAGGTGAACTATGATCTGGTTCCTTCTGTTATTTACACCCATCCGGAAATTGCCTGGGTTGGTAAGACAGAAGAAGAACTCAAGGCCAGTGGTGAAGAGTACAAGGTTGGTACTTTCCCGTTCATGGCCAGTGGTCGTGCCCTGGCAGCTAACGACACTGACGGTATGGTGAAGGTGATTGCTGATAAGGCGACGGATCGTATCCTCGGTGTGCACGTGATTGGCCCAAGCGCTGCTGAATTGGTTCAGCAGGGTGTGATTGCCATGGAGTTTGCTTCCAGTGCCGAAGACCTGGCTTTGACCATGTTCTCCCATCCGACTGTCAGTGAAGCACTTCATGAAGCTGCCCTGGCTGTTGATGGCCATGCTATTCATATTCCTAACAAAAAATAATATTCTCCCTTCTTCAAAAATTAGAAAACTGCGCCCGGTTCATTATTTATTCGAGCCGGGTTAGCCAAGAGGAGGTAGACAGGACGTGAGGGATTATGTCCTGTCAATAATGATAAAGGTGCGCTGCGGCGCAAAAACAGGGTATTTGAATGAATCTGCACGAATATCAGGGCAAGCAATTATTTGCCGCCTATGGCCTGCCGGTATCTACCGGTTATGCCTGTGATACGCCTGATGAAGCTGTTGAAGCCGCTGATAAGATTGGGGGGGACTCCTGGGTGGTAAAAGCCCAGGTTCATGCTGGTGGAAGAGGTAAAGCTGGTGGCGTCAAGCTGGTTAAGAGCCGTGATGAGATCCGTGCTTTTGCAGAACAGTGGCTGGGGCAGCGTCTTGTGACTTACCAGACTGATGAGCGCGGTCAGCCTGTCAGCAAGATTCTGGTAGAAAGTTGCACTGATATTGCCAGTGAGCTGTATTTGGGGGCTGTGGTTGATCGTTCTTCCCGTCGCATTGTCTTTATGGCCTCCACTGAGGGGGGCGTGGAAATCGAGAAGGTTGCCCACGAAACACCAGAAAAAATTCTTAAGGCTGAGATTGACCCGCTTGTCGGTGCCCAGCCTTTCCAGGGGCGTGACCTGGCTTTCCGCCTTGGACTTGATCCCAGCCAGGTTAAGCAATTTACCAAGATTTTTCTGGGGCTGGCCAAGCTGTTCCAGGAATGCGACCTTGCTCTCCTTGAAATCAACCCTCTGGTTATCACTCCTGAAGGTGACCTGCACTGCCTGGATGCCAAGATCAATATTGACTCCAATGCTCTCTACCGGCAGTCCAAATTGAAAGTAATGCATGACCCAAGCCAGGAAGATGCCCGTGAAGCGCATGCTGCGCAGTGGGAGCTGAACTACGTTGCCCTTGATGGCAATATCGGTTGTATGGTCAACGGTGCCGGTCTGGCTATGGGTACCATGGATATTATCAAACTTCATGGTGGTGACCCGGCCAACTTCCTTGATGTGGGTGGTGGTGCTACCCGTGAGCGTGTTACCGAAGCCTTCAAAATTATTCTGTCTGACGACAGTGTTCAGGCCGTTCTGGTCAATATCTTCGGTGGTATTGTTCGCTGTGACCTGATTGCCGAAGGCATCATTGGCGCAGTGAAGGACGTTGGAGTGAAAGTTCCGGTCGTGGTTCGTCTTGAAGGAAACAATGCCGACAAGGGCTCCAAACTTCTGGCCGACAGTGGTCTCGATATTATTGCGGCAGGCAGCCTGACAGAAGCTGCGCAGCAGGTGGTTAAGGCAGCGGAGGGCCAGGCATGAGCATCCTGATCGATAAGAATACCAAGGTGATCTGCCAGGGCTTTACTGGTTCCCAGGGTACTTTCCACTCTGAACAGGCGATTGATTACGGCACTCAGGTTGTGGGTGGCGTGACACCGGGTAAAGGCGGCCAGACTCATCTCGGGTTACCGGTATTTAACACAGTCGCTGAGGCGGTTGAGAAAACCGGTGCAACAGCCAGTGTGATTTATGTACCGGCTCCTTTCTGTAAAGACTCCATTCTGGAAGCAGCTTTTGCCGGTGTTGAGCTGGTTGTTTGTATCACTGAGGGCATTCCTACGCTGGATATGCTGGAAGCCAAGGTGAAGTGTGATGAGCTGGGTGTGAAACTGATCGGCCCGAACTGCCCCGGAGTGATTACCCCAGGGGAGTGCAAGATCGGTATTATGCCTGGTCATATTCACAAGCCTGGCAAGGTGGGTATTGTTTCCCGCTCTGGTACTCTGACGTATGAAGCCGTTAAGCAGACTACAGATTTTGGCTTTGGTCAGTCCACCTGCGTGGGTATTGGTGGTGATCCGATTCCCGGCTCCAACTTTATCGATATTCTGTCGGAGTTTGAAAAGGATTCGGCTACAGAAGCCATCGTAATGATCGGTGAGATTGGCGGTACCGCTGAAGAAGAGGCAGCAGCCTACATCAAGGATCATGTGACCAAGCCTGTTGTATCTTATATCGCTGGTGTTACTGCACCTGCCGGAAAGCGGATGGGGCATGCCGGCGCCATTATCGCAGGTGGCAAGGGAACAGCTGATGAAAAATTTGTTGCCCTTGAGGGTGCGGGTGTAAAAACGGTTCGCAGTCTTGCCGATATTGGTGAAGCCCTTAAGGAAGTTACGGGCTGGTAATTCTCTCGATCCTTTGAAAAAGGCAGCTTTAAAGCTGCCTTTTTTTTACATCGGTACCCACATAAATGTTATTGAGTAAGGTAAGGGTTCTCCCAGCCTACTACTTTCTGGATTCGGCGACTTCTCTCTATCTCCCACCAGCTAGGCTGGTATATTTTGTTCCAGCTCTGGAATAGCTGCTTCTCCGGTTTGCTGAGTTTGAAGCCATAGCGGTTGGCCATATAGAGGTAGGTGCGGGCAATCATGCCCCGTTTCAGCTCTGGTGGTTCGGCGCGACGGCGCTTGAAATTAACTTTGAAGTCACATTGGCCATACATATCGGCGGTATCAGGTAATACAGTGAAGCTGTAATTGGAACGATCACCATTTACCTCACCAATAGTAGGAGCCAGGTTGTACAGGTCGGCCTCCATAACTGCGAAAGTTTTGTTTTTCTTACAGTTCTTTCTCCCTCCTTCCTGCCAGCACTGTAACTGGTGACCAAATACCCAGGCTGGCACAATATGCTCCCACTCAATTCGATTTGCTCTCCGCTCCTGCTTGCGAACCTGGTAACCACAGCTATCCAGGTCTGGAGTCAGTTTCTTGTCCCCTGAGTACTTACAGCCACAGTAGAAGGTTATTTTTCTGTCTTTATAGATCAATGCAGCCTGTTTTTTGGCGGAGGTGAAATTTCTGGGGGCTTCGCGGGCTTCCAGTACAGAAATGTTTAGGCAAAGAAGAATTATCGCAATAGCGACGTTTAACTGCTTGGGATTCATAGGTGAGTGGGGTAAGAAATCAGAGAGTTATGATTATTCACCTTTAAAAGTAAAAGTCACACAGCGTATTTATGCGTACTGATTCAGGCAATTTTTCCAAGAGATGCCCTGTATAAATTTCATACATGGTTGCTGCAGTGGTTTGCCGAATAAATACCTGCGATTCGCTGATTAAATGGTGTTTAATTTTGTTCGAATGAACATATACTCGGCCTTGCGGACACAAAGAAACAATAATCTGCCACTTGTGGTAGTGATGCTGATTTAATAATCAGGGGGTCTTATGCTGGTAGGTGTGCCAAAGGAAATTAAAAACCACGAATACCGTGTTGGTCTGACTCCGGCTTCAGTTCAGGAGCTGATACATCATGGTCATCAGGTTCTGGTTGAAAAGAATGCGGGTCATTCCATTGGTTTTACTGATGAGCTTTACGAAAGGGCGGGAGCAGTTATTGCCGAAACTGCCGCTGAGGTTTTTCAGCGTGCTGAAATGATCGTTAAAGTGAAAGAGCCTCAGACTGTTGAACGGGCCATGTTACGTGAAGGTCAGGTACTGTTTACCTATCTGCACCTTGCTCCTGATGAGCCCCAGACCCGTGAGCTGATGCAGTCTGGAGCAACCTGCATTGCTTATGAAACTGTTACAGATGACCATGGCCGCCTGCCTCTGCTGGCACCTATGTCTGAGGTAGCAGGTCGTATGTCTATCCAGGCGGGTGCACATTGTCTGGAAAAATACAAAGGTGGCCGTGGTGTACTGTTAGGTGGTGTTCCTGGTGTTGAGCCTGGTCATGTTGTCATTATCGGTGGTGGTGTGGTTGGTGAGAATGCTGCAGCAATGGCTGTAGGTATGGGCGCTGACGTAACTATCCTCGACCGCTCTGTGGATGTTCTCCGTCGTCTGGATGCCCGTTTCGGTAACCGCATCCAGACTCAGTTCTCAACCAAATCAGCTCTGGAAGAGCTGGCTCTCAATGCCGATATGCTGGTCGGTGCCGTTCTGATTCCTGGCGCATCAGCCCCCAAACTGGTGACACGTGAGCTTATTTCTCAAATGAAGCCAGGTTCTGCCATTGTCGATGTTGCAATTGACCAGGGTGGATGTTGTGAGACCTCACGCCCTACGACTCATGCTGATCCTATCTATATGGTTGATGGAGTCGTCCACTACTGTGTTGCCAATATGCCTGGAGCCGTGGCACGGACATCTACGCTGGCATTGAATAATGCCACTCTGCCTTATGCTCTGGCGCTTGCAGATAAGGGCGCTGGCCAGGCTCTGCGTGATGATCCTCACTTGTTGAATGGCCTTAATGTTTGTCAGGGCAAGATTACCTGCAAGGAAGTCTCTGAAGCCCGTGATATTCCTTATACCGACCCCGCTTCTCTTATAATGGATATCTAACTTTATCTCCCCAGTATTTCCGGCAGGGTTAACTCTGCCGGAACCTCTTCTCTGTCACCTCCATTCATCTTTATCTCGCCCGACTAAGTACGTTCGTTGTGTTTTATGCGGATGGAGAAATTGTGTTCAATTACCTAAAGTACGGCCTGAATTTTGCGGAATGTTGACTGGTATGAATCAGGACGCTGTGATTGCGCCCCCGGGGCCTTCGAAGTACTTCTTGAAGCGGGCACTTCGTCCGTTTTCTCTAAGCGTAGCGCTGGTAACTTGTGGTCTGGGGATAGCCTTGGCAGCAAAGACCGGAGATGGAAATACATTTCGTGCCACTCTGGTGATGATGGCAGGAATCCTGCTGCAGTCTGCGGTGAACTTTTTTAATGATTATGCGGATCTGTCTTTCTGGAAGGGAAGAACGGATAAGTATGCCCAGACAATTACCGGTTTGATTAAGCGCAATACTCGCATTGCTGTAATTATCACTGCCATTGCCGTAGTCATGGGAATGATTCTGGTCAACCAGTCTGGATGGCAGCTGCTGGTACTGGGTGTTATCGGAATCGCCGGTGGCTATTTCTACACAGGGGCACCTGTCAATTACAAGAACCGTGGCCTTGGCGTGTTAGGCGTATTCCTCTTTACCGGGATATTGATGGTTGCCGGGGCCTATGTAGCCGTTGCCGGTCGCTGGTCCTGGGAAGTCTGTCTTTATTCTATTCCAGTCAGTATGATTTCCAGTATGCTGCTGCTGGCAAATGAGCTGCGTGATGTCGATGAAGATATCAAAAATCATATCGCTACCTTTACCGCGCGGGTGGGCTTTGATCTGGGCAAGAGCACTTATATCGGCCTGGGTTTCCTGGTTATACTGGTAACCTTTATGATGATCTTTACCGGAGTACTGGAATCGCCGTTCTGGCTGCTGCCATCCCTGTTAGCCTTCCGCAGCCCTGTTGTCATGTTGCTGCGTACCAGCAGTAGGGGACATCGTCGTTGGCTTTCCCGTCTGCCTCCACTGACCGGACGTTTCTTTGTTGTTTATGGCGTTGGCTTTATGCTGGCTCTCTAGGCTCTGTTAGCATCAGTGGCTATGGTGGCTTTCGCCACTGACCCAGCTATCAATAGCTTCCCATAACTCCCAAGTATGATGAAGCAGGCTGATTTCATTATGGTAACGAGAAATCAGCCCAAGCCAACCTTCGTGTTGATGACCATATTCCCGATATAACTCCACGAGATTAAGTAGGAGAGATGTTGAGACAAACCCGGTATGCGCAGCGGCTGGGTGATGGGTTGCCTCAAGAAGATCGTGATAATAATTCAGGTAGATATACTTTCCCAAACGGGTTTGATGCAGGTGAGACATCCCTTCAAGTGTATGCAGCGCCAGGGGCAGAGTATTCAGGGCGATTCCGATAATATCTCTATGGGCAATACTCTCAGCCGTCTCGCTGATATGGTTGATGATTTCATAGATATGCCAGGCTGATACAACGCTATCCCCTGCGGTGTATTTGCTTCCATTAAAATAGCTCCAGCTGGCTGAAGGCAGGGTTTTTCCAGGATCGATTCCAAGCCCGGGCCAGTCTCTTCCAAGATAACCAGCTTCAGCTACCAGTCTGTTCTGGATTCCCAGGATATCTTTGGCAATTTTGTGGTCGACGGAGATGCTTTTTTGGATTTTGCCTGATAGGGTCATCCATCCCACTTGCCAGTCCAATGAGGTGATTTCCCACTGGTCATCCTTATCAATATCTATGGATACAGCAGTTGATGCGGACGATGAATCTGTACATTGAAAATCAATATCTTCCTTGGTAAACCCCAGTGGTTGTAGTGCATTGATCGCAACGCTTTTAAGCACAGAGCAGGATGGCCGTAAATGGCTGTCTAAAGGCGTTAACCAGGAATACCGTCCTTCTGGTCCTTTTAAGTTGATAGTCAGGTGGTTTTGAGAATTTCGCTCAATCTGAAATGACTTGTCATTAAGTTCAGGATAAAGTTCTAAATCATCGCAAAGCGCCATTGTTGATAGAACTAATGCGGTCAGAGACATCAAGGGATTAAAAATGAATCTGTAAAATGTTTTGTAGTGATATTTGGATGGTGTTTTTATTCGATTTACCACAGTAAATCCCGCTATTATTGAGAATTGTCCTCAATTTCTAGCAGATATCACTGAGTATTCCAGAAATGTCAGGTGAATAAATGTGAAGGCGCGGCCGGAAGTCCAGCCGCATGAACAGGATTAGTTTTTTTCAGGAATAGCGTGGCTTTCTATGTCGAAAAGTTTGTCAGCAGTTTCTGGCATGGAGCCGGATAGAGGGGTAATTCCACGGCCGCTATGGATCAGGCGTAGAGTGGAATATTTGTCCATAGTTGCAATTTCTGAATCAGGTCCTTCCCGAATAATGCTTGGTTTGATAAACAGCATCAGGTTTTGCTTCTCAACAATATCTTTCTTGTTGGTGAAGAAACGGCCTAGCAGTGGTATATCACCAAGTAAAGGAACTTTCTCTGTTCCTTTAGTGGTGATATCGCGCAGAATTCCTCCCAGCACAATCGTTTCGTGATTATCGACCACTATCGTTGTTTTTATTTTTCTCTGGTTTGTAATTGGATCGCCGCTGGCACCACTGACGGCTTCGGTCAGGTTTGAAAGTTCCTGTTCGATTTCCAGTCTCAGTGTATTTCCATCACCGATATGCGGAGTTACTTTCAGGGTTAGACCAACTGGTTTGCGCTCGGTGGTATTGAATGGGTTTTTCCCAGAACTTGCATCACTGGAGTAAGAGCCAGTAGTAAACGGAACCTCCTGACCAACAACCAGTTCTGCTTCTTCATTATCCAGTGTCATCAGGTTGGGGGTCGACATCAGGTTAACGTTCTGACGGGAGCTGAGTGCATTAACAATAACCCCGAAGTTGCTGTTTCTCAGCAAAACCTGTCCAAAGTTTAGCTTGGAAAGGTCTTGAGCCGCTCCGACTACCGATATAGCGTCAGTAACACCTTCAGAGCCTCTTTGGCCGGTAGGGTTTTTACCCTGGAATCCCCACTGGAACCCGAGGGCTTCCTTGATATCACCTTTTACTTCAACAACGGCTGCTTCAATCAAAACCTGGGCCCGACGCACATCCAGCTGTCGTACAAGGTTCTCAAGTTCCTTCAAAGTGTCCGGATCTGCAATCATAACCAGAGCATTGGTTGATTCATCAGCCTTGATAAATGTATCACTACCAAGCCCTTTGCTTTTGAAGGAAGCGGGCTTATTGGCTGTTTGCGGATTCGGTCGGTTACTGGAATTTCGAGGTTTTGGTGTTGAAGATGAGCCCGACTTGTTCTCCTGGCTATCATCCTGGATTGTTTGTGATGCTTCATTCAAAATCTCGGCAAGATTCTTGGCATCAGCATGACGAAGGAAAATCACCCGGGTTGAGGACTTGCGAATACCTTCCTTATCCAGTGTCTGTACCAGTTTTCTGACCCGGGAGCGCTTATTGGCATTACCTTTGATAACCAGGCGGTTGCTGCGCTCATCGGCAATCACCTGCATACCGCTGGGCAGGTGGCCTTTTCCTGTAGATAGAGTGTCCTGGATTATTTTAGCGACATCACCCACCCAGGCATGCTCTAGGGCCAGAACTTCATAATCATTATCACTGGCGTTATCAAGCTCCCGGACGAGCTTGGTGATACGGTCAACATTATCTTTTTGGTCGCTGATAACAACAGCATTACCTGAGGCTGAAGCTGCTGCATGACCATATTGGGCTATGAGCGGACGGACAATAGGAATAACTTCAACGGCTGAGACGCTGTGAAGATCAATAACCCTTGTAACCATGGTGGCTTTGGCCGGCTTGTCCTTTCCCTCAAAGGTCGAGCTGGTGGTTTTCGCAGTTGTGCTTGGAATAATACTGCGAACCTTGCCCTTGGGAATAACGGCATAGCCATTGGCGCTCAGAACTTCCAGGAAAATATCGTAGATCTGGTCTTTGGTCATAGGGCGCGATGAAATCACACTGACCGTATTCCCCCCCTTGATCCGGGGGTCGATAACGAAGCTTTCACCGGTAATAGTCGCGATCTGGGCAATAAACTCCCGGATATCTGCATTCTGCTGGTTGAGGGTCCAGCGTTTTTCTTCCGGTTTGGCTGGCTTTTTCTCTGCCGGGGCTGCAACCTGTACTTCGGGTTGCTCAGGTATAAACTGCTCCTCATGATTATCCGCCCAGATTGAAGTCGGTAACCATGAAATCGTCAGAGCAAGTAGAACGCTCCTGCCCCCTGTCCACCTGAGAGATTGTAATCTGCGCATCGTCATCAGTGTGCTAACCCATGAATTCTTTGTATTTATCGACAAGTTTTGAATTTCCTTGCCCGCTTCAGACTATTCATCAAGACGCTGGCGCAGGTCGTCCATTCTCCAGTCCAGCTGCGAGGCGGCATTCTGGGATGCTTCATTGACCGGTCCCGGGGGGAGTTTAGTCGTGCTTGCTGCTGAAGGTGGTGGAGGTGAGTAGAGCTCAACACCTTGATTACTGCTGACTTCAGGAAAAACCAGTTTCTGAAGTTTGCCGTTGTAACTGATCACTACGTGGTGTGGGTGGACGCTGTCCAGTTGTGCGCCTCCGGGGATATAGTCCCCAACCAGATAGAGGTGATCCTGACCGTCACCGCCCTGGATAATTGCACTCGAAGGAACCTCGCCATCGCCGGCCAGAGCTCCTCTCAAAGTGAGGTTCAAGTTGGATTTCGGGATGTTAGCTGTCCGGTTGAGGGTCGGTTTGTCATCAGCCTCGCCAAACAGAAACTTGTAATCCCTGAGGGCAATCATCTTTTTGGGAGGTTCTGAGCTTTGGGTGACATGCTCGGGTGGCTCTGTCATCAGATCATCAATGATGCGCACCAGGTGCATAGCAAGGGAGACAAGCAGTCCGAGGCACAGCAGGATAAAGATAACCTGACGGTGGTGCTTGACGAGCCATTGTTTGCCTGTGACAAGTGTTTCGTTATTCATCTTTATTAAGAAGCTCAGGCTGCCATGCTACAAAGATAAACAGCAATGTTAAATGAAGATAACTGCCGGTTTTTTAGGTCGCCAGACCGACGGGGTATCCCCATTAATCAGGTTTTTTGTTGTTTTTGTCCCCAGTCCTAACTGCAGAATAGGAAGGAAATGGTAAAAAAAACAGCCTGCTTATCTCGTTTTGCTCCCATAATTACCAATACGAACAATAATTAGTAAAAACTGTCATAACTATGACCTCAAAATTATGACCCAAGGGAAGAGCGCACCGAAAACAAAGACAGCGCTTTAGCCAGAAGAGTTCAGGAGCACCAGATTGAGTACACCGACCATGACTATGCCTGCGGAATCGGATGCCCCGGTTGCGCTCCTGCCATTTCCATTTGCCAACCGGCACCAGGTGATTCTGACTGAGGAAGATGGTCAGCCTGTGCTGCTTAGTCATGGGCGGCCCAGTCCTGAAATTCTGTCTGAGGTACGACGTTTTGCCGGGCGAGCTCTGGAATACCGGCTGATGGATCAGGAGGCTTTTTCTGAGCTGATGACCCAGTGTTACCACCAGAACAGTGCCGATGCGTTACAACATGTTGCCGGCATTGGCGATGACCCTGACCTTTCCAGCCTCGCCGACGCTGTACCTGAAACGGAAGACCTGCTGGAACAGTCCGATGATGCCCCGGTGATCCGTCTAATCAACGCTCTTTTGACGGAAGCCATTAAAGAGGGTGCCTCCGATATTCATATCGAAACCTTTGAAAGCCGTCTCGTTGCCCGGTTTCGTGTTGATGGGGTTCTGAGGGAGATACTCAGCCTGAAACGGGCTCTGGCGGCACTTCTTGTTTCCCGTATCAAGGTTATGGGCCGGATGGATATTGCCGAGAAACGGATTCCACAGGATGGTCGGATCTCCCTGCGGGTTGCCGGAAAAGAGGTGGATGTCCGGGTATCAACACTGCCATCCAGCAACGGTGAGCGGGTTGTATTGCGTCTTCTGGATAAGGCTGCAGGCCGCCTACATCTTGAGCATCTGGGTATGCCCACTACTAATATGGAGCGGATTCGTAATATGTTGTCCCAGCCCCATGGCATTATTCTGGTCACCGGGCCAACTGGCTCCGGTAAGACCACCACGCTTTATGCCGGTTTGTCATCCCTGAACGATGCCAGTCGTAATATTCTTACCGTTGAAGACCCCATCGAATATAACCTTGAAGGTATTGGTCAGACCCAGGTTAACACCAAAGTGGATATGACCTTTGCCCGTGGGCTTCGGGCCATCCTGCGTCAGGACCCGGATGTGGTGATGGTGGGGGAGATCCGCGATACCGAAACAGCCGAAATTGCCGTTCAGGCGTCATTGACCGGCCACCTTGTGCTTTCAACCCTGCACACCAACACAGCCGTAGGTGCCATTACCCGTTTGCAGGATATGGGGGTCGAGCCGTTTCTGCTGTCATCAAGTTTGGTTGGTGTGATGGCTCAACGTCTGGTGCGGTTGCTCTGCGATAACTGTAAGGAAGGTTATACCGCAGATGAGGTGGAATGTCGCCAGCTGGGCGTTGATCCATCCAATCCTCCAACCCTCTACCACGCTCGGGGATGCAGCGAGTGCAAGAATAATGGCTACCGGGGACGTACCGGTATCTATGAAGTGATTCAGATTGATGAGCTGGTGCGGCGAATGATCCATCGTAATGATGGTGAGCAGGATATTGTTGCCTATGTTCGCGAAACAACACCGGGCATCAGGGATGATGGGATGCGCAAGGTGCTTGATGGAGCGACCACTCTGGAAGAAGTGCTACGCGTAACCCAGGACGACTGATTCTATGGCAGCTTTTGAATATACCGCACTGGATGAAGCAGGCAAGCAGCAGCGAGGCACGCTGGAGGCTGACAGCCCCCGACAGATCCGTCAGATGCTGCGGGACAAAAGCTGGACTCCGCTCAGTGTCGATACTGTATCCGAACAGAAGAATAAAAACAGTACTGTTATACGCGGTCTGGGGCAAGGCCTGTCGGCATCACAATTAGCACTGATTACCAGGCAGTTGGCAACTCTGATCCATGCTGCCATGCCGGTTGAGGAAGCGTTACAGGCAGTTGCTGCCCAGCAGGAAAACCGGCGACTGAGAAATATTGTTCTGGCCATTCGTTCCCGTGTTCTTGAGGGGCATACCCTGGCCAACAGTATGGATGCCTTTCCTGGCCACTTTCCCCAGATGTATCGCGCCACTGTGGCAGCCGGTGAACATGCGGGCTATCTCGATAAGGTTTTAAACCGGCTGGCAGATTATACCGAGCAGAGAATGCAGTCCCGGCAGAAAGTGCAGCTGGCACTTCTCTATCCCATGATCCTGATGCTGGCTGCGGTTGGTATTGTCAGCTTCCTGCTGGGGTATGTGGTTCCGGATGTTATCAAGGTCTTTATCGATGGTGGCCAGGAACTGCCTCTGATTACTGAACTGCTGATAATGGCCAGTAATGGTTTCCAGACATGGTGGCCATACCTTCTTCTCTCCGTAATTATTGCTGTGGTCACTGTTCAGTATTTGCTTAAGAAGCCAGCTATCCGGCTTCAGTGGCACAGGCGTATTCTTGGATTGCCGATTGTAGGCCGCTTCAGTCGGGCACTGAATACATCCCAGTTTGCCAGCACCCTGAGTATTTTGACCCGCAGTGGTGTCTCACTGGTGGATGCTTTGGCGATTGCCTCACAGGTTGTTGGTAATGATGCCATGAGGGAGGCCGTTATAGTTGTGGCACGCAAGGTCAGTGAAGGAGCCAGTCTGAACAAGGCGCTGAAGGAAACCGACCTGTTTCCGCCCCTGATGCTACATATGATTGCCAGCGGTGAGGCAACCGGTGAGCTGGATAATATGCTGGAAAGGACAGCTAATAATCAGCAGATGGAGCTGGAGAACCGGATTGCTATGCTGGTTGGATTGTTTGAACCGCTGATGCTGGTGGTTATGGGGGGTGTTGTTCTGCTGATCGTTCTGGCCATTCTGCTGCCAATCCTGAATATGAACACCCTAATCAGTTAATGAACAAACAGCCATAAGCGGGAAATACCCACCCCGAAAAATGAAAATGTGATGGGTATTTCCATGGTTAAGAATATAAAAGAGATCGGAGGAGTGGGCTTATGAGAAAACAAAATCCTATCAGAGGTAAGCAGACCGGTTTTACCCTGATTGAGATCATGGTGGTTGTAGTCATCCTTGGAGTGCTGGCTGCCCTGGTTGTACCCAATATTATGAGTCGGCCGGATCAGGCCAAGGTGACTGTTGCCCAGGCTGATATCAAGGCCATCGCCAGTGCCCTGGAGATGTACCGCCTTGATAACGGTTTTTACCCCAGTACTGAACAGGGGCTGGAAGCTTTGGTCAAGGAGCCTGTAGGAAATCCTGAACCACGGAACTGGAACCCTGATGGGTATCTGAAAAAGATTCCCCAGGATCCCTGGAGTAACGCTTACCAATACGAGCAGCCAGGCAGTCATAACCAGAGCAGTTATGACCTCTACTCACTGGGTGCAGATGGACGTATCGGCGGTGATGGCTTTAATGCCGATATTGGCAACTGGGAAGAGTAATGGCTGCAGGGGGCAGGGCGCGTTACTTATCACGTTATAAAGGTTTTACTCTGATCGAAATTCTGGTGGTGGTTTTAATTATCGGAATTATGATTGGTGTAGCGCTTATTGTTCCCAATGTTGGTGGTGCCCTGCAGAAGGTAAAGGATGAGGCATTCCGCTTCCAGGTGCTGGTAGAACAGGCCCGCGAAAGGGCTTTGATTGAAGATAGGGAGATTGGACTTTCCCTGACCCGCAAAGGTTACCGCTGGTGGCAGTGGTCTCAGGATGATGAGAAGTGGAAGCTTCTCGATGAGGCCAGCTTCAGGGAGTATAAGCTGACTGAGGATGTTGTCCTCAATGACAATTCCAAAAACTCAAGAAACAGGTCACTTGTTCAAGATGAACAGAGTGACAGTCCAACACTGATATTTTACACAGATACCCAAATGACCCCCTTTTTCCTGGAGTTCTCTCTGAAGGGAGACAATCAGAGAGCGGTGCAGCTGGAGAGTGATGGCATTGGACCAGTTCTCTCACTTTAAGCGCCGAAAGTGCAGGAAAGTCGCGGGGTTTACTCTCCTGGAGATACTTGTTGCTCTGGCAATTTTTGCTCTGGCTGCATCTGTCTTGCTGGTGACAGATGGACGGGCCATTCGTCAAACTGCCAGGGTACAGGATAAAGTCATGGCCTCCTGGCTGGCTGATCTGGAATTAAATAAATACTACGTTGAAAATGCCTGGCCTGATCCGGGAAAGCGTTCCAGTACTGCGTCTCTATCCGGAAGAGAGTGGTACCTGCGCAGCATTGTTTCCGTTACATCGCAGGATGGTTTACGCCGGGTTGAAATCGGTGTGTTCCCTGGTGGAGCAACTCCATCTGATAAGGCCGTTCCACTTTACCGGTTAACCGGTTATGTACGGAGGCCTCCTGAATGATAAGACGGGCTTCCCTGCAAGGCTTTACCCTGCTTGAGCTGTTGATAGCAATAGCGATTTTTGCTCTGCTGTCAGCCGGATGTTACCGAATTTTTAAAGCCGTAACCTCTACCAAGGAGGTGACAGAAGCTATTTGGGAGTATACCGGTGAGGTGCAGAAGGCCTTTCTGATCATACAGAAAGACTTCTTCCAGGTGGCTATCCGTCCTGTTCGTAATGAGTTGGGTGATCGTGAGCCTGCTGTCCAATCGGAGAATGGCAGAATTACTTTTACCCGTCATGGCTGGCGAAACTTTACCAATGATCCCCGCAGTGAGTTGCAAAGAGTTCAGTACCTGTTTGATGGTGGACGGTTGCTGAAACACTACTGGCAGACCCTTGATCGGGCACCTGATACGCCGTTTAAAGAACAGGTTGTTCTGGAGGATGTTCAGAACTTTTCAGTGAAATTCCGGGATGCTAAAAGGCGCTGGCATACCAGCTGGCCTCCTGCCAGCGATAAACAGTCAGAGCGGGTCAGAATGGTTCCCTCTGCTATTGAGATCACACTTGTCCATGAATCTCTGGGAACCCTGCAGCAGCTGATTCCCGGGCCAACATTCAAACCGTCCGAAAAAAAATCTGAGGCTAACTCTAAAGGGGGAAAATCGGATAGCAAGGGGAAGCCACCCAACTCCAGTCAGAGTGAGCAGTGGAGATCGAGAGGTGGGGATGATGAATAGAACCCCTTGTATGGTATCTCATCAGCGTGGAGTTGCCCTGATTTTCGTGATGGTAATCTTCGCCCTGGTCACGGTGATGGCCAGCAGAATTATTACCAACCTGCATCTGAATACAGAGAAAAATGCCCGCCACCTGCAGTATCTGCAGGCCAGACACTATGCTCTGGGGGCTGAAAACTATATTGCTGCTCTTCTGGAAGAAGATGCGGTTAAAGACAAGCAGGAAAATCGCCAGATTGATCATTGGAATGAGCCGTGGGCAGCCGATGAGCTGAACCTGGAAACAGAAGACGGTGATATCACTATTCTCACTCTGGATGATCAGGGGCGCTTCAACCTCAACCTGCTGGCAGGTAAGGATAATAAAGAAAAACTGAAAATGCTGGAAAGGCTGCTGGTGGCTCATAATATTGATGCCCGCCTTGCCTATCGCATCAGGGACTGGGTTGATGAAAACCAGGATGCACTACCCGGCGGGGCGGAAGATAACAACTACCTGCTGCTGACCCCTCCTTACAGAACCGGAGATACATTGCTGGCGTCGGTGTCCGAACTCAGGCTGATGGAGATTCTGTCACTGGATGACTTTAACAAGCTGGTTCCTTTGGTTTCCGTCCTGCCAGATGAAACTGCCGGAATTAATATGAATACAGTGTCAGCAGGTGTCTTGAGAGCATTGAATGAGCGTATCAGTGAGGCCGATGCCAAGGGATTTGTGAACTCCCGTCCAAAGGATGGCTATGCTGAGTTGAAGGAAGTGAAGGATCTTCCGTTGCTAAAGAATAAGCTCTCCAAGCAGGTGGAAGGATTTCTGGCCTTGAAGAGCAGTTATTACAGTGTTTACACCAGGGCTAGATACCGCGATATCACCTATTACCTGCATAGCCGGCTGGTGAGAAATGCAGAAGGTAAGGTCACAGTTATCAGTCGTGAAGTGGGCGTTTTTCCACGATGGGTGCAGGAACTGCGTGAATCAGTGAGGTAATAATGAAAACACAACTGGTTGTACGGATAGCGCCGGATGCCAGCCTGTCCTCAACAGATTTCATGCTGGAATGGGTGTATGCCAGTAGGGAAGCCACATGTGTCGGGCCAATCTTAACCGGCACATTGAGTGAGCTGTCAGCCTGGCGGGCAACCCAGACCCTGAATGAACAGGATCTCCCCATTTTTCTTATCGTTCCAGGGTGTCTGGCAGCATCATTCAGGATGCATCTGAATGATAATCAGCGTAAGCACTGGCAACAGGCACTGCCTTTTTTGCTTGAAGAGAAACTTGCCTTTGACCTTGAAAGCCAGTTTTTGGTGTCGGCACTGGACTCTTCTGGTGATTCTACCCGCAGCAGCTGTATCAGTCATAAGGCAATAAAACAGCTGATTGAGTTATTTGTTTCCGCTGGAGCTGATCCGCAGAAAGTGATTGCTGAAACCCAGTTCTTTAAGGGAGAACAGGGTGTTCTCAGCATTTGGCTGGAGGGTGACCATGCCCTTCTGGCCAAGGGGAACGGGTATGGGCAGTTGCTGGATATTGAAGCCTTGCCAGTTATTATTCCCGGTTTGCTCGAGGATGAACCGACACCGGCAATGGAAGGTGTTGAAGACCCTGAGGAAGAAGATTCGCTCTCACAGGATAATGATCTGGTGACATCAGTACGGATTTATACTGGGCCGGGTGATGAGCAGACATTCCAGGAAATCATTCAGATAGCAGAAAAAAATGTTCCGGTTGAAAGGGTGGCCAGGGACAACCAGTCACTGTTTTTTGATGTGATTCCTGCTATCTCTGAAAAAATTAAGAAAAGAACCTTGCTGGATTTCCGTACCGGAGCCTACAAATGCGCCCGCCGGGCCAGCAGGCGCCTGCGTCAATGGAAACCGGTTGCGATTGCAGCAAGTCTCTGGCTGGGTGTGGAACTGGTATTTAATGTCAGCAGTGGATTCTATTTTGAGCATCGGGCTGATGTGCTGCGGGCGGAGAATCTGGCGACTTATCAGCAACTACGACCAGGTGATAAAACCGTGGTCGATGTTCGTGACCGGTTAACCAAATTCCTGCGCAGCGCCAGCAGCCAGAAAAGTGAAGCCGTTTTTCTCGATATCTTACAAACCATCTCCAAAGTGACTGATGGTGAGACTGGTAAAACCATTACTCCCCGCAATATGGATTTTAATGAAGCCAACGGTCGGCTTTCCCTTGATGTGCAGGCTACCAACTTTGATATTTTGAACCGTTATCTGGATGAGTTACGGGCAGCGGGGCTGAATGCACGGATGGAAACCGGTAATCAGGATACCCAGGGAATTTCAGCCCGCCTGACAGTGAGGAAAGCCTGATGAATGCCATAATGAATCGACTTTCCCCATACTTGGATATGGCCAGGCAGCGTTTTGATCAGCTTGCGGAAAAAGATCAGAAGGCTTTGATGGCTCTGGCAGCGTTTCTGGTGATTGTGATGTTCTGGCTGCTGATCTGGAGACCGCTGGATCAATGGGCTGACCGAGAGTATGACGAACTGGTACTTGAGCGGGAAACCCAGGAGTTTATTGCAGCCAACTACGAACGTACCCGGTCTTTGGTGAAAAACCAGAGTGCCGCTCCCAAGAAGGATGCCGCCGCGGTTATTGCCAGCAGCGGACGTAAGGCCGGGTTAGAGCTGGCCAGAGTTCAGCCTGCGCGGCAGGGGGTTTCCATCTGGATTGACGAGGCACCTTATCAGAAACTGCTGGGCTGGTTGATAGAGCTTCATAATAAAGAGAATCTGGAAGTACGGCAGATTCGTGTTGAGAGGACTGATCAGGACGGTATGGTCAAAGCGTTTCTCCGGTTGTCGCGCTAAAACGAAGTTTCATTAAAAAAGGGCCTGTTAAGGCCCT
>NZ_JAMFLX010000021.1 GCF_023502345.1 Parendozoicomonas callyspongiae
ACAACAATTCCCGCTGAATAATGAATTCCCTGTAATAGCAGGCTCTGCAGAGCATCGGATAATCGGCCAAGTCGTAAACTTTCAGCTATGTTTTGTCCTGCCTGTACCATCTGCAAATGAGTTTTACTGGTTAATCATCGTGCCACGTTCTAGCCAAAACGTACTGGCTGATAACCTGATCAAAGCCGTTTCACAGTACGTTGCCACCATCCCGGACACACGTCCCAATCAGTGTGACAGCAAAATCACACTGCATGATGCCATCATGTTCGCTCTGGCTGTGATGCATCTCAAGTACCCATCACTATTGGCTTTTGAAAGGGACAAGCCCAAAGAAGAGATCGCCCACAACCTGGAAACCCTGTATCACATAAACAAGGTTCCCTGTGATACTTATATGCGGGAACTACTGACCCTGAAGTCACAGATATTCAGTCTTTTTGTCTTATCTAACAGCCTGGCCTCAGTATTCTGAAAGCAAGGGTAAACTTGGATATTTGGTTTTTGGACTGATTTTGAGGCCGTATTTAGTTTTCTCTGAGTGGATTTAGTTCTTCTTTGGTATAGAGGTGGGTATTTAGCTTTTCTCAAGGCTGGACAACATGTATAAAAAATCCCGGTTTTCTATACGTATCTGGCAGACGTATATACAAAAATGGCCTTTTCTATACACGTTACGTGTGCAAGCGTCAAAAATAGCCCATCAAATGCGGGTGCTGCCCCATCAAATGCGCTCCTATACCGGTGGTCTGTTAGGCACCCGGCCGAATCAGGTACAACGGCATCAAATCCTGGAGCAGAACTTTCCCGACAATGCCCGGCCGGAAGAGACAATGGTTGGCCATCTCCTGTTTGCCCTGAAGCATGAAGGTGTTAACCCAGGTTATCTGCGGCAGGTTTTTCAGCAGGGGGATATTCAGGAGCAGATTAAAGGACAGATAGAACAGCGCCCCAATAGCCAGTGGAGCCGGAGGTTATGGTTCTGGTATGAATATCTAACCGGCCACCAGCAGGAGCCTGATTACCGGGTTGAACAGAACTATATCGGTGGCCCTGGCCCCCAGGGTGTTGCGCTCACACCACCTCAGCCAGAGCATATTGAAGACCTGATGGATGACTGGTTTGCTATGGTAGAGCGGCTGTCCGATTCCGATATTCCTGCGTCTATCCGGGCTGGTATTCTCTCAGCCAGCTTTGTTTACCTGCATCCGTTTATGGATGGCAATGGCCGGATCAGCCGCTATCTGATTCAGGATGTACTGGCCAAGTCCGGCATTCTGCAGCCGGGTATTATTCTGCCGGTATCGGGTGGCATTCTGAACCGGCAGCAGGATTACTATCGTACTCTCGACCAGATTTCCCGCACCATCTGCGATCAGACCGATTTCTATATTGATGAAGCCGGTCATATCACCATTGAAGGGGAAACTGACCACCTGTTCCGTTACCTTGATTTAACCACTTACTGTCAGTGGCTGTGTGAAGTGATTCGGGATGTGGCAGAGAGCCTGTTACCCAAAGAGATTGATATGCTGGTGGTTGCCGACAAGCTTTATCACACTCTGGATAAGGTGCTGGGTCTTTCGGCCAAAGACCTGCGCTTGATGGTGAAGATTATTCTGGATAACAATGGCAAGCTCAGTAAACGTAAGTGCAAGCAGTTTGAGTTTCTGACGGATGCCGACTTTATTCGTATTGAGGACGTTTGCCAGGCTGTTTTGCAGAAGTAACAGTCAGACAATGGATCAAACTTTGACTCGAATCTCGCTGGTCAGCAGCTTTAGTATCAGGCTTTTTGGGTTGTTGTTTGGTTTTGAGATAGCCCCCGGGGAATACCGGCAGCAAGACTGACCTGTATCATTGCGAACATTGCGAATACCCCTCAGATTCCCCATCACTCAAAATTGACTCAGCTCAGGTTGTTTCCCCGGGATGGAAGACGGCCTATCAGTTCTTTGCCCAGGCTGCCCATTGAACGCAGCTCTGTGAGGTTCACATGCAAGACTCTCAACAAGTTTGCCACTCCCTGGATGCCCGAGGCTGCCCATGCCCTCAACCACTGATTAAAACCCGCCGTCTCTGGAAAACACTGAATCCTGGTGATCGCTTTGAAGTCATCATGGATAACGATATTGCCTGCTCTAATCTGATCACTTTCCTCACAGATCAGGGTGCAGATCCCCAGACTTCCCAGGACGGCAATGAGTTTGTTGTTTCTGCTGTGCGCACCGGTGAAGCGACTCAGAATGGTCCGGATATCTGTCCTCTGCCCACGTCTTCACAGCCTGTTGCTGAGGTAACACCTGTACCTGAAGTTCAGCCAGAGCAGGCAGGCAACTATGTTGTAGTTCTGAAAAGTGATCGTATGGGCCAGGGTGATGATGACCTGGGTAGCATTCTTGCCAAGGCATACGTCAATACGTTGAAAGAACTGGATAACAAGCCTGCCGCCATCATCATGTACAACGGAGGGGTTAAGCTGGCGACTGTGAACTCCGGAGCTGATGAAACCCTTAAACTTCTGGAAGCCGAAGGTGTTGATGTGATTGTCTGCGGTGCCTGTGTTGAGTTCTTTGAACTCAAGGGCAAGCTGGCTGCAGGACGCATTTCCAATATGTATGAGATTGCAGAGCGCATGGCTGCAGCGGGTCACGTGGTGAATCCATAATGAGTGTGTCAGATAAGCGTGAGCCCCTGGCTTACTTCGATAATGGTGCAACCAGCTTTCCCAAGCCTCCTCAGGTTGCTGAAGCTGTTGCCCGTTATCTGACGGAAGTGGGTGGTAACTACGGCCGTTCCTTTCATTCCAGAGCGGTTGAATCTGGGACGGCTATTGAACAGTGCCGGGATATGCTGGCGGAAATGATGGACATTTCCCAGGTTGAGCACCTCTGTTTTGCCAGCAACGCAACTCACGCTGCCAATGTGATTATCCAGGGGCTGAGCTTCAAGGAAGGCGCTGAAGTTCTTATCTCCCCAATGGAGCACAATGCCACTGCCCGACCTCTGAAAATGCTGGAAGAGCAGGGGCTGATCAAGCTGGAAACGCTACCGGCAGGCCTGGATGGGCGCATTCAGGTTGAGAAGGTTTCCAATTACATCAATAAGAATACGGCTCTGGTGGTGATTAACCATCAGAGCAATGTCAACGGTGTTATTCAGCCAGTTGAAGAGATCAGTGATGTTCTGGGTTATATCCCGCTGATGGTTGATGCCTCCCAGTCTCTTGGGAAGGTTCCTGTCAAAGTAGATGCCTCGAAGATTGATTACCTGATCTTTACCGGTCACAAGGGCCTGCTTGGGCCAACTGGAACCGGCGGTATGTTTATTCGTTACCCCGATCAGGTAAATCCTCTGATTCTGGGTGGCACCGGCAGTAACAGTGAACATCTGTCCATGCCATTGGTTATGCCTGATCGCTTTGAAGCGGGCACACCCAATATTGCCGGTATCTTTGGCCTTCTGGCTGCTCTGGAAAACCGTCCGGGATCCCAGCATACCCGTGAAGAGTTTCTGAACCTTCTGGATGCCATTGAAGAGATTGATGGTTTCCGTATCCTGCGTACAGAAGATCAGGACAGCCAGGGTGAAGTGATCTCTCTGGTTCACGATGAGTATGATTCCAGCGAGCTGGCCTGGCTGTTGAGCAGCCGTGCGAATATACAGACCCGTTCCGGTCTTCACTGTGCCCCTCTGGCCCACAAACATTTAGGCTCGTTCCCGGATGGAACCTGCCGCCTGTCGCCTTCTGTCTATCATGGTCAGGCTGATTTTGAGTTCCTGCTGGATACTCTGCGTGGAATCAGCCTGGAAAAGCTGAAGGAGAGTGCATAATGAGTCGATCTTTCCTTCTATTTCCTTCTGTCCGGTATGCCATCAAGGCTGAGGCTGTTTGCAAAATGCAGGGCGTTACCTGTCAGGTTATGCCTGTTCCCCGACAGATCTCTTCTGAATGTGGTATGTGCCTGGAAGTCGATACCGCCCGGGCTGAAGATATTCTGAATGAACTTCAGCAGGCGCAGTTCCAGGTTACTCTCGCGAATATTTAAGGCTTAGCATCCATGTCATCTGAAAACACGGCTCCTGCCAAGACGGCTCCTGCAAGGAGTGGTATTGATCTGCTGAAAACCGTTGAGTATGGCGGTTGCTCGGCCAAGCTGTCTCCTACTGAGCTTGCAGGAATTCTCAGCCAGCTGAACTTCCCCAGCCATCCTGACCTGCTGGTGGATATCTCCACCCATGATGATGCGGGTGTTTACAAGATCAATGATGAAACTGCGCTGATCTTCACTACCGATTTCTTCCCGCCAGTATGCAGTGACACTGTAGAGTTCGGTGAAATTGCTGCCGCCAATGCCCTGAGTGATGTTTTCGCCATGGGCGGTGATGCGGTTATGGCGCTGAACCTGATGATGTACTCCACCAAAGAACTCCCGGTTGAAGGTTTTGCCGAGATTCTGAAAGGTGGTTACAACAAGGTTGCCGAGTGCGGTGCGCTGGTTGTGGGTGGTCATACTATTGAAGACCACCCTCCCAAGTTTGGTCTGGCGGTTGTGGGCACAGTTCACCCTGACAAGATTGTCAGCAACAGTGATGCGCGCCCTGGCGATAAACTGATTTTGACCAAGCCCTTGGGTATTGGTGCTTTGATTGCCGGTCAGCGTGAACAGCTGGCAACACCGGAAGCTTATCGTGCAGCTGTTGAGCAGATGAAACTGCTGAACAAGACCGGCGCCGAGATCATGCGCAAGTACAACACTCGCTGTGCAACAGACGTGACCGGCTTTGGCTTGCTGGGGCATGCCCGTGAGATTGCCAACGGCAGCGATATGACTCTGAGCATTGATTCCGCCGCACTGCCTCTGCTGGAGCAGGCTTACGAGTTGTATGACGATGGCTGTATTCCTGGTGCTGCATTCCGCAATATGCAGTACATTGGTGAAGATGCTCGTTTCCGTGAGGGAATGGATTACAACATCAAGATGATGACCTGCGATGCCCAGACCTCCGGTGGTCTGCTGATTTGTGCACCTGCTGAAGCGGCGAACGATATGCTGGCTGAACTGCTGGCCAGTGGTAAGCATCCTCAGGCTGCCATTATCGGCGAAGTTCTTCCTCGTGAAGATGTTGCGCTGATTATTGGGTAATTTGTATTGGGAGTGTCGCTGAGTTCATGCTATGGGCACTCTCACTTTTTCTTTTGCATGGCTTCTTTTGGTTTAACTGAAGTAGCCGCTATCTTTTTCCCCATCATTACTTCGCTTTAAATTACTCTCATCGAGAGGCGGCTTCACCTTCCTGCTGGGAAGTGGTGTTCTTTCATCATCTGCAGAGTACCCGATTTCCTCGCTATCACTGCTGCCATCATCTCCACGAATTATTGGATTAGGAAAAGATTAAGGGTGCTGATTACTGCCAGGTATATCAGTTTCATATCCCGATGAGTAGCGGTTGGAACCTTTACGTTTTGATCTTTTTAGCTGCAATTATCTGGGATTCATCAAATAGATCGTCAGTATCTGAAGGTATGGAATCCTGTTGCTCTTCTCGTTGCTGTTCTCGTTGCTTTTCTTGTTGCTGTTCTTGTTCCAGGGCTTCGATTTCAGGCAGTATCAATGCTGGTTCTGGTTCATAAACCGTATCGCGATCTGTGGATATTTGATCAGTTGTTTCTGTTTGCGGTGTTTCTGACGATACCTGATCACTCTCGGCAGTATCTTCTGAGAGTACTGCATCAATAGGGTGTACTTTCCCTTTAGCATCAACATTAAGATCAAAATTTCGATACAGATCTGCCTGAATACTTCGCGTTTGTTCTTTTAGATATTGGGCCGCTGCATCATCCCCCGATGCCCGCAGGTTCCGAACCATGTAATCCAGATGAAATAAATACTGGCGCGACAAGAATACATAGTGCTGGCGAATTGGAAGAGGAACAGCTTCAAGATCCATGTAGTCAGCAATTGAACGCATAGAGCTGTAAAATAAATGATAACTTTCAGTTAACAGCCCGGCATTGCAGAATTGTCTGCTGGCAAGCAAGGCAGCTTTGGCATAATCCCTGATTAAAGCCCTGCTGGCGCCACCAAACTCACAAGCTGCGTCAGTATAGAGCTCTTCCAGTTCATCCAGATACCATTCCATTCTTGGGTTGCCGTTGTTGTAGTCTTTCTGGAGGTTAGCTAGCAGCTGAGCCCGTTTCAGGATGTACTTGGGGCTGGAAAAAGCTGCGTGCCTGTATAACAAGCGGTTCTCATGATCCCGGCCATTGGGTTTCATGCTGTGGGTTTCATCATAGGAGCGGCATCTGGTGAAGCCTTTCAAAGCCTTCAAGCCTACGCCTGTATGAAGAATCCTATCCTTAACAGCCACAGGGTTATCAATTTCAATGGATATTTTCCTTCCCCAGCTTGAGCGCACCAGAGCCAGCTCAGCAGGCTTGGTTTGCCCTGTGCGTACAGGAGGGAAGGCATCTTTGGGAATCTGAGTGACCTGGTTTTGCATGGCAGATCCGTTGCCAGTTGCTACTACTCGGCGTTTTATTAGATATCTAATAAGCATAGCGCTTAAGTTTTTCTAAGCTATTCAGTATCTGGGTGAAAAGAGCAGGGATAAAGCTGATGCGTCCAATCAGCCTTTCAGGTTTATTAGCCACTTTAAGTTATTTCCTATCTTCCGTGTTGTGGGCTGAGCTGCCTGTTGGTGAAGAACCCAAGCGCACTTCTGTGCAGGAGGTCATCCAGAAGGATGACGGTACACAGGTGGATATTACTGGTGTTGTACTGCGGCAGGTCGGTCCACGCACTGTGCTGGTTCACGATGGTACGGCGGCTGTTGAGGTTGATATTCCCCCTGACCAGGTGCCGGAGGGAGGCTTGAAACCTAATGTCCGGATTCGGATTCGTGGTGAGCTGGTGAAGGAGGATGAAACCGGCAATCCTGAACTGGATGCTAATCAGGTGTTCTGGTCTTTCTGAGCGTTCTCTTCTTCAATTTTTGCTCTCGAAACAAACGTCAGCATTTTCATCGAAAGGCAGCTAACCTACATTCCTACTTAGCTTTTCTGCTTTTCTATTTTCCCGCTTTCCCTCACCTCGTTGTATTTCATGAGGTTATGTTATGAACAGGCGTCACTCTCTTCGCTCCGTTGTAAAGATTCTTCTGTGTATATTCATGTTTGGGGTGTGCATACCGATCGCAAATTCTACAGACGCTATTGTTATGTATATTTATAGAGGGCCTGACGGTTCGGTCATACTGCCAGTGCCCGCCGACATAATGGGAGGTGGTGGCTACTCAGCTGGCCCGATAACACTAAAGGATGGCTCCCGAAAAACATTGAATATTGTAATGATTAATCAGCAGCCATTGGTCGCAGAGGGGGAAGGTCAACAAAAAGGGCCGAGTATTTCTGTTTTTGTAAAGAAGTATGTCAAAGCCGCTGCTCAACGCGCAGAGGGTGGTTACGACAAGGGGGCAATATTAAGCTTTTTTAGAAGTGATGATCATAAAATCAAAGTCAAGCAGAGAGACGCTTCTAGTAGTGGGGTGAGAATAGTGGACGTGTTGCCTGAAAATTCTATAGAACACATGGGTGATGCTGCTTTTGGAATATTGAGAAAAGAAGGCGAACCTCTCATCTCACCTGATATGGGCTTTGTGTTGAATTTCGTTGCTGGGAAAGACAAAGGTGCAGATGATGAAACCGAAGAACTGACAACAAATTTTGCCAGTTTATCCCTTGGCGGCCCGATGAAGCCAAGAGCACATGTAGTCACTGATGCTGATGCTGATGCAACAAGTCACTTTGTAGTAAAAGATGGGAGGCTTGATATTCCAGTTTTTTCTTTACCGGAGAACATAGAATTTCCTCAAAAGGTCAAAAAAATCGAGATGTTACAAAGTTCTGGGAAAAGGAGGGGCAGTGTTAATGTGATTTCGTACATGGGTATGCCCGTGTTAGGTAGGATTATTGGGCCATTTGAAATAGATAAAACACCGATGCAGGAGGAACAGAACGAAGAAATGGACCGGGGGTCAGAGGAAAATAGTAATCGCTATGTTGTCCAGGTCACTGCGTCGGAGAACAGAGAAGAAATGTCTTTTATACTTTGGCAGCATAATCAACAAACAGTGGAAGAATCCGTTTGGCTTTCAGGGCGCGACGGTAATGAAAAGGACAAAAAAAAGGGAGCCGTCGTATTTTCAGGCCGTGGTCAAGACTGTCTGGTTATTGATGAGTCCGGGGAAGCATTGTTTGATGGGAATCTGGCTGGAGCAGAACAGTTTCCAGATTTTAAAAGCCATGAGGAGCTTATGGCTTATGTAGACAAAAACCTGAATATCCCAAGTATGCTTAAGCTGATGGCCTTATCTCAGAGAAAGGATGGTGTAGATGAAGATGTGTTCTCGGCACATGCAAGTGCTTGTTTTAAAACTCAGCCTGAAAAAACAAATGGCAGTTGGTTTTTCGGTACTGATCAGCAATCCATGGTGGGTAAGGATATCAAGCTGGACGAAACGGTGCAGAATGTTTCAAAAGTTCGTTTTTCTGATGGCTGGCAGGAAATTACAACAGGGAAAATGCACAATATTCAAGAGGAAGCCGCCGGGGCTGTCTACGGGCCTATCATCCTGAATACACCTGACGAAAAAAGGGTGAAGTACTGTATACACCTCGTAGCCAGATCAGATGGTAGAGGGTATACCGCAACAGGTGTGCCTTGCGACGAATTGAGCGAGGCGTGGGAAATTGTAAAGATAAAAAGTGCAACCGGCCAATATACAGGTCGGAAAGGTCTTGTTGTTATTAATGTCAGCGCAGGCCAGAACGGAGACGTTACATCCAGCGTGCTTCGGGATGGTAAGCCTATAGTCAACGCTGTAGAGAATGGATTTTGGAAACATGGTTACACGATAGATGTCAATGCCCAGATACTTAAACAAAATGTCTATATACCTGATTTTGGCGGTATTCTGAATCTGGTGGCATCTATTGGTAACAAGGTAACCAATACCCCAAGCTGTACGCCGCATGTGTTACTGACAGAAGCCTCGACGAAGACTGATTCAGGAGTCTTTACCAGCAAGTCAGCCAGAAATACGGCAAAGATTCCTCACTATCGCGAGCTTTATCCCTACCGTCGATTTGTTTATGGGACAAAACTCCCGGTAAAAGTGGTTGGTGCGGCTGTAAACACTGTCAGAAAACACCCAAGGAAAGCCATTGCTGCGGGTGCAGCTGTTGGGGCTTTTTCGTACGCTTACTACAGTGACCCGTCCAGCTTCGATGCTGCATGGGAACAACTTCCCTCCCTGCCTTGGGATAGTATCAATGGATTCGTCGCCTCATATGGCCAGCAGGCCTTAAATTATATTGGCTTTGGTGCTGGCCCAGTTACATGTGAGCCATGCGAGCGAGTTCAATGCCCGCAATATACTGAGAAAATGGCGGCAGGTATGCACGAGCCTACGAAGTAGTTTGCATTGGATTTAATGCAGGGCTGCAACAGGCAACCCTGTCTATGAACTACATAAGAAGACTTTCCCACTCGGCGGCAGGGTCTCCCAGAACATAAAAACTGGGGTTAATTAGGCTGTCTTTCTGGTTATAGCGAAGTGGGTTGAGTTCTACATCCAGAACTTTCCCTCCGGCCGCCTCCACAATGGCTTGCTGGGCGGCTGTATCCCACTCGCTTGTAGGGCCACGGCGTGGATAAATATCAAGGGTGCCTTCTGCAACCAACATCCCTTTCAGGGAGCTGCCGGCGACAATCAGGTGAACTTCTGAAAAGCGTTGTTCAAACCGGTTGATCAGGTCCACTAACTGATCACGGCCATGCCTGCGGCTGACAGCAACATTCAGCAGGTTTTCTGGCGCACAGGGGCGTGTCTGGATAGCTTCCGGAGCTTTGCTGGCAACCTGTCTCCAGGCTCCATGCATAGCCGGACCACCGTAGTAACAGGCCTGATTAACAGGAGAGTACACAAATCCCAGTATTGGGCTGCCGTCTTCTATCAGGGCGATATTAACTGTGAATTCATCGGTTCGGGCAATAAATTCCTTGGTGCCATCCAAGGGGTCAACCAGCCAGTAGCGGTACCAGCCAGAACGCTCTTCAAAAGGAGGGATTGTTCCCTCTTCAGAAATAACCGGAATATCCCGTGTAATTTGCTCCAGGCCATCAGTAATGATCCGGTGTGCTTTTCTGTCAGCATCGGTTATTGGTGAGTTATCAGATTTCTGGGTGACTGATATTTCGTTGTTGTCGTATACCGCGAGAATGGCATCTCCAGCCTTGCGGCAGAGTTCCTTCAGACTGTCGGTCAGAGTATTATCAATATTCATTTATCACTCCCAAGCCGATCACGAACCAGAAAAAGTGCAGCCATGGCCCTGGCCTCAGTAAAGTTGGGGCGTGTCACAAGTTGGGGCAGATCATCAAAGGCAAACACGTGGACACCAAGAGGTTCTGGTTCATCGCCCTCAAGGTATTCCTGATAGAGATCTCGCGCAATAACCACCTGCATTCGGCCGGTCATATAGTTTGGGGACAGGGTAAACTCTTTCAGGTGTTCAAAATGGTTGGCACCGTAGCCGGCTTCTTCTTTCAGTTCCCGGTTGGCACCGTCAAACAGTTCTTCACCCGGCTCAACCAGACCTTTGGGTAAAGTTAACTGGTAATCCTCTGTGCCGCAGGCATATTCCTCAATCACCACAAAGTGATCATTGTCCAGAACCGGCACAATCATGACTGCCTGGTGACCGCTGTCATATCCGGCCAATCGTTCATAGGTTCGCCTCGTACCGTTGGAAAACTCCAGCTTCAGCTCCTCAACCCGAAACAGGGCACTTCGGGCGACTTCCCGGACGTTGAGGATTTCTGGGGGCTTTTTCATCAATTATTTCGTCCGGGCTGAAAAACTGGCTTTATTATACGTGCCTGCTTGATTTCAGGGCAGAGACTTTTCCTTTCCTTTTCTCCGCCGACATAAAGAGGTATCAGATCCCTGCGGGAGTAGCCAACCTATGAAAAACTTCCTGAGAATAATCACACTCTGTTTGCCTTTACTTTTAGTGGTTGGCTCAGGAAAAGCAGACAATGCAGTTGATAGCCAGATTATTCCCGGTTACGCATTTGCGGAAACAAGGGCTGCGAACAATAAGGTAGAAGAGATTGTTTTGCGCGCTTATTCCCGCACATTCCTGCAGCTCAAGAGAACAAAAGGTATCGCTTCAGCTATTGCCCTGATTGATGCCCCCATTTCCGGGAAAACAGAAAAACGGGGACGTCACCTGCTTTCCTTTGCTGCATTCAGCGGTTTCCAAAAGCTGGCGGAGTGGGGTCTTGATCATGGAGCCAACATCAATGCCGGGGATAAGGACAATGCCACGATGTTGCGAGTGTCCATGGCCAACCGTCTTTATTACATGGTTCGCTTTGTTCTCAATAATGGCGGTAATACCAACCTTATTGCAGGTGCCGGTAAGAGAAACATGATCGGGGATATGATGGCTTTCAGCTGGCCTCTGCGAGGGTTTGAGCTGGCCTGGGAAAATGGGGCCAGACTTGAGAGTGCTGAGCAGAAAGCCAGGTTGACTGAATATCTAAACAAAACGGAAACGACTCCCGATGATTATTCCAGACTGCAGACATTCCTGAATCGTCTGGATGCTCCTGGAGCCATTTACAAAGGAAAAAGGGTGGAAGCAAAGCCTTCCAGGCAGATTGAGACAGAGATGATCAATGTTATAGATCAAGAAATCATCGCTGCCATTCAGGGGGGAGAGTTGCCTCCTGCCTTTATTGCAGCCTTCAGCAGTCATGGAACCCCGCTGCCGCATTATCTGTCTTTTAACGGTATGACAAAAAGTTTGAAGCTGATTCTTGAGCGGGGAAATGGCGCTGAAATGGCCAGACGCCGTGAAAGAACCGGCAATGATCTGCTGACGGCGGCAATCAAGAGTTTGAATGTTGAGGCTGTCAGGGCTGTTTTGAGTATCTACCCGCAGGCAGTTAAACAGGTGACTCCAGATCTTCCCAACTACTACAGTGCTGGAGATTACCCTCTGCATATCGCGGTAAAGTGGGAGGTGCCGGACGAAATCTTTGCACTGCTGTTTGATAATGGTGGCAGAGAAAGCCTGCTCCTAAGGAACAAATCTGGCCAGACCCCGCCGGAGGTGGTTGAGTCCTGGTATGCCAATGGGTATCTGGATCAGAACTCATATAACCGACTTAGCCGCGCCCTTCAGCAGTAACCATAATATTTATGAATCCCAAAGCTACCTGTACCCCCGTCATGGGGTATGATTCTTAAAGAAGCCTTAGAAACTGCAAATATCACAGCGAATGATTCACTGGAATGAAATTGATACCGTCCTGTTCGATATGGATGGCACCCTGCTCGACCTTCACTTCGATGATTTTTTCTGGAAGCGTCTGGTTCCGGAAAAGTACGCCAGCAAGAATGGAATAACCTTTGATGAAGCTTGGGCCGTTATGGAGCCTAAGCTACGAAAAATAGCGGGAACCCTGGAGTGGTACTGCTTTGATTTCTGGAGTCGTGAGTTGGGGCTGGATATTCTGAGAATGAAGAGGGAAATCACCCACCTGATCCAGTTTCGCCCCGGAGCAAAGGAGCTGCTGGATGCCCTGCATAAGTCCAGCAAGAAAGTGATACTTGCCACCAACTGTAATCGTGATGGGCTGGAGCTGAAGATGGAATACCTGCCTTTTGGTGAGTACTTTGATGCTATCTATTCATCCCATGACTTTGGCCACCCCAAAGAAGATCAGGAGTTCTGGCAGCATCTCTCAACAGAAACCGGGTTCAATCCAGAAAGAACCCTGTTTGTGGATGATAACCTGCAAATCCTGCGTTCTGCTCGCACTTATGGAGTCGGGCACTTGCTAGCTATCACCAAGCCTAACTCTGCCAAACCTCCTATGGATTCGGCAGAGTTTAAAGCTGTTGATGATTTAGGGGATTTGCTTCCCCTGGATTCTGTTGATGTAGGTTAAGCGCTTACAAGGGATACGGCTGCCTGCCCATATATCTATGGCTTCCGTTAAAGCCTGGGGAAATAGGTAGTGATGATCAGCAACAGTTTGCATCCTGAGAGCATAAGTTCTGACACCCCCAGATGGGTTGCTGCACTCAGCATCTCCGGCTGCAGCTTGGCCGAGATTGGATAAAGGGTGAGAAGCCAGGGGATTCTTAGTCCACAGAGTGTCTGACATAGCAGTGCCTCACTGAAAAGAGATAGCTGCTCAGCGGTGCATTGATTGCGTCAGGTAGATGAAACCATGCACCAGCGTTTTTGCAGTGATACATGGCAGTGACTCGCGTGTTAATCTGCCGGAGCCTGAAAGATAGTATGATTGCACAGTGCAGGGCTTGCTCTGGGTCATACGGCCTTGTTATTCAAAATTCTGCCCGCATTTAGCTTTGAGGATTATGGAGCATTTACCCCAGTAATGAGTCAACGCAGCAAAACAGATCAAGACAAGAGCGCCGGTAACGGAAAAGAAAAAGTCCGTCTGGATAAATGGCTCTGGGCCGCGCGATTTTATAAAACCCGTTCTGTCGCCAGAGATGCCATTGAGGGCGGCAAGGTTCACGTAAACGGTCAGCGTGCCAAGCCTAGCAAAGAAGCCAGGGTTGGAGATATGATTGTTCTTCGACAAGGGTTTGATGAGAAAACTGTTTCTATTCAGGCTCTGTCGGACGTTCGTCGAGGAGCTCCTGAAGCTCAGCTTCTGTACCAGGAAACAGATGCCAGTATCAAAAAACGTGAAGATGAGGCAGCTCAGCGTAAAGCTTTGAGAGGCTCTCACCCATTCAGTGATCGCCGCCCGGATAAAAAACAGCGCAGAGATATTGAACGTCTGCGGGAAAAAGACTTTGGTGATTAAGTCGCTAAATCATTCGGACCGTATGAAAGACTTAATTGATAAAGAGATAGAGCTGCACAAGTTTCACGTTAGAACTGATAGGGAAAAGGTCACCAGCTTATTACACCCTCATTTCAGAGAAGTCGGGGTTTCTGGAATGAGCTTTGATTTGGGCTCTTTCGCAGGTTGAAGAACTCAAGGGGAACGTTGATCACTTCTTCCATCTGGCCGCCATCTACAACATCAATGCCGATGAAGGGCCCAGAATAAGGCGAATGTTGCTGGAACTCGTAACACATTAGGTCTGGCGCAGACAGTCGATGCCAATTCCATTACTTCAGCTCAATTGTCGTGTGTGGTCTTTATGATGGCACCAACCAAGATCTACCAGAGTGTTCCCACGCTGACACCAGATGAAGCGGCAGACTTGATAGTGAAAGCCATCATCCGTCGTCCAAGTCAGATTGCGACCAGGACAGGGCTGCAACAGCATAGTTCATCGGTTGAGGCGTGTGGCGGGAATTACAATTGGTTTGAGAAGTTCCTGAATGCTTCCGCAACCTGTTTGGGGGATTCCATCATGGGAACATGGCCAATTCCCGGAAGGATAACTGCCTGCATATTGGGGATATGGGCTTCCATAATCTCGATGCTGGATACGTCCAACACCCGGTCTTCCTCACCCCAGATAACCAGTGTGGGAACCCTGATATCTTCAAGTACGTTACGAACATATTCTGGAGAGCCAATTTCCTCACGGGACTTCATCATATCGGCAAAAATCTGCTCATTGATGGCCGTCCGCTGCAGAGACTTCCTTTCAAGAACAGCGGGAATTGGCCATGGCATAAACGGCACATCGCTCATAACAAAGTTAACCAGCACGTCAAAATCACCTGGTTTTCTTGGAATCAGTGGATTTTGCCCTTTCTCAAGCAGCAGGAAATATTCGCTGGGTGTAGGGGATTCGATACCAGCGTTATCAATCAGGGTCAGGGATTTCAGGTGCTGTGGGTATTGGTCAGCAAAGAACAGTCCGATGGCTCCTCCCATTGAGTTACCCATGTAATGAACCTTACCCGGTTTCAGGGCGTTGAGAATATCGTTAACCCGGTCAACCTGTTTTGGAATGCTGTAATCGAGTTCCGGCCCTGAGCTACTGTCACCATGGCCGGCCAGGTCAATGGCGATAATATGAAAATCATCACTGAGCCTGTCGGACAGCAACAGCCAGTTATCTTTATGGGCGCTGAAGCCATGAACCATCAGAATGGTTTCACCTTCAGGGTTGCCGCCTTCCAGGATGGAGTAGGTCATATCGTCAATAATGACCTCTTTGAGCTGGAGGTCAGCTTTGGAGCGTCCCAGACTGACGGTGGCATCATAAATACTGTCCTGAACATTCTGGCAGCCCACCAACAGCGTGGTGATAAACCCCATAATTATCAGAAACTGGAAATTTCTGATCCTTTGCATGGCAAACCCTCCTGAAGTCGCCTCAGGCGACCGGTTTATAATTATTGCTCTACGGAAATACATTCCAACTGGTTAATTACATGGGATAAGCAATCGGTATAATAGCCGGTTTCCAATTTGATTATTTGCTACAGGTACTGTTTTACATGACCCAGTCGGATTCCGCACAACGTTTTCTGTTCGAGAATACTGACATGCGCGGTGAGCGGGTGCAGCTCGACCAGAGTCTGCAGGACGCTCTAGCTCCACATGCTTATCCGGACGCTATCCGGACTCTGATCGGTGAAATGGCTTCTGCCGCTGTTCTGCTGAGTACAACCCTGAAGTTTGAGGGTACCCTGACTTTGCAGGCTCGTTCAAATGGTCCTGTCTCCGTATTGATGGTGGAGTGCACTGATAAGCGTACTTTCCGCGCTATCGCCCGCTGGGATGATGCACAACTGTCTCCGACGGATATTGATCTGCACGCCCTGCTGCCAGAAGGTCAGCTGGTGATGACTATTGATCCGGTAAAAGGTAAGCGTTACCAGGGTATTGTTGCTCTGACTGGTGACACTCTTGGTGAGTGTTTTGCCAGTTACTTTGAACAGTCTGAGCAGCTGCCAACCAGACTGTGGCTGTCTTCTAATGGCGAAAAGGCTGCCGGTTTCCTGCTGCAGGCTCTTCCAGCCCAGGTTGAAGCGGACAAAACTGCACGCGCCGAACGCTGGGAGCATCTGACTGTTCTGGCAGATACCCTGAAAGATGAGGAACAACTGGAGCTTCCTACTGAGGAACTGCTGCATCGCCTCTATCATGAGGAAGATATACGATTGTTTGATGCAGAACCAGTTAAGTTTCACTGTAACTGCTCCCGCGAACGTACTGGCAGTGCATTGACAACTATTGACCCGGCTGATGTTCGTGAGATTCTGGAAGAATCCGGTCAGATTGATTTGGACTGTCAGTTCTGCAACACCCGTTACATCTTTACCGAAGAAGATGTGAACAAGCTTCTTGGCGCAGGCGAAACCCGCCACTAAAAATTTCCTGAAGAAGTGAGCTGAACCTGTCAGCTTGCTTCTTATTCCTTTAGCTTTCCATCTATGCTCTTAGGCTTCTATCTCTCCCCGGATGTTTACGCATGTGGGCAAGAAGCTTTTCACTGATCCTACTTTTCCTTCTGCTGATGTCATCCACTTCGTCTGGTTCACCAGTGCCAGAGAAACTGGGTATCGGTTTTGTCCCTTCGCCGGAGCTGGTAAAGGCCTGGGATACTGCGATACAGCCAGACGGTAGAGGTCTCCCTCCAGGAAAAGGCTGCGTAACAGACGGGCAAAGAATCTACGTCGAACAGTGCCAGGTCTGTCACGGTATTAGTGGAAAAGGCGGGCAATATGATGTTCTGGCAGGTCGTTTAGCTGAAAACTTGTTTCCTTTTGCCGCAGAGTCAGGGCATCCGAAAACCATAGGCAATTACTGGCCCTGGGCGACAACACTGTTTGATTATATCCGGCGCAGCATGCCACTCCTGACTCCTGGAACTCTTTCTGATAACGATGTGTATGCCCTTAGTGCTTATCTTCTTCACCTGAACGAATTGCTGCCCGAAAGCGCCTGCCTTGATGCTGCTTCCCTTCCTCAGATTGAAATGCCTGCCAACAAGCGTTTTGTTCCTGATAACCGGCTGGAAACGTCTGCGGTTAGATAAGCAGGCATTGGTGTCAGATCCGCTTACATACTCAAGCGAGAAGGGATTACTCGATCAGTGATGGTGACTAAACTACAAGAGCATTTCATAACTGGAAAATATTTATGGATCGGGCTGGATCAGCACCGCCACAATGGCCGGGATCATTATCTCCCCATGAGGAACGCAGTGACCCGATAGGGCACCGAAGGCGAACCAAGGCTTTCTCTCAAACCAGGGAGGGATATATTTCTCCTGTGCCTGGAGAATTGTCATTTGAAGTAGACAGTGCTGTTAACCAATCGTTAGAAAGCTGGGAGAGAAGAGAGAGCTCACTATCTGATTACAAAGTCTCCAGCCACCCTCCTTTAAAGGGGCAACTATCTTCAGCATCTTTGACCAGTGTCTCTTCAACAGAAAGTGATGAAGGCAGTACAAGTACATTGTCTGAAGGTGGGGAATCTACAGCTGCAAGTTTCCCGACATGGAATGAGTTGATGGGGCTTGGGACTCCACAAGATTTTATGGATGCCAGTCAGTCTTCTGTTCTTAGCCTGCTAATAACCGGACAAATCCCTGTAGAAGACAGAATACGGCTACCAATTGATCTGCTACAGACATTTTGCCTGCAGGCTGCGGGGGAACTGCATTTTACCAATGAGCTGCTCTTAAAAATGGACAGCCTTTTGAAATACGCAAAGCTAAGTGAAGTAGGCGTGACGGGTGTAAAAGGAAAAATTGAATGTCTATTGAAAACCGTTTCACACCTTCGTACAGATATTGAAGAGTGTCGGCAGGCTTTCAATGAAGGGTTAAGGATAAAAACCAGAGGAAAAATTAACCCTCTCTACGAAGATCTGCCTGAAGGTGTTTGCTCTCTTGGAACGGAAACAACAAATCATGTGGAAACATTAATCGCTGCATGGATAGAGCTGATCATGTCTATGGAAGAAATGCGCAAGGCAATGCCATCAGCAGAGGTTCTTTTTTCAAGTTGTGCAGAAGATGCCTGGCAGCAGGCAACAGCAGCAAAGAAGCATTCTAAAGAAGGTCTTAGCGAGCTTAAACAGTATGTAGAAGCTACCAATAACTTTTGGGCGAGTGTACAGGCACGCCTAAAGGATAAAAGCTACCCCCTGTTTATGCTGGTACCCGAAGAAGAAAGAAGTCACTGCCATGAGCTGGTCTGTGAGCGCTTTGATTTACCTCCAGCCCTTCCGTTTGTGTGGTATATGGTCAGTGATGAAGGTAGAGGTGTGCCTGATAGGCCATCTGAGTGGGTTTTAGACAAGTCTAAGGTTGTCAAATCAATAAGTACCACTCAGATCTATAGTTTTCAGACTGTCGAAGAAGCTAAGCAAAAACTCAGGGATGTACAGGAAAGAGAACTTGCAGAGAAAAAGTATGCAACTGAAGAAGAGTTTCAATATCAAAAGCTGCCACGCTTTAAATCCCGTCCAGCAAGGTATTTCGACTATCAGCCGGTAGCTATATATGGTCTTTCCCGTATTAAGGACAAGGCGCTACGTGAGAATAAAAAAATTGTTGACATAATCTGGTTTTTTAATGAAGAAACGCCCAGAAAAGAGGTAAGTGAGCAGTTAAGTGCTCAAAGAGAAGTGCAGAAACTGGAGACACTTTGTATTCCTTCAATTCAAGAGGTTCTTGGCGATATCGTCGAAAAACTTGATGAAAAGAAGCGCAAGGAAATTAGAAAGAAAAAGGGAGCATTCAAATCCAGGATCAAAAAGCTTCAGGAATCTGTTACACAAAAAAGTAAGCCGCCGCTACTGGGTAGCCATTCAAGTCCCACCATGGGCGTTCCCATACCGGAACCGGATAAGCTGGAAATCGAGAAAATTTCTCTGGCTGAAGTTGCAGGAATGCTGGTTCCGGAAAACACACTGACGGAAGTGGAAGAAAAGCCACCAACTGCTACTTATACCCCTCGGCCCTGGACGCGATCAGAAGGGGATAGCTGATTATTCTCAAAATGGGAATTGGTCATGGGGACTTCCGTTCTTTCCCGTCGTCGCTTTCTTCAGGCAACAGCAACTGGGGCCGGGGTTGTATTAGCTGGTCAAAAGGCTACTGCTGACGTTCGTCGTGTTGGCCCCTGGGCCAGCCAGTACGGTGAACGCTCTCCTTTCGATAAGGTAAACCGAACAATCTCCGGAAACCTGCAGCATGAGTCAGAGACTCCTCAGCAGGCTTTGAGTGGGATGATTACACCCTCTTCTCTGCACTATGAACGACATCATGCAGGTGTTCCGACTATCAGACCGGAAGAGCACAAGCTGCTGATTCATGGGATGGTGGAAGAACCAAAAGTTTTCACTTTGCACGACCTTCTGCGATTTCCTCAAGCCAGCCGGATCTGTTTTCTGGAGTGTGCCGGTAATGGCAAGCATCACTTCAAGTCAGATGAAAAAACAACACCGCAAAGGCTTTGCGGGCTTATAAGCCAGAGCGAGTGGAGCGGTGTCTCACTTTCATCTTTATTGCGGGAGGTAGGCGTTAAGAAGTCTGGTTCATGGTTGCTGGCGGAAGGTTCCGATGCCTGCCTGTTAACCCGCAGTATCCCAATGGAGCGTGCGCTGGATGATGTTTTGATTGCCTATGCCCAGAATGGAGAAGCTGTGCGGCCTGAGCAGGGTTACCCACTGCGACTGATTGTTCCCGGTTGTGAGGGTAGTATGAATGTAAAGTGGCTGCGCAGGCTGGAAGTGTCTGACCAGCCGTTTATGACCAGAGAAGAAACTGCCAAATACTCAGATCCATTAAAAGACGGCACTGTTCGCCAATTCAGCTTTGTGATGGATGCCAAATCCATCATTACTCAGCCAGCTTATCCCCTTCAGATTGAAAAAGGCTGGCACGAAATTAGAGGGCTGGCATGGAGCGGCAGAGGACAGGTCGCCGGGGTTGAAGTGAGCGATGATAATGGAAGCAGCTGGCACCAGGCGCAATTACAGTCACCGGTTCTGGATAAGAGCTGTGTCAGGTTTGGTTTGCTGTGGAAGTGGGATGGAAAGGAAAGGCTTTTAACCAGTCGTGTGATCGACTCGACAGGATACACCCAGCCATCGGCGAGAGAGTTAATCGCTATTCGAGGAAAGCAATCATTGAGGTATCACAATAACACAATGACAACCTGGCGTGTGCAGAGTGATGGACAGGTGTTTTATCAGCGAATGGATTAACCTCCAGCTGAGAGCTGCTGGAGGTAGTAATCATTCGGCTGCCTTAGTGGTGACAACCACATCCACCATGTCTATGCTGATGCTTGCCATGATGTTCGTGGTCATGCTTATGCTTACCGCAGCATCCGCCTTCTTTTCCGTGTTCGTGCTTATGCTTATGGCCGGGTGTATGTGCCTGTTCAGGGTCAGTCATTGGAAACAGGTTTTCATTCAAATCTTCAAACAGGGAGCGGGCATTGGTTTTGTAAACCTTGAAATCAGCGGCCAGCAGCTTGCGCAGCATGCAGCCACCCAGGTCACGCACAACGATTCTGTCCGGGTTTGCAACGGTCAGCAGTTCAACCAGAAAGCGCTTGGCTCTGCCGGGGCAGCCTTCGGCGTTTAGAACAGGGTTAGCCATACGCTTTACCTGTTCACCTTTCTCGTTCAGAAATACGAACTCTTCGGCTTTGGAAAAGTGATCGGAAATTTTGTTCTCATCAACAGGAACTACAGTGATCATTTTCTGTTGTCTCTTCATCCTTGCGATTCATCATCAATGCCTTACCGGAGGCAATACATTCCGTGACTTTATGCCGGGCTGATTTCAGGACATTCGCAAGGGTCTGTCTGGAAACTCCCATCTCCTTCGCAGCTTCCTGCTGCTGCATCCCCTCAAGATCTACGAGTCGCAGGGCTTCAAACTCGTCATCATCCAGCCACACCTTTTCCAGCTCTCCCATGGGGATGCCGTTAGGTTTAAAGCAGCTTCTGGCAGGATGGCCACATATTCTGCGGGGAAGTTTTGGTCTTGGCATAACATACCTTTAACATGGCATATGCTATTTATACTCTTCATTAATAGCGTATGCCAGTAAAAAGAATTGAGTTTAAAAACAGAGGCACTGGGAACTCGTTGTTTCATCGGTATAATCCCTGTCTTTGGATTATTTGGACGCGTAGAGATCACCCGATGGAGAGCATCTTTCAGCGAATCGCTTCGGAGCTGAACGTCAAGGAACAGCAGGTTACCTCCGCCGTTCAGCTTTTAGACGACGGAGCAACAGTTCCGTTTATCGCACGTTACCGTAAAGAGGCAACAGCCGGCCTGGATGATACCCAGCTTCGCAATCTGGAAGAGCGCCTGCGTTATCTTCGGGAAATGGAAGAACGCCGCGCCGCTATCCTGAAGAGCATCGCCGAACAGGATAAGCTAACGCCGGAGCTGGAAAAGGGCATCAAGGAAGCGGATACCAAGACCCGCCTCGAAGACCTGTACCTTCCCTATAAGCCCAAGCGCCGTACCAAAGGCCAGATTGCTATTGAAGCAGGCCTTGAGCCCCTTGCAGACGCACTGTTTGCCGATCCAACCTTAACCCCTGAGTCTGAAGCTGAAAAGTTCATTGATGCTGACAAGGGGGTTGAGGATGTAAAAGCGGCTCTGGATGGCGCACGTTACATCCTGATGGAGCGCTTCAGTGAAGACGCAGATCTGCTTGGCCGTCTGCGTAAATTCCTGTGGGATGAAGGACGCATGTCCAGCCGTGTTATGGCTGGCAAAGAGAAGGAAGCCGCCAAGTTTCGCGACTACTTTGAACATGATGAGCCACTGAAAGGTGTTCCTTCACACCGTGCGCTGGCTATCTTCCGCGGCCGTAACTCCGGCCTGCTGCAGGTTTCTGCGACCATTGAAGGTGCAGAAGATCGCACAGTCACTCACCCCTGTGAGCTGATGGTTGCTGAACACTGGAGATTGGAAGATCAGGGCCGTGCTGCAGATAAGTGGCTGCGTGACTGTGTTCGCTGGACCTGGCGTGTGAAGCTGCTGCCTCATCTGGAAACCGAACTGATGGGACAGGTGCGTGAAGCGGCAGAAGAGGAAGCGATCAAGGTCTTCTCCAAGAACCTGAGCGACCTGCTGCTGGCAGCCCCTGCTGGCCCTCGTGCTACTATCGGTCTCGATCCTGGTCTGCGTACCGGTGTTAAGGTTGCCGTTATCGACAAGACTGGGAAGATGGTGGATCACACCACCATCTTCCCACATGTTCCTCATAACAAGTGGACCGAATCCCTGGGCACCATTGCCAAGCTGGTACTGAAGCATGGTGTTGAGCTGATCGCTATCGGTAATGGCACCGCTTCCCGTGAAACGGATCGTTTTGCTGCGGAAGTGATCAGGCAGTTCCCGAAACTGAACCTGTCCAAGGTTGTGGTCAGCGAAGCAGGCGCTTCTGTTTACTCTGCTTCTGAACTGGCTGCGAAAGAATTCCCTGAGTTGGATGTTTCCTTCCGTGGTGCGGTATCCATTGCCCGTCGTCTGCAGGATCCTCTGGCCGAACTGGTTAAGATTGACCCGAAGGCTATCGGTGTTGGCCAGTACCAGCACGATGTCAGCCAGACCTTCCTGGCCCGCAGCCTGGAAACCGTTGTTGAAGATTGTGTAAACGCCGTTGGTGTTGATCTGAACATGGCTTCCAGCGCCCTGCTGACCCGTGTATCCGGTCTGAATGCAACGATCGCCCAAAATATTGTCAGCTACCGTGACGAACATGGAGCCTTCCCATCCCGTGACAAGCTGAAAGAAGTGTCTCGTCTGGGCGAAAAGACCTTTGAACAGTGCGCTGGCTTCCTGCGCATTATGGATGGCGAAAACCCGCTCGACCGTTCAGCTGTTCACCCGGAAGCCTATCCAGTAGTTCAGAATATTGCTGCCCGCTTTGAGCGTGATGTGCGTGGCCTGATTGGAGATTCCGGCTTCCTGAAAGGTTTGAAAGCTGCCGAGTTCACCGATGAGAAGTTCGGTGTGCCTACCGTGACCGACATCATCAGCGAACTGGATAAGCCGGGTCGTGACCCTCGCCCAGAGTTTAAAACTGCCAAGTTCCAGGAAGGTGTTGAGGATATTAAAGACCTCAAGCCCAATATGGAGCTGGAAGGCGTGGTCAGCAACGTAACCAACTTTGGTGCGTTTGTGGATATTGGTGTTCACCAGGATGGTCTGGTGCATATCTCTGCTCTTTCCAATAAGTTTGTGAAAGATCCCCGCGAGATTGTGAAGGCCGGTGACGTTGTGAAGGTGAAAGTGCTTGAGGTTGACGCTGAACGTCGCCGTATTGCTCTTACCATGCGCATGTCTGATGACGCCAATGCAATGGCTGGTGGCGAGCAGCAGCCTGCACGCAATGAGCGACGCCAGAATCGTAGTGGTGACAACCGCAAGCCTGCGGCTAATTCTCGTGGTGGACAGCCCCGAGGCGGACAGAAGCAGGGCCGCCAGCAGAAGGATAAGGCTGGTACTTTTGCTGATCTGTTTGCCAATGCCAAGCAGTTGCGTAAGTAACTGATGTGCACCTCAGGGAACAGTCGTAAGACTGTTCCCTCCATTCTTTCTTAGGCCCTAATGCTGGCAAAATGTAAAAAAGAAAATGTATAGTGGCTGTTCACTGATCGTTGCCTGCACTGCGACTGTTTCAGTGTTATCAGAATTTGACGCAAAGGGGTTTGATTTTGTCAGCCAGATTTTTGCATCGTCTTCAGGTTTTATCCCAAGAAGAAAACATCTCCAGTCTGGAGCAGATTGGTCACGGCATTGAAAAGGAAGGTTTACGGGTTACGCCGGAAACTCGCCTTTCTGAAGCGCCCCATCCCGGCGGCCTTGGCTCCGCGCTGACCCATCCTCACATCACAACAGATTATTCTGAAGCCCTGCTGGAATTTATCACTCCGGTTTACCAACATCCCGAAGAAGCCCTGGCATTCCTTGAAGAGCTGCACTGTGAAGCCATGCGGCAGATGCCGGATGGAGAAACCATCTGGGGAACAAGTATGCCGCCGATTCTGAATGGCGATGACAGCATTCCTGTCGCTCAGTACGGAAATTCAAACTCTGGGTTGTTGAAGCATATCTACAGGCAGGGACTGGCCTGGCGATATGGCAAGGCCATGCAGACGATTGCCGGTATTCACTATAACTTTTCTCTCAGCCGGGATTTCTGGTGTTTGATGAAGGAGAGTGAAGGCAGTGAGTTATCTCCTCAGGACTATCAATCAGCTGGATACTTTGCCCTTATTCGCAACTTCAGGCGTTACTCTTGGTTGCTGTCCTATCTGTTTGGAGCATCTCCGGCATTAGATAAAAGTTTTCTGGATGGGCAGGTCAATCACGACCTTGAACATTTTGATGATGATACCTTGTATCTACCCTGGGCGACTTCCCTGCGAATGAGCGATCTGGGTTATAGCAACCATGCCCAGTCGGATCTGCAGATCTGTTACAACACTCTTGATAATTATGTTCAGAGTCTCTGGAAAGCGATCCATACCCCTTATAAGCCATATGAAAAAATCGGGATTCGTGTAAACGGAGATTACCGTCAGCTCAATACCAACCTTCTCCAGATTGAAAATGAATATTACAGCTCTATACGCCCTAAAAGGGTCATTCAGTCAGGAGAGAAACCTGTTCAGGCACTGCGGGAAAGGGGTGTTGAATATATTGAAGTACGCAGCCTGGATATCAACCCATTGCTGCCCCTGGGTATTGATGAAGTTCAATCCCGCTTCCTTGATGTTTTCCTTGTTTATTGCGTGCTAAGTGATAGCCCGGATATTTCCTCGGAAGAGTGCTCTCAGGTTGTCAGCAATTTCTCACTAAGTGTGTGTGAGGGGCGTCGCCCAGATTTGCTGTTGAACAATAAAGGTACTGATATATCTCTGATAGAATGGGGTAATCAGTTGTTTGACCAGTTGCTTCCTGTAGCAGAGCTGCTTGATGTCGCTAACAGGTCTTCGCTGTATACTGAAAGCCTGAATGCTGAAAGAAAAAAACTGGATAATGTTGATCTGACTCCCTCTGCCGTCATTTTGTCACGGCTGAATCAGGGGCAATCCTTCAGGGAGTTTTCCAGAGATATTACCGCAGAGCATGCTGCTCGATTTAACAGCATGCCTGGTTTAAAGGAACGTCAGGATTATTTTTCTCGGCTTGCCGCACAGTCTCATACTGCTCAACAGGCCAGAGAAGAGAGTGACTCAGAGGATTTTGAGACATTCCTGCAGAATTATTTTAGGGAATAAGTCAGGCCGCTCGATTAGCTGTACTGTTTATGGAAATAGACTTTCCATAGCCAGGGGGAACTCATGGCTGTTTACAGGGCAGTTTTATATGTTTGATAACAGGTAAGGGATCGAATACTAATATGACTCTTCCAGACTCCAGGGTTCTACATTTTCTCGCCTTTTTGGTATCAATGGGGTTAATAGGTGGATCTTTGACTCTGCAGCATGTTGTTGGGCTTGAGCCATGTCCTCTGTGTATTTCCCAGCGCATTGTGGTTATTTCCATTACCCTCGTGGTTTTGATTGCAGCGATTCATAACCCCCAGACGAAAGGGAAAAGAAATTATGGGCGCATTGTTTTTGTCCTTGGTCTGTTTGGAATTGGATTAGCTGTTCGGCAGCTTTATCTGCAGAGTTTACCTGTTGATCAGGCACCCGCCTGTATGCCCGGCCTTGATTATCTGGTTGAAGTCCTGCCGCTAACTGAGTTGATTACCGTGATGTTCAGTGGAACCGGTGACTGCGCTGAAGTTCAATGGAGTTTCCTTGGACTGACAATTCCTGGCTGGACCCTTGTTTGTTTTATTTGTTATTCGATATTTGGTCTTCTGGAGATGGTTCGTAAACATCACCTCTATAAATAATCACCTCAAAGTTTCCGTTCATTTTTTTCTGAAAATGCAGCTGTTATCCTGATCGGGATAAGCTGCATTTTGTTTTTCCGGCTGGTGGAAAAAATGAACGCTATGCGTGGTCTTTTTATTCTGTTTCTTTTTCAAACTCTGGGTGAGTTTGGAAATCGTCTACTAGGGTTGCCGCTTCCTGGACCGGTATTGGGCATGCTCCTGCTGTTTCTTGCCCTGTGTCTTATAAAGTCAGTGCCTGATGACCTTGATAAAAGCAGTCAGGTTATTGTTGGCAATATGGCGATGCTTCTTGTGCCTGTTGCCACAGGGTTTGCTTATTATCTGGTAAAAATTCAGCAGCAGATTCTGCCTATAGCTTTGGCTGCAACTCTGGGGACAGTGATTGCGATTGTTTTCACGTCGTTACTGATGAACAGTTTAATTAAAAAGGAGTCAGAAGATGAGTAATCTTCAAGAGCTTCTGTTGAGTCCGCTGTTTAGTTTGACCTTGACCGCCGGCAGTTATCTGCTGGGTCAGAAAATTTATAAGCTGTCCCGCTGCTTTCCTCTGCTTCACCCTGTGCTGATGGCTGTGATACCGGTGATTGTGATTTTGCATTTAACAGGGTTGGATTATCTCCAGTATCGAGAAGGTACCGAGTTTTTCACTTTGCTTCTGGGAACAGCGACTGTTGCACTGGCAGTGCCACTCTACCAGCAGTTGCACCTGATTCGCACACACGCCAGAGCATTGATGTGGACTCTGGTTCTGGGAGCAATATTCACTCCTGCAGTAGCACTGGGTCTGGGGTGGATAAGTGGTGCTACTGAAGTGACGCTGCTCTCGCTGGCTCCAAAATCTGTAACAACGCCGATCGCTATTGCTGTTGCAGAGAGTATTGGTGGTCTGGCAACAGTTGCTGCGGGCACTGTGATTTGTGCAGGTATAGTTGGAGCAGTTATTGCGCCTCCATTAATGAGCAGGATGGGAATTCATAACCCCGCCGTGCGCGGTTTCACAATGGGACTGACAGCGCATGCTGCAGGGACAGCGAGAGCATTTGAAATCAGCCCTGTCAGCGGAGCCTTTGCCAGTCTGGGGCTTGCACTGACAGGCGCATTAACTGCTTTTACCATGCCTCTGGCATGGGAGTTGATAAAGCTGTTTTAATACGCTTCCTGGGTCAGAGCATATTCGGATAGCGCCAGGATATGGCTGAGAAAGGTGTTCTCAACCTGTGGTGACGCGAAGTAAATATGCCTTGAGTTCAGGTAATCATTTACGCTCCCTCCCCCCATAAGAGCCAGATAGAAAGCTCGCAGAGCTTCATCAGCAACATTGAGATGTGACACGATATAGGCCGCAGAGGCTGGTACGGATTCCATAGCTATCTCCCGAACCGAACCAGTTATTGATATGCCTGTCTTAGGCTTCCCGCACAGTATAGGCGGGTGACTGGTTCTCGCCGTAGTTGTAAGGCGTCTTTTTAAGCGGCATCGTACGTACGACGCATTCGGACTGTTTACTCTGATACCCGAATGCTCCTAATATGGGCGTGTTAAATACTATTGTCTGAGAGACTGTACATATGTCCATTGAATCCCTGAGTCAGCTGGAAGCAAAAATTCAAAGCGCAATTGAAACTATTGGTATTTATCGCCTTGAAATTGAAGAGCTGCGCGAACTGAAAACCAAGCTGGAACAGGAAAACATCAAACTTGAGCAGGATAACACCAGTCTGCGTAACGAACTGCAGTCTTGGTCTGACAAAGTTGGTGCTCTGCTTGGACGTTTGGATTCTGTTCAGGAAGAAGAGACCGTTTAATACGGCTTATTACTCAAAACAAAGGCCGCCTGATTGCGGCCTTTGTTCATTTTAAAGATCAGGCACTGGTGGAAACAGTTGTACTGTTTACTGGCTTCCAAAGAATTGACAGCAGGAATGCCGCCAGACCAGGAATCAGCCAACCCAGGCTATAGCTGTATAGAGGAAGGATATAGAACGCGCCTTCTGAAACAAATGTTGCCCAGCTGACACCGCTTGCGGACAGACCATCTATAAAGCTGATAATAAAAATAACAGACAGCGTAATACGGTAAGTGCGCGCAGGTGAGGGCAGCATATTTCGAACAAGTGCCAGAAGGATCAGAGCAATTGTGACAGGGTAAATAATCAGAAGAGCTGGAATAGTGATCGCCAGCAACTCATTCAGGCCAACATTGGCGATCAGAGCGCTGACCAGTGTGCAGGCAATAACATAGCCGCAGTATCCCATAATAGGCAGACTCTCACTGAAGTACTCAGCGCAGGCAGTCATCAGGCCGACGGAGGTTGTCAGACAGGCCAGGGTAATGGATGCACCCAGCAGGAAGGAACCCCAGCTGCCATAGAGCAGGTCTACATAAACATTAAGGATATCTGCACCGTTCTCAGCGCCGGGAATAACACCGTGGCTGGTTGCTCCCAATACAGAAAGCATAATGTAAACAGCGCCCAGACCAACAGCAGCCATGACGCCAGCTGTAATTGTGTGACGGGTCAGTTCACTGCTATCAGTTACACCGCGCTGTTTCAGGGCAGTGATAATAACGATACCGAAGGCCAGTGAAGCCAGGGTGTCCATAGTCTGATACCCTTGCTGGAATCCCCATGAGAAAGCACCGTCTTCCAGAACAGTAATTTTCTCACTGACAGGGCCCAGTGGTGTAACGAATACCCCAAAGGCAATAGCGCCAAGCACAAGAACCAGTATGGGGGTAATAATTTTGCCGATATTATCAATCAGGCGGCCGGGGAAAAGTGACAGGCAAAGGGTGAGGCCGAAAAACACGCAGCTGTAAATCGTCTGGCCATAGCTGGAACTTTCAAATCTATCAGCAAAGCTCATCTCCCAGGCAACAATGCCTGTTCTTGGTGCTGCGAACAGGGGGCCAATCGCCAGATAAAGAACCAGACCAACAATAAGCGCTACAGAAGGAGGCAGGTCACGGGTAAATTTACTGAGGCCGCCACCCAGGCGTGCCGCTGCAATAACACCCAGAAGTGGCAGACCAACACCGGTCAGAAGAAAGCCTGCCACGGCAATAATAATATCTGCGCCGGCAATTTGTCCGAGGTAAGGAGGAAATATCATATTTCCTGCGCCGAGGAACAGCGCAAATGTCATCAGCCCGATTGCGATAATGTCATTGGTTTTGAGAGATGCCGACAAGAAGAACCCCTTATAAATACTGAAATTTGGGAAGGTGCCGCGAATATGCTGTCGGATTGGCAAGTCTTCCCTGAAGGGCCATCAATTCCCATTCTCGAAAAATAACGATGTCTACCTCCAGACAGGCTGGAAGTATTAATACGCCGGTAGTGGGAAGAGCCAGATCTGCCTTATGGTAAATGCAGTCTTTTTAGAATGGCCGAATGAAACCATTTATGTTGGCCCGACTCTTGTGAAGCCGTACCAACCCACGCGTACCAGTTGCGCGAGAATATATATGGCACAGGATCTCTGAACCGGCAATTAACAGTTATACCTACGAAGAAAAATGTTTTTAAAATTATTTCTGGCAACGAGGGGTTGTTGCCAGAAATAATTCGGGATGGGGTTTGTTAAGCGCTCTTGAGTTGCTCCAGCTCTGCTTCAGCTTCTTCCAGTTCTTCTGAAGCCTGCAGCCACTGTTCCTCAATAGTGTTTGATTCCTGAACCAGTTTGGCCTGCTTTTCCAAAAGCTCTTTTAGCTTGAGTTTTGAGGATTCCTCATACAGGGAAGAATCACCTAACTGTTCTTCCAGGCTGGCCAGCCCAGACTGAGCCTTGTCCATCTGCTTTTCCAGCTTTTCAACCGCTTGTCGGAAAGGTCGAAGCTTCTTGCGAAGCTCGGCTTCAAGACGTTTCTGATTTTTCCTGTCCTGAGCTGTAATCCGTTCACGATCTTCATCTTTGTTTGAAGCTGATGCCGCAGCTGCTTCCTCACGTTTCTGCTTGGCAAGCCACGACGCATATTCGTCCAGATCACCCTCATAGGGCTCAACGGCACCGTCGTGAACCAAGTAAAGCTTATCTACTGTGTAGCGAAGCATATGACGGTCGTGAGAGACCAGAACCATCGCACCATCAAACTCCTGCAAAGCCATGGTTAGCGCATGGCGCATTTCCAGGTCGAGGTGGTTGGTCGGTTCGTCAAGCAACAGCAGGTTGGGCTTTTGCCAGGCGATAATGGCTAAAGCCAGACGTGCCTGTTCACCACCTGAGAAGGAGCCAACCTGTTCATCTACCTTTTCGCCATGGAAGCCAAAAGAACCCAGGAAGTCTTTTATTTCCTGCTCACGGACTTCAGGTGACAGACGCTGAATATGAATGGCCGGAGTGGACTTTTGATCTAAAGCTTCCAGTTGGTGCTGGGCAAAATAACCAATCTTGAGATGTTCACCCCGCTGCTCTTCACCGGCCAACATCTGCAGCTGGCCCGCCAGAGATTTCACCAGCGTTGATTTGCCAGCACCGTTGGGGCCTAGAAGGCCAATGGTGTCGCCTGGCTGCAGAGACATGACCACATTTTTCAGCAATGCCGTGTCGTAGCCCAGAGAACCGCTCCGCATGGCAAGAAGAGGGTGGGACATCTTCTTGGCTGTGGGAAATCTGAACCGGAATGGTGAGTCCATGTGGACTGGCGAAACCATATCCATTCTGACCAGAGCCTTGATGCGGCTCTGGGCCTGTTTGGCTTTGGTTGCTTTTGCCCTGAAGCGCTCAATAAAGCGTGTCAGTCTCTCCTGTTCACGCTGTTGTTTCTCATGAATTGCCTGCTGTTGGGCAAGACGCTCACCGCGAATGCGCTCAAAAGCCGTGTAGTTACCTCGATAGAGGGTTATGTCCTGACGTTCAATATGAGCAATATTATCAATGACTGTATCAAGGAAGTCCCTGTCGTGAGATATCAGGATGAGGGTTCCCGGGTATCTCTTAAGCCACTCTTCCAGCCAGAGAATGGCATCCATATCCAGGTGGTTGGTCGGTTCGTCCAGCAACATTAGGTCGGATGGACACATCAATGTCTTCGCCAGGTTTAGGCGCATCCGCCATCCGCCTGAGAACTCCTTAACACTGGTATCTACCTGTTCCTGTCTGAAGCCCAGACCATGCAAGAGCTGTTCTGCCCTGGAACGGGCACTGTAGCCATGGTGGGCATCATATTCTGCATGCAAACGAGCGAGGGCGAGATCATCGCCCTGGTTCTCGGCTGCTTTCAGCTCGTTTTCGATACGCCTTAGCTCAGCATCCCCATCCAGGACATAATCCACCGCTGAACGGTCAAGAGCCGCGACCTCCTGGGCCATATGGGCCACACGCCAGCTATCTGGCATGGAGATATCGCCGGTATCTGCATGGGTTTCTCCCAGCAACAAAGCGAATAAAGAGGATTTACCTGAACCGTTGACCCCAGTTAGGCCAACTTTTTGCCCCGGGTGAATAACAAGATCGCTGTCTACCAGCAGTTTCTTGCCACCCCGTAATAAACTGACTTGATTTAACCTGATCATGGCGGGAGATTTTAGGCTTTGTCACCGCCGATTCCTATGGGGTGTGTCATAAGGAGAGAAAATAAAAACGGGGCCTAAGCCCCGTTGGATTAATGTTGTCTTTCAGACAAATATTTTATCTTTTCTTAGCAGTCTTTCGTACTGCCTTGCGAGCTGGCTTACGCTTAACGGCAGACTTGCGGGCAGCGCTCTTGCGAACGGCTGGCTTACGCTTGGCTGCAGACTTACGTACAGTCTTCTTGGCAGTCTTGCGCTTGGCAGCAGTCTTACGGGCTGCTGGCTTACGTACAGTCTTCTTGGCAGTCTTGCGCTTGGCAGCAGTCTTACGAGCTGCTGGCTTACGCTTGGCAGCAGTCTTACGGGCTGCTGGCTTACGCTTGGCTGCAGACTTACGTACAGTCTTCTTGGCAGTCTTGCGCTTGGCAGCAGTCTTACGAGCTGCTGGCTTACGCTTGGCTGCAGACTTACGTACAGTCTTCTTGGCAGTCTTGCGCTTGGCAGCAGTCTTACGAGCTGCTGGCTTACGCTTGGCTGCAGACTTACGTACAGTCTTTCTGGCAGTAGTTTTACGCTTAGCGGTAGACTTGCGAGCTGCTGGCTTACGTTTAGCTGCAGTCTTCCGTGCAGTAGTCTTGCGAGCAGTAGTCTTACGCTTCGCAGTAGTCTTGCGAGCGGTAGTCTTGCGAGCCGTAGTCTTGCGGGCGGTTGACTTACGAGTGGTGGTCTTACGCTTGGCTACAGTTTTTTTGGCTGTAGATTTGCGAGTGGTCTTCTTCTTGGCGGTTGTCTTGCGGGCTGCCGTCTTTCTAGCAGTACTCTTTCGAGCTGTAGTTTTCTTGGCAGTTTTGCGGACTGTTTTCCGCTTTTTGGCTGCTGCACCCGCTTCGCGAGTCGCAGCCTCGGACTTATCGAAGTCCATTTCTTCATTGCTCATGGCTTTCTCCTTAAGCACAGCACTTGCAAGCGCGATACCCTCTGGCAGTGCCATGCCGTCAGGTATCCAGTTGCTATCGAATTCAGCCCAATTAGCTCTGAAAGTGCATCAATAGCATGACTGGCCTTTATTGGTTGCCCTGTATCCTTGCAGAGCAACCAGTTTTCAATTTCTGCGTCCTTTCTTATTTTTCTTATTATTAAGGGCTGTGAAATGATAGCCCGCTGTTAAAACGCCTTGCTGAAGGGGTATATCAGACGCTACTTTGTCTTTCTTTTTAGTGGTGTTAAAAATCAGAGCCACTTTGCTTTCTTGTTTTCTACCAGCTTGATCATCAAATGGCTGAACCACCTTGTTTGTGATCCAATTTTATTGTTCTTTTTGACAGCTATTTTTGATTTTAAAGAAAACATTATAAGCATAAAGAAACTTATACCATCTTTTCTACAGAACATAGAAAATCATTTATGTAAATGCAAACAAGATATTGAAAAAACTACATCTTTGTTAAAGATAAGTGTGAGCTGATAAATTTCTATATAAAAAGGTGTATTTGTTTTTTTTATAAAAAACCCTTAAATAAAAGAGTTTTTCTTATTTGTTAATGAGTTGATGTCTTATTCCAGATTGAAAGAAATAAATTGATTATTTTGTGTCAAAAACATGGTGGGGAGATATTCTAGGGGCGGCTAACGGCTTGCTATTGGCACAAATTTGAACAACTATGTGTGTTTGCGCAGACTTACGCACAACTCCCATCACAGAAGAGAATGCAATGAAGCTGAAAACGATTGCTGCGACAATGATTCTATCCACCGCAACAGCCATGCCGACATTTGCCGCAGAAAAGGTGCCATCCACAGATGCTGAGAAGCTCAGTTATAGCCTCGGCAACCTGTTTGGTACTCGTATGAAGGAGGTGTATGAGGGGTTGGACGCAAAAATGGTTGTATCTGGGATCAATGACGCATTATCAGGTAAAAAGCCTGCTTTGGATCAGGGGGAAATGCTGGAATTGATTCAAAAAGCCCAGCGTGAAGCTGCTATGAAAGCCCAGCAGCGCATGATTGAAGCGGCTCAAAAGAACCTGGAAAAAGGTGAAGCATTCTTAAAAGAGAACGGTAAGAAGAGTGGTGTAGTAACCACTGAATCTGGCCTGCAATACTCCATTATTAAGGAAGGTAAGGGTAATAAGCCGACTGCGAATAGCAGCGTAACTGTTCATTATGAAGGGCGCTTGCTTGACGGTAATGTCTTTGATAGCTCTTTCAAGCGTGGTGAGCCAACGACATTTCGGGTGAATCAGGTGATTCGTGGTTGGACTGAAGCCTTGCAGTTGATGCCTGAAGGGTCAACCTGGGAACTCTATATTCCATCTGATCTGGCTTATGGCCCTGGTGGGGCACCAGGTGGTGGAATTGGTCCAAACGAGACTCTGGTCTTCAAAGTTGAGCTGATTAAAGTAGAAACACCAGAGAAGACTGACTCTTAAAAAAGTAGGGCTAGAGACTGAACTCCAAGTTACTGCCTCGCTGGAGGCAGTAATATAATTCTGGAAATCCGTATCTGGTTCTCTAGGTCAGCCGGCAACCATCTGGCTGGCTTCTTCCCTGTGAGCATTGTGTAGAATTGCAATCAACTGATCTTCCAGGGAAAAGCGCTCTTCCAAAGTCTCACCTATGTGAGAAAGCATCTTTTGAAGCTCTGGAATACTGCCCAGCTTCTCGCATCGGTCATTGAAATCGAGACAGGCTTCGGTATTTTTCTGAATCGCTGGGAATAGCTGACCTGAGCGGCTTAGTGCCTCCTCATCGCCAAACTCCATAGCTTCTCTTTGCAGCTGTTCGTAAATCTCGAAGTGTCCGGCAGAGACATAGTCCACCAGAAGCTGACAGAAGCGACGAAGCTTCTCTTGCAGGGGGCGGTCATCGTTACTCTGGTGATCAACGCCGGTCATGGAGCAATAAAGAACAATCATGTTCTGGCGCTCATTCAACCAGTTGTCGATAAGCTCAGAGACCCCTCCCCAACGTTCTTTGGCTGACTTGCAACCCTCCAGCATCATCTTTCCCCTTTTACTGTTAGCGTTCAGTTTTTTACAGCCAGATTTAAGGAAAGGCCGACCAGAGATCATATCTGTCCGGCTTATTTGCCTAGGGTACGGCAGTGAATATGTTCACGGCAAGAGCAAACAATAGAAATCAATCAATTTCTACAAAAAAAACACCAGTACTTAAAGGAAGGATACGTTTTAATGAATAATCGAAATAAAGAAACTGTTTTTATTTATCTAGGATTATTTAAAAAGGATGCGAAGGTGTTTTTATCTTACTAATGAGTCTGGATATTTAATAAGAATAAGTCGTTTATCTCTTCATTTATTAAATGATGGGTATCTCATTTATTTAGTTGTTATTGAATTGTCCTGATGTGCCCTAATGAGTAACTCAGGCTGTTTAGGAAAAGTGCGTTTAGCGGGTGTTGTAATTTTTGAGATTTTTACAGGCAAAAAAAGACTTACGCTGAAGCTGTAAGTCTTGATATGTTTGGCGCACCCTACAGGATTCGAACCTGTGACCTCTGCCTCCGGAGGGCAGCGCTCTATCCAGCTGAGCTAAGGGTGCATGCACGTTGGTATGCCCTAGCGGGCGGCGCCAATAATACTCAGGACGTGCGCTCAAGTCCACGGCTTTTTGCCTTGTCTCCTGTTATCGATAGTGCCTGGTTAAAAGAGCTTCAATTGTTATTCGTCTTTTTGTAGAAAGGTGTGGTGAGTTCGTGTTGACATGTCTTGCGGGTCATTGTTGGCGAGTGTCTGATTCGGCTATAATCGCCGCTGGCTATAACAAACGGGTCGGCTTACCTGGGCAAGGATGTGAAGTTGTTTAGGGGGAATAAGCCAGCAGTGTGCATAAAAAGTCCGTGAAAAAATGAGGAAAGGCGAGTGGCAAACGTCAACAGGATGCGTGCTATCAGTGTTGCAGTTTTTCTGGGGGGCATGGTGAGCAGTCTGGTGATGGCTGCACCGAAAGAAGTCGACAAAGTTACCCGCCAGGAAATTGTTGGAAGGATCGCACCGGTCGGTGAGGTCTGTATAGAAGGCCAGCCCTGCGCAACTGCAGCGCCAGTTGCTCAGGCAAGTGATGGACCAAGAAGCGGCGAAAAGATATACAACTCCTATTGTACAGCCTGTCATACCGCTGGCGTTCTGGGGGCTCCCAAGAAGGATGATGCGAATGCATGGAGTCAGAAGCTGGCAGCAGCGGGTTCTTACTCAACGCTGTTAAGTAATGCTGTCAAGGGAATCGGGTCCATGCCTCCCAAGGGAACCTGCATGGATTGTAGCGATGAAGAAATCAGCATTGCTATTGAGTATATGAGTGGTCTCAAACCATAACGAGTATGACTTTTTTGTGGTGTTGATGCTTTATCCGGCCTTTCTGCAGAGTTGACTGTGGAAATGAGTAAATATTCATCATTTAAACAAGGTGATAAAGAACAAATCAATGTAACATCACCGCCCGTTTCACGAAGGAGGGCTGTCCAGTGGGCAGCCCTTCAGTTGTTTTAGCATGCGTATCCGGAGAGCGCTGTTATGCTTCACAAGTTTTGTCTGGCTTTATCATTCTCTGTTCTGTCTACCCTCAGTTTTCTGCCTGCAACTAGCCAGGCCGAAGAGCAGAACAATGAACTTTTTGTTTACAACTGGTACGAGTATATTGCTCCGAATACCGTTCCTGACTTCGAGAAGAAGGCTGGTGTAAAGGTTACTTATGACGTTTATGACAGTAACGAAGTGCTGGAAGCCAAACTTCTGTCTGGTCGTAGCGGCTACGATATCGTAGCGCCTTCCCATGACTTCCTGGCAAACCAGATCAAGGCTGGTGTTTATGAGCCTCTGGATAAGTCCAGGTTCAAGAACTACAAAAACCTCAACCCTGAAGCCATGAGGCTGTTGGATGAAGTTGATCCCGGTAATAAGTACGGAATCCCTTACCTGTGGCAGACCACAGGTCTGGCCATCAACCCAGCCAAGGTTAAAGAGTTTGCCGGTGAAGATGCTCCTGTAGATAGCTGGGAGCTGGTCTTTAACCCTAAGTACATGCAGAAGCTGGAAAAGTGTGGTGTCGCCTTTATGGATGCCCCGACAGAAGTATTCCCGGCGGCTTTGCGCTTTATTGGTAAGGATCCTAACTCCCGTCGTAGTGGCGATTACCGCGCTGCTACCGATATGCTGATGAAGGTTGCTCCTTACGTTACCTACTTCAACTCATCCCGAGCTTTGACTGATCTGGCCAACGGTGATGTTTGTGTTGCTATCGTATGGTCTGGTGATGCATTGATCGCAGATGAGCGTGCCCAGAAGGCTGGTAATGGTGTATCCGTTAAGTATGTGATTCCTAAGGAAGGTGCTGCGGTATCTTATGATGTCATGGCTATTCCCAAGGATGCAGAGAACAAGGAAAACGCTTACAAGTTCCTGGATTACGTTATGGAACCCAAGGTCGCTGCAGATATCACCAACTTTGTGTATTACGCCAACCCCAATAAGGCTGCAACGCCATATGTAGAGAAGGAACTGCGTCAGAATCCAGGCGTATACCCCTCCGGTGCGATTGAGAAGAGCCTTTATATCTTCAAGCCTCTGGATGGAAAGCTGCGTCGCGTAGTCACACGTGAGTGGACTCGCATTATCAGCGGCCAGTAAGCCCAGAGAATAAAACCTCAAAAGACCCCGGTGAACGGTCGATATATCCCTTGCTGAGAGATAGCTTTTCAGCTGGCTCGGGAAGGGATATGTTAAGTCGACAAGGTTTACAAAAATCAGGAGGTGCTGATACCTATATGGTACCAGCGCCTCTGCTCGTTCTGCTGGGGGGAGACCGGGCATGACCAACGAAGGTGAAGGCCTGACCATAATGGTCGTCGAAGATAACGACTTTCAAAGGGCTGTTGCCGCCAAGGTTCTGGAAGATATTGGCTGTGAGCATGTCATGGCTGCCAGAAACGGGCAGGATGCACTTGAACAGATAGTTGCTCATCCAGACCGCATTCATATTGTTGTCAGTGATTTGGATATGCCAGAGATGGATGGCGTTGAGCTATTGCGCCACCTTGCCGAACGCAAGCTGGCTGATGCCATGGTCGTTGCCAGTGCCCTTGATGCTGCCCTGATCCACACGGTTGAGGATATGGCTGAGGAGCATGGGCTTCAGGTTCTCACTAATGTGAAAAAACCCGTTACCCGAGAGAAGATCAGGGGTGTTATTGAACAGTACCGTAAGGAGCACAGGGCACGAAATCCTGATGCATACTCTGGTGTGTTTACAGCGGAAGATATTCAGGAAGGGTTGGACGCCGGCCAATTCCAGGTCTGGTATCAGCCCAAAGTCAGCCTGAGCGATGGCAGCTGGCTGGCATCGGAAGCTCTGGCGCGGTGGGATCACCCTGAACAGGGTGTCGTTATGCCGGGACGCTTTGTGCCGATTATGGAGAAATCCTCCCTGATTGATCAACTCACCTGGAAGCAGGTGCATGCCATTGTCGAAGATTTAAGGAACTGGCAGCTTCAGGGGCGGGACCTGACAGTCGCTGTGAATCTCTCCCCTCTCCTTCTCGAAGATGTTTCCATGCCCCAGAAACTCGAAGAAATTCTGGCTCACCACGGTGTTTCAACATGCCGTATGACACTTGAGATCACCGAGAATGTGGTGATGAAAAATCTGGCCAGAAGCCTTGAAACCCTGGCCCGGTTAAGAATGAAGGGCTTTAATCTCTCGATTGATGATTTCGGTACTGGTTTTTCCAACTTCCAGCAGTTGAACCGTATTCCTTTTACTGAGCTGAAAATTGATCGAAGCTTCGTCAGTGATATTACCCATAAGACCACCAACCGCATCATTGTTGAATCTAATATTGATATGGCGAAAAGACTGAGGCTGTCTACGGTTGCTGAAGGTATTGAAACTGAAGAAGAGTGGAACAAACTCAAGGAACTCGGCTGTGATTATGCTCAGGGGTTCCTGGTTGCCCGTGCCATGCCCTATTCCCAGATGCCTGAGTGGGAGAAAAACTGGAAAGAGCAGTTTAAATCCCAGTTGAGTGACTAGTTTTTCTTGATAAAAGTGGTAATTAAAACCGGCTAATCAGCAGCTTCTCTATAGATATCGACAAAGAGGTTGGGGCTTTCCGGGAGCTGTTGGTGTTATCCCCTGATATTCCTCCCCTTGCGCTGCGAGCGGTGCTTCTCTAGAATGCCCTGTTCCCATGGCTTATGCTGTGGGATTTCTCATTGGGGATTTATCCCTTACTCCTTGCCTTACCCGATGACACGGTTATCCGGATCGTGGGAGGCTGTTTAACCCGTAAGGAGCAGATATGCGTCATTACGAGATCGTATTCCTGGTACACCCAGACCAGAGCGAGCAAGTGCCCGCTATGGTTGATCGTTACAAGAAGATCATCGAAGAAGACAACGGTACTATCCACCGTCAAGAAGATTGGGGCCGTCGTCAGCTGGCTTACCCAATCCAGAAGATCCACAAAGCTCACTACGTTATGATGAACGTAGAGTGCAGCGACGAAGCCCTGAAGGAGCTGTCCAGCAACTTCCGCTTCAACGACGCTGTTATCCGTAACCTGGTTATTCGTCGCAACGAAGCTATTACCGAGCCATCCATTATGATGCAGGTTGAAGAGCGTCGTGAGCGTCGTGATGACCGTCGTGACGACCGTCGCGATGATCGTCGTGAAGAGCGTCGTGAAGCTCCTGCTTCCGAAGCTCCAGCAGCTGAAGCTTCTTCCGAAGAGTCCGCTGAATAATCCTGTTTCAGGCTAACCGTCAGTTCTGAGGCCTGAACGCAGATTTTCTGCATAGGATAAGGAACTCTAGATAAGGAGTTGTTGCAATGGCACGTTTCTTCCGTCGTCGCAAGTTCTGCCGTTTCACCGCTGAAGGCGTTCAAGAGATCGATTACAAGGATCTGAACACCCTGAAGGCGTACATCACCGAAACTGGCAAGATCGTACCTAGCCGTATTACCGGCACCAAGGCTCGCTACCAGCGTCAGCTGGCGACCGCTATCAAGCGCGCTCGCTACGTTGCTCTGCTGCCTTACTGCGATCGCCACTAAGATTTCCCGTTAGTTCGGAATCTTTTGTCATGCAGAGCTTTGCTCTGCATGGCGTACCTGTACAGGTTTTTACAGTGTGAATCCCTGTACTAATCCATTACTGGTGAAAGGTATTTAGAAATGGAAGTTATTCTTCTGGAAAAAGTCGCCAATCTGGGCGCACTGGGTGAAAAGGTTAAAGTTAAGGCTGGTTACGGCCGTAACTTCCTGGTTCCTTTCGGCAAGGCAGTTCCTGCTACCAAGGCTAACGTAGCTGAGTTTGAAGCTCGTCGCGCTGAACTGGAAAAGGCTGCTTCCGAGAAGCTGGCTAACGCTCAGAAGCGTGCTGAAGAGCTGGACGAAATCGAGCTGACCATCACTGCTAAGGCTGGTGATGAAGGCAAGCTGTTCGGTTCCATCGGTACCCGCGATCTGGCAGAAACCATCTCCGCTACTGGCATGGAAGTTGCCAAGAGCGAAGTTCGTCTGCCTACTGGTCCTATTCGCACCATCGGCGAATTCGACATCGCTCTGCAGCTGCACCCTGAAGTTGCTGCTACCGTTAAGATCTTCGTTGAAGCTGAATAAGTTTTACGATCATCTTAAAGAAAACCGCTGGTGCTTTGCTCCGGCGGTTTTTTTATGTGAAAGTTTTTTCATCCCCCGAGGGTGACAAAAAACTTTTTTCGCTCAGGGCTGTTTATGCCTTTTCTACAGACCTGATTATCGGCTCGTAAATTCTATACGTCCGTTGCAGTTTGTTTGTGCTCCCGTGAAATGTTTCGGGTAGTATTGGTTCTTTAATCCAATGCGCGAAACAGAATTCATCTCATCCTATGCTGGATACCGAACTCACCAGAGAATTACCAATCGACGAGGCTCTGGCAAACCTCAAGACCCCACCTCACTCAATTGAAGCTGAGCAGTCTGTCCTTGGCGGCCTGATGCTGGATAATGAATCCTGGGACAAGATTGGCGACAAGGTTACCTCTGAGGATTTCTACAATCCGGCCCACCGCAAGCTGTTTGAATGTATTCAGCTTCTGGCCCAGGACTCCAGTCCGTTTGATCCAATCACCGTAGCCGAAGAGCTGGATCGTAAAGGGCATCTGGAAGAGTCTGGTGGGATGGGGTATCTCACCGAGCTGGTTGAGAGTATTCCCAGTGTTGCCAATTTGAATGCTTACGCTGATATCGTTTATGAGCGCGCAGTTCTCCGCAGGTTGATCAGCTCAGCTCAGCGTATTGCCGATGCTGCTTATGCTCCTGAAGGCAGAAAGGCTGATGATCTTGTTGAGCTGGCAGAGCGTGAAGTCTTCAATATTGCTGAATCCCGGGCCAAAGAAGGCGGCCCTGTCGGAGCGCGGGAGATACTGAAGAAGACCGTAGAAAAAATTGATGAGCTGTTTAAAACCACGGGTTCAATCACAGGTATAACTTCAGGCTTCAAAGACCTTGATGAGATGACCGCCGGTTTTCAGTCTTCCGATATGGTCGTGCTGGCAGCACGTCCATCCATGGGTAAGACGACCTTCGCCATGAACCTGATTGAAAATGCTCTGATGTCCACGGAAGAGTGCATTGTCGTATTCAGTCTGGAAATGCCTTCTGAACAGTTGATGATGCGTAGCTTGGCTTCCCTTGGCCGTATAGATCAGGGCAAAGTGCGGACAGGTAAACTGGAAGATGAAGACTGGCCCAAGCTTTCCAATGCGGTAAAGAGCCTGAAAGAGAAGAAACTCTTTATTGATGATACTGCAGGTATCAGCCCCCAGGAAATGCGTACCCGTCTGCGCCGTATTCACCGTGAACATGGCAAGGTTGCCATGGTGATGGTCGACTATCTTCAGTTGATGCAGATTCCCGGTTTCAGCGAAGGCCGTACTAACGAGATTTCGGAGATTTCCCGTTCCATCAAGGCGATGGCAAAAGAGTTTGAATGCCCGGTGATCGCACTGTCACAGTTGAACCGATCTCTGGAACAACGACCGAACAAACGACCAGTAAACTCTGACCTCCGTGAATCCGGAGCGATCGAGCAGGATGCTGACGTGATTATGTTTATCTACCGGGATGAGGTTTATAACCCGGATACGGAACATAAAGGCGTTGCCGAAATTATTATCGGTAAGCAGCGGAATGGTCCTATTGGGTCAGTCCGGCTGGCATTCATGGGACGCTTCAGTCGTTTTGAGAATTTGGCTCCGGAAGCGTATGGGAATTTTGACGACGATTGATGCTGTTGTGATCTCAATATAAAAAAAGGCGCAGATGATTCTGCGCCTTTTGCGTTTCACTTGCTGAAATTACTCAGCCTTTGGGAACTTACCTTCCCAGACAACTTTCTGATAGTTAACCGGATCAGTATTTCCTTCGGTGTTCAGAACCCAGACGACTGAATTCTCATCCATGCCCAGCTTCTCCATCAGCTGCTTGCCTTCTTCCTTCTGACCAAGCGCGTACAGGATGCCGGTGCCGATTGCACCAGACTCACCAGAAGTAACGGCAGGGTCACCAGCCATTGGAGCGGCCAGAATACGCATACCCACAGCGGCCAGGCTGTCATCGCAGGACATAAATGCTGTTGCATTGGCTTTCAGGATTTCCCAGCCCAGAGTGCTTGGTTCACCGCAGGCCAGACCAGCCATAATGGTATCCAGCATATCGTTTACGATAACGATCTCACCATCTTTCTGCATGGCAGAGCGATATACGCAGTCAGCCTTCTCCGGCTCAACGATAATGGACTTGAAGCTATCAGGGCCATACTGACGACCAAAGGCGGCAAGGATTGCACCAGCCATGGAACCAACACCGGCCTGCAGGATAATGTGAGTAGGCTTCTCAACACCCATTTCAGTCATCTGCTCAACAGATTCACCAACGATGGTGGTGTAGCCCTGCATGATCCACAGAGGAATCTCGGTGTAACCTTCCCAGGCAGTGTCCTGAACGTAAGTCCAGCCATTCACTTCAGAATGCTCGCAGGCCATGCGAACAGTGTCGTCATAGTTCAGGTCGGTAACGATAACGTCTGCACCAAGGTTCTCGATATTGGTGACACGCTCTTCAGCAGTACCCACAGGCATGTAGATAACAGCTTTTTGTCCCAGCTTGTTGGCAGCCCATGCGATACCACGACCATGGTTACCGTCGGTAGCGGTGGCAAAGGTCATGGGCTCAGTGATTTTAGATTTGATGGTATCCAGGTTCAGTTCGTCATCGGACAGGTTGAACTCTTTTGCCAGCAGACGGGCAACGGAGTAAGAGCCACCAAGCACCTTGAAGGCGTTGACATCAAAGCGCTGACCTTCGTCTTTTACCAGGATCTTGCCAATGCCCAGCTTTTCAGACAGTGCAGGCAGGCTGTACAGAGGAGTTGGCTTGTAGTTAGGCAGGCCTTTATGGAAAGTGCGAACATTTTCCAGAGTGGTATCGCCAAAACTGGCAAAGTGCTTGGGATCCAGAAAACGGTTAAAAGTATTGCGCAGGCAGTTAGGAACGATGTCCTCAACAATAGTATTTACTTCTTTAACGTTTGCAGAATCATTGATAGCTGCAGATTCGGTTGCCTCAACTTCAGAGCGCAGAACGGCGTTACCAGTTTCAAGTTCCATGGTCGATGTCTCACTATAAATTCTGTTTTGACTAACACTGTCGATACGCTGCTGTAGTTAGCAACGTATGTTTGAATTCGATGTGGCTATAGTAGGGTTTTTTCTCGCAAGACAAGGGAAAAAACAGGCGAAAGTGTGACTTTTTCCTGCGAATTTGGTGCTTGTTGTGATTGTTTTTCCTGAAAATTAAATGTCAGGCAACGCACACTTGCACTAGCAGTTAGTTGTTGCAATCCGTGAAATATACCGAAACAGGCGATTTACCTGCCCATTGACCACTACGTTGCCTGTTGCTACCGTCGCCCTCATCTCTGCAACGCAGGTATTCAAACAACTTGATATTTTCCTTGTTTATGTCCATACCTTTACTTTTTTAGACAACCCGCAGGGGATTTATAGATGGGACGGATCAGAGCCATCCGCTACGCACTATTTTTCCATGGGTTATTTATGGCATTTTTTGTATGGGCAGGATGGACAGGCTCCCCCTCCTTGGAGATGCAATTTAAAGAACATGAGTTTCTGGCTGCCTGCCGTGAGGGGAATCTGCCAGCTCTTGAATTTTATCTTGGGCTTGAGGATTTTGACCCTAATGAAGAGTTTACCAGTGGGGAAACAGGCAAGCTCATATGTGGGTTATCTCTTGCCGTCATAAACGGCCACGAGAAGGTTGTCAAGATTCTGGCTGATACCGAAGGCGTTGATCTTAATCAGTCCTACCATGGGGCAACACCATTGTTTATAGCCTGCTCGAGCGGCCTCGAAGAGATAGTCAAGATTCTGGCTAGAACCGGAAAAGTTGATCTTAACCACCCCTGCAATGAGACAGCACCAGTACTTATAGCTAGCATTAACGGACACGATAAGGTGGTCAAAATTCTGGCCCAGTACGAAACTGTCGATCTCAACACCCACAAGGAGGGCATAACGCCTCTGAGTGCAGCCTGTCGGCGGGGGCACGAGAAAGTGGTCGAGATTCTGGCTAGAACCGGAAAAGTTGATCTTAACCACCCCATCGATGAGATGACGCCAGTATTTATAGCCACCATAAGCGGACACGATAAGGTGGTCAAGATTCTGGCCCAGTACGAAACTGTCGATCTCAACACCCACAAGAAGGGCATAACGCTTCTGTGTGCAGCCTGTCGGCTGGGCCTCGAGAAAGTGGTCGAGATTCTGGCTAGAACCGGAAAAGTTGATCTTAACCACCCCATCGATGAGATGACGCCAGTACTTATAGCTAGCATGAACGGACACGATAAGGTGGTCGAGATTCTGGCTGGAACCGGAAAAGTTGATCTTAATCACGCCTGCAATGGGATAACACCAGTGTTAATAGCAAGTATATACGGACACGATGAGGTGGTTAAGACTCTTCTTAAAGCCGGGGCCACTCAAAACATGGAGTTATTATCGCCTCTGAATGTAGAGACTCACATTATAAATCTGCTGAGAGATGCTCTTAAGGAAGTCCGGCAGCAGGAGGGGCAACAACAACCCAATAAAATGGTAGTCTTATACAACATAATATTCGGAGGCGAAGAGGATGTTGTTTCTTCCCCTAATGTTCAATCACAGGTGGTACCTATGGCAGGAAGTTTACCTCACATCTCCCGATTGTCACTGACAGAAACTCCTAAAAAATGAAAACTTAACGTTCTGGCTTTTTTGGATACAGGGAAGATACCTGAAATTCAGATCCTTCAGAAATCGGAAGCCACGTTCACTTTTTGCTGAGACTTATAGTTCTTGAGCAGCTTCAAGAGGGAGAGCCAGGCTTCTCTTGATTGTTTTCATAACAACCTGGGTTTCAAACTGGCACACGTTGGGTGCGTCGAGAAGATAGGTTGTTGCAAAGCGGTCATATTCCCCCATGTCAGAAGCATTGAGGATCATGACAAAATCGCTTGTACCGGTAACGTAATAACATTGTGTCACCAGGGGGTGGGAGATAACCAGCTTCTGGAATTCACGATGATGATCAACAGACTCTTCATGGAATCGCACTGTCACAATTATCGTCAGTGAACGGCCAGCAGCTTTGGGAGAAACGACAACGACTTCTCTCTCTATAACTCCAATGTCTTTTAGATGCTTAACTCTACGCAGACAGGCACTGGGTGATAGCCCCACAGTTTCAGATAATTGTTCGGCAGTAAGACGATTGTGTTGTAAGAGATTGAGAATCTGGCGGTCAAATTTATCCATGTTCGAGTATCCCGTCAGTTTTTCTCGATTGAAACACTAACGACGTATATCGTGAATAGTTCTAGATCAAAATTCAGAAAAATTCATCGCAAAATGCCAAGAAATATTTGGTTGTAAGCATGTTTTTATCAATAGAACGGGCTTTTAGGTTGTTGTTTCAGTTTATGAGGCCAGAAAACTGAAAATCCAACGGGCCATAGTCAGGCTGCCTGCGCCTTCTATATTGAGAGAATTAAGCCTATTTTTTGAGGGGCTTTCTCAGGTTGGCAGATGATTTGCGAAAGACGCTATCCAGATTCCAGAAAGAGCCTTTCGCTAGGGCCTGTTTAAAGAGAGGCTGCTAAAGCCTGTTCAAGGTCAGCAAGAATATCGTCAATATGTTCAATACCAATGGATAGACGAATCATATCTCTGCTGACACCTGCGGCCGCCAGCTCTTCGTCATTCAGTTGTCGGTGTGTTGTTGAAGCTGGATGACAGGCCAGTGACTTGGCATCACCAATATTGACCAGTCGTGTCACCAGTTGCAGAGCATCAATGAATTTTGCTCCAGCCTGCTGTCCACCCTTGATACCGAAACTGAGAATGCCGGATGCCTCACCCTTCATATACTTCTGGCAAAGAGCATGATCTTGCGCTTCAGGCAGGCCAGCATAATTCACCCACTCAACCTGAGGGTGATTTTCCAGAGCCTGGGCAACGGCAAGAGCATTCGAGCAGTGGCGTTCCATACGCAGAGCCAGGGTTTCAATGCCCTGCAAAATCTGGAAAGCATTCATCGGGGAAATAGCTGCACCGGTATTACGCAGAGGCACAACCCGTGCCCTTCCGATAAAGGCTGCTTCTCCCAGAGCTTCAGCGTAAACGACGCCGTGATAGGACGGATCAGGTGTATTCAGCATTGGGAAACGGTCAGCATGTTCCGCCCATGGGAATTTTCCAGAGTCGATAATCACTCCGCCGATGGAAGTACCATGTCCACCCAAATACTTGGTCAGTGAGTGAATAACGATATCGGCACCATGCTCAATTGGACGCCATAGAGCTGGAGAGGCAACGGTGTTATCAACAATCAGCGGAACCCCTTTTGAGTGAGCAGCTTGTGCCAAAGGTTCAATATCAACAATATTACCGAGAGGATTGCCAATAGACTCACAGAAAACTGCACGAGTGTTGTCGTCAATCAGTGAGATCAGTGCATCTAGGTCATCATGGGGAGCCATTCGCACTTCAATACCCTGTTTTGGCAGTGTATGTGCAAACAGGTTGTAGGTGCCGCCGTAAAGCTTGTTGATGCTGACAATATTGTCCCCGGCTTCAGCAATAGTCTGAATGGCATAGGTAATGGCAGACATGCCTGAAGCTACAGCCAGACCGCCAATGCCTCCCTCAAGAGCTGCCATGCGCTGCTCAAGGACATCAGTAGTCGGATTCATAATCCGGGTATAGATATTTCCCGGAACTTTCAGGTCAAAAAGATCCGCACCATGTTGAGTACTGTCAAAGGCGTAAGATGTCGTCTGATAGACAGGCACTGCTACTGCCTTGGTTGTAGGGTCAGGAGCGTAACCTGCGTGAATTGCTTGGGTCTCTAGCTTCATATTTATACTTTATAGTGGTTATAGGTATATTTGTGATCGCCAGATTACCTGATCACAATAGAAATGGAAGAGATTCTTGTGGGTATATTAGCGTAGGTAACTGCATCAGGAGGAACAGCTGACTTCCAAATCTCCAGCCCAGTCAGGGGGGGAATCTGCGTAGCTTTCAAACTCAGGCTGTTCGGAAAATGGCTGCCTGATGATCTTCAGTAGCTTGTTAACTTCGCTGTAATCGCCATTTTCGGCTTTGTTTATGGCGATCTGAAGCAGATGGTTTCGCAAAATATATTTTGGGTTCACCTGTGACATCGACTTAATGATTTCATCCAGAGAAGACGGTTCCTGTGCTATTCGTTTTTCATACTTGTTCGACCATGAGTTGAACCTGTCCCTGTCGATAAAGAGATCCTGCAAATCAGGCTTTCCCAAAGCACGAAAGAATATTGTGTAGTCAGTTCTTTCGTCATGCATCAGCTGAAAAACTTCATCAAAAAGCTGGCTGTCCCCTTCTTTTGAAGATGACAGGCCGAACTTGGCCCTGAGAAGAGAAGCGTATTTTTTGGAAAAGAAAGAAGGGTATTGTTTAATCAGATCTTCGGCCTGCTCTTTCCCTTCAAGCAGTGGTAACAGAGCTGAGGCCAGAGCTGAACAGTTCCAGTAGCCAATATCAGGCTGGCGATTGAATGCGTAACGACCATGCCAGTCAGAGTGATTGCAGATGTGTACGGCATTAAAACCATCAATAAAGCCGAAAGGCCCGTAATCAATGGTATGCCCAAGAATAGACATATTGTCGCTATTCATAACGCCGTGACACCAGCCCACAGCCTGCCATTGAGCAACCATTTCCGCTGTACGTCGGGTTGCTTCAGATAGCAGATTTGCGGCTTTATCATCGGCATCTGTCCATTCAGGAAAGTGTCTTTCGACAACGTAATCAACAAGCTGGGAAAGAGCATCGAGTTGCCTGGTATGGCTGAAGTACTCGAATGTCCCGAAGCGAATATGGCTTTCAGAAACACGCAAGAGAGCAGCTCCTGTCTCGACCTGCTCCCGATAAACAGGAGTGTTGCTGTTGATCAGGCATAATGCTCTGGTTGTTGGAATACCCAGTGAGTGAAGTGCTTCTCCGCAGAGATATTCCCTGATGGTAGAACGCAGCACGGCTCGTCCGTCGCCATCACGGGAATAGGGTGTCAGGCCGGCTCCTTTAAGTTGCAGATCATAGAGAACCCCGTCTGAACCTTCTGTTTCGCCAAGCAAGATTGCCCGGCCATCACCAAGCCTTGGCACATAAACACCAAACTGATGCCCTGAATACACCATGGAAACAGGTTGGCCTCCTTCAGGAATCATCTCGCCATTACAAAGCTGGGCTAACTGTTCTTCAGAAAAGTCAGCACAGGAAAGCAGTTGGACAATATCCTGGTTCACACTGACCAGCTCCGGGGTATCCAGCGGCTGAGGCTGTACGTGGGATGAGAATGTTGAGCCGAGGTCGGCGTATGTGTGAACCAGCTTCATCAGAACTCAGATTGTTGTGCTTTGAGTAATGTTTCTAACACAATCGGCATAAAAAACCCTAAAAATGACTCGGACTTTTATCAACTGCTGCTTTACTGAAAAGAGTCAGGAAAAAAGCAAAAAGGATTTTTGTAATGCACCTTGTTCGCCATTTTATAGCTGCCTTTCTGTTTATGTGGGCAGTGCCCGTTCTCTCGGCCCATTATCATGGTGATGTTGATGCTTACCCACCATGGAAGGGAGGTAAAGGGCTAGGTGAACTGGATCTGGATGTTTCAACAAATAATGAAGAAGCCCGCCAGCACTTCTTAACTGGGCTGAAGCTAACTCATGTCTATGAGTTCCCAGAGGCAACGTGGAGTTTTCGTGAAGCTCAGCGCCTTGATCCGGCATTTGCCATGGCCTACTGGGGTGAGATTATGGCCAGCCATATGTTTGTCTGGTACGCCAAGGAGCCGGAGCAGGCTCAGGCCGCCCTGCATCGCATGAAGCAGAATGCAGATTTCTCCAGGTTGAATGAGAAAGAAAAGGGTTTAATCAGTGCAGGTCGCTTGCTGGTGGAAGGAAAGAGTATGGGGGCCATGCCATTCGACAAAGGTTCCCTGCTCAGTCAGTTCCGTGACCAACTGGGAGTTTTGTACAAGCGTTTTCCTGATGATCATGAAATTAAAGTGCTCTACGGGTATTCAGTGTTGGGAACCCGCCGGGGTGTGCGTGACTTCAAGGTAAACCAAAAAGCCCGCCAGCTCTTTCTGGAAGTGCTTAAAGAGAACTCTGAACATCCGGGTGCTATGCATTACCTGATTCATGCCAGCGAGAATGCTGCGGAAGGGTATTGGGCCAGGCAGGCTGCTGAGACATTTGGGGAAATTGTCTCAGCGTCCATTCATGCTTCGCATATGCCGTCGCACTATTACTATGCCGTGGGAGACTGGGATAAGGTTATTGAGATAAACCGCCATGCCTGGAAACAGTCGAAACAGCGTATTGCAGATATAGGGCTCAATGAAGATAACCTTGAATATCACGGTGTAGGCTGGATTTCCTATGGGCTGTTACAGCAGGGGAAATTCAGGGAAGCCAAGGCAGAACTGGATGAGCTGTATGAGCTATACCAGAAGAAACCATCAGCTACCAAAATGAAATATCTGCTGTTTGCCCGGGCAGGATATCTGGTAGATAGCCCTTTCGATTCAAAGGAGTTTGCTGAGATAAGACGAGCTGGAATAGATTTCAAGAACGCTAAGTCATCAGCTGTTGCCGCAAATATTTTCGCGGATGGTTATGCGGCCTGGCTTTTAAATGACAGCAGCGCTCTGAAGATGGCAGATAAACAATATGACATGTTGATGAAAATGGATTTATCACATCTTGGCCCACCTGATCAGGATGCGGTGCTGATTATGCAGAAGCTTTTGAAGGCACTGGTTCTGCTGGAAAAAGGTCAGGCATATGCAGCCGAAGTTGTTCTGGCTGATGCCTGTAAGATTGAAGACAACATGGTTCATGAACACGGCATTCCGCTGGCAGTAAAACCCGCGAACGAAATGTATGGCGATTTTTTAAGGGAATCCGGTCGGCCAGGTGAAGCTATATACTTTTACAACAAGTCACTTTCCTATCAGCCTGCTCGTCTGAAATCTTTACAGGGCATAGCCCGATCGAAAGATATGCTGAAAGAAATGTAGGGGCAGGATTCAACAGGCCCGCATTTATTTTGCGGCCTTGTTGACTCTCCACAGAGCATCTTCGTAAGCCCCACCAAAATCAATCCGGGTGATACCCTCGATATCATAGGTGTCATAACTTGACTCAAAGGAGGCATCCGGATTGATACAGTGCAAGAACAGCAGATCATCATCAACCTTGGATACCTTGCCAATCCAACATACAGATGGGTCGGTAATTTCCTGGTGAACTGTGACCAGTGGCGACAGACGGCTGATAGATTTCAGAACCGAAGCCATGGATTCAAGGTTAATAATTCCGGGATGCCTCGGAGCCTGCTCTTTTAATTCAAGCGCTTTCAAAATAAAACTATGCTGTGGTGCTGGTCTTTCAATATGGCTGATATCGCACCGGCGAATCACTTGGTAGCCATTGAGAGTGATCTGGTCACTGATAACCTGTAGAAGCAGCAAGTCTTTACTGGCATCCATCAGGATACCGCTGGTCCAGGCTGAATCACCTTCGATTCTCTGGCGGAAAACCCTGATGCAGGAGTGTAGAGGGAGAAGCTGGCTCGGCTCTCTCGGCTGCTGTGGAACGAGTTCTGTAACATTCTCAGGCATGACCTGCTCCCATATTCCGAAGGAAAACATCTTGTTTCGGGTACGCTATGGAGACTCCGTTTTCCCTGAATAGTTCCAGAATTTTTTCATTTAGCTGGTCTCGGACCTGTAAACGGTCATCAACATGAGCAACATGGGTGCGAAGTTCATACTGAAGGGCGCTGTCGCCATACTCCATCAACAGCACCAGTGTTTCGGGTGTGTCGACGACACGTTCATGGTCTTTGGCAGCCTGGTGCAGAAGTTTGTGTACAAGCTGGGGGTCGGCATCGTGAGAGACATAGAACGGCAGGATTATTCGAACAACGGAGTTGGAAAGCGACCAGTTGATCAGCTTCTCACCCATCAGCATTTTGTTGGGGATGATAATTTCCTTATGATCCCAGTCGGTTACAGTCGTGGCTCGGATACGAATTCTGGTAATGACACCGTTGATCTCACTGTTTGTATCTCCAAGGGTGATGGTGTCACCAATCCTGATCGGCCGCTCAAACAGGATGATCAGACCCGCAACAAAGTTGGCCACGATTTCCTGTAGCCCGATACCAATACCGATACCAAGAGCGGCTATCAGCCACTGGAGCTTGGCCCAGCTGGCACCCAACAGGGAAAGAGCGGTGATAAACCCGACGCAGCTGATGGTGTAGCTCAAAAGAGTTGTTGCAGCGTAGCTGGAGCCAGCCCTGAGTTTAAGCCGGGACAGAACCGTGACTTCCAAAAGACCAGGTAGATTTCGGGCCAGAATAAAACTGGTCACCAGAGTGGTAACACTCAGCAGCAGGTCTGTCAGATGAACCTGGAAGATTTCTCCTCCTTCGAGTTCCGGTGCGAATTCCCACAAAATGATGTTATTCAGAACATTCAGCAGGGAGAAAACTTCCCGCCACAGCCAGTAAAGCCCGATAAACAGACCCACAATCATCAGGGCGTTCAAAAGCCTCAGTGATTGCTGGTTAACAGTGGCAATATCAAGGGTGGGTTCCTCAATATTTTCACCATCCTTGCTGGCTGCTCTCTTCTTTAATGCCCGGGTGAATGACAGGCGGCGCTCAGCGACTCGCAGGCTTCGGATTACCAGAGCCTGCAACAAGACGGCGGCACCAACAAGGTAGAGTGTGCCAGCCAGCTGCTCTTGGAGCTGCAGAGTGGTGTAGTAATATCCGGCTGCAGTCAAAACCAGCTGTGCCAGTGCGATAAGAACAAGTGCCAGAGTCAGCAGCACATGCAGGAACCGTGATCCGAACAGGCTGCTGGCACCCCTCATAATCTGGAACAGAATCCAGCCCTGGAACAGTGACCCTGCCATAAGCAAAGTCATGCCCAAAATATCCTGATTAAGGTCTGTAGGCTGGGATTTGGCCAGAGTCACAGTCAGAAGCAGAGGAACCATAACCATCTTCAGTTTTAATAACAGGTGCTGAACTTTCCGGCACCTCTGGGGAGGCCAGTGGAAGTGAGTTACGGCAATGTTATGGGGGCGCAATATCTGTATAGCCAGAGAAAGCAGCAGCCATGCTACCGCTGTCACAATCAGAGCCATACCAAGGTTGGAAACACCATCCGGATTTCCTGTGACTTTTACCAAAGCCACGCCAATGGCTCCCATGAGAATAGGCAGAGGCATAACCTGAAGCAGTGCAAGGCCAAGTGCTGTAGGAGTAATCAGCAGAGTGTCGTGGCGGACATTACCCATTTTGCGGGTTAGCGTACGCTGCAGGGCTACAAATTTGCGCCTTCGAGCCTGTAGGAACAGGCAGAAAGCTACCACCAGCATCGAGACAAACCATTTATCCCTGAGAGTGTCGGTGAAAGAGAAGAGAATCTCTTCCCAGGGAATAGCAAGCAGCTGCTGCCACAGAGCCTGAGGCAGTTGAACCAACCAGTTCAGCCCAAGAGGCTGGTTACTGGCGATCCAGAACAACCGTTCCTCCAGTTTATTGGATAGCTCGTTGCTGTGAGAAGCAAGAGCCTTTTGATCAAGATCCAGGCTGGTGGCTGTTGTCAGAAGAATACCAAGTTCGCTGGACAGGTCTTCAAGAAGTGTCTGCCTGTCTGTCAGTAATCTAAGTAATTCATCATGGTCCTGTTGTGTGTACTTGACAGTCTGGCGACTGATCAGTTCCTGAACTTTATTCTCCGGGCTGGTCAGAACCTGCCTCTGCTGATCGTATTTGAATTTCTGAAGACGGGTCTGGGTGATCAGTTCTTCCACACCATGATCAATGGTGATGCTGGGAAGACTCATCAGGTTTTCCCGCAGCATCCTGGCCAGAATCCGGTTTTCTCCGATCAGAGCTGACTGTTGTCTGATGCTCAGGGTGATGTTGTCGAGATTATTAAGCTGGCTTCGGACTTTATTACCCTTGGCACTGGACTGGCTGATACGGTCTGATGTTGTCAGAAGCTGCTGGCTCAGCTCCATGTTCTCAGCTGCTTCAGCCTGCAGCAGCGCGGCCTTTCCTACGCTTGAGCGATTGATGCGGGAAGCCGTTGCCACAGCTTGCTCGCTGGCCGCTCTGCGTTTGAAGTTGATGATTGTCTGGATCGAAAGAACTTCCTGCTCCAGAAGCTGAGCCTTCTTTAATACCAGGCGCTGCTTCAATGTTTCAAGATCAAGCAGAGTGCTGCTGTCCCGAATCTCAAGGTTCAGGCGGGAGTCCTGAGTTTGCAGAACATTGGCCTCGGCCTGTAGCAGGTTTCGCTGTTGATCTTTGTGATCCGTAGCTGCAGTGGTGCTTTCCAGAAGGTTAAGTTGAGCCGTGATATCTTTTAAGCGTTCAACGTTTTTGCTGATGATGGCCTGATTTGTTTCCGGCCGGGCTCTGGCAATGGTGATCTGGCTGGCCATTCTGGTCAGAAGGTTCTGCTGCTCATTAATTTCTTCGAGGCGGGCGTCAAGCAGCTTTCGCAGCTGGTCAACTGGCAGATGCCGGTACTTTTCCAGCAGGGACTTGTCTGATGGGCGGTTTGTCTTATCCAGATTGTCCTGCAGCTTCTCCATATCTGCCGGAGCTCCAGTGATCTGGTGTTGTAATGCTTCCAGCTGATCCTGTTCCTGAATTGCCTGTTTCAGCAGATTCAGGGTTTTCTGATAAATGTCCGCAAGCTTTTGCTCCTGTTCATCCAGTGGCCTGTCAGCAGGCTTCATCTGCTCAAGAGCTTTGGCAATAGCTTCCTGGTTGGGAAGACGTGGAGTTGTAGGGTTGGCTGCAGAAAGAAGACTGCTAAAAGAGAAAGCCAACAGAAACAGAGGCAGAGCGCGCATGCTGATCAGACGTCCTTGTCACGGATTCTGGGTACATTAGTTAAAGTGTAGCGGCAGGCTTTGTCCTCACCAGAGAATTACAATAAGGGAATTGCGACCGGAACATTACGTTCCGGTCATATGATCAGAATAAAGTCAGCGGTTCTTCATCAAGAGCGGCCATTTGCTCTCTTAACTCAAGAACATGATCAGCCCAGTAACGTTCGGAATTAAACCAGGGGAAGGCAATAGGAAATGCCGGGTCCTTCCAGCGTCGTGCCAGCCATGCGCTGTAATGCATCAGGCGCAAAGTGCGGAAGTATTCAACCAGATTCAGTTCGACTGCGTTGAAATCATGGAATTCGTTATAGCCGTCAATTAACTCGGAGAGCTGAGCCATTTTGCTTTGGCGGTCTCCCGAGAGAAACATCCAAAGATCCTGAATAGCAGGGCCGTTGATACAGTCATCAAAGTCGACAAAATGAAAAACATCATCCCGGCACAGAATATTGCCCACATGGCAGTCGCCATGGAGGCGGATAATTTTTGGATCGTTCTGCTGGTCAATACGCTGCAGTTTGTCGATCAAATCCCTTGCCAGGGTTTCGTAAGCGGGGAGCAGGCTGGAGGGAATTACATTATTTTCCAGCAGATAAGTTGAAGTCTCTATCGCGTATCTCTGCAGTGTGATTTCAGGGCGATAGCTGAATGTATGCAGAGAACCAGCATTATGGATACGCCCCATAAGCTGACCCAGGCTGAACAGGTGATCCATATTATCCAGCTCTGGCGCATGCCCGCCTTTTCTTTGGTAAAGGCTGAACATAAAACTGCTGTAATCGTGCAGGGTAATTCCGTTTTTATTGGAAATAGGAGGAACAACGGAAATATCCAAAGCCTCGAGTTCCTGGGCAAACGCATGCTCTTCCAGAATCTGCTCACGGCTCCAGCGGCCGGGCCGGTAGAACTTCACAATAATGGGGGATTCGTCTTCCAGACCTACCTGGTAAACCCGGTTTTCATAGCTGTTCAGTGCCAGAATGCGGGCATCACTTAAATAGCCTTGGGATTCAACGGCATCAATGACCAAATCAGGTGTCAAAGATTCATAAGGGTGTTGGTCATTATCTGACATTGCAGGCTCCAGATTTCAGGTGGATCTATTGTAGGGAGCCTGCAACCAGTCAGCCATAGCTTTCTTAGGCGGCTTTCTTAATGACTTCCTGAGCTTTGATGTTCGTTTGGGCTTTGCGCTGCTTCAAATCCCGAATCACGAAATACAGAACCACGATAACCAGGAAAATATTGGATATCGGCATGGATATCCATACACCGGTTGTGCCCAGCCATTTAGGCAAAATCAGCAACATAGGTATCTGAATCAGCATGTTGCCGATAGAGATAAGCGTCGCCAGTCTGGCGAGTGCCAAAGCCTGAAAATAGGCTGCACACACCACAATAAAACCATCAAGAAACATCGTGAACAGATGAAGCCTGAGTCCAAGCACTGTTGATTCCAGCAGAGCTGGATCATTGTTTATGAAAATACTCGCGAGCAGTTCAGGGAATAGATTCAACAATAATTGGGTTGTTACACCTATACCGATGGCCCAGGATGCAGCCATTACCAGTGCATCCCTGATATTTCGGTTGTTATTTGCTCCTTTATTAAAGCTCACAATGGGTTGTATGCCATGGCCTACACCTTCTGCGAACATGTAATAGAAAGCCTGCACATATCCAACAATGGCATATGCTGCCAGTACAGTTACGTTGCCATATTCCAGAAACAGCCGGTTGTGAAGAATCATAACAATGCTGAAGTAGAGGAACATAACGAAGCTTGAAAAGCCGACCGCCATGGTTTTCTCTGAAAGCTTGAGGCTGAACCGAAGATCAGAAAGTTTGAGAGGGCTTGTCGCATGTCGACTAAAGAAATAGCTACTTCCAATGATCATGACCAGTCCCTGGGCCATGACAGTTGCCAGTGCGGCACCCTGAACCTTTTGATCAAGCATCACAACAAATATCCAGTCCAGGAAGATGTTGACTACTGCACCAAAGCACATCAGTGCCGTTGCTAATTTCGGCTTCTCATCGTTTCGAACAAGCATAGGCAGAGCCATTCCGGCCAAAGCAGGTAATGCACCAAAACTCAGGGTGTGCAGATAATCTATACCCATGGACAGAGCTGGCCCGGAGGCTTTCTGAAGCATCAGTAAGTCGCCAGCCAGTACATATAAAACAGCACCAAGAGCAAAGCTGATTATGGGCAGAAGGACAAAAACATTGCCCATGACTTTACGGGCTTTCTCTGTATCTCCAGCCCCTCTGTTAATGGAGTAAAGTGCTGAAGCTCCGGTTCCAGCCATAAGACCAAACCCGAAAAGCACCCCAAAAATGGGCCAGGAAAGGTTGATGGCAGCAAGGCCCTCTGCACCGACAGCCTGCCCGATAAAAATTCCGTCAATTACCGAATAGAGGCCATTAACAACCATGCCCATGACTGCAGGCAGAGTGTATTTCCAGAACAGTTTTCCTACTGGAAGGTTGGCCATCATGTTCTGGCTGTTATCTTGTATGCCAGTTGCTTCACTCATAAACTCAAATTCTATTTTGGTTAGCCTAACTAACTACTTTGAATGTGTACCATATTTTTTCTTTCCTGTTATTAAACGGTGTAATGAGCAGGCGTTCGCACCAGGCACCAGATATCAAGTGTCTGAACTCCTGTTTTCTTTAAGGTACGACAGAGTTCTTCAACGGTTGAACCTGTTGTCATAACATCATCAACAATTGCAACATGCTTGACTCCTGGAGCCCTTTTTAGAGAAAAAATATTCTTGGTATTTCGTTTTCTCTCTGACAAAGCCAGACCTCTTTGGGGAGTTGCTCTCCTTTTTTTAATGCAATTACTCAGTACGGGTATGCCCGTTGTTTTAGAAATGCTTCTGGCAATCAGGTTCGACTGATTGAACCCCCGCTTTCTTAATCGCCACCAATGTAATGGAACTGGAATAATTGCCTGCGGCCATTCCTTGTCCTGATAGTGATTTTCAAGTGAATCAGCAAGTCTGCTGACCAAAGGACGAAGGTAGATCAGCCTTCCTCCGTATTTCAGCTGCTTCAACATATTGGAAACAGGTGGCTCGTATGTGAAAGGGATAATGCAGTCATTAAAAGGACGTTCGTACTTCTGGCATTGGCGACAAAACAGTGAGTTTGCTTCGGGCAAGGGTTCCCTGCATTTCTCACAGCACCACCCGAGGACAGGCAGTGATATAAGGCATTTGTTGCATAACACGGTGGTAGGAGAACTTTTGTCTTTACACAGAGGGCATATGGCAAAATCCGTCTGATCAAAAAATACCCGAAAGTAAACTGCCGGTGTTTTTGTTGGTTGACTGTCTTGTCTCATCGGGTATTATCGCAGCAAGTTACATGGAAAACCTTCCCTGAAATAACCGGTCAGAAGCCGGAGCAACACGAAGCCTGATACCCATTATGCAGAACACAACTACTCGTCACGACTGGACTGTCGCGGAAGTCGAAGAGCTATTTGCTCTGCCATTCAACGATCTGTTATTTCAGGCCCAGACGATCCATCGTCAGCACTTTGATCCAAACGAAGTGCAGGTTAGCACACTTCTGTCTATCAAGACTGGAGCCTGCCCTGAAGATTGCAAGTACTGCCCGCAGAGTGGTCGATACAACACCGGTCTGGAAAAAGAAAAGCTGATGGAGGTTCAGCGGGTTCTGGAAAAAGCCAAGCAGGCCCGTGCAACTGGCGCGACCCGTTTCTGCATGGGTGCAGCGTGGAAGAATCCACCAAAGAAAGATTTCCCATACGTCCTCGAAATGGTGAAGGGCGTAAAAAAACTGGGTCTGGAAACCTGCATGACTCTGGGCAAGCTTTCCAGAGAACAGACTCAGCAGTTAAAAGAAGCCGGGCTGGATTACTACAACCACAACCTGGATACCTCACCAGAGTTCTATAAAAACATTATTACCACCCGTACTTATTCAGATCGTCTGGAAACGCTGTCTTTTGTTCGTGACTCCGGAATGAAAATCTGCAGCGGTGGTATTGTCGGAATGGGTGAAAACTCCAGTGATCGCGCTGGTCTGCTGGTTAATCTGGCTAACCTTCCACAGCACCCGGAAAGTGTGCCCATCAATATGCTGGTAAAAGTGGATGGAACACCTCTGGATAATGTTGAAGATCTGGAACCATTTGATTTTATCCGCTGCATCGCCGTTGCCCGCATCATGATGCCTAAGTCCCATGTCCGCCTGTCCGCTGGCCGTACAGATATGAACGAGCAGATGCAGGCTCTGGCCTTTATGGCGGGTGCCAACTCCATTTTCTACGGTGAATGTCTGCTGACGACACCGAATCCTGAAGCTCACAAAGACAAACTGCTGTTCAAAAAGCTGGGTATCAATCCTGAGCGACGTGTGGTTGAGCATGATGATGAAGAGCAGGAAATTGAACTGCTTGATCAGGTTCAGAAAAAACAGGATGAGGCCCTGTTTGTAGACGCTGCAGCTGTGTGAGATGTGCCGGTATGAGCGCATTTAATCTGGACGCAGCTCTGGCGAAACGCAGGGACGACAATCTGTACCGCGAACGAAAGCTTCTGGGCAGTGCCCAGGGGCCGGAAGTGATTGTTGATGGCAGAAAAACTCTGGCTTTCTGCAGCAATGACTACCTGGGGCTAGCCAATCATCCCGAGGTGATTGCAAGCTTCCGCAAGGCTACTGACCAATATGGTGTTGGTGGTGGAGCGTCACATCTTGTGATCGGTCATAGTGAAGCCCATCACAAACTGGAAGAAGAGCTGGCTGAGTTTACCGGTCGACCACGGGTAATTCTGTTTTCCACTGGTTACATGGCCAACATCGGCGTGATAAGTGCGTTGTTGGGAAAGCGTGATGCCGTTTTCCAGGATCGACTCAATCATGCGTCATTGATTGATGCCGGGCAGCTATCCGGTGCCCGGTTCCAGCGTTACCTTCATAACGATCCTGCAAGTCTTGAGTTAAAACTTCAGCGCAGTGAAACCGAGCGCAAACTGGTTGTGACAGACGGTGTGTTCAGCATGGATGGTGATATCGCTCCTGTCCGTGAACTCTCAACTGTTGCACGCAAGCACGATGCCTGGCTGATGGTTGATGATGCTCATGGCTTTGGCTCAGTCGGTATTGGCGGTCGTGGAGTGGCTGATCTCCATGATATGAGTACTGAAGATCTGCCTGTTTTGGTGGGAACTCTTGGTAAAGCCTTTGGAACAGCTGGAGCCTTTGTCGCGGGCAGCGAGGCATTGATTGAGACTCTTGTGCAGTTTGCCCGCACCTATATCTACACCACCTCCATGCCTCCAGCTGTTGCAGAAGCAACACGAACCAGTCTTCGCCTCTTAAGAGATGAAGAGTGGCGGCGTGAGCATCTGAAAGATTTGATTGATCAGTTTCGTTCCGGCTGTGAACAGCTCGGGCTGGAACTGATGGAATCCAACACACCGATTCAACCAATTCTTGTGGGAACTGCCGAAAACGCACTGGCTATGAGTGCAGCTCTGGCAGAGGAAGGCATACTGGTTACAGCCATCCGACCGCCTACTGTGCCGAATGGTATGTCGCGGCTGCGGGTGACATTCAGTGCTTCTCATACGACAGAGCACGTTAACCGCTTGCTGTCAGCGCTGGAAAAAGTCAGCAAGAACATAAATGGAATACAGGCCAGGGAGAAGATGAAATGGCAGCAGTAGTTATTGTTTCTGGCTGGGCCATGTCTGCGGAGATTCTTTCTCCTTTGGCTGAGGCTTTGGAAAGTTCAGGCCATCACGTTACTTCATTGTCGCTGGCAGAGGCTCAAGGCGAAACCTGGGATGATTTATACGCCTTGCTGGATACTGCAATTAATGGTCAGAAGACTGTTTTAGTTGGCTGGTCTCTGGGAGGTAACCTTTGTGCCCGTTACGCGGCCAGAAACCCTGAAAAGGTAGCTGCGTTAGTCACGATGGGAAGTACACCCTCATATGTTACTGCCGATGGCTGGACAGGTGGCAAACACCCTGATGCTTACAAAGAGTTTGCGGACGGTGTGGCTGCTGATATTCAAACTGCCATGAAAGGTTTTGCCCCGGTCTGTGCCCGTGGCAGTAATGATATGAAAGGCGCAATCCGCGCCTTCAGGGCATCGGCAAAATGGGCTTTGGGTACCGATACCGACTGGCGAGAGTTACTGGATCGTCTGGCTGAAGATGCACGGCCATTGTGGTCTCAGGTTAGCTGCCCTGCCCTGCACTTTTTGGCTGACAGTGACCCTCTGGCAAAGTCAGATATTGCCACAGACCTGCAGGCCCTAGTTCCACAGCATAAAGTGACTGTGCTGTCTGGCAGCCATGGAATTTTCCTGGATCACACAGAAGAAGTCGTTCAAGCGGTCAACTCATTTAGCAGGGAGGCTTGAAGATGACATATATGCCCACGCTGACCGGCGAGGTAATAACTCCACGAGTCGATAAACGGCAGGTTGCTGAGTCTTTCAGCAAAGCCGCAGGAACCTATGATTCTGCTGCAACACTACAGCAGATTGTTGCTGCCAGAGTTCGTCTAGGACTCCCTGATCTTGATGAGGGTGCTTCCATCCTAGATATGGGGTGTGGCACAGGTTTTGAAACCCGGGCGCTGGTTCAGCGTTTTCCAACTGCTGATGTGGCTGGTCTGGATATCTCCGAAGGAATGCTGGCTTATGCCCAGAATCAGCCGGATTTGAAAAACTGTCAGTGGCTGTCCGGTGATATAGAAGAACTTCCTTTCCATGAAAACAGGTTTGACCTGGTATTTTCCAGTCTGGCTGTACAGTGGTGCGACTGTTTCTCAGAGGTTCTGGAGCAGGTTAAGCGTGTCCTCAAACCTGGCGGACGCTTTGTGTTTTCTACTCTGGCTGCCGGTAGTTTGCATGAATTGCAACAAGCTTGGCTGAGTGTAGACAGTAGCCCTCATGTTAATCAGTACGAGAGTCATACTCTTCAGAAGCAGCGCGTCAATGCTTCCGGTTTAAAAGTGGATACCTTCTGCCAGCAAACCGAAACCCTGTACTACCCTTCTGTCCTGCATCTGCTTAGAGAAATGAAAGCACTGGGTGCAAATACTGTGATTAACAGCCAGGGCAAAGGGCTTTCTGGTCGAAGTGTTCTTAAAACTTTGACCAAAGGTTACGAGTCCTACAAAACCGAGAAAGGATTCCCGGCCAGTTATCAGGTTGTTTACGGAGTTCTTTGCAAGCCGGATCAAATCAGTCAATCAGAGTAGTTTGATAATGAGAAGAACAGTTTTTGTCACCGGCACGGATACCGATGCTGGCAAAACAGTTGTGTCCTGCGGCCTTTTGGCCAGAGCTCAGCTGGATGGTTTGACGACTGCAGCCGTAAAGCCCATTGCTTCAGGATGTGAGCAAACAGAAGAAGGTTTGCGGAACAATGATGCTCTGGCACTGCAATCTGCCTGCACAATGGATCTGCCTTATGAGCAGGTTAACCCCATTGCTCTTGAGCCTGCTATTGCGCCGCATATAGGTCTGCAGGAAACAAACCGGAAAATCACAGCGGATCAGCTGGCCGGCTACTGCCGCGGAGTTATGATGCGTGGTGCAGATTTGACTCTGATTGAAGGTGCTGGCGGATGGCGTGTTCCACTGTCTCCCCGGGAGATGTATTCCAGTGTTCCTAAACTGCTGAATGCGCCTGTAGTTCTGGTTGTGGGGATGAGGCTTGGCTGTATCAACCATGCTGTAATGACGCTTGAAGCCATTATCAAGGATGGTTTAAAGCCTGTTGGCTGGGTGGCGAATCGTGCCGAACCGGAAATGAGCCGCTTTCAGGAAAACATGACTACCCTGAAAGGTCTGTTGCCAGTACCCTGCCTCGGTGAGGTTCCCCATTTGGAAAATCCGACACCGAAATGTGTTGCAGAGTACCTGACGTTACCCCAGTTTTAATTCGCTCTTTTCGTAGGTGCCGTTATGAAACTGCCCAGAATATTGATTGCCTGCCTGGTTATTCTTCTAGCTGGTTGCTCCGTACTGCAGAAACCCGTTGATACCAGAGTGACTGCGACTCTAACTGGTGGTCAGAAGATTCTTGACCAAATAGAGATGCTTGAAGATGAGGGGGTTCTGGACACGGTTGTGGTAGCGGAATCCTTTCCTCTTGAGATAATAGTGACAGGTTCCAAAAAAGCAGTTGGCTGTTTAAGCAAGGGAGGAACGTGGCTGAACAGACATCAGGAGTGTGAGCACATCAGTGCGTTAAACTGCGCCGAACTGGGTGGAAAATATAATGAATGTGCTTCTGTTTGCCGTCATCAGGGTTCAGATGTCTTCTGTATTCAGATGTGTGTGCCTACCTGCACTATTAAATAGGCCCTTGAATATAAAACGACCATGGCCGTAAGAAAGTCTATGGTCGTTTTATGAAGTGGCGTTCAATGTCAGTAGGTTCTGGTATGCACTACAGAGTCTGAGTAGAGATTCTCTGCAGCAAAATAATCACCGGGAACTCGTAACTCTCCATCCATATACAGTTTGGCTTCTCCGCGTATAAGTACCCGGTCATGTTTTAACTGGCACTCAATTTCCCCACCCCGGTGTGAAGCGCTTTTGGCAATAAGCAGATTTTTGTCCAGCTTTTCAGACCAGTAGGCTGTCAGCAGTGAGTGAGCTGACGCATTGAGCGGATCTTCAATAATTCCGGTGCCAGGCCCACCAAAGCAGCGGGAAACGAAATCAGTTCCTGGGGTGTCAGATGCGGCTGTAACAACCATTCCGCGTGTATGACAGGCCGGATTATCAAGAAGAACAAGGTTCATACCTGACACAATAGATTCTTCTGGTGCCACGACCAGCCAGTCATCCTGACCGAGCATTGCCGCAACAGGCGTAAAGCCCAGTTCCTGCTTCAGCTCTTCCGGCATTTTTGATTCGAATGGATAATCGATGGGAAGAGACAGTTCGACTCTTTTATCCAGGAAGTTTGCGGTTAATTCTCCCCGCAGACTTTTGAAAGTGAGAGTTTTTGACATATCACCCAGCTCATCCCGAATGACCTTGGCTGCAGCCAAGGTTGCGTGGGCCGAGAGGTTACTTTCGCACACCGGCGTGAACCAGCGAATGTGATACGACGAGTGTCCACCGACGATAAAAGCGGTTTCAGAGTTGTTTTCGGCAGCAATGCCCTGCAACACATCTTCCGGAAGCCACTCCGGGAGAGGGCAGACCATGGCCGGGTTACCGGAAAACACAGTATCAGTGAAGGTGTCCAGGCGGAATATTTTGATTCGAATCATAAATGCCCTTTCATGAAAAGTACTTTCTCACTCTCTGAACAGGACAGAGCTGAACGTTACCCATATATGGCAGTTCAGCTGTCTGTATAACAAGAATCTTCATTTGCCTTGTAAAACTTAAACCAGGCAGGGGCAACTAGAGGAAAAAGGCCGGTATATGACTGCCTGAGCAGTAATGTCAGCTCTTGACAGGTTAGGTACCTATACGTATGTTTCAAACATCTGTTTAAAAGCCGTGTTTGAACGGCTACGTCGACCAAATCACAATCATAACTACCGAGGTCACAAAACATGCCGGAATATAAGGCCCCCCTGCGTGACATCCGCTTTGTTCGCGATGAATTGTTTGGTTATCAAGAGCATTATGCGTCTTTGCCTGGTATGGATGAGGCAACGCCGGACATGGTCGATGCCATTCTCGAAGAAGGTGCCAAGTTCTGTGAACAGGTTATTGCTCCGCTGAATCAGGTGGGAGACAGGGAAGGCTGCACATGGTCAGAAGAGGGTGTCACCACACCAAACGGCTTCAAGGAAGCCTATCAGCAGTTTGTTGAAGGCGGCTGGCCATCACTGGCCCATGAGCCGGAGTTTGGTGGTCAGGGTTTGCCGGAATCTCTCAACCTCGTGATGAGTGAGTTGATTGGTGAAGCCAACTGGTCCTGGGGTATGTACCCCGGATTGAGTCATGGTGCAATGAATACGCTGCATGCACACGGTACCCCAGAACAGCAACAGACCTATCTGACCAAGCTGGTAAGTGGTGAGTGGACCGGCACCATGTGCCTGACAGAGCCTCACTGTGGTACTGATCTGGGTATGTTGCGGACTAAGGCAGAGCCTCAGGCGGATGGAACATACAAGGTGACCGGCACCAAGATATTTATTTCAGCCGGTGAGCACGATATGGCAGATAACATTGTTCATATTGTGCTGGCCCGTCTTCCTGATGCGCCTCAGGGAACCAAGGGTATTTCACTGTTTATCGTGCCCAAGTGTCTGCCTAATGATGATGGCTCGGCTGGTGAGCGTAATGCTGTGTCCTGTGGTTCTCTTGAGCACAAGATGGGCATCCACGGTAATTCCACCTGCGTTATGAACTTTGATGGTGCTACCGGCTACCTGATCGGGCCCCCCAACAAAGGTTTGAACTGCATGTTCACCTTCATGAACACTGCCCGTATTGGTACCGGTCTGCAGGGGCTGGCTCATGCCGAAATCGCTTACCAGGGTGCACTGCGCTATGCGCGTGAACGCTTGCAGATGCGCTCGCTGACTGGTCCGAAAAACCCTGATGGCCCAGCTGACCCGATTATTGTACATCCAGATGTTCGTCGGATGCTTTTGACCATGAAAGCTTTTGCAGAAGGTAACCGGGCGTTGCTGTTCTATGCTGGCAAGCATGCGGATATTGTCCAGCACTCAGCAGATGAGGAAGAGCGCAAAGCCTCTGATGCCCTGCTTGGTTTCCTGACTCCAATTGTAAAAGCCTTTATGACAGAAACCGGATTTGAAGCAGCCAACCTTGGTGTCCAGTGTTACGGTGGTCATGGCTTTATCAGTGAGTGGGGCATGGAGCAGAATGTCCGCGACTCCCGTATCTCGCTTCTTTATGAGGGAACAACCGGTATTCAGGCGCTTGATCTGCTTGGTCGTAAGGTTTTGATGACGCAGGGTGAATCCTTGAAAGGCTTCACCAAGGTTGTTCATAAATTCTGTCAGAAGCATGTCGATGATGAAGCTCTGAAAGACTACATCCCCAAGCTGTCTGCTCTGAACAAGGAGTGGGGTGAGCTGACCGTGAAGGTTGGAATGAAGGCCATGAAGAACAGGGAAGAGGTTGGTTCAGCCGCTGTGGATTACCTGATGTACTCCGGCTATGTCGTTCTGGCTTACCTGTGGGCTGATATGGTGCGGGTTGCCAAGGACAAACTGGCCGAAGGATCAACAGAAGAAGGTTTCTACACCTCCAAAGTTCAGACTGCCGACTTCTACTTCCAGAAGATTCTGCCTCGTACACAGACTCATAAAGCCTGTATCGAAGCAGGTGCGGAAAGTGTTATGGCTATGTCTGAAGCTCACTTTGGCTAAGACTCAATTTGTTTGACTCGCAGGCTTTTGGGTTGATCCTGACCCAAAAGCCTTTTGTTATTCTGCTCCTGATACATGTATTTCCAGCTGGCTTTTGCTGAGCGCCAAAGCAGATAGATCGTGGGAACTAGCCGAAGAAAGAAAAGGGTATTGCTCCCCCATTCAGTCAGCTTCTGGGAAGCTCTCAGCTTAGCTGCTGGCAGCTGATTAAATGTTAACCGTCTGTGTTAAATCGTTAGACTTCAGCTTTAATTGATAAAAAAGCCCTGCTTGATGTTAATGTATTTGGCCAGCTGCCTTCCTGAAAGATTTTTTGATTTCTTCTCTAATTATTGGCTTGGCGCATTCACCTGTGTATCTATTGTTATCCAGTTGCCGGGATATTTCTCTTTGTATAATCGGTGATGACAACTCATTTATCAGTGGTTTTAAAGCCAAAAACAGAGGCTCCATTTTGGCTCCGATGGTTGACCTAAGTGTTGATTGTTCTTTCGCAGCAGCTTGTATTTCTTCATCTGTTAGTTTGGGCAAGCCTTGCGTTGTTAACTGTTCAATGATCTGAGACTGGATAAGTTTTGCAATATCCATCTGAGTCTGGATAAAGCGTATAACCAAGTCTTTTGGGAGACCAAGCCTTTTAGCTTTTTGGATGGCTTTATCTAACACCCTTTTCTCCTGACCCTCATCGAATGGCTCAACTCCCATGGTGAACTTCAGTTCACCCATTCTGGGCATAAGGTTAAGGCGCTCACAGGTGATATTAAGCAGTTGCGTGATTTGTTCCCGAACATGCGTGTCAGACAGATCAAGGTTGTTCACAGATATTGCATGAAGTGGCCTGGATGGAGAGGCATTTCCCCGTGGAAGGTGGAGCTTAGAGAGATCAGGTTCACCCTGGCTGCGTATCAGTTGCGAGCTTGCCAGCAAAGGAGTCCCGGAGTGGGTATATACGGGCTTGGAAACCGGACTGGCCATGAAATCACCTGCATTTGTCTGTTGCAGAGGATTTCGGCCTGTATTGCTGAAGCTATAGCTGTTTTTGCCAGTAACAGGTGTCGTGCCACTCTCCAAATTTGAAACCGACTTTATGAAGGTGTCCAACCTGCTGGAACCCAATACGCTCATGCAGTTTGATGCTGCGAGGGTTGGGCAGGGTGATAACTCCAATAGCTGTTGTGATGCCCAGGCTGGCCAGCTGAGCCAGAAGCTCGCGATAAAGCAGAGAGCCAGTGCCACGGCTGTGGCTTGTGGAGTCCATATAGACGCTGGTCTCGCAGGCAAAGCGGTAGGCTGATCGCTCCTTCCAGGGGCTGGCATAGGCATATCCGACAACATCTCCTTTTTCAGTCGCAACCAGCCATGGATAACTGATTGGGAAGCTATCCGTAACCTTGCGAACCCTTTCTTCGATTTGTTTTTCGGTCACCAGCTGTTCTTCAAAAGTGCTGGTGGAGTGTTGAATATAGTGGTTGTAGATACGGGTGATGGCTTGGATGTCCTGTGGCCCGATATCTCTGATAGTTCTATCTGGGTCGCTCATAGCTTTCTTCTGCCAGGATTTACTTTTCTGCCCTTGAAGAGTATGCCAGACTGGCGGGGGTTTTGGGGGAGTTCATTGCATTATGCTGCCAGTTACGGACGAATCTGAAGAAATTCTAAGTACAAATGAAAAACTGAATCTAGAAACAGCCCGGATCCCATGGGCAGAGTTACAGCGCCTTTATGCCAGAGGGGTTGTAATGGTGGTTTCTGAGAACCTTGATCTGGTCTCGGTTGCAGTAGCTGTGGTGGATGATTTGGCGGATCAGGTCAAAGCATGGGTTGGACAGGGCAAATTACGCAGGGCGACTGATAAGGATGCTCTGGAATGGTATGAAGGTGAAGCATCTTTATGGGCAGTAGCCGTTGCGCCCTGGGTGCTGGTTCAACAAGAAAAGAGTAGAGATTAAAACTTCCAGCCAAAGGCCAGTTCCTGCAGATTGAAGCCATCATTTTCTTTGTGGAAGTTGGCGTTGGAGTAGTGGAAAGCTCTCAAAACCACAGAATACTGTTGCCTGTCGCCAAAGCTGAATCCAAGGCCGATACGGTCTTCAAACTGCAGTTTTATTCCAAGATCGACCGAATCATTGTTCTTGGCCTTGAGACGGCTGCCGGACAGCATTGATAAACCGATACCCGCTTCTGCAAAAGGAGTAAATGTTCCAAACCAGGGAGAATTGCGGGTTATCCGGAAAACGGGAGAGAAGGCGAGTGCTGATATGGAATCCTTGCCTTTAACACTGGTTCCTGGACCATCAGAAAGCCGACTTTTCCAGTGGTTGACGGAAAGGTCAAAATATCCCCCAACATGCCAGTCACCTTCATTGAACCAGCGGCTGTTCCAATCACGGGTCAAAGCAATGCGATAGCTGTTCAGGTGGGCATTGCTGTGGAAATCCTGCCCCCCGGAGACCATTACGCCATCAAACCATTGAGCATGGCTGGTTGTTGAAGTGAAGATGAGGAAGATAAAAGCTGCTTGCCTGATAAGCCTTTCCATGGCCTGACTCCAGTAAACCCATATACCAGAATTTGATCGGCCAAGGACGGGGCTTCTTCAGGGCTATCGGGTTTCGTCGAGAATGGCAAAACTAAGGAAGGTGGCTGGCAAGGCCACTATTAGGAGAATATGCAGCATTGGGCTGCTCAGGACTATAAGACCTGCTCCCATCCAGATGCGTTTCACGATCTTTCTTTTTCTCTGATGACTATCGGTGAACAGGCGGCGATAAGGGTGGCGCTCATCAGGCTCTTTATCCTGCATCCAATGAGGCAGAAAATGGTGGTTGATCCACAGGCGGATCATGACCCAAAACATATGCATCCGCCTCTCCCTGGCAAGTGAATCCGTTTTGAAGCTGGAACTAATAAATCTAACCTGCATTAGCTGTACTGGCCAGATAATAACCTCTGAAAACTACACTATCTATGAGGCAAGAGTCCCAGATATGGCATAAAGTCAAACGCTCGTTTGAAGGTGTATGAAATGCAGGTATGATACGTATCAACCGAAATAAAGGCTTCTCCAGCAGGCAGGGATAGGCCACTAACAACAAAGTATGCAGAGGTAGAGCATGGCTGAATATAAAGCTCCTTTAAGGGATATGCACTTCGTTTTGAACGAAGTTTTTCAGGCCGGCCAGCTATGGGCATCCATGCCAGGTCTGGCAGAGGTCGTTGATCCTGAAACTGCTGAAGCCATTCTTGAGGAAGGGGCAAAGCTGACCAGCCGAGAGCTTGCACCGCTGAACCGTTCTGGCGATGAAGAAGGAGCGGTCTGGAAAGAAGGTACGGTCACTACGCCCAAAGGGTTTAAAGAGGCTTTTAACACCTACGCAGAAGGTGGCTGGGTAGGCTTGGGAGGAAATCCTGAGTTTGGCGGTATGGGTATGCCCAAGATGCTCTCTGTACAGTTTGAAGAGATGATGTATAGCGCCAACAACTCATTCACGCTTTACCCAGTTCTTACTGCCGGAGCCTGTCTGGCCATAAATGCTCATGCTAGCGAAGAGCTGAAAGAAGCTTACCTTCCCAGAATGTATTCGGGCGAGTGGGCTGGCTCTATGTGCCTGACTGAACCACATAGCGGTACTGATCTCGGCATTATACGGACCAAGGCTGAGCCCCAGGCTGATGGAACCTACTCTGTTACGGGAACCAAGATCTTTATCACCGGCGGCGAACACGATTTGAATGACAATATCATTCATCTGGTTCTGGCCAAGCTTCCCGATGCCCCTGCAGGTCCACGCGGTATCTCATTATTCCTTGTTCCCAAGGTGCTCGTGAATGGAGATGGTTCTCTTGGTGAAAACAATGCTGTCAGCTGTGGCTCCATTGAACACAAGATGGGGATCAAGGCTTCTGCAACCTGTGTGATGAACTTTGATGGCGCAACAGGCTATCTGGTGGGAGAAGTGAACAAAGGGCTGGCAGCCATGTTCACCATGATGAACTACGAGCGCCTGTCTATCGGCATCCAGGGGCTGGGGTGTTCCGAGATGACTTATCAGAACGCTCTTGAGTATGCCAAAGATCGCCTGCAGGGACGTGCTGCAACAGGCCCTGAAACCCCGGATAAAATGGCAGACTCGATTATGGTGCATCCGGATATTCGCCGGATGCTGCTGAATATCAAGGCAACAACGGAAGGTGGTCGTGCATTTTCAACTTATGTGGGAATGCAGCTGGATATTGCCAAGCACAGTGAAAATGAAGCCGAGAAGGCCAAGGCAGAGGCGTTGGTTGCTTTACTGACTCCTGTGGCAAAAGCCTTCTTCACAGATATTGGGCTGGAAAACTGCATTCTTGGTCAGCAGGTGCTTGGCGGCCATGGTTATGTGCGTGAGTGGGGGCAGGAGCAATTGGTTCGCGATGCCCGGATTGCCCAGATTTATGAGGGAACTAACGGTATCCAGGCTTTGGATCTGATGGGACGTAAAACAGTTGCCAATGGAGGTAAGCTGTTTGGTCTTTTTGCTGAAGAGATCAGAGCATTTCTGGATCATGGCGGCCCAACAGGCCTGGGTGAGTTCAACAAGCCTCTGGCCAAGGCGTTGGCTGTTCTTGAAGAGTTGACAGAAAATATCATCGAAAAATCCAAGAGCAATCTAAACGAAGTTGGTGCCGCATCGGTAGAGTACCTGCATGCATTTGGTTATGTTGCATATGCCTACATGTGGGCTCGGATGGCCGATGTTGCCCTGCAAAACCTCGGTAAGGGTGAAGATGATTTCTATCAGGGGAAACTGAGTACTGCCCGTTATTACTTCAAACGTCTGATGCCGCGACTGGATGCACTCAGTCAATCTGCAGGTTCGGGGGCTGATTCTCTGTTTGAGCTGGATGTTGAGCAGTTCTGAATTTAGAAAGCGTTTAAAAAGGCCGGAGTTCCCGGCCTTTTTCTTTTGGCTCATGGCTGTTTCTTATCTGGATACTCTTTCGAGGAACTGATCACGGAAGTCGGGAGCATTGCAGGCAGGTGGGGCATTTTCGGAAATGCTGCCTTTGCCATAACCATAAATCCGGAACTGTTTCTGGCGTTTCAAAATTCGGGCATAAAGTGCCTGGATATCTTTGACGGTGACACGGTTAGTTGCATCAACAAGCTTTTCTGTTTGGTCAAACTTGGGATATCCGCTGTCAATATCAGTCCAGTAATCATCTGTAGCAGCAAACAGGTTTGGGTTGGGCTCAGTCAGGTTGGCAATAATACCTTCTTTGTGCTGTTGTAATGTTTCATCAGTAAGGCCGGATACTGACTCATTAAACTGCTTTAAGAATGCTGTTACCCGGTCGTCCAGCTGTTCAGGCAAAGTTGATGGTGACTGGATAATAAAGGCCATTCCAGGAAACTGGCTTTGCTCAATATCGTGTGCCCAGACGATGTAGCCTAACTGTTCTTTGGTTCGAAGCTGCGCATAAAAAGGTGATGAAATAATGCTCGCCATAACCTGGTAAACGGCTCTGGCCTTGTGGTCCCGCTTTTCACTTTGGGAGAAGACCATAAGAGCAGAATCATCCTTATCGTAGCTTATAAAGCAGATTGGAAATTCGGGTTCATCTCTGATGATTTTGGGGAAAGTCTTGAAATTATTATTATCCGGACCTGATGCCATTCCAGCCACAGAGTTTGTGATGGATTCAGCTGTACTTTGCTTTACATTACCATGAATAAAAGCTGCGATTGAAAGCTGGTTGAATAGCCTGCCCACCCATTCCTGAAGATCTTCAGTGCTCGTATTCTTCAGTTCAAGCAGTTTTTTGGAATCGTCAAACTCCAGAGGGTAAAGGAGTTTTCTCATCGTACGGAACAGCTGGTGGGAAGGGTCTTCTTTTGATTTGTTATTAATTGCTTCCTCCAGCTCCTCCTTGCTTCTTGCCAGCTCCTCATCACTGATTTTCAGCTGTCTTGCCTGTGTCAGTACAGTGCTTAAGAACAGAGGTAGCTTATCGCTGTAACCAAAAAACTGGAGTACGAAACCCCGGTCATCCCAACCAAAGTTGTAATCGAGTCCACCGAGTGAAGCCATATAGGCTGTTTCTGTAAAGCTGCGATAGAAAAGGTTATCGAACAGAGCCATTCGCATAACATTTTCTGGCGAGTCGACAAGATGAGGTGCCGCAAAGCGGAGAATTATGGAACTGCGAGGAACGTTAAAATCATTGTCATGCAGGAACCAGCTCTTAAAGCCAGGCTGCGCCATTAGGAGCTGAGGCTTTTCTGCTGATTTTTCATCAACAATACTCAAATCATCAGGCATAAATGGATTTGGTGGTGGTAATGCCAGTGAAGAATCCGGCCTGGCGGATGCAAGTGAGCTTTTCTCTGCTTTTGAGAGTGATCTGATTGTGTAGCGCCCACCCATCCATGGCTCGGTCTGAATTTGTTCTTCATTTGCTGCCAGAGCTTCATGGGTAGCAACACGCATTCGCATGTTGTCGGGTGTGAGCATATTCAGGTAGTTTCGAATTTTTTCCGGAACAAACTTCCTGAATATGTAACGGCTTTGGATAAGATCTCTAGGTGGCAGTAGGGCCATTGAGGAAGCAAGGCTGATAGCCGCCTCTTCGGCACTGCCCTGTTCAAGGAACTGGAAAACAAGCCCATATTCCTGTTTGAGCTCATCAAAGCGTGTCTGGGTCACACCATGTTTTTTAATAAGATCGATATAGGCGAATACTTGCCCGGTGATGTCGTTTATACGCTCAAAACCTTCTTTGGTCAGGGACATCTCCAAAGTGATATTGGCGTCGAGAGTGTTGTCTTCGTTATAGGCAACCAGATCCTGAATCCAGCCTTTTTTCTTGAGAATACTGGCCAGTGAGCCTCGGGCCTCATGACCCAACAGGTGGGCAATGTATGGCAGTGGCTTCAGATAAACAGCATGAGGATCAGTCGGCAGATAAAATTCAAGGGAAAGATTTCTCATCTGCTGCTGAGCGAGGGAGTCAACCCGAACGCCCAGTTCTTTTTTTGAAAACCTTGGTGGCAGCTTTGGCCGTGGTTTGATCTCTTTTACTGCCCGCACTGGTGAAAAATTGGCTCTGGCCAGTTGTTCCATTTCATCAAGACTGGCGTTGCTGACAATGGCAACGGAAATATTGGCCCCGAAATACCACTGGTCATGAAATTTCAGCAGAGCTTCGCGCAGGCTAAGTCCATCATGGTCTTTAAGCGTATTCAGGTTGCCAACACTGAACCGGTTGGCTGGATGCTTCGGGTTGGCTGTGGCTCTTTCAATCAGATGAAAGCGTCTTCCATCCTGCTGGCGGTATATCTGGAACTCGGAATCAACAGCATGGCGTTCCCGTTCAAGAAAATCCGGATCCATTTTCGGGAAAATAAAGAAACGGGACACCCGCTCAAGGGCGTCTGCGTAGTGAGCATTTGGAATTGTCAGATAGAAGATAGTGTCGGTATCAGAAGTCCAGGCATTTGAGCTGCCGCCGTGATCTGAGAGAAAACTGTCAAAGTCATCAGCTCCAGGGTACTTGTCACTTCCCAGGAAAAGCATGTGTTCGAGGAGGTGAGCCAGACCAGGCCATTCGTCAGGTTCCTGAGAACTGCCAGCATGGACATTGATGGCTACAGCAGAGCTATTGGTTGTTTCTGATGAGACCAGTGCCACCTGAACACCGTTATCAAGCTTCAGGTAACGATATTCTCTGGGGTCATTCGGGCTTTTTACAATCTCATCCCGTGCATAGAATGAGGGGGCAGCGTTAGTCTGGCAGGCAGTAACAAGAAAGATGGTAACGATTGCTATCGCTGAATTCAGAAACCTAGTCAAGAGCCTGCCTCCTGGAATTGTTTACTTGGCTATCGGCAAGGGTCGTGGGCTGTAGAGTACCTGTCAGAATCAGACACCCCTAATACAGAAAAGTTAGACAAGAACCGGAATGATTTGTGAGTTGAACTGTTAGGAGTACTTAATCAGTCGTCAGGCTTCAAGCCACTTGGTCAGCATGTCTTGAAGGGTTTCGACCTTGATGGGCTTGCTGATGTAGTCATCCATTCCCGCCTCAATACATTTCTCACGGTCACCTTCCATAGCGTTTGCGGTCATGGCGATGATATTCAAACGGCTGTTATCCCCTTCGGCCACTTCACGCTTACGAATTGCGCCGGTTGCCTCATAGCCACTCATCACAGGCATCTGGCAGTCCATCAACACCAGGTCATAATCGCACTTCTCACTCATCTCAACGGCTTCCTGACCGTTAACAGCAACATCCACATTAGTGAGTTTGATTTTTTTGAGCATGGCCAAAGCAACCTTTTGGTTGACGGGGTTATCCTCAACAAGAAGCAGTTTGTAGTCTTGGGAGAAGTGGCTGTCGTCGTCTTCCTTTCCGGGTGTGGGGACTGCCTCAATATGAACTTCCCGGTTCATAACTTCCATTGTCAGGTCGAGAACCTGGGATTGACGGAATGGCTTAGACAGGCTGCCATGAAGTTTGGCTCGGACCTGCTCCTTCTCTTTCATCTGGCCGGCACTGGTCAGCATGATCCTGCGGCATTTGCTGAGTGAAGGATCACTGGCAATGGCTTTGGAAAGGGCTATGCCGTCCATCTCTGGCATCTGCATATCAAGATAAGCGATATCAAAAGGACGACCTGCAGTGACTGCATCCTGCATTTTTTCCAATGCACGGGCTCCACAGTCTGCGGTAGTGTGATCGATTCCCCAGGCTTCCAGATACTTATGCATGATTTCCCTGTTGGTATGGTTGTCATCAACCACCAGTGCATAAATATCTCCAATGGGCTTGCGCTCTTTGGGCTGTTTTACAATGCCCTCGGTATGACCCATTTCAATCTCGAAGAAGAAGCAGGAGCCCTCTCCTGGAGTGCTTTTCACCTGCAGCTCACCATCCATCAGTTCGACTAGTTGGCGAGAGATTGTCAGCCCAAGTCCAGTACCTCCAAACTTTCTGGTTGTGCTTCCATCAGCCTGGGTGAAAGGCTGGAATAGTTTGGGAACAACATCTGCAGGGATACCTATACCGGTATCTTCAACTTCAAAGCGAACAATATGTTCTCCACTCTTTTTGCCGTTATAGAGAGCACGAACAACAACCTCACCACTTTCGGTAAACTTAACAGCATTACCAAGCAGGTTGGTAAGAACCTGACGCAGACGTACAGGGTCACCTTTCACTGCCGGAGGCATATTTACATCGGTATAGCAGCTCAGCTCAATTTTCTTCTCACGGGCACGGCTGGCCAGCAGTGCCGATACATCTTCGGCAAGAGTGCTGGGGCTCATATCGATTTTTTCCAGCTCAAGCTTACCTGCTTCAATCTTGGAAAAGTCGAGAATGTCGTTGATGATCTGCAAAAGTGCATCAGCTGAGCCGTAGGCCGTATCCAGATAGTCTTTCTGGCCGCGATCCAGCTCAGTATCTTTCAGAAGATCCAGCATCCCCAGAACACCGTTCATAGGCGTTCTGATCTCATGGCTCATATTAGCCAGAAATGAGCTCTTGGCTTTGGCTGCATCCAGAGCGGCTTCTTTGGCATCATTAGCATCGGTCATGGCCTGCTTAAGGTTCTGGTTGGCAATATTCAGGGCTTCTGTACGCAGGTGAACGGTTCTTTCCAGCTCTTCCTTGTGCTTATTGAGCTTTTCATCCCGTTTTTGTATCTGGGTCAGCATCTCATCAAAGCTGTCATAGAGCTGGCCAATTTCATCGTCACTTTTCTTTTTGACTGGGCTGGAGAATATCTGGGAGGCTGAGACCTGCTTCATGGCCCCGGCCAGTTCGGTTATTGGGTTCGATATAACCCGCTGCAGGCGGAATGCAGCGATATAAGAAATGATGATGGCAATAATGGTGATCAGAACAGCAGATGCGATGTTAATGGTGATCTGCTTATAGAGCGGTGCCAGGCTGGCTCTAATCAGGATGGTACCTATAGCCCGGTTCTGGAAGCTGATAGCCTTGCCGACATCCATCCATTCTGATGTCAGGATAACCAGCCGTTTTTCCGGAGGAGCCATGGGCATATCAAAGGTTGGCTCGGAGTCGCGGATATAGCTGGCCAGGATGCTGCCATCCTTCAAAAGGAGATGAGCTTCGTTGACCTGAGACACAACTTCAAGCCCCAGCAGAAGCTCCTGAGCGGCGGCTTCGTCTTCAAAGTACACGGCAGCCTGGCTGTTTGTGGCAAAAACTTCAGCCAGATTCTGCATCCTCTCCATCATGGCTTCTTTGGACTTCATATAGTCCGTTACGCTGTAAACAATCAGGCTGAACAGCAGACCAATCTCTGCTGTTGTCATCATGGCGTAGCGTAATTTTCGTTCTATGGAGAGCTTTGAAAACTTGAACATGACATCCCTGTCATAATCGTAATCTTTGATTGCATTCAGTTTAGTCGGCAGGTTGGAATAATTTGCCAGCCGCCAATTTCACCGAGCTTCTCTAAATGTCTTGTTGTCTAATTGGCAGCAGCCAGAGAGGGTGGATTTGCATTAACTTGACTGTTATCTGAAGCAGGCCTGGTCACAACCAGATTGGCAGACAGGATACAGACAGTCAGAAGAATAATGCGAACTGCCTGAAGTCGCTGCTTTTTCATGGGGTCAGCCCTCCTTGGGCTTTTGGATACGCTCTTGGTCCATCCAGAACCTTGTTTTTATTAGGTATCACAATAAAAAATCTAGCCTATATTCCCGAACGGGCAATGTGCCGAGACGCAGCTGCAAAACTGTTTTCTAGTCTTGAGATAGTGACTGGGATACAGGGAAGTATTGGTATGACAGACAGCATTTCCTCGGGAGGCCATAAAGCCAGGGTTGATCATGAGCGGCTGTTATATGAGACCCGTAAGCAGGCTGAAGATATTGAGCGTCAGTCGGAAAAATCCATTGAGCGGCAACAGCAGCGTAATGTAGTTGGTGCCGGATATGGTGGAGATAACACTGTAAGTTTCCTGACCGGGGATGGTGATGTTGAGGGAACCACAGGGCAGGTTACACCTGTACTGGACAGGCCTGGCCATGGAACTCCTGCCGTAGAAACAGTCGATGATATGCATGCAATGGCCCGATCTGCCCAGTCTGATAAGACAGCAGGCATTTTGCTATCTGCTAGCTCGGATCTCGATCAAGCAGGCCTTACTCCTGAAGTGAGTGCAGATTACAGGCAACGCTTAGGTATGCATGCCCTGGATTTGGTGATTGCAGATAATGTTCCATCAGATGTATTGGGAAGAGTGGAAGGTCAGGTCGGCCAGCTCCAACAGGCAATGGTTGCCCAGCCAATCGACCCTGCAGCAATTGAGGGCATTATGATGTCTCTTGATTCCGAGTTTTCCAGCAACAGGCTGGAATTGCAGGGTGAGTTCCAAAAGCATGTTCACCAGAAACTTGAGGTTCTTCGCACGCTACGCCCTTTGATAAACCATATGGTTGATGATGCCAGTAACGGCTTTATGGGGAAGGAGTGGATGGGGCATGGTCTGCAGAAGATGATGGATAGCTATGGTATTGACCTGAAACTCACACCGGAACAGCTGACGGCCTTTACCGATTTGGTCAGCAGAATGGATGGGAACAAGGGAGAGTTTGCCGGAAAAAGTGTTGATGAAGAGCGAAAGATCTTTATGCAGAACACGCTGGATATGCTTCTTGGGGCAATGGATATAGATATTCCAATTGATATTCAGTCCTTCACTGACAAGGCCATTGATGTTTTCAGCAAGGATTTCGATCACTCTGCTCATCACTCAGACAGAGGTGGGTATAAAACTACTGCGAGAGAAGATGCTCTTTTTGAACAGCTGTTGGTTGAGGAGCTGGGTCAGGGTGCTCAGATAGCAGCTCAGCATCAGGAAGCCGGATTGCAGGAAAGCAGTAAAATTCCCAGAATGATTTAATTCCCTTCACAGCGTTCAATATCTACAATCCCGCCACCGAACGCTTGTAGATATTGAATGCCATATGCCTGAATGTGCAGCACTTGTTCAGCCTCTGATTGATCGCTTAAAACTCGTTACTCCCGGAGATGAGGTTTGCCGTCTGTTTCACGGCCGTGGAGGAACGCTTGCAGGCTTTGAACAGCTTACAGTTGACTGGTATCCGCCGGTTCTTTTAGTGACTGCATTCAAATCCCAGACTCCAGGGCTTATTGAGGATCTTCAGCAGGAACTTTCCGGGCTATGGGAGGATATTTGGAAGTTTGATGGTGAGATGAATCTGGTTTTTCAGCAACGTGGCCGGGAAGGTGCGAGAACCGAGGTTCTCTCCGGGGCAGTTCCGGAAACACACTATGTGCAGGAACATGGCTGTAAATATGTCGTTCACCTACTGCGTGGTCAGAATCATGGTCTTTTTCTTGATATGCGCAATGGGCGAAAGTGGGTTCAGTCCAATGCGAAAGAGAGGAAAGTACTCAACCTGTTTTCATACACTTGTGCGTTTTCTGTTGCCGCTATGACTGGTGGTGCAGATGAAACTGTCAATATTGATATGAGCAAAGGTGCTTTGGCAACTGGCCGGCAGAATCATCAACTGAATGGAATTGACGCCGGCGTTCGTTTATTAGGGCATGATATTTTTAAATCATGGGGCAAATTAAGAAAACTTGGCCCTTATGATCTGGTAATTGCTGATCCGCCCAGTCATCAAAAAGGCAGCTTTGTAGCGACAAAAGATTATGCTCGCCTGCTCAGAAAACTGCCGGAATTAATCACTGCGGGTGGCGATGTATTGCTGTGTTTGAATGCACCGGAACTATCCCGAAAGTTTCTTATGGATCAGGTCGCTGCTGAATGCCCCGGATTACAGTTTATTCAGCAGCTGGATAATCCAGAGATTTTTGAAGACATTGATCCGGATAGAGCTTTGAAGGTTCTGCTATACCGCAGGGAAAGCAGACTCTAAAAACATCGGACTTCAAGATGGTCGGGGTTTAGTTACAACTTCCTTCTAGCCTATGCACGAAAGTCTAGCTTAGAATGCAGACATAACATTTGAGTAGCTAATGAGTCGTAAGACTGATTAGCTACTCACTGCGCAAGCTTTTAAAAGAAGAACGCGCAGATATAAAAATCACGACCGGATATTTCCGGCTATAACACTAACCAGAATGGTAAGCCTGCCTTTGCAATGAATTGCCGTTGAGGAAACTTGTAGGCAAGAGCTGACACATCCGCTTATCTGTTGTGAGGAAAACCATGAATATAGCGATACCTGGGGAGGTGAATCCTCAGGAATTTCGGGTAGCCGCCAGCCCCGCTAGTGTGGAAAAGCTAAAGAAATTAGGCTTCAGTGTAAGCATTGAAGCAGGTGCAGGGCAGAAAGCCAGTTTTATTGACCAGAGTTACATCGACGCTGGCGCAGAAATCGTAACTGACACTGCTGAACTGTACGCAAATGCAGACATTGTTCTGAAAGTTAATGGACCAACCGACGACGAAGTAGAGCTATTTAAAGAAGGCACAACTTTAATCAGCTTCCTGTGGCCTGCCCAGAATCCAGAGCTTCTGCAAAAGCTTGCCGACAAAAAGCTCAATGTTCTGGCTATGGATTCGGTGCCCCGCATTTCCCGTGCCCAGAAGATGGATGCACTCAGCACCATGGCGAATATCGGAGGATATCGCGCCGTTGTTGAAGCTGCCCACCACTTTGGCCGTTTCCTGACTGGTCAGATCACTGCTGCCGGTAAAGTACCGCCCGCCAAGGTTCTGGTTATTGGTGCCGGTGTTGCCGGTCTTGCTGCTATTGGTACCGCCAAGAGTATGGGCGCTATTGTTCGTGCCTTCGATACCCGTGCTGAAGTAAAAGAGCAGGTTGAATCCATGGGCGGGGAATTCCTGACCGTGGAAATTGAAGAAGACGGCGCTGGTGCTGGCGGTTATGCCAAAGAAATGTCCAAGGAGTTTATCGAAGCGGAAATGGCTCTGTTCCGTGAACAGGCCAAGGAAGTCGACATTGTTATCACTACTGCTCTGATTCCTGGTAAGCCTGCCCCCAAGCTGTGGCAGGAAGATGCCGTCAAGAATATGAAGGCCGGTTCTGTTGTTGTTGATATGGCAGCAGAACAGGGCGGTAACTGTGATCTGACAGTTCCTGGTGAAGTTGCTGTCAGGGAAGGTGTCACCATTATCGGTTATACCAACCTGGCAACCCGTCTGCCCGGACAGGCTTCAACGCTGTATGCCCAGAATATGGTGCATCTGCTGGCAGAAATGACGCCAGAAAAAAATGGTGAGTTGACCATCGATATGGAAAACGAAGCCATTCGTGGAGCAACCGTTGTTAACAGTGGTGAGATTACCTGGCCACCACCCGCTCCTAAACTGAGTGCCGCTCCGGCTCCTGAGAAGAAGGCCGCAGCGACACCTCCTCCACAGCCAAAGGTTGAGGAGAAAAAACAGTCCAGCGCAGCTTCTATCATTGGCTTCTGGATTGTTGCCGGGCTGCTGTTGTTCGGGCTGGGTAAATATTCCCCACCGTCTTTCCTGTCACACTTTATGGTGTTCGTACTGTCTGTCTTTATCGGCTGGCAGGTTATCTGGAATGTGTCTCACTCGCTGCATACACCGCTGATGAGTGTGACCAACGCGATATCGGGCATCATTATTGTGGGGGCGCTGCTGCAGATAAGCAGTGGTTCCTGGTTAATCTCGGTATTGGCGTTCTTTGCCATTCTTCTTGCCAGCATAAATATTGTCGGGGGCTTCCTGGTTACCCGTCGCATGTTGGCCATGTTCCGCCGTTAACTTGATAGCTGTTAGGAGAGTACAGAAATGGACGGTGTTGTTTACATGGCCTACATGTTGGCCGCTGTATTTTTTATTCTCAGCCTTAAGGGGCTGAGTTCCCACGAAACTGCCAAGGGTGGCAACTATTACGGCATAGCCGGTATGGCGATTGCTGTGCTGGCGACCATGGCCAGTAGCGCTGTTACCAGCTATGTCATGCTGATTGTGGCTGTTGGTGTGGGTGGTTATATCGGTGCTCAAAAGGCCAAAGCTGTTGAAATGACAGAGATGCCCCAGTTGGTGGCACTGCTGCACAGCTTTGTTGGCTTGGCCGCTGTGCTGATCAGCTGGGCAGGTTATATCGACGATAGCTCTCATGCTCTGGTCGGAGCTGAACTGACTATTCATCTGGTTGAGATCTATCTTGGTATCTTTATCGGAGCCATTACTTTGACCGGCTCTCTGCTGGCCTGGGGTAAGCTTAATGGCCAGATTTCCGGTAAGCCGCTGATGCTGCCATTCCGTCATGGACTGAATGCTGCTGCGCTGGTGATCTGCTTCTGGATGATGACTTACTTTGCCGGTAACCCGCACACAGGTCTGTCCACCTTTATGCTGGTGGTTATGACTCTGATTGCTCTGGCGCTGGGTGTTCACCTGGTGGCAGCGATTGGTGGGGCAGATATGCCGGTGGTTGTTTCCATGCTGAACAGCTACTCCGGTTGGGCAGCGGCAGCAACCGGCTTTATGCTGGGCAATGATCTGCTGATCGTTGTTGGTGCCTTGGTTGGTTCTTCCGGTGCCATCCTGAGTTACATCATGTGCCAGGGTATGAATCGCTCCTTTATATCAGTGATTATGGGCGGCTTTGGTACCGATGGTTCCAGCCCTGCTGCAGGTGAAGGTGTTGAACAGGGTGAGGCTGTTGAGGTTTCTGCAACAGATGTTGCCGATGATCTGGCCAATGCCAAAAGCGTGATTATCGTTCCAGGATACGGTATGGCTGTTGCCCATGCTCAGGGTGCCGTTAAAGAGCTGGTCGAGAATCTGCAGAAGAAAGGCTGCAACGTTCGTTTTGGTATCCATCCGGTTGCCGGTCGTCTGCCTGGACATATGAACGTACTGCTGGCGGAAGCTGATGTACCGTACGACATCGTTCTGGAAATGGACGAGTTGAACGATGACTTTGCCGATACTGATATGGTTCTGGTTATCGGTGCCAATGACACAGTTAACCCGGATGCACTGGAAAGACCTGACTCTCCAATCGCAGGTATGCCTGTTCTGAGAGTTTGGGAAGCTGGTCAGGTTATCGTGCTGAAACGTTCCCTGGCTTCCGGTTACGCCGGTGTTGAGAATCCACTGTTCTTCAAAGACAACACTCGTATGCTGTTTGGCGATGCTAAGGAAAGCGTACAGCAGGTTGTTAAAGGGTTATAGCCTTGCGAAGACTGGCTCCTGATATCTGGGGCCAGTCAAACTTCCTCCTTTAGCATCTCCGCCCTAAATAATTACTGAAGGTGACCCATCGGTTTACAGCACCTGGCATTACATTTTGGACGAGCATGAGCAGCGCTGGCCAGCGTCTCGATATTGTTGATGGTATTGATCAGCGCCGCCAGCTTGGAGCCATCCAACCCCACCTTGCGATAACTGGAAAAATCATTATAAGGGCGATTAGAAGTGCCGATTTTCTGGCAAGTTCTTTGCGCATATTTATCTCTTCAATGTGAAGGTTGAAATAATTGAATACAGGGCGCTGAACACACCCTATTCAGAAGCCTTGTAATGACGCATGGGAATAACAACAGAGGGAAGGCCAGCCTTCAACACGGTAGCGTTTACCTGTTCTCTCCAGAATGGCCAGATATGGTGGGGGACATTGTGAAGGGCGAACTCAGCCATGGCTTCTTGAGAAGGTAAGCCATCTTTGATTGAGTAGCTCACACGGTAGGTTGTTTGAATCTCAAGCAGAATTTGCGGTTGACCATCTTCATCGGCTTCATGTTCATTGACCACTCGCATAGCCATGGCATGTTTATAAACCAATACCTCTTGTTCACCCTGTTCTGATAAAACAGCAAGGGTTCCGGCGCTGACAGGATCGTTTCTCATTTGAATGGCCAGTTCAGCGTATTGCTGGAACTCTGGACACACATCTTTTGCTGTCTGAACTTTTTCAGATTCAAGGTTGATTGTAAAAAGGCTGAGGTGGTCTGCCGCTTCTTTCAGTAATTCTTTGTTCATAATGCTATTTCAAGGGTATCGTCCCAGCCTTGGGATGATGGTTTTGGAAACTTATAAATTTTGCAGCCTGAAGAACTAACAACTCTCTCCTGTTCCCAGGTTTCACCTTCGTTGCTCTCGGCAGGCTCCAGGGTGAAGTTAACATTCAGTTTGAGTGCTGTGGCCATGTTGGCAATTTTTCGGAGTGTGAGGTTGTTGCTGCCATCAAGCAGCTTGCTCACACGAGCTTTACTGATGCCCATACGACGAGCCAACTCAGCTTTGCTGGTGTCACTTTCAGAGAGTTGCTGCCAGAACTGTTCAGCAATCTCGAGGATCAGGGATTCTTCATCAAGGACAATTTGATTGTCGGCTGACTCTTCCAGCCATTGGTCCAGAATACTCATATCATCACCCTTTACTTGTCTGCGTCATACTTCGAGCGATTGGCGTGCATTCGCCTGGAGTCGGCAGGGGCCAGCTTTTGTCTTTTTTTCAATATAAAGTGGCTGCCGATCATCTTTTGCCCTGCATCGAACCACCAGTAGAACCTGAAGCCGCATTTGGTTTTGATGGCCCAGAAGCCGTCACCTTCGTTGTTCAATTGGTCTGGTGTGTGCAGGACACCTTTATCTGCATATTTTCTGATTCGTACAAGCAGAGCCGCAATGCCTTTCTTGTTGGTTTGGCCATAGGTTTTGACGAGTTCTTCCCAGCTTGTTTTTCCATCCCTTGTGAGGAGCACTGTGAAACGCTCTCCCACATAAAACTCTTCCAACTCAGGCATCAGACTCTCATGAGGGTAAATGTATACGTTAACTATATTTCGAGCAAGACAATTTCGTTATATAGGCTAACAGCTAGTCACCAGATGTCCCATTGTTTTGTACTTGTGTGTATTTCAGTGAGCTGACTTCCTTTCACGCGCGAGTGATCTGGAAACTGTAGCTCTAATGTGGTTACGCAATGGTAAGTGTTAATGCCTGAAAATATACCAACAGATGGGTAAG
>NZ_JAMFLX010000022.1 GCF_023502345.1 Parendozoicomonas callyspongiae
TAGGGAATTAATTATTCAGCGGGAATTGCTGACTCAGAGCGTGTCTCAACGACAGGATAAGGCACTTATTGCTTGAATCCAGCCATATCATTCGTTATGTATACAATTACTCAGCAAAAACATCCAGGCTACTTCTAGGATAAAAAGGTGTCTCCTTTTCCAATAATTCTTCCAGAATTTTCTTATCTTTAGAAAAGCATTTTATTAAAAAGTCTCGTGTTCTATCTGGAATATCAGAAAGCCATATATCTTGATCTGATCGTAATTCAAGCATTTTCATGTCACAGTCATCATCACAGCTATACGTAATCAACTTATAACTACTTTCCAAGTAATTAAAATTATTGCATTTATGCAAAATTTTAAGCTGTAAGTTTATTAACTCAAAAGAGACTCTATGAAGAACTTTCGTAGTGTCACTAGGCCTGTCTTTTTCTTCCGTATGTGAATTCTCAAAGTCTATCAGCTTTATAACTCTTTCCTTCTCAAAAAACACCATATTTTCAAATTTATAATCACCCCCGTATTGTATTTTCAGTTGGTGTAACTGTTGAGCTGCTGCAAACAACTGGTGAGAAATTTCATTAAAATCTTCTACTGTTAAAAAATTAATTTTTTTCGATATAAGTTGAGCAAGGTTATCACCTCCTTTCTCAAAAACAAAATATCTGTGTCTACCTTCATTAAAAAAACCAAAAAAACATATCAAATTATGTTTAGGATTATTCTTTAAATGTTGTAAGCATTCTAATTGCTTCTTAGCGAACATCTCAAATTTCAATGAATCTACTGCTACTTCTTTGATCGCAATTTCACAACCATTCTGGCATTTAGCCTGATAAACGCTTCCATAAGCACCCCTCCCAAGCATTTTTCCAAACTGGAATAGTTTTTTTGTAGGAGGAAGAGCAGCAGAAACTGTAAAACCATGAAAGCAATTTTTTTTTATAGTAGAAGTCTCTGTGCCAGAGGCAAGGCAAGCTCCTCCTCCTAAGGTTTTTTGTATAGCCATGACAAGATCCCCAGTATGAAATGATTGTTAATTTCGACAGGATAAATTTAAAATATGTACATGTTTTTTTCGTTAAATAGCTAACAATCTAGCAAGTATAAATAAATCGGGTAGCCGGAGGCCCCCTGTGTCAGGATAGATGTCGCCTCTTTTGATTCCGCTAGACAGCTTCTAAACTCCTAAAAGAAAAAACCGTAGATTACTTGCAGAACGCCAAAGCGGGTCTTTGATTTCATAATTTGCTCAGGTGATTCGCAAGGTAATACTCCCATTCCACCTTCTCCAAAGACCACACAGTTTGCCCTTGAAGCGTTAACGGCATTATAGAAATGATCGGGAAGCACCTGATGACCACTTAAGGCGTAGTGGTCATAAAGATCCGTTGGATCATTAATAGATTGTTTGATTTCACCAAGAGCAAGATTACACAAACACTGCCCAGCCCTGAGCAGAGTGACTTGAGCGCTTTTGAGTGTATCTCCCCAGGTTCTGGCAGGAGGGCGCTTCAGCATTCTCAGGGCATATCGTAGACGTTTTGGAGAAGATGCATTTGCAGCTTTTTTCGCATATCTACGAGAATGTCTGATTTGAGGCTGAACGATTTCTTTTTCGATCACCTGACGGCGACGTTCAAAAAAACGATCAACTCTGCGAGACAAAACACCAACGGAATTTGAAGCATTAGTACAAATTCTCGCCAGACAGCGAAATGGGGCCATGGTTGTACAATTGTCTGTTTTTTTCGGTTGTCCTGCATATTCCACTACTGCAGCAACAGGGTAGGCTCCCTGAGAGGGAGTCGTTTGAGATGAACTGGCCAGCATAGGGCACCTCCATCAGTTCGTGAGTTTCGATACCAGCATGACTTTTGACCCATATGGTGGAGAAAAGTTAACTGAGAAGGCTGTTAGAATAACTGACAAAATCACATGGAATAGGTTCTCTGCATCGCTTGAAACGCCTGTGATGCGTATAATTGGGAACTTAATGATCTATTAGGGACAAACATGTCTGAATCCTGGAGGTCTGAAGACCCCGATGCTGGCCTTGAGGCCAGTAAATATGAAAATCCTGTACCCAGCAGAACCCTTATCTCCCAACATCTGGAAAAACGCGGAGCACCGGCCCGGTACGAAGTGCTCGTTGATGAGTTTGGCCTGACGGATGAGGATGAGCAGGAAGGGCTGCGGCGTCGGCTGATCGCCATGGTACGGGATGGACAGCTGCTTCAGACCCGCAAAGGTGCCTTTGGCCTGGTAGATAAAATGGATCTGGTGGTTGGCACTGTACAGGGCCACCGTGACGGTTTTGGCTTTGTTCTCCCCAATGATGGCAGCGATGATCTGTTTCTGACGGCTCGACAAATGAAAGAGCTGTTTGATGGTGATCGCGTAGTCGTTCGGGAGACCGATGTTGACCAGAGAGGCCGTCGCTACTGTTCAGTTGTCGATATTCTGGAACGTAGTGTAACGACCGTTGTTGGCCGTTATTTTGAAGAAGACGGTTTGGGTTTCATTTCTCCAGAAAGTAAACGGATGACCAATGATGTGGTTATCGAGCCTGGCTCACTGATGCCCTGTGAAGGGCAGGTGGTGCTGGTAAATATCAAGGAGTACCCAACCCGCCGTCATCTGGCTATTGGTGTGATTCGTGAAATCCTTGGCGACCGAATGGATGCCGGGATGGAAATTGAAATCGCCCTGCGCAGCCATGATATTCCTCACGAATGGCCAAAACAGGTTCTAAGTGCGGCAAAACGCATCAAACCTGAGGTTTCTGAAGAAGATAAAGCGCATCGGATTGATCTGCGCCATGTGCCTTTCGTCACCATCGACGGTGAAGATGCCCGTGATTTTGATGATGCCGTGTTTGCCGAAAAGAAACGTTCTGGTGGTTGGCGTCTGTATGTCGCCATTGCTGACGTTTCCCATTATGTGCAGCCCGGTTCAGCTCTTGATAAAGAAGCACATATTCGTGGCAACTCGGTGTATTTTCCTGGCAATGTTATTCCGATGCTGCCGGAAGTGCTGTCTAACGGACTGTGCTCTCTGAACCCTCATGTTGACCGGCTGGCCATGGTCTGTGAAATGACCGTGAGCGCCAAAGGCAAGTTAAGTGGTTACAAGTTTTATGAAGGCCTGATTCAGTCCCATGCCCGCCTGACTTACACCAAGGTAGGCACCATGTTGCAGAAGACTGAAGAGGAAGAAGGTCAGGCGCTTCGCAAAGAATATGCAGAGTTGGTTCCACACCTTGATGAACTGTACAAGTTGTACGGTGTGTTACGGGCGAGTCGTGAGCTGCGTGGTGCCATTGATTTTGAAACCACGGAAACCCGGATTCTCTTCGATTCCAATCGCAAGATTGAGAGTATTGTGCCGACAGTGCGCAATGATGCTCACAAGCTGATCGAAGAATGCATGTTGTGCGCTAACGTCGCGACAGCACGATTCCTGGAAAAACATGAGCTGCCTGCCCTGTATCGCATCCACGAAGGCCCTACGGATAAGAAGCTTGAAAATCTGACAGGTTTTCTTGGTGAGCTGGGGTTGACCTTACCTGGTCGCAGCAAGCCCACGCCGAAGGACTATCAGCAATTGCTGTCTGCGATTGAAGATCGTCCTGATGCCCATGTTATCCAGGTGATGATGCTGCGCTCATTGAGTCAGGCGGTTTATGACCCGGAAAATATCGGGCACTTCGGTCTGGCATTTTCTGCTTACGCGCACTTTACGTCACCAATTCGCCGTTACCCTGATCTGCTGGTGCACCGGGCTATCCGGCATGTCATTCGCTCCGACAGAAAGAGTAAACATGTCGAGCGGGTTGATGGTGCTAAACCACTGTCGCAGAAAGCGATATTCCCTTATGACCTTGAAGCCATGATTGCACTGGGAGAGCACTGTTCCCTGACTGAGCGTCGGGCTGATGATGCTACCCGTGATGTGACCGACTGGCTGAAATGCGAGTATATGCAGAGTCATATTGGTGAAGTCTACGACGGTGTTATTGCAACCGTGACTGGTTTTGGCCTGTTTGTTGAACTGACTGATATCTTTGTCACTGGTCTGGTTCATATCAGTACCCTTCCCGGTGATTACTATCACTTTGAACCCAGCCATCAACGCCTGATGGGCGAGCGCACAGCAACCCGTTTCCAGCTGGGTGATCAGATGACTGTGCAGGTTGCGCGGGTTGATCTGGATGAAAAAACCATCGATTTTGAGATGGTGGGTGCATCCATGGCCAGTCGTAAGGGGCGCAGGAAGTTTGCAGGCAAGAAAGGTGACAGCCTCAAAGACAGAGCCCAGGCTCGTCGGGCTACTGGCCGTAAACCTCGTCCAAACAGAGATGCAGGTGAGCCCAGCGAAGATTCATGGGAGAATCGCCCCCAGCGTCGCTCAAGAGCCGCAACTGATTCTGAAAGTCCTTTTGGCAACAAAAGTAAGAAGGTCAAAGACAAAGGAAAGAAAGTGCGCAAGGATAAAGCCAAGCGTGCTTCCGGCAAGAAGAAAGCGGCCAGAAAGTCTGCGACTTCAGCCAAAGCTAAACCCTCTTCAAAATCTGGACGTACTCCAAGAAAGCGTCCTATTAAATAAACAGCCTTGAGCTAAGCAAACAGCCCTGAGCCAAGCAAAAAGTCTTGAGCGGAAAGTGCGAAAGCACTTCAAGGTAAAAAGTATTTCGATGTGAAGCCCCGGCACTGACAAAAGCAGCCGTCAGGGTGGAGAGAATCAATGACAGACAACGATATTTCCTTTGGTGTTCACGCAGTTCAGGCGCTTCTGGAAAGTCATCCTGACCAGATTATGGAAATCTGGTTTCAAAAGGGGCGTCGCGGTGGTCGCCTGGAAAAGCTGATCGAGGAAGCTCGTGAAACCGGTATTCCGGTGAAGTTTGTTGACCGTGACCGGATTGAGCGCAAAGTTGATGGTGTTCACCAAGGGGTTCTGGCACTGGTTCGTGCCGCCAAGGTGTACCGTGAGAATGATCTTTATTCCTTGCTGGATAACCTGGATCAGCCGCCATTCCTGTTAATTCTGGATAGCGTGACAGATCCCCATAACCTGGGAGCCTGTATGCGCTCTGCCGATGCGGCTGGTGTGCATGCTGTTATTGTTGCCCGCGATAAGTCTGCACCGCTGAACTCTGTAGCGCGTAAAGTGGCCTGTGGTGCAGCAGAAACTGTTCCACTGATTACTGTAACCAACCTGGCCCGCACTATGCGTGAGCTGCAGGAGCGTGGAATCTGGTTGATTGGTGCAGCAGGTGAAGCCAGCAGTAATATCTATACGACAGACCTGGTTGGTCCACTGTCTATTGTGATGGGAGCTGAAGGGAAAGGTCTGCGCCGTCTGACCCGTGAGCACTGTGATGCTCTTGTTCATATCCCCATGGTGGGAAGTGTCAGCAGCCTGAATGTCTCTGTGGCGACAGGTATCTGCCTGTTTGAAGCATTGCGTCAGCGCACTCAGCACTAATAATATTGGGCCGTTCACCCCGAACATTTACAAACATGCTCTCGTTTTCACTTGACCCTTGTGAAATTCGAGGCAGTTTATCAGATGTCCGGGTTGATACTGTACATACCGAAAAAGTTACGACAGATGTCGTGTTTATGAAATAATGTTCCTGAACTCATCCGGCCTCTCCTTGGCATAATTTATATTCTTTCATACGCTCCCTTCATGCATGGCTGTTGGTAGTGATGATATGTTTAATTGTATCGGAGGAGCCTGCTGTCCGGGAAAACAGTGGGGCGTATTTAGCGGATTCTTTTTTGCCTTGGTTGTTTTAGCGGGGGGAGCTTTACGGGCATTCGGCGGTATTGATGGAGGGAAATCAGCATCTAAATCATCTGTACCTTTGCAGATAGGGGGAAACCATGATGCAGGTGAAGCCATAGTTCAAGAACCCTTGGCAAGCTTTCCACTGACAAACCAATCTCTGGTGAAAGGCATGGTATGTCCTCATTGCTTGGGGAGAGGGGCTAGTCAGGGTTGCTGCGAAAGTGGGTGTATGGGAAATCTCTGTGCGCTGGTTGGGAAATTATCCAGTTGTTTCCAGCGGCAACCAATACTCAGTGAGCATAAAGACTTCCAAAGCCTTATTCCACGGCCGTTTTTTTTACCAAGTTTATTGCTTCGCCCTGACCTTGATGGAGAGCATGTTTTATTCCTCAGTAAACTGTTGGCTATGTTGAGTTGTACTCCTTTGACTCAAGATGCTCAAGAAGACTTGGCCGCCTTCTGGCAGGAATTACAGCTTGAAGAGAAGACACTGGTTCAATTCTTTTCCAGTAAAGGTTGTGACACATCATTTGATTTACCGGAGAGTGGGCTCTCACTTTATATATTGAACTCGTTGCCTTCGAATACTGTTGCTACGATGCAAAATATTCTGGGGATGCCCCGAACCACTCTTGATGATCAGGCTGTAGATAAGCTGCTTGAAGGTATTCCGTTCTCAGGCTGGGTTGGCAAAGATGGCTCCTTGTTCACTTTTACAAAGTATGCCCAGTTCGACCCTGGCTGGACTACAAGCTTATTTTATTACATTGCGGTGAAAACCGGGTTGATAAAAAAAGCAGAAATGCCACCACATCAACCAATTGATTTAAGCTTGTGGGACAAGTTCACAGTTATTATGAACGGAGATTGGGGAACTGGCTACTGGCAAGATGGAGCGAAAGATTGTCCGGCTAAACAGGTGATGGCATCAATACAGAGACATAGAGCCGATATTGCCGTTCACCTGGGGGATGAGTACTACGCAGGAACAAATACAACAGTTGCAGGTGCTCCTGGGGAAGAAGCGACCCATTTCAGTGATTTGTGGGATCCTCGCACACAATACTCTTTTGCCCTGGGGTCAAACCATGGAATGTATGACGGTGAAAATGGGCTGGTTCATCAAACACTGGCTTCTCCCACTTTTGCTGCTCAAGGGGGAACCAGTATATTCGTGATTAAAACCCGGTACTGGAATATCGTTGGGCTTGATAGTGCCCGTGATAATCCGAGCACACTGTTTGAAGTTGGATACATAGGCCAGAATCAGATTACACTGCTTCAACAAGTTGGTGCTGATGGGAAGAAAGTCATGATACTCACTCATCACAATGCACTGAGTCTTGATGGTAAGGAACGAATGCCAATCTGGTCTCAGGTGGTAAAGGCTCTGGGACGAGATCCTGACTATTGGGTTTGGGGGCATAAACACATAGGAACTGCCTATTCCAGTTTTTCAGCAGCCGGTAACACAAAGGCGTTTTGTTTTGGGCATGGTGCAATTCCTGTTGGTGTGGCTTCCCAACTACTTCAGGCCGATGGTTCTTTTATTCCACAAGTTACTTATTACGCTCATACTCCACTGCCTGATCCTGATATAGCACAAGAAAAGCGTGTTATGAATGGATATGCTCTCTTCGATTTTAATGGAGATAGTGTAATGGTACAGATGTACAATCAACTTGGACAACTGGAATGGAACAGTGGCACAGCTGGCAATGCAGCAGGTAAACAGATCAATCTTGAAGAGCTTGGCCAGTAGCATGCCTACGGCATGGATTGCCAGAATCATAAAGCCAGCAACAATATAGACAGAAGCTTCAGTCAGTTCACCGAATTTTGCGCTGGAAGCGATTAGAGCCACTATGATGCACAGCATGATGCTGGACAGTTGCTTGAAACCAGGCACACGGACTCAGCGGTGTCATGGCGCAGCCCCCGCCCCCAGTGGCAACACCATTATCGGAAAGAGTCTTTAATTAAGCCAAATAAAAAGCAGGAGCAAAGAATCAATCGATGCTCCGGCTTTTCACTGAAGGGTTAAGATATTACTTGGTCAGAGTAATCTGATACAGAGCAAAGCCATTTACATCTGTTCCAACTTTCTTAACCGGGTACTGAGAACGCTGCTCAATAAACTTCGCTGCTTTTTCAGAAGAGGCGGTTTCAAATACGATGTTCAGCTGGGTATCGGTATCCAGAGGAGTGAAACGCCAGTTGTTGTCAGCAGTTGGCTTAACCTCGCCGTTAACCTTGCTGGTTTCGGAGATGTAGTTCGCCAGAATTGAACGCGTTTCATCAGGAGCTGCGAAAGCAATATTTTCCTGACCAGCACCTGGGAAGTGGCCACCACCGAATGCACGGTAGTTGTTGGTTGCCAGCAGGAACTGCTTGTCATCAGCAATTGGCTGGCCCTTGTAGGTCAGGTTCTTGATGCGGTGAGAGTCTGCGTTAACCAGATTACCTTTACGGTCGTAACGGGCAGGCTGGGTGATATCAATCTCGTAGCTTACGCCTTCAATAACGTCGAAGTTGTAAGTACGGAAGTTATCCCAGTCCAGCAGATCCTGCTTCTCGGTGGTGTTCAGCTTGATTTGTTTGAACTGACCAGCGGAACGCTCCAGCCATTCACGAACGTCAACACCGGTTACCTTCAGAGCAACCAGAGTGTTGGGGTAGAGGTACAGGTCAGCAGCATTCTTGAAGGTCAGAGTGCCGGATTCCACTTCAGTGAAGTTGGTTGGGTCATTCTTGCGGCCACCGGCTTTGAATGGTGCCGCAGCAGCCAGAACAGGCAGATCGGCCAGATCAGGGTCGCCCTGGATGAACTTCTCAACGTAAGCCTTCTGAGCCATGTTGACGATCTGAACAGTTGGATCGTCCTGTACCAGCGCCAGGAAGCTGTACATCACATCGCTGGACTTACCGATAGGACGGTTAACAAAATCGCTGGTAGCCACACGATCTTCTTCGACCAGTTTGGCCAGGCCTGCATCGGCTTCAACCAGTGCAGTACCATCTTTCTTGGCAATGGCACGTGCTTCAGAAACACCGTTTACAACTTTCCAGTCATTACCGCTGCCTTCCAGAGTCAGGTCAACAACACCGACATGGCTGCCCCAGCGGCCAGGCATGACAGAAGCAACGCCGTTGATGGTGCCTTTCTCCAGATCTACGCCTGGAATATCAGCAAACTCTTTGCCCGGGAATACGCTGTGGCTGTGACCAAACATAATGGCGTCGATGCCGGAAACCTGGGAGAGGTAATAAGTTGAGTTTTCCGCCATGGCCTTGTAAGGCTCGGAACTCAGACCGGAGTGTGGGATAGCAATAACAACATCTGCACCCTTGGCTCGCATTTCAGGAACCAGCTGGCGGGCAGTAGCGGTGATGTCAGTCACAGTCACTTTACCATCCAGGTTCTTACGGTCCCACTGCATGATCTGGGGAGGAACAAAACCGATAAAGCCGACCTGGATGGTCTGCATCTTACCGTCTTTGTCTTTTACGGAAACGTCCTTGATGATGTATGGCTGCACAAGGGGCTTACCTGTGCCGGCCATATGGACGTTGGCATTGATGTACGGGAAGTCGGCACCGGCAATAGCATTCTGCAGGTATTCCAGACCGTAATTGAATTCATGGTTACCGATGTTGCCTACATCGTAATTCATCGAGTTCATCACTTTATGAGTTGGGTGCACTTCGCCCTTTTTCAGGCCTTCAGCCGCACGCCAGTCACCCATTGGTGAACCCTGAATCAGGTCGCCATTGTCAACCAGAACACTGTTGGTGACTTCTGCACGAGCCTGCTTGACGAGGGAAGCGGCACGAACCAGGCCAAAGCGGGTAGTGGGCTTGCCCTTGTAGAAATCGTAATCAAGTACGTTGGAGTGGATATCAGTTGTTTCAACAACCCTGAGATCAACAGATGCCGCCATTGTGGCAGTGGAGATGAGCAAACCGGACAGGGTGCAACCTGCCAGTTTGTAAGCAAATGAATAACTTTTGTTCATTGGTGACCCGAAGCCAATTAAGTGAATTGCAGTCGAGGCGGATGCTAACACCTAAGAATGTGGTGTTGTATTGTGGTGAATCACGTAAATTGATTTGAGTTTGAGCACTTTTGTAATGATTTAGGGTGATATGAGTTGAAATATGCTTTGGGGAGTTGGGAGCATATACCGACAATTCAGATGGAGTGGAAAGCCACTCTTCATGCCGGGATGCACGAGTACGAAGAGTGACCTCTGATCTTAATCTTAATAAACAGCAACAGTTCCCAATTCAAATTGTTTAATCAATGATCCAACCTGACTAAACTTTCTCACCGCTCTTGCATATTGAGTTCCGCAGTCCCAAACTGCATGCTTGCGGACTCTCCTTTGTGTCACTGATACCTTTTTATTCGCCTGCTTTTTGTCGTAATCGTGCTGCAGCAGATTCAACCTTTGCTTCACGAACGGCATTTTAGCTTCAAGAACTGCTCGATTTTCAGTAAACCACTTTGGCCGGATATCTGCCAGATCCCCCCACATTGGGTTGATAAACATGTAATAGTTATTGTCTACAAGAAGCTGAATAATCAGTTTCAACTGCTCTTTGTTATAGACAGTCACCACCTGCTCATTCTTGCGCTTAAAGGCTGGAATAGCTTCGATAACCTTGCGCGGAAAATAGATTGTGGCAGGGAAGTTATCTTCCAGCTTACTGAATGGGCTTGTGCAATCGGTATTATGATGAACCAACGGGTTATCACGATTGATGGCACTGACTTCTGACTTTCCGTAATGCCTGATCATGTCATAGGTGCGGGGGGATACATTACCGATATCCTGAATTTCGGGCTCAAGGAACTTATTGAGTTTAGATTCGCGGCGTAGCTTGGCGATATGGGTTTCTCTTCGACGCTCCTGAAAAGCCTCTTCTTGTGTTAATGGCCCGTAGTTTGAGCTTCTTCGGCGACTTGCACGGCGTTCATATTTATCAAGGCGTCCGTATACAGACCCAGGGGCAATAAGTGGGACAGGAAGTCGGTCTTTTCCACCAAGATCCAGTTCTTCACGAGGGAATGCTTCAAACAGGGGATCTGCATCAGCAGTAATTGGAAGTTTCTTTTCAGGGTGGCACAGAACATTCAGGGGTTCTTTTTTGCCATCTACAACATTGAAAATATACCAGTATCCATCTTTGTTCAGTTCTGCCACCTGAGTGAACTCTGTCCAGTCATTGGCAAAAACCTTGAACTTAATCTGGCAGGGATTTCCAGCTTTATCTTTGATCGTTTCAAGCCTTTCAAAATGCCCTGAATTGATTGTCTCCAGTTCTTCAATCCGAGCAGTACTTATCTTTAACTGCGATGGGATGGCATGCACAGAACTGATGCCGGCGACTTCTTTATTGTATTTATCAACAAGCGCTTCATCTTCACCATGAAGTTTACTGTAGTGCTGATCAATACAAATAAAACTTTGCTGAAGTCCCCAGCTGGAACTCTTTCCTTTGATTGGAAATGGTTTGGTCGGGTTGCCTTCCAGGATAGGCCTTTTACACAGTGCATCGACAGGACGGATTGCAAAAGGGTTGCCCCTTTCATCAACAGCCAAAATAAAGTCTTCAATATACTTTTTGGGCAGTCCTTGCTTTTTATCAGCTGCAACTTCTTCAACTCCCCAGACCATACTGTCTATCATGAGTTCTTCTGAGGTTTTCTCCGGTCCTACAGGAGCATCAAAGTTTGATAAACCACTGCGACGCTTGCGGTGTGGAGCTGTTAAGGAAACTCCGGAAGTTCTGGGGAAGCTTGCGGCTGAGTCATCTCCATTTTCCCTGCCTGAACTATATGCAGAGTCACTGGAGTCAGTACTGCTTGAAGAAACTTTGCGAAGGTTGAATTCAGGCGTCTTGCCAGTTTCTTTTACTGTACTCCTGTCTTCCTCAATAGTTATGGGGATCACTGGTCCCTGACTTTGATCAATAATATTCTGCATGGCTCTCTCCCTGAACATAATAATCATTGTTTGGGATAAGTATATGTATAAAAAACACCCTTTTTGGGTCTTTAAAACCATGGTCTAAGTCTATTGGCCTGTTTTACAACTAAGGTCGCAAGGCGTTGTTGAAGTTTGGTCGAGGGTGCTTTGAGCAGAGTCCCTTCTCTTGCGTTGGAGCTGGCAGTGGACAGGGCAAACACAATCTGCTCGCGGGTCTTCTGCAGGAAGTCGACGGGGCTGCGGCCGGTGGTCAGGAAAATCATGGCTGGGTAGAACAGGAACAGCCAGATCATCATGACAATAACGCCGGTTCCAACATAGGACATCACACTCAGAATACTGTTGATATCCAGAGTGGCTGCCATCCTGGCGGTTAGGGCAAATACGCCAACCGGAGCCAGGGACATGATCATGGTGGTCAGCTTCATCATCAGGTTGTTGGCAACCGCAAAGGCTTTGCTGGCACTGTGAGTGTCGTGATTTTCCAGTTTCTTGATGGCAACACCTGTCATGATGGCCATAAAGAGAATCTGCAGAATATTACCGGCAACAAATGCCTTGAATGGATTGGCTGGAACAATACCAACAACCATTGTCAGCAAGGAGGGTGGTTCTTTCAGGCTTAGAGCAATGCCTGCATCAGCCAGTCCAAGGTTGGTACCGGAACCCGGCTCGATCACCAGAGTCAGGCCAATAGCTGTGGCAATAGCGATTACGGTGTTATCAGATAAAGGCTGACAGTTTTAAAGCCCAGCCGGCCAAACTGGCTGACATCTTCCAGAGTGCAGACTGCATTGACTATGGAGATAAAGATCAGAGGTACAACAACCAGTTTGATCATGGAGACAAACAGAGTGCCAACCGTGCCCATTGTGTTCTCGACCAGATAGGTTTGCAGCAGACCACCAGGAGCAGCAACGGCCTGAATAAGGCCGCTAATTACCAGGCCACTGATTAAGGCGAGAAGAACGCGAGAGGCAAGGATTTTACTCATGGAAATATCTGTCTCCTGTAAAGCAGGATCGTGAAGAGATGTGTCTCATTATGGAGGCAGACTTTACTGATAGAGGTTGCGACATACAAGATGCTGAAAATCAATATATTTTCAGAAAACAACTCTGAAAATATTTAATATACATTAGTATTTGCTGTTGCTGTTGCTGTTGCTGTTGCTGTTGCTGTTGCTGTTGCTGTTGCTGTTGCTGTTGCTGTTGCTGTTGCTGTTGCTGTTGCTGTTGCTGTTGCTGTTGCTGTCGCAAAAGGAGAGGATGCTTTTTATGTGGGATAGATATGACAGGAACAATATCCTCTGACAAAATCAGTCGTGCGGATTGTACGTATTTCGCGGGCGGTTGTGCTTTTTACCAGCATTTTGTCACTGGCATTCTGGTAGGTGAGAGAATTAAAGATGAAGAATGAAATAAAAAAGGGAGCAATAGCAAGTGCTCCCTTTTTTCTCAGTCATTCTTTTCGCGGCCTGTCAGAAAAGAGTGGTTGCGAAAAGAACGGCAGGACAAACAGTGTGCCTAATTACAGGACAACAATGTTCTCAGCCTGCAGACCTTTTTGGCCTTCAGTTACGATGAACTGTACTTTCTGGCCTTCAACCAGAGTACGGAAACCGGAACCGGTGATGTTACGGAAGTGAGCGAAAACGTCAGAACCGTTTTCCTGCTCGATAAAACCAAAACCCTTGGATTCGTTGAACCACTTAACAGTGCCGTTTACAGTTTCGGACATGATAGATATCCCATAATTTAATTGAGTAATTTGCTTTAAAAGATAAAGCAGGTTTGGCAGGAAATGTCGCAATTACTTATAAATTACAAGACGAGGTACAACGAGATAACTTCGAAAAGCTAATAATAAATATCTGACTTTCTTCTGCCCAGAGGGCATTCTACAGGTGGTCGTAGTGATGTCAATTCAGGAAAAAATAAAAAACTCAGGCCCGCTTTTCGCCTTGGGAAAATGCTTGATCTGAATCCTTTGATTGTTGTTTTTTTTACAAAATCAAATCGAAAAAGATACAGTTGTTTGGGCGATTTTTACCATCTCCCAAACAACTATAAAGGTCGCCTGAATGTGATCAGACAAACCTTTGAAAGAATTCAGGAATCAGTTCAACACCTCTTTCCCGGACGGGATCGAGATATTCATCATCAACCCATGAATAGGGCCAGCGCAGTCTTTGATGGAGATCACCACACCAGCCGCTGGCAACGGCCATAAACTTATCGCAGGCATGCCAGGGGAGGTTGTGTTCAGTAACGAAAGGATTGATGCACTCTTTCATAAACTGCTTGATTCGCTGTTCCAGTTCCAGACCGGCTTCAAAATCGCTCTCAATCAATTCATTCCAGGATTCTGCTGCGCAGGGGTTCATAGCCGCAACGCTGGAGTAGGAACCCTGGGCACCGCGTTTCATCCCACTGGCAAGATGTTCGCCGGGAACAAAGACAGACAGGCGCTCCATAACCTCCTGCATGCTTTCATACCAGTCATCGTCACCACCACAGGTACTGATACCGGCAAGCTCCGGAATTTCATCCGCCAGCCACAGGTAATCTTCTGGAGACAGCTGGGTTTTTGCATGACGGGGATTACAGAGAATCAGGCTGTGCCCGCGGGCATTCTTTGCACAACCCTTTAAAAAGCGAAGGGTACCGCGTCGGTCAGTAGGAACCCAGTCAGGAAGAATCAACTGGATAGCAGCAGGAGCCTGGTCAGCAGCGGCTGCTATCCGCTCAAGGCTTTCAAATGGGTGGGCGTGATTAGCACCAATCTGGTATGGAATGCCGTGTCGCTGGCATGCGGAAGCAAATCTCTCGATCAGACGGCAGTATTCACTGAAGGTAATGTTATAGAACTCTCCGGTACTGCCATTGGCGTAGACACCATGAATGCCCGATGCACTGATGTGAGAGATCTCTTCGTCAATAAAGCTGTAGTCGAGGACGCTGTGCTCTTTTATCTGCAAAAGCAGAGGGCACCAGGTGCCGCGAATATCCGAAGCTGTATATACATTCATAATGTTATGCCCTATTGCTCTCCCTGCCGGCTGGAGTCTTTGTTGCAGGCGGCAATAGCTTTATTCGTAAGTGCTGGCGCACATTAATGACGATTTGGTGAGTTATAAATCGTGAGTGACCGCTATTCCATGATGTTTATCAAGGTAATGTGAGGGAGATAAACTGGTTTTGTAGGGATAATGAATGTTTATCTACGATCTGTTGACAGTGGTGTGATCGTAAAAACCGAAAGGAAAAACTTTCTTTGGGCGAAATTTTGGAGAAACTTTTCAGAAAACTTGCCTAGATGATTGAAATCCCCAGCTTGAATGCATCAAGCCAGGGATCAAAGGCAAGAAATAGAGAGCTATTTTGCCAACTGTTTCATGACGAAATCTTTAAGCATTACCCAGTCTCCCATAAAACTGTAGAGCGGATATTTGAAAGTGGCAGGCTTGTTCTTCTCAAAGAAAAAATGCCCAACCCATGCAAACCCGTAGCCAACAACAGGTAAGAGAAATAGCAGCCGGTATTGAGCTGTTATCAGACTATAGGCAAGGAGAATCAGCACAAGTGTGCTGCCTATATAGTGCAGGTTTCTGCAGACAGGGTTGCTGTGTTCGTTCAGGTAATAGGGATAAAACTCGGCAAAGGACTGAAATCGCTGGTTCAAAACTGGCTCCACATTTTTATTATTTTCTTCATTCTCTTGAAATTGGAAGAAATAGTCCACGAAAAGAAGCTGCCTGTCAGGTTTGATCTAGAATCCGTGGCTTCATCACTTATAGGGTGTAGGTAGTCCGATGCAGAAATTCTTTTGCACTGCACTTGTAAAGAGCAATAGTTTTTTAGTGTTTGTTTTATGCTTGGGAGTTGTAAGCACTGTCAGAGGGGTAGGGCTGACACCTTATTTCAGCCTTATGTATCACTTCGACAGGGCCGTATTGACTTATGCAGATTCTAAGGAAGCAAAGCAGATGTCATTTACAGATTATGAGGATATAGTTACACGTTTGATTGATTCAGGCGTAGATAGTCAAGCAGGGGAAAGGGATTGTGTTGCTGAAGAAATGGTTGGTCTATTCCTACAAGACCTGCAGCGAAATCTAACCAATAATGACAGGGATGATGTATTGCAACCTGATCATCCTGAATTTGACCACATTGTGCAGGATGATTTGGAAAACTACCTGAGCCTCCTGAAAACTATTCTTTTGGCTAAGGTGAAACAGGAAAAGTTCTTCTCCTCGCTAGGAGAACTTTGCCTGAAGTTTCAAAAAAATGGCAGAACACCCAGAGGCATAGTTGAGGTTGATTATGATCTGGAATTGCACAAACAATCTGATGCGCCCATAGATTATGAAGCCTGGGCAGAGTTTTACAATGAATATGACAGGATTGTGAGTGATTTATGTAACTCATGGCTCCAAGAATGCATCAGTGGAACAACGAAAGTAGCCCAATATAGAAATGTTATGAGTGAGAGGATGTGCGAAGTAGCTTTTCACTCTTTCAATGGATGTCAGGTATTAGAGATAAAGAAATTCAGTTCTGCCTTTGGTAAAGGGCACGCTGGGAGATTGGCTCCTTCTCGCTCTTTCCAGGCCGGAGGCGTACCTCTCTGGTTCAGACTGGATAGGGGAAGAAGAGGGACCAGTACGAAAAAAGTGTCACTTTACCTACACCAAAAAAGATCAGGCAAAGAATTCTCTAAGTGGCCTTCGTTAATACAGGTACAGTTTTTTGCTGCCGGAAATGCCTTTGCAGGACGAGCAAAAAATACAGGCAACCTGGAAGTCGCCCTGGATATGAGGCCCGTTATTTCTTCAAGTTCGAAAGCTGCAGCAGCCACAAGCAACATCATTCAAATTCATGAGGTGGCTGACTTTGTATCTACTGACGACAGGAAATACCTGACAGAGCAGTCAATGCTATTGGGTGTTGCTGCAAGAGGGGTATGGAGTGGAAAGAAATAACTCAGAGCGCTCCCTAGGCACTCTGAGTAAAAGAACGTCTATTTGGACAATCTGCGTAAACCTTCAGCATTAGCCACTTTGAGTGCTGCAAACACATTGCGCATGCTGATTTCACAAGGCTCATTGTGAATAGTTTCACCCTCTGCACAGGCTGCTTCTGCCACGGCCATAAGGTCGGTATCTGAAATATCCTTCAGGCCGATCTCTCTCAGGGTAATAGGTAGACCAACAGCCTGGCAGAAGTCGTAGACCATATCCACGGTTGCCTGATCCTGATCACTTAGGAACATCATGGCCTGAATGCCGATGGCAACTTTCTCGCCGTGAAGAGCGCCGTGGGTATCGGGAAGAACTGTCAGTCCATTGTGAATGGCGTGCGCTGCTGCCAGACCGCCGCTTTCAAAGCCGATGCCGCTTAGCAGTGTGTTCGCTTCGACAATATGTTCCAGTGCCGGGGTGACAACACCGGCCTTGCAGGCTTCGAGAGCCATGGGGCCGTACTCCAGAAGAGTTTCATGGCACAGCTTCGCCAACGCATAGGCAGAGATAGGCCCTTGCCGTCCTGTCATATTGCCACTTTGATTCTTGTGGCAGTGATCGGCCTCAAACCAGGTTGCAAAAGCATCACCCATACCAGCAACAAGCATGCGGGTTGGTGCTTTGGCAATAATGTCAGTGTCAACGATAACCGCATCCGGGTTTCTGGAAAGCAGCATATAACGGTCGAAGTTACCACTTGAGGTGTATATGACTGAGAGCGCACTACAGGGTGCATCTGTAGAAGCAATACTTGGTACGATAACAACCGGGTGGCTGGTTAGATGTGCAGCTGCTTTTGAGGTGTCAAGAACCTTACCGCCACCAACACCGACAATGACTTTTGCTTCATTATCACGAGCCAGGTTACAGATTCTCTCAATTTCCTCATCACAGCATTCACCATTAAAAATTGTCGTGGAGAAATTCAGGCTGCGAGTGAGAATGTGGCGAATCCGTTCGCCATACTGTTCATGAACAAAAGGATCAAGTAGGACGAGAGCGTTTTTTCCTAACCGTGCCGTTTCTTCCCCAAGAACCTCAAGAGCCTTGTCCCCCTGGACATATCGGTTGGGGAAAATGGCTGTAGTAATCATATAATCCGCCCTCATTTATCATTCGTTTTTTCTGCGTTTCAAACCGTATTTACCACGCTGTTTGAAAGTTGCTGTTGTTTCATGTCAAGTCTCTTATTTATTCGCTTTATAAAGATTTTCTGTAATCCGTAACTAAAGAAACTTGTAACAAACCTGCCGGATAAAAAATAAGAAGTCGATTAAAAAATGACACCATGTTAACAGCAGTGGTCAGAACTCTTGTCTAAACTCCAGCTCCAATAAACACCATGTTGATAATGAAGAGCCTAGTAATGACATCTTTTCGTAACCGTTTGAGATTTGGATTATCCCTCCTGCTTGCCGTTTTCCTGACCTGTTCAGTTCATGCCGACAGTAAGGATCACTACACGCTTGATAATAAATGGGAAAAAGCAAGAGAGCGTCTTCAGTATCTTGAAGCGATGTCTAACCCCGGAACATTTGAGCGTCTTGAAAAACTGGAAATTCAAAAAGGCTGGCGTTGCCTTGATGCCGGGGCTGGTTATGGAGGTGTTACACGCTGGCTGGCCGATAAAGTAGGGCTAGAGGGCCATATTGATGCTCTGGATATGGATGCTCACTTTCTGCAGGAAATTGACAATCCCAATGTTCAGGTTCTTGTTCGAAACCTTGTTGATGATTCCCTTCCTGCAGAAGCTTACGATCTGGTGTTTGCCCGTGATGTGATATTTCATATTCCGGAGAGAGAAGCTGTTATCAAAAAGCTGGCAGGCGCTTTAAAGCCAGGAGGCATTCTTGTTGTTGAGGATCTGGCTATGTTTCCGGGGCGTTTCAAGAACTTTTCTGAAAATCCTGAAGTCAGTCATACGGCTGATAGGTTGTACTACATACTGAATGAGCGCGAGTTGATGTCATTTACCTCTGCCTATGAAAACCCTAAGATCTTTGAGCAAATTGGTCTGGAAGAGGTGAGAAGCAGTGCATACTCAACGTATCACCATGGTGGCGATGAGGAAGGTAAAGTGCTGAATTTTTCAATGATTCAGCTGAAACCATTGCTGGTTGGCAAGTTAGGTATAGATGAAGATCTTTATGAAAAATCTCGCCAGCAGTATTTGGAGAAAACAGCCCGCTGGTGGGGGATGTCCCGAGTTGTGACAGTGGGAACCAAACCACTGTAAAGAGTCTTTATATAAAGAAGGAGCCCGGTTAAAGTGCCGGGCTTTGCCCTCTATTGAACAGGGCTGCTTTTGAGGACAACTTCGATATGAGTGATATCAAACTCACCGAATACAGCCATGGTGCAGGTTGTGGCTGCAAAATCTCTCCCCAGATTCTGGATCAGATTCTTCAAAGTGGCATTGAAATGCCAGATTTTCCAGATCTGCTTGTTGGTAATTCCTCGAAAGATGACGCCGCTGTTTTTGATATGGGAAATGGGGAAGGTGTGATCAGCACCACCGATTTCTTTATGCCGATTGTTGATGACCCGTTTGATTTTGGACGTATTGCTGCTACGAATGCCATCAGCGATGTTTACGCCATGGGTGGCACACCCATGATGGCGATTGCGATTCTGGGTTGGCCTGTCAACAAGTTAGGGCCAGATGTAGCTCGGGCTGTTGTGGATGGTGGTCGTCAGGCCTGTAAAGAGGCAGGAATTCCTCTTGCTGGAGGTCATAGTATTGATGCCCCGGAACCCATTTTTGGCCTGGCTGTGACCGGGCGGGTACCTCTGGAAGGGCTAAAGCAGAATGATAAGGCCCGGGTGGGTGACAAACTCTATCTCACCAAACCGCTTGGTATTGGCATCCTGACGACGGCTCAAAAGAAGAAAAAGATTGCTGATGAGCACGTTCATATTGCCCGGGATGCAATGTGTCAGCTTAATCTTCCGGGAGCCGCATTTGCCAAGCTGCCTTGTGTCAGTGCCATGACCGATGTCACAGGTTTCGGCTTGCTCGGGCACTTGCTTGAGGTTTGTGAAGGCAGTGGGGTCAAGGCGCGTATTCAGGAGTCAGCCCTACCTCTGCTTCCTCATGTTGAAGAGTATCGGGCAGCTGGTTGTGTGCCTGGGGGAACCGAGCGCAACTTTGCCAGTTATGGGCATAAAGGACCTGACTTATCCCAGCGCCAGAAAGAGCTTCTATGTGATCCACAAACCAGTGGTGGTTTATTGGTTGCGGTCAGCCCTGATGGGGAAGAAGAGTTTCTGAAGGTTGCTTCTGAATTTAATTTGGAACTGAGTCCGGTAGGTGAGCTGCTTGAGCAGGACTCAAATCATCTGATTGAGATGGTCTGATTGTATTGAATCCAAAAAAACGGGAGCCTATTTAGCTCCCGTTTCTGGCAATCACGTTTAGGGTTAAATAGGGCGATTGCCGTAATTGGATTCTGGTTTCTTGGGGGGATCTGCTGTCACATTTGAGGGAACCTCCTCGATCTTTCCCCCTTTAGCCAGATACTCTTCAATTTGAGTATTTAGCATCTCCCTGAGCCTTCGACGGGATTCAACGGTGCGTTCGTCTGGTGATTCATCTTTGCTGCCCAGATACGAAAAATCAGGGCCATCACTGTTTCCAGCTTTAGCTTTTCTGGTAGGCTTTTTCCGTGCCATGAGCCAGTCCTCTTATGTGCTGGTGATGCCTCGGGAAGAGGTCACCATTTATTTATTATTCTTATTGTTATAGCGCAGACTTCATGTCGCGCAATTCCATTTATAAATCCTTTTTCAGAATCTTGCCAATAAAAAGTGACAGATAATTTACAGAACCTGATTGATTTATCAGGAAAAACCCTGCCCCTGGAGGGTTGCAACCAGTTGCCTGTGGCCTCCGTGATCCCGGTGCTCTCCCAACCAGATTCCCTGCCAGGTTCCCATAATCAAATGACCATTTCGGATAGGGATCATTAAATCCGAACCCATAACGCTGCTCTTGATATGGGCGGGCATATCATCGACCCCTTCGTAATTATGAAGATAATGCGGCTCATTATCTGGTATCAGTTTATTCAGGTGCCGCTCCATATCGCCTCTGACCGTTGGATCGGCATTTTCGTTAATTGTCAGTGATGCTGAGGTGTGCTGAATGAAAAGGTGCAGTAACCCTATTTCGATGTCAGCCAGTTCTGGAACCTGGTGAATGACTTCGTCAGTAATTAAATGATAACCCCGAGGGTGAGGTGTAAGACGAATCAGTTTTTGGTGCCACATAAAATCAACCTCCCCGGAGTTGTAAAATAATAATGGTCAAAATAGCGTCCTTATCGGCTATTTCAAACCAAGCCGTTTAGCCAGACGGTGCAGGGTACCAGCATCCAGCCAGCAGCAAGATATCATGATCGCGTTCTCTAATGGTGGAACAGCTATGGGAAACACGCTGAGTCGGTAATAAAGGCCGGAGCAGAAGTTATTCTCCATAACCTCATGCTTAAAGTTTTTGTTGGTGGCTGCCACGATGCGAGTGTTAACCCAAAGGCTGCGATCATCACCGATGCGCTGTAGGTCATCGTACTGAAGAACACGCAGCAGTTTTGATTGCAGTGACAGCGATAATTCCCCAATTTCATCCAGAAAAAGAGTGCCGCCATCTGCCAGCTCAATTACAGCCTCGGATTTGCAAAGACATCAAATAAAACAAGACAGTTGTCAATAGCATTCCAAATTACTGAGTCATACCAATCTGGCTGAGCACCCAGCTTGTAGCTATGGATTTAAAGTTTCTGGCCATCCCAAACACCTTGCTCTCATTGATATGAAGGCGCCAGACTTCTATTGCTTCGCCTGAATGAGCTAAACTCGCCAGATATTTATGATCAGGTGTTAGCCAGAGATATGCTATAGACTTGCGGTCTTGCCGCTTGAGCGTTAGAGAAACCAGCCCGGTGTTGATGTCCCAAATCCGGATAAGTCCTTTTCTGTATCCAACTATCAAGGTTTGCCCATCTGTGGATGTTATGAGTGCAGTGACATGATCCCCACAACAATACTCAGACACTAATTCACCAGTATTGAGTGAATAACCATAAACACCCCCTTTAGCAACATAGAGCACTTTATCATCCTTACTGGTAACCGCAGGAATGGGCATAGAACCTTTAAACTCTATTTGCCGTGCATCTGCCTTACGCGAATAAACTCGAATGCTATGATTTTTTGAGGCTATAACCCATCGCCCTCCAGAAGAAACCTCTGCACGTCTGAGAAAATCATCATCACCATCTGCACTCCTTGGTGTGGAGAAATCATATATTTTTGACTGACTCCCTTTTATATCAACCTTATGGATCTTGCATTCCGAGGCAACAAGAATAGTTTCATTGTCTTCAAATACAGCAAACCGGATCGTCGCACAAACATCAAGGCAAGTCTCATATACAACCGTATCATTTCTCCAGTCTATTACCTGAAGAGCCTTTTTATCATCCATATATGCGAAAATCAGCTTTCCATTTGGAGAGAATCCTCCTGCGGCGTTGGCGTAGTTAACCACCCCCTTTTTGAGGGATTGCGGTAGCTGAAACGTCGCATTTTCAAAATCAACAATTCCCAGCAGGTAAGTATTCTGGTCATGAACTTCAACGATCATCATCATGGCCTTGTTGTCTGGAGCCATTTCTACCTTGCTGATCTCTTTAATCAGTCTTCCAAAAGCAAAAGAAAAGTCAATACCATAGGATTCTGCCGGGTGAGCCAGGTTATGGATAACCACAATCTCATATTTATCCCCTCTCCAGGGAACCATCATCCACTGACCATCATTACTGATTGTGACCAGAGCAGGTGAAGACGTTGTTGTTGGTAAAAGTTTTTGTTCCGACTCTCTGGTTCGAACTTTTTGAAGTCTTCTTTTTCCTTCTAAAGCCTTGAGCACTTTTTGTTCACGGGTCGGTTTTTTCTCAAATATTTTTCGGAATAGTGAAGGAGCATGCTGCTCACGTTTATTCACAATCTGAATATTTTTGATAAGTTTAAGAGGGGGTGATAAGTGGTTGCAAACGGCTTTGGGGCGACCATTAAGCGTCAATGACTCAGAAGCCAGAGTCAGATACTTGGGAAAGAGTGAACAATCAGAAAACTCTATATGCTCACCATCAACAACCACAGACAAATATTCTGGCTGGTGCAGCGCACCCATACTAGTTTTTTTTTCTTAGCAGCATAAAGACTCTGGCAATAGCCATAGAAGAAGATTGTCAGGATAATACAGAGAAGTGCTTTCGCTCTTTGAAATAAAGTCTGGAAGCGACGGCAGGCCATATCGATATCCCATATCTGAAGATGAGGCTCAGTCTAGTAAATCATTTCCACGCTTTTGCCCTCTCCCTGCAAATGTATACATGGTTTTGAAGCTGACATTCAGCTGCTCCATCAATAACCAGATACTGCCGTAAGCCAGCAGAGCTGCGACAGATCGGACAGACATGGCTTTACCCATAAAATGGGCACTTTTGTTTTTATCCAGCCATTGCAGAGACAGGGACAGTATCTCAACTTTTGTGATTAGCAACTGAAGAGAGTTATTTGATTAGAAGACTGTTCGTTTTTTTACAAAAATCTGGGAGTGGTCCGGAGGAAAGTTCGACAGCTCTTAAGCAACTGTCTGGGTACTTAATGCCATCAGAACAGAAAAGCCCGGCCTGTTGCAAGGCCGGGCCGATATTAAAAGCAGGCTAAAGCTTCCTGCTTCGCCTGGGCCATATCAACATTACGAATACTGGCTTTAAGAGCGGGAATAGCTGTCGGACTTGCGCTGAACTTAGTCACACCCATGCCCAGCAACAGTGACGTGAACTCGGGATCTCCTGCCATTTCCCCACATATACCAACAGGAATACCTGCTGTTCCGGCAGCATTGCAGGTTTTGGCGATAGCTTTCAGAATGGCCGACTGCTGATAATGCGCCAATCCGGAAACGGAGGCATTGCCTCTGTCTGCGGCCATCACATACTGGGCAAGGTCATTGGTCCCCAGTGAAAAGAAATCCGACTCTTTAGCCAATTGCTCTGCGTTAAAAACAGCAGCAGGAACTTCGATCATGATTCCAATCTTCAGCTCAGGAACAGGGATGTGCAGTTCCCGGCGGCACTCGTTCAAGAGTTCTTTGGCTTTATGGAGTTCATCCACTGTTGCGACCATAGGGAACATGATCTGAATATTGCTGTGCAGGTCTGCTGCCCGAATAATGGCTTTCAACTGGCTCTTGAATAACTCCGGATACCGAAGGCTCAGGCGAATACCCCGGCAGCCAAGAAACGGATTCGCTTCACTCTCAGTACGTACCGAGTGCATGGGTTTATCGCCACCAATATCCAGAGTTCTGATTATCAGAGGATCACTCCCAAGCTTTGATGCAATGTCGCAGTAAATCTGGCATTGCTCCTTTTCTCCGGGAAGGTTTTGCTGATCCAGAAAGAGAAACTCAGTGCGCAGAAGCCCAACTCCCCGTGCACCGACTTTTTGCAATGAGATTACCTCTTCAGGTTTGCTGATATTCGCCATGACATCAGGACAAAAACCATCAAGTGTTTCCGCATCTTTCTGAGAGTCTTCTGCTTCCCTTGATTTTTTAACCAACCATTCTGTGCGGCGCAGTTCAAGTTTTGTAATGGTTTGAGCATCAGGGTGTGCCCAGATTTGACCGTGAAAACCATCCAGTATCACTTGCTGGCCATCATGGATCTTTTCCAGACAGCCTTCAGCGCAGACAATAGCTGGAATGCCAAGAGCTCTGGCAAGAATTGCACTGTGAGAAGTTCTTCCTCCCTGACTGAGACAGATGCCAAGAACCTTTTCACTATCGAGGCAAGCTGTATCTGAAGGCGTCAGGTCATCAACCAGTAGAATGGCAGGAGAGTCCAGCTGCTGGTGTGGAAGATCTGTGCCGAGAAGGTTTGCTAACAGACGCCTGCCAATGTCAACAACATCATAGGCTCGTTGCTGCATATACTCTGATTCAGCGTTTTTATATTGGTTCGTCAGCGAACCAATTTCGATTATCCATGCCTGCTCTGAAGAATGACCCTTGCTGATGCAGCTCTGCACCCGATCCAGAAGTTCAGGGTCACTCAATATAAGCTTATGAGCGGCAAATATTGCTGAGTGATTGCTCCCCATCTTACCGGTGCTTTCCTGCTCCAGTACCTGTAACTCCGTAAGGGTTTTTTCCAGAGCCTGAGTGAAAGTTTGCCACTCAGCTTTTTCTCCCAGAAATATGCGCTCAGGAACTTCCGGCATAACCTGGCAGAAATGTTTTGCCCTTCCAAAAACAATACCCTCGGAAGCAGGCTGTCCGTTTATTGCCCCTTCCTGCTTGTGCGGTTTTACTATTACTTCTGATTGAGGTTTTGTTGATATATCTTCACCGAAATGACGTTTGGCCAGGGTCAGAAAAGCCCCAATGGCTTTCTGGGCATCAGGGCCAGAAACAGCGAGATGAATTTCATCATGACAACGCGCATCGAGTGCGGCAATGCTGTTCAGACTGCGAATATTGGCCGACTTGCTCTCTCTGGATAATGTGCCCTCAATATCAAACTGCGCCAACTCGGAAACCAGATTGGCGGCGGGACGGGCATGAAGTCCATGGGGATTTTGAATAACCCACGAAGCTTTGAGTTCATTTCGATCAAGATCAGGAGTTGGCTCTGGAGATGAACTGATTACTACAGACTCATCCCCCAAGTGTTCCTGTTTTGCGGAGAGTGCTGAGCAGGCTTCTCTGGCCACCTCATTAAGCGACATGCCTGCAGAGGCTGCGACAGTTGCAGCAATCGCTCCTTCCACAAGAGGGGCAGAACAAAGAGTAATATTGGCAGAGGTATTCGGGGCAATCAGATCAAGGGCAGTTTCTGTGCTGAGCAGAGCACTTCCCATATCCATAAGAACAAGTACACCGCTATGGTCATAAACCTGCTCTATGGCCGTCATAATCCTAATGGCATCCGTTCCAATGGGGTTATCCTGGTCATCAATGCCGCCGGCAGCTGCCAGGGAGCATTGCCCCTGGTTCATTTGCTCTGCCAGCTCCAATACCCCTTCGGCCAGTTTCCGGCTATGGGAAACTATAACAATTCCAACCATAGAGTCCTTCTAGGCAAGTGTTTTTTTGAGTGCCTTGATCATCAGCATGGATGAAGTCGCACCAGGGTCCTGATGGCCAATACTGCGCTCACCAAGATAGCTGGCGCGACCTTTTCTGGCCTGCATGGGGATGGTTGCCCGCATGGCTTCTTCAGCCGTATGCAGAGCCAGATCTATAACCTCGGAAAGATCTTTATCGTGATCAGCAGCATGATGCATGGCTTCCATTGTGGGCCACCAGACATCACACATTGTCTTATCTTCTGGCTTGGTGCGACCTCGGGAGACAATACCGCCGACGCCGTCATCCATCGCCGCAATCAGCTCCTGAATTGAGGCTTCTTCCTTACCATTCAGTGATGTTGCTGCTTTAAGAAAGAATGTGCCGTACAATGGGCCACTTGCGCCGCCAACACTTGAGAGCAGTGTCATACCGGTTTGCTTGAAAATAGTCCCCAGGCACTTGTTCTCATACATGGGGAGCTTTTCCATGACCTTTTCAAAACCACGATTCATATTCAGGCCGTGGTCAGCGTCACCAATGTCGGAATCCAGTTTGGTCAGGTATTCCCGGTTTTCTTTCAGTTCCGTCGCCAGCTCCTGCAACCATGAGACGATGTGTTGCTTAGTTACTACAGACATCAGTTTCTTCTCTTATCAACCTTTATCGATTACCAGTTTCTGGCATCATGGCATCCATGCACCGCAAGATGGATCCCAGAATTTTCAGCTATCAGCCCCAGCGCAGGGCCATGGTTTCCACAGGAGCTTCCCAGAGCCTCAGGATCTCATCATCAGCCTTCATAATGGTCAGAGATAGCCCTTCCATATTCAGGGATGTACAGTAATTACCAACCAACCGGTGAATAATTCTGAGTCCGGACTCTTCGCAACAGGAATGGAACTTCCGGTAAGCACCAAGCAACTCTGATTCAGGGGTTGCTCCCATACCGTTCAGGAGAACAATAACTTTGTCGCCAGCACCCAAAGGCTCTGTGGTGTGTTCAACATCGTTCCAGTCACCTGTTTCACGATCCCATTCCCGGATGACACGGCTGTAGTGCTCATCGTCGATGATGCAGCCGAACATATCCTGAACCAGAGTGTCGCAGTCTTTGTATGTGCGACGCTCGATCCCCGGCTCACCGTGGATGCCGACACCAAACTCCATTTCATTCTCTTGAAGAATGAAAGACGGTTCTCCGACAGCAGGAACAACGCAGGTAGAAAGAGCTATGCCAAAGGAACGTGTGCGGTTATTCAGTCGACGGCCAAGTTCTTCCAGCTGCTCCATGGAGTAACCTTCAGCTGCAGCTGCACCCAGAATTTTCTCAATCAGAACTGTGCCAGCCACACCACGGCGACCCGCAGTATAAAGGCTGTCTTTTACAGCCACGTCGTCGTCCACTAAAACAGTACCAACTTTCACGCCTTCAGCATGAAGCAGTTCAACGGCTGTTTCGAAGTTAAGAACATCACCGGTATAGTTTTTTACAAGAAACAGAACACCCTTCCCGGAATCAACTGCCTTGGCACATTCGTACATCTGATCCGGTGTAGGAGAGGTGAAAACCTCACCGGGACATGCGCCTGTCAGCATGCCCTTGCCAACAAAGCCTGCGTGCATAGGTTCATGGCCACTTCCACCTCCGGAAACAAGCGCGACCTGATCCAGCGAGTGGGCTCCCATAAGATAGACAAAACGGGGCTCATCGCTACCGACCAGCTCGGGGTTGGCCATTAAGAGACCTTCGACCTGTTCCTGAACAACGTCTTCGACTTTATTTATTAGCTTTTTCATTCTGACTGCTCTCTTCAAGAATGGAGCCGGGGGGTTATTTTACTGACAAAGTGGTGGTTTCTGTGTAACACGACATGATTTCACAGTGATATGTACTTATATGTTGCCATGGATCAACAATTATTGAGACTGTGCAAGGCAGGAAGAGCTGAAAAAGTGGTGGGTCAAATCGACCTGTGATTTATTACCTCAGCGGGAGACTGCTCAGTATGCCTAATGGTTTTGAGTGTTTCTGGTTTAGTTGGGAACGCGCTCCAGTATTTACATTTTCCTACTCGGGGCAGAAGAAGCGTTACTTTCTTCTGCCGCTGCTGTGTGAACTGAATCAGCTCAGTTAACAGATGTGTCCGGCAGTTTGGTGTGGGTAACAACAACTGATCCGTACTCATCCCGGAATTCAATCCGATCGGCCTTTGCGAGTGCGGCCATGCCGAGAAGCATTTGAGACATTACTTTTCCAGCTTCTTCAACGCCATTGTCTTTGATGTATCTGGCCAGCGTGTTAGCCAGCTCATTCTTTCCTGTGGCCATTCCATGCCCCTTTGTTTTTATCGTTATTATCAAACCAGAAAGCTAACAGCGCTGTTACCCCTTCCTGTATAGAACTTCCCTGTTTCTATCATGTCATAAGCATAATCCTTTGTCTTTTCAGTATAGGAGACTCCGGCTGTTTAAAAGTAAGAGGCCAAACTCTATGAAGATAGATAAAAAGATTTGGATTATTGCCTTGGTTGTACTTCAGTATCTCCCCTCCACTCAAAGTACGGCTTTTGGATTCCAAGGTTTTCAAGACAGGTGTATGGAAATCATGGATCCACTTTCTGGTTCCAACCCTGAAATACAAAGCTATCTGGAGAATCTGTATGAAGAGTCTATCAGCGACGGTGGATTGTCAGGCTGGATACGTTTGCAGGACAGTATGGAAACTCTTCGCAGCCATGCCGACAAAGGAAGTCTCTACAAGTTTCGTGGAGCTGTCGTAAAAAAATTTGAAAAGATTGCATGTCACGTTTGGACTGTATTCATAAAGCTGTCTCTTACATATCGAAAAAGAATGTGAGTAATCTCGCTGTAAAAGATACCCATGTCCTGCTGGACAGAGAAAAAATCAACCATGATTTTGTCCAAACAATGGCTGATAAAAATGATTATGCATATGCAGCAATATCACTTTTTTACGCTCATGTATTTGAAATGGAAGAAGAGGAAAATATTCTATATACGAGGCAGCTCCAAGATGACTTGGCTTGCTTATCTTTGAATGGAATCAAGGGCGAGTTTGTTGGAAGAATGGCAGACAAAGCATGTCGTAATGATCTTCAGTGTTTCCATATCTTTACTGAAGCGATTGTGAAAATGGGGCTGGATATCGGCGTGTATTTCAGATTGTCCTGACAGCCAGTTTACCGGGCATACTGAAAGAGTCTGCCCGGCTCCGCGTTGATATGATGCAACGAGACTTTTAAGCCGTTATGGCTTCAAATTCATTAACAACAACCAGCTTCCTAAGTGCAGATAAGCGATGGATATCAGCAATACCTACACCAACCTGAGAAACTGCCTGAGCTGCAACAGCTGTTGCCAGTTTTAATGTTGCTTCATTTGACCAGCCATTCGACAGGCCATAAACCAGTCCAGCAACCATGCTGTCTCCAGCTCCTACAGTGCTGACCAGTTCTGAATCCAGTGGGAGCGCTTCCCATACCTGCTTTTTGGTGTACCACCGGCAGCCTTTGCGGCCATGGGAAACCACAACATGCTGAGTACCAAGAGCCAGTAGTTCGGCAACAACCTCAGCCTCTTGCTCAGAAGAAGTAATACTGTGGTTACACCACTGTTCCAGCTCATGGATATTGGGCTTAACCAGAAATGGTACCGCCTTGATGGCTTTGCGTAATGCCTCACCGCTGGTATCAAGAACAACCCGTGCGCCCTGTTGCTTCAGGGTTTTAGTCAGAAGGTAGTACAGGTTTTTCGGGGCGCTTTTGGGCAGACTGCCACTGAGCACAACCCAGTCGCTTTTACGGCTGGCTTGAATAAGACGCTGGGTGAATTGTTCAATATGCTTGGAATCCAGAGGCATACCCGGTAGGTTGATTTCGGTGACCTGATCGTTGGTCTCAGCCAGTTTTACATTGATGCGGGTTTCGCCTTCCACATAAAGACATTTATTGGTGATCAGGTGTTCTTTAAAGAACGCATCGAATTTTTCCCGGTTCTTTTCACCGAGTATTCCAGTAACAGAAACCTGTTTACCAAGATCAGTTAACACTTTGGCGACATTGATACCTTTACCTGCAGCACGAAGATTACCACTGCTGGCAATATTCACGGCATCAAGGTTGAGAATGTCACATTGGATAGTGAGATCGAGAGCGGGGTTCAGTGTGACGGCCAGAATAGGCTTGCTTACTTCATTCATACTACAAGGCTCTCCGGCACAGGGGGCAGGCAGTACTTGCACTACATGACCATACCTGCGGAGCGATTTCATTTGTGTAATTGCTGTAGGCGGATACTGCTGGTTTCGGCATGGGATTGCAATATATCTGTTGGTGCTATTAAGCAGGGCAGTGGTTGTATATTCAGTTTGGTACCATGGAAACTGGAACAGGGTTATCGCTGAATACCTTCTTTTGCATATTGAGAGAGGGAGTCAGTTAATGAAGGAAGTAGTTATCAGGGATTTTTGTGGTAAGGATTGGCCAGCCGTTTGCGTCATTCAGGACAGTGCCAAGCCTATTGAACTGAAAGGATCATGCGATCAGCAGGCATTAAGGGTGTATAGCCGTATACAGGTCTGTCATGTTCAGCTTTACGCTAACAAAACGGGTGGATATTGTTAACTTTGGATTTCCCGAGCTTTCTCTTGTACATAAAAAAGACTCCAGACAAACAACACTGGAAGTATTGTTGCCGGAGTCTGGTGTGTCAAAGTCGCTTGTAGCTATGTCATCGTTATCTGTTTTATGTCACGACATGCTTGTACCGACAAATCTGGTCGCTTTTGATAAAAAGATCATTAGAGTGTTTTACTTCATCGTAAACTCAGGGTAAGCCTCCATCCCGCATTCTTCGATATCCACACCTTCGTACTCAACTTCTTCACTAACCCGGATTCCAGTGATGAGTTTGATTGCACTCCATACGATCAGACTGGTTCCAAATACCCAGGCAAAGATTGTTAGAGCACCAACCAGCTGACCGGTAACAGTTACGCCACTGTTTGTGAAAGGAACAACCATCAGGCCAAAGAAACCAACCACACCGTGAACCGAGATTGCACCAACCGGATCATCAATCTTGAGCTTATCCAGTGCCAGGATTGAGAAGACAACTATCACACCGCCAATGGCACCGATCACAGTCGCTTCAATTGGAGTTGGAGTGCTGGGCTCAGCAGTAATAGCAACCAGACCAGCCAGTGCACCGTTCAGACACATGGTTAGATCAGCTTTACCGAACAACAGACGGGCAGTAATCAGAGCGGCAACCAGACCACCTGCTGCGGCAGCGTTGGTGTTCAGGAATACCATGGCAACGCTGTTGGCATTGGCAATATCACCCAGCTTCAAAACTGAACCGCCGTTAAATCCAAACCAGCCCATCCACAGGATGAAAGTACCGAGAGTTGCCAGTGGCAGGTTGGCACCGGGAATGGCATTTACTTCACCATTACGACCGTATTTGCCTTTACGGGGGCCAAGCAGAAGAACACCAGCCAGAGCGGCGGCAGCACCAGCCATATGCACAATACCGGAGCCAGCAAAGTCAGAGAAACCAAGGTCACCCAGATTATACAGGCCGAAGACGTCATCACCATTCCAGGTCCAGGCACCTTCCATCGGGTATATGAAACCGGTCATCACTACAGCGAAGAGCAGGAAGCTCCAGAGTTTCATCCGTTCAGCAACAGCACCGGACACAATCGACATGGCTGTAGCTACGAATACAACCTGGAAGAAGAAATCTGAGGCACCGGAGTAAATAGAACCACCTTCAAAACCATCTTCGCGGGCAGCAAAATCAGCCAGTGTACTGGCGACATAGTTATCTCCAACCAGAACACCACTCAGAAGTACGCCACCGCCGTACATAATGTCGTACCCGACGATCAGGTACATGGTGCAGGAGATCGCAAACAGCGCGACGTTTTTGGTCAGAATTTCAGTGGTGTTCTTGGAGCGAACCAGACCGGCTTCGAGCATGGCGAAACCTGCCGCCATCCACATCACCAGCGCGCCACAGACAAGGAAATAGAAAGTGTCCATTGCATACTGCAAATGGAATATTTGATTTTCCACGATAAACCCCCAGGTTCATTTTTATTCTTCCGGACTGGCCCTGAAGCCTTCCAGCTTTATTTTCTTGGGTTTGCGAATGCCGCCCACACCGGCATACGCACAAAACAGGACAGGTTCGCTGGCTAGATGGCAGCGGTATCGGTTTCGCCGGTACGGATCCGAATAGCCTGCAGCAATTCGGTTACGAAGATCTTGCCATCGCCGATCTTGCCGGTATTGGCCGCTTTGGTAATGGCTTCAATCACTTGATCAAGCAGGTCATCACCAATGGCCACTTCAATTTTTACCTTGGGCAGGAAGTCCACCACGTATTCAGCACCGCGGTAGAGTTCGGTGTGGCCCTTCTGACGGCCAAAACCTTTTACCTCTGTTACCGTGATCCCCTGTACACCGATTTCGGAAAGAGCCTCCCGAACATCATCAAGCTTGAAGGGTTTAATAATTGCAGAAACTAACTTCATAACACCGTCTCCTGAACGTTTGCCGGTTATTCTGTGGAGTCAATCTCCGGCCGTTTTTTTTACCATGCAAATGATTTTTCCATTACCTCTGGGTGACGAAAAAGTCATTTCCCGCTCATGGCTGTTTGGGTTGTCCTGAGGGTCAGGACAAGTTTACTCATTTGTCACAGCTCTTATAAGGTTTTTGCTCGGCTTAAGTTGTCAGCAATGCACCCGGTCTGTGCGAGTCCCTTCTTCAGTGCCGGTTTTGTTTTTGTTAACTGGCACTGATGACGACCTGCTCAGGAGATAGCAGTCATCGTGCCATGTTGAGAAAATCGTTGTGATTCATTGGGTTGTGCGGATTTCTGCAATAATGAATGGAAAAGGTGCATAACTGTGGAACATAATGGTGCACCAAGCCTTTGGGTGGGTTCTTGGTTGATGCGCCGTAATGGTGCGTTAATAGGGCCCGATAGATCTCGACTGAAATGTTGAGTGCAAGGACATATATTAAAGCCGTATAAAGGTATTACGGTATCGTGGGGGAATTATGATCGATAAAGCAGTATTTATTGGCAATATTGCTGAGAAGTTGCATGAACTGGCTTCACATGCACCAGGTCAGCCCATACGGGAGGATCTGGAAAAAAATATCCGGGCCGTTCTGACGACAGCATTCAATAAAATGGAATTACTGACCCGCGAAGAGTTTGCCGGGCAGGCTGCCGTTCTCCAGAGAACCAGGGAGATGGTGGAAGCACTTGAGAAGCGAGTAGCTGAATTGGAAAAGCAAACTGAGCAGAATAACTCTCAACATGAAACTGCCGTTGAAAGTGTTGAGACTGAGGATACCTTCAACAAGGACGGTTAAGCCTACTAACCAGGCTGTGCCTATGAGCACAGCCGCAGTTTGTTTTCACTGTGGACTTTTCAGTGGAGGAGGGCTCATAGATCTGGATCATAATGACACTATACGAATGGCATTCCCTGAGTTAGAGCCGGATTCAGAGCTAATAGTTATTGTGACCACAATATCATCATCGCTGATAGCTGAAGTCAACGCTCCAGGCTCAGGTTTCTCGTCAATGACCATCAAGGGTAGTGGGGGCGGTTTGGATAACCTCTTTCTAGGTGACGCTGCTGAGTAACGCCTGACATGGCGGCCAGCTCCTGAATTTCTGATTCTGACTTCTGGAAAAAGGGTTCTAATGAGCTCATTTGGTGTTCCCGGCTCAACAGTTGGCCAGTTTTCGGGTATAAGACATCTAAAGAAATCATCGTTCCTGAATACTTTAGTCCATACAGTAACCATGCGATTTCCTTAGCCGTAGTCGCGAATTTCTCTGATGGCTATTGGGCGACCGTCTTTTATAACACTCTGGGAATATTCATTGTCTCCAGAAAATGAAATATCTCCATAGTTGCCGGCCACTGTCGAAGGATCCAGAGAAGCACTTAGCTGGGCCAGGGCAGATACGCCTTCGAAAATAAATGCCTGGGTTGTTTGATAATTTCCCTCTTGGTATGGGGTGGTATGTAATTCAGATTCATATAAAAAACTTTATTCAAAATAGTCTTGTTATCAGAACTGAAATCTGAAGAAATTCTATTTGTATAAACAAGACGTATAGGTCTTCCCTGATATTATTTGTGAGCATTTCTAAATAGCCAGCAGAATGGATCTTCAAAGCCTACGGGTTTGGTTCCCTTGTTACGACAAACTATCAAACACAGCGTGTCCATGATTCCGAACCTGGGCGCAGGATTTATGGTCAAGTCATGACCGATGGATCGTCGTAGCAAGGGAGCCACCCCCAAATCCATTGATCTTGGCAAAGGTTTGACCGAAAAACAAAATCCATGCCAAATGGACGAAGGATCACCATGAGTTAACCCGCAGGCCATTATGCCTGACAATATGCGAACATAAGACCCACCCGAGACTCTCACAGAATACAGAAATCATACTGATTGAAGGGTGGATATGGATGTAGACCCACGAAGCCCAAAGAAGCCCAAAGAAGCCCAAAGAGGTGCCTTCAGGGCGCAGTTGTACAGTGCTTTCTGACTCAATCCTGCATCATAAATAATCTTGCAGATAATACGTTATCTCGTGGCCACTGGAGCGCTGTCCAGCGTGTTACCAGGCAGATTCCAGCCTGCCGTGCAATAGCTCAGTACCTTCCAGCACGGGATATTCTTAATCTGTCCTATTTAGACCCTTCCAAATATTACCGCACCCCCTCACTGATGAAAGGTCGGTTTATGAGGGCTTTAGTTTATTTGGGATTTCCTGAAGCAGGTTATTTAATCTCTGGCTCCAGATCACTTCCCGGCAACCATGATTCCAATCAGCCAGCACATGATAGATCTGGCACAGGGATAGCCAGGCAAATTCTTTTTCAACATCTTCCTGACTTAACCGAAGTCTGGAGTGCTTTCTGTAACACGTGATGGCATCACTAGTGCTGAGTCCTTCCGGCCTGCGGGTAGACAGAAGCGTGACCAGATCCCAGACAGGGTTATGCACTGTTGCCAGATCAAAATCAAAAAGCATCATCGAGCCGCCTTTGGCTTTTGGAACCCAGAAGTGGTGCCAAAAGCAATCGCCATGAATTACTGTGACGTTCCTTTCTTCTTTAAGCTGTGGGCGAATCTGACTGTTCCAGTAATGCACAGCTTCAGGTAAGAGAGTTCTTAACTGTGACGCCAGTTTCTGTGAGTAACCTTCCTCTTCAAACTTACCCACAAGCCTGCAGCAAACAGGAATGGTTTCCAGCAGTGGCAGGGCATGATCACGATACCTCCCATAGCTGAGATCTTTATCAACAGGTAGATTATTAATCATGTCATTATGAAATTGAGCCAGACAGGCGATGGCTTCTTTAGCAGTAGAACAGTCAATCAGACCTGTGGAGAAAGTTTCTTCTGCTTCAAGAAGCAAATTATGAGTGGCTCTATATTCAGGCATTAAGCTAAAGCATGTACTTACTTCACTATCGAAGCCTGATGCCAGAACCGGGGCAGTAAAAGCAGAATCTGTCTTGTGGGTAAGTTGATGAAACAGGGCTTCAAAAACACCGCTATCGACTGGGGATAACTTCAGAACGAGCCGCTCTGGTAAAATAGAGACCTTATCAGTGTATTGCAGCTTTAGTTCCCCAATGTAGGAACTGTGGTCACCAGGGCGTTCGGTTAGCTCGACAGATAGTACTCTCCCCTGTTTGAGCAGACTGTGCTGGTAAAAAAGTTTGGTGAGATACTCTGGGTCCTGAAATCTGGCAAGAGCAAGCAATGTATTAATCTCTAGATAGCTTCCATTAACTATAAGTCAGGAGATCAATTTCAAGCAGCTTCCCGGTCACAGTCTCTCTCCACACTCTCTCATTCATGCACTGTCAGATAAGGAGGCCAGTGCCGGGCAGGAGTTCTGTGTATTCAAAACGAAGGTTGAAAATATATGAAGGTTTGCTTTATCCGGTTTCTAAGCCTCCTGGAGGTTACCAAAAAAAGAGGGTTCCAAATAGCAGAGTCAGAAGGTGGGTTGACCTTAAAAATTGTAAGAGCCCAATATCCGAACCCTATCCGCTTGGTGTACAGGGTACACCTGTATCTTTTCATTCGGTTTTTTTTCAGCGACCTGGAGAAAAAGTATTTATCTGATGAAGCTGCTTTAGCTCTTTTGCAAGCTAACTGTGGTAGTGATAAAGAAGCAGTGGAAGTTTTGAGACAACGAAAAGAAAGTTATTTCTGGTTGGAAAAATGCTGCCTAACTTGAGCAAGCGGTTTGGAGGTGTTTGCCATTTAAAAGGAATGAATTTCGAGAAGAGCAGGAGTCGGGGAAGTTGGCTGAAGACGGTTTCACAAATCTCGAAATTACTGTATTCATCATCCTTAAATCGCTTTCAAGCAGCGAATTGGGATAGGTAAATATCTGAATTAATAAAATTGAGAGAAAAAATACAAAAGAAAACATTGAGTTTGCGAGAGAGATTCCTTTGTAAACGAAGCAATAAGAAGAGATACACTCCATATTGTTCAATTAATAGATGCCAGAAGGCAGAAGGCAGCATCTACAAATGAATGAATAGGCAGGTTATCGAACGCACGACTTTATAGATGAACACCAGGATTCAAGTCAAAGACGATGTTTGGGAAATATTGTCCGCCAATGGCTAAGGAATCTGACTACATTCCGGCAATGTACAAATAGAAGGTTGTGGCTGCTGCTTCATGGGAAGCAGCAGCGCAGGCATCAGGCCTGACCAGTGATGATCTGGTACTTCTCCATCAACTCGTCTTCAGTTTCTACGTGCTCAGGATCCTTCGGGATACAGTCTACCGGGCAGACCATCTGGCACTGGGGCTCATCGTAATGACCCACGCACTCAGTACACAGAGTGGGGTCAATTTCATAAATCTCTTCACCTGGAGAGATTGCACTGTTGGGGCATTCAGGCTCACAGACGTCGCAGTTGATGCAGTCGTCAGTAATTTTTAGGGCCATACTACGTCTCGTTTCTAAGTGGCGTTCAGTTACCGTACTTCTGCTTCAGGGCAGCCTCTACTGCCGGTGTGACAAACTTGGAGATATCGCCATTCAATGACGCAATCTCACGTACCAAAGTAGAAGAAATATAGGAGAGCTTCTCAGACGGAGTCAGAAACAGGCTCTCTACATTTGGGGCCAGAACTCTGTTCATATTGGCTAGCTGGAACTCATATTCGAAGTCAGAAACTGCACGCAATCCGCGGAGAATTACGCCAGCACCTACTTCCTGAGTAAAATCCGCCAGAAGATTACTGAACCCCAGGACTTCAACATTGTTGAGATGAGATGTGGCATCTTTTGCCAGCTCAACACGTTGATCCAGAGAAAAGTGTGGCTTTTTACGAGGGCTCTCGGCAACGGCAATAATTACGCGTTCGAACAGCACAGAGGCTCGCTGCACCAGATCACAGTGTCCCAATGTGATGGGATCAAATGTACCTGGGTAAATAACTGTTCTCATCAAGGCCTTCAGTTCCTCTTATATACTGGCTGCCATAAACTCGGATACATTATGACTATCCGACGGCATCCTAGCCGGGAAAATTGAGGATGCTAACGGACGAGCTGAAATCGCACAAGTCGGCTATCCCCCTAGTTGGATGGGCTACTGTACTGTGAAAAGAAGATGGAGTGTTTGACCCTGTGCTCATCAAGTGAATGTTACCGGGAATCATTGAAACTCTTTGTAGATTGTGGTCGTTCTTTGTCAGTAACCACTGAACCATTGCTGTGATTGCTTATAAGTTGATTTTTTATAAGTATGATTGCTTTTTGTTATTTATTCAGGCTCTGAGTATTCAAACTCAGAGCCTGAAACAAAGCTATCGAACAAAAAGCTTGAATATCAGTTTGCCAATAAATCCGCCGTAGGGGGGGTACATCATCTTGGCAGCATTGAATTTCCCTTTCAGCATCACAGCCTTGGCTTTAGAGAAGGTCAAGAAACCTTCATAGCCATGGTAATGTCCCATCCCGGAATCACCGATTCCTCCAAAGGGGAGGTCATCAACGGTCACATGGATCAAGGTGTCATTGATGCAGACACCACCTGAATGGGTATCCTGCAGAACGTGAGCATGGGTATTCTTTTCGTGACTGAACAGATACAGGGCCAGAGGGTGTGGACGTTCGCGGATATAATCAATGGCCTGGTTCAGGTAATCATAGGGCACAAGCGGAAGTATGGGACCGAAGATTTCATCCTGCATAACAGACAGGTTCTGATCAGCGTTGGTAATGATATGAAGCGGCATCCGACGGCTGCCATCATTAACCTGTGATTCACCCACCACATGAATATCAGCACCATTCTCCCTGGCTTCTTCAACCAGGCGATTCAAACGCTCATACTGACGATCGTTGATGATGCTGGTGTAATCACTGTTGCCATTCAAGCGCGGATACATTTTGCTGAACGACTTTTTATAAGCGGCAATGAAGGCGTCCATTTTTTCTCTTGGACAGAGAATATAATCTGGAGCAACGCAAGTCTGGCCGGCATTAAAGGATTTACCAAAACAGATTCGCTCGGCGGCTTCTTCAATATCGACATCTTCGGCCACAATGGCCGGAGACTTTCCACCCAGCTCCAGTGTTACCGGAGTCAGGTTTTCAGCTGCTGCCCGCATAACAATCCGACCAACCTGGGTTGAGCCGGTAAACAGCAGATGATCAAAAGGCAGTTTGCTGAAATCTGCGGCGACACTTGCATCACCATTGATGACTGCGATCAGATCATCCGGAAAATGCTCTTTCATCAGTCGGGCAAACAGCTGTGAAGTTTTTGGGGTGAACTCCGACATCTTCACCATCACCCGGTTACCGGCTGCCAGCGCACCAACCATAGGAAGAACTGCAAGCTGGAGAGGGTAGTTCCATGGCACCATGATACCTACAACACCCAGAGGCTGGTAACGAACGTAAGCTTTGGCGGGTTGCAGGTGCTGCCCTACGTGACGACGGCTGGGCTTCATCCATTTTTTAAGCTGACGGCAGGTTGCATTAATATCCTGCGTGATAGGCATCATTTCAGCCAGCCGGGTTTCCTCCGGGGCTCGGCCTGCGAAGTCATCGCTGATGGCTTGAATGATTTCTCTCTGATGATCCAGTAGAACCGTTTTCAGCTTTTTAAGATTGCTAATACGGTCATCCCAAGAGAGGTAAGGTGCTGCCCGAAAAGCTTTTTTTTGCTTCTCAAAAATTGGCAGAAAGCTGTTTCCAGGTATTTGAACAGGATCCAGAGTGTTGGACATTGTATCAACGGCAGTGGCCATGGCATTTCTCCGGTTCTGTCGCCTTTCACTTTCTATAACACCTGATCCCAGACTACGCGAAGTTAAGGCGGGGGACATTTATTCTTGTTGTTATGCCGAGGAATTTAGAGCAACAGCCGGGGAATGTAAACCAAGTACAGGCGTCCTGTTAGGGCGTCTTTATCGTCCTTTCGTACCAACACCCAGTTACCCTTTGATATTCAGAGGTTTTTCAATGGAAGGGGTTTACCATTAATTTTGTCTTTGTCGAGACTCTTATACTCGTTAACGCAGTTTTTTCTTCTTGACGATAGGGCTGGTATATGAATAACCAAAAGCCAGACTACTGCAGCAGCTCCAGTATTAAGCCCTGCGAGATACTCTCAATACCACAGCAGTAGGCTTGCTTTGGATCAGTCTCTGCAAACGATCAAACCTTCAGCTCGACTGACAGCAAAGCAAAAAGCTGGGTTGGCCCTGATTCTTGTTGGAATAATCGTCGCAGATACCTTGAACTGGACGGCTTTCGGACGGAGAAGCCTGAGGGTAGCTAAATCCAGTCAACTCCGCTGGCTATTTTATAACGCCAAAATTGCCTGACACCTTATGCTTCAGGCCAGTGTCAAGAAGATCCTGACCACCTACAGATAGACAGTGGAACACGGGTTGTTGATGACAGTGGCAAGGTGCGAGCGAAAAAAACAACAAAGATACATGGGACACACAAGGTCAAAGATAAGGCGACTAGAGGCTACAACGGGCAGGAACTGGTTTTTCTGGTGTTGGTCACAGAGAAGGTGACTATTCCAAGCGAAGTTTCAATACCATAGCCAGATACCTTCCCCCAAAGAGCGGGAAAGTATAGGCATTGATCCTCAAACATCATGAAAAGAGAAGGTCATTAAGAGAGATATCTGGCAGCGGGGTCAGCCAACCCGTCGAATCCCTTTGAACTTTCCTGAACTGTCATAGCTGATCTCAAAGCGGCCGTGAATACCGTGATGGGATACAAACTGGGCAATAATATCAAAAGGAAGGCTAATGCTTGTGCCATCATCGGCCACGGCCCGCACACGCTCTTTCTGCCTTTTATAAAACATCAAAACCTGTTCGGAATTAAGACTGATACTGACAACCGATTTACGCATGTTTCAACATCCCTGATCTTGTTATTCCTGACTGTTCAGCCACCTAATAATAATAGAAAAACCAGAACACTTATGCCAATACACTGATTTATATAGATTTTTATCTATAAAATAGCCAGGGATCACTCTCCCTGGCTATTTTTCCGCTTTTAGCGAAACTTACGCACCCGGAACTGACGGCCTTTGATTTTGCCATTCTGCAATCTCTTGAGCGCCTGGTTTGCAACGCAGCGCTCAATGGCAACATATGCCGTGAAATCAAAAATATCGATCTTGCCCACATGCTTTCCAGGAATTCCGGCATCTCCCGTCAGGGCACCGAGAATATCGCCAGGGCGTACCTTGTTTTTCTTACCGCCATCAATATTCAGGGTTACCATCGGCGGTTCCATCTCAATAGGGCGATCATGAAGCTTGGCCAGATCACCATATTCCACCGGACGCATTTGGTAGGCTTCAATATCTTCAATCTTGTACTGCTCTTTCTCGGTATAAAGACTGAGAGCCAAACCCTTCTTGCCTGCGCGACCAGTCCGACCAATTCGATGGACGTGCACTTCGGCATCACGAGTCACTTCATAATTAATGACGGCCTGTAGATCCTTAATATCCAGACCTCGGGCGGCAACATCTGTAGCCACAAGAATAGAGCTGCTTTTGTTGGCAAACTGAACTAGAACCCGATCACGATCTCGCTGATCCAGATCCCCATGAATTGCCTGGGCATGGAAGCCATGGATGCGCAGATCTGCAGCAACATCATCACATTCAGCTTTTGTGTTGCAGAACACAACGGATGATTCCGGCTGATAGTGATGCATCAAACTAACAAGAGCCTCTCTGCGTCCAGAGCGGGAGGTTAAAAAGAATTTCTGCTCAATCACCGTATCATCGTGATGAGACTCAACCTCGACTTTAACGGGAGAACGCTGAAAGTCTCGACTGATTTCCTGAATACCTTCCGGGTAAGTCGCAGAGAACAACAATGTCTGCCGATTTGATGGCGTCTGCTCCGCAAGATCAGCAATAGCATCCCGAAAGCCCATATCCAGCATACGGTCGGCTTCATCCAGAACAAGAGTCGAAATATCATTAAGCTTCAGCTTGCCTTTACGCACATGTTCCTGAATTCGGCCAGGTGTTCCTACTACTATATGGGCACCGTGTTCCAGAGATGCAATCTGAGGACCAAAAGGCATTCCCCCACAAAGGGTCAGCACCTTGATGTTGTGGGTAAAGCGGGCCAGGCGGCGCAGCTCTTTTCCCACCTGGTCGGCAAGTTCGCGTGTTGGGCAAAGAACCAGTGTCTGCACCCGATATTTGCGCATATTCAGGCGGGATAACAGGCCGATACCAAACGCCGCCGTTTTGCCGCTACCGGTCTTGGCCCGGGCAATCAAATCCTTCCCCTTCAGGACATGAGGCAAACTCTGAGCCTGAACAGGCGTCATGCTCTTGTAGCCAAGAGAGTCAAGATTGGCGAGCATTTCCCCTGATAATGGAAGGGAAGAAAAGCGGGTATCGATCATTATTTTCATCAGGCGGGTAAAACAGGGCAGCTATGATAACAGGTTAAAAATATCGATTATGTAGCAATTAACTGAATAGAAAATAAATAAACCACTAAGAAATATTTCCTTAATAATGACCAAAACGAAATAAAAATATTAACAAAAACTCTGCATTGATTACTTATCCTCCTAATGAAATGTCAGATACATCTCTATTACCAGAGGGAACGCATACATACCTTATTGAGTAACATTATGTTCCTCTTATAAAATTCGCCGCTCTCACCGCTGACCACGGAATGGATGTTTAATTGAGAACGCCCCCTAAACATCCAGGCAGCTGTATATTCGAAAATCACACACAAGACGAACGGAATGACTCTCAAAGCTCTTCTAAAGCTGACAACAGCCATAGGTGCTTATTCTCTCCTTGCGGGTTGCGCATCTGTTTACCAGGCCAACCAGTTCGATGGATTTGAAAAAGAAATCACCCAGGGTGACCTGGTAAAAGCCACGAATGATGCCGTCGATCAGGCAGATGTGGACACAAAAACAGGCAAGCCCACAGACCTGCTCTGGACCCTGCAGGCTGGCTCTCTTCTGCGTATGGAAAAAGACTACAAGCGCAGCACCGAGTTCTTCGATGCATCTGAAGATATGATGTACAAAGAAGATACAAAAAATGCGAGTGTTTCTGCCGCCAGTCAGGTCGGCAGTGTACTGGTTAACGACACCATCCTCCCTTACAAACAGACCCATTTTGACGGGATCATGGCTAACACATATAAAGCCATGAACTTCTCTGCACTCAATGACATTAACAATGCCCGCATCGAGTGGAACCGTGTTGATGATCGTCAGCGCCGTGCTGTTGAAGAGTACAGTAAGCAGATCGCTGAAAAGAAAGAGCAGGCTGAAGCCGAGCGCAAGAAGCTGGCCGCACAAAAAACCAGTGGCCCTGCCCCCGATATCAATGCCAGTGTGAAACAGTCCAATGCGATTCTCGCCAGACAGGGAATCGATATGAACACCTGGAAACCCTATGCAGGTTATGTAAACCCCTTCACAACTTATATGCATGGTCTGTATTTCCTGCAGAACGCACAGGATCGCAGCGATTATCAGCGTGCTTATGAAAGTCTGAAACGCGCCTACGCACTGACTGGCAATAAAACTGTTAAGGCTGATATGGATATCGCGCGTCAGGTTGTTAATGGTTTCCCACCCAAGAAGATTCGTCCACGCGTTTGGGTGATTTTTGAAAATGGCCTGTCTGCGGAAAAAGACGAGTTCCGTATAGACCTGCCGATCGTACTTTCCAAGCAGAAGATTATTTACACCGGCATAGCTCTGCCCAAGCTGGTCGAGCGTCAGCGTGCTTATCAGAACCTGGATGTGGATGGTGTTAAGACCACCGTTGTTGGTGATATGGACAAGATCATCAAGGCCGAATTCAAAGAAGAATTTACCTATATTCTGATTAAGGAGCTGGCCCGTGCCACGCTGAAAACATACGCACAGCAGCGGATGAACAAAACCAATCCAACCGCAGGTGCTCTGATGACTGCCTATCAGCTGGCAACCACTTCTGCAGATATCCGTTCCTGGACCACTCTGCCCAAAGAGTTCCAGGTTGCACGTATCAAACGCCCTGCAAATGGTTCTATCACCTTAAGCGCCCCCGGGATGATTGAGCCTCTGAATGTCGAGATCAATAAAGACAGTCAGTTCAACATTGTTTATGTAAAAGCTGTCAGCGCCCAGCAGACACCTTCAATTGAAATTATCAGTATTTAGAGAAGTAGCACGAAGTAATGATTAAGAAGTTCATTAAACCTGCAGTTGTCGCCTGTGTCATGACCCTGATGGCAGGCTGTGCCACCCAAACAACTTATGTTGATCCTGCCCAGGACAAGACGGTTGTGATGGGACTGGACTACAAGGATTTTAATAGTGCTGCAAAGCAGGCAGTAACTGGTATCGCTAAATCTCCGCTGATGGTTCATCCTCAAATGGCTCAAGGTGCGCGTTATGTTATTTCCGTTTCCCCAATTGTTAACGACACTACCCAGCGTATCGACACAGATCAGCTAACAAAAAAGATGCGTTCAGAATTACTCAAAACCGGGCGATTTATTACCACAACTGCCGTGACTGCGAATGGCCCTGAAGATGCGATGACCGAAAAGGTGCGTAAACTCAGCAGCTCCAAGCTCATTAATCAGGCAACTGTAAAGAAGAACGGTACAGTGATTGCGCCTGATTTTAACCTTACCGGTAAGATCATTCAGCGTAATAACAAAGTTGATCGTAACACTCAGCAAGTGGATTACTACTTCCAGCTAACCCTGACAAACCTGGAAAAGGGGCTGGCTTACTACGAAGACAGCATCCAGATTATCAAGCGCGGCTCCAACAAGTCAGTTTCCTGGTAAATTGCCAGCCGGTCTGCAGTTTCTGCAGACCGGTTTCCAGATATCCAGTCAAACCTATAAAAGGAATTTCAGATGAATAAAACACTGTTGGCTCTGGTGCTGGCGACTGCCTCACTTTGCCCGCTCTCTGCCAGTGCAGAGCAACAACCTGCAACAGAAACTGCAACGGTCGAAGAATCCGCTAACCAGCCAGCCCAGACTGCTGAAGCCGTTATCGAAGCCAGTGAAAAGAAAGTTGATGACGCCTTTCGTGATGTAGAAGAAACAGCTCGCAAATATGTACGCAATCAAAAAAGAAAGTACAAAAAACAGGGACGCAGTAATGAAGTATTTATCAGCTCCGGCAGTGCACTTGTCAGCGAACCTTCCAGCTCTACCAACTGGGGCGATGCCCGTGTTATTGCTTACCAGGAAGCACAGAATAAAGCCCGTGAGTCATTTCTGAAGCAGCTTTACAGCGAAGTATCTTCTGACATTATCAAAGACAGCTTCAAAACCAATAAGCAGCCAGAATTCGAGCCTGAGGATCTGCAAAGCCAAAGCAAGATGGAAAGCGTGCTGAATAAAGTCGTTGCCTATGCTGATGCCGTTCTGGATGAGAAGCTTGAGGAAAAGGGTGTTGACCCTGCCGAGTATAAGTCTGCAAATCCTGAAAAAAGAAAGGTCATGCTGAAGAAGGCCTTCAGCAAAGCCGTAACTCGTAAATCCCATGGTGACCTGAGTGGTGCCATGATTGTTAACACCTACGAAACCACTGATGCCAATGGCAACACAGCTGTTGCCGTGGTTATGAAAACATCTGTGAAGATGAAAAACTTCCTGAGAAAGCTTCGTACCAGCAAGGGTGTTATCCAGCCCAATCCCAAAAAGCATGGAGTTGATATCGAAGAGTATCTTGAAGTCAACCGTGAGAACCTGATGTACGAATACGGTTTGCGGATGTTCTACGATGAGAACGGCTATCCCGTACTGTTGTCTTTTGCCCAAGCAGGTAATGACTGTAATCCTGTTGATTACGAAGAGTGTGTAGACAATCGTGACTTCTCCTTTGATGAAGCTGAGAACGATGCTTTCTCCCACTTTGCAGAAGCCTACAACCTGAACGGCGCGTCTGAAACCTCCACTTTTAAAGGCAAGGAAAAGACCAAAACAAACAAAATCACCAAAACCGAGAATGGTGTTGAAACCACTCAGGAAACCATTAACAAGATCATTAAAGAAACCAAAGCCATGTCCAGGATGACTTCCAGGGTTAAAGACCTGGTTGGTATCAGTGAAGTTATGCGCTGGACAGAAAAGCATTCGGTTTCCGGTCGTGAACTGAACGGAGTGGTACTGGCCTGGCGCCCTGAAACCGAACAGGCAACCAGAACCTTCAAGGCTAACAAAATCCCATCTGCACCCGCTCCTCAGCAGCAGACGGCAGCACCAAAGAAAAACTCTGCCCAGCAGGCTTCCAGCGCCTTCCTGATGGAAGACGATGATTTCTAAAGGATTGAAACGAATGATGAAAAGGCTTACAGCAGCAGTTATGCTGCTGATGGCCCTCCCGCTGGCAGCTTTTGCAGCTGTGATGGATGTGGAGGTGACCGGATATGGTCTGACTGAAGATGCCGCTATCGAGCACGGTTTAACCCAGGCTATCCGGCAGGTTAATGGTGCGGATATCAGCAGTGTGCAAAACACTGTGAAAATTCAGACCAAGGTTAACGACCAGAAAGATACTGTTTCTGCTGTCAGTCGAGGTACGGTAGTCGGAACAAAAGGCCAGATTGCCGGTTACAGCATTCTGGATAGAAACTGCTCTGATGATGAATGCTCCATCAGCATGAGTGTTCAGGTTTTCCAATACAAAACGCCAGGCCTGTCTGCCGAATCACGCCGCAAGATTGCAGTTCTGCCTTTCACCGGAGCCATAGAGTTCCGCAAAATGGTGACAAAAGGGGTACAGGACCAGCTGGTTCAGAGCCGCCGTTTTGCTGTTCTTGATCGTGAACACGAAAAAGAATACCAGGCAGAGAAATCACTCTGGCAAAGTGAAGATGCAGCCATCTCAGAAAAGGCCCGTATGGGTAAAGTGCTGGGGCTGGATTACATCCTGGTTGGTACCATTGAGAAGGCCAGGGCCAATCGCTGGATCACAACAGTTGAACTGACAGGTGAGCAGGAGCAACACGTAAGAGCTACCGCGACTGTTCGTTACCAAATCATTGCTGTTGCCACACGCCAGGTTAAGTGGGCTGACACTGTCTCCGTTACTCTGAAAACTGACAGCCTGCAGAAAACTGCCGATGCGATCAGTAAGAAGATTACTGCTGAAGCTCTGGGGAACATTTACCCAATGCGGGTTGTTGGTATGAATGGTGATCAGGTGATCCTGAATCAGGGCGGCAAAACCCTCAACACAGGTGATGTTTACCACATCTATGCTCTTGGGGAAAAGATTGTCGATCCTTATACCAAGGAAGTACTGGGTCGGGATGAAACTCCAATTGCAAGAGTTCGCATTGCACGGGTTACAGCCAAAATGTCTTATGCCGATGTGATCAAAGGCGATGTGGAAGATATCCAGAAGCTTTACATCGCCAGACGATACAAGCCCAAGGCATCACCAAAACCCAAGAAAGCTGCAGCTCCTGCAAAGGAACAGAAGCTTCCTGAGGCTGGCGGCGTCTTTCTGTAAAATTTCTTACCGCATAAAAAAACCGGACGATATGTCCGGTTTTTTTATGCCTGAAACCTCTTAAGTCAAAAAGCCTAAGCAGTCTTTTCGGAACCGCTTGTAGGTTCTTTGGACTGGTTCAGCCTTGCATGCAGCCAGAGTCCGGATGCTTTCATGGCGTATCCAAACACAGCTCCCACCAACAAAGAAGGCAGGATCAGCTGCCATAATCATATAGCCGATCACTTCCACATTCATAATAGTGGACAGTTTGATGATAACCATGGCCCAGAACACACCGGTCAGATTGGTAAGCATGCTCTCAGCCAGGCCGGCAACACCGTCACGGGGAGAGGCAAAGTACGTCGTACAACCCAGGAAACCAGCCCAGGTGCATTTTCAGCACTGGGTCACAGGTGAATACCAACGGAAATCAGGCAAAATGGTACGAAAATGCCAGAACTCAAATTTAATGCCTCTATACCACTAATAATTCAGGTATTTTTTTGGCAGAAATTGTATAATTAGCAAAATAGTGTCGATAGGCTAATAAAAGTTACTCGTAGTTAACCAATTAACCCGTCTTGGCTTCAGTAATTAACGACAATAGGTCCGAAAATTGATCTATACCAATTAATTACAAACGTAATGAATGTAGTTTTAGCATCAACCTAATTCCTGATGCAGCCGAACAATGTTTTACGCTGATTCAAACAAACCACAATCACTAAGCTTGGATTTCTTGCAAAAGATTGCAAAGCAACTCCTGATTTTTTGTGGTTTCATGAATCAATTTCACCCGGCTGTTGTTTCAATAATACAAAAATACTACTTCTTCTTAACCTCAGTTTTCTCCTCTTCTTATTCCTACGTTGTAGATAAGTCTATCGTTTATATCCTAACCTGGTGGATTGGAGCTATTAATTCCTCCAGGATCCAAGGGTCCTAACTACCTGTTAATACAAGCTTGCTGTCAATTACCGGCAAAGAATTATATGCGCCTTCATTTACCTCGGTAATGTGCTTCTTATTGTCTTTTGACAACAGAGAATACATTACTCGTGTGTAGCTATTTAATAAGGAGCGTAATTTTATGGCTGTTGATTCTTGGCACCTTGATTTCAGGTATTAATTCAAACTCAATACGAGTAAGAGGCTAGCTATGAAACTTGAGCTGGGTCACTTCCATGTCAAGGAAGTCACCTTCGGCGATTTCACTCGCTTTGAAAATGGTGTCCTCACTATTAACAAAGAAGAAGCACTCGCCGTTGTACGTGAAGATGAGCACATTACCGAAGCGGATCTTGTTATTGCCCGTCCAGGTGAAGAAAAGCGCATTGTTCCCGTTAAGGAAGCTGTAGAACCCCGCTGTCGCGTTAACAGCAAGTTCGATAATTACTTCCCCGGTGTTACCGGTTCTGATCTGTATCAGGTCGGTGAAGGCCGTTCCCACGCCCTGAAAGGCTGCAGCGTTCTGGCTGTTGGCAAGCACTGGGGTAGCTTTGGTGATGGTCTGATCGATATGTCTGGCGAAGGTGCTCAGTGGAGCTACTACTCCCAGCTGATCAACGTTTGCCTGGTTGCAGACACCGACGAAGAATTCGAACGTCACGAGCAGCAGAAGAAGAACCACGCCCTGCGTTGGGCTGCACACCGCCTGGCTGAATACCTGGGTCGTTGTGTGAAAGATGCAGAGCCTGAAGAAGTTCAGACTTTTGACCTGCCTGCTGTTACCAAGCGTGAGCAAGCTGTTAACGAACTGCCTTCTGTTGTCTATGTCATTCAGACCATGACTCAGATGGAAGAAGAAGGTTACAACGATCTGGCATACGGCTGGGACCTGAACAAGTCCATCCCAACCTATATGCATCCGAACGAAGTTCTGGATGGTTCCCTGATCGGTGGTTCCTTCATGCCTACCTCCTCCAAGTGGGCAACTTACGATTACCAGAACTGTCCAACCATCAAGGCTCTGTACGAGCAGCATGGTAAGACTATCAACTTCCTGGGTGTTATCACCTCCAACCTGAACGTTGCTCTGGTACAGAAAGAACGTTCCGCCCTGTTCGTAGCCCAGATGGCTAAGAGCCTGGGTGCTGACAGCGCAATCGTTGCTGAGCAAGGTTACGGTAACCCCGACGCAGACTTCACTGCCTGCATCGTGGCCCTGGAAGACGCTGGTGTGAAAACTGTTGGTATGACCAACGAATGTACCGGTCGTGACGGTCGCTCCCAGTCTCTGGTATCCATGGATCCAAAGTCTGACGCTATCGTTTCCTGCGGTAACGTTTCCGAACTGATCGATCTGCCTCCGATGAAAGAAGTTATCGGTGAGCTGGCTGCCCTGAGCCGTGACGGCATGTCCGGTGGCTGGGAAGGCGACGAGATCCTCGGCCCCTCAGTCCGTGAAGATGGTTCCATCATCATGGAAAACAACGCCATGTTCTGTGGCGACCAGGTAATGGGCTGGGCTCAAAAGACTGTTCGGGAATACTGATCGGGGATACGGCAATGAAAAAAGCGATTGTTTACATCAACCAGTTCTTCGCCGGTATCGGTGGCGAAGACAAGGCTGATCACAAGCCAGAGATCCGCGAAGGCGCGATCGGCGGCGCAGCTGCTATCCAGGCAGCACTGAAAGGCATCGAAGTCACTCACACTGTGATCTGTGGTGACAACTTCATGGGTTCTTACCGTGAAGACGCCATCGCGATCATCAGCGAAATGCTGGAAGGCAAGGAATTCGACGTATTCTTCGCCGGCCCTGCATTCCGTGCCGGTCGTTACGGTGTTGCCTGTGGCGAAATCTCCCGTGCCGTGACTGCCAAGTTCGGTGTTCCTGTGTTCTCCTCCATGAACGATGAGAACCCTGGTGTGGAAATGTTCCGCAAGGAAATGGTGATCTTCGAAGGCGGCAAGAGCGCTGCAGCCATGCGTGGTGACGCAGCCAAGGTTGCTGAGTACGCAAGCCGCGTTATCGCTGGTGAGCCTGTTGGTTCCGCTGCAGAAGAAGGTTACTTCGGTCGTGGCAAGCGCCACATGGTTTTCGATGCTGAGATGAAGCCTGCGGCTGACCGTGCAGTAGAAATGCTGCTGGCCAAGATCGCCGGAAAACCATTCGCTACCGAACTACCTATTCCTAAGACCGACTTCGTTCCTATCGGTGCACCGATCAAGGATCTGTCCAAGGCTACCATCGCCGTTATCAACACCGGCGGTATAGTGCCTGTAGACAACCCTGACCGTATCCAGTCTGCCTCTGCTACCCGCTGGGGTCGTTATGACATGACTGGTATGGAACGCCTGAAAGGTGGTGAGTTCAAGACCATCCACGCTGGCTTCGACCCAATGATGGCTGATAACAACCCTAACGTTATCCTGCCTCTGGACGCTCTGCGTCAGATGGAAAAAGAAGGCAAGATCGGCAAGCTGCACGAGTTCTTCTACTCCACAGTTGGTACCGGCACCACTCAGAAAGAAGCTGCCCGTATGGCCAGCGAGATGGTTCCGCCCATCCAGGAAGCAAACGTAGACGGCGTGCTATTGGTCTCCACCTGAGGCACTTGTACTCGTTGCGGTGCAACGATCGTCAAGCAAATCGAAAAAGAAACTGGCCTGCCTGTTACTCAGCTGGCCAACCTGGTACCGGTTGCCAAGACCACTGGCTCCAACCGTATCGTCCCCGGATTCGCCATTCCGTACCCACTGGGTAACCCGGAAATGACCGAAGAAGAGCAGTACCAGATGCGCTACCACCGTGTGGAAGTTGCTCTGGATGCGTTAACCCAACCAGTAGAGGAGCAAACTGTATTTAAGGTGAAATTCTGAGAGTAACTGCCGGGTGGCTATTCACTGGGCCACCCCCGCAGAACAAAGTCGTGTAGATGTCGCCAGCAAGGATGCTGGCTTCCTCACGTTGTTCTGTTGTCACAGCTCTCAAAAATAAATTTCCATTGGGGGAAATTAAAATGCATCACAATACAGAAGGCGACAAAACAGTATTTGTCACCGGTCTTGCTCTAGTTCTTGCCATCGTAATCCTTGGCATGATGTTCCCGGAAGCTCTGGGTACTATTGGGGGTAAAGCCATGAGTTTCCTCACCGGAGGCTTTGGCTGGCTCTATAACGCGAGTGCTTTTGCATTTGTTATTTTCTGTCTCGGCGTCGGTATGAGCCGTTTTGGCAATATCAAGCTGGGTGAAGGTGATCCTGAATTCAGCACAGCAACATGGTTCGCCATGCTGTTCTCCGCCGGTATGGGTATCGGTCTGGTGTTCTGGGGGGTTGCAGAACCTTTGAACCACTGGTTGAATCCGATCTCCACTATCGAGGCTGGCTCCGTAGAAGCCGCTGAATTTGCCATGCGCAAATCCTTCCTGCACTGGGGTCTTCAGCCCTGGGCTATCTACAGCGTTCTTGGCCTGCCTCTGGCCTATCTCATGTACAATCGCAAAGAAGATGGTCTGATCAGTAATCTGCTGCTGCCGTTTATGGGCAAAGAAGGCCCACGCAGTGGCTGGGGTAAGCTGATCAACGTTCTTGCTCTGTTCGCAACTGCTGCCGGTATTGCTACCTCTCTCGGCATGGGTGCTCAGCAGATCAACAGTGGCCTGTCCTTTGTATTCGGCATTCCCGATACTGGCATGGTCAAGATTGTCATGGTTTCCATCATCACCGTTCTGGTGATCCTGTGTACTGTTACCGGTATGCAGAAGGGCATTAAATACATGTCCAACCTGAACCTGGCTATCGCTGCAGCTATTCTGGGTCTGGCGTTCGTCTTCGGTCCTACCGCTGAAATCATGAACACCTTTACCAGCTCTGTAGGTAACTACATGCAGAACTGGCTGTCTGACAGCCTGGCTATCGGCAATGACCCATGGTACGGCAGCTGGACTGTGTTCTACATGGCCTGGTGGATTGCATGGTCTCCTTTCTGTGCACCATTTATCGCCAAGGTATCCAAGGGCCGTACTATCCGTGAATTCGTTCTCGGCGTACTGATCGCACCTTCCCTGGGTTCTTTCGTGTGGTTCGCAATCTTCGGCACCATGAGCCTGAATGTTGGCGTTGAAGCCGCTGCTCAAGCGATTCAATCCACGTCCACAGCTCTGTTCGTGATCATGGAAAACTATCCTATGGGTGGCCTGATTTCCGTACTGATCATCTTTGTGCTGTTTACCTTCTTTATCACTTCCGCCAACGGTGCGACTTATGTACTGGGTACTCTGTCCTCCAACGGTAACCCTGAACCATCCACCAAGATGAAGATCATCTGGGCTGTACTGCAGTCTGCCCTGGCGCTGGTGTTGATGCTGGGAAGTGCGAATGGTCTCAGCCTGCTGCAGACAATCTCCATTGTCGCGGCTTTCCCATTTGTGTTCGTTCTGATCCTGAGTATGTTCTCTCTGATGAGATTCCTACACGAGGACTACCCTGCCGAGGCAAAGGAACTTCCTTCTGCTGAGCAGGCTGGCTGATAACAGCCTTACGACAGCAGCCCTGTTTTAGGGCTGCTGCTTCCCTTCAATCAGGAACCGCCAATCATAAGGGTTCCCTTTCCCCATTGAGCTTTGCCCTGATTGCCACATCATTTTTAAAAAACAGTATTTGACCAGACTCTCCGGTCTGAATACTGGTATCAACGGCAAAAATCTGTCCATTGCTCAGCTTCTTGATTTCATTCTGAGGTGTATGGCCAACAACAATTCGCTTCGCACCGTACTGTTTCAAAATATCAGCAACCTGCTCAACCGTTAACTCACCAGAAAAGTAACCCCGATACCAAACAGGACTGACCCTGTTATGGTAAATGCCATACTTTGGTGAGCTTCTGACTTCCTTGAGAGGCATATCGATAGTGATGCGGTAGTTATTGTTAACCAGATCCAGAGGCTGCTTATGTTTTGAGAAAGAAGGTGACAACCCACCATGGGTATAGATAGTGTCATCAATCTTGATAACAGTGGCCTTGCTTCTCAGCCAGCGCCCCAACACAGTATTCTGGTTAAAAAGATCTTTATATGGCTGTTTGAACAGCTCTGCTGTTTTCAGATATTTGTCATTCAAGTACCGCTCGTCGCCCAGCAGAACCATGTATTCGTGGTTACCCAGCAGGTAGTGAACTTTACCACCGGCCATTTCAGCCTGCTTTTCAAGCTTCATAACCAGCCATAATGACTCGATGACATTTGGCCCCCGGTCAAAAATATCTCCAGTGATAACAAAGTGGCCATCACCAAAACTCCAGTTCTCTTCTTCGTCGATAATGTTGTTATTTTTCAGAAGTGTGATGAACAGATTATGCTGGCCGTGGATATCGCTTAATACAGCTACCGTTCCATTGCTCTTATAGCTGGAAATCTCGGCAGGAAAATCTGTTGGAAACGAGTCCTGAGGAAGTTGAGTGTAGGTCAGTTCATTGTTAGCTACACGGGCAGAGAGTAAGTTGTCCTGTTCAATAAAAACGTACGGACCATCGTTAATACCTGCATCACTTGCAGAAACATAATGCTCCGACATAAAGCTATCTACTGCCGCACATCCAGAAATACTCGCTGCAATAGCACAAGCCGCAACAATATGTTTTTTGGTCATTCCATTATTCCTTACTGTCTGAATAACTCTTAAAAAACCGGGTTAATATTGGCTTCTACAGGCCTACGCTCGCATTATGTCAGCCAGATATTAATCTTCCGAGAACTCACCCCCCCCTCCCAGAAATTGTAGTGACAGAGAAGTTTACATACCACATATTGTGTGTAACTGATTTTTATCCTTACTAGGGAAAGATTTTTTTCAAAACATTAAACAGATCAGGTGTCGCCACCAGCACTTCTCCGCCATTTCGAAGATATGAATCTGGAATTGGCAGCATTGAATTACCAACCTCCCTGTTCAGAAGAAAACCTGGCATAACATCCCAGCTGTTTAGAAAGTACTCCTGATAACCCTGTATCCTACCTGCAGCCAGCCATGCCAGGCTCAAACCGGCACACCCTATACGACGGTATTCACACCCTGTTGCCAGCAGATTTATCCGCTGATCCATACATGCCGGAATGCTGCTATGCCTTTTGCAGGTACCGACAATAATGGTGGATTCATTGGTTGGTAACTGCTGACTCTCAGATATGTGCTTCAATGGCGCACCGTTCAGAGTTGCCCCATGCCCCTTGACTGCCACATACATCTCATCCCGCTCCGGATCATAAGTAAAACCAAGAACAGGCTGACCATCTTTCACTAACGCCAGTAACACACAGTACAGGGGAATACCTTTAACAAAGTTACCTGTGCCATCAATGGGATCAATAACCCAGGTAAGTTTTCCTTCTGCTCCATCATGCATGCCGGTCTCCTCGCCCAGCACGCTGTCTTCAGGGAATGTCTCCTTTATTCTCTGGTAGATAAGCTGTTCAACATTTCTGTCTGCCTCGGAGACAAAATTCTGTGGCCCCTTGGCTTCAATGGTTAATTGCTCCCGTTTCTTGAAATATTCTGCAGCCAGGGCTCCAGCCTCCCGCACCAGAGGTTCAGCAAACTCCCGGCGTTTCTGGATTTCAGCACTCATATCACTACTCCAGGCTTTTGCGGCGAAAACAAAGATCAATAACAACAGAAATGTGTTCTTTATGTGCGAAACACCTGTTCCGGCGGAAGAAGACATTTTCATGATTCCTGCTCGCTCAAAAACGGGCAAGAGTAGACCTGCCAACCAATATCTGCAGATTCAATACACTTGATAGATGGCCCGGGTTCATGGAAAGTAGTCGAATAAAAACAATAAACGATCACGGTCATGAAACCTGTTCTTCACTTTCTTCCATTAGCCCTTCCCATGATTGCCCTATCCATAAGCAGTCAGGCTCACCAGCACCGAAGTCATACGCCACCAGCCGAGGCTATATCAGCCTGCAACTATTCGTCAGAAGGAGACAGTTGTCAGATCTCAGGAAGAGGACGCTCCATAACAGGCATTTGCCGTACACCTCCAGGAAGCAATGAACTTGCATGTGTTCCCGAACGGCCCCGATATGGGTAATGGGTCAAATGGATCTGGCGGCTTAGGAGGCGGGATGCCCCCTGCGCGGGAGCACGATATTGTTCAAAGTGACGGCATACTCAGAACTCTTCCTGCCAATCCTGAAACAGAAGAAGAGATCACGCCTCTGCGTCTGCAGGATTTTGGCCTGGCAGTGAATGGTGTCCCTTTCGATCCGGGAGCTGCAGAATGGTACAAGGGAAACCGGCGCAGCGAATGGCAGTATGAACCAATGTCAGGTGCAATTCCCCTTGGCATAGATGCCAATATTGCTCATGTTCAGCCAACCGGTGCTTATCACTACCATGGCTTACCAGAACTTCTGCTTCTGAGCCTTGGGATTAACCAGAACTCCCACTCACCACTGGTCGGCTGGGCTGCTGATGGTTTCCCCATATACTCGCAATATGGCTACCAGAATCCCGACAACCCGAATTCTCCCATCGTGGAAATGACCTCAAGTTATGCACTGCGCAAGGGAGCAAGGCCATCTGGCGGTGATAACCCAGGCGGCCGCTACGACGGGACATTTGTTGCCGACTATGTTTATACGGCCGGCGCAGGAAATCTTGATGAATGCAATGGGCGATTCACAGTCGCACCTGAGTTTCCTTATGGAACCTATGCCTACTTCCTGACAAAGAAGTGGCCAGTTATTCCCCGATGTTTCTGCGGCGAGCCTTCCGATGATTTCTCCAGGGGCCCGGTAGAAATCGCAGGTAAGAGAATGAAGGAGAGCGCAAGTTTGCGCTCTCTTCTGGTGCGTTAACGCTGATAGAATAACGTCACCTGACTGCCGGAAGCTGGCTGCCCGGTCATCATATTAATGCGCTTGGTGATTTGAATGTTTGGCTTCTCCATCTGCGCTTTCAGTAGTTCCTTGGGCTGCTTCACTTCCACCCCGGCACCTTTGATAAAGCTGATATCACCATTGCCATGACGATACTCCAGGAAGTCACCAACCTTGCCCCGGTAAAACTCTGCCATCTGTTTCATATCCATATCACTGACAAATACGGCTGCAGCCAAATTGACTTTCATGGCACCAACCTGACCGCCAATATCTTCCGGATACATATGATTAATCAGCTGACTTTTTGGAGGAATGGGTAACGATATCTGGTCGGATCCCCGCTGGCTGGCCATTTGCTGAAGAGCTTTCGCCATATCCTGAAACCCGGCCCGGGCACCAATCGGGCTGTTCATTTCAGCCTTGTTCTGGGCAATACAGCGTTGCTGAACAGACTGCGGGATACCCTTTTTTTCCAGACACTGTGAATACTTCTTTAACGCAACCTTAAACTGAGAAGATGAGATGTCATCATAGCTGGCAACCTGATCCCAGCATGCTTCGGTCACATCATAAAACTGATTATCAGAAAGACCCGAGCATTCCGGATTGTATTCAAAGTAGTTGAATTCGCTTTCGTTGAAATAGTCTTCAAAAATCTGTGCCGAAGCGAGTGTACTCGCGAGCAGCATAATCAGGAAAACTGCGATTCTTTTCATTGTTATTATTTCCAGTTATCTAAGAACTGCTGTTTTAGTTAGCGCGTTTTTGTAGTTATAAAAATCCCACAGAATTATATGCTCGTGACACATTAAAAAGCGAGGCTTCAGCAATACTTTCAGGACTGTGCTTTTCGAACATCTCCATCATCGTGTCCTTGAAACCGCTTTTGTCCTTGGCTGTACTTTTCAAAATGAGACAGATCTTTATCTTCCTGCATGGCATACCAGAGACTTGGCCAGACAGTTTGCAATAACAGTACGTTTCAAGGTACTGAAATGTAGACGCAATAAGGGTTGGAGGGAGTTGCAAGGAATGAGGGGGGATAAGTAAGGTAAGGGAGGAGGCTCCGACAGAATACAGTTGCTCAGTCTGTCGGAGCAGTATGTTTATAGTGATGCAGCCAGTTCACTGGCCAGTTTTATCGCTCGCTTGGCATCCAGCTCTCCGGCGTGTTCTGCCCCACCGACGAGATGGAGTTTGAATGAGCTGCTGGCAAGCTGTTCCAGCTCTTTGTAAAGGCTGTTTTCACTGACCTGACCAGCACAGAGAACAATGTTGTCCACATCAAGAACCCGCTGTTCCTTTATCTCTTCGCCTTTGCTGCCAGTTGATATGGTGATGTGCAGCCCTTCATCATCGACCTTGTCATAAGAGACACCGCCAATGGTTTCCACACCTTTCATCTTTACAACCGCCCGGTGCACCCAGCCAGAGGTTTTATTAAGCCCTTTACCGAAACTGGATGTCTTCCTCTGGAGCATATAGACCTTGCGTGGAGAGGGCTCTATTTCCGCTTCGTTCAGTCCACCCCGTTTTTCATTTGATCCATCAACTCCCCACTCTCTCATCCAGGCATCTTTATCCAGGGTAAGAGACTTGCCCTCATGGGTGAGATACTCACACATATCAAACCCGATTCCACCGGCTCCCAAAATGGCAACCCGATCACCCAGTTTCATCTTCTTGCCAAGTACTTCCTGATAGGTAACGACTTTAGGGTGTTTGGTTCCCGGCATATCGGGGATACGGGGGGATACGCCACTGGCAACAATGATTTCATCGAAACCTGCCGATTGAAGATCACTGGCAGACGCCTTTGTTTCCAGTTTCAGCTCAACATTATGTAGTTCAATCTGTTTCAGGTAATAGCGGATTGTTTCCCTGAACTCTTCTTTGCCCGGAATCATGCTGGCGTAATTAAACTGTCCTCCAATTTCGGAACGGGCTTCATAAAGTGTGACTTTATGGCCACGCTGGGCGGCAACTGTTGCACAGGCCAGACCAGCAGGGCCCGCGCCAACAACAGCAACTTTCTTAGGAGTGGACACTGTTTTATAAATCAATTTTGTTTCATGGGCTGCGCGAGGGTTGACCAGGCAACTGGCCCGTTTCCCTTCAAAGGCATGGTCAAGACAGGCTTGGTTACAGGCAATACAGGTGTTGATTTCATCTGCACGGCCTTCAGCCGCTTTATTTGTCCATTCCGGATCAGCCAGTAGTGGGCGGGCCATGGAGATCATATCGGCTTTGCCTGATGACAAAATATCCTCTGCAGTATCAGGCATATTTATTCGGTTTGAAGCCACGACGGGAATGTTTACAGCGGCTTTGACTTTGGCCGTAACGTCCACAAAAGCCGCACGGGGAACAGAAGTCACAATGGTTGGCACGCGGGCTTCATGCCAGCCAATACCCGTATTAATCATGGTGGCCCCGGCTTTTTCCAGTTCCAGAGCCAGCTGGATAACTTCATTAATTTCAGAAGATCCTTCAACCAGATCAAGCATCGACAGGCGGAACAGGATAATAAAATCAGGCCCAACGGCTTCTCTTATCCGGCGTACGACTTCCAGAGGAAAGCGAATCCGGTTCTCATAAGAACCACCCCACTCATCAGAACGGTGGTTGGTGCGCTTGTTAATCATCTGGGTGATGAAATAGCCTTCAGAGCCCATCACCTCAACGCCATCGTAGCCAGCTTTCTTTGCCAGAGAGGCACAACGGGCATAGTCATCAATGGTCTTGTAGATAGCTCGGCTGCTTAGCTCTTTGGGTTTGAAAATGGAGATAGGTGATTTGATTGCTGAGGGAGCAACATTGAAAGGCGTATAACCATAACGGCCCGCATGGAGAATCTGCAGAAGAATCTTGCTGTCAGCTTTGTGAACGGCGCTGGTTACCTTTTTGTGAAAAGACACCTGCCAGTTACTGATCAGTTTGGAGCCGAAAGGAAGCAGATCACCTGCTCTGTTGGGTGAGAATCCACCTGTTACCAGCAGACCAGCCCCACCTCTGGCTCTTTCAGCAAAGTACTCAGCCATTTCATCAAAGTGCCATGGGCGATCTTCCAGACCAACATGCATGGAACCCATCATGACTCTGTTTTTCAGAGTGGTGAAACCAAGGTCCAGAGGTTCAAAAATATGGGGGTAATTCTTTTGATCGCTCATCCGTCCCGCCTCTTTATTTATTATGACAGGCAATATAGGGCGTGGAATGAATAAGGTAAATGATCGAAAAGTGCAGATGGCTGGTTATAAAAGACAGTGCTCTTTTAGAGAGAGGTGAGAAAAGAAAAAACCTGCAACCGACCAAGCTCCTAAGAGTCGATTGCAGGTGAGGGGAAGCTCAACCAGATTTGTTAGCGTTTTGGGTCAGATTATTCTCCGCGATTCCAGGCATGGAACCTGGCCAGGAATTTCATAGCTTTCTCGGGCACATGGGCTTTCTTCCATTCACCGGCAGCATACTTATTGGTTTCTGACAATGTTGGGTAGATATGGATGGTGCCGAGAATCTTGTTCAGGCCCAGTCCATGCTTCATGGCAGTAATGTATTCAGTAATCAGCTCACCCGCGTGGTAACCGACAATGGTGCAGCCCAGAATCTTGTCTTTACCGGGTACAGTCAGCACCTTAATAAAGCCTTTGGCTTCACCATCAGCCATGGCACGATCCAGATCATCAATGCCGAACTTGGTGACTTCATACTTGATACCCTGTTCTTTCGCTTCCTGTTCGCTCAGGCCTACGCGGGCAACTTCTGGGTCGATGAAAGTAGCCCATGGCATCACTGAGTAGTCCACTTTAAACTTCTTGAAACGACCAAAAAGGGCGTTAACTGCGGCATACCAGGCCTGGTGAGCTGCAGCGTGGGTAAACTGGTAAGGACCGGCCACATCACCACATGCGTAGATGTTGGGGTACTTGGTCTGCAGGTAATCGTTAACCTCGATAGTGCCATTAGGCGCAGTTTCGATACCCAGCTTTTCAATGCCAAGTGATGCAGTGTTCGCTTTACGGCCGAGGGCCAGCAAGGCTACATCAAACTCGATAGTTTTGGTTTCACCGTCATGCTTGGCTTCCAGCCACTGACGGTCACCTTCTTTATGGAATGCGACAGCGTCATAACCGACCCGAAGATCAATACCATCCTTACGAAACTGTTCCATCACAACCTCTGCCACGTCTTCATCTTCACGGGGCAGGATACGGTTGGAACGGTCAACCTGGGTCACTTTAATGCCAAGACGGTTGAAGGCCTGGGCCAGTTCTGAACCGATTGGACCGCCACCCAGCACCAGCATACGTTCAGGCTTGTCACGCAGACCCCAGATAGTGTCGGAGGTGTAGTAAGTGATGTCTTCAATGCCAGGAATAGGTGGAACAAACGGGCGACCACCGCTGGCAATAATAATGTTCCTGGCGGTAATGGTTTCGTTCCCGGTTTTCACCTCCCAGGGAGAGACAATTTCAGCCTTGCCCTGAATGCAGTCGACACCCAGACCGCTGTAGCGTTCAACAGAATCGTGTGGTTCAACCTGCTTGATCACAGACTGGACACGTTCCATCACGGCTTTGAAATCAACTTCAGCCTGAACATTTTTGATACCGAATTCGTCGGCACGGTGTATGTAGTGATTGATGCGTGAAGAACGAATCAGAGCTTTACTGGGAACGCAACCGGTATTCAGGCAGTCACCACCCATCTGATGCTTCTCAATCAGAGAGACTTTGGCTTTAACTGCCGCAGCGATATAAGCACTTACCAGACCGCCTGAGCCAGCACCAATGACAGCAATGTTGGTATCAAACTTGGTTGGCTTGGTATGACCCTCATAAACCTTCTTTGCCTGAATCGCTCCCATAATACTGCGGGCAATCCATGGGAATACCGCAAGTAAAACAAAGGAGAAAATCAAACCAGGTGTCAGGATGCCGGAGACAGAAAACTCATCAACCTGTCCCAGTTGAGCACCGGCGTTTACGTAAACAGCTGTTCCCGCCAGCATGCCAATCTGGCTGACCCAGTAAAATGTTACGGCACGGATTTTAGTCAGGCCCATTGCCAGGTTGATCACCATAAAAGGCACGGCAGGAATCAGGCGCAGGCTGAACAGGTAGAAGGGACCGTCCTTTTCAACGCCATCATTAATAGTTTTCAAGTAGCTGCCAAACTTGCTTTGTACCCAGTCACGCAGCAGAGTCCGGGAAACCAGCATGGCCAGTGTCGCGCCAATAGTGCTGGCAAATGAGATGATTAACAGGCCCTGTGCAAGACCAAAGAGCGCACCGCCAAACAGAGTCATAACCGTGGCGATAGGAAGGGATAAAGCTGTGACAACAACATAAATGCTAAAGAAAACGGCAGCAGTCAGTAGAGGACTTTCTGATTTGAGTTGGTTGAAGAAGTCAAAAGTCAGGTACTGTTCCAGCCCCAGCCCAAAGAAAGCAGCCAAGGCTGCGGCAACAATAGCCAGCAGCAGAATTTTAGTGTTACGCATGAGCAGAGCTTCCAGGAGTTTCGTTCTTTGTATCAGGATACGCCCTGCATCGGCATTTGGATTCAGTTTTTTATCGCGGACATTTGATATGTAACACAAAAACAGCTAACTGCAGTCAATACACGGTTTTGTTGTATTGTTACTACTGTTATTACATGCCCTGAGACCTCTTAGCAAGACATGTCCTCAGAATCTGTAACAGCGTCCCCGGAATATTTTTCAAGATCCCAAAGTCTCGTGCTGCCATCCCAGGAACCTGTAATTATCTTGGCACTGGGCAATGAAGTGATGCATCTTACGAAATCATTGTTACCAGTAAGAGTCGTAATACACCGGGAACCTTCAGGTTTGTCAGGATTCCATATCTTTACGTTGCAATCCCAGGAACCAGAGGCTATCAGTCCATTCGGCAGAAGAGTAAGGCTTGATATGTTTCCAGTGTGCCCTTTCAGTATGGCGAGACACTGGTATTGTTCATTCACCCGCCCCCAAACTTTTGGAGTACTATCCCAGCTAGAGCTAGATACAAAATTCCCGTTAGGCAGAGTGATGAGTCTATTTATCCAGCATTGTCCTCGTGTATGTCCCTGTGTATGTCCCTGTGTAAAGAAGCACTGATAACCTTCAGTACCTTTTCCCCAAACTTTCAATATGCCATCCCAGGAACCGGACACGAACCGCCCTTCGGGCAAGGGAGTAAGTTGTCGTACACAGCCCGTATCCTTTTGCAGTTTAGAAACAGATTGATAGCCTGCAGGCTCCCAAATTATCAGGCTTTCAGTAGAGGCGGACACAAGGTTTCCGTCAGATAAAAGGATAACATCGTGCACACTGGACTCATGGTCACTCAGGGTAGCGGTGCAAGAGTACCCGTTAGGGCTTTGTTTCCAGACTTTCAACGTGTGGTCGTCACAAGAGGAAACGAAGCTTCCATCGCTCAGTGGAAGGAGACAAGTTATATTGCGTTTGTGCCCCTCCAGGCAGGCAACACAGCTTCCTCCCTCCGTTCCTAGATTCCAGATGTTTACTGTGTGATTGCAGCCGCCGGTGACTACCAACCCATTGCTCAATGTTGTGATGCATGTGATGCTGCAGAATTCTGTGTCTCTTATTTGTTCTGTCAGGGTATAAAGCAACACCTGCCCTTTTGGTTTAGTCGGATCACAAACTTTTATAGTGCTATCATCAGAGCCGATCACTACCTTTCCGTCGGTCAGTGTCGTGATACACTCCACCGGGTTTGGGCGTTGAAGCAGAATTTTATTTCTCGATAGTACGGCGGTGTTTTTCACTGTCTCCGGCAATGCATCCCCATCAAGGTGTTGGAAAGAGTATTCAAGGTTTTTTATATCCCTTTCAGAAAGATCTGTGCCAGTTACCGACATGTTCTCCGGTGATGGAGATCGGAGTGTTGGTAAGAATTTTTTAGAACCTTGTTCATCTTCCTGTTCAAGGCTAAGGGGTGAAGATCTTTTACGCGAAGAGACACAGTATGAGCTGCCGAAGTCCATGTTTTTTAATTCCATACGGTGGTTAATCTAACAACTTTGATACGAAAGCCATAGTATGGTTCTTGTGTTGTTACTCATTCAGACAAGCTGGATGGAATGCGTGACAACTTCTGAGTAAGAAAGTGCTACCAAAATAGAAGAGAGAAACTGACTGGAGATTCACGTTGGAATCAACTCCACTGAGTGTCACAAATCAGCGCGAACGTAGTTGAGTAAGTATGGATCCTTGTGGGTGTGGTGCATATAGCTTAATAGTGTATCTACTGGAGAAGTGCTTACACCGGCTGTTGGAACAATCTCATGAACCTGATTTCTTATATCGTCATGTAGCATGACGCGCCCTTCTTTAATTGTAGCCGTCGTATAATGTCCGCCCTGCATTGAGCTGCCTGAATGCATAACGACACTGTTGAGTCTCATGTTAATGAATTGCGAAGAGCCATCAGGGGAGAAAACTTCAACACGCAGGGTATCTTTTCCTGGACCAGCTAACAGGTGGCGGCTGACGGCATTAATTTTTCTTAGGGCTGCGGTCGTAGGGTTAACTTGGATTTGCTCAAACAGTACAGCCTGGAAATTCAAGTGAGTGATTTCGGATGGGTTTGGGTGGGAAATTCTAAGCGACGAGTAACTGGGTACAGTTCCACCAATTCCCAGCCCTTCAGGTATCCTGTGGCCAGCATCTTCCAGTTCTTGGGCTGATACAAATACTGCCTCATCACCTTCCAGAAACTCGGGTGTCTGGCGGTGACTCATGAGTCCGGAATAATCCTGAATATTATGGGATTTATAGACATTTTCCTCTCTGGGAAAATGAATAGTAGTGATGTTTTGCCAGGCTGCTTCATTGGTTATTCGAGGGTATTCCTGACCATTTATAAGGTGAACATAGTGACGCTGCTGTTGTAGATGAGAAGCAGCATTCACTTCTATTCCCAATATATTCTGAAGCGCCATGTAAAACTCATGTGCATCCTGCTGAATTAAAGCGCTTTGACCGCCAAACAATGGTTGGAGCCCTGGGCTGTAAGCGTGAGCATAATCTCTGGCATTTATAAAAAAACGATTACGCAGCTCGGCAAGCTCATCTGGAGAAAGGCGGTTTCTCAAGCCCCTCATAAGCTCGACAAAACTTCTTCTCACAAGATTTGACGTATTCCTGAAAGCTTCTGACCTGTTCACAGCAAAATACCGTCCTTCCAGAATTCCATTCAGTTCGTCATCAGTTAATGAACTTGCCATATAACTGAAAACTGAATCCTGAAAACAGCTGTTTCCAGTATTCTTTAATGAAGCGGTTTGGGTTGGAACAAGAGCAAACCTAACATCTTTGGAAAATTTCCCGGGCAGTACTTTGAGGATGGCCTGTTCCGCAGGAGAAAGTGGCACGGCACCAGTAAGCCAGTCCTTTAGACCGCCCAAAACATTTCTTCCTGGTGGTGTGATTCCACCCTGGCCGTAACCCTGCTTCTGCCCGTCACCGGAGCCGAACCAGCCTGCACCGAATAAACCTGTCCCTGCAGTAAACTGTGTTGGACCAATGCCAATAGTCCCCATTCCTTTGAGTAACAGCCTGTCTGTGCCGTAATACACGGCAGCATAAGGAAGAAGCGTAAGAATATCCGTTAGCCATGGAGATACTCTACGCACAACGGGTTTGGACAGGTTTGGAGTGCTTTTGGAAAGTTGTGTCAGTGTCGTAGGGCGGGCATATAAGTACAGAGGCTCATTTGAGCTCGTCAGCAAGGGGGACTGTGACCCTTTTTCTATATCGGAAAACCAGGCTAATACCATTGAGCACAGGTTATTTTTACACGGTAACAGGGGAACCAGAAAACGATGATCCACCTGTTTTCCTTTCAATAGAGGCAGGTTGTATAACCCGGTAGGTTTGTAACGTAACCGGATATGACTCCTGTCCTCAAATTCGGGAGTCAGGTGTCCTGTCGGGCAGATCCCCGTCCCAATGCTGCCCTGGTAGAAGCATGTAAGCACTTCATTGATCTGGTTTAGCCCTGTGGGTTGGAAGAAGGACAGCAATGCTGGCAACCCCTGGCTTTTCAGTCTGGCGGAGAGAATTTCTCCCCATTGTGGGATTTCGATACTGACCTTAGTGGTATCTGGCAGCCAGAACCTGAGTTCAACAGGAGAAAACTTACCTTCCCAATAGAGTTCCACACGGTCGATCTGTAGAAAATTGATGAGTTGATTTAATGTCACCAATGGATATTGCAGAGTTGTCTTGTGTGTTTTCAGCTCATGTCTGTCGGAATATTGTTTAAAAGCCTGTAGCGCCGAGCGTATTTCAATTTTCTGGGAAGCAATGGAGTACTCGAAGAAAATTGAAAGCTGGTTTGCAAGACTTTGATGGTCGACGATTCTGACGGGGTAACGCCTGGTGTGAAACCGGTTGTCACTGATAGCTTCAAAAGTCCTTTTTCCAGTCATTGCAGGCCATACCAGCATGGGAATTGTTGTCATCACTTTTGCTGCCAGACTGTTTGTATCATAACCCATCAGATCTGGAACTCTGCCAAGCAGGGCTGCAAATGCCGCAGCTACACTCACCATTCCCAAGTGACGCACCATTTTGTGGTCTTCAAAAACCAGATGGGAATTTTTGCTGAGCATAAGGTGGGTATCTGAGCCGTACTCCCTGTACCAGCCTGGATTGGAGGTGCTCAGCTCAGGGGTATTTTCATAACTGGGGTCATCTACAATGGCTTGTCCGGTGTCAGAGTGCCCTTGAGCCCTTGCCGCAAGAAGAAAGAAGAAAATGGCAAATATGAGAAAATACCGGGCTGCGGGCATTCATTATTATCCGTTAGTCCAAAGAAGCATAAAAGTAGCAGGCTTCTTGAGCGAATCCGGTTTAGATACAAACCGAAACAGGTCATAATATGTGTAATATGAAGGTGCTCAGGCTCTTCTCGAAGTTAAGGAGTAAGAATTGAACCCTGTTCAGCGTCCATTTCCGGCAGCCCGTCCCCGCCGCATGCGCAAAGACGACTTTTCCAGGCGTTTGATGCGTGAGACCCGTCTCTCAGTTGATAACCTGATCTATCCGGTTTTTGTCCTTGAGGGGCAGGGTGTTCGGGAACCTGTCTCCTCAATGCCAGGTGTCGAGCGTCTCAGTGTTGATGAACTGCTTAAAGATGCAGAAAAGTGGGTAGAGTTGGGAATTCCTGCTTTGGCACTGTTTCCGGTTGTTCCTGCCGAGAAGAAATGTCTGGCAGGGAAAGAGTCCTATAACCCGGAAGGTTTGGTTCCGCGTACGGTTAAGGCTTTGAAAGACCGTTATCCCGAGCTGGGCGTCATTACCGATGTAGCGCTTGATCCATACACCAGCCATGGTCTGGATGGTGTTATTGACGATGATGGTTACGTTCTGAACGATGAAACCGTTGAGGTTCTGGTTAAGCAGGCTCTGAGCCATGCCGAGGCCGGAGCTGATATCGTGGCGCCTTCTGATATGATGGATGGCCGGGTTGGAGAGATTCGCAAAGCTCTGGAAGAGAGTGGGCATATCCATACCCGCATTCTTTCCTACTCTGCCAAGTATGCCTCAAGCTACTACGGGCCTTTCCGCGATGCGGTAGGGTCAGCGGGCAATCTTGGAAAAAGCAACAAGTACAGTTTCCAGATGGATCCGGCTAACTCCGATGAAGCCATTCACGAAGTGGCCATGGATCTTCAGGAAGGTGCCGATATGGTGATGGTCAAGCCGGGCATGCCTTACCTGGATATTGTTCGCCGGGTAAAAGACCAGTTTGAAGTGCCAACCTTTGTTTATCAGGTCAGCGGAGAGTATGCGATGCATGTTGCGGCAGCGCAGAATGGCTGGCTGGATGGTGATGCTGTGATGATGGAGAGCCTGTTATCTATCCGACGTGCGGGAGCCGACGCGATACTGACTTACTTTGCTCCCCGAGCTGCACAGCTGCTAGAAAAATAAATCTAATATTTAATGGGGCAGCAGATCTGAAGCCATAAGTGTCTGTTCGATCAGAGTTTGTGGCTTCAGGCGAAAAGTAGAGGGAATTGTTTATGCAACAGGCCAGTTCTGCCGGGGAGGCAGCCGGTACCAGCGTGGAAGCTATTGTGGAACAGAAACCACTTCTGACTGATTACAATAACCCCGAATATTATATAAACCGTGAGCTCAGCCACCTGAATTTCAATATCCGGGTGCTGGATCAGGCTCTTAACGACGAACACCCTCTTCTTGAACGGCTGCGTTTCCTGCTGATTTTCTCCAGCAATATGGATGAGTTTTTTGAGATCCGTGTTGCCGGCCTGAAACAACAGATTGAATTTGCCCGTGAGCAGGTTGGTCTTGACGGAATGCCGCCGTCTGAAGTACTCAAGGAAATCAGTCGACTCACGCATCAACAGGTTGAGCGGCAGTACAACATTCTTAATGAGGTACTGTTCCCGGCGCTTAGAGAACAGGGTATTCACTTCGTACGCAGAAGCGAATTGACCGATGCGCAGCGCAGCTGGATTCGCACTTATTTCTTCCAGGAAGTCATGCCGATTGTCAGCCCGATTGGGCTGGATCCGGCTCATCCATTCCCTCGCCTGGCCAACAAGATTCTTAACTTTATTGTTGAACTGGATGGTAAGGATGCCTTTGGCCGGGAAACTGGTATGGCGATTATTCCTGCGCCTCGCTCGCTGCCCCGTCTGGTCAGGCTGCCACCACATATTTGCCCTGACGGCGGCGATCACTTCCTGTTTCTGTCTTCCATTATTCACCAGCATGCTGAAGATCTTTTCCCTGGCATGATCGTGAAGGGTTGTTACCAGTTCCGGTTAACACGGAACAGTGACCTTAGCCTTGAGGACGATGATGTTGAGGATTTGGCAACAGCACTTCAGGGTGAACTTCTGTCCCGCCGCTATGGTGATGCGGTACGTCTGGAGGTTGTGGATAACTGCCCGCGTTATCTCTCTGAATTTCTGCTGAACCAGTTTGGTTTGACCGAAGATGAGCGCTACGAAATTAATGGCCCGGTCAACCTGACTCGTCTGTTTGACGTTTGTGACATCGAAAATCACGAAGAAAAGCAGTTCACACCGTTTACACCGGGTTATCCCAAAGGCCTGCCGACCAAGAGTGACCGTCTGCTGGATACCATCGCCAAGGGCGATGTGCTGTTAATGCACCCCTTCCAGTCGTTTACTCCGGTTGTTGACCTTCTGCGACAGTCAGCCAAGGACCCGCAGGTGCTGGCGATTAAACAGACCCTGTATCGGACAGGTTCAAGGTCACAGATGGTCGATGCTCTGGTAGAAGCGGCCCGTCATGGTAAAGAAGTGACGGTGGTTGTAGAAATTCGTGCCCGGTTTGATGAGGAAGAAAACCTTAAGCTGGCACGCCGTCTTCAGGAAGCTGGTGCCATTGTTGTGTACGGAGTGGTTGGATATAAGACTCACTCCAAGCTGATGCTGATTGTGAGGCGTGAAGGTCGCAAGATCGTCCGTTATGCCCACTTGGGCACGGGTAACTATCATGCTAAGAATGCACGGCTCTATACCGATTACAGTCTTCTGACCTGCGATCCGGATTTGACCAGTGATGTTCACAAAGTATTCCAGCAGCTGACCGGCATGGGCAAGGCCATGCGGGTGAAGAAGCTGTTACACGCTCCATTCACTTTGAAGAAAGGATTGATTGAGCGTATCAATCACGAGGCCGAGCGAGCCAAGAATGGTGAAAAAGCCCATATCATCATCAAGGTAAACTCGGTCACAGAACCCGTTATGATCAAAGCTCTTTACAAAGCCTCTCAGGCTGGTGTGAAGATCGATATGGTTGTACGAGGTATCTGCTGTCTGCGGCCAGGAATTGTCGGTCTTTCCGAAAATATAAGGGTGTTCTCTATTGTTGGGCGGTTCCTTGAGCATACCCGGGTGTTTTATTTCTACAACGGTGGTGATGAGCAGGTGCTCTGCGCCAGCGCTGACCTGATGATTCGTAACCTGGATAAACGGGTAGAAACCTGCTTCCCGGTTGAAAATCCCAAGCTGGTTATCCGAATCAGAAGAGAGCTGGAAAGTTACTTGTCAGATAACACCCGTAGCTGGACCCTTCTGCCGGATGGCACTTATGACCGCAAGCATCCGGTAAGAAACCAGAAAGAGAGAAATGCCCAACAGTTCCTGCTGGAAACACTCTCCAATTAAGGTTTCTTTGCTGAGCACTTCGGGGTTGTCCCTGAAGTGCTCTCAGGCTGAATGGATTTGCCTGAAACTGACAGCTTCCATCAAATGATTCTTTTGAATTCTCACCTGCTGATCAATATCCGCGATGGTTCTGGAGACTCTGAGTAATCGTTGTAATCCCCTCCCAGATAATTGCAGTTTGGTAGAGACAGTTTCCAGGAACTGTTTTTCATCACTGCCCAGGCTGCTTCTGTTCAGCAGTTGGTTTCCAGGAAGCTCTGCATTCAGGCAACCCTGTCGGCTCAAAACCTTTTCCCGGGTATAACTGACTCGTTTTCGTACAGCTTCAGAGGATTCTGATGGCTGGTGATCAGTATCCAATAGAGTGCTGGTGGGCAGCCTGCCTACTTCTATTTGCATATCTATACGATCTAACAGTGGCCCTGATAGCTTGCGACGGTAGCGTTGAACTTGATCTGGCGTACATTTGCAGGATTTTTGTTTATCCCCAAGAAAACCACATGGACAGGGATTCATCGCTGCAATTAGCTGAAATCTGGCCGGGAAGACCATCTGGTATCGAGCTCGGGAGATATGAATCTCGCCTGACTCTAATGGCTGGCGGAGAATTTCCAGGCTTTTTCGATCAAATTCGGGCAGTTCATCGAGAAAGAGAACGCCTCTATGAGCAAGGCTGATCTCACCGGGGCGCGGATGAGATCCTCCCCCTGTCAGAGCAACACTGGATGCCGAATGGTGGGGAGCTCTCCATGGGGGCTGTTTCCAGAGCGGAATACTATGCCCGCAGAGAGAGTGAATACTGGCTACCTCAAGGGCTTCCTGTTCTCGCAGGCAGGGAAGAATTCCGGGAAGACATCGGGCCAGCATGGTTTTTCCAGTTCCAGGCGGGCCACTCATCAGTAACCCGTGTCCGCCGGTGGCTGCTATCTCCAACGCTCTACGAGCCTGGAAGTGTCCGCGGACTGAAGCAAGATCCTGGGGAGGGCAGGCTGGCAATACCGGAGGAGAACCCGATATTCCCGGTTCAATGGCCTGGTTTCCAGTTAGGTGAGCCGTGGCTGCAAGGAGAGATCCTGCCCCATAGGCCTCTGCCTTGGAGCACATAACCGCTTCCTGTAAGGACAAGGAGGGAATCAGAACTTTGCGACCAGCCTCAGAAGCTGCAATAACTGCCGGAAGAATACCGGGAACATCCCTTATCTCGCCACTGAGAGAGAGTTCTCCCATACATTCGTAGCCGTCCAGACAGTCAGGAGGCAGCTGTCTGGAGGCAATAAGAATCCCAAATGCAATTGCCAGGTCAAAGCGACCGCCTTCCTTGGGGAGGTCGGCAGGCGCAAGATTGATTGTTATACGCCGCGCCGGGAATTCAAAACCCGCATTAATAATGGCACTGCGCACGCGATCCTTGCTCTCCCTGACCGCTGTTTCCGGCATTCCTACGATATTGAGCGCTGGTAGCCCATTTGAGAGGTGAACCTCAGCAAGAACTTCCGGAGCTGTGATGCCCAGCCTTGCTCTGGTATGGATAACGGCCAGAGACATATTCTTCAGATTCCTCTGTGATCTTGAGGGCAGACAAGTCTAGGCTGAATAAGATAAATATCTGGAAAATATACTCAGAAACCATGGAAAGGACACTAGGTACATCTTCAGGAGCAGGGGCAAGACGACCCCACCCAGATAGTCAGGGCGGAAGTGGAGTTGAAGGACCGCCCCAACCAAAAGTTCCTAGAAGAGGAGTAGTAGGATCAAACCAGCCGTGTCAGCAGCATATCGGTAGGCGGACTGCTCACAGGAATACGTCATCTATCGCTACAGTTCTGCCTCGTATGGATGTTGGGGGGGGCAGTAGTACCGCTGAAGATATGGAAGTTGGAGGTGGGCAGGTTTACAGAAATGCTTGCTCAACAGTATCTACTCAGGATGGAGAAAAATCTAAACAACTACGGTGGGTGGCTGAAGGTCGACAAAGAGCTGCTGTTTTCAATCTGGATGAGTCACCCGACGTGCTGGTAATGTTACAAAATTATCCTGGGTTGGAATGGAAGAAGCGGCGTTTATCATTTGGCGAGATGATTATTATCTGGAAGCAGGGAACGCCCCTGGGGGAAAGAGCCGCTGATGATATGTTTCGGCGGCTTGATACGATAGATCAATGGAGTACGAAGGCTAAGGATGTTTACAAGCTAGATGATGAAATAAGAAGAACTATGAGGCAGTGCCTTTTAATTGAGGCGCAGGTTGACCTTATTGATGGAGATGAAAGCTGGAAGGCTGAAGCTCAGAAAGAAAGGTTAAAATGTGCAAAGTTAAGTATTCCCAAGATTGTCGGTTCAACTCAGCTTGGTGAAGATGTAAGCGAGCGAGCCCATTACCGTTTCACAAATTTCGTCAAACCTGAACACCTTCAAAAAAAGTTATATATTCATCTAAACGATCAGGGGTATTGGAAAGGGAGCAGAAAAAGAGACAGTGATGCCTTTCTGGAAGAGTGTGGGGGGTTTGCATATTTTGGTGGTAGCAGTGAAGCAAATTCAGTACAAACAAGAACCTTAAAAATTCAGGAATTACAGAAACAAAATCTGTCAGAGAATCCTGCTGAGAACTTCTCCCATGCAAAGAACATGATTCACCAGCTTGATGAGTTGGAGAAAGAGCTTCATGAAGCCTGTGAAGTAGCGGCTGGGGTCAAGGCTGCAAAAGGTTATCTATCGTTATTGGGGCGTATGTTCTCATTTGGTAGTGGAAAAACTCCGGGTGATGTTTTTAAAAACCAGAAATTGCTTGATGATCAAAATGATGGATCTGCTAAAAAAGATAGAGCTTATGCTCTGAATAACCTGCTTAGGTGGGTGCAGCAGGAAAAGCAAATTATTATTCAGGTAGCTTCAGATCCAGGTGCGGGATTATGTGCTGAAAAACTTACCTGGAATGAAGCAATTGAGTTCAAAAGATGCGGTTATAACCTTGATCCTTCCTTCACAGTTTGCAGTGCACTAAAGGATCAGCATCTTACTAATAAAGAAGGCAGGGTGTTGGGAGAAGGGGTATTTCATACAGCTGTTGAACTGGAATATACGAAGTGTAAACCTGCGTGTACCCGTGTTTTTAAAGGAATCAGTTCACGTGATCGTTCTGGCTGGAAGGACGTAGTGGGCGCTGAATTCTTTATGGATGAAAAGTCCCCAAGACACTCTGCCAGAAATATTGCAGTCGGAGAAATTGCTTCAAAACTGGGTATGAAGGAGCGGGTTCCCGATTGTGAGTTTGCCGTTCACAACCTTCAGTTCGGTGTTCAGATGTCCAAAGCAAAAGGGTTGAAGGGCACAGACTCTCGAGTGCGAGGTAAGTCGGGGCTTGGGTATAACTTTAGGGACATAGATGGACATAAGACGTTTTGTTATAACACGGTTAAGCAATTAAACCAGCTGGAATGGCTGGATGCCTTGTGTGCCAATCTTGACCGCAACGACGGTAATATCATGTTTGACAGCACCGGAATGGTGACCGGAATTGATCATGATGCCTGCCTTTATCCTTTTCCGGATATTATCCGCAAACCACTGTTACAGGATGCCAGTGTTCAGCAGCAATACCGGGCCGGGTGTCGTGTGGGTTTTCCACTTGTCATTGATTCAGAAACGCTGACAAAACTTGAAGAGCTGGATATTAAGGCACTGCGTTACCAGTTAAGACACAAGCTGATGGTGAAAGAGCTGGATGCCCTTGAAAAGCGCTATGAACTGCTTTTGGAACATGCGAGAGGGTTGGCTTCTCAAGATTTTGCTATTTCTAACTGGGAAAGCTGGCGTGATTCTGGAAACCGTAATGTTTACCAGTTTCTGACAGCAAATGAGATAACTGGAAGCAATGATGGCGAAATAGCTGCATGCCGTGAGCGTTTAGCCACACCTCATGCAGAAGAAGCCCAGCTCATTCTTGGTCAGGCTGGTGGAGCCTTGGAGGGGATGACAGAAGCGCAGCGGCTAACATATCAAATGCATTGCAACCTCGAGACCACCAAGCGCCTGGGAATTAATACCAGTTATACAGGAATGTATTTCGGTAAGGGATCTCAGCAGAGTCGAATAGGTTGATGCCATGGGAGTCAACCTGAATGGTGGGCCTTCTTCTGTCTCTCCCAAAGACAGTTCCCCCAAACTACAACACCCCACTGAAGGGAAAAGTTCACACCACAAAGTTACTGTTCAAACGGGAAAGCAAATTGTTGGAGTCAAACTTCAGCTTGCCACCCAGGGACAGAAAGCCCTTCATGAAAGAGCCACTACTCTTGCGGAAGTTCGTGATACCTGGCTTTTAGAGAGGGGGTCTGGGATTAGTAAAAAAAGTACTGCTATAGCCTCAGATCTTGTGAAAAGTTCAGCCGGTGTCGATAAAAAAGAGCAGAAACTCAATGAAGCCATAGTTGAGTACAAGCAGGCTGCTGCAAGGTTTGAAGCCAAACTTGAACAGCAAGCACCAGATAAGGAACTCAAGAGTTCTCAGAAAAAACTGGAAAATACTGAGAAAAGGGTCGTTAAAGCCGGAGCCGACCTTAATCAGGAACTAACGGCGTTAGAAAAAATTGTTCAGGAAGCTGGTGCTCACAAAGGTAAAACACGCTCTGTGCTACGTAAATTATTCGACCCCCCACCTGATAAATGGTTCGGGAAGCAGGATAAAGCTGTTCTCGAGATTCGTCAGCAGGAATTGGAGCTTCTGTCGAAAGATTTTCGGGGGCAACTGAGCCTGGCGCAGGGTAAACAAGGTAGTGAAAGTGAGGTCAGGCTACTGAAGCAGCAGCTGAGTGAGCTAAGTACCTCCAGCAAAAAACTGCATACCAGAATTGGTAAAAACAAGAAATTTCATCAAGGCGTCGTTGCCGGTAAAAAGTCAGAAAAATTAGTAGAAACGCTGAAATCCAGGCATGCAGACTTTCGGGCTGCTATCAAAGAATTGGGAGCAAGTCGTACTCTTCTCGATCAGGCTATCCGTACTGATGCAGGGACAGAAAGCGATAAAACGTTCCGAAAGCAGGCTGAGAGTCGTCACAAACAGGCTGAAACAAATGTCAGTGAAGCGGCTAAAAAGCTAAGACAGGCAGAAAATAATTACATATCTGAGCTGAGAAAAGACAGGAACGCTGCTGAGTCAAAGGTAAAGAAGGAGTCAAAGGCTGCAGCACAGGAATCAAAGAAGAAAGAAGTTCAGGTGAGCTCCATCAAGAGGGGGAAGACGGAAAAATCAACTTCTCGGCAGGAATATTCGCAAGCAACTGTACTGGAACCTAAGGCTAAAGCTGATAATCAAAAAAGCATACAGCCAAAAGTTAAACCAGCAGAAGAGCCACTCAAGCCTCAGGATGCACCAAAACATTCAGCACCGAACACTATAAAAGACTTGGAGAAACATTTGCTGGCAGGACATGAACCCAGAGTGAAGGCACTGCTTGGCAGGGTGTCTGGACATGTTCAGGCGATGAAAACACCTGAGGATGTCATCAAACAGCGAGAGTATTTGGATGGAAGTAAGGCTTTACCTGAAGTTTCAAAAACAATCCTGATGAGAATGATGAACAGAAAAATAATGTCACTTATGCAAAACCCTGACTTTGCGATAAAAACTGGTAGCGGGTTTGTTGACGATACCGTTTACGGGCGGCAGGCTCAGGAAAAAATCAGCCTTGTCCGTCTGGATGCTCGAGTTAAACGGCCGCTGCGCTAGCAGCTAGTCTGATTATTAGGGTTGGGAAGCAATCTGGTTGAAGGGAATCAGTAATGGGTTATATGGGACAAGATCCTCAAGGAACAGGGGGCGTACAGGTAACGGTTTATGGCCCCGCTGCACCTTTACCTCCCGATATTGCTGCTCAGGTTCAGTTTGCCAACCATTTGGTTCAGGTAGCCAGCCAGTTTCAGGTAATGGCTCCCACTCTACAGCCTTTACCTTTTGGATATCCTGCCAGAGGCTTGGCTGATTACGGAATTCAGCAGGTTTCTCCACAGCCAAACATGTATGTGAACCCAGCGAATTACCAGCACGCTGGATACAATGCTTACTCAGGCCAGGCTTTCAACTACGAGCCTCCACCACCTTATCCGCCGCCACAGCAGTTTTCTCAAAACTCTCATGTATCGACACAATATCAGCATTACTCTCCCAAAGAGGTGGTTTCGCAGTCGGCTCACCAGGTTAAACAGCCAGAACCTGCCTCTCCCCAAAAGCTTGATTTGTTACAGGTTGCTGGTGAACAAAAGTATCCTGAAGCCACCGTTTTTTCGGGAAACAAAACAGATGATGTTTCCAGTTCTGTAACTGGTGAGAATACTGACAGCGTTAAGCTAGAGCCGTCCCCTGGCAGGGCTAAAAAATTCGCTCTTTGGATAAAAGGTATCTTATCCCGGGATAAGAAAAGCGAAATCAGTTCTGCATCAGCTAAAGCTGCAGATAGTAAGAATAAAGGACAGGAACCAGTACCATCTCATGAAGGTGGAAACAAAACTGCACCGCATAAAATTGATACACAGGAAAAAGCTTCATCGAGTTTGGAATCGAAAGCAGAAGTCAGTACTAAGAAGAAAGGACCACCCAGGCCTCCACCCCCTGTGCCAAAACAGGCAGGCAATAGCAATACTGTACGGCCTAATGTTGATGAGCCTGCAAAAGGTATATCGGAAGTGGAGGTGGAAGAGCACGGTGGCACGAAGTCAAAAAGGAAAGGCCCTTCCAGGCCACCACCACCTCCCCCTTCAAGCGTACAGGCAACAACCGCAAATGCGGCTACATCAAGTTCACAAACTGAAACTGGCAATAAAAAGCCGGTAAGTGAGCCGCTTTACAGCACCGTTAATAAACAGAGACCCAGAACAGGAAGCGATGGTAAGGTGAGAAGAGCTCCTCCGAAGCCCCCACCTTATCAGCCGAAGGAAAATAGAGTTATCCAACAAGAGCCAACAGGAAACAAACAGGCCCGTCAGCTAGCTTCAGATTCTGTCAGAGAACAACTTCAGTCTGAGAGTCTGAATTCTGTATCAGAGAATGATTATGAAATCGTAGATTCAGAGCCTCTTGCTCAACCCACCAAAAGTCTTGCCGAGCAGTTATCTAAAGGACAGAAAAAAGCGACTCATTTCGCTAATAAGTATCAGGGTTTGCGGCTTGCAATGGAGGAATACACCAGCAAAGGTGTTGAAGTGGGGAAAAAGTTTAAACCCCAAGAAGATTCTGAAAGAGCCAAGAAGTTGGCTCTTGCGAATGGGTCTTTTGCATTTGGGGAGTATGCCTCCCAGCTTCAAAACCTAAAAACAGCTTCTGACGATATTTCCAAACTTCTAAAGGATATTAAGAAGTTTGATCAAGGTATCGAAGCAAAACTTCTGAAAGAGGGAGATGTCGCTCTACCTCAATGGTATTCAGAGATGAAGGACCAGGTTCAAAAGTTTGAAATGTTACAGGCCGCATTAGTCGAACATATTAGTTCGACAAGATTAGCCCGAGCGTCAGCAACTAACAGGGAATATCTGGATGTAAGAGCTGCCAAAAGCTGGTTGGCCAGTAATAGCATACTCAAGGGCGCTGTAGACCTTGCCAGTGGTAAAAATAGTTAAGACCAGGGAGGTCTCAATAGTGCTGCAAATCATTAAGAGTCTATGGAATTACGGCAGTGGTGAAACTGCTGAAGCACTCGCCCAAAATCAAAAGAATAATGATGAAGTTGAGAGTAAAGATACAAGACTTGATAGTAGGTACCTCAGATATGATGCCAATCTGAATAGAAGTTCAGGTAAGAGCATTTTTGACAGAAAAATCAGTGGGTTTGATAAAGCGACTTACCAGATAGAACTTATCAGTCGTATTTACAATGCTGATTCAGATGCGCAACTCAACGAACTCCAGAATGATATTAATAATGCAGGCTTTGATAGGCAAAACCGTGAGATCGTGGAAAGCCTCCTTCAAGAGCGTCGAGAAAACCTTCAACGAAGCCAGTCAGTTTAGATAAATCCAACAGGAAGCTGTTTTTCAAGTGTTTTTGGTCTTATTCTGAGAGCCGTACAGCAGGGCTAATAAACCTGCGGCATGTATCGGGAGGAATTATGACCAGAAACGTTGCCGTTATTCTGTCCGGGTGCGGAGTCTATGATGGCTCTGAAATCTATGAATCTGTTCTAACTCTGCTCCGCCTTGATCAGAATGGGGCCAGTTATCAGTGTTTTGCTCCTGATGATGATCAACACCATGTTGTTAATCACACCAACGGTGAAGAACTGCAGGAAAGCCGCAATATGCTGGTGGAAGCAGCTCGCCTTGCCCGCGGTGAAATCAAGCCTGTCACTGAGCTTTCCTGTGATGATTTTGACGCTTTGATTCTTCCCGGAGGTTTCGGGGCTGCAAAAAACCTTTGTGATTTTGCTTTTAAGGGCAGTGATCTGACTGTCCGTGATGATGTTATGAAGTCAGTCCAGGCTTTTCACAGTGCGGGTAAGCCCGTCGGTTTGATGTGTATTGCTCCGGCTATGGCTGGAAAGCTGTTTGGTCAAGGTGTGCAGTTCACTATTGGAGATGACCCTGATACTGCTAAAGCCGTTGAAGCAACAGGTGCCGAGCATGTGAACTGTCCGGTTCATGATGTTGTAGTCGATACCAAAAACAAACTTGTGACTACACCAGCCTATATGTTGGCAGGAAGTATCAGTGAAGCGGCCTCAGGAATAAGCCGCCTCGTGGATAAGGTACTAGAGTTAAGCTGACAGAAAATGCCACGGACAGAGTTCGGGGCAAAAAGGTTCTAATCTTCTTCAGGCATTTGTTTGGGCAGCAGAACAAATAGTTTGCCACCTGCATTCTGATGACCGGCTTTTCGTGCAGCTTCTTCTCCTGCGCCAAAGAAAATATCAGCACGGGCCTGGCCGCGGATAGCAGAACCGACATCCTGTGCAACCATGGCCCGAGCAAAGGGTTGATCATCTGCTGTCAGGGTTGTGCTGAGCCATAAAGGTGTTCCCAAAGGAATAACACGATCATCAACAGCGGCACTGTGTTCAGGTATAAGCTTGGTTCCCTGTGCGCCAAGTGGCCCTGGCTTGTTTAACTTAGAGAAGAAGATAAAGTCAGGATTTGTATAAAGGACTTCGTCCATTCTATCGGGGTTGTCCTCAAGCCATTGCCGTATGCTTTGCATGGATACTTTTTCCAGAAGGCCATTTCTTTTCAGATACCGGCCGATGGCAAAATATTCATGTCCATTTCTACCAGAGATTCGCACTTCAACCTGCTCGCCGGTATCCAGTTCTATAGTTCCTGAGCCCTGAATCTGTAGGAAAAAACGATCCACACGATCATCAAGCCAGAAAAGCACATCGTTGTCATAGTCACCGGCTGTTGCACGGCGGTTGATGCCTTGTCGGTCTTCATAAGGAACCAGCCAGCCATTCTTGGCTTTACCGGCTTTCATTCTGTGAGGTTTGGTTTTATCTGTACGCTCAAGATCAAAGTCCTGAGGGTTGAAGAAGACAAGATCATCAGGAACATCCAGTAGCGGAATGGCATATCGCTCTGAACGGGTGCGGCTGCCGTGCAGAAGGGGAGTGAAGTATCCGGTAAACAGCCCTTTCTCCCAGGGAGCAACCTGATAAACAGTTAACGCGGTTTCAAAAAAATGGGGCAGCGCATCATCTTCAGGAGTATCCAGCGCATCACAGATACGATGCCATTGTTCGTAGGTACCAAACCGAATGTCCGGGTTAACAGGGCCTGTACGTTTTAAATAGACCGGGCAGCTTTCCTGCAGGGCAGTTTTCAGGCCGACAGCTTGTGTCTGGTTCCAGCCATTGAGCTCGCTGAAAGAGGAAGGCTGAAAGACATCCTTTGACTGGAATAGGCTGCAGCCGGAGAGAAGGCTGAGTACCAAGACTGGAAAAATGAAAGAAAACTGTCTGATAGTAATTTTCATGGCAGAGCTGATAGGCCATTAATTATTGGAAAAGGTTTTTTATCCATACAGATAATATTAAAAGATATTGCTTTTCTAATAACCTGAAAAGTGAGTGTTGTGTAAATAAAGGGGTTGTCTGGATACATTGAGTGACAAAACTCAGGTGATCTGCTGCAATGTGCGGGCAAAGTTAAGGTGTCATTAAACTGGGCAGTTAATAATAAAAGAGGATGTATGAGCATCTACGATTTTTCTGCTGAGACGATCAGAGGGAAAACAGTTTCTCTGGAGCAGTACCGTGGAAAGGTGCTGATAATTGTTAATACAGCCAGCAAGTGCGGTTTCACTCCCCAATACAAAGGGCTGGAAAAGCTCTATACCAAGTTCAAGGATGATGGTTTGGTCATTCTCGGGTTTCCCTGCAATCAGTTTGGCCAGCAGGAGAAAGGGGATAATTCAGAAATCAGTGAATTCTGTGAGATCAACTACGGTGTGACATTCCCGATGTTTGCCAAGGTTGAAGTCAATGGTGAAAACGCCCACCCGTTGTTCAAGTACTTGAAAGATGAAGCACCAGGCCTGCTTGGAACAAAGGGAATTAAGTGGAACTTCACCAAGTTCCTGGTGGATGCTGAGGGTAATGTGGTTGAGAGGTTTGGACCAAAAGACAGCCCGGACAGTATTCGTCAGCCTATGCGTCGCCTATTGAAAGCGCGGGATATGGCAAACGCCTGATCAAAGTAAATGGCAGCAGGGTATGCCTGCTGCCATCGATAACGGTTAGGCAGGAGCGCCTTCGTTAGCTTCATGGATACTTGCCTGACGGGCGATTTCCTGATCAATGAAGTACAGACCTTTACCTTCTGCACCAATCATCTTCACTTTATCGAGGATAGAGTTAAACAGCTTTTCTTCTTCGTGCTGTTCAGCAACATACCACTGCAGGAAGTTGAAAGTGGAGTAGTCCTGGGTTGTGAAAGCCAGGTGTACCAGTTCGTTGATCTTGCTGGTGACCAGCTTTTCGTGATCAAGGATCTGGGTGAAGATATCTTCAACGCCTTCGTAATGGCTTGCAGGAGCTTCAATTCCACCAATAACAGCCATAGCACCGGTTTCATTCACGTAGTTGAACAGCTTCTGCATGTGCCCCATTTCTTCAACAGCATGAGCGCGCAGGAACTCAGCACAGCCATCCAGACCTTTGTACTCACACCAGGAACTCATCTGCAGATAGATGTTGGAAGAGTAGAATTCCAGGTTGATCTGATCGTTAAGGCTTTTGATCATCTGTTCGCTGAGCATTTTGATCTCCTTGATTGATGCCGGTGCTGCCGGGATATTTTACAGTTATACAAAAAGTGGCAGCTGTAAAAAATCCGCAAGTCCAAAAAAAGCCAATCCTGCACCTTTTGTCTTGAGTTGTCACGCTGGATTCAAGCAATACATGACTTTCATGACGAGTATTGTGTCCTGTTTCAGTTTTATGGTGCCTAGAATGTTAATGACAGCATGCTTGTGGATTTCTCAGCCAGATATTTCGACCTGGAACCAAAAGAAAGGGTTCAGATTCATATCAAGAGCGCTGACCAGATCAAAATCAAAGATATAAATATTAATCCATGGTGGTTTAGCGCAGGTATAAGAATGAAGTTTTTAACTGTTGCATGACAGACTACAAAGCCAGGCATAGGAGGGGCCCAAGCCTGACTCTGCTTAAATTTTCCCAGATCCTATCTATCTGCCGGGAAAACAACTTTTGTCTGTTTCCTGATATCGGTAAGAAGCCTGGCTACTGTCAGGGAATTCTGCAGATATTGCTCCGAAGACTTTCTGCCATCAATCAGATCTGCAAAAACCTGAGCTTCATAAAACATGGTGTTGTTTTCCTGATGCAGTGTCAGATTGAGTTTAGTGGCATTCTTCTTGTAGAGAGTGACTTCCTGACATTCGGAAACCTGTTTAATGACAAGGCTTCCTGCTTCACCCTGAATTTCGCTGGGAACAAAAGAATCACTGACTTTCGAATGCTGCAGAATCACGTCCATATCCGAATAGTGCAGAACGACTGAACCATGTGCATCAACACCTGACTCAAGAAGGTGGGCGCTGGCAGAGACTTTCTTGGGTTCTCCCCAGAGTGCTACGGCTGTACTCAGACAGTAAAACCCGATATCCATAATCGATCCGTTGGAAAAAGCTGGATTAAAGGTATTGGGATTTTCTCCGTCCAGGTAGCGCTGGTAGCGGGAAGAGTACTGGCAGTAATTCAAATGCGCCTTGTGAACCTTTCCAAGCGCCGGAAGTGCTTTTTGCACCTGGTAGAAATTCGGCAGGTGGCAGGTTTTGAATGCCTCAAAAAGAATTGCGTTGTTATTCCGTGCTGCTGCAACCATACGTTCGGCTTCCTTCAGGTTAGAAGCCACTGGTTTTTCACAGATCACATGCTTGCCGTGATTGAGAAACAGGCAGCTCTGCTGGCAGTGCATGGAATTAGGGCTGGCGATATATACGGCATCAATCAGATCTGACTGAGCCATATGCTCCAAATTATCAAATATATAGAGAGCCTTATGCTCTCCTGCAAACTCTCTTGCCCGGTCAATGTCTCGGGAATAAACACCCATTAGCTGGAACCGGTCTGTAGCCTTTGCCGCTTCGATAAACGAGCTGGAAATCCAGCTGGTGCCGATAACAGCGTAACGTATCATGAAGCCTCCCTGCGATCAGAAAAGGATAAGCTTGGGTGTTCGGAAATGTTAACTGAGCTTTACCTTCCCTGTTTTAGAGTAAAGACGACATGACTTCTATCAACTTTTTTAACCTTGCCGGGTGGTGTTTGCCACTTTCTTTGAGCCAAGTAGATAGTTTCAGAAACCGGTTCAGACAAAGCGTGGCTGGAAATAAGTTTCTGTTCTGGAAAAGCAGCAACCGCATGATCTATATGGAAGATTTATTCGGTAATATTGTAGAGATCTACAGTCACAGCTATGAGCCGACATACTCTGCGGGTGCTTACTAAGTTTGTAAGCGATAAATACTCCACATATAGAAACTATTTTTTAACCATTAAGGCAGTGCAACTGACATTTTGAAATAATCCAGTTCTCTCTGCTGTCTTATTACTCCCAGAGCCAGATGTCTATTGCAACGGATATCAATCATTTATACACAGGTGTGTATTCAATAAATATACACAAGATGCCTTGCAACCTACTAATGTGCTGAGAATGGGAGGGAATAAAAATGGAGGGGAGAAAACTTAATCCAAATGCACCTGTCTTTACCCCGCAGGCTATGTTGCCAAAGCATGAACAAAAGATGGCAATACCAAAACACGGATCTATTTCTCAAATCCCAAATGCTCAACCTTTTATTTCCTGGCAAGGTGCAGAACCGCCACCTGCGCTTGTTGGGTTTGATTTTCAAGTAATTTACCCGCATCAAACAGAAATAAATAAAGCCTTTGCTTTGTTAAAAGCCAAGCCTTCTAAGCCAAAGGAAGCAGAACAGATCTTTCGCAAATTTATAAACAATGACCAGTATGAGGAAACCGCCACAGTTGGCCTTGCGCGTTCACTGCTTAAGCAGGGTGGAAATCAATATTGTAGAGAAGCTGAAAAAATACTGAGAGACCTCAAGAGCAAGGGCAATAATAGAAAAGTAGGTGATGAAGATCTTTCCAATGTTAATGATCTAGACATGACCCTTGTCAGAGCTCTTGAAGCATCAAGACAATACTTATCAGCCCAAAAGCTGCTG
>NZ_JAMFLX010000023.1 GCF_023502345.1 Parendozoicomonas callyspongiae
GCTGGATAGAGTACCTGGCTACGAACCAGGCGGTCGGAGGTTCGAATCCTCCTGAGCGCGCCATCTTCCTTTCTAACTCCTTCCTTTCTAACGCCTTCCTTTTTTGGTAATGCCTCAAATGCGTCGAATGCCGATTGCCTGAAGCCGAGGTTTTGAAGTTATTGTGCATTTGCATTATGACTACGATAGAAGTTACCTGTTCTCACTGTGACAGTACCCGTGTGGTCAAAAACGGCAAAGAGCCTTTTGGTCTCTACAGCGTTTCTACTGCAACGGCTGTTGGAAGAGCTTCCAGAAGAACTTTATCATCTATAACGGGAGCCAACCAAGTGTACAGGAGTCAAACCGACTGGTGTCTCTTCTCAGCCTGTAAGACAAGAAGCAAGGTCGTTCACAACACATAGATACTGTGGATTTCGCAGAAAACAAACCTGTCACAGGCTGGATAGCAGGAGTGGAGTTTCCTGTTCTGCTGTTTTGGCAAGTCTGTAAAAGCAAGGATGGCAGCACAGGCATACTCTATCTGGTGAGCAGTGATCTGGGTTGTGATGCTGAGAGCTTGAAAACGATCTACAAAAGACGGTGGAAAGTTGAAGTCTTCTATAAAACGCTGAAATCCAATGCGGCCATGGCAAAGTCACCAGCCCATACCGTCAGGACCCAGAGCAACCATGTATTCCTGTCGATTTACTCGGTCTTTCGATTGGAGACGTTGTCACTGAAACTGAACATGAACCACTTCCAGCTCAGGGTAAAAATCTATTTGTCTGCCCAGTCGGCATCATTCAATCGTGCTACGAACGTATATAGCTGCGTAGCTTTAGCTATACTTGCCGGTATTAATATCTATAGCCTCCGTTAAGCCAGTTAAAGCATAAATAACTATGCTATTTCCTGTCTGATAAAGAGAACGAATGATGTCTTTAGTCTATTTATGAAATTGCCATGCAATTTTAAATCTTCACTTGAATCTCTTCGGGTCATATTACCCGCTACTTGCAGGGTAAAATGGTAGGATGATCGAATACATCCACAAGATTCATAACGTTACAGTTTTGCTTTACCACTTAGTGTTTCCGGCCAAGTAACGTAGGGCAGTATTTGATGGTGCTGTAGATAAGGAGCTGAAGACTGTCTGTCTACAGATAGAGGCCAGGTATGAGATCAAGTTTTTTAATCTCTTTGGGTTGAATTCCCCGCAGCTTGCTGCGCCATCCACGACGAGGTCGTGGTAAGAGTTATCCCCAGGATTAATACCCCGCCTTCGTGTAAGCGAAAGTTCGAGCGAAGCGAGAAGGGCTTGCCCTGGGGTTGTTTATTGTGAAGCGAGGCGTCCTTGCGTAAATTTCCCTCTATATGCCAACTCTTACTTGGTGCTGCTGAAAACCTGAACTTAGACATGAGGGAGCTGCAAAGAAAATCAGGTGTTACATACTCGATTATTGAAGCATCAGATAATCCTCCACCATTATTTACATTACGAATTTTGAAGTCCATTTCGTTACAAATGGTTTCAAACAATTATCCTTTATTAATTTCAAGCGCTATCACCCCGGATCTCTTAGGGCCAATATTTTTAATTTTTTTCTCGTCAAAAAACTTTCAAGAATCTATTTGTAACCTGAACAGGGTCCTATTTGAACCACGAGATTTGTATTTAAAAATTATTAACAATAAAGACGGCAGCTCATCCATTGTTTTAATGAATAATGATAAAACAACAGAGTATATGTCTGACACTATAGAGTTAATAATCATGTCGGTGTTGGTACGTTTAGTCAGATGGGGAAGGGGCAGATACTTTAGGTGGAAAAAATTAAAATTATCACGGAAAGCACCAATCATTGGGTTAGATTACTCATTAGGTATCCTTTGTCAGTTTGGGTGTGAACAAAGTTCTCTCGATTTTGCATCGTCAGAGTTGTCACAGGAAATGCTGACAGGTTCATTTGCTCCAAGCGTCAATTTTCATCGTGAAATTGACGCATACCTCGAAACTGAACTCAATATTGTCAGGCCAATAAAAGCACTCGTTGACACCAATCTACAGAACCAGGAGTTTTGTTTGGAAAATGCGGCTGAATACCTGGGGGTAAATATTCGAACCTTGCAGCGAAGGCTGAAGGCTCATGGTGTCACTTTTAAGGAAATTGCACTGTCTGTGCGCATGGATATGGCCCTGAAGCTGCTGTTGGAGAGAAGTTGCACCACGGAAAATATTGCCCAGCATCTTGGTTATCACGAAGTAAATAGCTTTATAAGGGCTTTTAAAAAGAGATTTGCCATTTCGCCCTCTGAGTTCAGAGAGGGGCTACACTACCTTTAGTGCGGTTTATACGAAGATTAATGTAAATGACAAAACATTGTCGTTTAATGGTGTGTACTTAACATTGGATAACTATAAGCTGCAAATAGGTGTAGATTTTGTTTATGTATAGCCAGCTTTGAGCAAACTCAACAAAACCTGACTTTTGTATTTGAAATATGAAGTTTTCGATCACCTCCTCATATTTAGCCTGAGAATGAATGTCAATGCTTTTCCCAAGAGCTTCATTTCAATCAGAGTTCATCACCCCCTTTTCCCCACTTCATCATATGCCCGCATTAATTAGAGTGAGAAATGTTCTATGAGTGATTCTAATAACGCAACGCTGAATCAGCTCAATAATGAGATGACCAGCGATAGTACAAATGAGATCATGGCCACCTTTTTAAGTAAATATACGCACTTACTTAAGCAGGAGGTTATAGAGGCTGAGCTGACAGGGAAAGAGCTAAATATTTCCTATGAAACAATGGTTGAATTGATGGAAGATTCAGCCAGGGAACACGGGTCGGAAGCTGGCGCAGAATTAATCAGAGGGCTTAAATCTGATACCGGCACCAAATCAACTGTCTCATCCTACATCTCTGACCCTTCTAAAACTATTACTCAAGCACCTGACAGCCTTCTTACTGACTTTGAAGATCGATACCAGGAGGTAGAAGATGCTCCTGACGCTCCTAATGATGAGTATGACTTCGATTCTTTTACTGGACTCAGAAAGCTGGGGCCATCCTATTACGGTGCAGGAACGAGAATTACCGGTGATATAGGTAAATTTCAGAAAGGTTTGAATCAAGTTCGGGCACATAAGCTCCAAGCCATACTCAGTGATAAAAATATCAGTAAAGCTGCAAGAGCAGCTGCAACGCGTGAGCTGGGCGGATATCAACTGGATTTGGCGGGAGAGGGGGATGGCAAGGCACCCGTTAACCGTGGCTCCCTTCGGGGAGGTGTTCCAGGGACTGCCGTAAAGGGTGTTGTCACCCTGGCGGGTATTGGCTCTTCTGCGTGGGGGATTGCAACGACCAGCCAGGGCCTGGGAACAGCAACAGGTTCAGACAAAGCAAAGTCAATCCTCTCTATTACCAAAGGCGGTTTTGGCATTGCGAAAGGTATTTATTCACTGACAGATACAATCGCAACCCAAATTGTGAAATCTGCCGGGAAGAATGCCATGGGAGGTGTGGCGGGCTATTTCAGCACAGCCGCTGTTAAAGGTGCCGGAGGATTAACTGCTTCCAGCGCAGTTACGAGGGCAACAGCTGGTTTCATGATAGGAATTGGCAGTGCTCTGGCTGTAGCCAGTGGTGCCACGGCTGTCGCACTCAATTCCATAAAAGCTAATGACGCCCGTAAAGAGGGTAACCACGGCCAGGCTGCCGTCTATGGTGTTATGGCTACACTGGATGCAGTTGGAACAGTGCTCAGTGTTGCCAGTCTTGTTTGTGACTTTATTCCAGGGATTGGTACTGCGATCAGCGCTGTTCTTGATGTTGTTAACCTTGGCATAGCTGGCATTAATACAGCGCTGTCGTTTGTTGCTGAGATGGTTGACACACGTTCGGATGAACAAAAAACCCGTGCTGCTTTCGAAGAATATATCAACAGTGACGCATTTAATAAGTACATCGACTCAGTGGCGTCAGGTTTTGCAGAGCAAGGTTATGATTTGCTGCAATATATTACTGATGCTGAAACAACGGGAACCACGGAAGGCGGTGCAGATGGAACCCAGGTTGATGATACCATTCGAAAATATCTGAATGACCGGGCCAGAGCCTTGGCAGATGGTGATTTGCGTCAAGTGATACTGGATCGTTCCAGTATCGGCAGAACTCTCTCAGGGGGCAGCAAAGACGATTACATTGATGGAGGCGTTGGCTCCGATACCATTTATGGTCTTGGTGGCAATGATATCCTCATTGGTGGTGATGGCGACGATACCATCGACGGCGGTGATGGCGATGATCAAATCGCCGGTGGCGCGGATAATGATATTATCCGAGGCGGCCGTGGTGATGATGTCTTGCTCGGTGGTTCAGGCGATGATGTCCTTTATGGTGGCCCCGGGAATGATTACCTTTCTGGAGGGGCAGGGTCAGACGAGCTTTATGGTGGTGGTGGTGATGACACCCTTGACCCTGGTGCTGGCCACTTCATTGTTGATGGTGGCGATGGCAGTGACACATTAATACTGGCTGAAATTGATGTGCCTCTGGTTGGCATGGGAGATCGCACCAGTGCTTATCAATTGAAAAATAATCGCCGGGGAGACTTTGATTACACACTGAATCTTTCAGACGACTCACCTTCCGTAAGAAACGGACTGGCTGAAAGTGTTACCGGCAGCCCGACAAAAACTGGTAAGTATACAGATTTCAAATGGATGCTGGATAACCTGAGTGATCAGCAAACCAAAGATAAAATCATGTCTGGCGATGGGGCTATGAAAGAGCTCTATGACTTCGGGCGTAATCTCGATCCTGGCAACACCCCTCAAGTCTCATGGGACATTAGAAATCAGCTGGTATCTGTAGGTAGAGATGGAGCCAATACCAATTATCGTCCTTGGTATCGCCTCGGTCACGGTGGTGGCCCAGATAACTTTATGGTTCGCTCCATGAACGATATTAAGTCTCATTTTAATGGGGGAAATGTAGATCTGGCAAAAAATGAGGCCAATGAAAGTCTTGGGTATAAGAACAAATATACAGGTTCCGCTAATAACCTGTTTGGCAGACTGAAAAACTGGGCTAACAACTCAGACAGGGGAGTATACCTGCTGGGGAAAGTGCGTGTATCAATTCCGCGTTATTGGAAAAAAATCTCCCAGCAGAGCACCTATGAAGAATATCAGCAGGGTACCTGGAAAAGCAGTTTTGATAACTTCGGCGTTGTAAATCGTGCAAAAGATTATGTAAGAAATAAAGGGTTTAAAAGTTATCATGTGAAGTATAACTCTCACAGAGTAAACAGGGTTAAGGGGCGAGCTAACGCGACAAAAACTTACAAAGATGAGTTGAAAGTTGAATTCGACGCCCATTACGTAAGAAAAGACGAAACCTGGACGGGTTCAATGTTTTCCAACGGTAAGCAACTTTTCTTCTATTCACAGGGAGGAGATGGTGCCGAGCCGGTGTTGATGGAATTCAATACCAATGATCTGGTGTACCAATATGAGAATTATAACACTGAAGGTTCTCGTAATGCCGCCGCCAGGTTCTATTCGGGCCTTGCCGAAAATCTTGATACCGGCGGTCCGGTTTCCAATGTTGAAAATGTTGTTGGCAGTAATATTAATGATCATATTACAGGCGATGCATCGTCCAACACGCTGATCGGCAAGAACGGTAACGACCATCTGGACGGTAAGGCTGGCGATGACCTTATTGATGGCGGGGCCGGTAACGATACCCTGATCGGTGGTGACGGCAATGATATGCTGATTGCCGGTTCCGGCAATGATAGTCTCACTGGCGGAGCTGGTAATGACGTACTGGTCGCCGGTTCAGGTGATGACACCTACAGCGGCGGTGAAGGTAAGGATCTGCTGAGCTTTGAGAAGGTCACAACAGGTGTCACAGTTGATTTGACCGATGAAGACAACAATATTACCGGTATTGAGTCGCTCAAAGGCTCAAATTTTGCCGATTCACTGACTGGTGATGACCAGGCCAACACTATTATTGGCGGAGCTGGCAATGATATCATCAATGGCGGTGCTGGCGATGATGTGCTTTCCGGTGGATCGGGTGATGACCTGGTTGATGGCGGTGACGGTTTTGACTGGGTAACAGCCAAAGACAATGCCGTTATGGGTATATATATCGGTAGTGGTACAGCTCGTCGGCAGGTTGGTCATTTTGATCTTGAAGCAGGCCAGATAGTTATCAATTCAAGTGATTATGACTATGAAATCAGCTTCGATATTACCATTAATGGTAAATCCTACACAGCAAAAGCGACCGAGTCTAAACCTATCAAATGGGCAGATTTATCAACGGGTGTTGATATGTTCTCTGCGCTGGACAGGATCCGTGGCAACAGTACTGTTAAATACAGTAATGCAGGCAATACGCTAGAAGCCGCGATATCCCATGTCGATGGCATGACGATTGACCTGGAGTCAACCAGTGGTGACAGATATCGCAACATTGAGGGCGTTATTGGCACCTACGGCGCTGACCGAATTTATGGCGATTCAAAAGATAACGTTTTCGATAGTGGTAATGGTGATGACAAAGTTTATGGCAGAGGTGGAGATGATCGCTTTATAGCAACGAGCTGGGGCAATAATCTTTACGATGGTGGTGCAGGCAACGATACCATCGTTTATAACGCAGAAAACGCACCGACCGTAGAAATGGCCGAAAACCAGGGCGGTCTTGCCGGGCAGATTCTTGAAGGAAACAGCTCCAGCTTTGCCCTGAAGGTGACACTTGGCAGTGAAAGCGGCAAATACATTCGAATTGAGAACTATAAAAGGGATCCCGCTAGCTCAAAAATTACGTTGACCATGTCAGCCTACAATAAAGACGGCACAAAAATTGGCACATGGACTCATAAAACATTGGGAGGTGCAGTTAATTCAGGGAATTCCAATACTGTCGTTGCCAATGAGTCAGGCATTTCCATTACAACGGGTAATATCAAAAAGGGAGCGGATGACCTTTCGAAGCTCTATATCACCATTGATAACACCAGATATGTTTTGGATGAGAATATTGGTAACAACGCAAACTACTCCCATGGTTTCAATATTTACCAGTTCCGACATGATAATACTGCGACCTATGAACGCACAGGTTTGAATGCAAACCTTGCCAATGGAACGGTTAAGCACTCTTGGGATAAACAATATAAACCGCTGATCAGCTTTGAGCCAACCAGTGGCGATCGTGACTGGCCACATGTAGTGAATGTGTTTGATCAGTCCAATACGAGAGTACTGACTGATCGAATTTCCGGTATTGAAAATCTCAGTGGTACATCAGGAAACGATACGATAACCGGTGATAGTAATAATAATACACTGGTTGGTAATGACGGTAATGATACGATTTCCGGTGGTGCCGGTATTGATGTTATTTCCGGTGGTGCGGGTGCTGACAGGCTGGATGGCGGCGAAGGCAAGGATACTCTGTCCGTAGAGTATGCCGGGCAGTCAATGTTGGTTGATCTGGCCAATAACATCTCTTCAGAAGCCAGCCGTTACCGCGTAGATGGTTATGCCGCTGGATCCCTTGCCAAAGGAACAAAAATCTCACTGATCACGACTGATGGTAATAATCAAGAGGTCAGGTTTGATTATGTTCTTAAACGCAATGCTGCCGCTTATGAGTGGCCAACTCTTTTGCATAGCGCTCTGGAAAATGACCCGGCCGGTCAATACATTATCGGAACCAAAGGAAAATCCGGATATAAAGAGAGAATTGTCCAGTTTGCAACGTCAAACAGTCTTCAATTCCAGATCAATGGCCATGACCGCAGCAATGTTTTAGTAGCAGAGTCCTCCGCCACAGGTACACAGGGGCGTGACCGTGATGTCTTGAGCAATTTTGAAGATATTATTGGCAGTGATCATGCTGACCGCCTGGTCGGTGATGGCAAGGACAACACCATTGCTGGTGGTAAGGGGCGCGATGTCATTATCGGTGGAGCCGGTGGTGATAAGCTGACTGGTGAAGAAGGAGATGATTACATCCAGGGTGATGAGGGCGTTGATCTTCTGATCGGCGGTGCTGGCAGAGATACCTTGAAGGGCGGTGCTGACGACGATGTTATTCTTGGTGGCGACGGGAATGACACGCTTCTCGGCGGAGCCGGTGACGACGCGCTTTACCTCGATGGTGGTACTGACATCGCCGATGGCGGCACAGGTGATGACAGTTACCTTGTTTACGCATCCAGCAGGAACTCCACGATTACAGACCTGCAAGGGAAAAACAATATTTTCTTCCAGGACATGTCAAGCAGTGGAGTCAGAATGTCACTTTCATCATCGAATGATGGAGCGTGGCTGACTCTGCATAAAACATTCACCATAAAAGAGGATAAGGATTCCAAAGAGTCTCGCGAGGAAACTGTGACACTGGTTCGGATCAAACTGGGCGGCACAGAAATGGCTGGCAAGCTCAGTGACAAGCTGAATCAATCTGGCCTGGCTGGCTTCAAACAGGGTTTGACTGACCTGTTCTCAAAAGTTGCAGTTCTGCGCTTCTCGGACGGCTCTATCACACCAGACGGTCTAGTTACCTATTTCTTGACAGTACGCACTAACAGCCCTTTCCTGCGTGGTGGTGGCGCTGATAATGACACACTGACCGGAGATAGCCTGAACAATGTTATTTTTGGTCGAAATGGTAATGATACCCTGACAGGCAAAGGCGGTAATGACTACCTTAACGGTGGCAGTGGCGATGATACCTATGTCTGGAACGCTGGTGATGGTCGAGATGTTATTATCGACACGGATGGCGCTGATACACTCCAGATAAATAATATTGATAACAAGAGCCTGGTTTATCAGCGCATTGGCAGTGATCTGTTTATTTTCGACAGTTCAAATAGCCAGACGATTGCTGATAGTGCCAGCCTTATTCAAGTCAAGGGGTATTTCACTGAGAGTTCACGCATTGAGAAAATTTCAGTCGGAACTCAGGTCATCAGTCATGATCAGGTTGTCGCCGCAGCTGCCCTTAATACGGCTCCTGCCTCTCTGGAGCTTCTGGGACAGACCATCAAGTATGGTAATGACAGCAACAACACGCTGATTGGAAAGAGTGGAGATGATTTATTATCCAGTGCTGGCGGTGATGATGCTCTGTACGGTGGTGCAGGCAACGACCGAATGTACGGTGGTGAAGGCTCTGACATTCTGAATGGTGGTTCTGGCAGCAACGTACTTCTGGGTGATGGCGGTAACGATCTCCTGATCAGCCAGGGCTACGACACATTGATTGGTGGTACCGGCCAGGATACCTATCGACTGATTGCAAGAGGCGGTCGTATCCAAACAGCGACAATTGCTGATGAAGATAATGGAAGCAAGATTGAGCTCATCAACTCCGAGATGAAGTTATCGACACTGACTGTCAACGTCAGCGATGACGGCAATAATCTTGAGCTGTTCAGTGGTAAGCATCTACTGGCCAGACTCGACATTCGCAAATGGTTGCGAACTATCCAGTCAACTCAAAGCACTGATGAGGTGGTCAACAGTCTGGTTGCGAAATTCAGTCAGATTAAAGTGAACCAGGAAGTGCTCGCAGGCGATAATCTTAAGGCTTTCTTCAAGAAACCACTTGCCGGCATGATCTATCAAAAGCGCCTGAAGGCATTGGCGGGGCTGGACATGTCTGGTCAACGCATGCTGTTCAAGCGTGAAGGTAATGATCTCATACTGCATCGCGTCAGCACCAATAAAACAGTTTCACTGTCTGATCTGAGAGATGCGACGTTTGTTGGTCATTTCAAAGGGTATTTTGATTCCAGCCACGCCAGCAAACCCCTCGATATTGCCGGGGAGAACTTCAGCTCTGCGGGTCTGGACAAAGAAGCAAAAGTAACTCAGGAATATTACCGCCAGGTGCTGGCAGATACGGATTTGTCTGCAGCAGGCCTCAAGCAATCGGGCAATGACTTATTGGTGTACACAGGTCAAAGTCAATCAACCCTGGCATCTGCGAAACCTGTTGTCCTGGAAGACTTTTTCAGCAGCGATAATAATCGCAGCTATACCTACAGCACGAATTTGGATACTGACCAGCTTCAAGTTGTCGGTGACAAAGAGGTTAACGGACGTTACGGCCAGCTATCCCTCTCTGATGATGGCAGCTGGAGCTACAAACCTCATGCATGGCTGACCGACAGCCTTGTGGGGCACTGGACGTTTGGTGTCAAGAACAACCAGGTAGCTGATCTGGCAACAGCTGGCAGCCACAACGACACAGGCTTTATCTCAGGCAATGTGACTTCTATTGCTGGCAATCGCGGAAACGCTGTTCAGTTTGACGGAAACGGCCGGATTAACTTGTCTGACAGCTCCGACATCAACATGTATTCCAATTTTGTTGGTGGTGCAAGCGGTGGTAGGATCGCAAGAGATACCATGGAGAGAACAATACATCTCTCCGTGAAGCTTTCTGAGGCTGATCGGACTGGAAGACATGTGATCTACGAAGAGGGTGGCAGTCACGCCGGTTACAATATTTATCTGGATAATGGCAAGCTCTATGTTGGCCAGTGGGGTTACCTGCAGGCAAACATTCCTGATAAAAACCGGTGGAGCCAGTTTACTGAGGTATCACTCGACGGTATTAATACCGGTGAATGGATGCAAATCAGTCTGGCAAGAGGACGGGAAGTTACCAGCACAGGTCAGGACTTTAACCAGCGTTATGGTTACGGTGTATTCCTGAATGGCAACAAGGTTGGTTCTGGAGCCGGTGGACGGGTTTTCCAGCATGGTGATGAAGCGGCTTTCGGCAACGTCTCGCTTCATAACTACAATGGGGCCATGGTTCCTGGAAAAACCCGTTTCCACGATGGTATCAGCAGTGGTGCGGATTATGGTTTCCACGGCGCTATTGATGAAGCCCGGTTCTACAATACTGCCTTGTCTGATGATCAGGTAAAGATTCTGTCTGAAGTCAGCCGTGACCAGGCCACCGAGGTGCTGAGTTATGAGCTTTCCGATGGCGTGAATCGCTATCAAATGGATGTTCGGGTGGACTCCATGGCAGCCATCAATGGCAGCCAGTTGGGAGGCAACCTGTCATTTGCTGATCAGTCTGGCCAGATTTCTCTGTCTGCTAAAGAAATGCAGTACCTGCTTGTTGAAACCCAGCGGGAACTTGGCAACTCCAGCAACGGTGATACCAAGGTTCAGCAGCTGGTCAATACCGCAAAAGCTAATCTGGGGACTTTCACCCACTCGACCGACAATTCGGATGTAACAATCAGCAGCCACAGCAATATCCTGATGGGTACTGCCGGGAATGATGCCCTTGTTGCCGCTGACGGTAACCGTCTGTTGATGGGTGGAGAAGGCAATGATGCGCTGCATTCAGGCAAAGGGAAAAACACACTGCTTGGCGGCCATGGCAACGACACCTACTACTACTCAAAAGGTGATGGACAGGATGTCATCTTTGATCGCAGTGGCAGTGACCAGCTCCAGCTGAATAATCTGTCTCTTAGCGAACTTGTGTTCCGCAGAGAAGGGACACACCTCAAAATTTCCATGCTTGACGGGTCAGCTGAGCTGATCACAGTCCAGGATCACTTTGCTGGTCACAAGCTGGAAAAAATCAGTATCGGCGGACAGCTGTTACTGAGCGCAGATATTGACAAGCTGGTGAGTGAGACAATCACGCGCGGTGACAGCAATAACAATACTCTGACTGGAAACAGCGGAGCTAATGTATTGTTGGGAGCTGCAGGAGATGACACTCTTTCCGGTGGTGCTGGTGATGACCGCCTTTATGGTGGAGAGGGCGCTGATGTTCTGAGCGGTGGTTCAGGCAACAACATTCTTCTGGGCAATACTGGTAACGATACCCTGATCAGCCATGGCTTCGACACACTGATTGGTGGTACAGGCGAGGATACTTATCGTCTGATTGCAGGTGGCAACGCCTATCAGGCAGCGACTATTGCTGACGAAGATAACGACAGCAAGATTGAAATTGTGAAAGCTGGCATGGCGCTGTCACAGTTGCGTGTTAATGTCAGCCAGGATGGTAATAATCTTGAACTCTCCAGTCAGGGACAATTGCTGGCTCGTCTGGATGTCAGCGGATGGTTGCAAACTATCCAGTCAAGTCAGAGTACGGATCAGGTGATCAACAGCCTGGTTGCGAAATTCAGCCAGATTAAAGTGAACCAGGAAGTACTGGCAGGCGATGATCTCAAGACCTTCTTCAAGAGCCCTCTTGACAGCATGGTTTATCAAAAGCGTCTGCAGGCTTTGGCTTCGCAGAACATGACTGGTAAGCGCCTGCTGTTCAAGCGTGAAGGTAACGATCTGATACTGCACAGTGTTGGCATCAACAATGCCGTCACCCTGTCCGATTTAAGGGATGCAGCACTGGTTGGACACTTCAAAGGGTACTTTGAATCCGGCTATGCTAACCAGCCCCTTAATATTGCAGGAGAGAGCTACACCCCAGCCGACCTGCAGAAGAATTTCGATTCTACCCAGGGCTACATGCGTCAGGTGCTGACTAACTCTGATCTTGCTGATGCAGGTTTGAAGAAATCAGGAAATGACCTTCTGGTCTATGTCGGCCAGGGCCAGTCTACGTTGTCTTCGGCTAAACCCATTGTGCTTGAGAACTTCTTTAACAACGAAAGCAGTTCTGAGAGTTACACCTACAGCACAGCAATTAATGGCAATCAGCTGCAGGCAACAGAAACCAAAGAGGTATCCGGTCGCTACGGCAAGTTATTGATTGCCGATGATGGCAGCTGGAGCTACAAACCTCATGCATGGTTGACCGACAGCCAGGTAGGGCACTGGACGTTTGGTGTTAAGAACAACCAGGTAGCTGATCTGGCAACAGCTGGTAGCCACAAAGACGCAGGTATCATCTCCGGTAATGTGACTTCTATTGCTGGCAATCGCGGAAACGCTGTTCAGTTTGACGGAAACGGCCGGATTAACTTGTCTGACAGCTCCGACATCAACATGTATTCCAATTTTGTTGGTGGTGCAAGCGGTGGTAGGATCGCAAGAGATACCATGGAGAGAACAATACATCTCTCCGTGAAGCTTTCTGAGGCTGATCGGACTGGAAGACATGTGATCTACGAAGAGGGTGGCAGTCACGCCGGTTACAATATTTATCTGGATAATGGCAAGCTCTATGTTGGCCAGTGGGGTTACCTGCAGGCAAACATTCCTGATAAAAACCGGTGGAGCCAGTTTACTGAGGTATCACTCGACGGTATTAATACCGGTGAATGGATGCAAATCAGTCTGGCAAGAGGACGGGAAGTTACCAGCACAGGTCAGGACTTTAACCAGCGTTATGGTTACGGTGTATTCCTGAATGGCAACAAGGTTGGTTCTGGAGCCGGTGGACGGGTTTTCCAGCATGGTGATGAAGCGGCTTTCGGCAACGTCTCGCTTCATAACTACAATGGGGCCATGGTTCCTGGAAAAACCCGTTTCCACGACGGTGTCAGCAGTGGTGCAGACTATGGGTTCCATGGGGCTATTGATGAAGCCCGCATCTACAATAGCGCCTTGTCTGAAGATCAAGTGAAGATCCTGTCTGATATCAGCCGTAACCAGGCTTCCGAAGTGCTGAGCTACGAGGTCACCGATGGCGTGAATCGCTATCAAATGAATGTTCGGGTGGACTCCATGGCGGCCATCAATGGCAGCCAGTTGGGAGGCAACCTGTCATTTGTTGACCAGTCTGGTCAGATTTCCCTGTCTGCCAAAGAGATGCAGTATCTGCTTATTGAAACCCAGCAGAAACTTGGTGGCTCCAGCGATGGTGATACACGGGTTCAGCAGCTGGTCAATGCCTCTCGTGCAAGTCTGGGAACTCTCAGCCACAGCACAGACAATGCGGATGTAACAATCAGCAGTGCCAGCAACATTCTGATGGGCAGTACCAGTGATGATGTTCTGACAGCTGCTGAAACTAATCGTCTGCTGATGGCTGGAGAAGGTAATGATTCCCTGTATGCAGGCAAGGGTGGAAACATTCTGCTTGGAGGGCATGGTGATGACTCTTACTTCTACTCAAAGGGTGATGGCCAGGATCTGATCCTTGACCGCAGTGGTAATGACCGACTGCAGCTGAATAACCTGTCTCTTGACGAACTGGTCTTCGAGAAGCAGGGCTCACACCTGAGAATTCTGACGCTTGATGGTTCAACCCTGGGCAAGGCATCTGATCAGATTACAATTCAGGACTATTTTGCCGGTCACAAGGTTGAAGAGATCAGCCTGGCTGGTAAGAAACTGCACAGCTCCGATGTTAATAAGCTGGTTCAGGCGACAGCCCAGTTCCTGGGTCAGAATGGCGGAGACGCTAACGCAGTGTCCGTTTCTGAACATCGCGATCAGTTGTCGCAGCTTTCTGTGAACGCTCTGGTATAAAGCCAAAATCCATTTGTCCCCTCAAGTATGCCCCTGGTTGATACCAGGGGCATACGACTTATTCCAAAAGCAGATGAACATACTGACAGTCTCCTCTGTTCGCATGAATTATTGTGCTACACCAAGTGACTGAAGCTTAATTCTTTCAGGTAGTAATGATGTATGAAGATAAGCCGATAGACGCCACAGAGCAAAGTTCGGCTCAAAGCTCTGAACAGAACCAGGCTTCCCCCCCCTCGGGGTTGTTGAGCCTGGTAATGGTTCTGCAATTTCTTAAAAAACCGGCCGACCCGGAAACCTTGAGACACGAATTCTGTCCTGATGGCCAGGATCTTGACCCGATCACCATGGTGCGTGCAGCAAAAAAGCTGGGAATCAAAGCAAGGCGTACCAAAATCAAAGCGAAACGACTGGAAAAAGCCCCCTTTCCAGTGGTTGCCTGCAGAAAAGATCAATCCTTCTTCATTATTGCCGCAGTGAAGGATGGGCAGGCTCTTGTGCAGGTGCCTGGAGAGAATCCAGAGCAGCTCACACTGGATGAACTCTGGGAACGCTGGGATGGTGACGCGGTTCTGATGACCAGTCGTGCCATGCTGGCAGGTAAAGACCGCAAGTTTGATATCACCTGGTTTATTCCGGTTATTGTTAAATACCGCAAACTGTTCAAAGAAGTTTTGCTGGTGTCGTTTTTTATCCAGCTGTTTGCCCTGGTTACCCCATTTTTCTTCCAGGTGGTGATGGATAAGGTTCTGGTGAACCGTGGGTTAACGACACTGGATGTATTAGTGGTCGGACTGGTGATTATCACCATGTTTGACATTATCCTGAACGGGTTGAGAACCTACGTGTTTTCCCATACAACCAGCCGGGTAGATGTAGAGCTCGGTTCTCGCCTGTTTGATCACCTGATGCGTTTACCCATAGCCTTTTTTGGATCAAGGCCGGTGGGACAGATCGTGGCCAGGGTCAGGGAGCTTGAGAGTATGCGCTCCTTTTTGACCGGTAATGCCCTGACCGTTGTTCTTGATCTGCTATTTACCTTTGTATTTATCGCAGTGATGTTTTTTTACTCATCGTCGCTGACCTGGATCGTACTAGGTTCGATTCCGGTATACTTTATTATTTCTTTTCTGATTACACCTGAACTGAGAGCCCGTACCGAGGAGAAGTTCCAGCGTGGTGCCCTGAATCAGGCCTTCCTGACTGAATCCATAACTGGCATGGAAACTTTAAAGTCCATGGCCGTTGAACCCCAGATGCGGCAACGCTGGGAAGAACAGCTGGCAGGTTATGTCAAGGCTTCTTTCCGTGCTGTTGTGCTTGGTATTTGTGGCGGTCAGTCTGTCCAGTTGGTCAGCCGACTGGTTAGTGCCATCTTGCTATGGAAAGGGGCGCAGCTGGTTATTGTTGGTGATCTGTCTGTTGGTCAGCTGATTGCCTTCAACATGCTCTCCGGTCAGGTGGCTGCTCCTATTCTTCGCTTGGCCCAGTTGTGGCAGGATTTCCAACAGTTCCGTATCTCTCTGGAGCGTTTGGGTGATGTCCTTAATGTACCCACCGAACCACAGCAAAGCCTGAACCGGCCAACACTGCCTCCTATTCAGGGCAATATATCATTTGAAAACGTAAGATTTCGATACAGCCCGGTTGGCCCCGAGATACTTAAAGGCGTCAATGTTCACATAAACGCGGGCCAGGTTGTTGGTGTCGTTGGGCGCTCAGGTTCTGGTAAATCGACCCTGACCAAGCTGATTCAGCGTCTCTATATTCCCGAGCTTGGCCGTGTATTGGTCGATGGTAATGACCTGGCCTTGCTGGATCCAGCCTGGCTGCGCCGTCAGGTGGGTGTGGTGCTGCAGGAGAACATCCTGTTTAACTGTTCAGTCAAGGATAACATTGCCCTGTCAGATCCAACCATGTCGATGGATCGTATTATTGCCGCCGCCAAACTGGCCGGAGCCCATGAATTTATTCTGGAACTGTCCCATGGTTATGACACTGAGCTTGGAGAAAGAGGGTCAGGGCTCTCCGGTGGCCAGCGGCAGAGGATAGCGATTGCCCGTGCTCTGATCACTAACCCACGCATCCTGATTTTCGACGAAGCCACATCAGCTCTGGATTATGAATCCGAACGGGCCATACAAGATAATATGGCAGCAATCTGTAAAGGAAGAACCGTGATGATCATTGCCCACCGGCTATCTACTGTACGGCACTGTGACCGTATTTTAACGATTGAGGACGGCGTGGTGATTGAGGATGGTCCCCATGATCAGCTGATTCAACAGAATGGCCGTTATGCCATCCTCTGGTCAGCCCAGATAGGGGAGACCAGCTAATGTGGGAAGGATGGAAGAAACTTAAAGAACTATGGGTTAACGCGCGTGAGTTCTACGACAAGCAGCCAGAGGTTGACCGGCGGGGGAATGAACTTGAGTTTTTGCCAGCCGCAGTGGAGATTCTTGAAACGCCTGCATCGCCGGTTGGCCGCACCGTCGCTTTACTGATAGTGGCTCTGTTTGCCATCGCGGTAGCCTGGGCCTGGTTTGGCAAAATCGATATCGAGTCTGTTGCTCAGGGCCGGATTATTCCGATGGGCCAGGTTAAAGCGATACAACCTCTGGAAATTGGCAAGGTTGAGGAGATCTTTGTCCATGAGGGGGAATGGGTTGAAGCCGGGCAGCCTCTGGTCAAACTCGATCCAACGGAATCAGAAGTGGATGTCCAGCAGGTAGCTTATGAGCTGCGGGATTCTCAGATGAACACACTGAGGCTCGAGTTATTGCTGGAGACCCTTGATGATAAATCGGTAAATAGCGTTGATTATAACCAGCAGTTAAAACAGACCTATCCGGACATTTCTGATGAAGTCTCTTCTGGTCAATTGCAGTTGCAGCAACGTCTGCTCACAAGGGATCTGCAACTGTACCGTTCCACCATGGCCTCTGTTAATGCCAGCATTGAACAGCAGCAGGCCACTATTAAAGCGACCCTTGCTGAAATTGAGCGCTTGAATACTCTGAAACCTCTGTTTGATGAACGGGAGCAGGCCTACAAGTCCCTTATGGATAAGGGGCATGCTTCATCGGTTGAGTGGCTGAACGCAAAAGAGCAACAGGTATCAACATCCCAGGGGTTGATTGTCGAGAGAAATCGGCTGCAGGAAGTAAAAGCTTCCCTTGTCGCTCTGAAAAGTGAAGCGACCCGGCAGGACAAAGAGTTCCGTAGCCAGCGGCTGACTCAGCTGCAAAGCTTTCAGACCCAGGCTCACTCTTCAAAATTAACACTGACCAAAGCGAAAGAACGGGAACAGAACCGCTATTTGCTGGCACCTGTAGCCGGGACGATCCAGCAACTTCAGGTTCATACGGTAGGTGGCGTTGTTCAGCCAGCGCAGCCATTAATGGTGATTGTTCCTGACAAAGCCGTACTGGAAGTGGAGGCCCAGGTACTGAATAAAGATATTGGCTTTCTTCGGTCAGGGCAGAAAGCTGAGATCAAAGTTGAAAGTTTTCCCTACACACGATATGGGCTGATCAGTGGCGAAGTAAGACATTTATCAAAAGACGCTGTTGAACAGGAAGGCATTGGTCGGGTTTATCCGATGCGAGTCACATTGAACGAAACCAGAATACTGGTTGATGACCGCTGGGAAAAGCTGCAGCCGGGTATGACAGTAACAGTGGAAGTCAAAACAGGTAAGCGACGGCTCTTGGAATACTTTCTGGCACCTTTCCTGACTTATGTCGATGAGTCTATGAAGGAAAGGTAGGACTTGCCGAACCAGGCATCAATTACGATGACTGAAAGAATACAAAAAGTATCAGTTTATACAGACTGAATTCATTCCTTAAATCTGGTTTATAGGAACACCGGCTGGGGCTTGGTGTTCTCCTGAACATTATCCCTGCACTCAAACTCAAAATGACAAAGAGACGTTTTTTTTATGGGCTTATTTGGATGGGTTAGAACCGCCTTTACCGGTAAATGGGAAGGTGATGGCAGCGACAATCAGAAAACACTGGCACATTTGCATGCGCAAATGTGGGGGCATGGAGGCAATGACCGGTTAACGGCGTATGCCGCCGGTGCCAAAATCTGGGGTGGCACTGGCAATGACACAATCAAGGCATGGGCAGCGGACGCACGACTGTACGGTGAGTCCGGTCATGACCGGATTGAGTCAAACGGCGGTAATGTCGAAGCCTATGGCGGATCAGGTAATGACTATATAAAACTGACCGGCCTGCGCTCAAAAGGCGATGGTGGCGATGGCCATGATACCCTAATTGGCCGGGGTGCTTATGCCAAACTGAACGGTGGCAGTGGTAATGACACCATCAGAGCCTATGGAGCCTATGTCAAAATTGATGGTGGCAGCGGCAATGACACCATTGAATCAACGGCAGGTGGCGCTTATATCCGGGACGGGTCCGGGCACAATACCATCACTGCAATAGGTGGTTTGAACGTCATTGAGACCGGATCGAGGAACAGTAAGGGCAACGATAAAATCAAGGCAGTGGGCGGTGGTAATATCATCAGCGCTGGCGGCGGCAATAATGATATCGATGCGTTGGGCGGCGGTAATCTGGTTCAGACGGCCCATGGCAACAGCGACATTTTGGTGGGCGGTAAGGCCAACCTTGTCCTGGCCGGACATGGTGATAATAAAATCACCGGCATTGGTGGCGCCAACCTGGTCATGACGGGTAACGGGGATAATGACATCAAGGTCGCCGGCAGCACCAATGTTGTGCTGGCCGGTCATGGCGATAATAAAATCTCGGCGGCAGGTGGTATCAATATTGTCATGGCAGGTAATGGCGATAATGACATCAACGCTCTCGGAGGCGGCAACCTGATAGCCTCGGGCACAGGCGACGATGACATCACCGCTGCCGGTCTCGCCAACGCCATTATTGCCGGCGACGGTGATAATACCGTCAAGGCACTGGGAGGCAGTAACTTTATCCAGGCCGGTAAAGGCGATGACACGATTATTGCCGGTGGTGGTGGCAATGCCATTATTGCCGGTAATGGCCGCAATACCATCTATGCTCTCGGTTATGCCAATGCTATCTGGGGTGGCAGCGGTGATGACCATGTTGCTGTTGGCGGCATGTATAACACCAGCATACTGGGCGGTGGCAACAACAACCTGGTGAGTGTGGGTGATACCAACATTGCCTACGCTGGTGATGGTGATGACTTCATGGCCATGTACGGCATGAATAATATTGCCCATGCTGGAGGTGGTGATAACCTGATTGCCGCTTTTGGCAACAGCAATGTGCAGATCACCGGATCCGGTGATGACCTGTTGCTGGCCGCCGGTATTGGCAACCTGCAGGTGGCGGGTGATGGAAATAACGCCATGGCCGCTGCAGGCATGGTCAATATTCAATGGGCTGGCAAGGGTGATGACACCATGCTGGCCGTGGGCAAGGGTAATATACAGCTGGCCGGTGATGGCAACAACAGCCTGTTTGCTGCGGGTCAGTACAACTTCCAGCTCTCTGGCTCCGGGGATGATTTTGCCATTGCCCTTGGGCAATACAATGTGACTGTTACCTCATCGGGTAAAGACACTGTTATTGCCGGTGGACAGTACAATGTCGTCTTTTCCGGCGGGGATGATGACACCCTTCTGGTGGCAGGGGAATACAATGTCGTGGCTGCTGGCTGGGGTAATGACACCGGCATTTTTGGTGGTAAAAATAATATCGTACTGCTGGAAGGCGGCGATGATACCGCTATTGTTGGCGGGAAAACCAATGTTGTATTTGCCGGTAGCGGTGATGACAAGCTGGTGGTTGCAGGTGAAAGCAACTACGTAGCGGCAGGCAGTGGTTCTGATTTGCTGATAGTGGCAGGAAAGAACAACTGGGTCGCCACGGATAATGAAGTCTCTTTCAATCTGGAAGACCTGCCCGGTGGTGGAAAATACTCCGGTAATGTCTCGGGTAGCAGGAATCTTGGCGAATATGTAGACCATGATGCCGCCAGCAACTTTGAGGCTAATCTGACCGGTGCTGCTGAAATCAGCATGAGCGGGGAACTGGCCGCGATTTTCCCGAACCTGGAATTCTCACGGCCTGATACTGAGGACTGGTCAATCCCGACCCTGACTATTCCGCAGTTTAACTTTGACCTTCCCACGATACCGGCACTGACCACTCCGACCACGTCCTATCAATACGGCACATTGTCCAGCTATGGCCTGCCCGCCATCTCTCTGCCAACCGTCTCAACCCCTGAGCTGCAGATCCCCAATATCACCCTGCCGGCGATGAATGTTCCCCGCTTGTCCGAGATGGATATTGATCTGCGCGACTGGAATATTGCTGGCAGCTATGATCTGAACTTCTCCATTGATGGTACAGGTGCCGCCGCCGGAACCTTGCTGGATGGGTTATCCAGGGGGACGAAGTATCTTGGCGGAAGCCTGGATGAAGCGGTAAGAAATGCGGCAGAAACGTCCAAAGGCAATAACCTGGGACTGTTCGCCACAGGCGAATTTGACCTGACCGACAGCACGGATCGCGAAAGCACAGAAACCAATCAGATCGGTATCAATTATATTGTTGGCACGCAGACCAAGGACTTTGAATTCTTCAAGCCGGTGGTCAATGCGGTTGACAATGACCGGAACAGCAAGCCTGCCTCTACAGGCAGCCGTGCTACAACAGTATTCCGTTTACCCACCATCACAATCGGTGCAGTTTCAGCACCCAATGTGGCTTTGAACTCTTTCAGCTTCACCGGCTTCAGCTCCCTTCTGGCACAAAAAATCAGTGGCCGGGATTTCTACGGTTATCAGGCCCCGACCTTTGCCCTGCCCGGACTGGCAACGCCCAGCTTTGATCTGCATAACGTGGTGGGCAAAGACAATCTGACATCTGAAGACAAAACATTGAAACTGCCGACCATTACGCTCCCGGAAATTCAGGGGATCACCTGGTCGAAATATCTGCCGGACCTGGACACCCATTTCAACTTGCTGAAAGACAATGGCGACATGGCGCTGGTCAGTGGCGAGACCAACAAAGTTCTGCTGGGCGGTGGCGATGATGCCGCTATTATCGCGGGTCGCAGTAACTGGGTTCAGTCGGGCGATGGCAATGATATCGGTGTGATGGCCGGCGAAACCAATATCTGGTACGGCAATGATGGCAATGATCTTGCCTTTGTGGGTGGCAAATCCAACTCGCTGTTTGGCGGTAAAGGGGATGATGTCCTGATCAGCATGGGACAAACCAACACCATTGAAACCGGCACAGGCCGGGATATCTCCATTGCGGTGGGTGATCAGAACCAGATCTCCAGTGCCGACGGTGATGATCTGTCCCTTGCCATTGGCAACAGCAACACCATTGAAGCCGGTGATGGCAAGGCCAATACACTGATTGCCATTGGTCGTACTAACAAAATTACCGGAGCCAAAGCGGATGATCTGGCCATTGCTATCGGTCAGAGCAACACCATAGATGGCAAGGCCGGGGACGATACCCTGACCGCGATTGGTCAAACCAACAACCTGTCCGGTGGTGCCGGTGACGATGTGCTGCTGGCCGTCGGAGATACGAACAACCTGAAGGGTGAAGGGGATGCCAGCCAGGGGGGGGACGATGTTCTGATCGCGCTGGGCCGGAACAATAACCTGTTTGGCAACGGCGGTAATGACGCCGTCTACGCTGCGGGGCAGAATAATATTCTGAACTGCGGAGCCGGTAACGACCTTGGCCTGGTGATGGGTATGAATAACCAGTGCTCAATGGGAGACGGTAATGATGTGGCCCTGGCCATTGGTAAGGACAACAAGCTGCGCGGCGATGACGGTGATGATTTCCTGATTAACCTTGGGCTGAACTCTGATATTGAAGGCGGAAACGGTGACGATCTGATCTTCAACTTTGGCACTTCCGGTTCTGCCAGTGGTGGCAAGGGCCGTGACGCCTTCCTGAGTTTTGGCTGGGGAACCATTGACCTGCTGGAGAGCACTGGGCTGGCCAGTAAAATGTATGTGCTGTACAAAAGTATGACCACGTTGCTGGAAGCCAAAACCAGTTTTTATATCAACCAGATGAGCAACTTCATTAACCTGAAGCAGACCATGACACTGGAAGGCGGTGCCGGTAATGATTACTTCTCCTCAGGGTTTGGCAATCAGGTTGCCAAGGGGGGAGAAGGTAATGATACTTACGCCTTCTATGCTGACAGCGGCAGCTTCAAGGTCAATGACTCTCAGGGCAGTGACACCCTGAAGATCAGCGACCTGGGTCTCGATTTTAAACTTACTAAAGACAATCTGGTGTTGAAAGATGGCCAGCTGGATATTGTTAACGGCAGAAAGAGCTACGGCAGTGTTGACCTGTCCGGCTTTGGTGACGATGACAACATCACCTTTAGTGGTCAGACCATCAGCTATAACGATCTGGACAGTTACTGGAGTGAAAAGAGCACCGGATTCTACACTCAGTATCGCTTTGGGATGGTGGACGCATCTGAGTTGACCGGTGGTGCCAAAGACGTTGTTGATCATCTGGGCGGTTCGGTTCTGGATGCCAATAACCCCTGGGTCACCGACTTCTTCTCAAGGGGACTGGAAGGTGCTTCAACCGATCTCAGCCAGGCGTTCTCGGGCATAGATCAGCAGATGAGAAATACACTGCTGGTTGCCTGATAACCCAAAGTCTTGGGTACTTATCTCCAAAGTGTCTGAGTTAAGTTAGATTCCGCTGCCAATTCTGCGGCGGAATCGTTTTAGTAAAGGCCAACATGTTTGTTAAGGGTGAGACTCTGCTGCTTAATGTATTGCTTAATCGCAGTAAGAGGGTACCCCACTGCATGTACTGGCGAAATAGCTTCGGCTCCAGAGTACATTTTTGCTGAACGATCCGGCAATATCAGTGAAAATTTGATTTCATCTATCTGCTTTTTGGCAGATTTTCGTGTTTTTTGGTTTTCCCTTATTCTTTCCTTGGAATCAGGCTTAGTTCTTTCAGGTTAACGATATAAGTCGAACCAGTATTATCTCCGTCACAGCTCAACCAGATTCCCAAAATCCGTTTGTTCTGATCGGGAACAATATTTAGAGATAACGTTTCATTCTCTTGTGGTTGTGCGGCAATAAAATGTTCATGCATATATTCAGAATTGGGGTGAAGCCTGTCTACTCCCGCTATAACCGGATCTGAATAGATGCTTTTGAAATCAATATATGAAACACCGGTATCTTCTGGAGCCAGGTTAAATAGAGTTTTAATCCAACCTGGTGCGACAGCATACTCGAACATATTCAGCCTTTTTTCACCTTCATAAACCAGACCAAGACGAAGCATAAAGTCATCGGCTTTGGGGCTTCCCTGTTGGTGCTTGCCAAGCTCAAGCTGGCCCTGAAACGAAACAGATAACGTAATTTCATCAATATATGTCGGGGATGACAGGGGGAAGATAATTGGGCTGGCAGAACCGGAGACAGCTATCTGCATAGATGCATCATCAAAACTAACGGTGTTTGCAGGAATGCTGGAGTAACTCAGTAATTGCCACTGATCTGGCTCATCAAGAGGGTTAATAGGAGCACTTGATGCCAAAGTTGATAGTGAACATGTTGTCAGAAGGCTGTAAGTGATTATCCGGAGTGCTTTTGAAAGGGCGGCGGGCAAAATCTTCACCAGTGATGCAAAAATTGATCACTGTATCTTCCATAGATTCTTTTCTGATACAACAAACAGAGATCAAGCAAGAGGCGTTTTGCACCGAAAAACCTTCCATTTGGTACTTGAGGTCTAAAATTGACCTGCATCACCTGAAAATTATCTTTACAAATTTTGTGGTCAACAGCAGTTGCGTCATTCAGGTGCCATCTGTATAGTTCGCTCCCAGTTAAAAACGCGTCTACCGCAACGTATTTCAGCGCTTTCTACTGCTGATTTCCTGGTTGGGATTTATATATCCTGTGGCGCTACGAATCTATATGCTGTGTGTCTGCAGTAAAGGGGAGCCGTTTCTTTGGCTCCCTGTCCCATTTCCTAATATATGAAAGCTCGCTAAAATCGCTCGAAAAAAAGGGAAAATGGGATAATGTCTCAAACGAACTCCTCCGCTGTGCCGGATTTATCGCCGGTACAACAAGCACTGATGGGTGGACAAATGTTGTTTGTCGCCTTTGGTGCTCTTGTTCTGGTCCCATTGCTGACCGGTCTGAATGCTAACGTTGCCTTCTTTACTGCTGGTGTCGGAACCTTGATTTTTCAACTGGTTACCGGCCGTATGGTTCCTGTCTTTCTCGCGTCCTCCTTTGCGTTTATTGCTCCCATCACCTTTGGTATTGCTGAATGGGGACTGCCAGCCACTATGGGTGGCATGATGGCTGCGGGCTTCCTGTACGTTATTCTCAGTGTTGTTGTGAAGGTTCGCGGCAGCGGTATTCTCTACCGCCTGTTCCCGCCTGTGGTTGTTGGGCCGGTAATTATGGTGATCGGTCTTGGTCTTGCACCTGTTGCTATCAGTATGGCGACTGGCGAAGCAAACAAGTCCATTGATCCGGATACTTCACTTGTCCTGGCATCTATCTCTCTGATGGCAACCTTGGGGGCGGCTGTATTTGCTGGCGGCATTATCAAGCTGATCCCGATTTTGTGTGGCATTGTAATAGGTTACATCACAGCTCTGTTTATGGGAGTTGTCGATTTCTCCAGCGTGGCAGCAAGCCCTTGGCTGGCCGTTCCGGATTTCACATTCCCGGAATTTAATGCCAATGCGATTCTGTACATGATCCCGGTCGCAATCGCTCCAGCGATTGAGCATATTGGCGATATGCTGGCGATCAGCTCGGTCACCGGTAAGGACTATCTGAAAAAACCTGGACTGCACAGAACTCTGCTGGGTGACGGTCTGGCAACATCTTTCGCTTCACTTCTGGGTGGCCCACCAAACACCACATACTCTGAAGTGACGGGTGCGGTTATGCTGACCAAGTCTTTCAACCCGGCCATTATGACCTGGGCTGCAGTCACAGCTGTCGTGGTTGCCTTTATCGGCAAGGTTGGTGGTCTGCTCGCGACCATTCCTACCCCGGTTATGGGAGGAATTATGGTGCTGTTGTTTGGTTCTATTGCAGTTGTAGGTCTGAATACCCTGATCAAGGCCCGGGTGGATCTGAGCATTCCGCGTAACCTTGTGATTGTGGCTCTGGTACTGGTATTTGGTCTGGGTAACCTGTCCCTGGATATCTTTGGACTGACCCTGAAAGGTGTCAGCCTGTGTGCGATTACTGCTGTTATTCTGAACCTTGTTCTTCCTCATGCAGAGGGTGAGGATCATTACAGTTCCAGAGAAGTGTCCTAATATATTCCTGATGGTTTGTGCAGCAATATTCAACTAATTATTTTTGCTGCCCTGATCGACCAAAGATAATTCCGGCGAGACATTTCTCGCCGGATATCAGTACTCCTGAAGGCTCAGGCAGATTCGATAGTCTGCTTTTGCTCAATAGCTGCGTCATGACCAGTTATCTTCCTCTCCAAAGTAATCCAGTTGTCCTGATTAACAACAAGAGCCTGCAGTCGTTTGATACCGGTATGGGCCTTTACAACATCAATGCCATAACGGGCCAGATCCACGGCATAAACAGATGTCAGTAGAGGGGTGAAACCCAACGCTTCAGCACTTTCCAGAAGCTGACGGGCATTGGCTGAGTCGACACTGGCAATTTCATCAATAGTAAACAGCAGTCGCTGATTCATGGCCTGTTTTTTGTCCATCATATGGCGGATCAGATACATCAGGGTCAGTAGCTTCAGGGTGCTGCGGGTACCTGTAGAACCAGCATCGTCGATTTTGTCATAACGCTTCAGCTCGCCGTTGGCATCTTCAACTTCGAAAGAAACGGTGAAGATATCTGCCAGACTCAGCGATTCGCTGATTCGGCTGGCAATAATCCGGGTTGAAGCCATGGCTTTATCTTCATCAATGCTGTTATTAAGAGCCGGCGCATCGAATGTTAATCCGGGCTGGGTTTCTTCCAGGAGTTGGCCCGTGTCTACGATATAGCGGATAGCATCATAGATTTCCTGCACCGGCTGCAGGTGAATCCGGAACTGTTTCAGGTTGGAAACCTTGCGGCGTGAAATGGAACGGTTGAAGCCATTCACTTCCCGCTCCAGGCGAAGGAAGTCCTGCAGAAAATCATTCAGAACGCTGGAAAGCTGCAGTATTGCTGTTTTACGATGATTCATCAGCATTTGTTCAGCTTCGGGACGGGCTTCCCAGTCTTCCAGCACTTTGCGCCATGCCGCTTCTTCCGTTGGTTCCGATTCAGCGGCCCGGTATCCGCGCAAACGGATATTGGCATAGAGAGACTGCATCTTCAGGGTGGCATCATGGGCAATCTGCCACTGCTCCCGGTACAGGGAAATACGGTCTTCCAGCTCGCGCTTGCTGAAATCTTCGGAAGGCTTGATAAGGTTTGGCCAGCCGTCACCAGGATTTTTCAACTGTGACCATTGATTGCTAACCTGTTTCTTCAGCTGGTTTTTTCGGGAAAACTCATCCCGTTGCTGCTCGTTGTCCCGACTGAGCTGTTCCTGCTGTTCGCGCAGGTCTGCAATAACCTCCTCCAGCAGCTGAATCTCCTCCTTGAGCTCTGCTCGGTGCTGAACCCAGCTTTCATATTCTGGAATGCTCTCCTGCCAGCGCTTCCAGTCAGCAACTTCTCCTTCCCTGCGGGTGATGGTACCACGAATCTGCTTGAGTTCTTCCTTGATTTCCTGATGATCCAGCAGGGCACTGAGTCGCTGATCGAGTTCATTCAGGCGCAACTCTTCTTCTTCAAGTTGCTGTTGCAGATCCTGCTTGTTTTGAACCAGACCTCTGGGTTGTGGCAGCTCTGCAAGATGGATGCGATAGCCTTCTCCCTCAAAGGTATTGTCTTTTATGCGGGAGAGTAACAGTCTGGTCTCTTCTACCAGGTGCTGTTCATTATCAAGATCAAGAACCGGGTGATCATCTGTGACCGGCAACATCAACAGGCCTTCATTCATCAGCTTGCCCAGCTGAAGAAGTTCATACTCGGAGAAGTGACGGGAGAGCAGAGCCGCCAGGGTTTCGTCAGCCGTCATGGCTGCTTCCAGCTTTTCTATACGCTGTTCCTGTCGTGTCATCTCCTTGCGCAGGGAGTCCTCACTACCGCCGAGGCTGGCTACACCCAACTGTCCGCTGAGTTTTTCCTCTTTTGTCCGCAGCTGCTCAATATCGGCATTAACACTGTTAATGTCGTACATCTCGCCCAGTTCGGTGAAAGACCGGGCGCTCTTTTCATGCTGGTTAATACGCTCGATATATCGGGCTTCTTCTCGGTTTTTCTGGTCGCGGGTATGTCTGGCCTGCTGTTCTCTCTGTTTCAGCTCATTGGCTGTCTGCTGGGCTGAAGCGAGAACCTGCCCCAGTTCATTAAGGCGGGTTTTAATATCATCATTCCACTGGTGATAGTCCTTTTCGATGCCGTTCTGTAGCGCAAATACCATTCCCGCAGCCTTCTCTCTGCGCAGGCTGGATTGTCGCAGGGCTTCAACATCGGATGATGACGCACCAAGAGCATCAAACTCCCGCTTCAAACGTTCATATTCGGCGAAAACCTCTTCCTTTTTCTGGTGGAAGTTAATGGCGCCCTGCGCCATATCATTCGCTGAAAGCTGTGGTGAGAAAACATCCAGCAGGGATTGTTTGATCATCCCTGCATTAATTTCTGACTGGGTGATCAGGCTGACAAACAGGTTTTTGAAAACCTGGTAGCGACGAATACCCCCAACAGGAACCAGTCCGAGATTGGCTTTGGTTTTTTTCAGAACTTCGCCATGGCCGCCGCTGATCAGGACTTCTACATCTTTGGCGTCGAGCAAAGTGACCTTTTCACCGGTCATGGCGATGCGCTGTCGCACATCGGCAAACTTCAGCGGCGTGCGTTCATCAAAGAAATGCCATTTATTGAACTGGCCACGATAGACAAAATGCTGGTAGCGGTGGCCGCTGGCTGCTCCCTTGCCGACAATGCCGAGCACCCATGGACCACTGGATGTGGTGATCTGGGTCAGGATGTAGCTGTTGTCATAGGGGAAATAAAACTTGCGGGTGACATCCTTGGAATACTTCTCAAACCGGCTGCCCATCATATTGGGCAGAAAGAAAAACTGCAGGGCGTTAATTGCCGTAGACTTTCCCCGGTTGTTGGAACCAAAGAATGACACTGAACCATCCAGAGGTAGTTCGCCCCAGGCGTAGGTTCCTGACTGGATCAGGTAGAGCTGCGACATACCATGGCGGGCTGTCATTGGGCTTGAAGCCGTATCACTCATTCTTCGTCCTCCATGACGGCTTCATCAGCTTGTTTCTGCGCCTGCTCTTGGTTCATTTCCTGAGCTTGTTCGGCATCAGCTGTAACCTGTTCCGCGGCGGCCAGGAATCTATTGATGGGTTTTAAAAAACGGATATGGTCTTCATCAGTGATCAGACACATTCCGCGGCGAGCCATCCACTCTAAAAGGTTGGAGACAGAGTCATAGGATGACAGTTCTGCCTGCTGGTAAAGATCAGCAAAATGACGCCGTGTGTCGTCCAGAAGCTGAAGGGCAATTTTCTCACCGGTGATGGTGGCGGCCGGGTCGTAATTATTATCTTGTAGAAAATCTATCAGGGTGAAAATCAGCAGAGCCACCTTGCGGCTCATAGTCAGTGACTGGCTGGTGGTGCTGTCCGGATAGGTAAAGTAAAAGAAACCATCCGGGTGATAAATCAGCTCATAACCCAGCAAGCTAAACAGTGCTGTGTAGCTGTCACGATGTTGTTCCAGCTCTTTGTAGAGCGGGAACTGATCCGGACTGTCGACAGAGAGATGTACCCCTTCCCTCAGACGGGTGTAAATCTGGTGACTGTGAGGCAGTTTCTCTGCCAGAGTTTCGTCCAGAATTAATGGGCCGGTTATCGCTGGTTCCTGATAACTTTCCATGATTTCTGATGTGTCCGTTGTCTCTGGCATCTGTTGCTGCTGAAATTCAGCAGTATCGGGGTAGTTATTCATTACGGTATTTTCTTTTATTAGGTATTCGCAGCTTCTTTGCGGGCCAGAGTCCGCCGCTGCATGGTAATCAAGTGAGTGTCGGTTTCATACTGACGCGCCTCTTCAGCAACAACTTCACCTGCCAATATTTCACTCTCATTAGTCAGCCGGGTCATAAACTCCAGCAGTTGCCGGGTGTCCAGTTGGGGGTATTGCTGAATCAGCCAGTCCAGGCAGTCTTGAATGGGAAGGAAGGACAGCGCGGCTTCTTCCACCATGGAGTAGGTGACAGGCTCTGGACCTGAATCCTCTGACGCCTCAGGAATATCGAAGTGTGGAGATTCCAGTACCGACAGTTCACTCAGATAAGCGATCAGAGAGTTATCAGAATCGGTCAGGCTTGGGCGGGAACGTCCAATCAGCTCAACTCCATTTGGAGAGCAGGCATATTTAAACTTATTGCGTCGCATTTCTGCGATAGCAATGGAAGCACCACGGGTTAATGATGAATTCTGCTGGAATCGGCGATAGATAGGCTCCAGCAGTCTGCTGCAGCGATCAATACTGCGACGCAGGGCCGAGCGCAGGTCCAGCAGTCGATAATTCAGTTTCTCCAGGCGGGCAATGCCTTCAAAGCCGATGGTGTGACGGGCCTGTTCCATATGGTCGAGCAGCTGATGCTCAATGCTTTTCAGGGTGCGTTCATAGTCGCCCTGCACATCAAGCATATCTGCTGCCGGACGGACATAATTATTCCAGGCATCCAAGGCCAGACTGTAGCGGGTTTTCAGGGGTATATCGCGGCTGGAGTTTTTTGCATCTTCAATGATGCGCATAATGGCCTGCTCATTCTGTTGCAGCTCACGATGCACATCCCGGAATCGTCTGTCCAGCTGACTGGTATAGCGGCCAACCAAGTAGCTGTCTCTGGCTGCCAACCCATTTCCCAGAAGATGAGTCAGACGGTGCAAGTCGTCTATCTTGGCTTTCAGGCTGGCAGAAAGACCCAGCTGCTGCTGGTCGGTAATCAGTTCAATAATATCCAGTATGGTGGGATTCAAGTCATACTGGTTCTCTGCGCGGGCAACCGGAATCAAGAGTTCCTGCTGGCACAGTCGGGTAAATAAGTCGGTCAGCTCACCGCCGTTATCGTCATCACTTGATTCGTTTAAATGAATGGTGCGCGCAAGATCCATAAATTCCCGTGAGGAGAAGCTCAGGGAACCGTATTGATTATGCAGGGCACTGATAAGGTCGATATGGCTGAGAAGGGTACGGAGAAACTTCCTGACGTACTCCACTAGTCATCCATTTTGTTCGTGAAAATAAATGGGTAAGTTAGCAGAGTTCGTCAGGGCTATAAACCGCAGAAGTCACGGTTTATAGAACCATTTGTCTGCCGGTTCAATGCATAAAAACCGGGCCGAAGCCGATCTGCCAGGCCATGGCCGAGGCAACTTTCATAACTACCAGAAGTACCAGCCCGGCACAGACGAGAGACGTGGCAAACATAAAACCCCGTTCAAAGGAGATACCCATGATATGCGGCATGCCAATGTAGAGCAGATAAACCGCATATGCTATTCCAGCCAGAATTCCGAACAGTGTCAGTGGCAGGGAAGGGTACAGTGCCATCAGTCCACACAGATAAAGAGGTGTGGCGACATAGGCGGCAAACATAATGCAGCGTTGGTAGGACGGAGCTGTCCCAAAAGTTTTTGCCATCCAGTGGGTAAACATGCCCATGGTTATCACTGCGCCAATAATAGCCAGATAAGAAATCAGGCTCATAGCCAGAGCGCTTCCGACAGTCAGGCGGATGGGGTCAAGGCCGGTTAGTGACCACCCCACATGAGTCGCTCCAATTAATGAAGCAACACCTGGAATAGCCGCAAGAATTAGCAGGTGCCAGATATAGTCGTGACCGCGATCCCGAATCTCGCCATTGATTTTGTCCCATTCGCTGTGGGGGTGGGACAGCAAGCCAAGAATGTGATGCAACATAAGTACCTCCATATAGCTGCAAGGCCTCAAAAATAGTCCAAATCCGCTGGAGTAGAGGCAAAAGGCTATGGGCGCTATAGATCGATATTTTTATATTCTGAACAGATCTATGCCCGCCAAATAACTTATACAAAATTATTCTAGTGTATAAGTATTGGTTTTCTATTTACCGAATAAGAATATCTGTGTAGGAGGTACCATGAAGCAGCACCACTATATGTTCGACTATTTAGACGACTTACAACACGCCTGCGCAGATCTTGAGGAAATGGGGATAGAACACAGGAATCTTCATGTTGCCCATAACAGCCAGCTATCGCTGGATAAGAGACATTTAAATGGTATGGGGTACTTCCACGACAACGATATGGTGCATTCGGCACTTAGAGGCTTTCTATTTGGAATACTGGTGGCGGCTTGCACAGCCTTTTTACTAAGTACATGGCTCGGCCACTTGGAAGTGGGCTTTATCGTGACAGGATTTGTCACACTTATTATGCTTGGTTTCAGTACCTGGGTTGGAGGGTTAATCGGTGCCAGTCACGATAACTGGCGTTTGGCTCCTTACCATGATCAGCTCTCTGCAGGCAAAAGCGTATTGATAGTTGATGTCGATTCAGAACAGGAGCAGATGGTAACCCGGATGATGTCAGCCATGCACCGCGAAGCAAGTCATACCGGCGAGTCACCAACCGGAGAATCACCCTTTGAAGGGGGATGGCATCTGCGGGAGAAAGAGATCAAACAGGTCGCCTGAAGCAAACAACCTGGCGGTTGTCCTTGTCGCTACTGGGATCGTACCAGCCCCGATATCTCACGATACTCATCATGACATATCGGGGATTTTTTTAGCCTTGTGGTTTTACAAACCGGTAAAGAAGGTCTGGTTCGCTGACAATATAAACATGCTTTCAACTCCCTCAATAGGGTGTGCATCAAGATCAGTCTGGTAATCAAACAACCAGACAGCATGGGCCTTATCAGCAGTCGATGAAGCAAAACTACGGATCTTGGAGAGCAAACCTGCATCAATTTTAGTTAGTCGTACACCCATCAGGGAGACTGCAACCAACAAAAAAATCCAAAGGCCTTTGGGGAATGATGGTTTCCGTCTGTTCTTTTTATTTCTCGTCATGGTGAGAATGGAGTTGGAGAACATAAGACCTGTGTACTGCAGAGAAACTGAACAAAAAGTGTATGTTTTGTGACTGCTATATTTCTTAGCTGAAATCAAACTTTTGATTGAAAGTGGTAGGTAGTCCCCGTGAATCTGGTAACTTTTGTTTAGTGTTGTTCAAAAGATTGTATCTATGGTGATATCTCCAGAATCCTTGTTAACTCCGGACCAGCTGAAAAATCCTGTTCAGCTCTATGAAAAATTGAGAGATATGGGGCCTCTTTTCTACGATCCGGTGCAAAAAAACTGGGTGGCTACCGGAGCTGATATTGTGAACCAGATTTTGCGCCATCCCAATATCAGCTCTAACCGTGATGGTCTGGGCAATATTCGCTATGGCGAGGAAAATGCTAGACAGGTTAGTGAGATAACCAGCGGTATTACCAAGTCGATGATCGGGATGGATCCTCCAGAGCATACCCGGTTGAGATCTATGGTCTCTCATGTTATGGCTCGCGATCGTTTGCCGGTATGGGAGCCAGATATCGCCAACCAGTTTCTTAAGCTGCTTGATCCTTGTTTATCTAATGGAGGCATGGACTTTGTCAGTGAGCTTTCCGAGCCATACCCCACAGAAGTGATCTGTGAACTGTTCAATATTCCAGACAAACGAAGAGATGGTTATCGCAGGCGTACCCAGTTGTCAGTCAGGTTCTTTGGGCAGAGTCTGGAAAAACTCAGTGTTGCCGAAACAGCTGAATCAACGGCTGCACTGATGGGGAATAGAAAGCTGCTTACTCAGCTGTTGGAAGAACGTTGTGAAACTCCGGAACATGATCTCTTAAGTGAGCTGGCGGAAAATATTCGCAACGGTGACTCCAGCCTGAAAGAAATGGCGGCCATGGCCAACCTGATCGTTGCTGCCGGGCATGTGACAACGGTTGACCTGCTTGCCAATGGTGTTTACCAGTTACTCAAGCATCCTGATCAATGGCAGTTGCTGGTTGAAAATCCGGAGCTGGCTCCATCGGCCAGTGAAGAGATTTTGCGTTATGATTCATCTGTTCCGTTTACCATGCGTAAAGCTGGTGAAGACTTGGAGTTTGAAGGTGTTCAGATAACTAAAGGAAGCTTTATCGCTGTTGGGTTAGGGCCAGCTAATCATGATCCGGAAGTTAACCCAAACCCTGAAGAATTTGATATCACACGAAAACATATCAGGCATGTCTCTTTTGCCAGTGGGCCACATGTTTGTGTGGGAGCTAATCTTGCACGGCTGGAAATGCAGATTGCGCTGAAAGCGTTAGCGGAACGAGCCCCGGACCTTAGGTTTGCAGAAGAACCAGAGCCTTATAAGAAAGCTGAAACCCTCATGTTTAAAGGGTTTCATGCATTACCGTTAATTTGTTAAAAAGCCTGAATGTGCAGGGGTAATCAGCTGTTGTTGTCAGGTTTTTTTTTCTTCTCAAGCTCGATAAGAAGTCTCTCCAGCATATGGCCTGCCTGCTCTTCTGACTGGGGAGCAGCTGAAGCATAGCGAATGGTAAATTCAATTTTCTTGTCACTGAAAAAGCATGGTGTGGCATTAATTTCATCGCTCACACGTTCCATGGTCGCTTCAACCTGATTGTCATTCATATCCGGGAAAATTAAGCCAAAACGATCGTTTTCTATACGGCCGATAGATAACTCAGATCCCAGTAACGCCTGGAGGTTACTGCTTAAATGAAGTAACAGGTTATCTCCTGCGGTGGTGCCAAATTCATTGTTTACTTGGCGAAAACCATTGATATCGACAAGAGCAGCTGCAAACAGTCGTCCCTGGGAATTTTCAAACAAAGCCATGGCCAGCTCTTTCATCCAGCTGCTGCGGTGTTGAACTTTTGTTAGGGGGTCCTGCTGCTTATTTGTTGTTAGAAGTTTCTCCTTACGGAGCTTTTGCTCTTCAGCAAAGTTCATTTTTTTCAATAGAGTGTTATAAAACGAAGCAATATGGCCCGCCTCTGAGTGTGAAGATACCGGGATAGGGACGCTGAAATCGCTTTGAACCGCATGTCGGCTCATTTGTGCTAGCACATCAACCATAGGGGTTCGTGCATCATGTTCTGAAACATTCAGACCGATAGCTTCTGCTTCCCTGCTGACCCGATAAGCTATCAGTCTACCTGTCGCAATAAGGAACACCCAGCATAAGGAAAAGGTTGCTACGAACGTTGCACTGATGCCAATCATTTGCACAGCAAAATTGGAAAGCCAGCTGCTGGAAGCATCAGGAAGAACAAAAGCTACAGAAACAGTTCCAAGAACTCCTCCTCCAAGGTGAACAGGGATAGCGCCGACAGTATCGTCAAGCCTCATATTTTCCAGAAGCTGGTTAAAATAGACGAACACTATTCCTGCGACAGAGCCCAGTATCATGGATTGCAGGGGAGTCATAAGGTTGCAGACGGCGGTGCTCGCGACAAGGCCGGTTAAACCACTGTTCATCATCGTCAGAACATTTGGTTTTTTCTTTTTGAAAAAGAATATCGGCAGAATAGCGACAGTGGCAGAAGACCCTGCCAGCAGAGTGTTGAGAATAATCTGCGGTACTCTGTCCGTAAGTGCCAGCTCACTGCCACCATTAAAACCAAGCCAGGCTACCCACAGCAAAAGGGTGCCTATGGCGATCAGTGGTACGTTTTCGGGCTGAAAAGGTGAAGCTTCTTCCTTGCCTGTTAGTGGATGAATGCTTTTCTCATAGTCTTCAAAGCGGCCATTTCTTGGTCCCAGGTAAAGCGTCATAGCCAGAGCTGCCCAACCACCAAGAGAGTGCACAACTGTGGCACCGGCAAAATCAATAAAACCAAGCTGTTTCAACCAGCCGGCACTGTCACCGTTATCAAACCATGCCCAATGGCCAACAATGGGAAAGATCAGTCCGCCAATAAATAGTGAAAATGCCAGGTATCCGTAGAAAGAAATTCGTTCGGCAGCCGCTCCCGAAACAATAGTGACGGCTGTCGCGCAGAACAGGGAGAAAAAGACCAGCTGAATAATTGATTGATAGTCTTGCCCTGAGAGAGGGCTGGCAGAAGATAAAGGAGAAACAGGAGAACCGATTAAACCAAACTGGGATGAGCCAAACATCAGTCCATAGCCAAAGAGTGCAAAAATCAGCAGGGTCAGTGCGAGATCAACCGAGTTTTTGATAACAACATTTATATTGTTCTTGCTGCGGACATAACCGGCTTCCAGACAACAGAATCCAACCTGCATAAATAGAAGCGTGAAGATACAGAACAGCATCCATAATGTGTCGACTGTGTTCATGTAAGCCTTCCCTGGCTCAGAAGATGGTTATTTATTCAAGAATAGAGACGCCGGGATTCCAGCGCTGAATTTTTTTCAAAACACCTGCCTGAAGTGTTTCGGAGTCAATCTCTTCATGCCAGTTATCGCCGTACCACTTTTGGTAAAGGCGGAACAGCCAGCCACGAATATAAATAGGATTCGGCAACAGGAACCGGCTGCGGCCTAGATCTGCAAGAACGCCCGTGGATTCTGCATTGGCTGCAGTTTCAAGATCTTCTCCCACAAGCTCGATATCCTGCAGGGTATCCCCTAGCAGCTGAACGATATTGACGGGAGCACCAGACACTATCCCCATTCGGATATTTTCAAAACGTGCTGCTTTGCTGCAGTTTTCCCTGATGCAGAAATCACCTTTCATCAGCAGGTGATTTTTATCCGCTGGAAGAGGAACGCCTGCCCGTTCAAGAGAATCCAGCAAAGGTTTGCGCATATCTTTGCCATGTTCATCAATAGTAGAGCGAGCGGTCACATAGAAAATTTCACCGCCAGCGCTTTTAACCAGTTCAAGATATTCCCGGGCTCCAGGCATGGCACGTTGAGATGGACTGGATTTCGCCCAATGGTGGAACAGATTGATTCCTTTCTTACCGGTATTCCAAAGCAGAACCATGGCAGTGAAGGGAGCCAGGTCAATAAGCGTACCGTCAATATCAATAACGATGGCTTCGCCTTTCTCGGCCTTCCTGTTTTTCCAGTAAAGGCCTGCACGGTTAAAAACCTGCCGGGAGATAAAAGCATGTTCAGAGGATTCAGTCTGCCACTTCAGAATCTGGCCCATCTGGTTCCCCGAGAAAAGCGGGCTTGGTGTAAGAACGTCCTGTGACGGGACATAATCTCCAGCCATTTGTTTTCGCTGTTGCTGACGCAGCTCATACTCCTGGTCGGGGCTGTGCGGGCAGACATTATGGGATAAGCAATCCCATGTTCCGCCAACAGGGTTGGCCTGTAGCAGTGTCGTTATTCCCGGCTGGCTTGGATGCTCCTGCAGCCATTGCAGTTGATGGTCTGTTTTATTTGAAGATTCGACCCCCAGGTCACTGAACTTGTCCCCGACGGTTAGCAGAAGCTGGTTACTTTCGCCGACAATATCCCGGATAAACTGATCTTTCTTGATGCCATTGCTGATCTTGATGTGATTGGGGTCAGCACCGGGAACCCCTAATCGCTGAAGAAAACTGTGGGTGTATTGCTCAACTTTTGGATCAGCCGTGCGTCCAGTCAGGTAAAAAGGTTCTACACCTTTATTAACGGCATAGCGCAGAAAGGCCAATGCACCGGCCTTGGGGGCAGAAGGCTGCTCATCCCACCAGATATAATCTCTTTTTTCGTTCAGACCATCGTTAGTGCCCAGAAACCCTGCAAAGTAGGATGATGAATCTGTCAGGGTGTCATCAATATCTGTAACCAGAATCGGCTTCTTACCGTTATCGGGCTTAAGGCGCAGCTGTTCATCAAGAATATCCCTGGCCATATTGAATGTCTGCCAGGATAAAGCTTTGCTTTCATCGGCACTCTGATGCCAAAGAAAGGCCAGCACCATTTCGTCATAAAGATCCTTCCATTCTTTCGCCTTGCCGTAGCAAAGTGAATTAAATGCAGGTGCTGTAACAAGCACACAAGCCAGGACCAGCCAGACTTTTGTCCAACGCATATTATTGAGGTTCCATAGCACTTCAGGGAGCGATAAAGCCTAGACAGGGATGGACGAAGGTGCAGAAAAGAAATGGGGAGAAATGTTAAGAAAGGTTTCCCCGCAGAGGGTTCTGCGGGGGGATAGTTATTGAGCGTTAAAGCGCTGGCCGTTGACCTCGCGGCTATCATCACCCATCAGGTACAGATAAACCGGTATGATATCTTCCGGTGTTTTCAGGGTGTCAGGATCTTCACCGGGGTAAGCTAAGGCCCGCATATTGGTGCGTGTGCCGCCCGGGTTGATGGCATTGGAGCGAACATTGCTCAGGCCATCTTCCTCATCGGCCAGTACCTGCATCAGGCCTTCGGTGGCGAACTTGGACACAGAATAGGCACCCCAGTGGGCTCGCCCTTTGTTGCCAACCCCGGAGGAGGTAAAGATCACGGAAGCAGATGGCGCAGCACGGAGCAGGGGAAGCAGGGCGCGGGTCATAAGAAATTCCGCATGTACATTGACCTGCATAACCTGCTGCCAGGTATCCGGATCATACTGAAACAGCGGCCCCATACGCCCCAGCAGGCTGGCGTTGTGAAGCAGGCCATCCAGCTTACCGAACTCCCGATCAATCATGGTGGCGACTTCCTCGTAATCGTGGGCAGTCGCTGTCTCCAGGTTCAGGGGAATGATGGCAGGCTGAGAGCCACCTTCGCTTTCAATCTCATCGTAGACTTTTTCCAGCTTGCTGGTGGTTCGGCCCAGCAGAATAACAGTAGCACCATGTCTGGCATAAGCTTTTGCCGCAGCCTTGCCAATACCATCACCCGCTCCGGTGACCAGTACTACGCGGTCTTGCAGAAAATTGGCAGGAGCCTGATATTCAAACATGGCCTGTTCCTTCCTTATTGATGAACACTCATTGGCTGTTACTCGGTTCCGAGAGACCAGTCCCGGTCATCCAGCCAGTCCAGAATACTGCAGGGGGAGTCTGCATCAAAATCCGCATGCCAGTTTTCCGGGTGATCTTCCGGTGGAATAAATCCATACAGTGCTGTCACCGTGGTCATTCCTGCTGCGCGGCCAGCAACAATATCCCGCTCATGATCGCCAACATAGAGGCAGAATTCCGGATCGCAGGCCAGTTTTTCCGAGGCCAGCCATAATGATTCCGGTGCTGGCTTGCTAACGGAGACATCTTCCGGACAAACCAGCACGCTGCAGCGTTCATCCAGTTTCAGCTGCTCCAGCAAGGGAACTGTCAGGTTACGGGGTTTGTTGGTCACAATCCCCCAGGGAATATGACGTGATTCTATGGCAGCGAGCAAAGTTTCCATTTCAGCAAACAGGTGTGCCTTTGTTCCCCGCTCAGGATGGATTATATGATCGTTATACCGGGTCAGCAGCTGCTGGCGGAGATCTTCCGCTTTATCAGTATCCAGATCATGTCCAAAGCCGAGGGCAATCAGACCCCGGGAGCCAATGGAGATATGGTTGCGGATAACGCTTTCAGGCACAGGCTTCCGTTTATCCTCTTCCAGCATAGTGTTTAGGATATAGGCCAGATCATCTGATGTGTCGAGAAGAGTGCCGTCCAGATCGAAAAGTATGGCCTGTATGTCATTCTCCAGGCTGCCTTCCATAGGTACTAATCCAATTTGTGTTGTCAGAAATTCAAGTACTCGGGTACAAAAAAGCCTGCTGTCCGGGTAACAAGCAAGCCTCAATATTTATTCCTGATCTATGTGGTTCTGAGCCATGGTCGTATGGACCAGGTAATTCACATCCAGATCCCGTTCCTGGAGCCAATAACGTTTGGTTATCGGGTTGTACAGCATGCCTGTGGTGTGCTCAACATCCAGGCTGGCCTGGCGACAGAAACTCGCTAGTTCGTGAGGGCGGATAAACTTCTTGAAGTCATGGGTGCCCTTGGGCAGCAGGTTGAGAATGTACTCGGCACCGGCAATGGCGAACAGCCAGGCTTTTGGATTGCGGTTGATGGTGGAGAAGAAAACATGGCCGCCCGGCTTAACCAGTTTGGCGCAGGCTGCAATAACCTTGCCCGGCTCCGGGACATGTTCCAGCATTTCCAGGCAGGTCACAATGTCGAAACTGGCTGGTTGTTCCTCGGCCAGCTGTTCGGCCGTTATCTGGCGGTAATCAACGGACACACCACTTTCCAGACCGTGAAGCCTGGCCACAGCCAGAGGCGCTTCACCCATATCAATACCGGTGACATCCGCGCCGCGGCGGGCCATGGACTCACTGAGAATGCCGCCACCACAGCCGACATCAAGAACAGTCTTGCCAGCGAGGCCGGTACGCTGGTCAATATAATTCAGTCGCAGTGGATTGATTTCGTGGAGTGGTTTGAATTCGCTGTTCTTATCCCACCAGCGGCTGGCCAGGGCTTCGAATTTGGCAACCTCGTTGTAGTCGACATTGCTGTTATGGGGTTGGTTCTGGTTCCCGTTGGTCATGTACGGCTGTTATCCCTTACGGCTTGCTGTTATACGCTTCTGCCACTCAAGAGCGCGCTGGCGAATCCAGGATTCATCCAAAGTTGTCAGATGGCGATTATCCATCAAATTGCGGCCATTGCACCAGACATGTGTGAACTGATTTCGGCTGGCAGTATAAATTAACTGGGAAACCGGGTTGTACATGGGCAGGTTTTCCAGCTCATTCATGGCAATAGCTGAGATGTCTGCCAGCTTGCCTGTTTCAAGGCTGCCAGTCTGTTCGGCAATACCCATGGCTTTGGCGCCGTTGATGGTCGCAGCTTCCAGTGCGCCCCAGGCGCTCAGGGCGGTCGCATCCTGGGCCACAGCCTTGGCAATAAAGGAAGCGGTGCGGGTTTCACCCAGCATATCCAGATCATTGTTACTGGCGCAGCCATCGGTACCGATAGCGACGTTGACTCCACACTCCTGCAGACGGCCGACAGGTGCAAAACCGCTGGCCAGTTTCATATTGGATTCAGGGCAGTGCAGAACACTGCAGCCGTTCTGGGCTATCAGCTGAATCTCGGCTTCGCTCAGCTGAGTCATATGGGTGCATTGTAGGCGGGGTGAGAGAAAACCCAGCTCGGAAAGGCGGCGCAGCGGGCGCATTCCGGTTTTTTCAACGGCTTCGGCAACTTCCTGAGCGCTTTCATGGATATGCATCTGGACATTGGTATCCAGCTGTTCGGCCAGGGTGATAATCTCTTTCAGCGGTTCATCACTGACGGAATATGGAGCGTGGGGGCCAAACCCGACCAGAATGCTGTCATGGTTGCGAAAACGGTCAACCACCTCCAGGCCCTTGTAAATGCAGTTGTCGGCATTGCGTGACCAGGGAGTGGGGAAGTCCATCACCGGGAATACCAGCTGACAGCGGATTCCCCCTTCAAGGGCGGCCTGCCCGGCGGCATCGGGGAAAAAATAGTTATCACTGAAGGTTGTGGTACCGCCACGAATCATCTCGGCCATGGCCAGACGGGTGCCATCGTAAACAAACTCTTCGGAAACGAATTCACTTTCCGCTGGCCAGATATGTCCTTTCAGCCATTCCATAATGGGCAGATCATCTGCGATCCCCCGCAGCAGGGTCATCGAGGCATGGCCATGGGTATTAATAAATCCGGGAATCAGGGCATGCTGGTCCAGATAGAACTCTTCATCAGCTGTCCAGCTTACTTTAATCTGATCTGTCGGAGCGATGGCCGCAATGCGGGAATCCTGAATGGCCATGGAGTGATTTTCCAGGATGGTTCTGGAGCCATCCACCGGAATAATCCAGCGGGCATGGAGCAGTTTGCTGGCATGCCGGGGCGATGCGGTTTGTGGGTTCTGCGTATCAAAAGTCATGATTATTTACCATGGAATTCTGGGTTTTCCGCTTACGAGGATAAAAACGGAATTCCTCGCGCATGGCTGCCTTTTATTGTGAAAATGCCTTTTCAGCTTAAGGCTGTCTATATCCAGTTTACGCTTCAGGCGAGTATACCCGAAGTTCCGGCAGTTTTAGATGCATAAACACAGATTATATGGTCTGTGTCGGTGGCTATTGATTGTGGTATGATTGTTTTCTTTATGATTCGCTGCCAGCTCCACCATTTCGTTATTTGGTGAGGGTGGCGTATTGTAACCGGCTCCTGACGCGATGATGAACGGGGAGCATTGACAGATATGCATCTGCCCCGGCAGGTGTTTAACCGTCAACGCTTCTTGTATTTCTGCGTAAGGAAAACCCGGCAGCGGGGATGTGCCGGGAGATGACAGGCTTTATAAGGACCTTTGGGCACCTATGGTAGACACTGCGAACGAAATCCTACCGGTCAATATCGAAGACGAGCTCAAGCAGTCTTATCTCGACTATGCCATGAGCGTTATCGTCGGCCGGGCACTTCCGGACGTGCGTGACGGATTGAAACCCGTCCATCGACGTGTTCTGTTCGCCATGAACGAACTTTCCAACGACTGGAACAAGGCTTACAAGAAGTCAGCCCGTGTCGTTGGTGACGTGATCGGTAAATATCACCCACACGGTGACTCTGCGGTATACGACACAATTGTTCGAATGGCACAGGACTTCTCCCTGCGCTACCCACTGGTAGACGGTCAGGGTAACTTCGGTTCCATTGATGGCGACTCTGCCGCAGCCATGCGTTACACAGAAATTCGCATGGACAAGCTCAGCCATGAACTGCTGGCTGACCTGGAAAAAGAGACCGTAGACTTTGTACCCAACTATGACGGGACTGAACAGATTCCTGCGGTTCTGCCAACCCGTATTCCCAACCTGCTGGTTAATGGCGGTGCCGGTATTGCGGTGGGTATGGCCACCAATATTCCTCCGCACAACCTGACGGAAGTCATCAATGGCTGTCTGCATGTTCTGGATAATCCGGATTCCACCATTGATGAGCTGATGGAATTTATTCCCGGTCCGGACTTCCCGACCGCCGCCATTATTAATGGTAAGGCTGGTATCTTGCAGGCTTACCGCACCGGTCGTGGTCGTATCTGGATCCGTTCCCGCGCGGAAGTGATTCAGGATCCCAAGAAAAATCGTGAAGTCATTATTATTCACGAGCTGCCATACCAGGTGAACAAGGCCCGCCTGATCGAAAAGATCGCCGAGCTGGTCAAAGAGAAGAAGATCGAAGGTATTAGCGAAATTCGTGACGAATCCGATAAGGATGGTCTGCGGGTTGTGATCGAGCTGCGCCGTGGCGAGGTGGGTGAGGTTGTCCTGAACAACCTGTATGCCCAGACCCAGCTGGAAACTGTATTCGGTATCAATATGGTGGCTCTGGTTGATGGTCGTCCCAGGACCCTCAACCTGAAAGAGATGTTGGAAGCCTTTGTTCGCCATCGTCGGGAAGTTGTTACCCGTCGTACAGTGTTCGAACTGCGCAAGGCCCGCGAACGAGGCCACATTCTCGAAGGTCTGGCGGTTGCCCTGACTAATATCGATCCAATTATCGAAACAATCAAAAAGTCCCAGACTTCTGCCGAAGCGAAAGAAGCCCTGATGTCCAAGTCCTGGGATGCGGGTCTGGTTCTGGGTATGCTGGAAAAAGCGGGCAGTGATGCTTGTCGTCCGGATGATCTGCCTTCCGCTTTTGGTCTGCATGGTGATCAGTACACCCTGTCTCCGGTACAGGCTCAGGCCATTCTGGAAATGCGTCTGCACCGTCTGACCGGTCTGGAGCATGAAAAGCTGCTGGCCGAGTATCGTGAACTGCTGGACAAGATTGCCGAACTGGCTCTGATTCTGTCTGACCCTGAGCGACTGATGGAAGTCATCCGCGAAGAACTGCGCAAGGTTGTGGAAGAGTATGGAGACGAGCGTCGTACCGAGATTATCTCGTCCCGCCGTGACCTGACTGTAGAAGATCTGATCACCGAAGAAGATATGGTGGTCACTCTGTCCCGTACCGGTTACGCCAAAACTGTTCCGGTCACCGAATACCAGGCACAGCGCCGTGGTGGTAAGGGCAAGAGCTCTGGCAGCCTGAAGGAAGAGGATTGCGTCGAGCATATGATTGTGGCCAACACCCACACCATGCTGCTGCTGTTTTCCACCAAGGGTAAGGTTTACTGGCGCAAGGTTTACGAGATTCCTGTGGCATCCCGTACTGCCCGTGGTCGTCCGATTATTAATATCCTGCCGCTGGATGAAGGTGAGAAGATCACCGCCATGCTTCCGGTACAGGAGTACGATGCCGAGAAGTACCTGGTCTTCGCAACTGCCAAGGGCACGGTGAAGAAGACTTCCCTGCAGGCCTACTCCCGTCCACTGTCGTCCGGTATCCGGGCAATCAACCTGGTTGAAGGTGATGATCTGATTGGTGTGGCACAGTGTGAACCTGGCCGTGAAATAATGCTGTTCAGTGATGCCGGTAAGGTGGTTCGCTTTACTGAGGATCAGGCCCGTGCCATGGGTCGTGTATCTACTGGTGTTCGCGGTATTAAGCTGGAAGGTGACCAGAAGGTTGTTTCCCTGATTGTACCAGAAGGCAATGATCCGATTCTGACTGCTACTGAAAACGGCTACGGCAAGCGTACTGATCTGGAAGAGTATCCAATCAAGGGTCGTGCGACCAAGGGTGTGGTTTCCATCAAGGTGAGCGAGCGTAATGGGGCTGTTATCGGCGCGGTTCAGACCAGCGAAGATGATGACATTATGCTGATCTCTGACCAGGGTACTCTGGTTCGGACCCGTGCTGCTGAAGTTTCCATGGTTGGCCGTAACACTCAGGGTGTTCGTCTGATCCGGGTGGCTGATGGTGAGAAGCTGGTTACTCTGGAGCGGGTGCGTGAGCCTGAGGATGAGGTTGCGGTGGAGGAAATCGCTGCTGATTCTGAAGAATAATTCTCAGCTATAGAATAAAAAACGGCGCAAAAAGCGCCGTTTTTTATGTGACCAAATTAACCTTCTGGTTCAATGATTTTCAGATTTGGCAAAATCAGTTATTACTTCTACATCATTTGCAGGAATGAGTTTCCCAAATTTTTCTAACTTGTGGCTAACCAATTTCCAGGCCATATACTGTTCTTGTTGCTTTTGATCTGGCATTTCATAAGGAATAAGAATATCTCTAGGTAAAGCTTTTAGTGTTTCCAGTGTCCCTAGTTTTCCTTCCCAAAGATTTCCGTGTTCAATAATTTTTTGAGGCTCTTTCTGGTTGAAAAATAATGGGTGAATGGCGCGGGTAAACCCTTCATTTTCTTGAACCATTGGCATAGTTACTTTAAATATGCCTTGTTGCCCTAGAAGTTTTTTTCTAAACCGATTTTTGACTTTAACACTTCTAACAATTTGAGCGACCTTTCTCTGTAACTGGAGCTCATAATCAGGGGCTTTGGCAAATTCATGCATGACATAGCGCTGGAATAAAATATCAATCATCCCATCTTTGTCTTTTATCATCCGTACTCGTTCCGGGCTGAAACGCAGGATTGTTTCAAGTGGGCGCGCTAAGCTGTCAAATGCTGCCTGAGCTGTAATCTGGCGACCTTTAACTGCTTCTTCATAGAAGGCTAACTCTTCGTTTAGAGCCTTAATACCTTCTAGGTATACTTTCCTGTCAAGGTGGTTAAAAAAGTCACATATTCTTTTTGCTTTTGTTTTTTCAAGCCGATATGCAAAAACATTTAGCTGTGGGATAGCCATAATGACTCCCACGTTAGCGAATTCACCCGTTTCTGGGTAAGGCATGAATTGCACAATGGCATAATAGCAAGCGTACTTATTCATTTCATGCTCCAAAATTCGCTGGATCTATACATTTCCAGTGTGGCTAAAAGAGCCTCAGAGTCTAACTCAAAGGGCCTGGTTTCCTCAAGGTCGTGCCAAGGCCATATCCTCTTAACAGTATCGACTGCAGACTCAAATACAGTAATAGCCTTGTCCATTCGTGCCTGATACTCCTGAATGGCAACCATATCACCAAATACTGTATCTTTTGCACCAGAGAATATGTGCGTTTTAAAAAATGACGCTTCGTCAAATTCACAGTCGAATGCCAGGTTGTGATCAATGACGGATAGTTTTTGTTCACTCGCGGTCCATAGTAAATTGGGGTTGTCAGGGGTCCTATCACAATTTTTAACCCACCAGTCAAATACCAAAATGTCTGACTTTAAATTATTAGACACTTTCTTGGGCATTTTGTTCGGCTCAAGCCAGTTTGCTTGTTTTACTTCTCTAGAACCGAAGCAGATACCATGACCTGCGTCTCTTAAGCTATCGTTGCGTAAAGAGTGGTATAAGCACTCGTTAATTTCTACTAGACAAAAGTCGGCAACAGGTAGTCCAAATTCTTTTGCGAGGTGTCCGCAAATCCACTCTTTAGCTTGGTCTTCTCGGCCGACTTTGTATCCTTTAACATAATAAAACTCACCGTCCTCACCTTCGCAGCGGTGAACTCCGCTCATTCCTTGCGTTGTTTTTCCGATGATTTCGTCAATCTGAATAGGCTGATCCAATCCGTATGGCTCCCCAAAGCGTGGTAGTGAAGTTTTCTACAGTTCGTAGGGTTCTTTTTTTATGGCTTTCTGTCAATGCACTCTAGCTTGAGTATTTTGTGAATTTTTTAAGAATGATTGAGTTTTACTTTGGTTTTTCTCTTTTGTTTTTGCAAAACTTAAGATGCACAAAGTTATAAAGAATGACTGGTCATATTGTAATTATCGCGTGCTTTTTCCCCCATATCCGGTTATTTTTCGCTGATAATAATCTCAACCCTTAGCGGGATCAGCATAATCAGGTTTTATGGGCACAGATACATACAGAGCGCATAACTTCAGCGCAGGACCAGCAGCACTTCCCACCGAAGTTCTTGAGCAGGCACGAGATGAGATGCTGAACTGGCAGGATCGTGGCCTGTCAGTGATGGAAATCAGTCATCGTAACCCGGCTTATATGGCAGTTGCCAAAGAGGCTGAGCAGGATCTGCGTGACCTGTTAAGCATTCCTGATAACTACCGGGTTATTTTTATGTCCGGTGGAGCCACTTCCCAGTTTGCCATGGTGCCCCTCAACCTTCTGGGTAATGGCGGGCGTGCTGATTATGTGGATACCGGGCACTGGTCGCTGAAAGCGATTCGTGAAGGCGGTCGTTTTGGTGAGGTGAATGTAGTCTGCAGCAGTGAAGAGCAGAGTTACACCACTATCCCTGACCGTTCCGAATGGAAGCTTGATCCAGAAGCGGCCTATGTACATTACACCCCGAATGAAACCATTGGTGGTCTGGAATTTATGGATATTCCGGATGTTGGTGATGTGCCACTGGTGGCGGATATGTCTTCCACCATTCTGTCCCGCTCGCTGGATGTCAGCAAATATGGTGTGATCTATGCCGGAGCCCAGAAGAATATTGGTCAGGCTGGCATTACCGTGGTGATTATCCGGGATGATCTGCTAGGTAAAGCCGCCGATGCCTGCCCCACTTTATGGAACTACCAGCAGGTGGCTGATAATGATTCCATGCTTAATACACCGCCGACATTTGCTTTATATATCTGTGGTCTGGTGTTTAAGTGGCTGAAGCGCCAGGGTGGTGTGGAAGCTATGGAGAAAATCAATAAGCGTAAGGCTGAGAAGCTTTATAAGGCCATTGATTCCAGTGACTTCTACAGCAATCCTATTGATCCACGCTATCGCTCCTGGATGAATGTCCCTTTCCGTTTGAAGAGCGATGACTTTAACGCTGAGTTTCTGCAGGAAGCCGAGAAGGCCGGGCTATTGAACCTGAAAGGTCACCGCGCTGTCGGTGGTATGCGTGCCAGTATTTATAATGCGGTATCGGAAGATTCTGTGGATGCATTGATTTCCTTTATGGCTGAGTTTGAGCGCAAGCACGACTAGCCAGCGATCTTGTTAAAAAACGGTAGCGGTATACAAGCCCCTACCGTTTTTTATGCCTGATGTTTTTGATATTTATGGTTTCACTGGCCACTCCGGGTGGTCAATATCAATAACGAAATGGTGGCTGTGAACTGTTTCTGGCTCGCCATCATTCCCCGGGTGTGCATGTTCCAACTCTTCAGGGTCATGTTTGGGGTAGGTTTTCAGGGCAACAAGTAAACCAGCCAGACTGAGAGCGGTCATCATCATAAATGCATGGGTCAGTCCAAGTGTTGCACTGCCCCAGCCTGCCAGCAGATAGGTAAAGAACCAGCAGAGGTGAGACAGTGAAAAGTTGGCAGCAAAAAATGCCGGTGAATCACTTTCTCTACAGGAGCGGTTAATCAATGCTCCAACTGGTGTCTGAATCAGGGAGGTTCCCATTCCCAGCACAAACCACAAAAGCAAAAAGACAGACCATGAAGGCAGGCTGATACCAACAGCCAGTGCTGCCACAATCATGATGCAGCCGGTTAGAATAACGGAACGGATTTCATGCTTCTTCAGCCAGCGGGGCAGATTCAGTGCAATCAGCATGGAACCAAACCCCATAGCTGCCATTGCCATGGCTGTTTCCTGTTCGCTCTTATTCAGCGCCTCACTGACATAAATCACGGTATTCACAATCGCCATTGCGCTGGCGCTGGCAACAGCCATATAGGCTCCCAGTACAGCTCTTAGTCTTGGTGTTTTGAGGTAGGAGCGGATGCCAAACTGCAGATTATGGATAATGCTTTTCTTTCTCTCCGGTTGCAGGGCGGCAGGAATCACAGCCGTGATAATCAATGCTCCTGAAAGCAGGAAAGTGATGGCATCAGCAATAAATAATCCACGAAAGGACATGACTGTCAGCAGAAGGCCGGCCAGTGTCGGGCTGAGCAGTTGCTCAAGATCGTAAGCCAGGCGACTCCACGACAGTGCTTTCATATACTGCTGCTTATCTGGCAGAACCTGGGGCAGCACAGATTGGTAAACCGGAGTAAATCCCGCAGAACAACTGTTTATCGCCAGGATCAGCAGATAGATATGCCAGATTTCGCTCACAAAAGGCAGCAGAAGAATCAAGCCTGCGCGTACCAGGTCCAGCCCTGCCAGCCACTGTTTACGCGGCAGCTTATGAGCAAAGGCACCGATAACGGGAGCCAGAATCACATAAGCAAACATCTTCAGGGCCAGCGCAGTCCCAAGAACAGAACCTGCCCTGTCTCCGGCCAGGTTGTAGGCCAGCAGAGCCAGGGCAATGGTGCTGATACCTGTTCCTGCCAGAGAGGTAATCTGGGCGAAGAACAGGTGGCGGTAGTTTCTGTTACTGAGTAATACGTTCATTGACGTCCGGTGTTTTCAATACTAAGTCAGGAAAAAAGCTGGCCAAACAGTTCACTGAAAAACAGTTTCAGGCTGTCCAGCAGACGTTTGAAGAAACCACCCTGTTCAATAGTTTCTGCGGCAACCAGGGCAACTTCTTTTACAGTTTCGTTATCTATGGTCCAGCTGGCAGTGCCGACAACATCGCCTTTGGCTATCGGAGCCTGCAGTGGTTCGTTGATCTGGTACTGAACATCAATCTTCTTCAACTGGCTTTTCGGCAGTGTCATATAGACATTATTCGGCACCGTGATATCCAGCTGATCTTCGGCTCCTTTCCAGATGATTTCAGTCAGGGCAGGTTTGTCGGCAGGAACAAGAAGTTCAGTATCGTAAAAGCGGAAACCGTAGGTCAGCAGGTTTCGACTTTGGGAGATACGGGCATTACGGCTGGGGGTGCCCATCACTACGCTGATAAGGCGCATATCATCCTGAATGGCGGAGGAGACCAGGCTGTAACCCGCTTTGGAGGTGTAGCCGGTTTTCATGCCATCCACGTTCAGGGAGTTATCCCACAGCAGCTTGTTGCGGTTGGTTTGAGTAATACCGTTCCAGGTGAATTCCTTTTCCTTGTAAATGTCGTATACCTGAGGGGTGTCCTGAATCAGACGTCGGGCAAGGATGGCCATATCCTTGGGAGTAGTGGCAATGCCCTTGCCATCAAGGCCGTGAGCATTAACAAATCGGGTGCCGGTCATGCCGATCTGTTGGGCCCAGCCGTTCATCAGCTCAACAAAAGCCTGTTCGCTGCCGGCAATATGCTCAGCAAGAGCTACGCAGGCATCATTGCCTGACTGGATCATGATTCCCCGCAGCAGGTTGGCAACGGAAATCTTGTCGCCAGGCTCAATAAACATTTTTGATGAATCGGGGAAGTAACGGGACCAGGCCTTGCGGCCGACGGTGACAATATCGTCCATGGCCAGGCGGCCATTGTTGATTTCCTGACCGGCAACAAAGGCGGTCATGATTTTTGTCAGGCTGGCAGGTGCAAGCTGGGTTTCGGCATTATCTGAAGCGATCACTTTGCCGGAATCAAAATCCATCAGCACATAACCCTTGGCATTCAGGTTGGGTGCCTTGGGAATGATAGTGACAGCGTTAGCTGAAACTGCTGCTAGTGCCAGTGTTCCGGTTAGAGCAAGGTTTTTCAGGAAAGTTACAGACATTGATAACTCGAGGCGTTAGGTGTGTGATCTGGTTGAAAGCGTTTCTGGGCAAGTTGAATGGCGGCCCGGTCTCCGATATAGGGAGTGGGCTGGCTTTTATCAGCTTGCATATACTGCCAGGTTTCTGGCCCTTTCCCGCAAATTACCAGAACATCATCCGCTTGTAATTCCGCTAATGCCCTATCAATGGCTTTGATACGATCTGGCTCAAGAAAAAATCGGTTGCTGACAGCACTTTGAGACATGGCCGCAAGAATAGTGGTCAGATCGACTCCCAGCGGGTTGTGGCAGGTAAACCAGCAAAGGTCAGCAGTTTCAGTACAGAGTCGGCCAAACTCCCCGGCATCATCCAGCCGATCCCCTGTGATACCAGCCACCAGCAGAATACGACCTTTGGTATGTGGTCGTATATTGTGAAGAAGGTGGCTTATACCGTCACAGTTATGGGCGTAGTCAATCAGAACAGACCCACCCTGAGGGAGTGTTATGGGTTCGCAGCGCCCTGGCACAGGTTGAAGAGAGGTCAGCCGCTGCGCTGAGGATTCAAGATTTCCGGTAATCTCCTGCAGCGCTGCCAGGATGGCCAGGCTGTTCACGATATTAAAGGTAAACGGCAGTTGCAGGGTGATAGGGAAAGATTGACCTTTACTGCAAATCTGAAACTGTGAATGCTGGTTACTCAGCTTTATCTCTGAAGCATAAATATCGGCACCAGGATCGCGGGTGCTGATAGTTATGGTTCTGGCCCGTCCCCGGCAGCGGTCTTTAATAGCGCAGGCCATTTCATCGTCCAGATTGATAATAACCATGCCACCGGGCTTAAGCCGGTCGATCAGGCTGAGTTTGGACTGGATATAGCGGCTGCGGCTGCCGTGGTAATCGAGATGATCTTCTTTCAGGTTGGTGAAGATTGCGATATCAAAGTCAATCATATCAGCCCGCCCTTGGTCCAGAGCGTGGCTGCTGACTTCCATGACATGATGAGTGACCCCGGCCGCAATCATATTGGACATCTGGTTAGCCAGTTCCACCGGGCCGGGGGTGGTATTCACGGTCGGGTGTTTATAACTGGCAAAGTGACAACCAAGTGTGCCGGTATAAGCTGCCGTATACTCCTGCCCGAGAAGCTGCATCAGGCCGTAGGCAACTGTCGTTTTACCATTGGTACCGGTGATGCCGATATTCAGCATCCGATCCTGGGGGAATTGATAGTAGCGATAAATCAGTCCAAGACTCATTGAGTCATCAGGCATCACAATATTGGGAACAGTAATATCAAGCTTTCTGCTGCTGATAACACCGCAGGCACCTTGTTTGATGGCATCCAGAGCAAAGGTGTGGCTGTCGATCTGTTGCCCCTGCTGGCAGATAAAGATATCGCCGACATTGACAGAGCGGCTGTCTGTTTCAAATTTACCGGTAAAGTTCAACTGCTGGAGCTGGGTCAGAGCCTGCTCCATGGCAAAGCTCATATTATGAGACTGGGAAAAAACATCAAAGTAGGCCATTTTCTACGATTAGTCAGTGACGAGGGCATGAGGCTATTGTACGGTTGCAGCCTTAACCAGTTAAATCGAATATTCTGCTTAAAACTATGAGCAATATCAATTGGAAGGGAGTTGATCTTAACCTTCTGCTGACTTTCGATGCCTTGATGGTGCAGCGCAGTGTTTCCAGGGCAGCGGAACAGATGCATCTGGGGCAGTCAGCCATGAGTTATAACCTCAACCGCTTGCGCAAACTGCTGAAAGATCCACTGTTTGAACGGCAGGGACATATCATGGTGCCCACCCGCAGGGCAGAGGATCTGGCACCCAGGATACAGGCTGTACTGACGGCTATCCGGGATGACATATTGCAGCCAGCTTCTTTTGTACCCGGGGAATATTGCGGCCGTATCCAGATTGGGCTGAACGATTATACCGAGCTGGTCTTTGGTCCGGTTCTATTTGATGCCCTTATGCAGCAGGCACCGGGATGCCAGATTGTTTTTCGGGCAGCAGATGACAGCAACTATCAGCAGCTGTTTGAGCAGGGTGAAATTGATCTGGCCATTGGAACCTATCCAGAATTGCCTGAAGGTCTGGTTCGCCAGCAGCTTTACCGCGAAAAGCACGTTTGCCTGTTTGATAACAGTATGTTGCAGGTTGATCAGCCGATTTCCCTCGAAGACTATCTGGCCACTCCCCAGGCGATGGTATCACCTACTGGTGAACTGGCGAGCCCCGTAGATAAGCGGTTAAGTAACCTTGGATACGAGAGGCATATGGTTTTGGGTTCTTCACGGTTTATTACTCTGCGCCATCTGTTGATTGGCCGGCGCCTGCTCTGTGTCATGGCAGAAATGATGGGGCGAACAGAGTTCTTCGCTCATAAACTGACTATCTGCCCGCCACCGGTTGAAGTGCCGGATTTTGATATTGAAATGATTCTGAAAAAACGCGATTGCAATCATCCCAGAATGCAGTGGTTAAGCAATCAGGTGCAGCAGGTGATCAAACAACATATCGCCAGTATTTTTGCCAAATCAGGTAAAAGCAGCGAGCAAAATGTCAGCCAGGCTGGGTTACCACAACCCGGCTGACAGGCTTTCTACACAAGGTGGCAGGCGATCAGACCTGATGGCCGTTGAGGTTGTAACGCTGGTTCGGCGTTTTTGCAGTTCTCTATGGCTCGCAGGCAGCGGGTATGGAAACGACAGCCTGATGGTGGATTCATCGGGCTGGGCGGATCGCCCTTCAGCACAATGCGCTGTCGGCTGCTTTCGATGCGAGGATCTGGTGATGGTACCGAAGAGAGCAGAGCCTGGGTGTAGGGATGAGCAGGCTGCTCAAACAGTTGCTCAGTGTTGTTGGCCTCCATAATCCGGCCCAGGTACATCACCGTCACACTGCTGCAGACTTCCCGTACAACTGACAGGTCATGGGTGATCATAACAATGGTCAGCCCCAGCTCCTTTTGCAGGCGGGCAAACAGGGCAACAATCTGGGCCTGAATCGAGACATCAAGTGCGCTTAACGGTTCATCACAGATCAGAATGGAAGGGTTTAATGCCAGGGCGCGGGCAATAGCGACCCGTTGTCGTTGACCACCGGAAAGTGATCTGGGTAGCCGATCCAGTGCGTTATGAGGCAGGCCAACCAGGTCGGCAAGTTCCAGAACCCGTCGGTGACGTTCGGCAGCTGTCCCTTTTCTGTGAATGAACAGGGGTTCTTCCAGAGACTGGTAGACAGTCTGCCGGCGGCTTAATGCCCCCAAAGGATTCTGGAAAACAAACTGAACATCCCGGGCCAGGGTTTTACGGTTTTTCAGCAGGCTGGTAATGCTTTGGCCTCGAATCAGAATATCGCCGGATGTTGCTTTCTGCAGACCAACTATGGTGCGTGCCAGAGTTGTTTTTCCGCAGCCGGACTCCCCGACAATGGCATGAAAGTCTCCTGCTGAAACTTCAAAGCTGACTCCGTCAATAGCCCGCACAGGTTGGTTTTTGTGCTGGCCGGGAAAGTGTACTTTTAAGTCCTGAACTTCAATCACCGGATTACTGCTCATAAGCTTCACCTTCCATCTGCTCTATGGTGCTTTCAACAGCCACTGGGCAAGCCACAAAATGTCGTTGACTGAGATGGGGCAAAACCTCAAGTGGCGGGCGGAATTTACTGCAGAATGTTTGTGCTACAGGGCAGCGTTCGACAAAACGGCATCCAGGAAGCAGGCTGGATTGATCTGGTGGTGAGCCGGTAATACCTGCAGGGCCTGAAGCATTTTCACCTCGTTTGCTGCGCAGGTCAGGTACCGACGACAGTAGCCCTTTGGTGTAAGGGTGTACCGGACGCGTTAACACATCTTCCATGGTGCCGTATTCAGCTATACGACCGGCATAGAGTACTGCAACCTGGTCGGCCATCTGGGCGACCACACTGATGTCGTGGGTAATCAGGATAATGGCGATATTTTCCCGGCACTGGATATCTTTCAGAAGCTCCAGAATCTGGGCCTGAACCGTAGCATCCAGAGCAGTGATCGGCTCATCGGCAATCAGGATTTTCGGGTTGCCCACCAGCGCCAGGGCAATCATAACCCGCTGCAGCATGCCTCCGGACATTTCATGGGGGTAGCGGTTGTATCGATCCTCGGGGTCAGGAATACCGGTACGTTGCAGCAGTTCAATAGCAATCTCCTTACCCTGCTGTTTGGAAACACCCCGCAGGCGAACTGCCTGGGATGCCAGCTGAGGGCCGACCTTTTTCATGGGATTCAGGGCGGAAATGGGATCCTGGAAAATAATTCCGAAATTCTCACCTCTCAGTTTGGCCAGTTCCCTGGCAGGTTTATTCAACAGATCCTGACCAGAGCATTGGGACTGACCGCGAATGTCCACAGAGACCCCTTCTGGCAGCAGACCCAGTGGGCCAAGGGTCATAACTGTTTTACCTGAACCACTTTCGCCCACCACTGCCAGGATTTCTCCTGCATTGACTTCCAGGTTGACGCTATCCACGGCTCGCACAGAAACCTGTTCGGTATAAAGATCGATAACAAGATCTTTGACTTTGAAAAGAGGTTCTTTCTTTAGCTTGTTCATGCGCTGGCCTCCAGCTCAGAAATTCGGGCTTCTTCCTGTGCTCTCAGGCGCTTCAATATTTTCAGGTGGCGCTGGGTCAGTCCTCTCGGCACTTTCTTCAGGGCAAAGTGTTCACCCAGCAGGTTGAAACTGGAAACCACCAGAGTCAGGGCAAGGCCAGGGAGAACAACCAGGCGGGGGTACTGTTCGAGATAGTTCATACCATCAACCAGCATCTGCCCCCATTCCGGTGTTGGCGGTTCCACTCCAAGACCCAGAAAGCTAAGGGTTGCGATGGCAAGCACCAGGGCTCCGGCATCGGCGCTGGCATAAACCACAACCAGGGCCAGAACATGGGGAAGAATATGGCGTACAAAAATATGCAGATGGCTGGCACCCATAACCCGCGCTGCTTCAATATACGGCTGGTGCAGCTCAGATGTCACGACCGCCCGGCTCATACGGGCATAGTTGGCCCACCATGCCATGGTCAGTGCAGCGATCATTGACCAGTATCCGGGACCAATAATGCCGATAAATGCCAGGGCAACAACCAGGCTGGGCAGGCTGAGAATAATGTCGATGGCAGAGATTAGAACCAACTCGGTTTTACCACCCACATAGCCTGCAAATGAACCAATGGTGACTCCGATAATCAGAGCCGCGATCAGAACAATTGACATGGCTACCAGGGAGACCTGTGCACCAGTGATAATCCGGCTAAGCAGATCCCGCCCCAGATAATCCGTTCCCAGCCAGTGCTCCCAGCTGGAACCCTGCAGTACGGCTGAGTAGTTCTGGGTCGTCGGGTCATAGGGGCTGATCCACAGAGCGAATATGGCTATGGCAACAAACAGAAGTACAGGCGTCAGTACGGCCCAGGGCCATGTGGCAAGAGTTGAAAGACTGTGCTTGTTAAGCATTGCTCTGCCTCCGGATACGTGGGTCGATTAACAGACAGATAATATCGACGAACAGATTGACAAAAACGAAGAACATGATGAAAGACAGCAGGGTTGCCTGCATGGAGATAAAGTCCCTGAATCTGATGGCTTCAATAAAAAAGGCGCCGATTCCTTTCATGGCGAATACAGTCTCCACCACAATGGAGCCAATAATCATAAGGGTGAACTGGGCTCCAAAGGTGGTCAGATAAGGCACGGCAATATTGGGCAGTGCTTCCCGTGTCAGTACGCCCAGGCGGGTATACCCCATGGCAAAACCGGTGGTCGCAAAGGGGCGTGACATGATTTCCTGCAGATTGACCCGTACCACCCGACTCAACACTGAGCAGGGGAAGAGAGCGATGGTCAGACAGGGCATAATCCAGGAAGCCGCACTGCTACCGGCAAAAGCCGGTAGCCAGCCAAGAGTCACTGAAAACAGCATTACCAGCAGAGCTGCCACAAAAAAGTTTGGGGTTGAAGCGCCTGCCAGGGATAAAGCCCTGAGCAGTGAGTCGATTTTGCCGCCGTTACTGATAGCCCCCAGCATGCCAATAGTCAGTGACATAATCAGAGCTATTGCCCCGCCACATACCAGAAGCAGGCCTGTGACCGGAGCACGTTCGGCAAACTCTTCCAAAATCGGTTTGCCGGTGCGCAGTGATCCCCCGAAGTCACCAGCAACCGAATCTGACAGCCAGCGGCCATAGCGAACCGGCAGTGGATCATTCAGACCAAGATCATCGGCAATACTTTGTACCAGTTCCGCTGAAGCTGAAGGTCCTGCCGTGCGCTCGGCGATCAGGGCGGCAACATTGCCGGGAGCAGCTGCAATCAGGGCAAAGGTCAGTGCCGAAGCCGCAAGAATCATGGCCAGCGCAAGCAGAGTGCGCCGGGCAATAAGAGTTAACATGTGATTTCAGCTCCGGATCAGTCCGATAAAGTCACGTCGGAACCTAGCATCTGGTAATCAGTTGCGGGCAGGGTGAAACTGCCAACACGACGATTATGTGCCCAGAGTCGTTTAGGTGAGACCAGGGGGCTGACTGCCATATTTTCTGATAGCCAGTTATAGATAGCCTGCATCTTCTCTTCGCGGGCTGCGCCCTGGGCATTCAGTGCGGCTCGAACCACAGGATCCAGCTCTGGAGACATATAGATTTTGCCATCCGGTCCGCTGTCTACATCCGAGAGCAACAGGTTGGCGAGGGTGCCGTGAGGATCGTAGGGGGCACCGTAGGTAGCCATAAAGGTCAGGTCATACTGGAATACCGGGCGGCGGTCATGAATGGTGGCATTGTCAACGGACGACACCCGCACCTTGATACCTGTTTCAGATAGTTGTCCCTGAATCATTTCAGCCAGACGGCGGGAGCCTGGCAGGGCCTCTTCGGACACCATCAGTTCCAGCTCCAGAGCTTTGCCATCTTTGATCCAGCTGTTACCGCTTCGGGTCCAGCCGGCCTGTTCCAGTTTGGTGCGGGCAGCCTGGATATCACGCTGGGGCAGGGGATTACGGTTGCCGCTATAGGGAATCACCTTTGGAAACAGGTTGGCAGTCGCTGTGGCATAGCCTTCATAAATAATGGCGACTATGGCATTGCGTTCCAGGCTCAGATCAATGGCTTCACGAACACTCTTGTCCTGCAGCAGGGGAGATTTTGGTGAGTAAGTCAGCAGAATTGAAGTCGTTCCAGGCTCGGCAACAACGGCAACATTCGGGTCACGCTGCATGCTTCGGGCTCGGCGAGGGGAGAGGGGGGACGCCCAGTCGCCACCAATAATATCCAGGTCACCGGAGCGCAGACCATTGGAGCGGGCCAGCTCATCGGGGACAACTTTTAGCTCCATATTGGCGAAAGATGGTGTGTTGCCCCAGTAATTTTTATTGCGGGTAAGAAGAGTGCGGCTGTTATTGTTTTCAGTGACAACCCACGGGCCTGTTCCTATGGGAGCTGTTTGATTTCCGCGGGCATCTACAGCCTTGGGCGACAGGAATCGAACAGGGCGGATAATCGTCAGTTCGTAGAGTGCTGCAGGAACCGGCTTGGACAGGTTGATAACCAGATCATATTGCCCATTGGTTTCGATGCTCTTCATGGCATCGGAAATGCCAATCCATGAGAACTCCGGTTTCCCCATCCAGCGCTCCAGGTTCCATTTGGCAGTCTGGGCATCGAAGGGAGAACCATCACTGAAGGTGACATTTTTTCGCAGCTTGAATGACAGGGTCAGACCATCATCAGAGGTGATCCAGGACGTTGCCAGAGCCGGTTGCAGCTGACCGTCGGTACCATAACGAATTAAGGGTTCGAAAATCAGTGAGTATGTACTCAAGGCAGAGACATTCTGCAACAGATCAAGATTCCCGGTTTCCTGTTTGATAGCAATTCTGAGAGTCTGGTTTTCCTGAGCGGAAGAAGTGATCGGGATAGTCGTGGCGAGAGTGGTAAAAAGAAGTGTGCTGAGAATAAAAACTGTACGACGGAACTTGTTTAACATTTCGACTCTAAACCTGATACTTGTTGAAACCATAGAAAACTGCTGAAGGTGATACCGGCTGAATGACAATGGTGATGATGGACGTCATGGTGCAGATGCATGGTCTTGCTCTCAGTGCTGAGGAAAGGTGCCCGCCATTCTATGGTGAGAATTTTTATCAGTTAAATTGAATGTTCTGTTTCTATCTATCAGTAAAATCGATTGATGGTGTGTAAAACCGTCAGCTTATCTTCGTGGATGTGCTGAATTGCGGAATATGGCTGTTCGTTGGGTTCCTGGCTGAATTTATTGAGATTAATTCTGCAGTATGGGTGGATTTTACTGGGGTTTCTGCAGAGAATGGCTGAATTCCCCGAAAATAAAATGGGATGAGGCCTGTACAGTAGGGAAGATTGGCAGCAACTGTATTCGACCAGGATAAGAATTACGGGATAACAACAAAATCTGCTGCAGGTTAGGATAAATATTGCGGCAGTGGAGAACTGGCTAATCAAGCAGTCATGAGCTGAGAAATGCATTGAAAGTGAATGTGTTTCCTTGGGTAAACAGGTTTTAATAATTATGAGTGAACAGGATAAAAAACCTCTGGATGGCCTGCGAGACAGAATTGATCAGTTGGATACATCCATTCTGAAGTTGATCAGCGAACGTGCTGAAGTGGCCAAGCAGGTTGCCACAGTAAAACAGGCTTCCGGAGGGGATGCTGTGTTTTATCGCCCTGAGCGGGAAGCCCAGGTACTGCGAAAAATAATGGATAAAAACGATGGGCCTCTGGATGATGAAGAGATGGCCCGTCTGTTTCGGGAAATTATGTCGGCCTGTCTGGCTCTTGAGCAGCCGGTCAGGGTTGCATTTCTTGGCCCGGAAGGAACCTTTACCCAGCAGGCTGCACTGAAACACTTTGGTAAATCAGCTGTAACCGTACCTATGGCGGCAATTGATGAAGTCTTCCGGGAGGTGGAAGCCGGAGCCATGCAATATGGTGTGGTTCCTGTTGAAAACTCCTCGGAAGGTGTTGTCAATCACACTCTGGATTCTTTTGTGAACTCTTCGCTGCAAATCTGCGGTGAAGTGGTGTTGCGTATTCATCATCATCTTATGTGCGCGGAGCAGACCCGCCGGGACAAGATTACCCGGGTTTATTCCCATGCCCAGTCTCTGGCCCAGTGTCGTAAGTGGCTGGATTCCCATTGGCCTATGGTGGAGAAAGTTGCTGTGACCAGTAATGCTGAAGCTGCCCGCCGGGTTAAGAGTGAGTGGAACTCTGCCGCCATTGCCGGTGATATGGCGATGGAGCTTTACGGATTGGAGAAAATTGCCGAGAAAATCGAGGATGAGCCGGATAATTCCACCCGCTTTCTGATTATTGGTAATCAGCAGGTTCCATCCAGTGGGACCAGCAATAACAAAGGCGCAGATAAAACGTCCATTGTCGTTTCCATGCGCAATAAGCCGGGCAGCCTGCACCGTCTTCTGGCACCTTTCCATTGTTATGATATCGACCTGACCCGAATCGAAACCCGGCCTTCCCGCAGTGGTGTCTGGAACTATGTGTTCTTTATCGATTTCACCGGGCACCGTGATGATCCAAAGGTGCAGTATGTTTTGCGGGAAGTGGAGAGCTTTGCTTCAGAATTAAAAATACTGGGGTCTTACCCGAAAGGTGTCCTGTAAAGGGTGAGAGAGTGGGAGAGAATGTGTGACCTGTGATTTTTTAACACTGGCCAATGCCGGTGTACAAAAGCTCCAGCCCTACCAGCCTGGCAAACCGGTTTCCGAGTTGGCCCGTGAGCTGGGGCTGGAAGAAGCCAGTATTGTCAAACTGGCCAGTAATGAAAACCCTCTTGGGCCATCGCCGGTGGTTCTTGACGCTATTCGTGCTGAGTTTAATGATCTTACCCGTTATCCGGATGGCAGCGGTTATCAGCTGAAACAGACTCTGGCCAGAAAACTGGGTGTAGAGCCCGAAACCATCACTCTTGGCAATGGTTCAAATGATGTTCTTGATCTGCTGGTGCGAGCCTGGGTAGCGCCGGGCGATGAGGTGATCTTTTCCGAACATGCTTTCGCGGTGTATCCGATTTCGACTTTGGCCGCCAGCGGTGTACCTGTTCAGGTTCCGGCGGTTGATTACGGGCATGACCTGGATGCCATGGCTACAGCGGTGACCGATAAAACCCGGATTATCTTTATTGCCAATCCCAATAATCCAACCGGAACCTGGTTGCTCCATTCCGCGATAGATGCGTTTTTAGCAAAAATTCCGGAACACGTGCTTGTGGTTCTGGATGAAGCCTATTGCGAATATATTGAAGAACCGGAATATCCCAATGGTTTGCAGTGGCTTAATCAATATCCGAACCTGGTTGTGACCCGAACCTTTTCAAAAATATACGGGCTGGCTGGTTTGCGAATTGGTTTCAGTGTTTCCAGTCAGGAAATTGCCGGTGTGCTGAACCGGGTGCGCCAGCCTTTCAATGTTAACAGCCTGGCTCTGGCTGCCGCTGAAAAAGCGCTCGATGATGATGAGTATGTAAAGCGCAGTCGCGACCTGAACCGCAAGGGTCTGGCTGACCTTGAGCAGGGGTTGAAGGCGCTTGGCCTGGACTTTATTCCGTCTCTGGGGAACTTCATTACATTTGATACAGGCAGTTCCGGCGACAAGGTTTTTCAGGAATTATTGAAACTTGGAGTGATCGTTCGCCCGATTACCGGCTATGGTTTGCCCCGTCATTTAAGGGTGTCGGTGGGGACTGAAAGTGAAAACCGCCGTTTTTTAGAAGCCCTGCCTGCTGCGCTGAAAAGTGCAGCAGGTGGCAGTGTAGTGAAGTAAGCCAGTGAGCACTATTCATCGAAGTATTAAGGGCCAGTCAAGCTGGCCGGTTTTATCGCGCACCAGAATTCTTGTTGTCGGCCTGGGTTTAATTGGAGGTTCTCTGGCTTCGGCACTGGTATCCCGGCGAGTGTGTCAGGAGGTACTGGCCTGGGATCAGGATGAGCAGTCCCTGGTTCTGGCAAAAGAGCGGGGGATCATTGACCGCAGTGTGACTTCTCTCGAAGAAGGGATTTCCCTGGCGGATATTGTTGTGCTGGCTGTTCCTGTGCTGGCAATGTCGTCCACGGTGGAACAGCTTGCTGCGCTTGATCTGGCCGGAAAGGTTATTACCGATGTTGGCAGCAGTAAAAAAGATGTCGTTGCTGCCGCCCGTGATCATCTTGGCCATGTGCTTGAAGGCTTTGTGCCTGGGCACCCAATTGCGGGATCAGAGAAAAGTGGTGTGACAGCTGCCCGTGCTGACCTGTATGAAGCCCATAAAGTGATCGTCACCCCCCTGCCGGGAAATGCCTCTGGTGCCAGCCGTCTGGTGCGTGAGATGTGGGAGCGGGTGGGGGCAACTGTACTTGAGATGGATGTCGTCCATCATGATGAAGTGTTGGCGCGCACCAGTCATCTTCCCCACCTGCTGGCTTTTTCACTGGTTGATACGCTGGCCGGAGACCAGGATAACCAGGAGATCTTCCGCTATGCCGCTGGTGGTTTTCGGGACTTTACCCGTATAGCCGCCAGTGACCCGATCATGTGGCATGATGTTTTTGTCGCTAACCGTGATGCGGTTCTGTCAGCTCTGGATGAGTTCAGGAGTGGGCTCGACCAGATGCGTGAAGCCGTCGATAAGGGTGACAGCCAGTCCATGCTGGGTATTATTACCCGTGCCAAGTCAGCCCGTGAGCATTTTTCCAGAATTCTTGAGAATCAGTCTTACCTGAGAACTATGAGCAGCAATTCCATTTCTTATACTGCCCGCGCTGGTGGGCCTGTGACTGGTACCTTGCGGGTACCAGGTGATAAATCCATTTCCCACCGTTCCATTATGTTGGGTGCCCTGGCTAATGGAGTGACTGAGGTAACCGGTTTCCTTGAAGGTGAAGATGCCCTGGCAACCCTGCAGGCATTTCGTGATATGGGGGTGGTTATTGAAGGCCCTCATGATGGCAAGGTAACCATTTATGGTGTTGGGCTGCACGGCCTGCAGGCACCTCCGGGGCCTCTGTATCTTGGTAATGCCGGAACGGCCATGCGCCTGATGTCCGGTTTAATGGCGGCGCAGTCCTTTGATGTCACCCTGACCGGTGATGAATCCCTGTCTGGTCGTCCCATGAATCGCGTGGTCAAGCCTCTTCAGAAAATGGGGGCGGTGATAGAAACGGCAGAAGGTGGACGTCCCCCGCTGGTTATTCGAGGCGGACAGAAGCTGGTTGGTATTGATTACGATATGCCAATGGCTTCCGCTCAGGTAAAATCCTGTCTTTTGCTTGCCGGACTTTACGCAGAGGGTGAAACCTCGGTGAAGGAACCCGGTATTACCCGTGATCATACGGAACGTATGTTGACCGGACTTGGATACAAACTTGCCACCAATGACGGACTTGTCAGTCTGAAAGGTGGTGGTGAGCTGGCAGCTGTTGATAGAATAGAGGTTCCCGCAGATATTTCGTCATCAGCCTTTTTCCTGGTGGCAGCCAGTATTTCACAAGGATCTGAGCTGCTGCTGACCCATGTGGGTATCAACCCGACCCGTACCGGTGTGTTGGATATTCTCCGATTGATGGGGGCTGATATCACCCTGGAAAATGCCCGGGAAGTGGGTGGTGAACCGGTTGCTGATATTCGGGTGCGATCCACTCAGTTGAAAGGGATTGAGATCCCCGAGCATCTGGTGCCTCTGGCAATTGATGAATTCCCCGTGCTTTTTGTGGCTGCTGCCTGTGCAGAAGGTGAAACCCTCCTGAAGGGAGCAGAAGAGCTGCGTGTGAAGGAGAGTGACCGCATACAATCAATGGCTGATGGGTTAAATGCTCTGGGTGTAAAGGCCGAGGCTCTCCCCGATGGTATGCGTGTGCCGGGTTGTACTGAGCAGTCTGTGTTCAGCGGCGGCACCGTTGACAGCCATGGTGATCATCGTATTGCCATGGCGTTTGCCGTGGCGTCTTTACGCTGCGGTGGTGAGATAGAGATTCAGGATTGCGCCAACGTGGCGACGTCCTTCCCCAACTTTGTTGATCTGGCTCACTCTGTAGGGCTGGATCTGAATGAAACGGAAAGCTAGACCAGTTGTGATTGAAAAAAATGTACCGGTTGTCACTATCGACGGACCGGGAGGATCTGGAAAAGGGACTGTTGCAGGCCTGCTGGCCCGTGAACTTGGCTGGCACCTGCTGGACAGTGGTGCACTCTATCGTCTGACAGCTCTTGCAGCCATTAATCATGGCGTTGAGCTGGATGATGAGGCTTCCCTGGAAGTGCTGGCTGCTCATCTGGATGTGCAGTTCCTGGCCTCTGACGTTGAGGGTGGCCAGGTTGGTATCATCCTTGAGGGCGAGCATGTTGAAAGTGCCATCCGCAATGAAGAGGTTGGTGCAGCTGCATCGAAAGTGGCTGCACTGCCAGCCGTGCGTGATGCCCTGATGTCCCGCCAGCGTGCTTTTGCCGAAGCTCCCGGGCTTGTGGCAGACGGCCGCGATATGGGAACTGTGGTTTTCACCGATGCGCCTGTAAAAATCTACCTGACGGCCAGTGCTGAAGAGCGTGCACGCCGCCGTCAATTGCAGTTGCAAGAGCAGGGGCAGAGTGTTAGCCTTGACCGCCTTTTGGCGGATATTCAGGCGCGGGACGAGCGTGATTCCAATCGTGCAGTTGCTCCCATGAAGCCAGCCGATGATGCAATCGTGCTGGACAGCACTAAACTGACCATTCAGGAAGTGCTGGGCCGGGTTCTGGATACCATGCGCAGTCGCGGTGTGATTTAAAACACTCGCGCGCAGCATGAAAAGTTCTTTATCCCTTTGTTCCGATCCTTAGGGTCAGGACAGAGGGATTTACGGTGGAGAGGAAAACCGTGTCAGTGAGACTGGTTGAGCCTGCGGCTTGATGTGTCTGTGCTGACGAAGGCCAGCGCTGAGGTTTTCGCTCCTATTTTGATTTGACCACACATGCTGGCGGTGTGGAGCAAAAGTGCAGTGGTTATCACTCTGTGACCTGTTACATATATAAGGTCTATAGAGTGCTCTGTCGCTGTACCCACAGGAATGACAATGACTGATAGCTTTGCCGAACTCTTTGAAGAAAGCCTGAAAGAGATCGAAATGAAGCCAGGTTCCATCATCGATGGTATCGTGGTTGACGTAGATGGTGACTGGGTAATCGTTCACGCTGGTCTGAAGTCTGAGGGTGTTATCCCTGCAGATCAGTTCCGTGATGAGAACGGTGAAATCACCATCCAGGTTGGCGACACTGTACAGGTTGCTCTGGACGCTGTTGAAGATGGCTTTGGTGAAACCAAGCTGTCCCGCGAAAAAGCCAAGCGTGCTGAAGCGTGGACCGGTCTGGAAGCTGCATTCGCTTCTGAAGAGATCGTTAAGGGTGTTATCAGTGGTAAGGTCAAGGGTGGCTTCACTGTTGACGTTAACACTATCCGCGCGTTCCTGCCTGGTTCCCTGGTTGATGTTCGTCCGGTACGCGACACTGCGCACCTGGAAGGCAAAGAGCTGGACTTCAAAGTTATCAAGCTGGACCAGAAACGCAACAACGTTGTTGTTTCCCGTCGTGCAGTTCTGGAAGCTGAGAACTCCGCAGAGCGTGAGCAGTTGCTGGAATCCCTGCAGGAAGGTCTGGAAGTTAAGGGTATCGTTAAGAACCTGACAGACTACGGTGCATTCGTAGATCTGGGCGGTGTTGACGGCCTGCTGCACATCACCGATATGGCCTGGAAGCGTATCAAGCATCCTAGCGAAATCGTGAACGTTGGCGACGAGATCCTGGTTAAGGTTCTGAAGTTCGACCGTGAGCGTAACCGTGTTTCCCTGGGTCTGAAGCAACTGGGTGAAGATCCATGGGTTGCTATCAAGGCGCGCTTCCCGGAAGGCACCAAGGTAACCGGTCACGTGACCAACCTGACTGACTACGGCTGCTTCGTTGAGCTGGAAGAGGGTGTTGAAGGTCTGGTACACGTTTCCGAAATGGACTGGACCAACAAGAATATCCACCCAAGCAAGGTTGTTGCTCAGGGTGATGAAGTTGAAGTCATGGTTCTGGACATCGACGAAGAGCGTCGTCGTATCTCTCTTGGTGTTAAGCAGTGCAAGCAAAACCCATGGGAAGAGTTCGCCTCCACCTGCAACAAGAACGATGTCATCAAGGGCTCCATCAAGTCCATCACTGACTTCGGTATCTTCATTGGTCTGCCTGGCGGCATTGACGGTCTGGTTCACCTGTCCGACATCAGCTGGAACGAAACCGGCGAAGACGCTGTACGCAACTACAAGAAGGGCGAGGAAGTCGAAGCTGTCATCCTGTCCATTGATGCAGAGCGTGAGCGTATCTCCCTGGGTATCAAGCAGCTGCAGAACGATCCGTTTGCAAACTGGGTTGACGCTAACCAGAAGGGTACCATCGTTAAGGGTATCGTGAAGGAAGTATCCGCCAAGGCTGCAGTAGTGACTCTGGCTGAAGAAGTTGAAGGCACTCTGAAAGCTTCCGAGATTAGCCGTGACCGCGTTGAAGATGCGTCCACCATGATCAAGGCTGGCGAAGAAGTTGAAGCCAAGATTGTCAGCGTTGATCGCAAGAACCGCGTGATCAGCCTGTCCATCAAGGCTAAGGACGAAGCGGACGAGAAAGTTGCCATGAAGGAACTGCGTAAGCAGGATACCGACACTGGCGCTGGTCCTACCACCATCGGTGACCTGATCAAGGCTCAGATGGAAGGCAAGTAAAACTGCCTTTGATTGTTGCCTGCCTGGCAGGCGACAATCCTCGTCTAGATAGCTTTATGCTGAAAACCGCAGGCAATGCCTGCGGTTTTTTTATGATTTCTGCAGGACTACTGGCGTTCCGCTTGATTCCTTAATACAGATTGGCTAAGTTGGGCTTGCTATCGTCTGTGATAAAAGGCGAAGCCTTGTGGATTGGCTATAGGGAAGCTTCCGTGGCTTGCGGAAGAAGGGGCAAGTGATGACCCGGTCGGAACTGATAGAAAGATTGGCGGAGCGGCAGAAGCATCTTATGTCAAAGGATGTGGAGCTTGCGGTTAAGAATATTATTGAAGAGCTGTCGTCAGCCCTCGCCTCTGGAAACAGGGTTGAGATCAGGGGGTTTGGCAGTTTCTCCCTGCATTTTCGTGCTCCCCGGGTTGGTCGTAATCCCAAGACCGGCGATGCTGTCGATCTGACCGGTAAATATGTGCCTCATTTCAAGCCTGGCAAAGAGTTGCGTGAGCGGGTGAATGAGTCATTGATGAATGAGCGGCGTTTGCAGCGTCGTTAATATCTGTTCAGGCTGGAACCTTTCCAGTTCTTTATAGCTGACCGGTTATTATTGTTGGCGTTTCTGGGTCAAGTCGCTCTTCTTCCACCCCTGTCGGGTGGTAAGTGCATGATCTTACCTGTAGCTGTTGAAAGCAGACGTATTCATGTTGAATAAATTTCGCAGGTTTCTGCAGTTGATGGGACTTGTCCTGTTTATTGTTCTTCTCATAGTTCTTTTTGCTGGTTTGATTCTGGCAAACGAGCAATCCGTTGCCGTCGGTTTCTGGGGATGGACTGCGGTGCCCATGTCTCTTCCTTTCGTTTTGTTTCTTGCTTTTTTTATTGGGGCTGCGGTCGGTTTGGCCGGTTGCCTGTGGATGGTTTTTCGCCTCCGTATGCGTAATGCCAGTTTGCAGAGAAAGCTCAAGCGGCGTGACGCGGAGCTGCAGAAGTTGCGTGTCAGTGCTTTGCGGGGGCTCTCTTCCTGACAATGGCTGATCTTGCTCTCTTCTCTCTAATTCTTGTTGCCCTGGCCATTGGGTACTTTGCTGGTCGCGCAGAAAAGAAACGTCGCCGTCCCCCCAGTGATGCTTCTTCACTGAGTAGTGAATATTTTGTTGGTCTGAATTATCTGCTGAATGAGCAGACGGATGAAGCGATTGAAAGCTTTATTCGTGCGCTGGAAATTAACAGTGATACCGTTGAAACATTTGTTGTGCTTGGCCGCCTGTTTCGTCAGCGTGGCGAAATCGAAAAGGCAATACAGGCGCATCAGGATCTTTTGGCGCGCCCCAGTCTGACCCGTGAGCAGACCCTGGATGTCCAGCTGGAGCTGGCCCATGACTATCAGAAGGCCGGGTTGCTGGACCGTGCCGAAACCCTTCTGGAAGATATCGTTCAGAAAAACTGGAAGAGTTGGAAAGAAGCTTTCAATACTCTGCTCTCTATCTATGAAGTTGAGAAGGAGTGGCAAAAGGCGATCGTGCTGGTCGGCAAGCTGAAGGGTTCGGCTGCGGATGAATACTCTTTCCGCTTGTCCCATTATCACTGTGAGCTTGCTGAGCAGGCATTGAATAACTCTGATCTGCTGCAGGCGCGAAAGAGTCTGCGTCTGGCCGGAAATGTCAGTAAGAGTAATGCTCGGGTGTCGCTTTTGCAGGGGGCTCTGGAGATCAAGGCGGGCAATTATCGTGATGCTATCCGTTGTCTTGAGCGCATTGCTGATCAGGATCAGGGGTTTGTGCCTGAAAGTATCACCATGCTGGAGCAGTGCTATGGTGAAATGCGTTCCAGACGGGGGCTGACATCCTATTTGGGACGTTGTTTGAGAGAGCGTCCAACCTCTGCCGTGGTGATGGCGTCGGCACGTTTGATTTCTGATCAGCAGGGTGAAAAAGAAGCCGGCCGTTTTATGGCGGAGCAGATTATCAAGCGGCCTTCTTTAAAAGGTTTGAATGCCCTGATTGATATGCATCTCCATCTTACCGAAGGCCGAGCCCGGCAGAACCTGATGCTTCTGCGTGATTTGACTGGCAGGCTGGCAGCTTCCAAGCCGGTATATCAGTGTGGCCAGTGTGGTTTTACTGGAAAAGAATTGCACTGGAATTGCCCGAAATGTCATGAATGGGGAGCAATTTCGCCCATTTTGGGGCTGGAAGGTGAGTAGTATAATTGTGTAGTCTTGTATCTGTGGTGGTTAAAGCTCTGTATTTTTTCAGAGATTTCATTATACTCCCGAGCCCACAGAGTCTGCAGACAGAACAGGAGTTTGCTGCATGATTTGTGAAGGTTTGGTCAAAAGTCCGGTTATTGTGGCACTGGACTATGATACGCCCCAGAAAGCTCTTGCAATGGCAGACAGGCTTGACCCGCAACTGTGCAGGGTCAAGGTTGGTAAGGAGCTGTTTACATCTGCCGGCCCGCAGGTTGTGGAAAAACTGCAATCCAAAGGGTTTGATGTTTTTCTCGATCTGAAATTCCACGATATTCCCAATACTACCAGCAAGGCTGTCGCGGCTGCGGCACAACTTGGTGTGTGGATGGTGAATGTTCATGCTTCCGGTGGCCGCCGTATGATGGAAGCATGCCGCAATATCCTTGATCAGCATGGTTCTGATCGTTCTCCGCTTTTGATCGCAGTGACGGTTTTAACCAGCATGGAGCAGACTGATCTTGAAGAGCTGGGGCTGCCCCGGTCTGATCAGCTGGTTATGAAGCTGGCCTCTCTTGCCCGGGAAAGTGGCATGGATGGTGTGGTCTGTTCCGCGCAGGAATCAAAGATGCTGAAGCAGGCTTTGGGTTCATCTTTCTCTCTGGTAACTCCAGGTATCCGCCCTGCTGAAGCAGCTTCTGATGACCAGCGGCGTATTGTTACGCCTGCGCAGGCCATGGCGAATGGAAGTGATTATCTTGTTATCGGGCGACCGATTACCCAGGCGGCCGATCCGATTGTTGCATTACAGAATATAATAACAACTCTGCAGTCATAGCAGTTGGTGGTGACTTATGGACGAGTGGTATTTGCTCAAGACAAGGCCGCGGCAGGAGCAGCGTGCGGTTGATAATTTGTCTAACCAGGGGTTTGAACCATACTGCCCCTGGCTAAAGAGAAAAGGGCGTAAGCCAGAGCCCCTCTTTCCTGGCTATGTGTTTCTTCTTTTTGACGAGTATTGTGGTGATCTTCCCTGGGGGAAGGTGCGCTCAACCCGTGGTGTTTCTCATTTCGTCAGATTTGGTTTAAAAATGGCTACTATCTCTGATGATCTAGTAGAAAGTATCCGGGAGCGGGAACAGGGCGAAGAGGTTGTTCCTATCTTCAAGCCCGGGCAGGAAGTCACGTTTACCGATGAGGCCTATGGTGGAGCTTTCAACAATATTCAGGGTATTTTCCTGGCTGAGAAGGGCGAAGATCGTTGTATTATCCTGCTGAACCTGCTCAATAGTGAAAGAAAAGTTGAAGCCGCTTTGTCAGAGATTCGCGGCTGAACTGAAAAACGTCACGCCTGGCTAGTTGTTTATGAAAGGGAGTCTTATGACTCCCTTAATTCTGCCTTCAATTTACTGATCTTGTCTCTCGCTGCTGCAGCCTCTTCAAATTCGAGATTGCGTGCATGCTCGTACATCTTCTGTTCCAGCTCTTTTATCAGCTTTGCAATATCGACTGGAGAATGAGCCGGCTCTACTGAGTATTTGGCTTTTGTTTCGGCAGCTTTCTGCTTCTGGCGTCCCTTGGCTCCCGGAACCGCGCCTTCCATGATGTCTGTAATCTCTTTGACGATACTCTTTGGCGTGATGTTGTGCTTCTTGTTGAAATTCTTCTGCTTGATACGCCGACGCTCTGTTTCATCAATAGCCCGCTGCATGGAACCGGTAATCTTGTCAGCATAGAGAATGGCTTTGCCATTCAGGTTTCGGGCAGCGCGACCAATGGTCTGGATCAGTGAGCGGTCACTGCGCAGGAAACCTTCCTTGTCGGCATCAAGAATGGCAACCAGCGAGACTTCCGGCATATCCAGACCTTCCCGCAGCAGGTTGATGCCAATCAAAACGTCAAAGGCCCCCAGGCGCAGGTCGCGGATTATTTCGACCCGTTCAACTGTATCGATATCGGAGTGCAGGTAGCGGGCACGAACGTTGTTTTCACCAAGGTATTCGGTTAAATCCTCGGCCATGCGCTTGGTGAGTGTTGTTACCAGAATGCGTTCACCTTTAGCAGCACGCTCACGGATTTCTCCAAGCAGGTCATCAACCTGGGTGAGGGCGGGGCGCACTTCAATTTCCGGGTCAATCAGGCCTGTCGGACGAACAACCTGTTCAACAACCTGATCCTCGTTCTCTTTCTCATATTTGCCCGGTGTGGCTGAGATGAAGATGGTTTGTGGTCGTTTAATTTCCCACTCTTCAAAGCGCATGGGGCGGTTGTCGAGAGCTGACGGCAAGCGGAACCCATACTCTACCAGTGTCTCCTTTCGGGAGCGGTCACCCTTGTACATGGCACCAATCTGGGGAACGGTGACATGAGACTCATCAATCAGCAGCAGGGCAGTGTCGGGAAGATAATCAAATAATGTTGGTGGGGGCTCACCAGGGGCTCGTCCGGACAGGTAGCGTGAGTAGTTTTCGATACCTGTGCAGTAACCCAGCTCTTGCATCATCTCGATATCGAACCGGGTGCGCTGTTCAAGCCTCTGAGCTTCTACGAGCTTGTCATGTTTACGCAGGTGCTTCAGACGCTCATCAAGTTCTTCTTTAATGGATTCAATGGCATCAAGAATGGTCTGGCGCGGTGTTACATAATGCGACTTGGGGTAGATGGTTGCCCGGGGTAACTGTCGGAGTACTGCACCTGTCAGAGGGTCAAAAAGGCTGATGTTTTCCAGTTCATCGTCAAACAGTTCCAGGCGAACAGCTTCTTTCTCAGATTCGGCAGGGAAAATATCAATAACATCACCACGTACGCGGTAAGTGGCCCGCTTAAGCTCCATATCGTTGCGGGTGTACTGAAGTTCAGCAAGGCGGCGCAGGATCTGTCGCTGGTCAATTCTGTCGCCACGATCAAGGTGCAGCATCATACCAAGGTAGGATTTCGGGTCACCCAAACCATAGATAGCCGACACTGTTGCAATAATGATGGCATCTTCACGTTCCAGAAGGGCCTTGGTGGCAGACAGGCGCATCTGTTCAATATGTTCATTTATAGATGCATCTTTTTCGATAAATGTATCCGAGGATGGCACATAGGCTTCTGGCTGGTAGTAGTCGTAATAAGAAACAAAATACTCGACGGAGTTGTTCGGAAAAAATTCCTTAAATTCGCCATAAAGTTGTGCCGCCAACGTTTTGTTATGAGCCATGACGATCGTTGGCCGCTGCAGCTGGGCGATAACGTGGGCAGAGGTAAAGGTTTTGCCCGAACCGGTTACACCGAGAAGGGTCTGGCACGCAAGTCCGCTGTTTGCACCTTTTACCAGTTGTGCGATAGCTCCGGGTTGATCACCCGCAGGCTGAAAAGATGAAACAACCTCAAGTTGTCGTGAACGCTGGTCCATTGGGTTCCTGCTGCTGAAAGGCTGAGGTATGATGTCTGAGTTTGCATGGAGACGTGGATGAAATAAACATCCATAAGCGAAGAAATAAAAGATTTGCTGTGCATGGAACAATAAAGTATTTCCATGATTATGAGGAGGTAGGCTTGGAACAATCACTTTCCCGTCGGGTTCAGGCAGTAAAGCCGTCACCGACACTGGCCGTTTCAACACGGGCTGCAGAGTTAAAGGCATCAGGGAAAGATATTATTGGTCTGGGGGTTGGTGAGCCGGACTTTGATACGCCGGAGCATATAAAACAGGCTGGCATAGAAGCCATTCAGGCCGGTAAAACCAAATACACAGCAGTGGATGGAACGCCATCACTCAAGAAAGCTGTGATTGATAAATTTCAGCGGGATAACGGTTTAACCTATCAGCCTAACCAGATATTGGTTTCTGCTGGTGGAAAGCACAGCTTCTTCAATATGGCTCTGGCGTTGTTGAATCCTGGTGATGAGGTGATTATTCCCGCACCTTACTGGGTTTCGTATCCTGATATGGTTAGAATCGCTGAAGGTGTACCGGTTATTGTTTCCGGTGGTGCTGGTCAGAATTTTAAAATTACCGCCGAGCAGCTCCGTAAAGCCATTACTCCCAAGACCCGTCTTGTAGTTTTAAACAGCCCTTCTAACCCTACCGGAATGACTTACTCAGCGGAGGAGTTGAAATCTCTGGCTGAAGTGCTTCTGGAGCATCCTGATATTCTGGTAGCCACAGATGATATGTATGAGCATATCGTCTGGGGTGATAAGCCTTTTGTGAATATCGTGACTGTCTGCCCTGAATTGTATGACCGTGCCATCGTCATGAACGGTGTATCCAAAGCCTACTCCATGACAGGCTGGCGGATTGGTTATATTGGCGGGCCTGAGTGGCTGGTCAAGAATATGAAAAAGATCCAGTCGCAAAGCACCTCCAATCCGTGCTCCATTGCACAGGCTGCTGCAGAAGCAGCGCTGAATGGTGACCACCAATGCGTGAAAGATATGGTGAAAGAATTTAAGAGTCGCCATGACCATGTCTTTAAGCGTTTGAGTGCTTTACCAGATGTTAAAGTGCTGCCGGCAGATGGAACTTTCTATAGCTTCCCTGACTTCAGTGAAGTTATGAAAAAGCGTGGCTTTGAAAAGGATGTTGATCTGGCTGAGGCGCTTCTTGAAGCGGGTGTTGCGCTTGTACCGGGATCGGCATTTGGTGCTCCTGGACATATGCGTCTTTCCTTTGCCGCAAGTCTTGAGGTTCTGGATAAAGCAATTGATCGTCTGGAAGCCTTTCTGGCTGAATAGTTTCTGATTTTTATAAAGCCATCGAAAGCTGGCTTTATAATTATTTAAGTCTGGGCGGTTGACCGACTGCCTCCTGATCAGTAAACTGCGCGTCATCTGATGACGTTCCCCGATAGCTCAGTTGGTAGAGCAAATGACTGTTAATCATTGGGTCACTGGTTCGAGTCCAGTTCGGGGAGCCAAATTTAAAAAGGCCGCTCATAATTGAGCGGCCTTTTTGCATCTGCAAGAAATATTATTTCGTTGTCATTATGGTGCGGTTAGCTTTGATTATCTGTTCGCCGACACCTCTAACCTGAGTTATATCATCGACTGATTTAAAATTGCCGTGCTCCTTGCGGTAATCAACAATTCTTTTGGCGGTTTTTTCCCCGACATATTTCAGGTTATTATCCAGCATTTCTGCATCCGCAGTATTGATATTAACTTTCTCGCTACTCTCGTTAGCCCATGTTGGTGTGATTGCAAGAGATGCGGCAAATAAAGTGGCGGTAAGAATTTTCTTAAGCATTAACAAACTCCTTTTACAGCCTTAATAAATCTGAGCATAAACACTCACTCTCAGTTCTAGTAGAGGGCTGAAGGGCTCGCAAGCTGGCGTCAGATAAACGGCTATCTAAGAAATCTGGGATGTGCGGGAAATCCATATGGGGTGAAATGCAGGCGGGGCTTGCGTTTTTCCTGCTAGAACGGTAACTTACGCCGCGTTCCGTAGACGGTTAGCTCAGTTGGTTAGAGCGCCACGTTGACATCGTGGAGGTCGCTAGTTCGAATCTAGTACCGTCTACCAGAATTTATAGTCGGTTAGCTCAGTTGGTTAGAGCGCTACGTTGACATCGTAGAGGTCGCTAGTTCGAATCTAGTACCGACTACCAGATATTGCAGACGGTTAGCTCAGTTGGTTAGAGCGCCACGTTGACATCGTGGAGGTCGCTAGTTCGAATCTAGTACCGTCTACCAGATATTAAAAACCCGCTTCAATGAAGCGGGTTTTTTTATGCCTGTTAGTTCTTACTGCTAGATTGTCGCCGTCTGGGCTTTTAAATGTCTCGCGAGATGTTTGGCTGGTGGTAATAGAGCGCTTTTCATCTCGGGATATGCCTCGTTTTTCATATCTCGACGGTTTAAAAGAGGTTTTGGTTATATTTGTAGGGAATTTGGAGCGGATAACTACACTTGATATTAGATGTACGGTCGAAAGGAGTAGCTATGACCGAGCAAGAGAGGCAGAGGGTTTTGGACGGAATCGAGGCTCTTTATCCGGCAGATTCCCCCACAGTCAGAACGGCATTTATAGGCCAGATCCTATTGCACCATGCGCTGGAAAACACCTATTACAATTGGCGTGATCTCCCTCCTGCTATTCTGGCTCGTTACCTTGCGATCTGTGAAGACTATGAGAGAAAAACTGCAGAAGCCGGACATAACCAGAACCCATTCGATTCCCTTCCTGGGTATTTGAAGCACTGATCGAAACCATGATCTCATCTTCTTCTTAGTAGATGAGATCATTCCATTTCACATGACTTGTATATTCTTGGATGGTGGCGTTAAACTGCCTGTCAGATCTATCAAGGCATGAGTTTTATATATTGTCAGCCTCCGCAAGATTATTACCTGATGGTGTGAAGATTGAGTGCGAAGATTCATCTGTGAGTCTGAGGCTCAATTCAGAAGGGTATTGGTGTTCAGCTCGCTTCGATGGTGAGTTCTATCGGCGTTGCCTGGACGGGGAGGTTATTGCGAGTGTATCGGGTGAATCAATTCCGGAAATGGCTTGCCAGGAAATTTGTGAAAGGGTTAGAACCTTTTGCATTGATTCTCAGGGAGCTGATTTTTGTTTAAAAGGTTCTACTGCTGACAGTGTAGAGAAAGCTTCCAGACTCTCTTTTGAACACTATAAGAATCAATCCCGTCTGTATCAAAAAGTTTATCCTGAATCCGTTCCTGTTTTGCCACCTGATCGTTATCGTGATCTGGTTGTTCCTCTTACCACTGGCTGTCCAAATGGGAAATGCACGTTTTGTGCGTTTTATCGTGATAAGCCATTTCGGGTTCTAAGCGATGATGAACTGCAGCAGCGGCTGAGTGATATTTTATCTCTCGTTCCTTCTGGTGTAGCTGGACGTCAAGGTATTTTCCTGGGTTCGGCGAATGCCTTGGCTATACCGGTCTCTCGTCTGGTGTCCTTATTGAATGTTATCGATAAACGTCTGGGTAAATCTGAGAAGGGCGTTGCCTGCTTTGGTGATGCAGACTTCATGGGACGACGCACCAGTCAGGATTGGAAGCAATTGTATGCATCCGGGTTAAGCCAGGTTGTTATCGGTCTGGAATCAGGGTACGCCGATTTAAGAAGTCGTCTGGGGAAAAGTGCAAATCTGGAGAAGACCCGCCAGCTGGTTTCAGAGTTAAAGAACACAGGCATCAGAGTCGGGCTGACAGTGCTGACAGGGGTCTGTGATAAGGAGTCTCTCAATGAACACTTTCTTGCTACCCAGGCTTTTCTGCAATCTCTGAACCTGGATGCAGAAGATAAAACGTATATCTCTCCATGGTTTTCTGATGGTGACCAGCCCTCGCTCCGGGCTTTTGAAGAGGCTGAAGAGTTGAAAGCGCTCTTAAAGACCACCATTCATGCCCGTGTTACCTTATATTCATCACATAATTTCCATTATTTTTCTTAAGGTTGTGTGCTTTGTTCTCCATTGAAATCGACGCCAATCAGCCTGTCCAGGGTTTTTATAGTGAACTGAATCAGCTTGCTGGTGGTCTGTTATCCAGTGAGGCTGATCCAATTGCCGGTATGGCTAACCTGTCCAGCTTCCTGTATCAGGTTATGCAAGATATTAACTGGGCTGGTTTTTACATTGTTCGGGATGGGCAGCTGGTGCTTGGGCCTTTCCATGGTAAACCCGCCTGCACCCGGATTCCTCTGGGTAAAGGTGTGTGTGGTACAGCTGCTGGTGACAATCGTATTGTCAGGGTGGCAGATGTGGGGGAATTTCCCGGCCATATTGCCTGTGATGCTGCCAGTCGCAGTGAAATTGTGCTGCCAGTTACATATGCAGGCCAGGTTGTTGCTGTTCTGGATATCGATAGCCCTATTGCCTGCAGGTTCTCCGAGGAGGATGAAGGTGGGCTGGCAGCACTGGTGAAGCTGGTTGAAGAGCATCTGGATCTGGCCAGGCTTTAATTTGCCAGTTTAATTTGCCAGTTTAATTTGCCAGGCAGAGTGGTGGCTTGTAGCTTTAGTAGGGATATACAGGCTCGTGCAACGCTCATTGATCGAAACAACTATAGAGATAATGTGAACTGACTATGGATATTAAATTACCCTTGGCTCTCGTTCTTGGGGCTGTTGTTGGAAGTGGGGCTACTTTTCTGCTGAGTGGAAAACCTGCTGAAAACGTGACAAGTGATGCTGTTTTATCCATGGGTGGTGTGAATTATGCCCTGGAGGATCTGCCGCCTGCTGTCTCACGCGCTGTCTTCGATATTGATAATGAAGCCTGGCAAAGAAAAGTGCAGGTTATTACCGGGGCGGCAGGAGAGATGTTTGTAAAAGCAGAAGTTGACTCCAGTGGTCGGGATCGTCAGGCCGTTGTGACCGAGTTGTTAGATTTGCGCGAGCCTGCGGAAGAGGACATTACTTCCTTTTATGAAAGTAACAAGGATCGAATTCCTGCGCCGCTGGATCAGGTGCGTGATCAAATCCGTAATTACCTGATGGGTCAGGGAATGCAGGCCGGGCGGGATGCTTTGACAGAAAGATTGCGTCAGGAAAAAGGCATGAAGATCCTGCTTGCCAAACCTGAGGCTCCCTTGAATGTGATTGACACCCAGGGCTTCCCGGTAAAGGGGAATCCCCAGGCTAAAACGACACTGGTCAAATTTGCTGATTACCAGTGCCCGCACTGTTATGTAGCAGCGGAAACGCTGGATGAGCTGATGGAGCAGGTCGGGGACAAGGTGAAAATGGTTTACATGGATTTCCCCATTAACAGTTCCGGTATCTCCCGTGAAGTTGCCCTTGGCGCAGTCTGTGCTGATGAGCAGGGCAAATTCTGGGAATATAATAAGGCCGCCTTTATTCAGCACAGGAGCTTGAATGAAGATTCCAGGCTTAATCTGGCCAAGGAGCTAGGTCTGAATATGGAGACTTTTGAAAGCTGTCTCGCATCAGATCGCCCGGAAAAGAAAGTTGCCCGCGCTGAAGATGAAGCTGAGCGGCTGGGTCTGACAGGTACGCCTTCATTCTTTGTCAATGGCAAGGTTTTGCAGCCAGAAAACCTCGAAGATGGTTTAGTTGAAGCTGTTCGTGAGGCGATTGGTCTTAACTGATCCTTTTTGTTATGCAATGTCCACTGCTGATCTGTTTTCGGGGTGGGCATTCTCCCTGCAGGGCGCAAAGCCCAACGCGGGCTGTTTTATTGACCACAGCATGAAATCCCCACTCCTGTCATAGCGTTTCAGGCTTTGTAGTATTTTGCTAACACTGTCGTTCGGAATTATAAAGAAAAATCGTACTCCTATTAGTTGATGTATCCATGCCGTTTTCCTGAATTGGTCAGAGAAGATTGTGCATATTAACTCACTGGAGGAATATAAAAGTGTACCCAAATAACCCTAACCCTAACCCTAACCCTAACCCAAATAACTCACAGTACCAACAGTACCAACAGTACCAACAGTACCAACAGTACCAACAGTACCAACAAACCCCAAATACAGGGAATGTACCTGTTTCTGGTTCTGGTTTTCCGCCGACCGGTTCCGGGCAGTCTCATCAATATGCTGGCCCTCACGGGCAATATCAAGGTCAGGCTGGCTCCTTTCAGGTGACTCCGTGTCAGCCAAATATTTCAGGAGGCTTTATACCCCGGGAATCTTATCAGCCTCAGCCACAGGGTCACCATCACCATCAATATCAATATTATCAGCCCGTTAATCCTCCTAAGTATGTCGGGATAGAGGGAATTGCTCCAGGCCAGGGCGGTGAAAGTGCTGAAAGCGATGGAGTATCAGATGTATGTAGCTCTTTAAGCGAGAGTGTTGGTAGTCCATGTCCGACTCCCTCTCCATATCCGAAAGACAAAGACAATGCCTCAGAGAGTCCCATAGCTTCTGCCCCGACACCAAAGACGGCAGGAGTGGGCCAAGGTAGCGCGCCTTACTCATTATATCTAGGCCAGCATGCAATGGATCAGTATCCATCAGTGATGCCCCAGGCACCTCAACCATATGCTGGTTATGCTGGAATGCAAGGAATGCCAAGAATGCCTCATATGCCAGGAATGCCTCATATGCCAGGAATGCCTCATATGCCAGGAATGCCTCATATGCCAGGAATGCCTTTTCTGTATGGACCTTCTGCGTATCAGACACCAGGAATGGGGCAACCTGCTTTGGATTTTTCAGATGTTATGTCGGATACGACGGCTTCAATTAAAAAGCAAAAGTTTCAAAAAGCGCTAGCAAATGCTGGAAACAAAATTCTGAAGAGTAGGCCAAGCGCACAGGATATAATCAAACTGTGCCGGTCCAACATGTATAGCCTTCTCAGCGGTCTGAAGTGCAAAATTAATAATGACAATGTTTTTATCAGGGAGGACCTGAAAACACTCAAACCCACAGACAAAACAATTGCTTCTCGTGTGAGAGCCCTGCAGAATTTACATAAGGTGGTAACGAGCCACTACAAAGACGATAATCAAGCTGCTGAAGTTGTTGCGTTGATTCTTCTGGTACAGGACAGCATTTGTCAACAAGAGAATAAACCCAACTCGAATAGCGCTGTTTTTGGGGCTGTAGTGCGTGAGCTTGATAAAGCAGGGGGGTTGTGGACAGGCACAGAAAGGCATCAGACTCAACGGATGGCTATTGATCGCATGAAAGAACTGGGCCTGGGCCTGAACCTGAGTGCTATGAAAAATATACAGATTTTGAATGAGGTTATTGCAAACAATCCTGTGGCTTTTAATAAGGTGGAAGTGGAGAATTGGGCAGAGGCATTGGATAGCTTTGCCAATGACGTCGTTGGAACAGCTGAACGAAATGGGCAAATTGCACCGGGATCTGGAGCGCAATTCAAAGGGTATATTCAATCCATCCTGGGTCACTTGGGAGGCAACCTGGGAAACGCGTTGATGACCCTTCAATCATCAATTCAAGCGCCATTTTCTCAACAGTCTTTGGCCTATAAGTTAATCAAAGCCATTGTATCATCTGGCAGCCACAACCTGGACGAATTTTTAGTGGAACTCAATGCAAAAGAAAATATCACTGAGGATGAAAAAATGGTACTGCAAACACTATTAAACCAGAGTGAAGTAGAGTCAGATACCAGACAGGCTTTGATAGCTCTAGTGAAAGGTTTGGAAGGTATTGAACGCGATGTCTGCATGGATGTGCTTATTGGAGAGTTGGATATTATTTCGTGATATGAATGCTTGAGTATCTGTGTAATTGGAAAGGGTGGCTTTTGCAATGAAAGTCGCTCTTTTTTTTGCCATGAAAACAGGCCTCGCATTTTTCTGTTTCGGAATATGAAACCTGTTATCAGTGCTGGCGGTGTTGTTCTGAACATATCCTTTCAACCCCACTCTAAATAGGTAAATCAACGCAATAAATTTTCTGCTAACAGGAAATTAAAAAAACAGAATAACTTGAGAGATCAATAAAAATGGACCGATACTGGAATACGCCCTCACCTCAAAGCCCGGCTGCGCATCCTCCTGCGGGAGGGCAGCCGCCACAGCCAACGGTACCAGAAGCTGGAGTAGGCTATTGGCACCAACAACATGTGAGTTTGCCTCCAGGCCAGCCACCGCAATTTATGCCTGGACCATACCCCTCGCATGGTTACGGTGCGGTGCGCCCACCAAGCGCTGGAACGGGTATGGGGTTTGGAGGACAACCCGGTCTCCAGCCGCTTTTGGGTGAACGTGAGGCGTACAATTATCCCCCGTCTCAGTACATACCGCAGCCGCAGCCACAGCAGCCATATTATGGTGACTATGGTTATTCGCCTTATTCTCAGGGGGGAGGCAATTTTGCGCACCCATCCATGGTGACGATGCCGCCAGCGCCTTCACATAGGCTGGATTTTGCGGCTATTCGGGTGGATATGGGCACAATGCTTAAAAAACAGAAGCTGCAAGAGGCTCTGATCAGTGCCGGACGGAAGCGTCTTGCACTTAAGGGCAAGTGTCTGGTTCAACTCTGCATGGCCAATGTCTACGGGCTTGTTTCCAGTCTTAAGGGCAAAGATGGTGAAAATGTTATTGATGAGCAAGGCTTGGCGCAGCTGAGACCAGCCAGTAATAAAGTAGTAGATCGGGTAAAAAGCCTGAAAGCTTTGGAAGATGTTCTGAAGACAAAATTCCATAGCCAGGATCAGAGTGCTGAAGTTTTCATGCTGCTTGTTCTGGGACAGATGCTGATTCTGGGGGATAAACAGAAATGTAACCCTAATCAAATGCTTCTCAATGATCTTCTAAAAGACTTGCAGTCCGCAAATTTTAGTCTGGATGCAACCACCCCTGAAGGGATGGGAAACCAGAAATTAGTGCTTGAGCGCATGGTTGAACTGGATCTTCATCTAAGCCCTGCAGCAGCAGAATATATTCCGATCCTGGACATCGCTCTGAGAAATAATCTGGTGATATTTAATGTTGATGTGGATGACTATGACGGGGCACTGGAGCGCTTCGCCAGCGATGTTGTTGCGACATATGAGCCAGTAGCCTACAGGGAATATTACAAGCAGCAGTTTAAGTTCGAAATGCAACGCCTGGTTGCAAATGCAAACTCGCCAAAGCTGAGTGATATGCTGATGGCAGTACGGCAACTTCAGGCTCAGGGTCACTACGGTGAGAATCTGGTGTATACATGCATCAAGGCCGTTATATCAGCGCCGGCAGCAAACCTGAGTGACCTATTTGAGGGGCAGGGTTTTGAGATAAATGCGGATGACCTGAAAGAGCTAGGTCAATTGCTGAACAATACAGAAACAGAAACAGAAACCAGGAAGGCGCTGGGGGCGTTCATAAATCAATTGAAAGATACAGAGCGTCAAGTCTGCCTGGAGGTTTTAATCCAGGAAATGGGCTTTGTACCTGAGAGTGAGAGTAAGAGTGAGAACAAGCAGGAAGAACATACATCCTCAAGTATGCCTTTCCAGGGGAGACCCGAAAAGAACGTGCTGGAAAGTCCCCCGGTCGTCACTCCGACAATAGAATGCCCTCCAAATACAGAATTAAGCGTTTTTCTCGCATTTATGGGCAAAATCAAAACGGCTTATTCATCGCGTGGTTCTATAAAAGCGTTTATTGAGGGGTTGGTATCAGAGAGTCTGGTAAGCGAGGACTTGGGTGACAGATGTCTTGCGCTAAGCTTCGCAAATACGCCTTCAAATGAAGACCGGGCGGGGATGCTGCTGTCTTATATAAAGCGAAAGCTAACCAAAAAGACTGACCCAGATGGCAAAAGCTTTGATTTATTTATGGATATCCTGAAAAAGGAAGCAGCATGGAGTGCTACCTACAAAAACATGCAAGCGCAGCGAGAGAAAGGAGTGTCAGCAGAACAGATCATTAAAAAAAATCAGACGGTTTTGATTTCAATGTTTAGCAGTAATCTCAATACCGTTGTCACCGGTTGTAAAGAAAGACAACTGTTAACAATAGAAGAACAGAGAACACTAACCAATCCTCAAGGTTCTAGTTATGATTTTATTCGGGATGAATCGCTTTTGGAGCTTGAAAGCATGTTAGAAGAATCACCGGATCAACTTTTTAAGATAATGGAAGTCATGATCAACAGCGGGGTATCGCATCACGAAAGATTGGCTGGAGATATTAAAAAAGAAGTGGAAAAGTTAACGCAGGTTTAAAACCTGTCAATGATCATCGAAAAAACAAAATGAAATAAAACAACCTATTGAAAAGGAGACGTACAAATGAATACCGAAATAACGAGTACAAAAACGGTTGGTGGTGCTAATTTACCTGGGGCCAGAAGTCAACCTGGGGGCAGCCAACCTGGAGCCGGCCCAGCAAAATTTGCAGGGAGAGACATCACGAAGGAGGAAATAACAAGTGATATGGCGCTCCATGTTATGGATCAGGCACAGTCAGAATTGAGTAAGGCGCTCGAAAGTGTCGGTGTCTTAGGTACATGTTGTTTGCAACTTTATTCCAGAGAACTTATAACTGATGCCGTCTATGATATGGAACAGAGCTTTGTACCTAAGGCTCAAAGGCTAGATAGGCTAGTCAGGGTTCTGGAGAGAAACATCAAAAGGCACGAACAAGATAACCCAGGTGAGGGTGTAGAGTACTGTAAAAAAGTCGCACATTGTGTGACCGATACTGCAAATCGACATATCAAGGAAATGATAATGGCTGCAGCTTATTCCCCTGATGGAGTCTGCGCGGCATTCAAAAAAATGATGCCAAAATTGAAAGGAGCGTTGGGTTCTGTTGATGATTTCCCTTCTAAATTATCGTCTCGTTTTTTGATTACCTTCAAAGAATACAGTTTTGCTACCTCGGAAACTCAATCAGCTGATACAAAACTATTCGCTGTTTGGGAATCCGTTCATGAGATGCTTGAAAATTCACCTGAAAAAATAATGGACCTAAGAGAGGCGCTGGAGAAAAGCCTTGATACCGGGTACAACCGAGAAAAAATTGAGGATATTTTCACTTATCAAGGCGGAAGGGTTGTGGTACCGCCGAAACCTGGGCGTTAAATGCAACGCTTTTGTGGTTTTGATTCAAGAGTTGCTGCTGATT
>NZ_JAMFLX010000024.1 GCF_023502345.1 Parendozoicomonas callyspongiae
CGCGGCATAGAGATAAAAGGCGAGCAGTTCTTTAACCAGCTCGGTTATGTCTGCTGGCAACACATACTGACATACCTGACCGCCAGAGATATTCAGATACTTCGGATGGTCTGCAGATATTTCCGTTTGGATGATGCTGAAAAGAATCCATGTAGAATCAGCCAAAATCAATTTTTGACCAGATTTTTGGTGGAAAAATATTATCACAGCAGCCCCAGGATACAGTCCCGATACCGTAACAGCATGCCGTCAGAATTTTCCCGCGAATGCCAGCCCGAGGCTCCTTTTAGGCGGTGGCTGGAAAAGCATTTTACTGAGAAAGAGCGGGCATGGGTTATGAGAGACGTGCTCAGGCAAGGTGCCCTGCTGCGCTATTTGAGCAACAGGGCCGGGAAAGTTGAAACTATTACCACCCTGAAAGGGCACACAGAAGTGATCAAATGCCTGGCCACCTTCCCCGACGGCCGGGTGCTCTCTGGCTCTTTTGATAAAACTCTGAAAGTCTGGGACCTGGCCAGGGAGTCAGGTCAGGAGTGTATCGCCACCTTGACAGGGCACAGTAGCTGGGTGCTATGTGCGGCCACCCTCCCCAGTGGGCAGGTGATCTCTGGCTCTTGTGATAAGACTCTGAAAGTCTGGGATCTGACCAGGGAGCCAGGTCAGGAGTGTATCGCCACTCTGATGGGGCACTGTGACTGGGTGCTATGTGTGGCCATCCTGCCCGGTGGGCAGGTGATCTCTGGCTCTGCTGACAGTACCCTGAAAATCTGGGGGATCAGAGTGTCAGGCTATAAGTGCATTACCACTCTGACAGGGCACGTCCGTCGGATCAATTATGTGTCCATTCTCCCCGACGAACGGGTGATCTCAGGCTCTGATGACGGTACCCTGAAAGTTTGGGATCGGACTCTGAGGCCAGGTCAAGAGTGCGTCGTCACCCTGGCAGGGCACACAGACTGGGTCAGATGTGTGGTCATCCTCCCCGGTGGACAAGTGCTCTCGGGCTCTAATGATATGACGCTGAAAATCTGGGATTTGGCCAGAGCTCCAGGCTGTGAATGTGTCGCTACCCTGTCAGATCATGGCAGTTCGATTAAATGGATAGGCATCCTTCCCAGTGGGCGCGTGATCTCTAACTCTCATGATAAGACCCTGAAGCTCTGGGACATAACAAGGGCAGCAGGTGATATGTGTGTCGTCACCCTGAAAGAACACAGCAATGATGTCGAATTTGTGGCTAGTCTCTCCGATGGACGAGTGATCTCTGGCTCTGACGATAAGCCACTGAAAATCTTGGATCTGACCAGGGCTTCAGGTGATATGTGTGTCGCTACCCAAGAAGGGCATCCTGGCAGGATCGGACGTGTGGCCAGCACGTTCGAAGGGTGGGTGATTTCTGGCTCTTATGACAAGACTCTGAAAGTCTGGAACCTCTATGGTTCCATTGATGTAGACGAAGGGCTCATTGAAAAAGCCGTGAAACATTGATAGCCGAGCCTAATTAGTACAATTGTCAAATTCTCTGAATAAACAAAACCAGTCGTTCAATTATTCCGTGTGAATTGATTTCAAAAAGACGTGATTTTAAACCAGCCTGTCCTGTAGCTAGGCAGTCAGGTTCAGATCAATATCCAACTAACTGTCAAATCAGTATTTCTGACAAAAAAGAGAGGAACATTTTTTTTCAGTTCACATCTAATCAGGGCAAAGCACTTTTATCAGGAGTACATTCGCATGATTTTAAGATCGCAAGTTGAGAGGCCAAACCCTACAGAATCTCATTCGCCTCAACCGGCAGAGCGCGTACAGGACTTTCAGAACAATCGGTCGCAAACTGGAATACTACCTTCTCAAGTTGGAGACAAACCTCTTACAGCATTCGCAGTATCGGCCATCAGTAGCAGTTCTGTCGAAACAGAGTCCCCAAAGATAGCTGTTTCATTTGAAGACGACGGCGATACAGTGGTGTTCACGCTGAAATCAACCCAAGAGCCCGGTACTGTTGAAGAGGTAGAGGAAAAAATTTACAGGATTAGGGGCTGCAGATTATCTGAAGAAGTTTCGAACATTGGCATTAAAAACGCGATTGCAGCAGCAATTTGTAGCAAGGAAGACAATGAAGTTACCTTACATGACATATACACTTGGATGAATGACAACATCACCTATTACAAAAATACAGACAACCAAGGTAAAGGTAGATGGAGAAACTCCGTTCGACAGAGTCTTTCGTCTTATGAACACTTCAAAAAACTGCCTAAAACAGAAGGCTTGAAAGTAAAAATGCATTACTGGACGTTAAAAGATCATAAATCGTTCTTTGAAGAGTCACTGCTTCGTAGCAATAACAAGGGGGAAAACAAACATAGAAAACGAAAATATCAAGTTTTTGATGGGGCAACGCCCGAAATAACCAAGTTCAGAAAAGAATTCCCCACTGTAGATGTAGATGAGAGTCTTACGGCCCCCCTCCCGGCTAACACAAGACCGCTCCCTCCCAAGAGCAATTTCGAGGCTGCTTCAAATCTATCTTCTGGTGTTGCTGGTGGACAGCGGCAGATAGACAAGCCTGGTCGGCCTTATCAGTTAACACCTTGCCAATCCCAACCAAACTATATTCCTCCTCCTGCTGTTGCAAATAGTGGCAATTGGTCTGTACCACACATGCCTTATGGCCAGCCTTCGGGAAGTTATAGCCCGTACTCAGGAATGTATGGCCCACATGCAGGAAGAATGTATAGCCCATATGCAGGAATGTACTATCCACATTCAGGAATACATGGTATACATCCAGAAATGCGTGACCCAAATGCAGGAATTTACAGGCCGCCCGCAGGAAATTATGACCAATCTCAAAGAGGTCATGTCTCGACATCAGAAGGTTCTGCCTGGCGCCAGTAAACAAGATCTAAGACTTTTGGGTAGACGACAACCCTCAGAAACTCCTGATAACCAACCATGGATCGTTTTTGTTCAGGACTTGAATTCAGGAGCTTCCAATCTCAACGGCTGGTTGGTTATCCCCGCACGGGTAGGGAACTCACTGATCGTGGTAGATCCTCACTCCCCCACAATCCAAATTGTCAGTGCAAATGGAAGCTGTCAGCCCCAGATCAATATCTAACTAACTGTCAAATCAGTATTTCTGACGAAGAGAGGAACATTTCTTTTCAGTTCACATCTAACAGGGCTAAGCACTTTTATCAGGAATACATTCACATGAATTTAATGACGCAACAAGTTGGGAGGCCAAGCCCTACAGAATCTCACTTGCTTTATCCGACACTCTGCGACCAGAATTATTCACAGAGCAATCGGCTGCAAACTGGAATACTACCTTCTCAAATTGGAGGCAAACCGCTTGCAGCATTCGAAGTCTCGGCTGCCAGTAGCAGTTCTGTCGAAACCGAGTCCCCAAAGATAGCCACTTCATTTGAAGACGACGGCGATACATTGGTGTTTACGCTGAAATCAATCCAATCGTCTGGTGCTGCCCAAAAGGTAGAGGAGCAGCCTTATAAGATTAAAGGTTGTTCATTAACCACAAAAAAACCACAGGTTGGCTATTTATATTTGTGTGTAGCGGCAATTTGTAGCAAAACCAGCCATAAAGCCACCGCAAATGAAATATGTACCTGGATGATTAGTAACATACCCTATTTCAGCCGAAACAAGAGCAGTGGTATATGGAAACGCTCTGTGAGAAACAACCTTTCTAATAGCGGGAGTTTTATAAAACTGAATGAAAAGAGCACAAGATCGCAAGAACCCCATGGAATTAGAAGAGCCTCGCACTATTGGGCACTGAAAAATCATCAAGTGTTTTTTAATTCATTACCAAAAGATGGTGTAACGAAAAGAGTAGTGTTTGAAAAGGCACGAATGCAATGCACGCACAAACCATTCGTGTCTACTGGAATTACGCCCCAAATACCTCATCGCGAAACACAAGGCCCCAGGCCAGGAGAGGGTTTGGTGGCCGACTTAAAACCAATACTTGCCCAAAGCGCTTTTGGTCCGATCTCTGATTTATATCTTGAGGCTGACAGCCGACTTTGTATACAGCTGTGTGGTAAGCCTTATGTGCTAGTACCTTATCAACCCCAACCCCAACCCCAACCCCAACCCCAACCCCAACCCCAACCCCAACCCCACTCTGTGTCTTATTATTCTTCAGATAGCAGCAGCCGTTTCCTGCCGTCACTAGAAGCTTATAGACAACCCACAGCAGGTTATGAACAGCAGCCCCCAGGAGGTTACAGACAGCCCCATAATTTTATGTTTCAGCCTCAAATGATTATGGGTGGTAGCGGCCTGCCGCTCATAGAAGACATCCTGAGAGATTATCAGAGCCAAGACTTCCGCATTGGATTCCCTGCTGTCACGTAGAACGAAAGTCCTGGTGGAGCGAGGACAAATGTAACCCATTCCCCCTTGCATTCCTCAAATAGAGACATAACATCCCATGTATTACCAAGAGAATGTCTCGTGTAAGGTTGCTATGGATGCAGAGGCATTCTCTTATTTCTCTACTTTGATTGTTTGCTGCAAGATGTGCTCTGACTGTGAATCTTCTGACCAAGAAACTTAACAACTGCACCGGGATTGTTTTGACCGGAGGGCGGTCATCCCGTATGGGGCAGGATAAGGCTTTACTGGCCTGGCAAAATAAACCTCTCTATCGCCATATGGCTGAGTTGCTTGCTGCAACCGGTATTCAGCGTGTTTTTATTAATGGGGTTCATGACTTTGGTGAGAACATTGCTGATATCTTCCCCGGGCGTGGCCCGCTCTCAGGGCTGCATGCAGCATTGAACAGGGTTGATTCTGGCTATCTGCTTATTGTTCCCGTCGATATGCCTCTGTTAAAGGAGGTAGATTTGGTCCGGCTCATACAGCAGTGTGATGACGAAATGCCATTGCAATATGAAGGTTATTCCCTGCCGTTGCTGATGCCGGTTTCAGAAAAGGCAAGGCAACTCGCCAATCAGACTATCCAGAGTGATAACCGGAGGAACTACGCTCTCTGGCGCTTGATGGAAAAACTGAACGGGCAGAAACTGCCCGCACCAGAAGGGCATGAAACCAGCTTCTGCAATACAAATACTCCCCAGGAATGGCGGGAGTGCACAGATATCCTTGAAGTTACACAAACTGATTGAGGTAGATACCTTGACTGTGCCAGTATGTGCAGCCTTATTCAGACCGATGAGTAGTAGTCATGGGACAGCATAAAAAAGTCACCGGGTTTATTCCTCTGAATATTGCCGTACTGACGGTATCTGACACCCGCACAGAAGAGACCGATACCTCCGGCCATCTGTTGGTGGACAGCCTGCAGGCTGCCGGTCACAAGCTGGGTGATAAACGCATTGTAATTGACGACATCTATCAGATTCGTGCTGAACTCTCCCGCTGGATCGCTACAGACAAGATTCAGGCTGTCTTGATTACCGGCGGTACAGGGTTCACCGGGCGTGACAGCACTCCGGAAGCCGTTCTTCCTCTATTTGATAAAGTAGTTGACGGTTACGGTGAACTGTTTCGTCAGGTTTCCTTTGAACAGATCGGTACCTCCACCATCCAGTCCCGCGCCGTTGCCGGCTTTGCCAATGGTACAGTGATGTTCGTGATGCCTGGTTCCAACAATGGTTGTAAAACCGCCTGGGAACAGATTATTCGTGAGCAGCTGGATAGCCGTCAGCGTCCCTGCAACTTTGTGGAACAGTTGAAGTTTGAGCAGGCCGAAGTATGAGCCATCTGACCCATACGGCTGAAGGTGGTGAAGCGAAGATGGTGGATGTCGGTGATAAAAACGACAGTCGCCGTGAAGCCCGTGCCGAAGGCTTTATCTATATGGCTCCAGCCACGTTGGAGCTTGTGCAGGAGAACGGTCTGCAGAAAGGTGATGTGCTGTCCGTAGCTCGTGTTGCCGGTATTCAGGCTGCCAAGCAGTGTGGCAATCTGATTCCGCTTTGTCATCCTTTGATGTTGAACTTTATCGGCGTTGAGTTTGAGTTGCAGCCGGAACAGAACCGTATCCGCATTGAAACGTGTTGTCGTTTAAGTGGTAAAACAGGTGTTGAAATGGAAGCTCTGACGGCTGCATCGGTTGCCGCTCTGACTGTGTTTGATATGTGCAAGGCTGTCGATAAAGCCATGCACATTGAAGGTGTGCGGGTTCTGGAAAAGAGTGGTGGCAAGAGTGGCCACTATCTTGCCGAGAGTATTACCAGCAGCACACCTGAGTATGAGGTAGTCGAATGATTCAGGTTCTTTTCTTTGCTGGTTACCGTGAGCGGCTGGGTTGCGATCGCCTGGAACTGGATTCCAGCGCCAGCAATATCTCAGAGTTGAAAGAAGAGCTGGCTGAGCGAGGTGATAACTGGAAGACTGTGCTGCTGGATCGCAAAACACTGGTGGCTGTTAACCAGACCATGACTAAAGACAGCGCTGCACTGAAAGATGGTGATGAAGTTGCCTTTTTCCCCCCTGTGACGGGCGGTTAAGAGAGCTATTCAGGTTTATTCAAACACAACCGGTTATCTGCTTTTGATGACCGGGTGTGCTTTTATATATAAGCTCAAAAGAAAATCTCCTTCAAAAAATAATTAAAAACCAGGTAGTGGGTCAAATGTATGTTTTCGTGCGTAAATATCCCTGCCAAACTCGACCTTATTGATTAGTATGTTATGGGGTATGTGCGCAAACAGGAGCTCTGAGCAGGTTTTGGTGTTTGATGGCCGTGGTAAACCGCAGTTAGTCAGTGAAAGATACACTGGTCGTGACGCTCACTCTCTGGCATGTTACAACCGCGTGAGTGAATATTAAAAGTATACAGGGTTAGTCATATGGGGTTTGGTGGTATCAGCATGCCGCAGCTGCTGATTGTTCTGATGATTCTTGTGGTTCTGTTTGGCACCAGGCGTCTCGGCAGTATCGGTGAAGATCTGGGGGGCGCGGTAAAAGGGTTCCGCAAGGCCATGAAAGAAGAGGGCGAAGATAAGGAAAAGCTGGACAGCAAAGCTCAGTAATTCTTCCCTGATTTCATAGTAAACCCTGGTTTTGTAGCCGGGGTTTCTTATCTCTGGCGATGACGATGTCCAATCTCTTCATAAACGTCTTCAGGGTTGGCCACAGAGTAAATCAGCCCCCAGTTTTGCTTATTTTCAATTCGTGAAGTTTTGTTGTTGTTCGTTAGTTCCGGCTTCATTATTTGGTTGTGTAACGTCTGTCGTGCTGATTGTTGAGTCTCTATAGGGAATGCAGGTACAGACGTTCTATCGGTGGAGTAGCGGTCAAAGCCATAACTGCCGGGAAAACTCTATCCTGGTTAACAGTTTTTTATTCAATGACGACTATCATATTCACAAGTCTCAGGGTGACGGGGAATGTGTTGATGTACTTGCGCTAAGAATACGTAACTTTCTGTTGTGAATAAGCATTTATATGGGAATTTTCCTCGATTCTGTGCATATTTTCTGTACATGCTGCGCAGGCATGGCACAATCCGTACCAACTTCTATCGATATTGGCCAATGCTGGTGAGGCTTTTTTGTTCACTTCGCCTGCAGGGAAAGCCCGGGCCGATGTTTTACGATACATCTGGAGAGACCTTATGAGTGCAGAGATCATCAGTGGCACGCAGATGCGCAAGGAAATCCTTGCAGAGCTTGAACAGGAAGTTGTAAGAATGAAAGAGGCCCATGGTAAGGGCCCTGGTCTGGTGACCATTCTGGTGGGTGAAAACCCAGCATCAATGAGCTACGTAACCCTGAAAATCAAAACAGCTCTCTCTCTGGGCTTTCATGAAGTTCAGGATAATCAGCCGGATGATATTTCCGAAGAAGACCTTCTGGCCCTGATTGAAAAGTACAACAAAGATCCGGATATCCACGGTATCCTGGTTCAGCTGCCCCTGCCCAGGCACATCAACGAAGATGCTGTTATCAATGCCATCAGCCCTGATAAGGACGTGGATGGTTTCCACCCTGTCAACCTGGGCAAGATGGTTATTGGTGGTGATGAAGTGCGCTATCTGCCATGCACACCTGCCGGTATTCAGGAGATGATCGTACGCTCCGGTACCGAAACTTCCGGTGCTGAAGTGGTTGTGGTTGGTCGTTCCAATATTGTTGGTAAGCCAATTTCTGTGATGATGGGCCAGAAAGGTCCTGGCGCCAACAGTACCGTTACCATGGTTCATACCCGTACTCAGGATCTGGCGGCACACTGCAAGCGTGCTGATATTCTGATCGTTGCTGCCGGCGTTCCCGGGCTGGTTAAGCCAGAGTGGATCAAGCCTGGTGCGACTGTTATCGACGTTGGTGTGAACCGTGTTGGCACTAACGAAGAGACTGGCAAGGCCATTCTCAGTGGCGACGTTGATTACGAAGAAGCCTGCAAAGTGGCTGGCAAGATCACCCCGGTTCCCGGTGGTGTTGGCCCAATGACTATTACAATGTTGATGAAGAACACTGTTAAATCTGCGTGGTGGCATCTGGAACGTAAGTAATCTGAACAGTATTTCCATCTTTGAATCGGCAGTATTGATGCTTGTTGAATGAGCATTGATAGCTGCCGGTATTCAGCTCTTTTTTGCTTTATAAATACACAATTACATAACTGATCCGTTAGCAATAATAACCTGCTCTTCTGTGCCTGCTTCTCTATTCCGTTGTCATAATAACTATTAAAAAAGATCTGACGAAGGACGATTTGCAATGGAACAACTACAAGTACAAGCAACAAGAATAAAGAAACCAACCACACATGATCATGGCGGTTCCCAGGGGGGTGTGAAGCCTAAGGGCAAAGAAAAAGGCAGAATAAAAGATTCAGAACGCCAAACAGATGTGTATCATCAGGGGAACATAAGAAAACCTGCGCCAACTTTAAAGGCACTAGATGAGCGAATTACTGAAAAGGCCACCCCCCAGCTTCCTCCAACTTTAGAGTCATCTGATCTTCCAGAGATTTCTTACCCAATGGCTGAACTAGAGTCTCTTATGCGGAGTTTGTCTTCAGAAATCACAGATGAAATAGCAGTAGAACGGGACGCTGAAGAAGAGAAGGAAAGTGTGACCAGTGCAGAACTTTCCTACAAATATGGTATGGATCACTCGTGTCTTAAACAACGAATTAAAGAGGTAAGGGAAAATAAAGCACTCTTAATGACGCTAAAAGAGAATTTTAGTAGATACACTAATAAACTTATCCATAACTATGTTCTCCTTACTGAAAAGGAAGCAAAAGAAAATTTTATTGTTTTTTTACGTGAGCTCTCACGACTGCACCATGCCCTGGAAAAAGAAGACTATGCAAAAGAGATGATGAGAGCAGTCATCAAACAACATGCTGAAATGATAAACATGCTGACTGATGATATCAGGAAACAATGTGTTATCAGTGCATTTGATACCGAAGAAAACGAAGAATTGAGGTCTCGCTGCAAGACAGAATCTGAAAGAAACCTGTTGAAAGACCTTCACAATGTTATGGCATATCAAAGTCACAAAATAATGATGCATACAATAAGCGCAACAGCTGGGGGGGGAGAGCCGGAATCTGGAGCTTCACCAGATGAAGAAACTGACGTGATATCCGCAGATCAAAAAGTTAAACTTGCTAGGAGAGAAGCTGAAAGAAAAAGAAGAGAAGAGGATGAGAAAAGGGTTTTTGATACTGCTATAAAATCATTAGAAATGGTTGATAAGAAGAATGCTGAGTTCAATAAAAGGTGGGGAATTAGTAAACAGCCTCAGCCTGCAGACAAGACACCCCCTAAGAGGCTCGGTGTCCAAAAAACTGGAGAGCGTAAAGCAATACTTACCCCTACCCCTACCCCTACCCCTACCCCTACCCCTACCCCTACCTCAAAAGCTGTGCCCCCCACTGATAGTCAGGTGGCGAGTAAACAGAAGGGTGCGGCAAAACCTGCCAAAACAAAAACTCAAGACATGTATGAGAAGATAGATTGCCTTGTCGAAGATTTGGAAAAGGCAAAATCTGATGCAGAAACCCGTGCACGTGTCACGAGAAATATGACATCGTTGGTTGACAATGCGAATTCAAATATTTCTAAGGTAACTGAAAATGCAGCGGTCACGCCAATGAGTACAAGCCAGCGTATTAATCAAAAAGGTGTATTTGATATTTTCAGAAGAGGTCGGGATGTTCTTGTACCAACAGATGTACGCCCGGCTGCAGTTGTGAAAGAAAATGATATCAAACCCTGTGACCGAAATCTTGTTTTACGCACCCTGGTTGAGCTTCTCGAACAGCCTGTTGTAAGGCGTTATGATACAGCAAAAGATGCTTCTCCTGAGCAGGTAAGAGCCTGGAGCTCCGGACAACTGCAAGCCAAATTTGATGAGATATCAGGAATCTATTCAGATAAACAGAGGGAACTGGTAAAAAGTAAGATATTAGCCCTTCAGGCTGTTCTGAAAAATCAGAGATACCCATTCTCGTATCATAAAGGCATGGAATCACTGGTAAGCTATCCGAAGGATTTTGAAATCCTGGCAAGAGGTCTCTATGATGATTGGATTGGCTTCCCGTTTTGTGCCTATGCTGATTACAAGAGAATTCATGGTTTTGAGAATCAGCAGTTAGATAAGTTTTTGTGTGAGATTGTTTCTACTGAAGTCATCAAAGAACTCTGCAACGTTATTCCTTCAGCAGGAGATAATCTCAAAGAACCAAAAAGCAGACATGTAAAGCCTGTTGATGCCTATGAGGTTGGTTCTACACAGCACAATAGCGGCATTCATTTTTCGTTATATTTCTCCCCTAAAGAAAAGAAGCACTATCTGGTAGTAAGGGCAAAAGGCGGTGCAGAGAGTCGAGAAGTTGTAATTCCCTGTGCCGCAAAGACCGCCGAATATCTTGGCGGCAGAAAAAGTATCAATATTGCGTATCAAAATATTGGATACAAGCCCGGCCCGGATGGCGGAGGTAGTAGACTGGTTGTTTAAGTCGCGCCCCCTCATATGGCAAGCACAAAATCAACCGACGAATACTCACTGGCAATTGTTGATTTATTACTCCCATAATTCACAGACTGTTTGAATGGTTGTTCTTCACTGCTTTAAGGCGTATTTTAATCAAACACCAATCCATGAGCGAGGGAAATGTCTTTCGCCATGTTCTGGTGATGAGGAAAGATACTTCCGTGGAAAAACGACAGGGAATCATAAGTCAGACAATAAGCAACACATCAAATTTTAAAAATGTGATAATGTGCGTTCAAGGGGAGTAAGGCACATGAATGACGGTATAACACTCAAAAGCCCTCTCGAACTTAAACCCAGCTTGATTATTAAAAACCGTTTTTTTAAGTCAGCGATGAGCGAGCAGCTGGGCGATGATAATCATAATCCTTTGCCTGGTCTTGCCAGAGTCTACAGGCGCTGGGCTGATGGAGGGGTTGGTCTGAGTATTTCCGGTAATATCATGATTGATAGGACCGCTCTGGGGGAACCTAAAAATGTTGTTCTTGATGATGAGAGTGATCTCGCATCCTTCCAGAAATGGACTGGCGCTGCGACCGCAAATGGAACACATTTCTGGGCTCAATTGAATCACCCTGGCAAACAGTCGCCCCTTTTTCTCAGCAAAACGCCGGTTGCTCCTTCTGCCATTCCACTGGGAACCGGGTTTGATAAAACTTTTAATCCTCCACGGGCTCTGACCGAATCGGAAATTATTGGCATTATCGATCGATTCGGAAATTGTGCCAGGCTGGCAAAAGAAGTTGGGTTCACCGGTGCTCAAATTCACGGAGCGCATGGGTATCTGGTGAGTCAGTTCCTTTCACCGCGCCATAATCAGCGTAAGGATAAATGGGGGGGCTGTATTGAAAACCGTATGCGTTTTGTTCTTGAAATTTATAAGTCTATGCGCAGGCAGGTAGGTGAAGACTTCCCCATCGGTATCAAATTAAACTCTGCTGATTTTATGAAAGGTGGATTCACAGAAAATGATTCCATGCAGGTTGTTGATGCTTTATCCAAGGCTGGTATTGATTTGATTGAGATCTCTGGCGGGACTTATGAAAACCCGTCAATGGTTGGATCTGGAAAAAACAGGGATGAAGCCGATCTTAAAAGAGAAGCGTATTTCATTACCTATGCTGAAGGAGTTCGCAGGAAAATAAGTACGCCTCTTGTTGTTACGGGTGGCTTCAGAACGGCAAAAGGGATGCAGGAGGCTCTGAAATCAGGGGCTACAGATATGATTGGTCTTGCAAGGCCGTTAGCCCTTGATCCTGATTTAGCAAACGCAGCATCCAATGATACGGATTACCGGATTGACGTTGCGCCTGTCTCAACGGGTATTAAGTATGTTGACAGGATGATTTTGCTCGATATCACTTGGTATGAACAGCAAATTCACCGTATGTCGCAAGGAATGGAACCCAAAGCTGGGTTGTCTCCCTGGAAAACAGTATGGTCAAGCCTTTCCAGCATGGGGGTCTATGCGTTTAAGAAACGCAGGGCTTGATAGTCGTTAATTGGCTCAAGTCTTCACTGAACACTGCAATATTCTTTGAGAACCTCATCCGGGACAATCTTGTCCCGGAGATAATCTCTTGCTTGCTGCCAACTACATAGTGGCTGGTTATGGCAGGGGGGGATTTTCCAGTCGATTTGCTGCTCATTAAGTAACAGCTGGATTTGAAGGTTGTTATCGCTGCACTGGTAGAGGTGCAGCTGAACATTTGCTCCCATGGGAGTGTGATATGACGGATTCCAGACGGCAAATCTTTCATCATCCGTTCCCTTTGGCGGGATGATCTCAAGCTTGGAGAGCAGCTTTGCAATCATTGAGTCATGGGAAAAGCGATAATTTGCTGATATGTTCTCAGGATTGTTGTAGACCCCCTGTTCCAGTTGATCGAGAATATCTCTAAGCAGCGGAGAAGCAAGATTAATAGCTTTGCCCTGATGATACTCAGATAGACCGAAATCATAGAACTTTCTCCAACTTTGAATTTTACGTAACCAACCGAGAACTTTCGTTCCTTCTGGTTTATCAATCCACTCTGCAGGAACTTCGCATAACCCCAGCGGGTACTTGCGTGATACATCAAGCAGGCAAAGCCGGTAAACTGTTTCCAGAAGGCGGGGAGCTATCTCAGTGGGGCAATCAGGCATGATCTCTCTGGCAAAATGAACTGCTGCTTCAGGAAGGTTTTTTTCCAGAGTCTCTTTCCTGGCAGAAAACTCTTCTTTTAGATGCGTAAATGAGAAGTCCCCATAAACTGGCCTGCAAAGCTTGTAGCTGTGCAGTACCCACCTGGGGTTATCAAGCACATTTAAATAAGATGTCAGTTCAACCTTTTCCGGAAGAGCCTCACTGAAGCCCTCCCAAAAGGCCTCCTGGCTGTGGATAGTCCGGGTGATCTCTGAACTGCTGAGGGATATAGTTAATGACTTGGGAGGGAGCCGTCTAAATGCTGTTAGAAAACTGGTATTTCGAAAACCAAGATCATAGAGTTCCTGCCAGCCCCGGGGGGTAATATCAGAGAAGCATTTAAGGTGTGCCTTCGTCCAGGTGCTGAAAGAACGGGCCTTTTGAAAAAGTTTCTCCCCTTTCTCCGATAAAGAAAAATTACTGGTTAATTCATAAAAGTAATTGAGCAGTTCAGGAATTAACTCGGTCTCTGTTTCTTTTGGATAACGCGACCCGTGTCGTCCAGTGTAATCGACATGAAGCAATCTGCAGTTATCAGGAGGAGGAGAAAGGTGATCCGGTACAGGGTAGCTTCTATAGTTGGCCAGCCAGGGGCCAAGGTGCTGGAGAGATGAGTCTTGAAATTCTTCCGCCAGAACCGAGACTGAATTGAAACCAATTGCCAGAAATAGAGCAAAACGGAATAAACCTGACGCTCTCACGGCTGTACCTGATACTTGTAATATTGGGCAGGCAAATATAGAACACAGTATTCAATTTTGTTGATTTTCGCTGTGGAAATTACAGTTCTAACTTTGAGTGTGGAATGGCGTAATTATTGTCCATGTTGCCTGATTGCTGCCAATCCTGCTGACGGGTATCCTGTCAAAAAGAAAAATGTCTATCAGGTTGATTAATGAAAGACCGGCATGGAAATCATGTTGTTTCCCGTATAAAGACCGGAAGTATTGAAAGACGCCTGCATCTTGCTTCGGCCGGGCTGTTTGCTGGTGGCCGGATGGCATCCCATATGGCTGCTAACTTGCTGACAGGTAAAGAAAAAAAACAAGAAAGAAGAAAGCAGGCCATGTCCCGGCAGGCGACTTTCCTGGTTGCTGAAATGGGCAAGCTTAAGGGAAGTGTGGTGAAAATCGGGCAGATGATGGCGCTTTATGGCGAGCATTTTCTTCCCGATGAAGTTACCGACGTGCTTCATACCTTTGAGCACCAGACGACTGCTTTGAAGTGGCCGGTCATCCGCAGAACCCTTCGGGAACAGCTGGGTGCTGAGCGTCTGGCAGAACTGAGAATTGACCGTGTGCCCATTGGTACCGCCTCACTTGGGCAGGTTCATCGGGCTGTACGTATCAGAGATGGCAAAGAGCTATGTCTGAAAATCCAGTATCCAGGAGTCTCTGAAGCTGTTGACTCTGATCTGAACGGCGTCACCCAGCTTTTGAGACTGACCAGGTTGATTAAGGTAACCGGTGCTTTCGAGGATTGGCTGAAAGAAATTCGCAGGATGCTGCACCGGGAAATAGACTACATTCTGGAAGCAGAAACCACGCGAAGATTTGCCGAACGTCTGGCGGATGATCCCCGATTTGTTGTACCGGAAGTCTTTCCTGAATATTGCACAAAAACCGTTCTTGCCGTGGGTTATGAGCCGGGATATGGCATTACCTCCAACGAGGTGCAGCAGTTATCCCAGGAAAGACGTAACTCGATCAGCAGTGGGTTGCTGGATCTGTTTTTCAAAGAGATGTTTTCCTGGCATGAGATCCAGACGGATCCCAATTTTGGCAATTACAGAATCCAGCTGGGTGATGATGTGGAGCGGGATCGTATAGTTCTTCTGGATTTTGGCGCAGTAAATAGTTACCCGCCAGGCATCATGAATCCTATTAATCAGGTTATAGCCGGGTCGTGGTATGGCGAAAGGGATGCAATCATCAATGGTTCAGTGGAGCTGGAGTTTTTAAATGAGCAGATGCCGGAGAGTATTCGGGATGCCTTTGTCACACTCTGTAACATGATGATTGAACCTGTGCTGGGCAACAGAGAGGGTGTACCCGAGCATGTTCTGGATGAGCATGGCTGTTATCTCTGGAAAGAAAGTGACCTGCCAGGGCGAATAGCCAGGAAAGCGACCAAGTCTGCCGTTAGCCGCTACTTCAAAGTTCCTCCCAAGGAATTTATTTTTTTGAATCGTAAGCTGATGGGGGTTTATACCTTTATGTCGGTGCTGGATGCCCGGCTGGATAGCAGTGAGATGATCAGGGGTTATCTGGATCAGCCCTGAAGGTGAATTAAGTATTTAGCAATTTATCGGTAATAAACTACTTTACCAGCTCGGTGTGCTTTCACTAAATCATGCACTTTTTCAAGTGTGCCATCGCAACGAAGGTATGTTGATGTACGTGAGTGGTCATGCAGCCAAAATTCAGTCGCCAGGGCTATGATTCTGGTTTCAGGGAAACCTCTGCTTAACACTGACTCGCAGTACCTGCATTTTTTTCATACGGTACCAAAATCATTAGGCCCCTACCTTGATCATCGATTTGATCCTTATTTCAGTTACAGCAGTTATATGACTGGATTTCTTCATACAGGATTAACCTATCTTGGAGTTACAGGTTTTATACAAAATGCTGCGGTGGCCTTCTCAATTAACTTTGGTCTTTCTGTTTGCTGGCTGAAGGAATATATGAACTTCTTTAAGCACACGATAGGCAGTGATGATTTGCTCTTTGAAGCCCTTATATCCCATGACTTTAATGAGGTCCTGGCAGATATAAGGGAGGCTATCAGAAATGGAAATGCCATTATCCCTATGGTGATTTACGATCTTCAGCGATGGCATTACTTGAATATTGTTGGGTTTAATAATGATTCAGTTGTTGTGCTTGATACAGATTCAAAACTCTACATCTGGAGTGATGAAGAGCTTGAATGTGTAATGAATACTGGTTTGCATTCGAGATTTTCTGGTCTGGATGAACTTCTAACAACCTCTGTAGCTACCCTCGCTAACCAGATTACGCCAGTAAATCACTATAATCTTCTGCTGGTCACTCAGGTAGCTATAAGCACATTGAAGAGAAGTTCTAAGAGTCTTTAACTCCAGCCTTCGCGAGTCGTTATATCTTCTTAGAAGAGAGAACGACAAATTTACTGTTGTTGGCAATTGTCCTGCAGTTGCCAAACAGACGCTTGAGCTTGATATGGTAACCAAGGTGACGGTTACCAATGATACGCAGCTCGCCCCCTTTTTTGAGCACATTTAAAGACTGTTGAAACATGCGCCAGGCGATCTGGTCTCCAACAGTATTTCCCTGGTGGAATGGCGGGTTGCAGATAACGATATCAACAGAGTCAGAAGGAAAGTTGCTGAGGCAGTCATTAGCAGAAAACTGAGCCCTGTCGTCCAGATTGTTAGTCAGCCAGGAGTCATGAGCAGACTGGACTGCCATATAGGACTCATCAACGAAATGTAACCTGGCCTGAGAATTGGCCATGCCAATATGAACCCCCAGAGCCCCGTTTCCACAGCCCAAGTCAATAATAGATGAGTCCTGCTGGGCGACAGGAAGATGTTCCAGGAAAAAGCGGGTGCCAATATCCAGCTTTTGTCGTGAGAAAACCCCAGAGCGGTTCACAAGCTGCATTTGGTTATGCTCAAGTGTTTTTGGAAACTCCGTAAAACCAGTCGTTATATTTTTATCGACAGTCGAAAAAATTAGTCGTGCTTTTTTCCTGGCCAGAGAAGTTTTGGTTGGTCCGAAGTTTTTCTCGAAAAGCTCCAGAGTTGAGCTATGAATATGTTTAGCCATATCCGCAGCAACCAGAGTTGTTCCCTCCGGTGCCAGTTCCCGTATTGCTTTTAGCTGCTCTTCAAGAAGGCAGGTATTCTTCGGCAGCTTCAGGAAGACAGCAGTTGGAGAGTATTTGGGAGATTCCGTTGAAGGCAGCAATTTTATCTGGCTGATATCTATAGAGTTCAGTTGGGCATTATGCTTCAGTGCACTGTGTGCCAGCCAGGAGTCTCCCCACATAACAGGTTTTTGTTGTGCCAGTGAGAGAGTCAAACAGCCAAAGGTATCGTTGATGATAAGAGGCTGTTGAGGAAGGTTGTTCTGGTCTGAGGTTTCGGCGATATGGCTCAGCAGGTACTCATCGGCAGCATCCCAGGCGCGAAGGGTTTCCTTCTTGCGTACAGGAAGGCGTTGTAGCTGCAGTGATCCAAAAGGGCTGATAAGAGTTTCCATGAAGAGGCAACCGAAACAGGAAAAAGGCGGCGATTTTTGCTTATTTTCTGAAGTTTGTCATCTGAGAAGTGAAGGCTTGTGAAAGAAGCAAGTAACCGGCATGGGAATTTTTATGACCCTCATGCCGGATATAGCAGCCAGAATCAGCTCAGTAACTTATCAAATGTAATGACCTGAACACTGTCTCCAACCGCTGCGCCAGTGGATGCTTCGGGCAGCACAATATAACAGTTGGCCATATTCATTGAGCGGAGAATGCCTGAACCCTGACTGCCGGTTGTGACAACAACCGGGGAACCATTCTCATCAGTTGACAGAATGCCCCGCTGAAACTCCCTGCGTCCTGCTGCTTTTTTCAAAGGTGTTTGAGTGCAGGCTTTCATCATGACCGATGGTGTATAGGTCTCACCCGTCATAACACGGATGGCAGCTGTAGCCAGAACATGGAGAGTGACGGTAGCCGATACAGGGTTACCTGGCAGGCCAAAGAACACACTGTTCGGCAGTTGCCCAAAGGCAAATGGCTTTCCGGGTTTGATGGCCAGCTTCCAGAAGCCAATCTCACCCAGCTCTTCGAGAATTTCCTTAATATAATCCGCTTCACCAACAGACACGCCACCGGATGTAATAACAACATCGGCTTCCTGGTCTGCGCGGATCAGGGCATCACGGATGACTGAACGGTCATCGGGCAGTTTACCCAGATCAATCACTTCAACACCAAGGCGGTTGAGCAGACTGATAATGATGATTCGGTTGCTGTCATAGATATCTCCGTGTCCCAGAGGTTCTCCCGGCAGTTTCAGTTCATCACCGGTAGAGAACACAGCCACCTTAACCTTCTTGTAAACCTTGACGCTCGCAACACCTAAAGAAGCCAGCAGGCCAAGATCCTGTGGGCGCAGTTTGTGACCGGATTCGAGAACCTGCGAACCTGTGGAAATATCTTCACCGGCCCGGCGGACATTATTACCAACGGATGCTTTGCTGAGAAAACGGATACCGTTATCAGCCTTCTCTGTTTTCTCCTGCATGATCACCGTATCGGTACCAGTAGGAACAGAAGCTCCGGTCATAATCCGAATACAATGACCTTCCGGACAGGTTTCTTCAAAGGGATGCCCGGCAAAGGACTGTCCGGCCAGTGGCAGAATATCACTGTTCTCAATGTCAGCTGCCCGCAGGGCGTAACCATCCATAGCCGAGTTATCATGGGAAGGTACATTGATCGGGGAGGTAATATTCTCCGCGAGAACCCTGCCGTCACAATCGGCCAGAGAAATGAGTTCTGTTTCAGAGATGGGAGAAACGCTGGATGTCAGGGAGGCGATAGCATCATCCAGGGACATCAGTCCTGGTGCAGAGCAGCAATCGGACATGGAGAATGGTTCCTTGATATAGCTTGTCGGGTCAGTTTATCAAAAGAGAGTATTTGATTTTTATCGGCTTAGGCAGTCTGCTGAAGGCCTGTCGTCTGAACCACAAATTCTGCGACCTGTTCAGGGTTATTGATATCCAGCTGAGGTAATGGAATATTCTCGCCGCTATCACAGCAGTCCCAGCACAGGGCAATGATGTTTGTGTCATTTTTATAGAGAAATGGACGATCGAAATCCGAGCGGTGAAGCTCAATCTTGGGGATGGCAGAATCCCGGAAACCTTCCACAATAATCAGATCCAGGCGATCTTGGTCAAGCAGTGACAGCTGGTCTTCCAGAAGAGGATCGTCAATCTCCCGCTCGGTGATACAGATAGCTCTTTCTGGAGTGCTGAGAACGAGTTGTGTTGCTCCCGCCTTACGCAGGCGATAGCTGTCCTTTCCGGGTTTATCCGGCTCTATGGAATGATGGGACGCCTTGACCAGTCCAATTTTGATCCCCCGCCCAGTAATCAGCGGGAGAACTTTTTCAAGCAGAGTGGTTTTTCCGGTACCACTGAAAGCAGCAAAACCGATAATGGGTATTTGTAAGTTCAAGGTTCAGCCGCCGATCATCGCCAGGTTTCGGGTCGCACCAGTGATTCCCTGATCCAGGAAGTGCCGGTCATCTTTCAGTGTGAGCAGGTCCCTGATACGGGCAATCAGGAGTTCCTGCTGGCCATCATCCTGTAGCAGGTGTCGCAGGCTGTAGCCATTCTCTGAGAACAGACAGAGCTGGAAATCACCCTGGCTGGTTACACGCAGGCGGTTGCAACTAGCACAAAAATCCTTGGAGTAGGGCATGATCAGCCCGATCTTACCCTGGTAGTCAGGATGACTGAACTCCTGGGCCGGACCAGCATCAGCCGCTCTGGCATCCAGCAGCCATCCACGTTCAATCAGCTTACTGCGAACAGTGGCTCCGGATACATGATATTTCAGGAAGAAATCATTAGTATCGCCGGTTTCCATCAGTTCAATAAAACGAACGGTAATAGGCTGGGTTTTAATCCATGCCAGGAAGCGATCCAGTTCATGATCATTCATGCCTTTCATCAGCACGGTGTTGACCTTGATGGAAGACAGACCGTTTTCAAAAGCGATATCGATGCCGCGCAGAATCTCATCCAGCCGATCATGGCCGGTAATACGGTGAAACATGTCGGGCTGAAGGCTGTCTATGCTGACATTCAGGCGGTTCATGCCTGCATCCAGCCAGCTTTTGATCCGCTTATCCATCTTGTAACCATTGGTGGTCACGGCCAGGGTTTTGATCTCGGGAATATCGCTGATGGTGCGCAGAAGATCGTTGAAATCACTGCGCAGAGAAGGTTCCCCACCACTGATACGGATTTTTCGGGTACCAAGATGAGCAAACGCTGTCGCTAGACGACGGATTTCCGGTAACGTCAGGGCGCTTTTATGCTGTGATTCGATACATCCGTCGGGGAGACAGTACTGGCATTTGAAATTGCAGAGATCTGTAACCGACAGACGCAGATAGGGGAATTCTCTCCCCTGTCGGTCTTGCAGTCTGTTCATGGAACACCTTTCCAAAAGTCCGGGAGGCTGCAGGATTTCTCTCCACAACCCTTTGGTGATCTCTCACCACGGCCCGACAACCGTGACTGTAATATTCAGTTTTAGATTGAAAGGCTCGGCGCTCATTTATCTTTTATGTGGAAGACACACTAATGCTTAACGTGTGCAATGTGGCTTGTCTTCTGGGTTAAGAGCATATCAGAGATAGTGCAATGTATATACAGGAAGTGTCGACAATATGAGGCACGTTTTGTACGTACAAACTCTCTACCTAGGGGGCGTTCTCAATTAAACATCGACTCAGTGACTCTAAAAGCGGTCAGATGTTAGAAGGGCTTGTGAAAATCGTAGTTATTCTACATTGAGCAAGCCCGACGCAGCAGACGTCTGTGCCCTTTGGGTATGGCCGCTTTTAGAGTCATCCGCAGGGCGCTTCCGAGAGTTCCTGTAAGCTTCGTTGTAGCGCCTTGAAAGGCAACAAGCATTCCTGCGGCACTACGCCTCGTTACAGAAACTCTCGGAAGCGCTGAGTTCGATGTTTAATTGAGAACGCCTTCAGTTGACTCAAGACTACCATAACTGGCAGGCGGCAAAACTGAGGGCAATCATGGTTTGCCGTTTTTCTGCCCGAAGGTGAAGTTTTCGGGCAGACTGTTGTCTACTTTATATGAATGGGCTTTTGATCAAACTGCTGAGTGTGAATATTTCTAAGTATGAATATAAAGGTGAGCAATATTCCTGATCTCCTGCACAATTGCACGCAGGCCATTGCCTCGGGATGGACTGAGGTGATTAGAGAGCTCAAGCTCTCCAAACAGTTGCTCAACATCGCAGTTAACCAGCTCAGCCGGTTTTCGACCATTAAGCATCGACATCACGATTACAATCAGGCCACGAATAATGCGTGCGTCACTGTCGATGGCAAAGTGCAGAGTATCTTCCGATGCGTTGTAATGGTGGTACATCCAGACAGTACTCTCACAGCCGGACAGTCTCATATCATCAACACGCATCTCGTCTGGGAGTTTGGGCAGATCCCAGGCAAGCTGCATAATGCTGCGATAGCGGTCCTGCCAGTTTTTGTGAGTGAGCAATGTGTCTCTCAGGCTTGAGAGGTACTGTGGATTATAAAGTGGTGCTGTTGCATAGAGATCAGGTAGTTCGGTTTCCCAGCCTTCCGTGTAAATCTCTTTACCGTAGTCTCGCTCCCGACCCAGTTCTTCAACGATTTCCTTAAGAGCAGAAACTATCTGGTCAACATCATCAATGGAGTTATAACAGCCAAGGGACGCCCGTACTGTGCCGGAAAGCCCGAGTGCTTCCATCAAAGGCATGGCGCAATGATGGCCGGTGCGCACGGCAATCCCTCTTTTATCGAGCATTGTGCCGATATCCTGGCCATGAATACCATCGACAACAAAAGAGACAACAGCCGTCTTTTTCGATGATGTTCCTATACGGTGCAGGCCGGGAATTCTATCCAGCCCATTTTCAAGACGTACTCTCAGCAGTTGCTCATGTTGCATAAGAGAACTGCGGTTCTGTTCCATAAGGAAATCAATAGCAGCAGCCATACCGATAACCCCGGCAATATTTGGAGTACCTGCCTCAAAGCGGAAGGGTGGGCGATTGAATGTGGTGCCGGAGAAGCTCACACGTTCAATCATTTCTCCTCCCGTCTGCCATGGTGGCATCTCTGCCAGAAGCTCATGGCGGCCATACAAAACACCAATACCGGTTGGCCCATAGACTTTATGACCGGAAAAAACATAGAAATCACAGTTGATATCACGTACATCGACAGGAAAGTGAGCAACTGCCTGTGAGCCATCAATAATGGTTTTTGCGCCCATTTTCCTGGCATGGGCGACCATATCCTTGACTGGATTTATGGTGCCAAGAGCATTGGAGACATGAGTGACAGATAGAATCTTTGTCTGCCGGGAAAGCAGATTTTTGAACTCCCCGAGGTCTAACTCGCCTTTGTCATTGAGGGGAATAACTTTGATAACCGCTCCGGTTTGCTGCGCTACCTGCTGCCAGGGAACAATATTGGCATGGTGTTCCATGGTTGAAAGCAGAATCTCGTCGCCTTCCTGCAGGTGGGTTGTGCCCCAGCTCATGGCCAGCAGATTGAGTGCTTCAGTTGCTCCACGGGTCCAGATGATTTCACTGGCAGATTCGGCATTTATAAACTGACGAACCTTTTCCCTGGCTTCTTCAAACTGGTGAGTGGCTTTTGCACTTAGTGCGTGGGTTGCACGGTGAACGTTGGCATTGGCATTTTCATAGTAGCTGCTGACAGCGTTTATGACGGCGCGCGGTTTTTGCGTTGTGGCAGCATTATCCAGCCAAACCAGTGGGTGACCGTTGGCTGATTCCTGAAGAATTGGAAACTGGTAGCGTAGCGGTGAGCTCATGTCTGCTCTATGGTCTTACATTGAGTGAAATCTTGGCGCCTAGTATGACGGCAGAGTGCTCTGGCGAAAAGCCTGATCACTCTGCCGTTTGTGTAACATCAAATTATTATTTAATAACCAAAGAGCGACCAGAATTTCTTTTGAAATCTAACCCCGTATGGCGCAAGCCATGAGTGATGTTTTTGGGCATATTCATCAGCAATTTTTTCGCCTTCTGCAATATATTCTGACTGAGCAGCTCTTTTGGCAATAAGAACCAGAGCTTCATACTCATAATATTCTTTGTCGGGCAGTGTGTCTGGATTTCTGCCCCGATACTTTACGACATCTATGTTCTCGAAGCTGTCAATAAATGGCACAGGGTTGTCTTCAGCACGGGCTATATACTCACGCCAGTAACTGTTGAGATCTATTCCGCTTGGAGAACCTGACAGATAGTAATTCAAATCACTGGTGTTAAACTCCTTCTTCTGTATTTTTTTTGTATCGATCAGGGTGTGAAGTTCAGTGATAAAGAGATCTGCGGGAATATCCGGGTAATAGTTAGAACCATTTTTGTCTATACCATCAAGCTCCTTTTGAACTCTTTCGTATGTTGTTTCCACTTTAAAAGTGACTTTACTTGCTGGATTGGGGGCAGTATCAATCACAAAGACATCATTGCCATTTCCGTCAACAATTTTGCTGACATAAAGAATCTTGCTTGCCAGCTCTTCAACACGAACTTCAACCTTAAGCGCGAAACGCGGCTCCCCATGATCACCAGTGTCTTCCCCAATGATTACGGACTTATAGTTTCGATCTCCGTAGTTGATACCTTTTTGAGCTTGATCATAACTATCAATCAGAGCCAGTAAGCCTGCTGAGTGAACTGGTACTCTGGGGTTGTCCCGGTATCCAATTCTTTTAAAGTCATCGAGTTCTTTTCTGGCACGCTCCAGCTTTCTGTAAGAATCTGGTTTTCCATTATTGACTGCAGCCTCCTGTTTCTTGATTTCGCTCTTCATCTCATCCAGTTTTTCCCTGGTTGTTGCCAGGTACCAGTAAATATTCTGTTCTTCCTGGTATGTGTATCTGAAATAATCAGAAATAGCTTCCATCATCCAGTGAGGGGCATAGTCACGATAAGGTGCCTGCAGCAAATGGGCGATTTCATGAACAAGGAGTCCCAGGCTTCTTTCCTCTTGGGGAAGATCCATATAAAGGTCATAAATTCGCACTTCGTTACCATAAACATCTGCGAAAGTGCCTTTAGTACTTTTGCTGTTTCCTTTAAAAACGATTTTGAATGCATCATCGGAGCTGCGCATTTTACTAACAGGGAGAAATCTGGATAGCTCTGCGTATTTACGCTCTGCCATACTGGTAACCCGTTCCATAAACCATGCATTATCTTCATCCTTAAATGAGGTTTTGGATGATTTGTGTACTATGGCTGTAACCTTGGGCCGTATAGCCTGAACGGTAGAGACTTCCGCTGCCCAGATTGGATTACTGAAAAAGGCCAAGGCCATTAGCGCAAGTGTGAAAGAACGCTGGGCAAGCTTCCTGATCATGATATGTACACTCCCTGTCATTTGTACCTTGTCAGCACTTCAGACAACTCCCCCCAGTAAGGGTTGTCAGATGGTCAGTGATACTGACGAGGTTGCTAACCACTCCTGACGAGGCCGCCGCTCAGGGATTTTTTTTTCCGTTGATATTGAGGTCACCGGATAAGAGCGTATCCTGTGCCGGTCAAAGTATTTATATAAGGGTTTCCGTGTGATTAGTGTGCAACCCGGAGATTTTGATGTGTCCGCAGAATATGAGGCTTTGCGGCAGTCAACGGGCGTTGGGGCTGTGGTTATGTTCAGTGGCCTGGTCAGGGATATGAACCTGGGTGATTCCGTGGGTGGGCTCTATCTGGAACACTATCCCGGCATGACGGAGAAGTCGCTGGAGGCGATTGCCGATGAGGCCCGGGAGCGCTGGCCCCTGGATAAGATCAGGATTATTCACCGGGTTGGTAAGCTGGAGCCGGGAGATCAGATCGTCTTCGTTGGCACAACCAGTGCCCACCGTAAGGCGGCCTTTGAGGCCTGTGAATTTCTGATGGATTTCCTGAAAACCAGGGCACCGTTCTGGAAGCGTGAGCAAACCGATGAGGGTGACCGCTGGATAGAAGCGAAAGACTCCGATTCTGATGCTGCGGATCGTTGGGTCCAACCGGAAGATCAAAACGTTTAGAAGGACTTGCAGGATGAGAAGGGGTATTCGGGCTCTGTTGTTGTCCCTGGCTGGTACTTTTCTGTTGAGTGGGCCGCTTTACGCCAAAACCCTCCGGGTGGCCGTTGCCGCCAATTTCAAGCCTGTTATGGGGGAGATCGTTTCACGATTTGAAAGTGCCACCGGGAACAGGGTTGTTCTCTCATATGCCTCAACAGGAACCCTCTATAATCAGCTGGTGCACGGTGCTCCCTTTGATGTATTTCTATCTGCAGACCAGAAGCGCCCCGGCCTTCTGGTGAAGAAAGGGCTGGTGGATGGCAAGGCAGAAACCTATGCCTATGGTCGTTTGGTTCTCTGGCGCCGTGGTGGCCCCGCACCGACCCTGGATGATCTCAGAAAACCCGGACTCAAGCTGGCAATAGCTAATCCGGCAACGGCACCCTATGGCACTGCCGCCAAAGAGAGCCTTGAGGTGCTGGGGTTATGGAAAACGGTCTCAAAGAATGTCGTGAAAGGTGCAAGTATCCAGCAGGCCTGGCAGTTTGTAGCGACCGGTAATGTTCCCATGGGTTTTGTCGCTCTCTCCCAGTTGCGTAAAGACAAGGTCAAGGATGAGTTCTGTGTTGTACGTGAAGACATGTACTCACCTTTGCGACAGGATGCCGTTGTGCTCGCCAAAAGCAGGCAGCTGAAGCTGGCGCACAGGTTTGTGGAGTTTCTTCGAATGCCGGAACAACAGGCCTGCATACAGGATGCTGGATATTATCCGGTGATTGATCCGGCTATCGGTGGCAGGAAAGAGGAAGGAAAAGAAGGATAACTGGCATGCAGGGAAGTATCTGGCAGCCCTTTATTGTGACTCTCCAGCTGGCAGGGGTGACAACCCTTGTGCTGATGTTGATAGGCATTCCTCTGGCATGGTGGCTTTCGGGTATGAAAAGCCGCTTGCGGCCATTGCTGGAAACTCTGGTCGGATTGCCTATGGTTCTTCCCCCCACTGTGCTGGGTTTTTATCTGCTGGTGGCATTTTCCCCTGATTTCTGGCCAGGGCAGGTATGGATGAAGTTGACCGGATCGACTCTGGCTTTCAGTTTCTCCGGTCTGGTTATGGCCTCGGTCCTTTACTCCATGCCCTTCGTGGTTCAACCGCTGCAACGGGCTTTTGAACAGCTGGACAGGGGACTTCTGGAATCGGCCGCCATGCTTGGGGCCAGCCCTCTGGATCGGTTCTTCTCTATCGTTCTGCCCCAGTCTGTCAGGCCATTGTTGCTGGCAGCCTGTTTGGGATTTGCCCATACCGTCGGGGAGTTCGGTGTTGTCCTGATGATCGGGGGTAATATCCCTGGAGAAACCCAGGTTCTCTCGATTGCCCTCTACGATGCGGTTGAGACTCAGGACTTTGCCACAGCCCATACCATGGCTGGCGGACTGCTGGTCTTTGCCATGACACTGCTGGTTATTCTGTACAGCCTTGACCGGAAAGGACGCCACTGATGCTGGATATCGACTTAAAGCTGGAGCGCTCGGAGTTTCAGATTGATGTTCAGGCAGTCTTTGATCTTCATGGCGTAACCGGTGTGATGGGGCCGTCCGGCTGCGGTAAAACCACCCTTCTTCGCTGTATTGCCGGTCTGGAAAAGCATGCCAAGGGGCATGTTATTTTCCATGGTGAAACCTGGCTGAAAGAGGGGGAGTTTGTCCCCCCTGAACGCAGAGGTGTTGGATATATTTTCCAGGATGGCCGGCTGTTTCCACACCTGAGTGTGCTCGACAACCTTCGCTATGGGCTTAAACGCAGCCGAGGGCGTAAAGGCGCTGCACTGGATGATGTTGTCAGCTGGCTGGATATGGACAGTCTGCTGGATCGGCATATTGGCAAACTCTCGGGCGGTCAGCGGCAGAGGGTGGCCATTGCCAGGGCTTTGCTGGGAGCCCCCAGACTGTTATTGATGGATGAGCCAATGGCGGCGCTCGACTGGGCTGCCAGATCATCAATTATGCCGCGCCTGCGGGATATCAGCCGGCATTTCCAAGTACCGGTTCTGTTTGTCAGTCACGACCGGGAAGAGATGGCCCGCCTGACAGATGAGCTGGTGCTGATGGATCAGGGGCGGATTGTCGACCGTGGGAGTTGTCGCCAGATGCTTAGCCGAACCAGAGGTAGCCTGGCGGATGATCATGCTATCTCCATGCTGGAAGCCAGAGTCGTGCGCAGGGATCAGGCCTATAACGTGACTGAGCTGGATGTTGATGGCCGCCTTTTGGTGGTGGATCAGGATAATCTGGTGGCAGGAGAGACCGTCAGGGTTGTGATTCCGGCAGCGGAAGTCAGTCTTTCCCTGGATAAGCTGGAACGTATCAGTATTCAGAACCGTCTGGAGACAATGCTGGATGAAGTCAGCGATATTGATTCTCACCATGCGCTGGTCTCCCTGAAACTGGAAACGCAGAATCTACTGGTTTTAATTACCCGCAGGGCTCGACATCGCCTTGGTTTAAAACCAGGAATGAAGGTTTACGCTCATTTTAAGGCTGCCTGCCTTGAGGTGATTTGATTTTGAACACCTTAAAGTAATGGCTGGAGTTTCCTGTAACCATTTAAGGAACTCCGGAAGTAAAAAAATACAATCCGGCTTACTAATTCTGCTTAACTTGGCCCTCAATATATTAAGAAAGTCTCTCAGGAGGCGGTATTGGGGATCAGGAAAACTCTCTGTTCAAGGTTGTTTGTAGCCCTTTCTGTTATCTATCTGGTGATTTCCGGGCCGGTTCTGGCTGAAAGCTGGAATCAGCACCTGGTGAATACGCTTCAGTATTATCAAGGCGATCACGCCCAAAACTGCATTCGCACCGGAGAGGTGTTTGAGGGGGGAACCGTTGCCCTTCTTGAAATCTGCCCAACAGATAATATTCCAAGGAAAAAGCTAGGGAAATTCCTGGTGGGAGGGGAACAGCTTTCTAAAGCAGTTGGGAGTCACCTGCTTTTTTTTCCTAATGAAAAGCCAGTATGGGTAATAGAGAAGGATAAATACCCTGTTCCATTGGTTTATCATGATGAGCTGGATATCGATGAACTCGAGCGCCTTTATCAAACAGCTACCGGGGACTCTCTGCTGAAAACAGCACCTGAATGGGTTTCGCAGCTAGACAATTCAGGCATTTTTGTTAACACCCTTTCAAATGGTTCCAGGGTCTTTGGTTATGAAGCATTAACTTTGTTTCTTGGCCGAACTGTTATTTGTTTATCTGTTGGCCCTGCTCATGACTATAAGGGTTGGGAAGAGATTTGGGATAACTCATTCCTAAACAATCAACCATTTAAAAAAATCGTGATAATGCCGGTTTTTGAGAATTTGGCGTTCAGGTATCTCTTGCAGGGAAAACTGGGTCAATGGCTGCAGTCGGCCAATCTGTGGCTTGGTGCTGATCTGCCTGAGGCTGATCAGAGGGCGAAATACCAGAGTCGTTTAGCTGTTACGATAGCCCGTGGCTTTCTGGCATTTTATTTGGCACCAGAAAATACTTCTGGAACCTATCTTGCCCTGCAGGGGATGTATCAGGTTCTGATGAGTTCAACAGTTTTGTGGAATGTTTATGAAAAGCATGGCTTATTGGGCAGTTACGCTTCAACCGTTTTTGCTGCCATGCTTCGCGAAGTTATGGCATTCAGTGCCCACAATTTTTTCGACCCCGACAGTTAAACCAATACCTTTTGGGATAACTGTTTACATTCTGCCCGGATATTTCATATCGTAAGGGGTTACAAATGGTGTAGTGGGGAACAGCATGGATTATCGCACAAAGATTACCTGTCGCAGGCAGCGCCCCACGACAGTTGAAGGGCGCGATATTGTTGAAGAAACTGAGAGCAATCGTGGCAGGGTGATTCAATCTGCCGCAGTGCGCCGGCTTCAACAGAAGACCCAGGTCTATCCTCTGGAAACCAATGCTGCGGTGCGCAGTCGTCTGACTCACTCTCTGGAAGTTCAGCAAACAGGCCGGTTTATCTCCCGCAAAATTCTTGCGTCTCTTAAAGAGCAGGATGAGCTGGAGCAGCTGGGCCTTGAAGGTATTGAAACGGCTTTTACCAACCTGGTCGAAATGTCATGCCTGTTGCATGATGTTGGCAACCCTCCATTTGGTCACTTTGGCGAGGCAGCCATTAATGACTGGATGAAGAAAAATGGCAAGGATTGTTTTCTGAAAGCTTTTGGGCATGAAAGAACTGTTCCTCCACTTTATGAAACAACCTTGATGCCTGACCTTGAGTGCTTTGAAGGTAATGCCCAGGGATTGCGCATTATCCACAGCCTGCAAAAGCTTAACCTGACCTGTTCCCAGGTTGCGGCTCTCGTGAAATATACAAGAGCCTCATGGCAAGCCAAACCTGAGGCAGGTGACTATTTCCATTACCGTCAGAAAAAACCGGGTTTCTACTTCAGTGAGGAACCGTTGATAGAGATGGTCTGGGACCATCTGAAGATTAGTAAAGGAAACCGTTACCCGCTGGTTTATATCATGGAAGCAGCGGATGATATCGCCTACTGCATAGCGGACATTGAAGATGCAGTTGATAAGGGCATTCTTACTCTTAAGCAGTTAAAGGTTCTGCTGCAAGAAGAGTGGGAGGAGCAGTGTCAGAGGGCCGAGATGCCCTGCAGCTCTTATCTGGCAGAGATTGTTGATAAGTCTATGGAGGATAATGCAACGGCCCATCTCTTTATCACCCGCTTCCGCACCATTCTTGTGAAAGAGCTGGTGGATTATGCGGTGCAGAGATATTGCCAGCACCATCAGAGTATTTTTGATGGATCTTTGGATGAACCCCTGATCGATGGCGGTTCTGAGCAGCATCTGGCGTTATTAACCCTGAAGTGGGTTGCCCGTAAGCATGTGTTCTGCCAGCCGGAAGTTGAAACACCTGAGCTGAGAGGATATGCAGCCCTGATGGGATTGATGGGAATCTACCAGCCATTGCTTGAGCTCTCCCAGGAGGACTTCCGCGTAATAACCAGTGGAGAAACCTCGCCGCATTTTATTGCGAAGCGGCTTTATCACCGATTATCTACCAAGCACAAGGAGGCTTACTGTGAAGCCGTTGCTTCCCTGACCGGTTCTGCAGAAGAGGTCAGGGCACTGGAATGGTATTACCGCTGTCGGCTTTTGATTGATTACCTGAGTGGTATGACTGATAACTTTGTGCTGGATGAGTACCAGTGTATGTCCGCTATCTGATTTAGGTAGTCCTTTGCACATCATTCTTTTTCAAAGCCAAGCTGTTTCTATACTCTTTTGATGGGTATTTATGTTCGTGAACAAATGCTGACTGAATATCAGGGAGCTATTCGAAGACCGTCAGTCCGGCCTTAGAAGCTGTCTGAAAAGTCATGTTGTTTCTGCCAGTATTCCAGAGTGTAAAACTCTTTACCTCGGCTTGGTTCCCTCTGAGGCGGTGCTCTTTATTCTTCAGGGCATAAGCGGGCATCAGTTCAGCACGTTCAGAAGAAAGAATCGTCAGCGTTGTTCGTTGAGTTTGTATAACGGACCTTTTGGCATATGGATACTTCATGCTCTGGTTGTCTGTGCGGCCAACTCTTTCAACTCTGCCGGAGAACTCAGGATATGATTCGGTTTTTTGCTCTGAAGTTCTGCTAGTGAACCATATCCCCAAAGAACACCGGCTGATTTCAGGCCATTCTTTTGAGCGGCAATAATATCAACAGCCCGGTCTCCAATCATTGTGGTGTCTTTATCAACCAGATTTTTGTCTACAAGTCTTTCAATTTGCTGCCATTTCTGGATGCCAACATCACCTCCGCTGATAAATTGAAAGTAATTGCGTAAGCCAAACATTTTTAAAATATGGTCAGCAATATCTGCTCTCTTTGAGGTGCAGATGGCCATGGGGATATTACGCTGGGATAGTGATTCAAGAGCATTGGGAATATCTGGGTAAAGAGTGTTTTCTCTATAGCCTGTAGCGACATATCGCTCCCGGTATTTTGCGACATATGTGGAGATGATTTTGGGATCCGTCTGCCCGGTCATATCCATCAGGCTCTCATCCAGTGGTGGTCCGATGTACTGAGCGATATCTTCAGCAGTTTTAGGAGAGTAGCCGAAGTGCTCGAGAGCAAAGTTTGTAGAGCGGATAATTCCTTCCAGCGGGTCACTGATAGTGCCATCAAGATCAAATAATAATTTTATGGTCATGTGTTGTTATCTTTTTCTGGTTTTATGATTCTTCTTTCTCAGGAAGTAATGATGGTTCTAATACTTACGGGCAATCACCGAGTAGGTATGCCACTGCTTTTGAACACCAAGGGCGGTTGTACCCTCCTCATCTCTCTCCCTGAATCGAATGATTTCAAACTGGTCAAAGAGGTTGGCCACCTGATCCCGGGCCATTGGATTAGTCGTATGAATTGATTTTTGAGCCCAGGAATCATTCAGCCCCATAAAATCACCACAGAAAACACCACCTGACTCCAAAACCTCGCAGACCTTTAACCAGATGTCTGAGAAATCTTCAGGCTCACAGAAAAACAGGCTGGCATTGGCAATAACTAAACCCGCTTTGGGTCCTGTCTAGTTTCAAAATTACGGACTTGAGAAATACAAACTCAAAATAGCAACTTTTTTTAACTAGGAAAATATTTTTATTGAGTTAATAAAGGATGGGTTTGCATTTTTGACTTATTGAATTTTATAACTACCAAGCCATTTATTCTTTTTGCTACTAGCAATTTGATAATAAATATCTAAAACAGTTCATGTTAAATAAAACCACGAAATTAAATTTAATTGACTGGAGTTAAATAATATGTGCAAACCTGATTTTTTTTTAAGTAAAGGTACTTTGAATTGGATTTTACTGCTGTTCTTCATTCACATATCTATCGTCACTTATGCAGTTACAATCGAATTGGATAACGGGGTGATACTGAGCATTCCTCTTCCAAAAGAGAAAACACTTGATAAATACTCGTTTAGTAATACGTCTTTAGAACCAGATGGAACTAAACAAAATTTTTACCTCCATACCCATGATTCACTAGGCTATATGCAACTTATACCTGGGAAAAGACAAGCCCCAGGCTGGGGAACCCTTTATATCAGCATTGCTTCTGTTCAGAAACCAAGTGATACGGCTCATGCTCCAAAAACAATTGGAGTTAAGTTTGCAGAACGTAGAAAAATTCCATATGACCCCCCTGTTATGGCTTCAACTGAGGTGACTCTAACCCAGATTATGGGCGATCGTATAGTTGGGGTGCCAAGGGACTGTGGGCCGGGAGAGATCTGTACATTCCTGGAGCAGACAGACAAATCTCCATCTTTGCAGATACAAAATGGCCAAGTTTTTTCAATAATGATCCCGTCAGTCTACTACGAAGATATCAATTTTCAGCAACCAACTCTGATCGTCAATGGGAAAGAATATCAGATGAATCATGAAGCTCTCCCCGATTCACTGCCAGATGCTAATACAGTCATCATCATGTATTTTGTCCCGGATAAGGGTAAGGATGAGGGTGAGGATGAGGATGAGGATGTACCAGTGGAACTTCATATTCATATGACAACTCCATTACCAAAGGCTGCTGAAACCATTACTGATAGTCGGGAACTTACGACAGCTGACATACAGGATCTAGCTGATCGATTACATATTGGTGATATTGCAGTTCTGATTCGTACAACTGCGTGGCTGGATGAGGCAGCTATAAGTACCATTAAAAATCAGTACCCAACAAACCTGTATGAAGCTGGATTCCAACTCCTCAGTAGAGTGCTTGATAAGTTGGGCAGCAGCTTAACTCTAGAAGTCATGGCCAAAGGACTTGAAAAGATAGATCACCGGAATATTGCGAAAAAATTACGTTCTGGTGAGCTAAAACTCAGCTCTGAAGATGAGGAGTTCCAAAAGGAAATGACTTCTGTAGGGGATTGGCTGGATTCACATGCCGAGGCCCTGGCAGCCAGAATGGGTATGTCTGAAAAAGCCATAAATGATATAAAGCAGGATACAAAGCAGCCTGGGTATAGGCTTTTGTATCTGGCCCATGAGGCAGACAAGCTCTCGGGTGTTTATGAAGCTTGTAATAACATGAATCTTATTGCTTTAAGAGGCCAAGTAGAAGGGGGAGAATTCCCTCTTCTAGCCATTCAGCTGGCAAAGCAAGCAACCCCAAGAGATGTTAGTAAACCTAAACTTCGTCCGGTTTCTTTAGATGGGCTTAATGCAGACTTGCTTAGAGTTAAGGTCGACAAATTCAGAGCTAACAGGGTTGCAAGCAGAATTATCAGCAAGGAGGAACGAGAGGGGTTTGGCAAGAAGATTCAGACGACAATGGGTGACAATGACACTGTCAATCAGCACTCCTGGGAAAGTTTAACCGGGTACAGAACCCAAATAAGTAGTTACCACTCAGACAAATGGGGCAAAGGTCTTACCTACGGGAAGTTTATAGAGATTCTGAACAAAACAGAAACCTTGCAGGGAGTATCTCTGGCGCAATATATCGCAGAGCAAATAAGGAATGGCGACGTTGAGAAGAGTCTGGAGTCTGAAGATTATGTACACCTTGCAAAACTTTGCAAAGATTCTGATTATGGGCGGTGTCTACTTATCTTGAATCGCATGAAAGTGGAGGATGAACTTGGTATTTTGCGTGCAGACTTAATTCATAGCTTCGGTATCAAATGCAATCAGGGCTCGAATAGCGGCTGTACTAATAAAAAATTATCATCAGGAGTATTAGTGCGAAAATGTGACGACATGCTGAATTTAGAGGACGAAATGGCAAGGATGAAAGTATCTGGCGTAGCCAAGTTTCCTAGCACTGCTAAACATTAACAATCGTGTTGGCCTCCACTGAAGTGATTCCGCTGCAGATTCAGCAGCGGAATCTAACTTAATTCAGGCACACGGTAAGAGAAAGCTCATCTCGGAAACCTGCCGCTCATCATGTGGCACCACACCAGAACCGGCCAAACAGTTTCAATCAGTTAAATTTGGGGAGTAGAGTACGTTTTCTGTGTACCATTATGGCTAAAACTATCACTAGCAGACTTAACGGGTCATGGGCACCGCCACCGCTACCACCGGCGTTATCCCCGCCACCGGCGTTATCCCCGCCACCGGCGTTATCCCCGCCACCGGCGTTATCCCCGCCACCGGCGTTATCCCCGCCACCGGCGTTATCGCCGCCACCGGCGTTATCCCCACCACCGGCGTTATCGCCGCCACCGGCGTTATCACCGCCACCGGCATTATCGCCGCCTCCTGAGTTAGATCCAGAACCCGTTTCAGTAGTAGCAGCTTTGCTAATATTTGTAGTCAAGTTGTTATTTGAGGAGACTAAATCCACTTTATTGCTATTTGTAGCAACAATGGCCTTTTGAGTGATATGTATCGAATCTGGGGCACTCTCTAGAATAGAAGCTTCAACTTCCAGCTGATTGTTTTCTGCCGGGTTGTCAAGGCTGCACGTGTAAGCAGAACCATTACTGTCCACCTGGCATTCCTGACCAGCAAGCCTGACTGCTCTTATAGAACCTGCTTTTTGATCTACGCTCCCTTTGACTTCTATTTTTTCCAGTGCTTTGTAACCACTTTGAACGGCCAGGTTATATCTGAGAGTAAACAGCTCACCCGGAGAAGCTTCTTGAATATTCCCCTTAACCACTTCCAGTTTGGCATCTACAGGAAAGTTGAGACAAACATCCAGAGTATTACTTCGTATGGATTTAATGTAGTCTTTGAAATAATTTATTGAACAATCCGAAAAGGTATTTGCATTAGTATTTAGAGTGGTACCCATAAGATAGTCGCCAGGATCACAGTTATTGAGCTCTTTCAAATCATGGGCTGAGCCCATATTGTGGCCAATTTCATGAGCCATAATAAGCGAAGTGACAGCAATCTCCGGGTTATTATAATCGGTCTTGAGTGAAGTTATGCCAACAGCTGACCGCCAGCCACAAGTGCTACTCTGCGAGGCAATCCCTGCCACTGATGAATTAAAACTTCGTCCTGTTAGCAAGTGCATGATTGAGTAGGCATTTTTCTCAAATGCCAGCTTGCCCTTTCTTTTTTCTCTCAGATCATTGTAAAGCGCATTAGCGTCTTTTGTTGTGTCAAATACTACTTCATTCAATAATTCAACATGGACTGTCTTGAAAGCTATTTTCACGGCTTGTCGGAAATATTCCTGAACATAATTGACCAGGATCTGAATCTGCTCCCTTGGGTTGTTTCCAGAATTAGCAATTGCCTGCTGGAAATGTAGGTCTGCAACAATCTCCAGCTGAGGTAAAAAGCATATACCATTTACTGTTGTTTCACATAGCTTGTCATAATCCAGTGCTTTAGCCTGTAGATTTATACTATGCGTGGTATCAAATCTGTTTGATTCGGAGGCTTGGAGTAATGCAGATATATTTTTATCGGAATGGGTGTCCTGACCAACCACGCCGCATAAGTTTTCACCAAGGTCGGCTACCAACTCTGTTTCAACCACTGCATTTGAAGCAGCCTGCATCATTCTGGTATCTGAATCATCTGCTTTCTTTGATAATGTCTCAGAATTCCCGGCAAGGGGTTGGTTTATAGTGTAAAACTCGTTGGCGAATGAAATAACACCTTGCCAGCGCTTATTTAGCAGAGAAACTGAAACCCAGCTGTCAGTCTCTCCTCTGATCTTGCCGCGATAGTGGAGCGATTTGGTTGTTTCTCCCGGCTGGTTGAAAATAAGATTCTGTTCAGCCTCCTCAAGTTCAAGCACATAGGGGTACCCCTGAATCAAGACTTCCAGCGTTTTTTCGGCGTACGCCTGAGAACTGACGATAAATGCGAGTGTCAGGATACAATGCTTTATCAATACGGAGACACTGAAATGGTTGAGGTATCGCCTCTCTTCCTGCTTACTCGCAGTCAGGAGTGAGGGTCTCTTGGATAACGTCATCAGTTAATCATACTTCCATTGATATTTATTGTTACCATAAGGAAAATGATGTTTCCTTATCATGGTTGTTTGAGCGGTCATGATACTGTTTGCAGATCAATAACTTAACCTGCAGGCAAACAGCGTCAGACAACAGGAAATCAAGATTAAAATATAAAGCCGTAGACGTATATGTATTTTACTAATCATTACTTATCGAAGCATTTACGATGGCCAGTAACTGTTTGTCTTGTAACACTCGTTGTGATGCAGTTGGCACCAACAGATTGGCAGGATGCTCTGGCCTATACACGGAGTGGATTGGTTAGTGGAGACTGGTGGCGACTATTGTCTGGCCATTGGATTCATTTATCCTGGTATCACCTGTTAATGAATGGATTGGTGCTTATTGCTTTTTACGTTCTTTATGGCGAGCGACAAAAAATATCTCTCTGCATGCTATTTTTTTTATCGATTACAATATCCGGGGGGCTTTGGTTGAAAAGTCCAGGAATAGAAAGATATGTAGGTTTTTCCGGCGTTTTAACAGGTCTTATCCTCATCGGGGCAATAAATACGTTTTCTGACGACCGACTGATTAATACTGGTATCGTATTGGTTATTCTCGGAAAGATAGCCATAGAGCAGTGGCAGCCACATGATGTAATAACTTCCGCACTCACTGACATTCCCACGGTTGTGGATGCCCACCTGTATGGAGCACTTGCAGGAATTTTGTACTGTATACTTCTACTACTAAAGTCGCATTTGATGATAAGTCGTGGGTTTTGGGGCCGCTTACGTTTTATTGATGTCAAAGAAGAGCAAGAAATGCTGACTTTGACTGACAAAGACATTATAAATTTGAGAGTCAACCAACAACGAAGCTAACAAGCTCATCATGTTCGTCGCTTCGCTCCTGGGACGCCTACGGTGTCCCATATGCGGGTGTTAGCTACAAGGGTAATTATGAAATACTTTATACTATTAGCATTGACATTTTTTACATCACAACTTTATGCAACTTCATTTGCGCCCCCTCCAAAAGAGCGAATTTATTCGGAAAATGGGAAATATTTTGCTCTTGTTGATCCAAGCTCAAAACGTATCAGTGTCCATGAAGAAAATGATCCAAATACAGAGCGTTGGTTCTTTGGTTGGAAAATTTGGCATGATACTTGGGCAGTTGCTAACTCGGGAAATACTGTCGTTTGGGTTGCTTGGAAATATTTAACTGAGGACGACATTGATCGTCCTTGTATTGCTGTTTTTGATTTCAGCGGTGTTAAGCAATTTTATAGATGCGGAGAGCTGACCAAACCGCGCAAATTTGAAGCCAATGAAATTGGCCCCATCGGAGGCTTTTGGCGAATCTGGTTTGAGTCAATTGAAAAGAAAGATAACTCAATTGTAATTGAAACTTCAGAAGGTAATATTGTTGAAGTTTCTCTTGAGAGTGGTGAACTGTCCGAAATAGAAAAAGCTAAATTTAAACAGGGTTTGCAATGATTAACAGGATGACGAAAACGGTCAGACCGCTGGATTGAAAATCAGGTTAAAAAAACAGCAGAACATGCTTTGGCCTTTTTGAGGACAATCCAGCGCGGATCTCATCGTAGAGGGGATGCGGGAGTTTCCCACAGAAGACTCCGAATACATTAGCGCAAACCAATCCCGTCATTGCGATAATCATTGCAACAATGGGGCGGACTACACATTTTTCTGGAGAGAAAGCAAAGGTCCTGAAGATTTATAGTGGTGAAGGAGGTGGAATATCACTCTGGAAAATAGTAATCATCTCCCTCTGAACAGCACTGTTGTCAAGAATATTATCATGATGAATGCGGCGTCCTCCCCGGTAGAGATGTATACCGCCGCTGTAGTTCATCTTGAAAGTATCTTTGATTTTCTCACTATGGTGAATTGGAATTGTTCTGTCTCTTTCCCCATGAAAAAGATATACGGGTGAAGAAACACCATGGCCCAGTGTTTCTGCATTGTTCATGTGATAAGACATAAAAAAGCGGGGAAGAGATATACCCTGCCAGTCATTACTGATGTCTCTTAGTTCTGCAAATGGAGCCAGCAGGATCAGCCGGCTTACATTACTTCTGTTGGCTGCTACATGACTTGCTGGCCCGCTGCCCAGTGAGTAACCCATCACTGTAATATCACTGTAGTTAGCGGCGACGGTATCAAAGGCTGACAAGGCATCCTGTAGAAACTGATCTGTTGATGTGATCTTTAATGGGTTGTTATAAGCGCGATATTCAGGGAAGAAAACATCCACACCATTATCATCAATATACTGGCTAAGCAGGGTCGAAGGATTGATATCATCTGCCTTGGCAATATTTCCAAATCCGGCCATCTGGGCTGCCAGAGTGTTGTTAGTGTGATAAACGATAATCAAAGACTTTTGAGTATTCTGATTTGATGATTCCATCAGGTAACCGGTTAGCTCATTACCATCACTTAGCTCTACAACAACTGGCTTTGCTCTTTCCGGAACTCTTATATTTCTCCACTTCTTATAGCTTCCTGGAAAAATTGTCCGTCTCTCAAAGTGTTCCCCTTCATAGGAACCCCAATACCAGCCAACCTTACGAAGCAGATAAAACAGGCCGACTCGTGACAGGTTGTAGGGAAGGGATGACCAGCCAGGAAGTAAAGGGGGAGCTATATGGTGGCGCAGTTCCCGCAGGTGACTGTCCCACTCCAGCCCTGACTGGAGAACCATTTGCGGCATAACATGATGCTGGGAAACAAGGAGACTGCTTCTTCCCGGTGTCAGCCACAGGTTGAAGTGCCCGGGGCCGGAGAAAACGGTTAAACCGGGAATATGATACTTGTTAAGGGACAGACTCTGTGAGTCAAGTTGCAGCTGATGGCCGAAGTCAGGCCTTAGTTTCTCAAGAATAACAGGAGCAAGGGGATCGGATACTCTCTTGGGGATTGCATCGATAACTGGAAATGGTTTTCCGAGCGCTTCTGTCCACCATGCGTAATGTTTTTCTGTCTCTATTCGAACCTGATCAAGCGGTCCCCACTCTTCATCCTTTAGCCATGAAATCCAAAGGCTTGGCTTCCCATCGTAAGATACTGGGAAGATTCTCAGCCCGGATATGTTCTGCCTGCTCATCTTTTGAGCAAGCTCAACCAGGGCATCGGTTGCATCATGTCTTTGTTGCAACTGACTGATGTTGTTCTGCCATTCAATTGTGATTCGGTGTGTGAATGGTATGTGCTCAAGATTACGCTCAAGAAAAATAGAAAAACCGGATGGGAAGCTGTCAGTCTCAATGGGACATTTGTCCATGGTCTGCCATTTCTGATACTCCCGCTCAAATTCGGGTCTGAGAGTATTGAATACTGTTCTGGCAATCTCCAGACGACGTAGCCAGGGAGTCAGTTCACCGAGCCAGTAAGGACCTCTCAGTAATGTCATCCCAAGATCAATACCATTGGGTAAAGCGTTTTTGAGAGCATTTGATAACGACTCCTGCCCTAGTGCCTGTCCCCATATCAGGTTCATAATGGGAATTGCTATACCACCGGCAGCAGGGTGCTGGATACAGCGGGTCAGGTGCTTGTAGACAAAACCCATTGCCCAGCTGCTGGCCAAAATGATGGCACCGGGTGCAGCAATTTCCAGCAGAGCTTTTTCTGCCATTCTGGCAGTCTGATGCTCCGGGCTTATCTGCAGATATCCAGAGTGGCGTAAAATGGCAGGTGCCCGGTACATAAGTTCGATACCGTTTGGATATTCTTCTGCTTTTGAGTAGGGCACTGCAATGAACGCCAGCATACAGAGCTTTGAGAGAAAGAAAAAAATATGCGCCAGCAGTCTGTAAATCAAAACGCATCGCCTTCATAAAATAATATGGGCAATTTCATTATAAGAGACTGATAGGGTATGACTCAGTCGTCTATGGCCATTTAAGTTTGATAAGAAAATGATCTGTGAAATTAGTGTGCGACTATTGTTTTTTCCAGTTCTATTCAAGGATGCAGTCTTAAAAAAGGGATATTTTCGACAAATGAGAAGAATTAACCAGCAACCCAAAACTGGAGGGGTGGGCAAGTGATCAATGGCTTATCAATAGGTTTGGCTCTTGGATCAGGTTCTGCCAGAGGGTGGGCTCATATTGGAGTTATCAAGGCCCTGAAGGAGATGGGGGTAGAGGCTGATGTGGTTGCAGGCTGCTCTGTTGGCTCTCTGGTTGGTGCTGCGGGGGCCTGTGGGTTTATTGATGAGTTTGAAGACTGGGTTCTGTCCCTGAAAAACTGGCGTGAAGTCTGGGGGCTGGTGGATGTCGGACTATCCGGTGGCCTGGTACGCGGAGAAAAGCTTCTCAACTTTTTCCGTGATAGCGGTGTGAATATGAATATTGAAGATATGCCCTGCGCTTACGGAGCCATAGCCACTGATCTCGCCACTGGTCAGGAACGCTGGCTGCGAACAGGCCCTGTGCTTGATGCAATAAGGGCGTCGTGTACTTTCCCAGGACTGTTCCAGCCAGTAGAAACAGACGGGCATTGGCTGCTTGATGGTGGCCTGGTTAATCCTGTTCCTGTTTCACTGTGCAGGGCTCTAGGTGCTGATATCGTTATTGCCGTTGACCTCAATACCCAGATAGTAAACCGACACGTAGGCCGGGCTGAACAGCGTGAACACTTATCCAGTTCTGACAGCAGAGAAAAGGCTGAAGAGTCCAAAGCTATCGCGCGCATCAAGTCCTGGTTTGCCGGCCCTCATCACAGAGATGAGGCTCCAGGGATTTTTGATGTGATGGCAGCCTCTATCAATATTATGCAGGATCGCATTACCCGTAGCCGTATGGCCGGTGATCCGCCGGATCTGCAGCTTTCGCCAAGACTAATGGATATTGGTATGGTGGATTTTGACCGGGCGGGGGACGCAATCAGGGAAGGGTATGCCGTGGTAAACAGTGCACGCTCAAGAATTATTGATATCTGTGGTTTACCGTCGTGATTGAAAGATAGCGACTTTTGAGCCGGGCTGTCTGTTCCTGACAGATGATATAGAGAGCCCGGTCAATTTGAAGAACTGCGAACCTTCATTGGATCACGTATCTTGCTGAGAAGCTTTTCCAGTTGAAGGATCTGGTTTTCCAGCTTGTGAGGTAATGGCTGAGAGGTAGCGCCTTTACTATCTCGACTAACTCGTTGAGAGTCTCTGCTGCTGATCTGGCCTCCTGCCGGTGCAGGTTTCTCTTCTTTGTTGGCAGACATATTAAACCCGAGTGAAATGCTGCAGTATTGCGAAGAAATATTAGTATTAATACTGTAGCTGTGTAAATAAATTTGGTCTTATCTTGGTTTTTATTTCCTACAGTTTTAAATGTTTTGTACCAAATGGGTTCTTGGTATTAAAAAAGAAGGCGAGCGCCGGTAGGATGTATAGCTATAGTCTTTTTCGAACAAACTATGCGTAAACAACTCGCTCATCTGTTACTGATTCTTTGTGGTTGGCTTGCCGTGGCTCTCGGTATTATTGGGATTTTTCTTCCTATTCTGCCGACAACACCGTTCCTTCTTCTTGCCGGGTTCTGTTTTGTCAGATCTTCTCCGCGCTTTCATACCTGGCTGGTCAACCATCGCCATTTAGGTTCTATAGTGAAGAGCTTTCAGGTCGACCAGGGTATCCCCCGAAAAATAAGGCAACGGGCAGTTATCACTATGTGGGCAAGTCTTGGATTATCGGCATTTCTGGTTGGGAAATGGTGGGTTGCCCTGGTATTGGCAGTAACAGGTACATGCGTCACAATTTACCTTTACCGATTTCCTGTCATGGAAGACACGACGCTGGATTCAAATACTAACTCAACGGACTGAACCGATTTTACTCAGCAGGGGCCATATTCAGCTGCCAAGGCTGCGTGCCGGATTTTGATAGATACCTGCTGTACAAACTATCTGTTTCCCCATGTCCATGCTGGTTGATCAGGCTGGCACGGGTGCTGCCCAAGCCTTTGGTCAGTGCAATTATCAGAAAAATGATGGCTGATGAGTATTGATGAGAGCTGGATAACGCATTTTGGCAGGATTTTTCTATACTGGCCCGTTTCGGTACGAGCGTGGCAAAAACTATGGGCAGACTTTACCGGCAGATCAGCTGGATTTTCTTGACAGGCTGGCTGGCTGCGACGGTATCTGCCGATGCGAATTATGAATGGGGCCCGGCTGGGACCGAATATGAGTTATCTTACCAGTTTGATGATATCCCCCCCAGGGAGGACATACTTTCCGGGATTCGCAGCCTGACCAGAAGCCTGGTTGAGAGACATGAAAATGACTCGGATTTTGCAGCTGTCTCTTCTTTGGCGACCATGCTGGCAATCAACCTGGTAGATGGCCTTTTGCTGAAGGGGCCAATCGTTAGCCATTTCAGTACCCTTCTCCAGAAAGAAGCACATTACTGGAAAACAGGCGCAGCCGCTGGCTTATACAGTGGTTTAGCTATGACAATGTCCTATTTGATGCTGCGCCAGTTAAAAGCTATCGATGACATGAGCTATCAGGAGAATATGCGGTTTGTCCTTGAAGCTCTTGGTACTGGTCATGTGGCAGGAACAGTGATCTGGTTGGTTTCGCGTTCAGTCTGGGGGGAGTTGCGAGGGTTAAACGTGTGGCGTGCCGTTAAACACCTGGCATTTATACGCTCTGGATATACTGACATGGAAATTGATGCTTATAACAGTGCCATACATTACTTCCTGGGAAGTGTGGCTGGAATGTTAATTCACTATGTCACGAGAAGTGTGATCAAGGGGACTAGCCTGAGAGTTGAGCGGATGGATATGGAAGATGAACTGGCCAGGATGCAATTGATCCTGGCCAGAATGGATGAGGAGGATGTTGAGCTGATAGATGGTGACTTTAATCCAGAAATAGGTCTGGAAACTGATTATCAGCCTGCTCAGGATCCACTGCATACTGAAGAAAATCTTCAAAGCCCCGTTCTCGAAGCAGATCCTCATCTATCAGGGTCTGACCTGTCAGGGCCTGATTGGCGGTAACAAAAATCTCCCGTGCAGCATCAGCCATAACTGCAGGAGTTCGGCTGCGGGCATCAAGGGTGTTATCACCGACCTGGGTCAGAGCTGCTGTTGAAATGGTTGTTTTTGGCCAGAGAGAATTCACTGCAATACCATAGCGCTTGAATTCGGCGGCCATGCCCAAGGTAAGAATTGTCATCCCATATTTGCTGAGTGTGTAGGCGGCATAGGGTTTCAGCCATTTTTCAGCAAGGTTCAGGGGAGGGGACAGGTTGAGAATATGTCCGCCAGCTTCGGATTTCTTCAGGAAAGGCAATGCCGCCTGAGAGCAGACAAACACGGCTCTTGCGTTTATCTGGTTCATCAGATCATATTTTTTTACCGGCGTATGTTCGACAGGTGTGAGGCTAATAGCACCAGCGTTATTCACCAATACATCAATTCCGCCAAAGTGTTCGGCTGCCTGCTGCATGGCTTTCTGTACCTGCTCGGCATCACGCACATCCAGCTTGATGGCCAGAGCCCGGCCTCCAGCTTCAGCAACTTCTTCAGCCACGGTATAGATTGTTCCCGGTAGCTTGGGATGCGGGGCATCAGACTTGGCGGCAATAACAATATTGGCCCCTTCCCGTGCGCAACGAAGGGCTATTTCCCGGCCAATACCCCGGCTGGCACCAGTGATAAAAATGGTGCGTTTATTCAGGGAGATTTCCTGTTTTTGTGATGTGTTCATAACTGCTCTGCTCTTCTATTTATCGTTGTTCTGGTTTTTATGAAGCGGTTGTTTCCTGATTTAGGCTCAGTCTGTAATCAGCCGCATGGCCTGTTCAGTCAAATCATCCAGGTTGAAATCCCCACCCTCCTGATACCAGTGGGTTGTCCAGTATAAAGCCCCATGAAGAAAACGCCGCAACACCAGTGGGTCGACATCTGCCCGCAAATCGTTCTGGGCATTCTTCAATTCATTCTGCCAGAGGCGCTCATAAGCATGGCGTTTCTCCAGCAGGGCCTTCTGACTCTCGTCAGACAATGCCCGCCACTCAAAAACCAGTACGGTCAGGGCGTTGCCCTGCTGGCCAAGAATAGCGTTAAGCTCACAGCGGATCATGGCGCGCAGGCGGTCTTGCGGGTTGGAAATCCCCTTAAGCGCATGTTCCATTTGAACCAGCAATCTTTCTACACACTCGCTCATCACTGCCCGCAAGATGTCATCCTTGTTGCGGAAGTGATGAAAAATACTGCCCGAGAGAATTCCGACCTCCTGAGCAATATCCCGAACAGTTGTACGCTCATAGCCTTTGGTGCGAAACAGACGCGCCGCAGCGGTAAGCAAGCGACCTTTTGCGCTTTCCGGATCTGCCAGTTTTGCTGTTTTCTCTGTCATATCTTCCTAGGCTGCTTCTTCACTGCTTACAGTCGCCAGCAGCTGCCGTCCTTTAACCTGCTCACCGGATGCCACGGAAATATCCCTTAGCACGCCATCACATCCGGCTTTCAGCGGGTGCTCCATTTTCATTGCTTCCAGAACCAGAATGGTCTGGCCACGGGTGACGTTCTCCCCTTTGGAAACCAGCACATCGACAATCAAACCATCCATACTGGCACGAATTTCACCTGAACCTGCTCCTTCACTGGCTCTGGCGGGGGACAGGGTATGATCCTGAAAAACGTGGCAACTGTCGCCTGTGTCTAGCCACAAATCGTTTCCACTGCATGAAAAGCGAACAGTTTGGCGGATACCATTAAGACTGCACAGACAGCTGTTATTATCCCGCTGATGGATAGCGATCTGAGCGGTTCCCTCCCCTTCGATAACCTGCCACTCATCTTCGGCTGAGGAGGTCAGAGTCAGCAACTGGCTGGAATCAGAAGTGCTGACTTTGCTTTCAAAGCGGTTTCCACCCGTGCTGCGCCAGGCTGATGTTCTGGTGTTTCTATCCCGCAGCAGGAGCGCAGCCAGTCCGCTCAGTGCCAGATCAGGCTCTTTGGGCTGCAGGGACTGCTCTTCACCATGTTGTTCAATAAAGGCTGTCGTAGCCTCTCCATTGGCAAAGGTGGAGTGCTGAAGAATGGCAGCAAGCCAGGCTTTATTGGAATGCATACCAAGAAGGGTTGTATCTTCAACGGCTTTGATCAGTTTGCGGCGGGCTTCTTCACGGTCCTCCCCCCAGGTAATAATCTTGGCCAGCATCGGGTCATAGTGAGAGGTGACGACCTGTCCGGTCTGGATACCATCATCAATGCGAACGCCATGCCCATGCGCTGGAGCCCACTGCTGAATCAACCCGGTTTGAGGCATAAAGTTCTGGGCAGGGTCTTCAGCGTACAGGCGAACTTCCATGGCATGACCGGTCAGCTGGATTTCATCCTGTGTCATTGGTAGAGGTTTACCCGCAGCAATATCAAGCTGCCAGGCGACCAGATCTGTTCCGGTGATCAGTTCCGTGACAGGATGCTCAACCTGCAGGCGCGTATTCATTTCCAGAAAGTAGAAGCTGCCATCTTTGTCTAGCAGAAACTCAACAGTCCCTGCGCCAACATAATCACAGGTACGGGCTGCCAGAACAGCCGCTTCACCCATCTGTTTACGCAGTTCGCTATTCACCGCGGGTGAGGGTGCCTCCTCAACAACCTTTTGGTGACGGCGCTGGATGGAGCAGTCACGTTCACCCAGATAGACAACCTTTCCATGTGTATCCGCGAAAACCTGAATTTCCACATGGCGTGGTTCCATCAGGGCCCGCTCAAGAATAAGCTCTCCGCTGCCAAAGGCACTGGTCGCTTCGCTGCGGGCGCTTTTCATCTGTTCAGCGAGGTTTGAATCATCAAACACCAGCCGCATACCACGGCCGCCACCGCCAGCTGATGCTTTTATCATCAGTGGAAAACCAATACGTGCCGCTTCCTTAATCAGGGTTTCATCATCCTGTGCATCCCCCTGATAACCTGGAATACAGGGAACGCCAGCCTGTTCCATAGCAATCTTGGATTGTCTTTTACTCCCCATCAGGGCAATGGCAGATACAGGTGGGCCGACCAGAGTAATGCCTGCTTCTTTACAGGCAGCAGCAAAGTCCGGATTTTCTGAAAGAAAGCCGTAACCCGGATGAACTGCATCGGCACCGGTACGCCTGGCAGCATCAATAATCTTTTCAATACAGAGGTAAGATTCCCCAACAGGAGCAGGGCCAATGCAGACAGCCTGATCTGCCATGTTGACATGTGGTGCACCGGCATCCGCTTCACTGTAGACGGCAACTGTCCTGTAACCCATTTCGCCAGCAGTTCGAATAACCCGGCAGGCGATTTCTCCTCGGTTGGCAATTAAAACCTTGGAGAAGTAATTTGATATTGTCATTCTTCTTCCCCTGTTTTGACTTCCGCCCAGGCTGGCAGGCGCTTCTGCACAAAAGCCATGGTGCCTTCGGTTCCTTCCGGCCCCTGGATAGCATTGGAGAAATCACGTGCGGCACTGTCCAGAAGCTCTTTCATGGGCACCTGTCCAACCGAGAGCATCAGCTGCTTGGTTGTGGCATTGGCTCCAGGGGCGCAGCGGTGAACCTTTTCAATGACACTGTCCAGCTCCTGCTCCATCTCTTCCACTGAGTCAAAAACGCTGTGAGTAATCCCCAGTCTCACAGATTCAGCACCGTTGAACTTCTCTCCCAGCAGAGCAAGACGCCGAGCCTGGGTAAGGCCTATGCGCTTGACAACAAATGGGGCAATTTGAGCCGGAGTAATACCAAGGCCGGTTTCTGGCAGGGCAAAGCTGGCATCTTTATGGGTCAGGGCAACATCAGAGATGCAGGCCAGCCCAAATCCTCCACCCATCACCGAACCTTCAAGGGCGCAGACCAGAACCTGAGGTAACTGCTCGGCAGTTTCCAGCAGGTAACCGAAAGTGCGGTTCAGGATATAGAAAGAATCGGTTTCACCTTCGCTGGTTCTGGTGCGGGCAGAGGCCATATCCTTGATATCTCCGCCGGCACAGAAATGACCGCCGGCCCCTCGCAGCACCATAACCCTGATTTCCGGACTGAGCAGAACCGAATCAAAGACAGCCAGCAGCTCCTTTACCATATTCAGGCTCAGCGCATTGCGCACTTTCGGGCGGTTAAAGGTTACAAACAGCGCTGGCCCTTTCTGGGTTAACTCCAGACATTCACATTCAGGAAAAGTCATGCTGAGTACTCCTGATTAGCCGCGCTTGCCGGGTAGTGTTCCCATCATCTTGCAGATAATGCCAAGCATGATTTCATCAGCACCACCGCCAATGGAAGTCAGGCGCATATCCCGGTAAACCCGATTGACGTCGTTCTCCATCATATAACCCATACCTCCCCAGAACTGCAGACAGCTGTCGGTGACTTCTCTGGAGAGTCGACCCGCCTTCAGTTTGGCCATAGAGGCAAGAGTCAGAACATCGCCACCATTTACATAGGTTTCTGTGGCCTGGTAGATCAGAGCACGCAGGGCTTCGACTTCTGTCTGCAGCTCAGCCAGACGGAAGTGAACATATTGATTGTTAATCAGTGGCTGGCCAAAGGTATGGCGCTCTCGGCAGTAGGTAATGGTGTCGTTTATACACTGCTCCAGACCTTTCACGGCCATGGCAGCACCGAACAGGCGCTCTTCCTGAAACTGGATCATCTGCATCATAAAGCCTGCGCCCTCGGCACCGATCCTGTTGCGCTGGGGAACACGGACATCGTCAAAGAACACCTGGGCAGTATCGGAAGAGCGCATGCCCATCTTGTTCAGTTTCTCTGAGAAGCTGATTCCAGGAGTGTCCATGGGGACAACAATCAGTGATTTATTCTTGTGGACCTTATCATCCGAGGTGTTGGCCAACAGGCACATAAAATCGGCCTGGGTTGATGTAGTGATCCACATCTTGGTGCCGTTGATAACATAGTCATCGCCATCTTTCTTGGCGGTGGTCTTCACACTTGCAACATCCGACCCCGCACCCGGTTCAGAAACGCCAATACAGGCCACCTTTTCACCACGAATAGCAGGAGCCAGGAACTCCTCTTTCAGTTCATCACTGCCAAACTTGGCAAGGGCTGGTGTGGCCATATCGGTCTGCACGCCAATGGCCAGCGCTGCTCCACCTGCGCGTGCAGTGCCAAGCTCTTCTGCAAAGGCAACCTGGTAGCTGTAATCCAGTCCCAGGCCACCGAACTTCTCGGGTTTGGCGATACCAAGCAGACCAAGGTCTCCCAGCTTTTTAAACAGTTTATGGGCCGGGAAAATGCCTTCACGCTCCCACTGCTCCGTGAAGGGATTCATTTCGTTATCAATAAAACTGCGGGTGGTACGCTGAAGCTCTTTATGTTCCTGGGTAAATTTCATGGACTATCTCCTGACCCTAATTGTTGTTCTTATTTTGGAAGTGCTTTAGAAACGGTTGACACCAAATGTGCTGCTGTTCAGTCGTCGGCTTTCTGCTATACGACAGATATCCAGCAGATAAGACAGAATTCTGCGTGTATCCTTCGGGTCGATCAGACCGTCATCCAGCATTCGGGCAGTACAGGCCAGGGCAGAGGAGCCTTCAGTCATCTGGGCAACTGTTTTCTGCTCCATGGCATCAATCATTTCGGCTGGAATTTTCTGACCCATTCGTTCGGCCTTGGCTTCAGCGACGATACGAAGAACTTTTCCGGCCTGGGCTGCACCCATAACCGCCGTAGTGCTGTTAGGCCAGGCGAACAGAAAACGTGGATCAAAACCGCGGCCACACATGGCATAGTTTCCGGCTCCATAGGAACCGCCAATAACGATACTGATTCGTGGGACTCGGGCATTGGCAACAGCCTGAATCATCTTGGAGCCATGCTTGATAATACCGTTGCGCTCAACCTCTGTTCCGACCATAAAACCAGTGGTGTTATGCAGGAAGAGAAGGGGGATTCCGCTTTGATCAAGAGTCTGGATAAACTGAGCGGCCTTGGTTGCACCTTCAGGAGTAATCGGGCCGTTATTGCCGATAATGCCGCAGGGTTGACCTTCAATGTGGATATGGCCACAGACGGTCTGTTGGTCATACTCACCTTTAAATTCCAGAAAACGTGAACCGTCGGCAATACGGGCAAGAATTTCCCGTACATCGTAGGGGATCTTTGAGTCGACTGGAATGACGCCTGGTAATTCGGAAGGTGGGTAAAGAGGTTCGTCAAACGACAGTTCTTGTTCACTGTTATGCCAGGGAAGAACTGCCAGAATTTCACGCACAATACGAATCGCGTCGCGATCATCTTCTGCCAGATATTCCCCTGTTCCTGCTGTCTGGCAATGCATTTCTGCACCGCCCAGCTCTTCGTCAGTAGCCACTTCGCCAGTAGCAGCTTTCAGAAGGGGAGGGCCTGCCAGGTACATGGTGGCCTGCCTGCGCACCATGACTGTGTAATCAGAAAGGCCGGGCTGATAAGCACCACCGGCGGTGGCACTGCCATGGACAACTGTAATCTGTGGAATACCGACTGCCGACATACGGGCCTGGTTATAAAAAGCACGGCCACCGGGTGAGAAGGTTTCAACCGCATGGTTCAGATCGGCTCCGCCACTTTGGGACAGGGCCACCATAGGCAGCTTGTTCTCAAGAGCAATCTGCTGTAGACGAAGTCGTTTTTGCAAGCCGATGGGCGTGATGGTTCCGCCCTTGATGGCATAGTTATCCACCATAATGACGCAGCGAACACCGGAGACATAACCGATACCGGCCAGGGAGCTACCACCTGCGGTACTGCCATCTTTGTCGCCATACATCTTGTAACCGGCGAGTGATGAGAGCTCCACAAATGGACGATCAGGGTCGATTAACAGTTCCAGTCGTTCACGGGGAAGAAGCTGTCCTCGCTTGGCGTACTTCTCTTTCTTTGCCCAGGCTTTATCTTCGATCAGTTTCTCAATATCCCGAAAGGTACGGATATGCTGCTCCATAACCTCGCGGTTTTCCTGAAAGCTTTGGCTGTTTGTATTTATTAGTGATTCCAGAACAGGCATAGGTTATTCCCCTTTATCCTTCAGGACTTCAGGGGCTTTTAAAACATCAGGAACAGTTGCCCTGTGAAAACCGTCCCAGGCTTTGCTGTTATCGCTGGCCGGACGAAGAGGCCAGATATTGCTGCCAAGTGGTGCACCTCCATCCACTTTAATCGTGTCACCATTGACGAAAGAGGCTGCATCACTGAGCAGGAAACAGATAACAGCACTGACTTCAGCTTCTGTTGCCAGTCTTCCCAGGGGGACGCTGTTTTTCAGTTTGGGGATCATGGCTTTGACTGCGCCTTCGTAGGTATCCATACCGCTTGATGCTACCCATCCGGGAGCCACCGCATTGACCCGTACTCCACTTGGACCCCACTCGTAAGCAGCGGTTTTGGTCAGGTTATCCATTCCTGCACGGGCTGCACCCGAATGTGCCATTCCCGGCATACCGCCCCAGTTATCAGCAGTAATATTGACCACAGCTCCACCGTATTTATGCATGGAGCGGTTATACACTTCCCGAGCAACCAGAAAACCGCCGGTCAGGTTAGTGGCGACAACGGCCTCAAAACCTTTCTTGTTGATATGTTCCATTGGCGATGGAAACTGTCCACCGGCGTTATTCACCAGTCCATGAATGGGACCAAAGGTGTTATAGATTTCGTTGATCGTGGCTTTAACCGCATCCTCAGCACGGATATCCATGGACCAGGCACTGACCTTGCCTCCATCTTCGGTGATCTCGGTAACGACCTGATCAAGCTTGTCCTGCTTACGACCTACAATCACCACATTAGCACCAAGTGAGGCTAGTTCATGGGCCGTACAGCGCCCGATGCCACTTCCTCCTCCTGTCACAATAATGGTGCGATTCTGAAAGGTATCATCCCGAAATATGGATTTATAAGGCGTTTTCTGTGACATGGGCTACTCCAGAATTATTATTCTTTTATTTGCTAAGTAAGAAATCTGTTCAGCCTAAATCCCTTGCCAGTTCATCAGGAACCGGAATTGGAAATTCCAATAACTGTTGAGCAAAAGCTTTCCCCTGCGGATCAATGCGCAGGCTGGCGACACCGCCTCCGCCCAGGCTGTTTTCCAGCAGGAAGTTAAAACCATGTATGCCCGGCATAATCCAGCGGGTGACTTTGCCAGTGTCCGGGTCAAGAACATGTTTCATCCAGTCTGCAACAGTGTCTTCTGTTAAAGCACTGGTGATAAACGGCAGGTATTCATGCTTGCGGGCGATGACTCCGATATTGGCATGGTTGCCTTTATCTCCAGACCGGGCGACGGCCAGCTTGACAAGAGGAAGAGTGGCTGTGAAATCGCCAGCGGCTTCAGGAATAAACTCCATGGCTGACTGGTCGCCAGGAGGTTCAAAATCCTGGCCCTCTTCGATAGCGATATCTGTTGTGTCGCCGCCAGATTCCACCTGAACTTTCACTTGATCCTTATCCACAAGGCAGGACCAGAGGCGAATCACCGGCCAGACACTTGGGCGTCCGCCAAGAACTCCAGTGATCCCAGGAGCCATTGCCGTTGCCGCCTGGGCAATTTCGCGGGAGAACAAAACAAGGGCCTGCTTGTTGGGGTGGGAAACTGTCAGTTTGACCACAACCTCACGGGTGTCCTGACTTTGTGATTTTTCACCATAAGTGGCTTCACTGCCCAGTATTTCAATGCAATGGTCGCTGTATTCACCCAAACCACGTTCTTCAAACAGGCGACTGGTTTTTGAAAGGATGGCGTTGGCGACGGTTTCACCCTTCTTACGGGCATCGATACCTGCCATTAGAAACGCAGCTGTGCATTTAAAGCCATCCATCCAGGTGGCAGAAACCTTGTATTCTTTTGTAGGAGCAAAACCAACAGCACCGGTTACCCGAACCCTGTCGTCTCCAACCTGCTCAAGGTCAACATGCGAAAAATTACAGACAACATCCGGCAGGTAATAGGCTCTTGGATCACCAATTTCATAAACCAGCTGTTCGCCAACTGTCTGACAGTTAACAGCACCGCCTGTTCCTTCCGGCTTGGTGATTGTGAATGAGCCATCTGCTTCACACTCGGCAATCGGGAAGCCCATATCATCGAAACCGTCTGCAACCGTTTCCCAGTCGGTATAGTTTCCGCCGGTACACTGGGCACCACATTCAATAATATGTCCGGCAAGACTTGCCTGGGCCAGTCGGCAGTAGTCGTTCATGTTCCAGTCAAACTCATAAACCAGTGGGGCAGTGACCAGTGCACTGTCGGCAACCCGACCGGTAATCACGATATCTGCGCCATCATGCAGAGCCTGAACGATAGGGGCAGCTCCAAGGTAGGCATTCATAGTCACTGTGCTTGGGGGAAGTTCCTCGCCAGTGAACATCTCGGTGATACCGGACTTCTTAAGCTCTTTGGCTCTGGGAAGCAGATCATCACCAAGAACAAGTGCAACTTTCAGGTCAAGCCCAGCTTCTTTAATGAGTGCTTCGAGAGCATCCCGGCAAGAGCTGGGATTCACGCCGCCAGCATTACTGATCACTTTAATGTTTTTGCTGGCAATCTCTGAAAGAACCGGCTTCAGAGCATATTTCACAAAGTCAGGTGCATAGCCTGCTGCAGGATCTTTCATCCTGGCACCGGCCATGATCGACATGGTGACTTCAGCCAGGTAGTCAAAAACCAAGTAATCAAGATCGGCTTTTTTAATCAGCTGGTGGGCGGCGGTTTCGGTGTCGCCCCAGAATGCGCTGGCACAACCGATTCGGACTATCTTTGCAGGGTTGGAATGATTGTTGTTATCCACTGCCGGAATCCTATAAATCAGAATTTGCCAAGGAGGTTACCAAGCAAGCGCTTGGTCGACAAGTTTTTTGACCTTTGTCATTACGGTTAGGAATGCTTGCTTATGGAGGAGTGATACGCCGAAGTGCTGGTCAAAGTGGCATAAGCAAGTGTGGGATTACAAGCGTATGCAGTCATTGGATCAGAACGGTATAACAACCTCCCTGCGTGTTGGGCTAAGCCAAAAGAGAGGCATTAAGAGATCAGCGCCAGGGGTAAGCCTCTTTGCAGGAGGCAAAAGTCAAAAGCGTAAGGTTGCAGTGTTCCGCAAGGGAGATTGTGTGATACCCAGAATATCTGGAACCATGGCTATGAGAGTCCAAGGGCCGGATGGGAAATTCAGGGACTGGCTGATTGATGGGAACCGCTTTGCTGGCCTGGGTTCTGACAGCCATGTGATTTGGTCAGCTGTTGAGGTTCCTGTACGCCGTAAGGATTCTAAAGGAAAAATGGTAGCAAGAAAGGTAGAATTGGGGTGTCGTCCAGATGATTACGCTTTTTATATCAACCATTCCTCTAAGCCTACTGTAAAAGTTTACTCCTCATTCGATGACAGGCTTACAAAAAAACAAAACGTGAAGTATCTGTCAGCTTGTCCTGTTACTGAAGATTCGGTAACACATCGTGTTGTTGCGGATACAGATATCTACTCAGATGATGAAATTACTTGGTTCTATACTGCTAACCCGGATTTCAGTTGCAGTAGGTATCGGAGGCCTTTTGATAGCAAAACAGATTCTAGCTTGGCAAAACAGACAATCGTTGCTTTGACTGGGCAGAAATTAAATGAGCTTAAAGAAGATTCATGTACCCATTTGTTAGAAAAACGCTGGCAAAGAAAATTTAAGCCTGCGACAAGGCATTACAAACTGACCCAGAGTGAAATATTTTTAAAAGAGAAGTATTTGAAAAATGGGCAGTTTGCATTGAAAAAGGCATTGAAAGCATGTCGTTGTCAAGGTCATAAAGAAGAGGTGATGATAACTTATCTTAAGATTCGACTGAGGGGATGTAATGATCTAATCGTTGCAGTGGAAAATATTCGCACAGTTTTTCGAAGAGAGTCGAAGGCCAATCAACAAGTCAGCACACGTATACGTTGTACCTTGACTGATATTTATCAGTACTGCTACGAAAAAGGTTTGATTAATCCAGAAGATGAACCATATTCCGTTCCCTTAGAGTGGCTGGCAAATCAAATTGGTAAGCAGTCAGGTGAAGAGCGTGCAAGGTGGTATCTGTTACTTGTTAATCGCTTGCGTGCTGTGCTTGTTTATCCGGGCTGTGATCGCTCGACCCTGATCACAAACTTATGTACTGCTGGAATGCCTAATCCTTTAAGGGAAGGGAGGTGTGAATGGAAACTGTATGACCTGGAGTCATTAACTGGATTTATCGGCTATGATGAGCCAGACCAAAAAAAAGTTGAGAAATTGATTAATTCCTATCTTCAGGTTGTGCCTAAGCGGGCCTGCGTTGAGGGTAAAGGCATAGCGGTTTTAGCGAAAAGAGGCCAGCCGAGTGCTATCAAGGCAATAGTGTTTAGAAGGCTTTCAGGAAAAACAACAAAAAAAGAACTGCTTAAGGAATTTACTAAGACGGGAATTGGCTTTGTTGTTGGTGGGAAGAACTGTCCTGCAGATGAGAAGAATTTATATAAGTTTGTGCGAGAACATTTCAGTTCGTCGGAACGTGAGAAAATCAGAGGCTATTGGTGGTGCTCTGATGATGAGTTGATTGAATCCCTTTCCAGTCAGAAAAAATACGCTACGGCTGTAAACTCAGAAATATGTGCGCGAATTCGTGCGGGTAATCGACAGTTATTGAAACCCTTTATCCAGAAATCTGTCAGGCCAGGTGAAACTCGCCGCTGTTCAATTCTGGGTCGACTCAGGGAGACGAAAATATACGATAAGGGAACAATACCGTTTACAGAGGCATCTGTGTCAGCGCTGTTAACCCCTGAGCAGCAGGCCTATTTTGCGAAAACTCGAAAAAGATAATTCAGTTGAAATTTTGCGTATGACCAGAAACTTATAGCCGGGACAGGAAAGAATACGCATCCCGGCTGGGAGGGTCAGACGATAAATTCCTTGGAAATTAGCTCTAAGTCTTCTATTACGCAGAGCCTGTCGCGACCGTTGTACTTGGCCTTGTAGAGTGCATAGTCAGCGCGTCTCAATGCGTGTTCTAGGCTTTCCCCTCTCTGGCGTTCCACGGCACCTGCACTGGCGGTTATCTTGTGATCACCTGTGGGTGTTGCCAAGGGTTGGGCACTGATAAGTTCGCGGAGCTTTTCTACCTTTTTGCGAGCTTCATCAAGAGAACACAAAGGCATACATAGAAGAAACTCCTCTCCACCGTAACGAACCAGAATATCTGAGTCCCTAATATTGTCTCGCAAGGTCAGGGCAATCTGTTGCAGAGCTTCGTCGCCCAGAGTGTGTCCCCAGGTATCATTGATTCGCTTGAAGTAGTCGATATCAATCATAACTACACTCAGGCAGCTGTCCTTTTCTCGGTCGTGGAGGGCAAACAACCGCGAAACAGCTTCTTCCATATAGTAACGGGTGAAACAGCCGGTCAGTGGATCCCTGATGGAGCGCTGATAGGCTTCGTTACGATTTTTCTCTATCTCGCGATAGATCATCTCTCGTTCCAAAGCGATCTGCAGTGGGGTTGTCAGGCTGCAGATAACGCGGTTCAGAGTATCAGTCTGTAGGGTCGGGTAGTGCAGCCAGATTCTTACCATCTGGCGTGCCTGTTGGCTCTTGGGACCGAACAGGGGAACCAGCAGTGCCAGCCTGTTATTTTCATATTTCAGGGAATAGGCGGGAGTTCCTGCTGGCTGGATATTGAGGTCTTGTTCGGCCTCGTCCAGCCAGTCCTGCTTGTGAATGCCAAGGTATTTAACCGGGCAGCAATCCTGGGTACAGGTGTGGCCCAGGTAGCGATGCTTGGGCAGAAAGCTGACACAGCAGTCGTTGGAATCCAGTGCGAAAAATTCCAGTGATGCCACTGGTAGATCTCGCTGAATAATATTTCTGAGGGTGCTGGCAATATCTTTGAAATCCCGATAAAGCAGCATCGTGTCAGTAATATCCCGCAGTGTCTGGTTCAGCTGGGACAGTTTCTTGAAGGCATGTCCCTGCTCCTGCATCAGCAGGTACAGGCCACAGTCCAGCTGTTGCAGCTGGTTGAACATGAAATCAACCAGATGCTCCGGAATAACTGAACCATGCTGTGGTGCAATCATACGGATGGGATACTGACGCAGTTGGGTCAGGGCAAACTGCAGAATATCCCGGGATGGCATGTAGTGCTCATGAAATGGTCGCAGGCACTCGAAATACGCTTCATCTTCAGCAATAAGAGTTGGGTTCTCGGTAAAGCCACCGAACAGGTCACTGGAAAACATCACCCGGGTTTTGCCGTCAAATGTGCAGAATGCTCCCGGGAAGTGGGCATAAGGTGTGAAGACAAAGTTCAGCATACGGTCTTCCAGTTCCAGTTGCCAGTTATGCCGGTCAACCAGCCAGAACGGAAAATTCAGGCCGTAATGCTTGAGCAGAGCCTGAGAGCGCCAGTGGGTCACCAGGTGAACATCTTTGCTTTGAAGTTTTTTGGCCAGGTAGGGAAGTGACGCCGTGATATCAGGGTCTTGGTGCTGGCAGATAATATATTTCAGATGATTAAGAGGGATGACCTGCTCAACTTTTTTCAGGGTCTGCTCAATAGTCAGCATTGAACCGGGATCAATCAGAACTGACTCAGTGCCCTGCTCAATGAGATAGACATGACATTGGAAATTATCATCAGGAATCAGGTGCCCCACCCACCAGACTCGGTCGGCAATTTCTACAGGCTTGTCTGAAGCCAAAATATTCTGGGGTGCTGGATCAGCAATCACCCTTTGTTCCATAGTTTGCATGTCCTCACTTGCATCAATGCGGGAATTCTATCTTTTGTGATGAACCGATTTGTTGATCTTTCCCATACTGTTTGATCAATTAATCACCAGCGAGCAGAAGTGGTCGGGTACGGTTATGCTTTTTATCAGAAGCGTTTGAGTGGGTGAGTTATTAATATCAGACGCTCTAAACAACTTTGAAAATCCGAGCCATCGGAAATTTTATAAACATTTCTAATGTGAAGTAATCTGTATCAGTACCAGTTTTCTAGCCGGTAGTTGTTATGCAGATTGGGGAGTTAGGAAAAGTTTTTGAGGATAACTTGCAAATGACACTCATTCTTATTTGTAATATGTACCTGAAAATAAGTAGATCCAAAGGTTTATGAATGGTCGATAAACAGACTTCGGCAAAACAGGCTCGGGAATTTCTGCGTTCTGAAACATCTGGTGTTCTTTCAACCCAGTCCAGAGTGCTGGAGGGATATCCATTCGGGTCAGTTGTGCCTTTTTGTCTGGATGCAGATGGTTACCCGGTTATCTTAATCAGTAACCTTGCACAGCACACACGCAACATATCAAAGAACAGCAAGGTGTCTTTGACTGTTACCCAGTCTTATGTTGATGATGTTCAAACTGGAGCGCGCCTGACCTGGGTTGGTGATGCAGAGAAAATCACTGATGCGGTCAGTATAAATCGCTATTACAGCTTCTTTCCTGAGTCGTGTGATTACCATAAAACTCATGACTTTGAGTTTTACCGCATTGTTCCTGTGCGCAGCCGGTACATTGGTGGTTTTGGTGATATTCACTGGTTGGACAATAGTCTGACGGCTGAAGCTAACCCCTTTGCCGGTGAGGTGGAAGAGAGTGTTATCAGTCATATGAATCTTGATCACCAGGAAGCCTTGCAGACCTACTGTTGTCAATTTGAAATAAAAGTGCCTGAAGGTGTTTTACCAAAAATGGCCGGTGTTGATCCTTTTGGCTTTTATGTGAGAGTTGGAAAGCGCATTGTGCGCATGACTTTCTCTGGTACTGCCAAAACCGCCGGTGATATTCGCCAGTTTCTGGTAAAAATGGCGCGCGCTGCCTGAGATTTATTTCCTGGTTGAGAACCCAGGTTTACTGTTTTAAAAGTGGTGCAGGGAAAGCGTTATGAAAGCTTCTGGTATGGCGCTGGTTCGCTGGGCGTTGCTTGAGCGTGGCGGCCTCTGGCAGTTGGTTAAAGAACAATAACTCGACAGTCTATACATAAGTTCGCAGGGTGGTAATAAAGTGTAAACATCTTGTTACCACCCTTGAAATCCCCCCCATTAGCGCCATATAGCCTCTGTAACTAACGGAGACAACAAATGCGCCTGGGTTTCTTCCTCCTGGTTCTATTTCCCATAACAGAGCTGATGATTCTTATAAAAGTTGGAGGGCTGATCGGTGTTATACCCACCGTAGGTTTAATCCTCTTCACTGCCTCTATGGGGCTGTTTCTGCTGCGTCAGGAAGGTTTCAGCATCCTGATGCGAGCCCGCCAGCGTATGAACAGTGGAGAAATCCCGGCCATGGAAATGATGGAAGGCCTGGTTATTGCCTTCTGTGGTGCCCTGCTGCTTGCTCCCGGATTTATTACTGACTGTATTGCCCTGTGTGGTCTGATTGCCCCGATTCGCAGGAAGGTGATCAAGCGAATGATCAGCAGCCCCCGTTTCAAGGTATACACTTCCGGGGGCATGGGCGCGCGATCGCCTGCCAGTTTTGGTGCCAGCTTCGGAGCAGGTTTTGACTCAACCACTGAAAACAATGGTTTTGGGGAGAACACTATTCGTCAATCACAGAGAAAAGATGTGATTGACGGGGAATATCGCAGAGAAGAGTAAATTTTCTGCATGGAGGGGTTGAAATGCGAAAAGCCCGCCCCCACTCAAGTCGGGCAGCCGAAAAACAAGTCGGCAAACACTTTACACTGAAGGCTTAATGCAGAATTTTCTGGTTAAGACTTCGGTAACTTCCGACCAGCCTATGGCATGTATGGATCATATGGCCTGGAAAGGAAATTTTTGGGAATAGCTGCTAAGTCAGCGGAATAGAAAACTGTTGGAGAGACTGTCAATGAAGCTCCGTCCTTTGCGCGACCAGGTGCTTGTGCGCCGTTTCGAAAGTGAAACTACTTCTTCCGGCGGTATTGTACTGCCAGGCAAGGCTGAGAAGACTAACCGTGGTGAAGTTGTTGCGACCGGCGCTGGCCGTATCGACAACAATGGCAACGTGGTTGAGCTGGTTGTAAAGGTGGGTGACAAGGTCGTATTCGGTGGCTACCACAGCGATTCCAACACCATCAAGATCGATGGCGTTGAGCACGTACTGATGGCCGAGTCTGACATTCTGGCTGTTGTCGAAGCTGAGTAAGAGCTGAAGACCTCTGGTTTTCAACTGCGACTATTAACCCAATTCAAGGAACATCACGATGGCTGCCAAGCAAGTCACATTCGGCGACGAAGCTCGCAAAAAGATGCTCGAGGGCGTTAACGTCCTGGCTGACGCTGTAAAAGCAACTCTGGGCCCCAAGGGTCGTAACGTACTGCTGGAGAAATCCTTCGGCGCACCTACCATCACTAAGGATGGTGTTTCCGTAGCCAAGGAAATCGAACTGAAAGACAAGTTCGAAAACATGGGTGCCCAGCTGGTTAAGGAAGTGGCTTCCCAGGCTAACGATCAGGCGGGTGACGGTACCACTACCGCTACCGTACTGGCTCAGTCCATCGTCAACGAAGGTCTGAAGTACGTTGCTGCCGGCATGAACCCAATGGATCTGAAGCGAGGTATCGACAAGGCTGTTGCCGCTGTTGTTGCCCAGCTGCAGGACATGTCCACTCCATGCGCAGACAGCAAGGCTATCGCTCAGGTAGGTACTATCTCCGCCAACTCCGACGAAACCGTTGGTGCCATCATTGCTGAAGCAATGGAAAAAGTTGGCAAGGAAGGTGTTATCACCGTTGAGGAAGGTAACTCCCTGGAAAACGAACTGGACGTTGTAGAAGGCATGCAGTTCGATCGCGGTTACCTGTCTCCTTACTTCATCAATAACCAGGAAAGCATGTCTGCTGAACTGGAAAGCCCATTCATCCTGCTGTTCGACAAGAAGATCTCCAACATCCGTGATCTGCTGCCGACTCTGGAAGCTGTAGCCAAGGCTGGTAAGCCTCTGCTGATCATCGCTGAAGATGTTGAAGGCGAAGCTCTGGCAACTCTGGTTGTGAACAACATGCGTGGTATCGTTAAGGTTTCCGCTGTTAAGGCACCTGGTTTTGGTGACCGCCGCAAGGCCATGCTCTCTGATATTGCCATTCTGACTGGTGGTACTGTTGTATCTGAAGAGATCGGCATGAGCCTGGAGAAAGTAACTCTGGAAGATCTGGGTACTGCCAAGCGTATTGTTATCACCAAGGAAGACACCACTATCGTTGACGGTGCTGGTAACCAGGCAGATATTACTGCTCAGGTAGCTAAGATTCGTACTGAAATCGAGAACTCTTCTTCCGATTACGACAAAGAGAAGCTGCAGGAGCGTGTAGCCAAGCTGGCCGGCGGTGTTGCCGTGATAAAGGTTGGTGCTGCTTCTGAAGTTGAAATGAAAGAGAAGAAGGCACGTGTAGAAGACGCTCTGCACGCAACCCGCGCTGCTGTAGAAGAAGGCGTAGTTGCTGGTGGTGGTGTTGCCCTGATCCGTGCTCTGAGCAACATCTCTGTTGAAGGTATCAACAAGGAGCAGGAAGCTGGTATCGCACTGGCACTCAAGGCTCTGGAAGGTCCTATCCGTCAGATCGCTGCCAACTCCGGCGACGAAGCTTCTGTAGTCGTTGAGAAGGTTCGCAACAGTGAAGGTAACTTCGGTTACAACGCTGCTACCGGCGAATTCGGTGACATGATGGAAATGGGTATCCTGGATCCTGCCAAGGTAACCCGTTCTGCACTGCAGGCTGCCGCTTCCGTAGCTGGCCTGATGATCACTACCGAAGCCATGGTTGCTGAACTGCCTGAAGACAAGCCTGCTATGCCTGATATGGGCGGCGGCATGGGTGGCATGGGTGGTATGGGTGGTATGGGTGGCATGATGTAGTGCGACGAGAGTCGTGCTATAACCCTAGAAACCCTTGTGGTTTCTAGTCTAGAAGGTAAGTATATACTTACCTTCGCCCGAGTAGAAGCACCCTTTCGGGTCGTGCAAATGGTGATGCTCTCAGATGAGAGTTGGCCCACCTTCCTCCTCGCCACGCCAGTCGTGGCACAAAGCACGGAGACCGTGAACCTTCGGGTTTGCGGTCGCCGGGTAATACACCCGCTCTGCGGGTACGGAATTTTGTTGTCTAAATTCCACACACACCGCCTGCAACCGCAGGTATTCAAACCTGGTCGTATTTTGATGAAGGAACAGACCTGTTGTTCAGCCAACAGTAGCCTAGTACATCATTTCCTTGCTTTTGACTTCTGCCAAGGAAAGCAAACTCGAAAATAGGCATGATTTGGAATTTTTCAAATCATACCTGTCAAATACCATATCCAGCTAGCAGAACAGCTCTCACTCAAAGCGCTGGTCAAAAGCAAGGCTGCTCGCCACAAGCGCTTACACGCACAGATCCTTCTGGAGCTAGACGAAAACGGACCTTTTCGAGGGAATGTGCGCACCAGGCTTTAAGCCAGAAACTGCAGAAGGTACTGCTTCTTTCTACGTTCGTTTTTTTGTTCCTCTTTTTTATTTGCACTATAAACCCCAACCCTTTCTGGAAGAAAAAAAGATACTTTCCTTTTTCTGAATATATAACGCACTCGCCATCAAGTATGGTTTCTGATTTTGGGTTTCTCTGCAAATCTTGAATGGGGTATGAGCCATGTTTGCGCTTATAACCTGGCTCAAAATGCGAGAGAAGCTGTTTGTTTATGAATTCAAAGTGAACAATATTTAGCTGCAAACTCAGAGGGAAACCTGTTTTTTGAAGTGTTGACCTTTTGCAAGGAAGTCTACGTAGTTTGACAGATCTTCTGGAGTTATTTGCAAGCGGTTCATCCAGTTGTTCGAAGGCGCTGCGCCGGGTGCCGGGAAGCCGTTTGAAGGATTTGCAATTCAATTCCGTCAGTAGCTCCCGTATCCGGATATTGAGTTCTCCCAGTGTGAAGAAGGTTTCATGGCGCAGGCGGGCCAGTATCCAGCGCTCGACAACCTGAACACCCACCTCTGCCTTGGCTTTATCTTTGGGCTTATAGGAACGGGCTGGTATGACCGCAACCTTATAATGGTTGGCCAGATGCTGGTAAGCAGGGTTGAGGTCTGGTTCATACCGGCAGGCCTGACTGACACCATTTTTGAGATTGTCGGGAACAAGCATGTCCGGTACACCACCAAAGAACTCGAAGGCGCGCACATGGGAGCCAAGCCAATCTTCAGACTTCTGGCTCAGGGTGGCTTCGGCATAGGTATAACTGGAGGCACCCAGTACGGCGACAAAGATCTGGGCCAATCCGGATCGACCAATCCTTTGCGGTTAGGCAACGGGGCTTCGGGAAACGGGGATGCCGCCAGTGCCGTTTCGCTGAAATCGTTCGGTAGGGGCCAACCCAATCCAGCTTCCCGAAACAGGCGGAGGTAGTTAGAAACTGTGCCCACACTGACTCGGACACAGCGAGAAATCTGGCGAGTACTGAGGTTGTTCTCGTAGTGCATTCTGAGAACGTCTTTGAGTTTACGCATGGAAATCCTGTTGTCAGACATGGCTGCTGCCCTCCGTGGTTAGGAAGGGCAACGGCCAAAGTTCAAGGAAATCAATGCACAAGAGAGCTTTTGGGGCCTGAAAAATCCAGGATTCTGGAAATTACGAAAAAGTGTTCAAGCGTTACCAGAATGGGCGTTCAAGTGATGTCGGAATATGCAACATCAACAAAAATTCTGGAAAGAACTTTTCCAAAAGAGGAAGAAACCTGGAAAGATTTTTCAACCTCTAAAGCAAAATCATGGGACAAACATGGCGTGGATCAACGCATTAATAAACTAACCAAATCCAGAGCTTCATCCGAAAAGAGAGCAGTATCCCCTCAAAGATTAATGGTTAAATGCGATAAGTGTGGCAGGGCATTCAATTTCGCCATTGATAGAGAAATCGGGGAGCCCGACGACCATGTAGCTCAATGTTCGGGGATGCATGCCAAGACAGCCTACCCCCTTGAACATTATCAGTCCTTTGGAGACAATGGCCATCATCAGCCAAAGGTGAACAGGTTGCCGATCAAGATATGTCTACAGGACAGTTTTATCCTGCCGAATCAAAACCTTCCGAGAAGCATCAGGGTGTGAGCCCTCACCTCACCTCATTTCAATGTTCAGCTAACATATATATCATTCGCTGGTTCCGGCTCCCTCGCCAGGGAAGTGTCAGATCACGTTCGGTCTGAACGTAAGGCCCATCAATCAACACATCCACATACTGAACAATTTCCTTCTGTCTTTCTGAAAGTTTTTCTTGGATATAGCCGGTCCAGAGCCAGATATTCTTATCGGGGTAAGCCTCCTTTACCCTGCGCACCAGCCGTCCAATATCGTCCAGATTACCGGGATACAATGGGTCACCACCTGAAAGTGATAATCCGTCCCTGTGAATCCGGCTGTCGCCCAGATCCTTGATGATCTGATCTTCCAGTTCCTGAGTATAAGGATGGCCTGACTCAGGTTTGATAGTAGATGCGTTATGACACCCGACACACTTATGTTCGCAACCACTTACAAACAGTGTGCACCGGGTTCCTTCACCATTCACTACATCAAGGGAATAGTAGTTGTGGTAGTTCATTCTGCTCTCAGATTAGAGGTGCTTAACCCGGCGGGTCACTTCTTCCTGCTTGCCCTTGATAAATGGACGACTGTTTGGCTGACCAAGGTAACCACAAACACGACGGGTTACAGACATCTTGGTGGAGTCCCGGTTCTGACAGGATGGGCACTCAAAACCACGGGCTGTTGCCAGGAACTCACCTTCGTAATCACACTTGTAGCAGATATCAATTGGTGTATTGGTACCGTAATACGGAACGCGGTCATAGGTATAATCCCAGACGGACTCCAAAGCCTTGATGTTGTGCTGCATATTCGGGAATTCCCCGTAGCAGATAAAGCCACCTGAGGCGTGCATGGGGTAATCCATCTCGAAATCCACCTTGTCATAAGGTGTGGCTTTTTGTTCCACATCCAGGTGGAAAGAGTTGGTGTAGTATCCCTTGCCAGTCACGCCCTCAATAATGCCAAACTCTTTCTTGTCCAGGCGGCAGAAGCGGTCACACAGGCTTTCGCTGGGGGTGGAGTAGAGGCTGAATCCATAACCCGTTTCAGCTTTCCAGCCGTTCACCGCATTGCGCAGATATTTAACCAGCTGAATGCCTTTCTTCTGCAGCTGCTCACTCTCATAGATATGCCCGTCACTGTAGAGAGCATTGATGGTTTCATGAACACCGATATAACCCAGAGAAATACTGGCCCGGCCGTTTTTGAAAATCTCGCTGATCTTCTCTTCCGGCTTCAAGCGAACACCGCAGGCTCCTTCCACGTAGAGGATGGGGGCGACACTGGCGCGGACATTATCCAGACGCTGAATTCGGGTCATAAGTGCATCTTTGGCAACCGCCAGACGCTTTTCCAGAATTCTGTAGAACTCTTCTTCACAGCCTTTGGCTTCAATCGCAATGCGAGGCAGGTTCAGGGAGACAACACCCAAGTTGTTTCGTCCGTCATGAACCAGTTCGCCATTTTCTTCATAAACACCCAGGAATGAGCGGCAACCCATTGGAGTCTTGAAGCTGCCCGTCACTTCAACCAGCTTGTCGTAGTTGAGAATATCCGGATACATGCGCTTGGTTGCACATTCCAGTGCCAGCTGTTTGATATCGTAGTTAGGGTCTTCCTTGTTGCTGTTCACCCCGCGACGAATAGCAAAAACCAGCTTGGGGAATACAGGAGTCTTCTTGTTCTTACCAAGGCCACGAATGCGGTTCTTGAGAATGGACTTCTGTACCAGACGCTCTTCCCAGCTGGTTCCCAGACCAAAGCCGAAGGTTACGAAAGGCGTTTGGCCATTAGCAGTGTGCAGAGTGTTGATTTCATACTCCAGCGCCTGGTAAGCATCGAAGCAGTCTTTTTCGGTTCTCTCTTCGGCGTAGGCCTTTGCTTTTTCCTCATCACCGATCCAGCGAATCCCCTGCTCCAGGTGCTTTTCAAAGGTCTTGCGGACATAAGGTGCGTGAATACGATCAATTTCATTGATGCTGGTGCCACCATAAATATGGCTGGAAACCTGGGCAATAATCTGAGCGGTAATCGCCGTGGCAGTCAGGATGGAGCGAGGTTCTTCGATCTCCGCATTGCCCATCTTGAAGCCCTTCTTGAGCATGCCTTCTACGTCAATCAGCATGCAGTTGAACATCGGGAAGAAGGGAGAGTAATCCAGATCATGGTAGTGAATCTCTCCACGGTCATGAGCCTCGGTCACATGACGCGGAAGAATATGCTGCTTGGCGTAATGGCGGGCGACAACGCCAGCCAGCAGATCTCGCTGGGTCGGAATGATTTTACCATCTTTATTGGCATTCTCGTTCAGGAGCTGTTCATCATCCTGATTGATAATGCCGAGAATTTCCTTGTTCAGAACGTTGCGGGATTCACGCTCAATATCACGGGTACGGCGGAACTCAATGTAGCTGCGAGCGGCATCTTTGTAGCGGCTTTGCATCATGACATTTTCCACCTTGGACTGCAGATCATAGATATCCACAGTACCCTTACCTTCGAAGTGATTACGTACAGTTGAAGATACCGATCGAGCAAAATCATCATCTCTCAGACCAGCATCATTCATGGCACTGGCCACGGCTTTTACGATGCGGTTGTCGTCGAAACGCTGGCGCGAGCCATCACGCTTGATGATGTCGATCATGTGCTTTTCACTCCGGGATACGATCAAGGCAGGACAAGGTCAAACACCCATATATAGTGTACAAAAATACACCGGGCACTATATGGGGTGTTTTCGGACGCGCATAGTGAACGAAATAATTTCACTCTTCAATATTGACAAGCCACACTTGACCCGAATTTTTTGAGGTAAATTATCCGTAAAAAAACTTGGGTAAGTGGTTGCACACTGCAGAACCATACGGCTTAAAGTGAGAGAGAAAATCAAGATATTTTGCCAATAAAAAATCAGGCAACCGCCCTCTCCATTTTTCACTATGACTTGCTCAGGAGAAGACAATACTTCCATTCTGGAAGCGACTACGAGGTCAGACCAAGGATGCTAACGAGTGCATTTCTAGAGTCTGCAAGAAAATTTATGAGAGTGAAAATTGACCTATTACTGTGCAATATCAAACTTTTCAGGTTTTCATATGAGTTTTGAGATGCTCTCAGGAGCAATTAGAAAGGAATATTTATCTCAAGTTTTCCTTGCTGTTGTCGTGTTAGCAAACAAGCTGGCTCATTTGAGTTAAGAAATTTTCCTCTCAGCCACGGATCAGTCGCCTGCAAATCTCTGATGGAAGAACGCTCATCAGGCTCAAATTTGCAGGTTTTTCCTATAAAACCTTGTAAACCTGATTTTTGATTTAACTTCCCCAGTGCATCCTGCGTATACAGCTCCATCCTTTTCATTCGCTTCCCCATGTTACGGACATTTCTTTTGTCAGGGGCATCCTCGTACATTGTTCCTCCGATCACAGCCTCGTAGGTTGTTGAACCCATTCCCCAGACATCAAACATACGCCCATCAAACACCTCCCCTCGCAAACCTTCTGGAGGCATATATTTGGGGGTTCCAGCACTGGCTCTCAGTTTCCTTTTCTCTTCAATGCTCCTGGCCAGACCTAAATCGATAACTGTAACGATTGCTTCCTCAGCTGCTATTTCAGAAAGATATAGAACCATGATATTTCCCGGTTTGATATCCAAATGGACAATATCCTGCCCATGAAGATATCCAAGAGCGGCTGCTGTTTTAGAAATCACTTTCCAGATTTTGGCTTCATCGAGACTCGTTTCTTTAAGAATCGCTTCCAAAGATTTGCCTGTTGCAAATGTTAAAAAAATACGAGGAGTAAAAGTGCTGGAAATATCTGCACCCAAAAGTCTCACAAGATTAGGGTGGGACAAATGTTGAAGAAGCAAAGCTTCACGAATAACTGACTGATCATTCTCAGAGCCACCCAGAGAGGTTTTACAGGCAACCATCTGACGCTCTCCCGGCAGATATCCGCTAACGACAAATGAATACGAGCCCTGTCCTATTTCCTTCAGGGTTTTAAAACCTTCAATTTTTTTCATTTTCGCAATGACAGTTCTCTTGAACAGTTCAAGATCAACAACCGCAGACTCTCGACAATAACGCCTTTGCCCTCTCATAAGCGGCGATATTGAGCAACTCTGCTCAAAACTTTTCACCAGATCATCAACATTTCCCTCAACGCTTCTGGGACGCAGAACCAGCCCTCTCGGTGATTGAGTGACCCGGATAGCCTCCTGAACATTGCCGTCTTTATTACAGAGCAGGATCAGTGCCAGCTCATCTCTAAGTACGACTTTGATCTGAATATTGAGCCAGCCTCTTGTATGAATTATGCGACTGCTCAAAGGCAGCAGCATATACTCGGCAGCTGCAATGGTCGCCATATCTGGTGACGGCGGTTCGTCCCCATATTTTTCAGGTGGGTCAAATATTCGAAAGAAGTTCACGCCATCCAGCAGCCAGAACACACCTACGGCATTAGCATCAGAATGAAAACGATAAATCTTTTTGGTCCACTCAGGTTTCTGCTCAACCTCAAGATCACCTTGTTCTTCAAACCAAACAGTGCCATCGGTGCCAAGGTTTTCTTTTATGCGTTCTGCCAGGTACTCACCACAATCTGACAGCAGCTCAGTTGGGCGAATTTTTTCCAGATAGATACATTGAAAAGGGATATCAAAAGATTGAGGGGCCTCTGGGGATGTATTCTCGTCGATATCCAGCAGCTTCCCTCCCCTGCGAATTCCCTTCAGTATGATCAGGGTGAAGTCAGTTCCAGCATAGGAAACTGTGGTGATATTGAGGCCTGCCAGCAAGAATCCGGCAATAATCAGCAGAATACGCCTGTACATCTATGTCGAAACTACAGTTGTTTTTCTGCAGTCAATAGTAGTACGCATATCCCATAAGGAGATATTTGCACTCTTTTAGCCATATAAAGAAACCCGCAACAGATGGTGCGGGTTTCTTTTAGAAACAGCTTGTATTCACAACGTCAAATGTGACCACATTTGTTTCAGGACTCAGAGTCTCAGGCTACACACTGAGGCTTGGCGAAGACAGCCAAACCACCAGTGGAAGTTTCACGGTACTTGCTCTGCAGATCCAGACCTGTGCGGTACATGGTCTCGATACAGGAATCCAGAGAAACTTCGTGGTTACCATCACCACGCAGAGCCATGCGGGTAGCAGTGATCGCCTTGATAGCCGCCATGCCGTTACGTTCGATGCAGGGAACCTGAACCAGACCACCGATTGGATCGCAGGTCATACCCAGGTTGTGCTCCATACCGATTTCTGCAGCATTCTCAACCTGGTGAACGTTACCGCCCATAACTGCAGCCAGTGCGCCAGCAGCCATGGAGCAGGCAGAACCAACTTCAGCCTGACAGCCAGCTTCAGCACCGGAGATCGTTGCGTTCATCTTGTACAGCATGCCGATAGCAGCGGCTGTCGCGATAAAATCACGGGTACCCTTCTGATCAGCACCATCGATGAAACGGGTGTAGTAAGCCAGCACTGCGGGGATAATACCGGCAGCACCGTTTGTAGGAGCAGTCACAACACGACCACCGCAGGCGTTCTCTTCATTAACAGCCATGGCGAACAGGGTCACCCAATCCATAATGGAGAAGTGATCTTTCAGCATCGCTTCAGGGTTGGCCATCAGCTGCTGGTGCATAGTAGAAGCGCGGCGCTTCATATTGCTGATAGGCAGGATACCTTCCATGCGCAGACCACGGTCGATACAGTTGCGCATAACGTCCCAGATCGCATCGATGTTGGCGTATACAGCATCTGCATCGCCACCAGTCAGTGCTCGCTCGTTGGCGATAACCAGGTCAGCGATGGACATCTCGTTCTGCTCACAGAGGCACAGAAGTTCTGCAGCAGTGTTGAACGGGTAAGGAACTTTAGGAGCACCTTCAGTTGGAGCTTCAGTGCTGTTTTGCTTGTCCTTGTTGTTGTACTCATCCGCACAAACAACAAAGCCGCCGCCAATAGAAAGGTACGTCTTGTAATAAACAACGATGCCATTCTGGTCAGCAGCGTAAATGCGCATACCGTTTGGATGTTCCAGCTCTTCACCGTAGTGGAACACCATCTCGGTGTCGTAGTTGAATGGAATCTCGCGCTCACCGGCCAGCTTCAGAACACCATTATTCACGATGTCTTCAAAAGCCTGATCAGCCTTATCCGGATCAGCATCATCAGGACGGTAACCGGCCAGACCCAGAATTGTAGCCTTGTCAGTCGCGTGTCCTTTACCAGTCAGAGCCAGGGAGCCATACAGACCAACACGGACAGAAGAGATACTGTCCAGAATGTCTTTTTCACGCAGATCATTCAGGAAACGATGACCGGCCCACATAGGACCAACTGTGTGGGAGCTGGAAGGACCAATTCCAATCTTGAAGATGTCAAAGATGCTGAGGGCCATAACTGCCTTTCACCGTAATCTCGAATTAGTGTTGCTGTCGTGTAGTCCCAGGAAATGGCTCCAAGAACCCGGAAAAGACAGACTAAAAAAATAAACGCACAAAAGTTCACTATAGTAAACTCTATTGTGCTTATTGTGTACATGCAACCCTTACAAAACCATCGTGGGGGAGCGCAGGGCTCCCTGTAAAAAATAATGGTTTGTGTGCCTACTAACTATGTGGTTAGAGCAGCTGGGAGGCGATAAAACCTGTAATGGCAATGGTACCCATCACTATACTGAAGATATTTGCCGCAAACTCGTATTGACGCATGGAAGCGACACGCTTGGTTGCATAAACAGGCATGATGAATCGGATCGCGGCAATGATTGGGGCCACGCAGGAGGATTCGATCATGCCCTGCTGGCCTTCACGGGTACTCATGTAAAGACCGAAGAAGGAAGAGCAAATGGCAACAATAGCAACCATTTGTGCCAACCAGCTGAAAACAGCGCTATCAGTACGCTCAGCAAATACAGACAGGATAGGTAGATTGGAAGCTTTGGCAGCCAGCAGCTCTGCAGGAGACAGAGTCAGCACGCAAGAATATACGAACAGCATCGTGAAGCCAACCAGCATCATGGTTGTACGCTTCAGAGTCTTGCTGGCCTGAGCTTCCGCATCAGAACCCAGATCATTGCGGTAGGCAGATGCAAAAGAAGAAATAGCCGGTCTGGTCAACCATCAGAGAAGAAATAGTGCTGGATAAGTGAAGAGCAAACCATGACCCATGAAATCTGAAATACTGAAATTCATAAAGTCATTCAGCTAGTTTCCTAGCCATCAATAATTTAAAATACTGAAATGCATGGCTAAGCTGATAACACACTGAAGCAAAACCACTGTCACAAGGATTGTGCCCGTTATGATCACCCTCTCGAGTAACCGCATCACAGTTCACCAACTCCACGAACCACTTGAACTTATCGGTCTGGAAACCCGTAACAAATACCGGGTGGTTGATGATTCCGATAAACAGATTGCTTTTGCAGCAGAACAAAGTCAGGGCTGGGCAGGTTCTTTTGAACGCATTTTGCTTGGCCACTGGCGTACTTTTGAGGTGCATTTTTTCACCCCTGATCAGAAGCCATTCATGATACTCAAACACCCCTTCCGCTGGTTATTCCAGACAATTGAAGTATCAACAGCAGATGGCACACACCTGGGAACCATTCAGCAAAGATTCTCTGTACTGAAAAAACTGTTTGAAGTGCATGATGAAAACGGAAAGGTGATGATGACCATGTCTTCGCCTCTCTGGAAACCCTGGACTTTCCCCTTCGAAATGAACAACCAGGAAATAGCTTTAATCAAAAAAAAATGGTCGGGAGTTCTTTCTGAAGCTTTTACAGATAGGGACACTTTCTCGATCGAGTTCAAAACCCCGGAGCTTTCTGAAAACCTTCGTCATTTAATCCTGGCAGCATCGATATTTGTCGACCTGCAATATTTTGAAAAGGATGCAGATGACTAGGGAGCGTTCTCATTTCTCTGTGGATAGAAAGACAGGGATAAAA
>NZ_JAMFLX010000025.1 GCF_023502345.1 Parendozoicomonas callyspongiae
AATGAGTTCACAAACCAGACAATACAAGCAGCTGACTCAAGAGCAAAGATACCAGATTGAAGCTCTTCTTGAAAATCGCCGAAACAGCGCTCACCATATTGAAGTTAGGCATCCTAAATTTCTTTCCAAGTCCCATGATAATTCATTTTAATAAGACGAAGTTGCTGAATACCTACAAGCCTTGAGAGTTTTCTTATATTTTTTGGAGAATGACTCAGTGTCTCTAAATGTTTAAAAAAAGCCTCTCTAGGGTATTGTTTTGACATTATTTGTTCTATATCCTCTTCTGACAAAAGATCTGTGCTTGAACTGTAATAATTTGTTTCTTCATCCCAGATTTCCATTGCACTAGGTTGATTTTTTATTTTCTGGTATTCTTCATGAGCACTACCGCTTAAAAGATATCTAAATAATCTTTCCGACTTTTTCTCCAATTCTTCTAAATTCATTAAATTATAATCACGTAAATAATGAAAATGAGCGTTATGCAATTCTGCTCGAACATTTAATGGTTTTGGTAGTTTTTCAATTTCTCGTGGTGCTATTAAAATATTCGAAGAAAGCAGGTGTGACATATTGCAAAAACCATTTGCTGCAATTTGAAAAACTCTTGGCTTTATAAAAACATTATCAATATCACTATATGTTAGCGATTTATCTTCCCATAAAGACAGCCTTTCCAATAAAACTTCTTTACTTATTTTCTTCGCTTTATGTCTTGCTGCTTTGAGGACGCGCTTCGCATCGACAATAGCACAGACCCTAACCCTATCCATTAGTCCAATATCTTTTGTTTTTTGATCCTTGAATCCATCTACCATGGGTAAATGTGATAAGTCCTCTTCAACTGAAAGTACTAGAACATTATCATTATCAACAAACAAACTATTCATTGTTTTTATTTGGGGTTCTGTCATTGAGTTATTTGTATAAATTAACAATAGTGGTATATCTTTTTTTGATAGTCTTGATGCTTCCTCGTCTATCAATTTAATATAATCTAATTTTTTATCATTGTTTACGCCATCAAATAATGTCAATCCATGGTAAGCATACCATGTATGGAACACAGGCCCAGGAGGAATTATTTTTAGACTAAGTTGCGACATTTCATCATATGAACTGATGCCTGAATAATATAATGCAGCAGCCATATTCTCTAAAGAAAATTCATCAACATGCTCTAGTAGCCCTTGTTCTAGAGTTAATTTAGAGACTAATTCTTTCTGTGTTGTCAAATCTGGCAGCAGCATATGGTGGAATTCACAAGGTGATTCTGCTAACTGCATTTTTGAAGCGTAATCACGATCTACACTACTAAAATCTCTGATTAAACTTCGTGTTCTACACTCAGAAGGCAATGTAATCGTTGTACACTCATAGTTGCTAAATTTTGCTTTTTTTACACTTCTCTGGCCAAGTTTTGGCTCATCTAAACTGCTTAGTGAGTGTACATCAGAAGAATCTGATTTGATTGTTGTTGGATCCATATCATTTAGTCCTTCAAAGCTCTATCAGGTTCAAATAAATTGCTAACAGCCAAGCAAGGATGCCTAACAAAAATTTCCAGTTCGCTCCGGGTCTTCGCCCTTCCACCCGACGCGCCTGTCGGCGCGCGGCTGAATTGGCCGATAACGGTTAGCATAAAACAGGTAAGCAGTACGGCTTATCCTGTCTGGGGGCAACTTTCAGGATACGGACAAAGTGGTGAGTTTCAGTCATATTCCACACCATCATAATTTAAAGGGTAACCAGGGAGGCCATTGGGATATGAGTAAGCAATGGTGAAAGAATCATAACCGCCAGCAAAACAAACAAAGCATGAAAAAAAGAGGCACATGTGAGCGTGCACCACTGCGAACGCTGGTCGGGCAATCATGACGGGATGAATGAAGTAAAATAAAAAAGTTGATTTTATTAGAAGAAGTTTAATTTCCGGTATAAGAGTTATGCGTAATGTTTCATTGGTAGTTTGATAGTCTTTATTACCAGTGAAAGGCAGAGAATAGTTTCGTCAGTTTTCTGTCATGTTCTGGTAGAGCTTCAAGGCTGTGATTGATTGAAAATTAAAGCATTTTTCAAAGGATGAAAAAAACGTCTGTTGCCGTATTTGTACCTATGCGGTTGTGTTAGGTTAGAACCATGCCAAAACAGGCAGGCCAAACAGTTGAAAATAATGAGATACCCGATTCACCAGGTGGTGTAGAAAGGGTATTTCTATAAATACAATAACTCGCAACAAGGAGTTTGGGATGTCAGCAGTTTTCTTTGAAATCAAGGGAACACTGGTTAATCTGAGTACCATTTCTTACCTTCAGAAAGAAGATGTTTATGGCAGTCATACTATTGTGATGTTCTGGCCCGGTGTATCCGATCTCAACCAGCCCCGAAGGGAGTTTGTGTTTAATAACAAGATTGAGCGGGATCGCATTTATATGGCTCTGGTAAATAAAATTCAGGCTGAAAGTGTCTTTGAGCATGACTATGCCTGATTAACCTCACCCGGTTTACCTCTAAAACCCGAATAGCTTCCAAGCTATTCGGGTTTTCTATTCATGGTAGTATTCAGGTCTTTCCAAATAATTATTTAGAGGTCTTTGTGAGCCAGGTTGAGAATGATTCCATTCATGCCGGTTTTCTATTGAACCGAACAAGCTATGACCGCAGCCGGCATACTGAAATTGTTCTCTGGGTTGTTACCGATCATGGCCCGTCGAGACTTGTTATCGAAGGTGAGCAGCCGGTTCTGTTTATTCACACTGATGATCAGGACAAAGCGCTTCTGGCACTACAGCAGGCCGAAATTCCCTGCCACCATAAATCGCTCTCCCTTAAAACATTTCAGCAGTCTCCTGTGACCGGGCTGTATTTTCGCACTATCGATATGGCCTGGCAGGCAAGACGGGTTTTCTCTGATTTAGCGATTATTCCATTTGAAGCTGACTTTCGCCTCCATGATCGCTATCTCATGGAAAAGTTTGTGAATGGCGGGCTTGAGTTTATTGGCACTCCAACAGCGTTTGAGTCCTATACCGAATACCGGCAGGTCAGGATTCGTCCTGCTGACTATTCACCACGCTTTTCCGTCGTCTCTGTAGACCTTGAATGCTCAGAACGTGGGCAGCTGTATTCCGTTAGCCTGTTCGGTCATGGTGAGAAAGGAGATGTCGAATCCCGGGTGGTAATGGTTGGAGAGCCAGTTGAATGCGCTGAAGAGTATATTCAATGGGTTCCTGATGAAAAAAGCCTGTTGCTAAGTCTTGTCGATATCACTGCTTTATGGGATCCGGATATATTGATTGGCTGGAATGTTATCAACTTTGATTTCCGCCTGTTGGTCAAACGTGCTGCGCTGCATGGCATCAAGCTGAATCTTGGGCGTGGCAGGCAACAGGTTCACTGGCGTGACCGGCGTGATGAAAGCGGTCAGGGTTTTATCACTATTCCGGGACGGATGGTGGTTGATGGTATTGACGGGCTCAAGTCTGCCACATGGCAGTTTGACAGCTTCAGCCTGGAGTTTGTCAGTCAAAGCTTGCTGGGGCGAGGCAAGGATACTGAAGATGTTGAAAATCGCATGGCGGCCATTAATCATGACTTCCGTTATAACAAGCCAAAGCTGGCTCGATATAACCTTGAAGACTGTAAACTGGTTTGGGAGATTTTCGAGAAAACCCGATTGCTGGACTATCTGCGATTGCGTGGCCAGCTGACCGGTCTGGAACTTGATCGTCAGGGCGGTTCCGTGGCTGCTTTTACCAACCTCTATCTACCCCGGCTCCATCGTGCTGGCTATATCGCACCCAATCTTCCTGACGGAGGAGGGCTGGCGAGCCCGGGTGGTTATGTTATGGATTCGGTGCCCGGTCTCTATCGCAATGTTCTTGTGCTTGATTTTAAAAGTCTGTATCCATCCATTATCCGCACTTTCAGGATTGATCCAATGGGCCTGATTGAAGGTCTGCAGCGTCCTGATGAAGCCATAGAGGGATTTCTGGGAGCACGTTTTTCCCGTGACCATCACTTTCTGCCAGATATTATCGCTAGCCTCTGGCAGCAGCGTGATGAAGCGAAAAAGGAGCGGGATGATGCCCGTTCCCATGCCCTGAAGATTATTATGAACTCGTTTTACGGTGTACTGGGTTCAGGTGGTTGCCGTTTTTATGATCCGCGCCTTGCCAGTTCTATCACCATGCGTGGGCATGAAATCATGCAGCAGACAGCCCGGTGGATTGAGGAAGAAGGTCATAAGGTTATCTATGGTGATACGGATTCGATATTTGTCCTGCTGGGAGATGATATAAGTTGCGATGAAGCTGATAAAACCGGTAAGAGTCTTGAAGCGAAAGTCAACAGACTATGGAAACAGGTCGTCAAAGACAAGTTTGATCTGGAGTGTTTCCTGGAGCTTGAATACGAAACCCTCTATACCCGTTTTCTAATGCCAACGATCCGGGGTGCGGAAACAGGCAGCAAAAAACGTTATGCTGGTATAAAGCGAACTGGTGACGGTGAGAAACTGATTTTCAAAGGGCTGGAAACCGTGCGGTCCGACTGGACTCAATTGGCAAAATCCTTTCAGACAGAACTGTATGAAATCGTTTTTGCGGATAAATCTCCGGAGAACCTGATTAGGCAATATGTGGAAAAGACACTTGCTGGAGAGGTGGACGATCAGCTGGTTTACCGTAAACGGCTACGACGCCATCTGCATGAATATGTAAAAAATATCCCGCCCCAGGTTCGTGCTGCGCGGCATGCTGATGATAAAAATAGAGCGCTGGGCAAATCTTTATGTTATCAGCACAAGGGCTGGATCAGTTACCTGATAACTGTTGCAGGGCCGGAAACGGTTGAATATCACGCAAATGCTATAGATTACCAGCACTATATTGATAAACAGTTGAAGCCTGTAGCTGAAGGTATCCTGCCATTTATAGGGATGGGTTTTGATCAGGTCATAGGTACACAGCAAGGGTTGTTCTAGGTTCTGTTGACGTTAGTTTTTGCATTCAGCGCCAGCGAGGCTTTTCAGATCTAGACGCAGGCGTGAAGGAATACTGGTTGTCTTTCGAACGGCTGTAACGACGAGCTGGAAAGCCTCGCTGGTGCCCTGCGGGTGGCTCAGAAAGCCGCCACTCGCTGCGTCAGACTTGCTTGATGTAGAACCACTACACCTTCACAAGCCTTTCTTGCGATTAGCGGCTTTCTGAGCCACTGAATCGCATAAACTAACGTCAACAGAACCTGATACGTCATGTTCTAAATGACATTCCCTTGTCAGAATCGAACCCAATCTGATGTCAGTCTTGATGAAAGTTAAAGTATTTATTCAGATCAAGAATCTTTGTGGGTGGTTCGTACTCAAGATATGTTGCATATCCAATGCGAATACAGGCCGAAAGAATAATGGCAACAGTTATTACCATTCCAATCGCCTGGCGCCATGATTTCCTTTGGCCATGAGGTATGTGCTTGGGAGCCATCAACTGCATTCCTCAAGGATTAAAAAGCACCAGCAAATAGTTTAATACCAGTAGTGTTGATAATTCTTTGATCTGGTGCAGTTGTTTTTGGCTGGTTGAAAACCGAATATTTGTTTCGGTTTTTCTCGCTTTATCTGACGAAATGCAATCATTTGTTGATATTTCTCAGAATAATATCCAGTTATGTTGATTGAGCCTCTGTCGTCTGCAGGGTCATCACCATTATGCTTGGTCAATCTGCTTATATTTTTGTTCCCAAAGATTGGCAAAATAAAAACCATCAAAGAGATAGCCAAGACTGATCCTTTGAGTGAAACATAAGCACAGTGGATGTGCTTTTACCATTTAAACCTTCCTAAGCACAGATCTTTATCTGGTCATAAATTTATTAAGTTCAGCTCTCCAGACACTGTCATTAGTACACCAAATATGTAGTGATGACTCAGAACCCTCAAACCTCCAGTTATTGGGTAAAGTTTGATGACCTGAATTGAATCCCCGCTGCATAAAAGGAATATCTGAATAAAAGAGGAATGTTTTATTCGAAGTGCTTTGTTCTGCAGCCGCTCTTGCACTTATATCCCGCAGCCAGTTTAAGGCTCTGGATCGACATGCAGGATTGATGTCTCTGATATTTTGAAGATTTTCATTATCAACAACAGTCAGTACTTTGTCTGCTCGTTTTATCCATTCTTCCTGCATCTGCTTAACACTTTTTAGGTCATCATCTTCAAGAAACTGTGGGTTGATGTTCACAATTTTCCGCATATTCCCGTCACTTCCGATAGTTTGAGTTGAGACAGGGTCTGTTGAAATATCCTGTGAGCTATAAGTATCCTTCATTTGTGCAAACTGGGTTCGCTTCTGGGCTGTTTCATTTGTCCGGTCGTCCAGAACAACAATGACTTTGCCTGGTGTCTGGCTGATTTGCTGTTTGGCACTCTCAAGGTGATTCTGGATTTGGTTATTGTGGGCGATGAGATCTCTGGTCGTCAGCTGTTCCGGATCAAATGGGCAAGGTATTTCTGTCGCTATATCTTCCGGTGGGGAGGGTTCATCATTACTTTGGGGTTCCCTGGCATTATCATCCGCCCCGATATATGAATCATTTATCCAAGAGAAGCCATATTTCATTGCAGAGCGGTAGAGTACTGATTTCAGTGCAGAGGAGAGTCTCCATAACCCTTTGCCAGCTCCTGGCGTCAGTCTGCTTTCAATCGTATCAAGCCATTTTTGAGTAATACTTCCTGCAGGAGCTGTAGTATCAATCCAAATGTCGGGAGCTAGTGTTCCCTGGCTTAAGCTGTGGTCAACCAGTAAAAATCCTTCTGATCCCAGTGTGATGGTCTGCAGGTGGTTTCCGCCGAGCACTCTTGAATAATTGCCTTCATTTGTTGTCATGGTGATATGACTGGTTGGCAGGTCTCCTGCAATAAAGTCACTTACCTGTTGAATCGTGTTTTCTGACAGTGGATTCAGGGTTGCTGAAGCAGTATGAACAATCTGGTTGCTCGTTAAAATATCTGTTATCCATGGTGTACTGTTTCGGGCCTGCTCAATAACCAGCTGTCTGTAGCCTTTATCACCACGCAGAATTACTTTCAAACTGGCCGTTTGCTCATTTTCTTCAGGAATAAATGAGATGCTGCTGAAATGTTTTTTGTAGGCCTCACAAACCATCAGGCTCAGACTGTTATGCAATCTGCCTGTGGGATCAGGGCAAGCTGGACGGTCAAGCTGGGATATGTAAAACGTCAATGTTGGGCAGGGGGCTGTTGACAGGTAGAGAGGAGGCAGGTCATTCAGACTGTTTTGGCTAAGCCTGATTTTTGTTACCCCATGAAAACCGGATCGCTGTTGTTCACCTATTTCATAAAGGCTGAGAAAAATATTGGGTATTTCTGTCGCTATATCTTCCAGTGGGGAGAGTTCATTATCATGGAAGATCCCATTTTGGATCTGTTTCACAGCCAGAACAGGAAGCAATGCCCCCTGGCGGAGGTAAAACTCGGTCCAGGTTTGGGATGTTTTGTAGTCAAGGGCTATACCTGCTGCTGTCATCAGGTGGCCCAAAGGTAGCCAGGAAGGGGCTTGCCTTGTCAATGCATAAGTCCCTGCCATAACCCCTGCCATGGTGAGAATATTCCAGGCTTCCTGCCTGACATACCAACTGGTAAGACTGCCATTTTCTGAAAGCATGCGTTGCTGAATTTCAGGGGGCAGAAGACTGACACCATGTCTGTCTTCAGCTGACAGGGCCAGAGGCGCTGATAGTGCGGAAAATAATAATAAAATTATTACTATTAGTTTACTTCTGAGCATGCCATGTTCTATCTCAAGTGGATCGATAGAGTAGCCCAGATTTTCTGATATGACGCTGGAGTGTGTGATCTTACAGGCTAACAACTTGATACGGGCTGGAACTCTTAGATTTGTTTAATTGTCAACGCAACCTAGTCAAGCTGGCGAATCGAGATGTTCCCTGGCGCATTTCTGCAATTATTATTTTTGCTGTTCATCATATTAGGGGGGCACTGAAACGGTTGCTTTGCCCCATATGACCAGCAGGTATAGACAGTGCTGAGATAGTACTGACCGTTATCGATATCACAACTAAACATGGCTTGATGCTGGTAGGCGGCGTCCAGCTCGTGATAGCTGACGGACTTGCCGACATTTTCTGAGATGATTGGTGGAGTTGGAATCTGATTAAAGACTCTCTCTATTGCGGTGAAATATTCTGTCTGGGTCATATTTGAGCAGGTACCATGTTTCTCCCATTCATGGTCGATGAGTTCATCTGGGCTTACAGGTATGGTTTGGTTCAGAAAGGCCTGAACCTGCTCAGGAAGTGCCGTTATATTTGCATGACATATGGATCTCTTGAAGTCACAGCCCGGGCTGCCAGGGCAGAAGTCTGGGTAGCTGCCGTTATTGTACTGTGCCCATAGACCATGAACTCCCAGTGTTTTGGTGTCCCGTACCGCCTGAGAGTTGCATCCCTTCTTTTGCATTTTTATTGAGTAACAGTACTGCGGCTCCCAACTCTGGGCCAGAAGCAGGTAGTCATACACTCCTGGGATGCCCGATGTTACTTCGTATAACAGATTAAGTACCGTGCTTCTGTCCTTTTCACTGGCGTTTACATATAACGTGGCCGTTACCATCAGGATGCAACCTGGAATAGTTATGAATCTGGAAAAAATTGGCTTCTGCATTCTCTTAACCACTGTTCTCAATATACTCCCTACTATTGACCTGCAGACAGGAAAAGCGTGCGACGGGAAATATGGAAAGACAGAGTAGAGAACAGTGTTGTCAGTCAGGAGAGGTGGATTTTCTCAGAGACAGGGCCTGTAACAGCAACTGCTATAGGCCCTGTAATAATCTATGTTGGGTAATGTTGTGTGTCAGGCAGCCTGATTTCGACCGGAAGAATCAGATGATTTATCGTGATTGACAGCCACCGAACCAAAATGCTCCAGTGGGAAGTCATCCACATTAATCATGTCCAGTACATCTTTCTCAAATTCCAGCATAAATCGGCCTTCTTCTTCGGTGAGAATACCTATGGCAACCCCCTGGGTGATTCGCCCCTCAATGGTCAGTTCAGCTTCGTTATATCGGCCTTTTTTTAAGGCTTCGCCGATCTTGCGATAAATCGGGTCAGCCTTTTCCACCCGACACAGAAGAGAGTCGTAGGCATAAAGCGGATTATGCCCGCTGTCTCCGCGATAAATTCCCTGGATAAGACGCTCGCGGGTTTGTGTGGCTGCTGTGACCAGCCCGACAACTTTGGATACTAGTCTGTCTCCGGGCTTTCTGGCTCTGCGGCCAAGTGGCAGAGTTACCGCTCGCAGCATCCAGGCGACCGGACGGTTTGGCAGGTTACGGATCAGCTCCTGCATGGCATCTTCAAATTCGGCAAACAGCTTCCTGCAGGAGTAGTCGACAACGGGCAGATCATCCCTCTGTTGTCCCTGATCATCCCAGTGTTTGAGGACACAGGAGGCCAGGTAGAGTTTGGAAACCATATCAGCCAGGCGGGCTGATATAAGCTCGCGGAATTTCAGTTGGCCGCCAAGGGAGAACATGCACATATCAACCGCAAAGGCGAAAGAGGCGCTGTAGCGATCAATCTTCTGGTAGTACTTGCGGGTTGCACCACTGACTGGCACTGATACCAGTGCTGCATTGGTCAGGCTCATCACCAGTGAGCGGGCGGCATTGGAGAAGATCATGCCGAAGTGGCTGAAGAGTGCTTTATCGAAGTCTTCAAGGCTATTGTTCTGGGCAGCATGCATCTCCGGAAGAACATATGGGTGACAACGAATAGCACCCTGGCCAAAGGTAATCATGGAGCGGGTTAGAATGTTTGCGCCTTCCACGGTAATGGCAACCGGTACCGAAGCATATCCGGAAGCCAGGTAATTTCCCGGGCCATCGATAATGCCCTTACCGCCATGCACATCCATGGCATCTATGGCTGTCTGGCGGGCCATCTCGGTCAGGTTGTACTTGAGAATGGCTGAAGGAACGGCAGGCTTTTCACCCTGGTCAATGGCAATGGCTGTAACCCTTGCACCCGCAGCGGAGATATAGGCATTCCCGACAATTCTGGCGATTGTTTCCTGAACTCCTTCCAGTTTCGCTACAGGAACGTTGAACTGTCTTCTGATGCGGGCATAGGCACCAGTTGATGCAACTGCATATTTACTTCCACCGGCACCGGAAGAGGGGAGAGTGATACAGCGTCCAACTGAGAGACATTCGACCAGCATGCGCCAGCCCTCTCCCTTCATCTCAGCACCACCGATAATGAAATCGAGAGGGATAAAGACATCCTTCCCTCGAATCGGTCCGTTCATAAAAGGAGAGCCCAGAGGCTTGTGGCGTCTGCCGATGTCCATTCCTTCCAATCCGCGAGGCAACAGTGCGACAGTGATACCAATATCGCTTTCCTCGCCCAGCAGTCCCTCTGGGTCAAACATACGGAAGGCCAGACCCACAACCGTAGCCACAGGGGCCAGGGTGATATAGCGCTTGGAGAAATTCAGGCGAATACCAATCATGGACTTGCCTTCATATTCACCACGGCAGATCACACCGGTATCCGGAAGTGAGGTGGCATCCGAGCCTGCCCGTGGACCGGTCAGGCCGAAACATGGGATTTCCCGCCCATCTGCCAGTCTGGGCAGGTAGTAGTTTTTTTGCTCCTGGGTTCCGTATTTCAGAAGCAACTCGGCAGGCCCCAGGGAATTTGGTACGCCAACCGTTGAGAAGACTGAACCTGAAATACTGGACAGCTTCTGAAGAACTGCTGATTGAGCCTGAGCTGAAAAGCCAAGGCCACCATACTCTTTGGGAATAATCATGGCGAAGAACTTCTCGTTCATCATGTAATCCCAAACGTCTTTGGGCATATCGCCATCTCTGCTGATCTGCCACTCATCCACCATAGAAGCCAGAGTCTCAGTCTGGTTATCCAGAAAATTCTGTTCTTCCTGGCTGAGGGAAGGACTCGGATGATTAAGCAGTTTTGACCAGTTGGGTTTACCCGAGAAGATTTCTCCTTCCCACCAGACCGTGCCAGCTTCGAGCGCTGTACTTTCGGTTTCAGACATTGTGGGTAGGAGTTTTTTGTAAATCTTGAAAATGGGGCGGGTAATAGTATTGGCACGGAATCTGGTTTGGGTCAGTCCACCAAGGACTGCTGCCACAATTAATGCAGCCAGTACTGTTGCACCACCGGCACTGAACAGCCATGAGATAACGGTAAACCCTCCCATGACCATGGAAGATGTTTTCAGGTTTGTACGTTTAAAAGCCAAGGTAATCAGGAGAATTACCAGCAATAAAGACCATGCAGAAATCATGGATATTTCCCTGTTTTCCCAACACTATTGATTAATAGAAGCATATTTGGGATAGGGGCATACTGGCAGAAGTGCGTGAGTTAACTGGCAAAAAAGCCAAAAAAGTTAGTTGATAAGCGGTTTGGTTAGAACCAGACTGCCGCTTATAGCGAAAAACCATGAAAGGTGAGGCTTTCCTGCTGATTGAAGTCTCGCCTCATATTTACATCCCCTAGAGAACCTGTCTTAAGAAATCTCGGGTTCTGGGATCTTGTGGATTATCAAGAATCTCTTCTGGTGTTCCCATTTCCACGATTTTTCCGCCATCGATAAAAATTATCCGATCAGCGACTTCACGGGCAAAGGGAATTTCGTGGGTCACAACCATCATGGTGCGTTTCTGGCGGGCCAGCTTTTTCATCAGATCCAGTACTTCATGGACCTTTTCCGGATCAAGAGCCGAGGTGGGCTCATCAAACAGCATCAGGTTAGCATCCAGCGCCATGGCCCGGCCAATCCCCACTCGCTGTTGTTGACCACCTGATAATGCTGAAGGCCAGGCATCATGTCGGTCGGCCAGGCCAACATCTTCCAGAATGGTCATGGCTTTTTTACGGGCTTTCTGCTCGGGAATACCATGAACAGTCGTCAGTGCTTCGGTGATATTGCCGAGGGCTGTTTTATTTTTGAACAGCGCATAATTCTGGAACACAAACGATGTTTTGCGTCTTAAAGCCAGAATTTCTTTCTTGCCAGCACTCTCAGCGTCAACCGACTGATCCGAAATGGTGATGGTGCCTTTATCCGGTGTTTCCAGATAATTAATACAGCGCAGCATTGTAGACTTGCCGCTGCCGGATGGGCCAAGGACGACAACGATTTCGCCCTGCTGCACTTGCAGGTCAATCCCATCCAGAACAGTCTGACCGTTAAAAGCTTTATGAAGGTTACGAAGTTCCAGCAGCGCCATCAGTAAGCTTCCTCCAGTCGTCTTTCCGTATACTTCTGACCCCAGGTCATAATCATAATGACGACCCAGTAAACCAGGGCCAGCACCAGATAGCTTTCCAGGAATCGGAAACTGGATGCGGCTTCCAGTTGGGTTTTTGCCATGATTTCCGCAACACCCAGAGTGAATGCCAGGGACGTGCTCTTCAGCAGATCGATAAAGCTGTTCATCAGACCTGGTACAGCAATACGTGCAGCCTGGGGCAGGATAATACGACGCATGGCTGTTAATCGATCCATGCCAACACTGAGCGCCGCTTCCATCTGGCTGCGATCAACACCCAGGATGGCTCCCCGAATCAGCTCTGCCATATAGGCAGCAAAGTGCAGACCCAGACCTAGAATCGTAGCCTGAAATGCACTGATGGCGGTCATACTGGGGAACATCTGGGGCAGTCCGTAATAGAACAGGAACAGCTGTACCAGCAGGGGAGTACCACGGAAGAAAGAGATATAAAGCTGGGTAAAACCATTCAGGCCTGGGATCCGAAATATCTGGACAATGGCGAAGAAAATCGCCAGTACCAGGGCCAGAGCCATGGCCAGGAAAGACATTCCCAGGGTAACAGGCAAAACACCGACCAGCTGTAACAGCAGGTCGGTGGCAAATGATAAATCTAATTCGGTCATATTTTACTTATTACGCTTTAAGGTCAGCCTTTGCTGGTGACATCAGTACCGAACCATTTTTGGGAAATCTCGGCCAGGGTGCCGTCTTCACGCATGGCTTTCAGAGCCTGGTTCACCTGGAGACGCAGCTCCTCGGAAGACTCAGTTCTCAGATAAGGCATAGCGTTTTCGATGACTTCGAAAGGCTCACCAGTCTGCTTCAGAGGCAGGCCGGACTTTTTGATCAGCTCGGCTGCAGACAGGCGATCCATGATAAAGGCATCAACACGACCAAGGGCGACTTCCTGCTCAATACCACCGGCACTGTAGGTTTTGATGGTGATTTCGTTGTTGGTATCAAAATCACGTAGCAGCTCTTCAAAGTTAGAGCCCAGGTTTACGGCTACAGTGCGTCCTTTCAAGTCTTCCAGGCTGTTGATGTCATTAATATTGGCATTAACAGTAATCTGGGCACCGTCAAATACATAAACGTCGCTGAAGTTGTACTTCTTCTTGCGCTCTTCAGTGATGGTGATCTGGTTGGAGATGGTATCTATACGTTCACTGTCCAGCATACCGAACAAGCTGGAGAAAGGAGCCGTGACGAACTCAACGGGACGGTCAAGACGGTTACTCAACTCATTCCAGACATCAACGTCAAAACCCTGCAGCTGGTCTTTCTCAACAAAGGTAAAGGGGTAGTAACCACCGGACATACCAACCTTGATGCTGGAAACTTCCGGAGTGCCGGCTGTTTCATTGGTGCTGGTGGACTGTTCTGAACCACCGCAGGCGGCCAGAAAAACGGACATGACAACTGCCAGGCCCGTCGCTTGCAGACGACGAATCATAGTGACTAAGCCTCATAAAAAAATTATTGGAGTTGAGTACTGCGGCAGCGGCCAACAGTCAGAGTTGCCGAGCGGAGATAACTGCGAGAAATCGGGCAGAAACAACAAGCTTTTACTGCAACGCTGGTAAGCTTGGTGTCGACAGTAGATGTTTTTGGTTTTTGTTGAAAGTAATAATAAGTTATTTATATATAACTTTTATTGATATGTAGTGTTGGCATGCCCTGCAGCCGACTTTTGTCAGGATGATTATGATTTGAGTGAAAAGTAATCGATAGATTTCAGGTACTGTAACTCTGCAGGCTGTTGTTCGGATACTGTCCAGGCTTCAATAACAACTCTTTCATCTGTCATTTGAATCCAGAAAAAACCCAGAGTACCGGCCTGTTGCCAGCTGGCAAAATTACGCTTAGGGGCGGTCATTGTCTTGTCATACTTGCCACCGGCCCCGGAAATAATGTGGATGGTCTCACCACAGCCTTCTACAGGATCAAGCAGCTGCAGGGAGTGATCATGACCAGATACCAGCAGGTGAACCTTTCCACACAAGTGTTCTTCAATCAGCTCTTTCCAAAGCTGACCCTGCTGCGGGTTATTGTCATAACTGCCGGCATTGCCGTGCCGCCCGTTGGATATATAAGGGTAATGGCTGAAAGCAACCCGCCAGCGTGCGTTCAGATCAGGCATGGTATTGGCCAGCCAGGTTGACTGTTGCTGGGCAAAATCTTTGGCGGCATAAAAGGCAGATGCTTCTTCCTGGTCAGCAGCAATCGGTGTGGCATCGAGAGCTAGAAAGTCGACATCCCTGTTGTTCTGCTGGTTACTATCCAATGGTGCTGAAAAGGTGTAATAACGGGCAGGCATGCGCCATTTATTACTGGTGCGGTTTTCCTGGTAGTGGTACTGAACCTGGATATCCCCCTTGGGAACAGTTTCACCCTCGGGATAGCGGGCCAGGGAGATATCATGATTTCCCAGGGTCATAAAGAATGGAATATTCAGACCAGCGTAAGGCTGCTCATAGTGGGTCTGGAAGAATGGATCATCAAGGCGGGTAACACCTTTATCATAAACATTGTCCCCCAATCCTATAACGAAATCACACGCCTTCTCTTTGCAAACCTGCTCCATAGCCCGGGCAACAGTTTTCTGCCGGTTATCACCAGTACCAAAATCGCCAAGGGCAATAAAGCTAACAGTCTCAGCAAACAGACTCTGGGAGAAAATCAGCGTTGAAGCCGCTAATAAGGTGTTGGTATTGAAGCGGTAAGTCATCCCGATCACTTTTTTAAGCTTCCATGCAAAAGCTATCGGTGAAGGCAGGATGTTCTTGATGGGGCGATCAAAAAGGTGGGAGTGGCTGATGCCACTCCCAAAAGGCAGATTATTTACCGGCCCTTCTCAGGGCTGCGGGGGTAAATGTCTTGCGATCCAGCTCAATGCCGTAGTTGTAAGGCTTGGCTTCCTCATTAACCAGCATCATCGCAATATAGCGGCGAGACTGAAGGTCGTAGAGAACCTCGGTGGCAAAGCTGGTTGCCTGGGGGCCGCTGACGAAGGTGTGGTGACCTTCGGCAACACGCCACAGCTGACCACGACCGTCATAGTTGTCAGCCAGCACTGCTTGCCATGAGTCTTCATCGAGGTAGAGCACCCGCTTGCCGTAGACATGGCGGGCATCTTCTTTCAGGGTGGCTTCTACAACCCAGACCCGGTGCATTTCATAGCGAGCAGCATCCTGGTTGATATGGCCTTTTTTGATGATGTCATCATAAGACAGTTCACGGGAGGTCAGGCGATAGGCATTGTAAGGAACAATCATTTCCTTCTTGCCAACCAGCTTCCAGTTGTAGCGGCTTGGGGAACCGTTAAAGATATCTACGTTATCGGATGTGCGGGTGCCTTCAGCCGCAAATCCCGGTCCATCATAAGCAACGGTGGGAGCACGTCTTACCCGGCGCTGACCGGCATTGTAAGACCAAGCCCGGCGGGGCTCTGCAACCTGGTCAACGGTCTCATGTACAAGCAGAACATTGCCGGTCAAACGGGCAGGGGAGAGTGCCCGGCGCATAAAGTAGAACAGAACATTGTCGTCCTTCTCAGCATTTACTCCACCTTTAAGGCTCTCTGGCCAGGCCTGGTAGTCATGAATTCTCACCGGTGTGTAACTACCGTTAGCCTGAACCACCATCTGCATGGTGTAGGATTCATAGGCTCCGCCCTTGTAGCGGGTCAGGTGATTCCATACCGCTTCCAGACCATTCTGGGGAATGGGAAAAGGAATGGTGGCGTCGAAATTCAAAAGACCATTGCCGCCTTCTTTCAGCTCCGTCTTCATTGCATTCTTTTTGGCATAACCATAAATGCTGTCGCTGTAAGTGACCGGGCGGTGAGATGGGTAAACAGGCACCTTATAAGTATCTGGATACTGCTTAAGCATGGCCTGCATACCGGGAGACAACTTGTCGGCATACTTGTCCATATTCTGGGCAGTGATCACAAACAGAGGTTTGTCACTGGCGTAGGGATCTTTGATAAATCCCTGGTCATCCTGAGTTGAGATCAGTTTGCCAGTCCATTCGGGAATGGAACCATCCTTGTTGCCTGCACGGGTCGCACCAACGGGGGTTAATTCCTTGCCGAGCTTTGCTGCTTCAGCATCGGAGACCTTGGCACTGGCTGTCAGGCTGAAGGAGCCTGCAACAGCTAATGCAAGCGACAGTTTTATTATTGTTGTTTTCATTGTCTGCATCCTTAAAAACTCACTCCAAGGCTGAAAGAGGCGAAGTCACGGTCTTTGGTGATGTTATATTTTCCACCCCAGAACTTTGTGACAGAAAGCGAAGCGTTGTATTTGCTCAGGTAGTCTGCGCCAACGCCAACAGTTAATGCCTGACGGCCTTCCAGGAAGGTTCCGTTAGCAGAGTAACCATTTACATCGTGAGCATAAGCAACCCGGGGCTTCAGGTTTACGCCGGCGAAAACATTGTTGTATTCAAGCATGCCCAGTAAGCGGTAACCCCAGGAGTCAGTGGTCACAAATCCATCTACGGTACAGACGCTTGCAGAAACAGCTGGACAACTTGCTTTTTCACCAAGGCCAAAAACAAAGGATCTTCCATAACGATGATCATCCGTTGAAGCTAGTGCTCCAGTGTGAGAAAAGCCAACTTCACCCAAGAGTGTCAGTCGACTGGCGCCAAATACCTGTTCAATAAATCGTGCAACCGTAACTTGAGCCTGCGTAGCTTCAACACGGTCATATCCGCGAAGAGGCTTGCCAAGGCCGGCTGCAATGACGCGATCATTTTCTAACGACAAATGTGGGGCTGTGCCACCATAAAGGCTGCCAAGTAAAAGTTCTACAGGGTTAATCTGTACCGGCATATTTGGCCGATAGCTAATTTCACCAGACACAGAGTAATCATTAACTGAGGTAGAGAAGCTCAGACCATACAGGCGAATATTTTCGGGATAGTCGAGATAGTACTGTCCGGCAAATGCAGGCTTGCCTGCTGGTGTTACCATTCCACTGAGGATTGGAGTCCGGCTGTGATAGTTCATGAAATAAACACCAAACTCAGTGTCATTGAGTTCGGCAGCATAATATCTGGCTGAAATACCAAATTGACCGCTATCTTTTGCATCATTATCAGCCAAACGTTGTAGCTTGGTAGCTGAAGCGTTGGCATTGGCAATGTAATCAGGGTTTGACGGGTTGCTGCCCCCAATAGTCGCGTAATCACAACCCCCGCCGATCAGGTCAGTGGTTGAGAAAAATGTTCCGCAACCATCAACAACCGTTTTCTTCCATTCAAACTGATAGAAGGCTTCAAGGCTGAGGTTGTCAGTCAGAGCAATATTGCCGAATGCCATATTGACAGGCATCAGGCCTTCCTTGATTTCGGCACCAGGCCTGCGGAATGAGCTGACATCAACAGGGTTGGCTTCGTTAATGCCGCCTCTGATAAAGGTACTTTCCCCCCAGCTGACAACCTGACGACCCAGACGGGCATCAAGCAACATATCGCCAATTTCAAAATCACCGTAAACGTAGGCATCAAGGAGTTCTACGCCGGAAAACTTTGCCAGATCATCAAAATCAGAATCATCCAGCTTCTTGCTGGTACGTGTTGGCTGATAACCTGTTGGGAAATGACCATGCCTGACATTGTCATTCTTCAGGCGGTGGTCATACCAATATTTGCCACGGACGAATGCGCCGTAGTTTTTATAAGTCAGAGAAAGATCATGGACACCTTTGAAAATCTCGGAAAAGGTTTCCCCCTTCTTGAAGTTCAACTTGCCATCATCACTGGAGTTACTGTAACCCGAGCCACCATTACCAACGGCAATGGTTTTTGTACTGGCATCTTCAAGACTCCAGCTGGCACCAATGGAAAGTTGTGAATTGAAGCTGCCTTCAATCTCCCCATGAGAGAATTCTATTGCATAAGCGGATGAACCGAGGGCCAAAGCCACGGCCGCAGTCAACGGTCGCAAGCCTCGAAAGTGTGTTTTTGGCATAACTGAGAGCCTTGTTTTTTATTTTTGTTTTCTACCGGACAGTACCGGGTTACACAGAACTTCCCTATCAGAAACATGCGTGTTTCCAGATGAGAAAGTTATGAGCAGCCCTATCATCCCTTTATGAAAGTTAGTCGTCAATTGTTTGAAGTAATCATTTTTAGTGGAATTAGTAGCGTGTTATTTAAGAAGTGAGTTTGCTGATATTCCAAGCTGGCAGGTTTTGGCATATAAAGAACGCTCACCCATGTTAATTTTCAAGGCTGTTATTAAGTGAAGAGAAAAGATGTACTACTTGCGCTGCTGATTATTTGCATCTGGGGTGTGAATTTTGTTGTGATTAAATATGGGCTTGAGGAATTACCTCCACTTCTGATGGGAGCCCTGCGCTTTTCTTTGGTTGCCTTTCCTGCTGCTCTTTTTGTTCCCCGGCCGGATATTCCCTGGAAATGGTTGCTGGCATACGGCCTTACTATCAGTTTCGGCCAGTTTGCACTGCTGTTTTCAGCGATGTATGTCGGGATGCCCGCCGGGCTGGCTTCTCTGGTTCTTCAGGTGCAGGCCCTGTTTACGGTGATTTTTGCCTTTATTTTTCTTGGGGAGCGGTGGAAGCCGGAACAGTTGGCTGCATTCCTGCTTGCTGGGTGCGGGTTATATATTCTGGCTCTCAATAAAGCCTCGTCCGGCATGACGATATTTGGGTTCTTACTGACAGTGGCAGCAGGAGCATCCTGGGCTTTAGGGAATATTGTTAATAGAAAAATTACCCAGCTTAGGCAAATCAATCTGGTTGGGTTAATTATCTGGGGAGCAATGATTCCTCCCATTCCCTTTTTAATCATGTCTTACTGGATTGAAGGGCCAGAGTTAATCATGACCAGTCTGGCAGGAATAACGCTTCAATCCATTGCTGCGCTGATCTATCTGGCATTTGCGGCCACATTACTTGGATATGGTCTCTGGGCTTCGTTGCTTAGCCGTTACTCTGCTGGAACGGTAGCTCCCTTCACATTGCTGGTGCCTGTTATTGGGGTTATGACAGCATGGCTGGTACTGGGTGAATCGTTAAGCTCTTTGCAGATTGCGGGTATTGGATTGGTAATGTTGGGGCTACTGGTAAACAGTTTTGGCGGGCGTTATCTATTAATGCTTTATCGCCCTTTAAAACGATAGAAAAAAATAGAATATCAACTGGCCAGTGAAAACTGGCCAGTTGTCTTTATCAGTCAGCTTTGCTGAAAGCTTTCTTATTCAGCCAGGCATAGCCAGTCTGAAAAGCTGCTTCCTGGAATTTCTTCAGGCCAGCTTCGCGGGCATCAATGGGAAGCGGGTTTTTCTTCAGCTGTTCCTTGATTTCCTGAGAAGACAGAATCTCAACATTAGCGGATTCAATCAGCTGAATAGCTGCTTCAATTTTAAAGCCAACGGCACTTCCGGCAAACTTGCCTTTCTTGAGTCGCTCGCGGATTACGACATTGTTGATCTGGTAGTCTTCCAGCAGCTTACTGATGGTGAACTGGAATTTACGCATTTTTTCAGCATCATTGTCGTGCTGAAGAGGAATGCGGATCTGGCGGCAATCGTGAACATTGAACAGACCGCTGTCCATGGACAGCAGGCATAGCATGGCTTCACTGCCTTGAATATCAATACTGCAGATTTTCATAGAAGAACCAGAATTTGTAAGTTCATTGAGGAATGCAGGCATTATAACGGTTTACATAACTAACGGCTGCAACTATCGCAGTTGACGCTGGTTCGTGCAAAGTCGAAGTCGTAACTCAATTAATGTGTCGTCTGGTGAAAATTATCTATGCTGTTTGCCTCAGGAAGTGGAGGTATTATGGCTGGTCAAAATCATCTTTCACCCTCTAAAGTGGTAGCGATTGTTTCCCTTGGCGGTTTCCTTGAACTCTACGATTTTATTATTTATGCCATGATGGCAGGCTATCTGGCGGATCACTTTTTTCCAGCCGGTGATCAGGCAGTATCCCTTCTTCTGACGTTTTCAACATTCTCTGTTGGCTATCTGGCTCGTCCTTTGGGAGGCGCTGTGTTCGGGCATATTGGCGATCGCTATGGGCGCAAGCGGACATTTGCCCTCAGTGTTCTTATGATGGCAGCCAGCACCCTGACGATTTCAGTTTTGCCCGGGTATAGCCAGCTGGGTGTGCTTGCGCCGGTGATGCTGACCATTCTTCGCCTGGTACAGGGGTTTTCACTCGGCGGGGAAGTACCCGGCGCCATAACTTACCTTCGGGAAACCCAGAAACATCCCGGGCTGGCTGGTGGAGCCCTGTTTATGGCTTTGATGCTGGGTGTAGCTGGAGCATCAATGGTGCATAACCTGCTACTGGTGATGCTCGGACAGCAACAGGTTGCCGAGTGGGGCTGGCGGCTTGCTTTTGCGCTGGGAGGCAGTCTGGGAATTGTCAGCTATTACATTCGTCGCCGTTTCCGGGAATCGCCGGTTTTTCAGGCTTTGTTTGAAGGTCAGAAGAGAACGCAGATTCCTCTGGTTGAGCTTGTTTCCAGTCGGGGAAAGTCTCTGGTTGCTGGAGTAATGGTTATGGCTATGGCTGGAGCCGTGGCAACGGTACTTCTGATATTTGGACCTGGCTATTACATACGTATGCTGGGTTATCCCTCTTCTGAAGTCAGTTTTGCCATTGCCGTGGCGTCGGTTGCAGCCAGTCCGGCCTGCCTGTTGGGCGGCTGGTTGTGTGAACATGTATCCAGAAATCATTTGCTGCTGATACTGGGAATGGCTCTGGGAGCTGTCTCTGTTCCAATGTTTCATTTGTGGGTGTCAGGGGGCAGTATCTGGCTGGTGGCTATACCAGCCAGCCTGATGGGGGCACTGTTCACGGGTGTGATCCCGGTTCTTTTGGGTGGTTTGTTTCCTGCAAGGTTCCGCTACACCGGGGTGGGTCTTTCATACAACCTGGGAATGACGATATTTGGTGGCCTTTCTCCTCCTTTGATTATGTTTCTTGTGGGTCAAACGGGGGATCTGTCAATTCCGGGCTATTACCTCACAGGTGTAGCCGGGCTCGGCTTATGTGGCGTGATTATGCTGTCTGGAAGGGGCAGGTTGACGAATCACAAGATGGCTCACCGGGCTATCTCCTGATTGAGCTGTACCTAAGCTGGAGAATCCTGGTTTTTGGTAAAAGCGAATATTTTCCTCGTCTGTGGTATCCAAAACAGCAGGTTGCTTTTCCTTATCCATGAAGGTTGCACTGTAGTTAATGAGAGCTGTAGCCAGGCCACAGCACTGATGCTCTGGGTGAGTACCAAGGATATTGAAATACCAGAATGGTTGTGTAGTCATGATCTCCATGCCAAGGAAAATAGAACATGACTTGCAGGTGGTAAACCAGAACTGGGTAAGAAGGGGGAGAGCAGATACGCCCAATTTCGTGGACGTATCTGAGAACTTGAGAAGTGAGTTACTTACTTCAGCAGACGGGCAGCAGCATCCACAACTACCTTGATAGCTGTCGCTTCACAGGCTGCGATTTTTGATTCATCAGGGATTTCCTGACTGGTGCGGTTTACGATAACCGCAGCCACACAACCGGCACGCAGACCCAGTGCGGCACACATGGTCAGCAGGGTGGCGGATTCCATTTCATAGTTCAGAACGCCCAGGCTCTGCCACTCTTCCATGGAACCACGGAACTGGCGGATCACATGGCCGGTGCGGGTGTCATAGCGTTCCTGACCTGGGTAGAAAGTATCAGAAGATGCAGTGATACCGATATGGCAGGGCATCTCTGCTGCACGTACAGACTCAACCAGTGCCTGTGTACATTCAAAATTGGCAACAGCCGGAAACTCCAGCGGAGCAAAATGGGTGCTGGCACCGTCAAGGCGAACAGAGCCGTTGGTCACAATCATATCGCCGGCAGGGATGTCTTTCTGGATAGAACCGGTCGTACCAACGCGCAGGAACGTGCGAATACCCAGCTGGGACAGCTCTTCAACCGCGATAGACGTGGATGGGCCACCAATACCGGTTGAGCACACAATAACTGGCTTGCCAGCAATCTCTGCGCGCCAGGTTGTGTATTCACGCACACTATGCAGGTGAACCGGGTTGTCCATCAGGCGGGCAATTCGCTCGACCCGCGCAGGGTCGCCGGGAACGATGGCCAGCTCAGCACCTTTCAGATCTTCGTCGGTAATGCCTAAGTGAAATACATTAATAGTCACAATACTTTTCCCTTATCGACAGTGTCGGCTAAACCGACTGCGGGTAGTGGGTTGTGTTGTCAGGCACAAAACATCCATGAGCGGGAAACAAGCGATATGTTCTGATATGGGTGAAGAGTTATAGCACCAAATGATTTGCATTTGATTGATATATGCAACTTCTTGCAGGTAAATGGTGAGTAAAACCTTAATTTACAACAGGTGTCAGCTGATCAATAAACGACGCAAGGTCTTGTGCAAGAAACTTGTGTGGCTCTTTGCCGACACTTTCTGCCCAGATCTCACCGGTGTCATTTTGCATGGAAATAATGATATCGTCATGATCGGTTACGGCAAGAAACAGTGTGACAGCCTGTTTTTTCTTCTGCTTCATCATGATATGGCCCAGCAGGTTTTCCTGTAGACGGGTGAAATCATCCTGGTTCCAGACCTGCAGCAGTTCGAGTTCACCATCAACTGTTTTTGCTGACAGGTTGCCGCTATAAAAGCTGGCGTAAAAGGCTTTGATATCCAGGTGCAGCTCAAATCCAAGAGCATGCTCCATATTGTCAAAAGCCAGATCGTCAGAGCATGGAGTCGGTTTCCATGTTACCAGGGCTCCATTATCTGCCTCGAACTGCTCACAGGGCGAGCACCATTCTTGGTCGTGTTCAATCTCTGGCAGAGAGTGATGACGTTCCTGATACTGTTTCAGAAACTTGCTCTGAAAGCTGTGCAATGTCTGGGCGACAGGATGGTTCTGGAACTGCATTTGATGAATCGCGAAAAGAAACGATTAGTATCCCATAAATCCCAGTATGATTCCCGATTTTTTATTTTGACGCCACTCACATATCAAAACCTATTCTGTCCCAGAAAGAATTGTTCTGAGATAGGTGTAATCTGTCCCAAATGGCAGAGCAGTAATATTGAATTGAAGGCCGCCTGAAACAGCATACTTTGCACCCATTTCTGCTCCAATGCCTATCGCGTTTGGAATAAGCTGGCCACGGCTGGCAATCCGAATGGCAGCAATGTTGCTCAGATCAAGGGAAGCACGGGGGGTGATTGAAAAAGGAGAGGTAGTGTACTTCGCCTGTGAATCCCAGCCAATCATCGCCCCCCCTCCTGCCGCGAACCCTGGCCCAATCGTGACTTCTCCAGATGGGCGCAGTTCCAGCCACCTGTTACCCAGCGTGCTTCGACATAATGCAAGATCAAATGATCCGGTTCCACCAACTAGAACGATCTGAGCACCAAAGTAAAAACCAATAGATCTGCAGTTATAAGTTGGGTTGGCGAAGCCAGTTAGAAGATTCTTTATGTCCTTTGTAGCAGGAGTACGGTCTATTTGAGAAAGATAAAAAGGGATCGACTGGGATGGGGTACCTTGATAATTATTCTTCAGTTGTCTGCAAAGAGCTTCAGGAGTCCCTTTAGTACAGCTTAGTGATGGGTTGAGGGAGGTGTTGATCAGGTCTGCAACCAGCGTGATTAACTCACTGCCGCCCTTGCGCTGATAAATGAGATCTCTGGAGCACTGTAACAGATCATCAAGAGCCGCCGAGGCATTTCGGCATGATAGAGACAGAATAACCGGAAGGCACAATAGCAGAGCAGTTTTTGATCCAGTCAACACAGTTACCCTCAAAGTCTTAAGAATCAGAGGGTAATAAAAGCATAAGAACCGGTGGCTCCAGTGATTTTTTTGTAACTGTGTTGTTTATTACTGTTTCTCAAAAAATACTTTGGTTGATCACTTGGAAATCAGCCTGGATAAAGTCTGATAACCCCCATAGATTCTTGTTGCAGTGGTCACAAAACAGAGTGTCCCAAAGAACCAGGCCAGTTCCGGAAACAGATTCGGCCAGAGGCAGATAGCAACATAAAACAGCAGGGTTTCCGTCCCTTCTGCAATGCCCCCCATATAGTGAAGGGATTTGCTCTCAAACTGAATCCGGTCTATCTGGTGCTTCTCGGCCATGATAGCGAAGGCCAGAAAGCTGCTTCCGGTTCCCATAAAGCTGAAAAGCAGGAAGGCGGCTGCCAGAGCATTCTGTTCAGGATTGGCCAGGGCGAAGCCAAAGATCACCGCAGAGTAGAAGACAAAGTCCAGGGTAATATCGAGAAACCCACCCGCATCTGTTGTGCCCCTGTGTCGGGCCAGAGCACCATCGAGCCCGTCTATAATCCGGTTCAGCAAAACAGCGATCAGGACAGGGATATACCATTCCAGCACCAGAAATGGTACTGACAGCAGACCAATAAGAAAACCGGTAAAAGTCAGCTTATCTGGAGTGATGGAGTCGGGCAGATTTTGGGCAGTCAGCTTCAGAGGGTTTTGCACCCAGGCATGGGTCCAGCGGTCAAGCATGGGCGACTCCTGTTTTAGCATGAGTGTCAGCAAGGGTGATAATCCGGCCGTTGCAGTCCTGCATATCATGGGTGACCAGAAGAGCGGGGATATTCTGTTCGCGAATCGTCTCAAAAACAAAACTGCGGAAACGCTGGCGCAGGTCGGCATCTAGCCGGGAAAACGGTTCATCAAGCAAGAGTGCGCGAGGTTCGGCAAGGAGAGTGCGCATCAGGCTGATACGTGAACGCTGTCCGCCGGACAGACTGGCAGGGTCAGCGTTATGGAAGTCTGGCAGACCTGCTGATTCCAGTGCCTGACTAATCCGTTCCTGTCGTATTTTTCTACTCAGCCCCCGTGGCAGGGCAAAAGCCAGGTTTTCGCCCACAGACATATGGGGAAACAACAGATCATCCTGAAACAGCAGACCAATATGACGCTTTTCCATGGGTAGATGCGTGACATTTTCTGCTCGAACATAAATCTCTCCACTGGCTTTAAAACCTGGAGCCAGAGAGCCACAGAGATAACCCAGCAGTGAAGACTTACCGCAGCCGCTGGGGCCCATAATCGAGACGGTTTCACCATTGGCAACGGTCAGGGAGAAGTCGTGCAGAAGGGTACGTCCTTCAATGGACAGGTTGATATCGATCAGCTCAAGACTCATCTCAGCATATCCTTGCGATGACGAAACAGCCAGCGAGGCAGAAGCAGGGCTGTAGCAAAAAAGAAAACCGGGAGCAGCTGCTGCATCACTGCATATAGAGCCAGTACACGACGGTTGCCACCGGAAGAAAGGGCAACAGCTTCAGTGGTCAGTGTCTCCAGGCGGCCTGCGCCCATCATGACTGTTGGCAGGTACAGTGCGGTGCTGACCGCAATACCCAGTGCCAATGTTGTCAGCAGTGATGGCAGCAGTATGGGGAGTTTGACCCGGATAAAGGTTTTCACTCTTGATCCTGATAACAGCAGTCCGGCCTGGGTATAACGCTGGTCGTACTGTCTCCAGAAACCGGCCAGATTGAGATAGCAGTAAGGAAACACAAACAGCAGATGGCTCAGCATCACGGTTATCCATAAACCATCAAGGCGCAGGGTTAGCAGTACTGTGTGGATACCAAGCAGAAACGTCATCTGTGGTAGCAGCAGCGGTAAGTAGAATGATGAGGTGACCAGATTCTTCCGAATATTTCTGGTTTGTGGCAGTGCTTCCAGAAAAAAGATACTGAGAGCAAGCCCAAATACAGTACTCGCTGTAGCGAGGCTCAAGGTTGTGAAAAGCGGGTCAATCACCCGCGGAAAGTAGCGTCCCCAGACCTTCAGAGACCAGACAGATGGAAGGATATCTGGATAGCGCCAGCGCCACGCAAATGACCAGACCACAACAAACAGAAGACTGGCTACAGCGGTAAACAGAGTAAACAGCCACAGGGAACGGCCACTGTTGACCATTAATGCTTTTGAGTTGCCCCGGTAACCGGCTGTCAGCCAGGACTTGAAAGCTTTTTTAATGACAAACTCTGTTGCCATCCATAACACGGCTGCAAACAGTACGAGTCCAAGAAGGAGAACCGAAGCTGCAGCAGCAGGCAAATGCATCTCGATATTCGGTGACTGTAGCCATTGCAGGATCTGGACTGGCAGAAGAGGGGGCAAAGCTGGTCCGATTATCAGCGAAACATCAATCACGGACAGGGAAAACGCCAGCACAATAAAAATTGATAACCGGATTTTGGGATACAACTGAAGCCATACAAGTTTTAGCCAGCACTGCAGCGGTGTATAGCCAAGGGAGCGGCCAACAGTGAGTAGTCTTGTCACGGGTGACTGTCTAACAGCTGCAATCAGAACAAGCACCAGATAAGGAGCTTCTTTTAAAATCAGTGTCAGGATCAGACTGAAGCCATAAGGGTCATTGACTGTAAGAATATCCGGAGGTCTGTTCCACTCCATAGGCCCGGAAAGAAGCCGTGAAACAAAACCACTGGGAGACAGAAGAAACAGAACACCAATAGCCAGAGCCGAGTGGGGAATGGCCAACAAAGGAGCCAGTGTCCTTTCAGTGGCTTTCCATAACCGGGTATTCCAGCAGGTCACTACAAATATCAAAGCCAGAAGCAAAGCGATAACGGTGGCAGCAATACCTGTGAAAAGTGTTTTGGCAACCATTGTCCCCAGAGCCGGAGTGCTCAGCAGGGTGTGCCATGGTTCCAAAGAAAATGACTGAAAGCCCAGGGCTGGAAACCAGCCGAAGGCAGGCAGAAAAACGCCGATTGTTCCAATCAGCGTAATAAAGGGGAAAACCGTGGACAACAGGCGTGCCCACGTTTGAGAAGATGGCAGCATAGGTCGTTAACGGTACCTGCGCTGCCAGGCCTGTTCCAGAGCATTTACCCAGGAACTATGGGGTTCGGGAAGTGCAGTTCCCAGTTCTTCAGGGCGAAGAGTGGCGACGCCCAAAGGCAGTTCGGCAAACTTCTTCTGATCGTTTTTGCTGACCAGGGCAGGAGCCAGAACAGTCGGGTCGCCCCAGACCTGCGGATTGGCTTTGCGGATCTGGGCTTCAGGAGACATCAGGAAGTTAATGGCAACCTGTGCCCCTGCTTTAGAGGAAGAGTTGAAGGGGATCGCCAGAAAGTGTGAGTTGGCAATCGTGCCCTTGTCATGCACATAAGTGCGGACAGTCTCAGGAATCAGGCCGTTATTAATGGCAGTGCTGGCAGCATTGGGATTAAAGGTCAGGGAGAAACCAATCTCACCATCATCCAGCAGCGGCAGCATTGAAGTTGAACTGGTTGGGAAGGTTCGTCCCTTACGCCACAGGAGTGGGTGCAGCTGATCAAGATAAGCCCATAGAGGTTTGGTTACTTTATCAAATGCCCCATCCGTTACCGGCTTTTGCAGCAGTTCAGGGTGTTCGGTCAGTTCCATAACCGCCTGTTTCAGGAAGGTAGTACCTACAAAGTCAGGCGGAGCAGGGTAGGTAAACAGCCCGGGATTTTTCTGACTGAAGGCAAACAGCTCCTTCATGCTTTTAGGTGGCTTGGGAACAATAGAGGTGTCGTGCATAAACACCAGTTGTGCCATTCCCCAGGGCGCTTCCAGTCCTTCGACTGGTTCGGTAAAGTCAACCAGTGTTGTTGGCTTGCCCTTGGTATCGACATACTTCCAGCTGGGCAGCTGTTCGACAAACGGCCCATAGAGCAGGCCATGCTGCTTCATGGATTTAAAGTTCTCGCCATTAATCCACATCATATCGACGGAGCCGGAGTCCGAGCGGCCTGCACTTTTTTCTGTCAGAATTCGGCTGACAACCGTTGAAATATCATCAACTTTGACATGCTGCAGTTTGATTCCGTAACGGGATTTCAGCTCTCTGGCAGCCCAGTTCAGGTAATCGTTAACTTCTTCACTGCCTCCCCAGGCGTTGAAGTAAACGGTTTGTCCCCTGGCCTGCTTCAGGGTGTCATTCCAGTTGTCGGCAGCAAAACTGAGCGTGCTTAATAGCAGGGCGATGGGTAAAAATAACAGTTTTCTCAGGTAACTCCAGGCGGGCATGGTACGTCTCTTACCTAATGTCATTGGTGTTTCTCGGGCTCAGCGATAATGCCACCAAAGGTTGTGAAAAACAAAGAACAGTGGCAGGGGATTTATGTAGATGTTTGTAAGTAAACTGTTTTCCAAGGCGGGCGGGGTGATAGCCAGCCATCACAATTCTCCCTGATAAAGCTCATAACGTTCTGGGTATATCCACTCATCAGGCTTGCTGCCTGAGACTGCTCAGAAGGGTTTGTCATGGGTATTCTCCCGGACTCAAATCAACTAAGTGAGTGTATTTGAAATCCGGGAGTGTGCCATCGGCAGGGCAGTTATCTGCCTGTTGCTGAAGTCGAGTTGGTAAAAGTGATTCCGGTTGAGAAGTATGAAGCACGTGCATTCACAGGTATCCAGCGTGACTGTCGGTGTTCTTGGTAATAATACTCTTTCCCTTCTTTTCTAATCCAACTAACGAAATGGAGTCTAATGTTGCTGTCCACCAGCTCAAGTTGTTTTCGGGCATTGCTCCAGTCATTAACGAGATTTGAAACTTTATTATTAGCACGTGCATCCAGATATCTTTTAGCTATATGAGCGAATGTTGACATGTTAAAAAATGGAAGGTAGCCATCTGCTTTCAGTGCTTTCATTCCCGGTGGATTTACCAAAGTTGGAAGACGGGTAGAGCTTCCTGAGGGTACCTTGCCAGGTGCAATTAAGTCGTATTTTATTTCATCAAACTCTGAACTGAGAAGAGGGGTGAAAGTAACTTTGTGGCTGCGACTGGTTTCATTTATGGGCTTGCCAGAATCCATATGGATGCTCAGAAGTCCATGTTTCGAACAAATTACTGTATTGTCTCTCTCTTTCGTTTTCTCAAAATCTATAGTTTCCGCCCAGGGCACAGCATAAATTTCGAACCTTGCACCTTCAAATAAGTGGGGTGCTCCGGTTTTAGCTGCGTTTTTCTGAATAATATAAACTTCGTATCGTATGCCTTGTTCAGTAATGATCGTTTGCCCCTCTGATATGACATATCCAGACTTCCATTGACCATGGTTTAATGGAACATAAGAGTTTACTGTCTGAACTTTGCCTTTGATCTGAATTTCCTGCTTCAACCAAGGACTGAATTTCTTGCAGCAGCAGTTCATGAAACGAGGTAAGCAACAAAAAGGGCGTATAGTAACCCTTTGTGTGAGAGCCTTCATATCAGCAACTATCTCGTCACCTTCAGGCTCAAGGCTTGCTTCAGAAACAACTTTCTGAATATTTGATGCAAGGATGTTTTCTCGCTCAATGATTTGACTGTTAAGTCTCTCTGTTGCTGTTTGTCCCCGCTCGTCAACCTTAGGTTTCTTAGTAAGAACTAATCGTGCATTCTGGATTGTTTTATCAAGCTTGATCTTCTCCTGTTCTCGCTCTCTAGCAAGAGTTTTATCAAGCGTTCGAAGTGTCAGTTCTTCATTCGTTTTCTGCGTGTTATGTGATTTAATATTTTCCCTAATTTTCTCTGATCGTTTGGTTTTTTTATCAGCGTAGGTTGTATCAAGTCTACTGTGAGCGTTCACTGCCTCATCATGATCTCTTTGAGCCTGTTCTAAATCTGCTTTCAGAATCTTCTCATCTTCTGCTGATGCTTTAAGTGTGTCTCTGAGTTGTATTAGCTCATGTTCATCACGCTTATGCGCTTGACACATCGCTACAATAAGCCGCCAGTGTTCATCGCTGACATGCTTTTTAAGCATGGAATGGAGTCTTTCATTTCCGTCCTGCAGAACTTTTAAACGTGCAATTTCATCTCTTGTATTTTTTTCTTTTTCTTCAATTTTAGCCAGTTGTTGCTGCCGTTTCTTTTTGGTGATTTCTGCAACTTGATCCTTTATTTGAGCGAAAAGCGCTTGGGTCTTTCTTTCTTCAGCTGCAATGCTCTCAAGCTCATCATTTTTCTGTTGGTCAATTTTGTCTTCTCTGCTTTTTTTAATCTTTTCAAGATCCGCCAGTGCTATTTTTTCAGCGGCTAGCCGTTTTTCAATCTGTTGTTTCTCTACTTCTTTAGTAGAAAGCTTGTCATCGTAAAGTGTACTTGTTCTTGTAATTTCTGCTATTGCATTATCCCAGTCTCTATTATCTATCGCCTTCTTGACTGTGGGAGGTACATACAGAGGGCCGTCAGGGAGTACAAATCCCTGTGCCTCAACCGTTTCCTCCATTTCCACGATCTGTGACTGGCGACCAGTACCAGCTTTTTCTGGGGGGCGGCGGTCTCCTTTTGTTTTCGATCCAGCATGAGCCTGACTCTCCAGTAGTGATACAAGGAGTAAAAATATCAGAGCAGGGGTTACAGTTTGTCTTATCTTAGAAGCTTCGTTGCGCATGGCGGCTGCCGAATTCATCAGGAACCCAAGTCAAAGTAGACCACTAAAGAAGTATTGCAGTGGGAATGTGGTGTTTTTCCAGTTCTTGTTTGCAGCATTTAATGTCATATTAAGAGAACAAGAATTCTAAGAATGGAAAACCGGTATGGCAAAAGCTCAGCTTCAACGTCTTCTGTGGCTTCAGGGAAATACCTGCTTTTACTGTGGTCGTAAACTGCATCTCAAGGAGGCGAGCATTGATCATGTGCTTCCACGCAGTGAAGGTGGGACAGATGTTGTTGCCAACAAGGTTGTCTGCTGCAGAACAATAAATCAGACATTTGCCAATATGCCGATCAAGGAGAAAATGCGTTGTGTAATCCAGTGGCGTGGAGATGTCCCCTGCCCGATGGTTGAGATGGAAAAAATTGCAAGTGTCAGTGTGATAGAAGAGTTTGAAAAGGAGGGGTAGATCCTTTCTGGATTCTATTCTAGAACTCACCGCACATAGGGCTAACTGGTTGAGTTAAATCAGTGTTTCAGTGATTGGTACAGTCTGAAACTGTGTTTTTGAAAAATCTGTGCAGATCGACATTTTATTTTTCTGCCGTATATCCGTAGTAGTGATAAGGTTGTGCGTTTTTTTGTAGTTGCTCCGGTTCTTATTGAGTAAAGCTCCCTATGCTTGCCAGTCATCGAACACTGTTTGATTCCCTCTATGGACACTTGCTTAACCCTTTGGCAGTGGTCGGGAGTAAAGATCTTCAAGTCTGCTATGCCAACCAGGCATTGAAAGGGCTTTTCAAAACTATTGACTGGACTTCTCCCCATATTTCATTAGCAGCTATGTTCGAGTTTGATTTGGGTGAAGCTGTAAACCTGGAGCTTTTGGAAAGATGCAGTCAGCAGGTCGAGGCGTTTGAATGCATCAATGTCTCTGATACTCTCAGAGTCTTTCAGGTTACACCTGCCCAGTTGAAGCTGGATGATGACTCCCCAGAGTACTTTGTTCTGCAGGTGCAGGCATCATCACGCAGTACCGCAATTCTGCCCTCCTCAGATAGCCGACTGACCTACGCCCTCACAGAAGCCTGTGATGGTTTATGGGACTGGTGTATTGGTACCGGCGAGGTCTTTTTCAGCCCAAAACTGGATCAGATGCTTGGTTTTGATCCGGAAGAAAGATCTCCCTGTTTTGAGAGCTGGGCTGGTCTTGTACATCCCGATGATATAAATCGGGTACAAGATGCTTTAGGTTGTCACCTTCGTGGTGATTCAGAAAGTTATGATATTGAGTACCGCATATATACCAAACAGGGTGGTATGAAGCAGGTTCGTGACCGCGGTCGTATTTGTCGCTGGGACAGCGAAGGTAACGCTTCACGGGTTATCGGTATGCTGTCGGATATCACGGCTTATCGGGAACTGGAGAGTGAACTGCGTGAAACCCGGGACCGGTTTGAAGATTATGCCCTGTGCGGATCAGACTGGTTCTGGGAAACGGATCAGAACCTGGTTATTCAGGATGTCTCCAGCCAGTTTACCCGCCAGACAGGTGTTGGTGCGGAAGACATCAAGGGACGGAATCTTCTGAATCTGCTCAGGGAGAGTGAGCAGACCAGTGCTATTGATGCGGTAAAAGACAGTCTGCCGATCAGGAATATTCGTCTGGCCATAGGGCAGCAGAAATACTGGATAGCTTTGAGTGGCCGCTCCATGTTTGACCGGAGCGGAGTGATGTGTGGCTACCGGGGTATCGGTGAAAATATCCATGATCAGGTTATGCTGGAAAAAACCGTCCAGGCTTATAAGCACAATGCTGAAGTGATGATGGATCGTGCCCCGGCAGCAATTGGCATGATTAGCGAGAAAGGTCAGTTCTTTTATTCCAATAAAGCGTTTCTGTCTCTGCTGCGCGCCGACACTAACAACCTTTCCGAGAAGTATCGCAATGAAAAGCAGCTGAGCAAGCCTGATAAACAGGTGCTGCAATCCGATGAGAGCATGATCTTCGAGATGGTGATGGAAACCCTCGACGGTCCGCAGTTCTATTCGGTCTTGAAATTCCGCCTTAACCGTGCCGATAAAAATGAGCGTCTGGTGGTGACCATCGCCATGGACATCACCTATACCCGCCAGAGAGAAGTCGATCAGAAAAAGATTGAAATGGTACTGGACAATATTGCGGAAGGAATTCTGATTACCGACCTTGACCATAAAATTGTCAGTGCCAACCGTTCCATGCAGGAAACAACCGGATACACCCTGGATGAACTGGTTGGCAAAACACCATCGATTTTCAGTTCCGGACGATACGACAGGGGCTTCTACCAGGAACTCTGGAACGAGGTACACCAGTCCGGAAAATGGCGGGGAGATATCTGGAACCGTTGCCGTAATGGTTCGGTTATGCGTCAGCATGTGTCCATCCAGGCCATTATGGTTGATGGACAGGTGCAGCATTATATTGGCATTTACTCAACGGCTTTCCAGTCTGGTATCCGGCGCGATTCCGAGATGTTTGCCCAGCAGTATGACCCTCTGACCAGTCTGCCAAATCGTATGCTGTTCCAGGATCGTCTGCATATGGCCTGCCAGCGTTCCCGTGTCCGGAGACATTCGGTGGAGATCACCCTGGTGCATGTATCCAATATGACGACACTGAATGATGGGTATGGCCATACAGTTGGGGATCAGGTGTTAAAGCGGGTGGCGTTTCACTTGCAGGACGGACTGTCTCTGGATGATACGGTTGCCCGTTACAGTTCGGATGAGTTTGTGGTGATCAGGGAGAAAGGACTGGAAATATCTGCAGACGAATTAATTCGCCCGGTGCTTGACCGGCCTATTGTTCTGGGAGATGGAGCCAGGGTTGTGCCGGAATACACTGTGCAGTCTGTCAGGTATCCGGATCAGGGAGCCAACCCCCACCGATTGATGCGACTGTTGCATAATCGGGAATAAATCCTTTTATTGTTACGCTGGTGCAAAAAGCCCTGAGCGGAAAGTAAAATCCAGGTTTACACCAGCGGCCAGTTAATGGCAGACGACAGATACTCCTCAATAAAGTCCATAAAGACTCTTGCCGCACGGGTTAACTGACGGTGAGAGGGGATAATGGCATCCAGAGAACTCTTCTTCATGGTCCACTCAGGCATAAGTGGTACCAGCAAGCCCTGTTCACACAGTGGACCGGCCATCAGTGATGGCAGTTCACCAATTCCCATTCCTGCAACAATGGCTTCCTGAACCAGCGAATAACAGTCAAAGACCGTTTCGTCAGGGGGCAGAATACGGGATGTTGAAGTGCTCTGATCCTTGCGCTCCAGCAGCCAGACTCCTGGTTTGCAGGCAGCACCGTAAAGAATACAGTCGTATTGCAGCAGGTCTTCCGGCTGTTCAAGGCTGACAACCTGTTGCTTGTAGGAGGGCGCACAGACCAGCTGGTGACGGAACTCGATCAGTGGTTTGGCCACAGAGCGGTGATCATCCTGGGGTTCGGTACAGAACAGGATGTCGGCCGCACCTGAGATCAAATCATTATCCTGGCTCTGGCTGGCAATACGGATACTGATATCCGGGTAATAGCGCCGGAAACGCTGAATGAGTGGTAGAAAAAGGTACTGGCTGTAACCCCTGGGCAGAACAATACGCACGACTCCAGACGGCAGGTCACGCCTGTTGGTCAGACTTGACTCGGCATCTTTCAAGGCTGAGATGGCACTTACACAACTGTCATAGAGGTCTTCACCTGCCAGAGTCAGTTGCATACGACGGGTGCTGCGTTCCATCAGTCGTGCATCCAGCTGCTTTTCAAGCGCCTGTATACGCCGACTGATTGTTGAAACCGGAAGGTCCAGCTTTCTGGAAGCGGCTGACAGGCTGCCGGTTTCAGCAACACTGATAAAAATATTCACTGCATTTAAGTCCATGGCGCAAACCCTACCGGAAAGCCATCGCCGCAGAAGTCAATTATTGTCCCACTTTTGCAAAAGTGATTTGCGATTATTGACGTTAAAAAAAGTTGCGGGATCGGTAACCTGAAGTTACTGAAATTTGCCCAGCTGAATAACCGGGTCTCTGGGTCAGGTATGAGACAGGCAATATTATTTCAGATTTATTGAATCCAGATCCCTTTCAGCCGAGTACTTACCTGTGTTGATCTGGCATGCACCGGGGTGCGTGTCTGGCGTAAGTTCAAATGTCGTTATTGAGGTGGTGCTGTTGGTTCAGTCTTACTCCAGCGAAACCAGAAATATAAATAAGTCAGCAGCGTCTTGCCAGCTGACAGCCTCAGCCTGGCTGAAGGCTTCTAATTGGCTGAAGGCTTCTAATTGGCTGAAGGCTTCTAATTGGCTGAAGGCTCCTAATTGGCTGAAGGCTCCTGCTCTATCGGTTGCTTTGATTCTTGCTGGCTGTTCATCTATTGAAACCCGCACTGATGCGGAAGTTTCCTACATCAGTTATCTCGACAGTTACCAGCTGAATGCGCCTGCCATGAACATGCAGCGCGATGCCTGGCCACTTGAGCGCACTGAAGAGTCTTATCAGCGCATTGTTAAAAGCCTGACTCCATTTTCTCTGCCTGTTGAAACCGCCGATGTCGAGCCGTCTTTTTCTCTGCTGCAGAGCCAGAGTTTTCAGTGGGTAAAAACCATGGCCCTTGAAGAAACCAAAGCTGGAAAGATAACCGATAGTGTTCAGACACACTATGCACTGCTGGTTTGGCTGGGTTATGGCGAAAACAGCACACTGACCCATGAGCAGAGAGAAGCCAAGGCCCTCAAGCTGCTTCGTCGAATTCCAAAGCGTGATGCGTTCAGTAATTATCTGGCCGGTGTTATCACGTTCAATCAAAAACCTGCACTGGCTCTGGCTTATCTAAATCGTGCTGCAGCAGGTGGATATGCTCCGGCCCAGGCTCTGCTGGCCAGATTCTACCAGGGTGAAAGCGGTGTTCCCCGCGATGATAAAAAAGCGCGGAGTATGTTGATTCGCCTGGTTAATAACAAACAGACTCCTGTCGGACAGAAGCTTACTGCCTATGGCTGGCTGGGTGCCATGTCGTTCTACGGCGTGGGAACAGGTGTTAACGATAAAGTGGCATTTAATTACCTGAACAAGGCACAGTCTGTACCTGCGCTGCAGTACCTGCAGGGGTTGATGGTCAGTGAAGGCCTGGGTACCAAAGCTGATAAGAAAGCAGCCAGTAAACGTATTGCTCAGGCCGCGATGGCCGGAAGTGCATCAGCAGCTAACCAGCTGGCTTTGGACTATCTCAATGGTCAGGGTGTTGCGGTATCGCCTCGCAAAGCCAGAACCTATTTTGTCAAAGCCTCAGACACAGGATCTGTTGCTGCAGCCTACAACCTTGGTGTTGATCATCTCTATGGCAGTGCGACACCAGCCAGTATTGCGGATGCAACATTCTGGTTTGACCGTGCAGCAGATCAGGGCAGCCTGAAGGCACAGCGTTCGTTGATCTACCTGACGCTGGAAGACCAGCGCTGGTATGACTTCAGCAGTGAAGAAGCCGCGCTGCTGCGTGCCGAACTGCAAAAAGCGGCAGAGCGGGGGGATAACTGGAGCAGCTATGCACTTGGTCTGTTGACCTTGCGCGGACAGGGTGGCGCTGCAGATACCCAGGCCGGGTATGCATGGCTGAATATTGCCGTTGCCCTCGGATATCGTCAGGCCGCCGAACTGCGTGATGCAGCGGCCCTGCAGATGACACGTCCGGAATTGGAGCGTGCGCAATCACTCTCACAAACATTATTTGATCAGATTGAGTTGTCCCAGGAACAGGAACAGGAACAGGTGAATCAGCAACAGGGAGTGGCACAGCTATGACAATGATACAGAATCTTGAAAGACTGCTGGCACCCATTTCCGGTGATAACCCTGCAGGCATCTATCTGAAGGATGACCGGGCAACCTATCGTCCACTGCGCAACAGCTATAACGTGGCTCAGACTTCATTTCGCAAGCTGACCAACAATCCGACAGCTGAAGAGCTGGATGAGCTGCAGGGTGCCAACTTTGATAACTGGAAAGAGCTGTCAGGTCAGCTGCTGGACGTGATTTCCGGGCAGTCCAAGGATCTGGAGTGCATCAGCTGGCTGACGCTGGCTCAGCTGTTTTCCATCAAACCCTATGAAAACCTCAATGCCTGCCTGCAACTGATGGCCGGTGTCGTTGACCAGTTTGGTGAGCAGGTTCAACCCTGCGTGCCGGATAAAAAACTGCGTGCCCAGGATGATGCCGGACGTAAAAGCGAGCGCGCCGGATTGCAGCTGCGCCCTGTGGTACAGATGCTTGGTGAATCAGAGGAAAGCTGCTTGCTTGGACTGCCCCTGAGAATGCTGCCCCTGATCGGTGACATTGATTATGTCGCCTGGAAAAGCGCCGAAGGCCAGGGCAATCGCAGTGAACTGCAGCAGCAGGCAAGGCAGGCACTGGCTGATGAACAATCTGAAGTCATCAACCGTGTTCTTGCTATTGATAATGCCCTGGAAGCCCTGGATAAGCTCGATCAAGTGCTGGCCGATTATGCCGGTGCCTGCGGAGCTTCAAAAGTCAGCAGTCGTTTTCTTCGTCACCAGCTGGCGTCAAACCTGAATGCTCTGAAAGCACTGACGGAAGGGGCTCTGGTACCCTGGCCGCTGGATGTGAAACAGCAGGCAGCTGTTGTTGAGAGTCAGGCGCAGAGTGCCGGAGTTGAAGAAGAGCATGCGGCAAAACAGAACAGTCCTTTGGCAGCTGCTGAAGTGGTTCAACATCAGGTAACAGTTAACAACGGCGTTGCAGAACCGATTTATAACCGTGACCAGGCATTTCAGCAGTTGCGCCTGATCGCAAACTTCTTCGCCAGAACGGAACCGCAGAGTCCGGTAGCCAGCCTGATCGAGAAAGCGATTCGCTGGGGGTATACCCCTCTGCCGGATCTGATCAATGAGCTGGTACAGGGGCATGATGGCCTGATGGGAAGAATCGGTGAGCTGACCGGTATGGGGTCTGACAAAGTCCATATTCCGGGGGCACCGGCACAGGGCTTGATTGCGCCGCCGGAAGAAGTGCCAGTTGCTCCATCGCGGTGCGTTCAATCACAGGAGGTTCTGGCCCAAGAGCCACAGGTGCCGACTATACCGCAGCCTCCCGTTCAGAAGGTCGCCGATCAACCTGTTTATCAGGAACCAACTCAGCCTGAGCCTCAAAAAGAAGAGCAGCCTCAGTCTGTACAGGAACCGGTGAATCAGAAGCCAGCAGGAATACCAAGCTTTTTAAATCTTCCCCAGCAGGAAGAAAAGAAACCGGCGGTGAAGAAATCATCTGGGCCAGGTGGAATTAATCTGGCCAGCTTGGGAATTCGTTAGAAATACTTGTTTCAGATTGAGTTCTGATAAAGCTTCTAACTGAATTTTTATTGTTTACAAAGCATAACATTTTTTTCACAAATAACGTGCATCTATTTGAATCTAAAAGCTTTAGATTTTCGTATAGAAAAGTACACAACAGCGAAAGTCTATGTAAGAACAACTGCGTAGAAAACTGACGCTAAAAAAGTTCCGGGAAAGTCCGAATGATAACGCCATTGCTTTTTTGTTGATGGCAAAGGATTTCTGCATCCCGGATTTATACAACGAGTGAAACAGAAGGGTTGTTGTCATGGCCAACATGTATATGAAGATCGGTACTCACGACGGTAAGGGCGATGCGACTGCCAAGTACGCTGGTGATGCGGGCGTTTCTGAAGGTGGCTGGTTTGCTATCCGCTCCTTCAACTGGGGCGCAGCACGTTCCGTTGGTATGGATATCGGTAACGGCATGAACCGTGATGCCGGTATGGTTGCCATGAGTGAAATCTCCGTCAGTAAGGAGATGGATGGTGCTTCCGAGAACATTCTGTCCCGTATGTATGTTCCTGGCGAACAAGGCGACGAAGTGCAGATTATCGTCACCAAGCCTGCCCGTACCGGTCAGGGCGCAGAAGTTTATCTGCAAATCACATTGACGAATGCCCGTATCGTGAACTACTCCCTGAGTGCATCTGACGGTGCAACTCCGTTCGAAAATCTGGCACTGGCTTACAGCAAGATGGCAGTGAAACACTGGCACGAAGAAGAAGGCGGCAACCTGGTTGCTGGTGGCGATGTCACCTACGACCTGCCGACTGGTGTTGCTGAGTCTCACGCTATCAGCGGCTAATTGTCGTCTAAGGCTTACCCGGTCCGTCTCCTCGAGAGGTTTCGGGCCGGGTAAGCCGGTAAATCGGTAAACCTAAAGCATCACTGTATAGGGGTAGTGAAGTGGCTTTGAATTCACAGCATAAACGTGTCAGCAAAAACCGAGTCAGCCTGACATACGATGTAGAAACAAACGGTTCCGTTGAGAAAAAGGAACTGCCATTTGTGGTTGGTGTCGTAGGCGATTTTGCCGGGCACAAACCCGAGCATGAGAAGGACGAGGTTGACTACCGCAGTTTTATTGATGTGGACAAAGACAACTTCGATTCTGTGATGAGCAAGGTTGACCCTCAGCTCAGTTATAAGATTGATAACAAACTGACCGAAGCCGATGATCAGTTTGAAGTTAACCTGTCGTTCAAGTCCATGAAGGATTTTGAACCTGCCAATGTTGCTCGCCAGATTGAGCCTCTGCGCCAGCTGATGGATATCCGTAACCAGCTGAAAGAACTGCTGTCCAAGGCAGACCGTTCCCGTGACCTGGAAAAACTGCTGAAGGAAATCCTGCAGAATCAGGAAGCCAGCGCTTCCCTGATCAGCGAACTGGGTATTGCTAAAGAGGGAGAAGAGTAATGAGCACAGAAGCACAGGCTCAGGCCCAGCCAGCAGAAGCCGGGGAAACACTCAGCTTCCTGGATCAGGCTATTCAGGCAACTGCCCAGACTCCGGCGGACACCACCAAAGAACTGCTGTCCGTTTTGATGGGCCAGGTTATGGACGGGACTGTCACCTGGGACAAGAACCTGACCAAAACTATCGAAGATGCCATTGTTGCTCTCGATGAAAAGATTTCCGTGCAGCTGACTGATGCCATGCACAATGAAGACTTCCAGAAACTGGAAGGCTCCTGGCGCGGACTGCAGAAGCTGGTGAAAAACAGCGAGCTGGGCCGTCAGCAGAAACTGCGTATCATCGACTTTACCCGTGATGAGCTGCTGGAGCAGTTTGAAGATGCGCCAGCCATTGACCGCAGCCGTTTCTTCGACCTTGTGTACCAGCATGAATACGGTACCGCCGGTGGTGAACCATTTGGTGCCCTGATCGGTGATTACGAGTTCTCTCACAAAGATGAAGATGTAGCCCTGCTGCGTTATGTGGGTGAGGTTGCCGCTGCGGCACACGCTCCATTTATTGCTGCAGCCAGCCCGGAACTGTTCGATTTCAACACCTTCGAAACCTTTAACGAAGGCAAGCCCGTTGCCGCCGGTTTCGACACTCCGGCTTATGCAAGCTGGAACTCTTTCCGTGACAGTGATGACTCCCGCTATGTCACCCTGACTCTGCCGCGCACCCTGGCTCGTATGCCATACGGTACAGGCGGTACCCAGGTGAAAGACTTTAACTTTGAAGAGTTTCGTGCTGCCGCTGACGGCGAGCGTCGTCCGGAAGGTCAGCAGGACTTCACCTGGACCAACGCAGCCTACGACATGGGTCTTCTGATCAACACGTCCTTCACCAAGTACGGCTGGTGTACCGCAATTCGTGGTGCTGAAAATGGCGGTAAGGTAGAAAGTCTGCCTAACTTCATCTTCAAGTCAGAAGCTGGTGACCAGATTCAACAGTGTCCGACTCAGATCAACTTTACTGATGAGCGTGAAAAAGAGCTGTCTGATCTTGGTCTGTTGCCACTGGTGCACTATAAGAGCAGTGATTACGGTGTCTTTATGGGTGCCCAGACAGTTCAGCGTCCGAAAGAGTTTGTTGATCCTGATGCGACTGCCAATGCGGCTATCTCTGCCCGCCTGCCTTATATCATGGCCAGCTCCCGTATTGCTCACTACCTGAAGGTTATGGGTCGTGACAAGATCGGTTCTGCCATGGATCCCATTGATGTGCAGAACGATATGGCTTCCTGGATCAACCAGTATGTCAACCCGAACGCAGTCGGTAACGATGCCAAGGCTGAAAAACCTCTGCGTGAAGCCGTGATCAAGGTTGAAGAGCAGACCGGCCGTCCTGGTTGCTACTCTGCGATTGCATATCTGCGCCCATGGCTGCAGATGGAAGAACTGACCACTTCCCTGCGTATGGTTGCCAATATTCCTGGGTAATAAATTGGGGGTGCCTTTTATTCCTGGATGATGTTGGGAGATGAGAGGCACTTTCCCCCCATGGCTGTTTTTATGCCGGAAGCGAGCGGAGGCGGAACCCCCTTGCCCGCAGCAGTACCACCGCTTCCGGCTTTTTTTAGTGTGGAAATGCTCATCGCATTTCCATTCTTTCAGGGATGCCTATGCTGTCACGCCTTCTGAGTCAGGCACTGGAAATCATTGAGGATGGGTCGAATCTGGCTGAAGATGCCGGGGACGACTGGCTCGAGTTTGTTATGCAGGGTTTGATTGCAGAAATCGATGAGCGTATCAGTCGGCAGCTTGAACCCGTTATTCAGGACAATCACTTCAAAAAGCTTGAGGCACTGTGGCGTAATCTGAGAGCCCTGGCTGGCGAGGGTTATCCGGCAGGACAGGTGCGTATCCGTATTCTGGATATGACCTGGTCACAACTGTCAGATGATCTGAACCTGAGTTTCACCCTGAAAGATTCCTCACTTTATCGTCGTATTTATCAGCAGGAATTCAGCACGTCCGGTGGTCATCCTTTCGGACTTCTGCTGGTTGATCATGCGGTAACCACTGACCTTGATCCTGATACCGGTCACGACGATCTCTATACCATGCAGCTGCTGGGACAGCTGGGACATGAATCCCTGTGCCCGGTGCTGCTGCCTGTTGCCGATCATTTTATTGGCACAGACGATCCTGATGTCTGGACTGACCCGGAAAGGGTCGGCCGCATCTTCGCCAGCGATGATTTCACCGGCTGGCGGCAGTTAAGGTCTGAGAAGGTTAGCCAGTTTATCGGTTTGACCATGCCTGCCATTCGCATCCGTGAACCCTGGGCAAATTATCAAAACCAGTTCTTGTTTGATGAGCAGTCAGCCTTTGCAGCTGACAGCAGTACTCTCTGGGGCAATAGTGCCTTTGCTTTGGCGCGTAATGTTCTTCGGGAGTTCTGCCGTATCAGCTGGTTTGGCTTTCTACGCAGCGGGACCGATGCCCGTTCCGGTGGTGCTCTGGTTGACCTTTATTCAGAACCGGTGATCTCCATGCGCATCACACCGGCACTTGATAATTTCTACAGCGAAAATGGTTTTGTGCCGCTGGCCAACGGTTATCTCGATAACAAAATCGGGATCTTCAGCAACCGCTCAGTTTTCCAGCCTGAAGGGGCAGGGGCAGGAGCAGGAGTAGGAGAGAGTAGCAGTGATGCGGCAGTCATCAGTATGTTGCAGACCACGCTTCTTGCCTGCCGTATTGGCCATTATCTGAAGGCCCAGATCCGGGACAAGATTGGTAGCTATAAATCAGCCTCGGAATGTGAACGTGAGCTGAATGCCTGGCTGCAGACATACACATCCAATGTCGAACATGCCGAAGAGCATATCCTGGCCCGTTATCCATTGAAAAAGTCGATGGTGAAAGTGGAAGGGGACTCCGGTACCGGACGTTTCCACTGCCAGGTTTCCATGCAGCCCCAGTACCAGTTTGATTTTCTTACTTCCAGCATAGTGCTGCGCACTGAGCTGGGAAGGAACAGTCAGGCGGGGAGGGCAGGATGAGTCTGCTGGATCGTTTCTCCACACAGTCAGTGGCCGATCAGGATGATATTCGACAGTCCATCTGCCGCAATCTTGAAATGGTGCTTGAATCCCGTCGTCCAATGATCCGGGTGATGGAAGCCGCTGCTGAACTTCCCGCTTCACTCTACGGCTACGGGCTGGGCAATCTGCACCGATGCCGTCACTCGGTTGAAGCCAGTGATATCTGCCGGGATCTGGAACAGTTGATCCAGCAGTTTGAACCGCGTCTGCAGGAAGTGGTGGTGGAACTGGCAAAAGTGGATGAACAGCATAATGCGCTCTGCTTCCATATTGAGGCATCCATAGTCGGGGATGATGGTGATCGTGAAAGTTTTGATACCACCATCAATCTGACCAACAGCACTTTAATGATTGAGGGCTATCAGTAATGAGAAGGGATGCCGTTGATGTCTGATCTGTCACTCTGGTATGAACGGGAACTGTCGTGGTTCCGCAAGCATGCAGGCAAGTTTGCTGAAGATCATCCCGGTCTGGCCCGCAGCCTGGGGGTCAGTGATGAAGCAGTGGAAGATCCGGATGTATCACGTCTGGTGGAATCCTTTGCACTGTTGAATGCCCGTTTGAGCTGTCAGCTTGATGAAGAGTTGCCACAGCTGACAGATTCTCTGCTGCGAATGCTGTTTCCCCATTTCCTCCGGCCTCTGCCCTGTGTCGGGATGATGCAGATCAGGCCATCCGAAGATATTGGTTCCGTTCAGGAAATCCCCCGTGGCAGTACTTTTCGGGCACGTATTGATGATGACAGGTTTTGTGATTTTCGCACCTGCAGCCCGCTACAGATGCTGCCGTTTGAACTGGCCGATGCCGAGGTGGAGCAAGCACCCTTTTCCCGACCGGCTCCGAGAAACTGCCATGATGTCGGCGTGATGCTGCGCCTGGATCTGGCCATGTGCGATAACAGTCTGCAGTTTCATTCTATTGGCCAGTTAAGCCGTCTTGATATTCATCTCAAAGGTGAACTGAACCTGACCCAGCGTCTCTATGACCAGCTGTTCAGTCAGGTTTGCTGTTTGTCTGTTTTTGATGATTCCGGTCTGTCGGTGGTGTTGCCTGATGTACATCTTGAACCGGTGTTAATGTCTGAGGATGAACGTGTCCTGCCCCTGTCGGGCAACAGCTTTTCAGGGTACCAGCTGTTGCTGGAATACCTGAACTACCAGAATGTTTTTCTCTCATTTCGCATTTCCGGTCTTGATAAGGTTCTTTCGCGTTTCTCCGGCAACAGGCTCTCTATCGGAATTTATCTGAAATCCATGCCGGTTGAACTGTCACGTTCTCTGTCGGCAGAAACCTTCCAGCTTGGCTGCGTGCCGGTGGTCAACCTGTTCCAGCGCAAGGGTGAACCGCTGAAAGTGGATCAGACCAGTCTGGGCTATCCGCTGGTTATTGATACCCGTTCTGCCAATGCCCAGCAGGTATTTTCGGTGGACAGTGTACTGGATATTTCCGGGCTCCGGCCTGAACCGGTTCCGGAAATCTATGGCCATAAATACTTTCGCAGAAGCAGTTATGAAAAGGGCTGTTTCTGGCATTACCTGCCGGCTGATTCCTCCCGCAGTGACAGCTGCCCCCATGGTGAACTGGCTCTGACAGATCTTAATCTGAATCCTGTCCAGCCATCACAGCATCAGCTGTCTCCGCGGTTGACATGCAGTAATGCTGATCAGCCACTGGAGCTGTCGCTGCTTCATGATCTGACCTGTCTGGAAAATATCGCCATACCGGCCACGCCCCGTATGATGGGCAAGGTCTCTCCCTGCTGGCAGCCGTCACTCTCCCAGGAAAATCGCTGGGTACTGCTGGCTCACCTGCAAATGAACTTCGATACCTTACTGGGCGGAGAGGACCCGGCTGCAGAACTGCGCGAACTGCTTTCTCTTTACAATCTGAATGATCATGCCAGTCAGCGCCGCTGTATTGAGGCGATTACAGCCATGGTGTCTGAAAAAGTTGTTGCTCCGCTGAAAGTCCATGGTCGGCAGTGCTATGTGCAGGGCACAGATATTACCCTGACACTCGATGCTGCCCGTATCAGCGGGGTGTCACTGGTGCTGTTTATCCAGGTTCTGGACCGGATGATGGCTGGTTTTGCCGGTCACAACAGTTTTACCCGCTTAATGGTCTGCCTGAAAGGTGAACCGGGAGTCTTCTATCAATGTCCAAGACGCCACGGTTAAGCTTCAGCCAAGGCAGCAGGGGTCGCAGTAAGGGCCAAAGCAGCCTGCTGCATCGTCTTCAGAATCGCCCCGGAGACTGGCAGTTTGCCCAGGCTATCCGGGTATTGCTGCAATATAACCAGCAGGTGCCGGTTTCCCTGTCTCTGGTCAGTGACCCAGGTTATCGCTATACGCCATCTGAACTGACAGAGGTTCGGCGCACCGGCAATAGCTGGACTCTGTCGGTTACCCTGCCAAGTCTGTCAGGTATCCAGGGTGTGCTTCCCTATGGTTACCAGGATCGGGCTCATCAGCTGCGGGTTGGAGAGGACGACAGTGGTCTTCAGGATTTCTATGAAATTTTCAACCAGCGCCTATTGCTGAACAGTTACAGGGTTGCCACGCGCAACAGGCTGACCTGTCGGTTTGAAGAGGATGTCAGAAATCGCCGGTCACGGGAAAAGCGCTATGGGCAAACCGGGCTGACAGTTGCCGAACGCATCTGTGCCCTGGCAGGTGTACCGCGCCCAAGATCACTGCCAGCTGATCATATCGCCCGCTACATCGGACTGCTCGGTCAGAAGACCAGTTCACCTGCTCTGTTGCAACAGGTGCTCAGGGATTACTTCGAGCTGCCGGTGGCGGTGAAAACCTCCCCCTTACGGCGTCACCGCATGGACGATGAGTGCCGAACATCGCTGTCGTCCTGGCGAACGGATACCAACACTCTCGGAAATGGTGCGCTTCTTGGGTGCCATACCTGGATGCCGGGCAGCAAACTCGAAGTGCTGTTTCAGGTTGACAGCCGTGAGCAGAAGCAGCAGCTGGAACAGGATAAGCAGATGACCAGACAGGTTCGTGAAATCTGCAACCTGTTTCTGGGGCACAGGGTCGATGTTGACCTTCGACTTCAATGTCATTCCGCACTTTTACCAAGACCACAGCTTTCAATCAACCGAAGCAGGGCGGTTCAGCTTGGGCCGCGTCACAGCCTGCAATCCGGAAGAAAACCTCAGGCCCAGGTAGTGATGACTCTGGGCAGCAGGATGAAAACCAATTCTCGCACCAATTCTCGCACTAATGCGAACACCAATGCGAACACCAATGCGAACACCAATGCGAACACCAATGCGAACACCAATGCGAACACCAATAAGAAGGATATAGGGCGCTGATATGCAGCAGGAACTGAAACAACTGATCGAACGACTGACACCGGAACTATTGACTTCGCTGGAGTCAGCCGCTGCAGACTGCGCCGGGCGTGGGCACCGTACCGTAGAGATTGAGCACTGGCTCTGGCAGCTGATCTCCCAGGGTACCCGAGGCTTTGCTGTTGTAGAAGGGCAGTTTGGTCTGGACCGTGGGCGGATGGTTGAAGATCTGGAACAGCGTCTTGACCGCCTGGAACGTGGACATGAAGGCGCACCTGCGCTGGCATCCAATCTTGTGGCACTGATGCAGGATGCCTGGGTAGCCGCATCCCTGAATGCTGGGCAGAGCCAGATTCATATGCCCCATCTGCTGCTGGCGCTGATCAATCGTGAAGCCTTTATGCTGGTTTCTACACCGCTGACAGAAGAGCTGAGAAAGTTGTCCAGGGAAACCCTGCAGTCTCTGGGACAGGAGCCAGAAAAGGCAGAAAGCGGTGATATTCCTGCTGCCCAGGTCACTGCCGCTCTTGATAAGTACACCCATAACCTGACTGCCCAGGCCGCTGCCGGTGAGATCGACCCGATCAGTGGCCGTCAGGATGAAATACGGCAGATGATTGATATTCTGTCACGCCGTCGTCAGAACAACCCGATCCTTGTGGGTGATCCCGGTGTCGGCAAAACCGCAGTTGTGGAAGGTCTGGCCCAGAGCATGTTTGATGGCGAAGTGCCGGATAACCTGAAAGGGGTTGAACTGCGTATTCTTGATCTTTCTCTGCTGCAGGCCGGTGCCAGCATAAAGGGTGAATTTGAAAAGCGTCTGCAGGATGTCATCAACGAAGTTCAAAGCTCAGCCACGCCGATTATCCTGTTTATTGATGAAGCACACACACTGATTGGTGCTGGTGGTGCAGCTGGTCAGAATGATGCCGCCAACCTGCTCAAGCCTGCCCTGGCCCGTGGTGAACTGCGCACAATTGCCGCAACAACATGGGCGGAATACAAGAAATATTTCGAAAGTGATGCGGCACTGACCCGCCGGTTCCAGGTGGTTAAGGTACCTGAGCCTGGTGAAGAAGATGCCATTGCCATGGTGCGAGGTGTGGTGAAGTCTCTTTCTGCCCACCATGGAGTGCGGGTTGTGGATGCAGCCGTGGAAGCTGCAGTAAAACTCTCTGTCCGCTACCTGCCTGAACGTCAGTTGCCTGATAAGGCGATCAGCCTGCTGGATACTGCCTGTTCCCGTGTCGGATTGTCTGTGCGCGCGACTCCTGAAGCGATTAACCGTCTGCTGCAGAAGCAGCGCTACCTGCAACAGGAACAGGAAGCTCTGTCCCATGAGTGGTCAGCTGGTGATCAGCATCAACAGCGTCTGGCTGATGTGAAGCAGGAGCTTGAAGATATTGTTGTAGAACTCAGCAATCTGGAAGCCCGCTGGACCAAGGAAAAGGCACTGGCGGAACGTATCCAGCAGATATCCAGATCTTTCGATGAGCAGTTCCGTCAGGCGCGTGCTGAGGCGGGTTGTGGAAAAGTTCAATACCAGCCTGACGCGGACAAAGCTGGCGAGTTGCAGCTGCTTCAGGATGAGTTACGCCAGATCCAGGGCGAGAAGCCCATGGTTAAACCGCTGGTTGATGACCAGTCCATTGCCCAGGTGATCGAGAGCTGGACCGGGATTCCGGCAGGCAACATGATTGCCGATGAAACCCGCCGTCTGCTGGCTCTGGAAGAGAAACTGAGTGAGCGGGTGATTGGCCAGAAGATGGCGATTGATGCCATCAGTGAAGCGATTCGTATCAATCGCACCGGTCTGGGCGACAACCGACGTCCCATGGGCGTGTTCCTGATGTGCGGCCCATCCGGTGTTGGTAAAACAGAAACAGCCCTGGCACTGGCGGATCAACTGTTCGGCGGTGAGCAGAACCTGACCGTTATCAATATGACCGAGTTCAAGGAAGAGCATAAGGTTTCCATGCTTCTTGGTGCTCCGGCCGGTTATGTGGGATATGGTGAAGGCGGTGTGCTTACCGAAGCTGTTCGTCGTAAGCCTCACTCCATTCTGCTTCTGGATGAGATGGAAAAAGCACACCCCGGCGTGCACGACATCTTCTATCAGATTTTCGACAAGGGTCGTATCTCCGACAGTGCCGGGCAGGAAGTCGATTTCCGCAACACCCTGATTATCATGACCTCCAATGCCGCAGACTTTGCTATCTGTGATTCTGTTGATGCGCGTCGTGGGAAAGGAGCAGGCGAGAAAGCTGAAGGTAATATCGAGTACAACGATATTATGGGCGATATTCAGGACGAACTTCTGAACTACTTTAAACCGGCTTTCCTTGGCCGAACCCATGTTGTTCCTTATCTGCCACTGTCAATTGAAGAGATGAAGTGCATCTGTCGTATCTCTCTCAACCGTATAAGGAAGAACATCACCGAGAAGTACCAGGCTGAGTTTGAGGTTGATGATAACGCTCTCGAACAGCTGGTGTTGTGGAATAACAGCCCGCATACCGGAGCCCGGGCCATTGAGCAGATTATCAACCGTAAGCTGATGCCCCAGCTGGCCAGAGAGTGCCTGCTGAGAACCAGCAGCGGTGAGGAAATTCGCCATATTCGTGTAGAGATTGACAATCAGGAGCTGGCGATTGCAATCAGCTAAGTCCGATCCTTTGCCAAACCAACCCGCTCGCCGGTCTTCCGGCCTGCGGGTGTTCGGCAGTGCCTTGATTTCCATCCTGACTCTGTTGCTGCTGGTCTATGCAGGATACGGAGAAACCCTGCTGACCTATAAAAAGTTGGAGCAGGAACAGGCCAGCGCCCAGGCTGGCCTGGTGCAGTCTTCTATCGAGAGTGCTCTGCAGAGTGGTATCCCTCTTTCAGATATTTCCGGTATTGACCGCCTTGTGCAGTCAACATTGCTGTCGCTGCCTGCGGTGAGCGGTGTTACCGTTCTTGATACGGCCGGTCGACAGGTCTATCCACGCAGCTTTGAAAATGCCCTGCTGGATATCAGCACCATGTCGAGTATGCAGTCGCATACCATGACCGAAGATGAGCAGGTTATTGAAATCAACCTGCCGCTGAAGAGTCGTCTGGAAACAGAAGGATTTCTGCAGATTGCGCTGTCTAAACCTTATATTGAGCAGACAGTTCAGCAGATTTTTACCCCGCTGTTTATTATCGCCATGGTTCTTGCCGGCCTTGCATTGCCGGCAACATGGCTGCTGGCCCGCAGTCCATTAACACGTTTCTGGCAGGAGCAGGGCTGGTTTACCTTTTCCTTCACGGCAATGAGCCTGGTGCTGGTTATGGTGTTAACCGGTCTTTATATCCAGAGTGCCGGGCACCGGGTTGAACAGGTCAATGATTCCCTTGTCGCACGTCTCTCCATTGCCGACAGTCACGGAATTCCACTGCATCTGTTAAGTGGTATTGACTCCCTGCTGCAGGAGTACCAGGTGCTTAATCCGGAACTGGAAACAGTCACTCTCAGCCAGAATGGTTTTGTTCAGTACAGTTCCGATCCCGAGTTGCTTTACAGTCAGCCGGTGCGTGATTTCTACCAGCTTTCCGATAGCTCAGTGTTATCCAACAGTGGTCTGAGGCTGACCACAACCATGCCATTTTCCCAGGTTGTATTTCAGGTTCTTCGTGCAGGTAAGAACTTTGCCATTCTTTATCTGACCACGCTGCTGCTCTCTTTACTGTTTAACCGCCTGGTAAGGCAACCCGGCCGCAAGCAGGCAGCGCGTAATGGCACACTGGCGGATCGCTCTCTGGAGATTTTACGGCCCCTGTTTTTTATTGCGGTGTTTATGGAATCTCTCCATACCGCGCTGTTGCCAGAACTTTTAAATAAAGCTGCAACCAGTGCCGGTCTGGGAACAGGGCTGACATCAACCCTGTTTATGCTCTACTTCCTGAGTTTTGCACTAACCCTGCTTCCCGGTAACCGGCTTTGTAAAAGTCTGGGTAATCGTAAGGTTATGCTGGTGGGCTTTGTAATGGCCGCTGCTGGCTCCTTCTCTCTGGCCTTTGGTTTCTCCGGTTCATCAACACTTTCACCAACATTGGGATTAGTTATCTTTGCCCGCGTTCTGGCCGGTATCGGGCAAAGCCTGCTGATGGTGGCGGTACAGAATGAGATTCTTGCCAATACCAATATCAGCAACAGAACATCAGGTGCCTCCATTATTGTCAGCAGTTTTAATGGCGGCTTTATTTGCGGAACTGCACTGGGGGCTCTGCTGGCCAGCTATGTCGGCGCGACCGGGGTGTTTATTATCAGTGGCCTGTCTGGAATATTTGCATTGCTCCTGGCGGTACTGATGGTAACAACGGGCGTGGGTTCTGCCGGTTCAGAACCAAACAACATTGCCGGAGAGATGCAAAAGATGAAAGCCCTGCTTAAGCACCGGGATTTTCTCGGCACCATGCTCTGCATTGGTATACCTGCCAAAGCCACGCTGACAGGAATCGTGACTTTCGCCCTGCCACTGGTTATGACCCAGGCTGGTTTTGCCAGCGAGGATATCGGCCAGATCATTATCTGCTATGCCATCGCAGTGCTGCTGGCAACGCGAGTGCTTGCTCCGCGCATTGACCGTCATGGCAATACACGTTCAGTCCTGGTTTCGGCCATGCTGTTCTCCGGTATTGCCGTTCTTGTCACTGCGGGTGGGTTGTTACTGGCTGCGGAAGAAGGACAGCGTCTGCCCGGTGCGCTGACAATGCTGGCCGGTGTGTTTCTGCTGGGGCTTTCCCATGGTGGGATTAATGCCCCAGTGGTCAGTCATGTGACATCCGTTGTTGATGATAAAACGGCCAGTCAGCAATCGACTGTAACCTTTTACCGTTTTCTGGAACGTTTTGGCCATGTGCTTGGGCCGCTGCTGGTAGGACAGATTTTGATTCTGGCAGCCTCCGGGCAGCAGGCGCTGTTATGGCTGGCTATTGGCTTAATGATGCTGGCATTGATGTTTTATTTGCTATCCCGTTCAACTCAGCCCGAGGATAGACCAGTGGATAAAGGTGGGCTGGGTTCAAAGGTTAAGGAGGCGCAATGAGCGGATTGGATTATGATCCAGGTAAGCGTCCACTGACCGTTATTACTGAAAGTGGTGATGAGTGGATTGCCACCCGCATGGAAAGCAGTGACCGGGTGGACGGTCTGTATGAGCACCGGGTCTGGTTTATGGCCCGCAAGCTTGATCCCCAGAAACAGCTGGGAACCGGAATCAGCGTGACCTACCGGCCGGAAATGGCCAGCAGTAAAAGCAAAGAGCGCTGCTTTCATGGAATCTGTGTCGAGATTCGCAAGACGGGTGTCCTCCAGAGTCGTGGCTATGATCAGTATTGTGCAGTGCTGGTGCCCTGGTTCTGGCTGCTTCAGCACCGGACTCACTGCCGGGTTTTTCAGCAGCAGAAAGCCAGCGAGATAATCAAGACCCTGGCTGGTGAACATAGCTTCAGCGGGCAGCTGGACCTGGCTGCCAGTGGTGATAAAGCGCGGGAGTACTGTGTTCAGTTTAACGAGACCGATCTCGACTTTATCACCCGCCTGATGAATGAAGAGGGCTGGCACTATCACTTCCAGCAGAAGAAAGGTGATCACACACTCACCATTGGCAATGACAATGGTTGCTTCGCCAAGGTGGATGAAAGTGATATCGAATACTTTGCAGAAAGCACCAGGCGTGAATGGGCCATTACCGACTGGCAGCATAACTATTCGCTTGGAGCCGGAAGTGTGCAGACCGGTGACTACAGTTACGAGCTGGCGGAAGCCATGCCAGGGAACAAGGTCAACAGTTCCCTTGGTATAAAAGCCCAGAAATCACTGCAGCATTATTTCTACCCCGGTCGTTACAGCGAGAAAAGTGCCGGAACTGATATTGCCACCAATGCCATTGAAGGTTTCGACAGCCGTTCCAGCCAGGTTGAAGGCGGCAGCAGTCTGAGTGGCTTTTATGCCGGTGGCTGCTTCAAGCTGGAAAGCCATCCTGAGGCCAGTGAGAAAGGTGAGTACCTGCTTCTGGAAGTGGTGCATGAATTCTCTGCGGAAGAGACCGGTAATGAGCTGCATTACCGTAACCGCTTCCGTTGTATTCCCGCTGATGTCGATTATCGTCCGCTGCCCCATTTTGAGAAACCAAAGATTCTGGGGCTGCAGAGTGCGCTGGTCACCGGGCCGTCATCCGAAGAAATTCATATGGATGACTATAACCGTATCAAGGTGCAGTTCCACTGGGATACGGAAGGCAAGGGTGATGACAGTTCCTCATGCTGGGTGCGGGTTGCCCAGCATATGGCCGGCAACAGTTTCGGCATCCAGTTTGTCCCCAGGGTTGGCGACGAAGTGCTGGTGAGCTTTCTCGACAGTGATCCTGACCGCCCCCTTATCGTCGGTTCCGTTTATAACGAAACCCATAAGCCACCTTATGAAACACCCACCAGTTACGGGATGAAGCTGCAATCTTCACCCAAGGGGGGAGCTGATACCTTCAACGAGCTGCGTTTCGACTGCAAGAAAGATGAAGAGCAGATCTTTATGCAGGCGGAGAAGGATCTGGTGATTGAGGTCAAGAATGACCGCAATGAAACCATTATCGGCAATCTGACTGAAGAGATTCAGAAGATCGTCACCCGAACGGTTAAGGAAGACGACAACCTGACCGTTGAAGGTGAACAGAAAATCACGGTCACCAAGAATATTACCGCTGCTACAGATGCTGATTATGAGCTGACGACCAAGGGCAACTATACCCAGAACACCGATGGTGATCTGGCAACCACGGTGAAAGGAAAGACAGCCGTTGACAGCACTGGCGATATTGCTCTCGAAAGCAAGGGCAATATCAATAGCAAGGCCACCAACACGATTACGTTGGATGGTGCCAGTATCAAGGAGACAGGAAAGCAGGCTATTGATCTGGAAGTGGGTGCCAGCAAAATTTCTCTGTCGCCTTCAGGTATCGAACTGAGCTGTGGCCCCAGCACGATCAAGCTGTCTGCCAGTGGAGTTGAGATTTCCGGTATGCAGTTCAAGGCTGAAGGACAGGTGCAGGCAGAGTTAAAAAGTGGTGTGGCCTGTACCGTGGAAGGCACGGTGAAAACAGATATCAAGGGCACCATGGTCGGCATTCAGGGTAATGCCATGACCCAGGTAAAGGCCGGGGCCATGGTCGAGATTCAGGGCGCGATTGCGAAGATAAACTGATGATACTGACAACCAACAGCGAGCTTCGAAAAATCCCCCAGACCCGGGCGCTGGAAATTATTGAGCGTTACCAGGTAGAGAAAGAGCTGCGGGAACAGATCGATCCCGGGATTTCACCGGTAGAACTGATCTGCCAGTGGTTAAAGGAAGAGATGTACAACGAAGTGGTCACATTTCTGTGCCACGCCCTGCCTGCCCGTGAAGCGGTCTGGTGGGGCTGTCTGTGCCTGCAACTGGTGACAGATCCTTCCGACAATCCGTTACCCCAGGATCAGCAGCAGGCTCTGGATGCAGCCGAACGCTGGGTGCGTGAACCGACAGAAGCCAACCGTCGTTCAGCTGAAGCCAGATCAAAACGAGCCGAGCTGGATAATGCGGCCGGCTGGCTGGCGCAGTCGGCATTCTGGAGTGGCGGCAGTATTACTCCGATTGATGCACCGGCCAGCCCTGTACCTCCTTATCTGTATTCCCATGCGGTAGCCGGAGCTGTCTGCCTGGCTGCGATTCTTCCTGATGGCAGTAAAGCCAGGGAAAACTACAAGCGGATGATAGGTATTGGCCTGGATATTGCGGACGGTGGCAATGGCTGCTGATTTTTGTTCTGAAATTGAGGGGAGGTTGTTATGAGACCGGCTTCACGGGCAACTGATATGCATGTCTGCCCAATGCAGACGCCAGCCGTGGTTCCCATTCCTCATGTGGGTGGGCCTTTACTGCCACTGCCGTCTACAGTGCTGATTGGCAATCTGCCAGCGGCGACCCTTGGGCAGCCCTGTGTCTGCGTCGGGCCGCCAGACAGCGTGATTATGGGGAGCCTGACTGTTCTGGTAAACAATAAACCTGCTGTAAGAATGGGTGATCCAACGGCCCATGGTGGAACGGTGATTCTGGGTTGGCCTACGGTTTTGATTGGTGGATAACAATCAGCAGCGTTGGCGTTTTTACACTCTGTAACATCCGAACCGGTCTGGCAGACGGTAAAGAATGACAGAAGTCGTTTATTGGTTCTGAAGCAGCCATGGAAGAAAATGGCAACAAAGCGAGTAACTGTTTATGAGATTTTCTGAAGCCATTAATCCCAAGAAATACCCCAAAGGGGTGATGTCTATTCCGGATACGGAATTTGAAATCATCATTTCCAACTGGGCCCATGAGATGGGCAGGCGCATCGGTGGTTACCGCAAGCAGACCCGGATGGAGCATTGGCAGGAGGGGATTGATTCCATCTATACCGCTCTGGAGGAAGAGCTTCAGACCGTTGATACCAAAACCATCCAGTCCCACAGGAAGTGGGAGATTATGATGCTGGCGGCAAAAACCTATTTTCCGGAACATATCGGTCTTTACCATCCAACGCTGGTTGAACAGCAGCGCACCCGGCAACTGGTGGCCAACAGCCAGATCACCCGCCATTTGCGCAACAAGGCCGAGCTGCTGAAGTTTCTCAAGGAAGACAAAGATCTTGGGGTAAAAACCATTTCCGATCTGGCGGTTTCGCGGCTTCAGTGTGAAGTTTTGGCCACCTCTGCAGAAATTCTGGTTAACCAGTATAAGGGCGGTATCAATAATGTCCCCGGGCTGACCTCGGGCAGTTCGGTGTCAGCCGGTACCAAAACCGATGCCGATGGTGGCAAAAATGGTGGTTCAGCCTCTGCCAAAGCGTCTGCCAGTGCAACAGTCGGTGCCGGTTATAACTCCGGGATGGTTGATCTCGGGCATGGCTGGAAGAACAGGTTGTCGGCTTCGGTCACCGCTTCGGCCTCTGCCGATGCCTACGCCAACGCTTCCGCCAAGCTGGATGACCTTTCCCACTCTGCCAGTGCCGGGTTGGGGGCTGATACCAAAGTCTCTGCCAATATCGATTATGTGGCCGAGCATTCCTGCAAGGTCAGTGTCGGTTATCTCCGTCGTCTGCTTGGGCCGCAGTTTAAAACCATTGAAGCGCGTCTTGGCGGCAGTGCGGCGGCTTCGGTGGGGGGCAGCGCCAAGGCCTCTGCCAAGGCGTTTTCCGGCGGCAGCTTTGGTCATTTCTCTGATAAGCCGATGTCACAGAATAAAACCACTTACAACCAGAGTGGATTAAGCGACAGTGATGCTGCACTGCAGAAAGCGAAAAACACCAATGTGTTCTCCATTGCTGATGCCGGAGCCGGGGCGGAAGTGGAGATTGCTGTGCGGCTGCAGGGCAATATCGGTTGTACTGTGGCCCAGTCTCTGGATATCGATGTCAGCGGCGATATTTTCGCCGGGGCAGGAGCCAGCGGTAACTGCAAATTCCTGATTAATGAGCAGGAAGTGGGGATGGATATCGGAGCCAGGGCCATGGCCGGTTTTGAAGTGGGCACCAGCCAGACTTTCTCTTTGAAGCATCCTTCGCGCAATGTCAGTATTTTCAGTGTTAAATTCCGGGAGAGCCTCACCGCCGGTGCCGGGGTTGAGGGCAAGGTGTCTGCCAGGGCTTCCCTTGATCAGTGTTACTTTGATACCACGGCCGGAGCAACGGTTGGCGTCGGTTCAAGCATTGGCTGTTCTTCGGTGATCTCTCCCAGAGGTGTGCTGCTGGTGGGTTATGATCTGCTGGCGGTGCCGACGGTGCTGGCGATTGGCAGTTATATGGCCAAACATAACAGCGGCCCCCATACCCAGCGGATGACCAGACTGTGTGAATTCCTCAATAAGCAGGCATCAAAAGGGGAGATCAACCAGGTTTATCTGGACAATATGTCCCGTATCAACGCCAGTCTCAGCGCCATGAATGCCGATGCCGAGCGGATATACAAGACCGACTGTCGTACGGCAGGCTTCCAGGGTTTCAGTGAGATGTCAAAAGCAGATATGGCATCCGGTGTTGAAGGCACGTCCCAGTCCAAATACCACAGTTATACGACGGATACCTTAAAAACCAAGCCCCTGGTGCGGGTGTTTGGTTCGGAAGCCGGGGGCGGGGATGCCGGGATTTCCGGGCCGTTGAATGTTGGCAGTGGCATGCGCGGGGAGTCGGTGTCCGGTGAGTTTATTATCAGCCAGGCTCAGGTGCAGGGTGCCAAAGTGGCCGGTGCCATCAGTGCGGATAAGCAGGAGCTGAACCGGGTGGTCAGGGCTTATGAGCAGGCCAAGACCGGCGGCACTGGTGAATGTGTTGCTTATAAGGTGTTGCGGCAGGATATGCTGGAGGGTTCCAAAATCAGTTATAGCTAGTCTGACATTGCCACCTGCCGAATCATGGTTGCTGTTTCCCGCCGCGCTGGGCTGTCCTGCCCAGGGCGGCTCTCAGGCCATCCCTGGCCTTTGGAAACAGCAACTATGACACGGCATTCCTATTGAAATGATGTACTAGCCGAAGCAGGGCCTGATTTTCAATGGTGTGCTGGTATTTGGAATCACGCGCCTGTTTCAGGCAAACCCCGTCGTCAATTGCTGTTAATTGCAGTGAGCTATGGGGTTTTACCTGTGAGCGGGCTGGTTTCTGACTGTTAATGTGTCTTTTTGTAATGATTTACCAGTTATTTACGGAAAAAATGTAAAGTCATTACGCGCACTGCCTTTCCTGTGAATACGAACAAGCGCATAATTCGCACTGTGTATGTGATTACTTCTTTTGGTGGGAATACCTGTTTTTTCGGGCTGTATGCCTAGTGACTGAGGGGGGGGGATCACATAGACTGCAAGGGTTTTTTTCCCGGCCAAGGATAGTGGTAACAGCAGCTTGCAGTCCTGTACAACTGGCAAGAAGTGTGCAGCTGAATGTTGCTTAACAGAATTCCCGGCCATAACGATAATCCTTAGGGGGATTTATGTTTACCAAGTTATATGTCAAAGGTCAGCTTCTTCTGGACCAGCTGAAAAACGATGAGCGCGGTGTAACTGCGATTGAATATGCGATTGTTGCGGTTGCGATTGCTGGCACAGTTGCCTTGGTGTTTACCGGTGATAATACAACAGGTTTGGGTAAGGCGCTTGAAGCAGCAATGACTAGCTTAACTACCCAGCTTACTAAATAAGTATTTGTGAGTTTCGGGGTTGCTAGGATGACAGTGTGTTCTTTTGTTTACTGATAGGTATATCTGGATTCATAGCATACCGAGATCTGGTTGAAAGGCGTATCGGGAATTGGCCTGTGTTTTTCATTGTCTTGTTCTCGATACTTATTTCTGGTCTGGAATCTTTTAGCTGGCAACCCTATTTATTTGTTGTGTTTGCAGGCTTAATTCTTTTCAAAATTAACGCTTTCGCTGGTGGCGATATTAAACTGGTGTGGGCATACCTTCTGGGAATTGACCAGCAATGGTGGTCAGTGGTTTTTCTTTTAATAACAGGTCTTGGTGGTGTAATGGCTGTGGGCTATCTGGCTTATGGCTACTTCACTAAAAATCTTGAAGCTGTGCGCAAACGTGGCCTGCCTTACGGTGTTCCCATTGCTATAGGCGGTTGTCTGGGTGTCTGGCTCAGTTCGGTTTAAACGGTGGCTCCGGCCCGGTTGTAAGGGGGTGATATGGATCGTCGTATATTGCTGCTGCTCGCATTTATTCTCTCAGCGGGCGCGGTATACAGTTTTTTAACCAGTCGCAATGATGTGCCCGAGGCGCAGGTGGCGGCTGTGGTTGAACAGGAACAGGCCACGGTGCCGGTATGGGTGGCGGCCCAGGCTATTGAAAAAGGGCAGCTGGTCAGCAGAAAGCTGACCAGGGCGGCCATGATTACCGAGCAGCAGGCAGACAACCTGGGTATTGAAATGGCAGAAGAGCGCTTTGCCATTGCCAGGGACAGCCGCGCCGGTATTGCCATGCAGGCAGGGGCGGTGATTACCCCGGCCCATCTGGTCGCGCCCGACAGCCCGGAATACCTGGACCTGATTACGACCAGGGGCATGATTCCCTACCCGCTGCAGCTGGATGCAGCCAATGGTTACTCCCAGGTGCTGAAATCCGGTGATAAGGTGGATGTGGTGATGGTGGCCTCCCAGAAAGAGAATCTCTCCACCAGTGACCGGGTGAATAACTTCCAGGGTTTGAGTGTGTCACCGCTGCTGCATGGCAAAACCGTGCTGCGGGTTGATGGCAAACAGGAAGTGGCGGAGGCCAGCAATGCCACCGTAATTCTGGAACTCTCTCGTAATGATGTCTCCAAGGTGCTGCTGGCCAAGCGCATCGGGATTATTGATATTTACAAAACCGTTGGCCGACCGCCGAAACAGATTCGGGCCGGTGATGTGCTGCCAGACTTCTCCGCTGTTGTTGAGTTGCGTGGCACCGAAAAAGTCGTGAACTGATGATGGGAACAGGCCAGTGGATCCAGCTACAGCTACAGCTGGCCTGACCATACCAATAATTATTAGCAAACCCTTGCAGTTTGACGTTGTACCTCAAAAGGGAACTGTCGGTATGAATAATGCAGTCTGCACGCCACAGGTACCAGACCATAACAGGTTTGGGCTGCTGGCGTTTTTTCGTTCTTTCCGTTTTTTGACGGGTTTATCCGGCCTGGCTTCCCTGGTTGTTTTCAGCCTGTGCCTCGCCGCTTTCTCTTCCCTGAGCTGGGGCGGGGCCAATAAAAAGATTCTGAACCTGGGGCTGGATGAGGCCACGCCGCTGAAGTATCAGCGCGGCGTGGATACGGTGTTTATCTCCAACCCGGAGATTGCCGATTACCAGGTGGTGCGCGGCAACCAGCTGATTGTTTACGGGAAAAAAGTGGGCAGCACCTCGCTGGTGGTAATGGACGACAAAGGCGACATTATTGATAACAAGACCCTGGTCGTGAACAAGAGCCTGGCCCATATCCGCCAGCAGATCGCTCTGCGCTTTCCCAAACAGGATGTTGACCTCACCAACCTGGGTGACCAGGTGGTGCTGACTGGTGTCGTCCCCTCGGAAGAGATGAAGCAGAATATCTATTACCTGGTGGGTGAGCTGCTGGGCAAGGACTATGAAGACTACAAAATCAACTGGGACCTCGGCTCCCAGGAGCTGGAAATCGACTTTCTGACCCGCCGTCGTTTTGAAGGGCTGGTGAACAATATCGAAGTGGCTGAAGTCAAGCAGGTGAATGTTAAAATCACTGTGGCGGAAGTTTCCAGCACCTTTATGCAGCAGGTGGGCATCAAGTGGGGTGGCGTTTCTGCCGGCGATGGTGGCCAGGCGACCTTCCTCGGTAACGGCCAGTTTCTCACCTTCCCCCTGAGGGGCATCAGCTCTGCCGATATCGCCCGCTACATCTCGGCCGTGGACGACGATGGTATGGGACAGGTGCTGGCGGAACCCAACCTGTCGGTGATTTCCGGTGAGAACGCCTCGTTCCTGGCCGGTGGTGAAATGCCCATCGTGACCTATATCGACGACAAATATAATGTCGAGTACAAGGAGTTTGGTATCCGCCTGGAGGTGGCTGCCAAGGTGCTGAGCGATGACAAGATCAAGCTCTCTATGATGCCGGAAGTCAGCGCCATCGACTCTACCTATTCCGACTCCAAGCTTTCCATCCCAACCTTCAAGACCCGCCGGGCCCGCACCACAATTCAACTGGGCGATGGTGAGAGTTTTGTACTCGGCGGTCTGCTCAATACCGAAGAGCGTGATGCGCTGTCGAAAATCCCGCTGGTCGGTGATCTGCCGGTGCTGGGCGCGCTGTTCCGCCATACCACCAATGACCGCAGAAAAACCGAGTTGGTCATTGTCGCCACCGTCAGCCTGGTGCAGCCTGTGCCGACTGGTTCTGTGCAGATTCCCCATATGAAACGGACCAACACCCTGCTGCGCTATTTCCGCCTGGATAGGCCAGGCTGGGACCCAAGAAAGAGCAATTCCTATCAGGAAGTCCAAACCATTCTGCAGGCCGGGGGCTTTAAATCATGATGGTAAAACCTGTGTTTATAGCCGCTGCGGTTGTGGTTTCCGGTTTGCTTTCCGGTTGTTATGGCCGGTTTGAGCCCTATCAGGAAACATACATCCAGGTCAGCACGAAAAAAGTAATCGTGCCCCAGTGCAAACCCTATGATACCGCTTCAATTGAGGCGGCAGAGAAAGACTGTTTTGTTGAAAGTGCCCGTTTCCAGATGATGGTCAATCCGGAAAAAGTACTGAAGGGCAACTAGCGCGCAACTTTAATGGGTTTGACATCAGGTGACACCCGCCAGAATCAGCCAGCGCAAGAATTTTGAGCGATACCAGAGCAAAAGCACTGCACAGAATGACAAAAGCTCAGTGAGTGAAAGACAACACTGGGCTTTTAAGGAGTCGATCGTTGTTTGATCTTGATAACATGACCCGGAAAAAAAGTGAAACAGAGCTGACGGGCGCAGCCGCTACACTGTTTTACCAGACAGAAGCCTGTCGTACGCTTCTGGAAGAAACCATGAAATTTGAAGGTATGGGCATTCCCTATACCCGGAAATGTACCGACGACAACATTATTGATGCGGTCAGCGGCGTTGAGAGCCCGCTGATTCTGATAGAGGTAAAAGAGGGGCTGGTTGAGCTGGCCAACAAACTGGGCCCTCTGGTTGGCAAGTATGCCCGAGTGGTTCTGATCGGCCACGAGGACAAAATCTCTGTTCTGCGTACTGTCAAGGAGCTGGGATTTTACTATCTGTTCTGGCCGGTGGATAAAACCGAAGTTGCGGTGTTCCTGCACTTCCTGCAGAAAGACCAGACCAGTGACAAGGGGCCGCAGGACGCCCGTATCGCCCGCAGAATTGCGGTTGTTGGTCTGAAGGGCGGCAGTGGCTGTACCATGATCTCTTCTGAACTGTCCCGCTGTCTGGCCAGTGAAACCGGCCAGCAGGTGATTCTTGCTGACCACGCCTATAAAGGCAGTGGTGTGAATATCATGCTGGGCAAGCGCGATCTGGCCCGTCGTCAGGTTACGGATTTCCAATCTAGCAACAGTTTTGTCGGGCTGGTTGACCGGGTAGACGCCCAGAGTCTTCTGACCCAGATCGACAGCAAAATCAGCTACCTCGGTTTTGAAGCTCAGATCGGAACCGGAGAAGACCTGCGTGAATATGTCAACAGTGTGCTGGAACCCCTGAAAAAAGACGCCAACTTTATTGTTGAAGACTATTCCGCCTCCGCCAAGTTCTACCCAAACCCGGACTGGCTCTGCAACCTGGTCAACTGTGCAGTGGTGGTGATTCAGCCAACCATGACCAGCCTGTTCGAGACCAAAACCTTCCTGGAAGAGTTCAAGCGTGCCAATGAACGGGTGGAAAAACCGGTCCGGCTGATCTTGATGCTCAACCACTGCTACTCCAAAGACAGTATTCAGCGCAAGGCTATTGAGCAGTACCTGGAAACGACTATTGATGTTGAGCTGCCCTATTACCGTCACTGTGAAGACTTCTTGTCGTCTGGCAAGAGCTTTACCGAGAAACAGACACCTCTCCAGCAACCTCTGCAGACCCTGACGCGAATGATTCTTGGCAAGCCTGTCGGAGCCGGGAAGCAACCAGGGGCCGGTCTGTTTTCATCATTTAAATCCCGAAAAGTCAGTCATGCCTGATCTTTTAACTTGAGAGCCGGGCCTGAGAGCTGGCTCTCTTTATTTCGGGCAAGAATAGGGATTTGATGTTATGTATTCACCACAGGCGATTTATCTCGCGCTGAGAAAGCGGATTTTTAACTCACTGGATGCCGCAGCTGTTACCAACCTTTCCGGTGAAGAGTTAAGAAACCAGCTCAGGCAGGCCGTTGATGTGCTGGTTGAAAAGGATAATCTGCCAGTACCAGCCATGCTGCGCATGGATTTCGTGAACCGTTTTGTTGATGAAATCAAAGGGCTGGGGCCGCTGCAGACCCTGATTGATGACCATGATATTTCCGATATCATGGTCAACGGCCCTGACTGTGTATTTATTGAAAAGAAAGGTCTGCTGAGAAAGTCAGACGTCCGCTTTATCGACGAGGAGCAGCTGCTCGGGATTGCCAAGCGCATCGCTGCCTCGGTGGGACGGCGTGTGGATGAGTCTCAGCCTATGTGCGACGCCCGTCTTCTTGACGGCAGCCGGGTCAATATTGCCATTCCTCCGGTGGCCATTGATGGTACCTCGATTTCCATCCGTAAGTTCAACAAGGTTGAACTGGGACTGGATGATCTGCGTGGCTTTGGTGCCATGTCGCGGGAGATGGCGGATCTGCTCAAGATCGCATCCCGCTGTCGCTTGAATATCCTGGTATCCGGTGGTACCGGTTCCGGAAAAACGACTCTGCTGAACGCGCTGTCCCAGCATATTTCCGAAACCGAACGGGTGCTGACCATTGAAGACGCCGCCGAGCTGCGCCTGCAGCAGCCCCATGTGGTGCGGATGGAAACCCGCCATGCCGGCATTGAAAATACCGGTGCCATCCATCAGCGGGATCTGGTGATCAACTCCCTGCGGATGCGGCCCGACCGGATTATCGTTGGTGAGTGTCGTGGCGGTGAAGCCTTCGAGATGCTGCAGGCCATGAACACAGGCCACGATGGTTCCATGTCCACCCTCCATGCCAACACACCGCGGGATGCCCTCGGTCGTCTGGAGAGTATGGTGATGATGGCGGCACCGAACCTGCCTCTGGATGCCATCCGCAGAAATATTGCCAGTGCCGTTGATCTGATTGTGCAGGTTTCACGACTGTTTGACGGAAGTCGTAAGGTGATGAGCATCACCGAGATTATGGGTATTGAAGGGAACAATGTTGTCCTGGAAGAGATTTTCCGGTTTGAACCCACAAAAGTGCTGGGTGGTGAGAGGATTGAGGGTGAATTTATTACCCCCGGTCTGATCAGCCGTTCATCCCTGCAGAAGAAAGCGAGAATGTTTGGTCTGGAAGATCAGTTGAAAAGTGTATTTCAAGGGGTTTCCTGATGTTTTATCTGCTCTTGCTGGGAGCTGCCGTTGTTCTCTGTCTGCTGGCTTTTCAGAGCAAAGAGGAGCCGCTGGCTTTTCTGACTGCTGAAAGCCCGGGGCGGACTCTGAACAAGGACGCAGTACACCAGGCGCTGGATATCAAGCTGTTAACCGATGAACCTTTTATCGTGCGGGTCAAGGTTGAGATTGAGAACCTGAAAGTCCGCATCGGAGACAAGCTTCCTTTAAAAGTTGCCGGTTTTCTGGTTGCAACTGTGGCCGCTACCTGGGCCGTGAACAACTACATGGTGCCGGTGAATGTGCTTTTGCTCTATCCGGTGGTTCTGCTGGTGATGGCCATGGTTGTTGTGCGCGGGTTGCAGGTTTATGAGCGACGGGTGTTTGATGCTTCATTTCCCAATGCCCTGAACCTGCTGAATGGTGCGGTCAGCTCCGGTGAGAGTTTGATGCACTCCATAATATATGTTGGCAATTCACTGGATGACGCTGTTGGCCGGGAGTTTAAACTGATGGGCCAGCGACTGAGACTGGGACGCCCGGCCCAGGAGGTTTTGAGCGAATCCTGTCGGCGCTTTCCTTATGCCCCGTTCTATTTCTTTGTGATTACCCTGCGGGCCAATATCAACCGTGGCGGCCAGCTGAAGGATATCCTCAAGCGTCTGACCAAGGTGATGTTCAACAGCCAGGCTATCGACAAGAAAAAGGGGGCGATGACCTCCGAAGCCAGAGCCTCAGCCAAGATTGTCGGGGCTATTCCGTTCTGTTTCCTGCTGTTTATGAAGTTTTCCAGCCCGGAGAATTTCGACTTTATTTTCAGCCATCCAGACGGTAAACCGATTCTTTATTATGTTCTCACCAGTGAAGCGATCGGGCTTGGCATTATCTGGTGGCTGATGAAACGGGTACAGGGGTAGGCTGTTATGTATATTCTTTTGATATCCATGCTGGTTGCCTGCATTCCTGTGTTATGGATGCAGCACTACTTCTTTCACCAGAGCCGGCGTCAGTGGCTGGGACTGTCGTATACAGTGACCAGCTGGCAGCGGGTATTTGAGCTGCTGGAAACCCGTTTCGCCTACAAGAAAAAAGATATCGAGAACAACCTGCACCAGGCCGGTTTTTATAACCCCATTCTGGTGGCTGTTTACTTCCCGGCCAAAATCATCCTGACAGTGGTGATTATTGGCGTGATCTTCTTTTTTGGTGAACCCCTTGGACTCAGCGGGCCGAATGACCAAATGGTGGCCGGTCTGCTGACGCTTGTGATAGTGGTGATCGGGCCGGATATCTGGCTGCAGAAACGCAAGAACAAGCGGATTCGCAAGGTCGCGGGCATGATGCCTTATGTGATTGACCTGATGGCCGTCTGTATCCAGACCGGTATGACCATTGAAGCGGCGATTGCCTATCTTGCCGATGAACTGAAAGGCTTTGATGGTGACCTGGCCCGGATGATGTGGAAGGTAAATTCCCGTTCCCGGCTGGTGGGGATGAACAAGGCCCTGCTGGAACTGCAGGATGATTATCCCTCTGATGAAATGAACAGTTTTGTTTATACCCTTAGCCAGAGTCTGCAATATGGCAGCTCGATTTACGATGTTCTGATTGAACTGTCTGCCAATATCCGGGATGTGCAGATGCTGCTTCTGGAAGAGAAAGTGGGCAAGCTGTCGGCAAAAATGTCTGTCCCGCTGATTCTGTTCATTATGTTCCCTATTGTAATTTTGATTACTGCTCCCGGTATTATGAGGATGATGAGTAATGGTTCCTTCTTATAACAGAGCAACAGGAATAAGAGGGCTGGCTCTGGGGACTTTGTGTCTGTTCATTCAGGCCTGTTCCCAGCTTCCTGTTCAGGAAGCTCCTGCTGAAACACTGGTAGAAAAGACGCCACCTGTCGCTGAAGAAAAAGCGGGCACTGCGGAGGTGCCTGCCGATGTCAATGAAACCCTGCTCAGGACTGCAAAAAACTACTCCGGTCTGATACAGCTTTATAAAAACAAGCTGGCAGGGGCGAAAAGTATTGAGGATGAAGATACTTTCCGTTTCCAGTTGGCGAAAGCTTACCTTGAATCCGGTGATGCTGATTCAGCCATTTTTTATATCGATCCGGTGATTCTGTCAGGGCGCGATTCCTATGAGCTGTTCCTGCTGAAATCCCGGGCTCTGCTGGCAAAGAATGATGCTGGCGGTGCCTTGCGCACAGCGATCACGGCCCACAGTTATGGTGTCGAAGACTCTGAGATATATAACCAGCTGGGGATGGTTTATGCCCGGACGGGTAACTATCCCCGAGCCAGAGTGAACTTCCAGAAAGCACGTCAGCTGATGATGGATGATTCTGTCGTGCAAAATAATCTGGCCGTTCTGGATGTTCTGGAAGAGCATTATGACGCTGCGGCGGACAAACTGCTCTCCCTGTACCGGACTGGTCAGGCCGATGAGCGGGTCAGGGCAAATCTGGCGCTGGCGCTGGCCAAGAGTGGCCGGTATTCCGAGTTTGTCTCCATTTTTGGCCAGGGCAAGGGTGAGGAAGAACGCCTGCGACTGTTCAGTGGTCTGGCCGGTACCAAAGGGACGGAGCAGGAACAGGCCGCTGTTAATGCGGCTATTCATTAAATATTTACAAGATACAGTCAGGCTTCTGGCCGTCAAAGTCAGCGAAACGAAAGACTGGTTGCAGGTAGCAGGCTGAGAACAGAGCATGTCCATGGTGAGAAAACGACAATCGAAATCAGGGCAGAGGGGCGTTGTCGCCATTGAATTTGCCATTGGCGTATTCGCGTTCCTAATGATGATTTTTTACTGGATGGAGGTCAGCTATATGGGCTTTGTCTCCGCCATGGTTGATTATGCGGTTTCCGAATCAAGCCGGGTTGCCAGAACCACCCGCAGCGAGGATGCGGACTATGGCGTGATATTCAAACATATCATCGATAAAAATGATTCAGTCTGGGGGCAGTTTATTGATGCTGATGACTTTGTTCTGAGAACAAACTATTTCTCATCGGTTTCTGATATTGTCTCCTGCAGTAACTCCCTGGGTACCGCAGCATGCACGGGTGCATCGGCAACCCCAACCAGTGATATGCCGATTGCGATTTATAATGTCTCCTACCCCTACAGGCCGCTGTTTGCCACGTTGTTTTTCGACCAGATTGGTGCTGTGACGATCCGGCGTGAGGCCATTACCATTCAGGAGTTCGAGAGGGGGGCGTTCCTTGACTAGGTTGTTTCATGCTGGCCTGAAAGCGGGGCGGACAAGGCAGAAAGGTGTTTTTACCATTGAGCTGGCGCTGGTGGGCTCGGTGATTATCCTGTTTCTGGCGTTTATCTCCGATATGGTTGGTAAACAGGCCCTGGAAGGGCAGTTGCAGAGGTTGAGTTATTCGGCTGCCAGTATCATCAAGGAACGCACCCAGCTCTACAGTACGTCTGCTTCAGAGATTGATGCCCTGGATGATGTGCAGGTCAACCAGCTCTACCGGATTGTGCGTGATTCCATGGGGCGCACCAATGGTGATTTCAAGGAAACCTCTCTGGGCATGCGGCTGGAGCAGTTGAAATATCATTATGATTCGACAAGCAAGACAGTGAAGCCCGCACCGCTGGTCTCTTACGCAAGAGGGTTGCAGGGGTGTCAGCCTGAACTTGATCTCAGCAGTCACTCTTCTGACTTGAAGGTTGGTACCAGTGACCAGAGTGGTGCAACCCTTTACCAGGTGACACTCTGCTACCAGGGCAATAATTGGTTTGGCAGTATGGTGGGCGAAGATTATTCAACCGTCAGAGCTTATTCAATTATGATTGGACGGTAATTATGAGAAAAACAACCGTGACGTCTACAGGAACAAAAAAGCAGTCAGGTGTCGCTGCCATTATGTTTGTTCTGATGCTGCCGGTTTTGCTGGGCATGATGGCTCTTGGGCTGGACAGCGCCAGCTACCTGCACGCCAGAACCCGCCTGAATGATGCCGTTGAAGTGGCCAATCTGGCACTGAGTGCACGGGGCAAGGGGGGGCAGAAAGAGAATGAGGCCCTGGCTCTCTCCTTTATCAAGGCCAATATGCAGCAGATTCCCAAAGAGGATATTGATGTCACGGTGCGGTACCGCAACTGCGCATCCAAATCCAGCAAATGTGTAACCCAGCAGAGCTCAGATAACAGTGACCGGGATTCCATTGAGTTCCAGCTGAAGGGCGAGATCAAGTATAACCCGCTGTTCCCTGGGCTGGGTGCCACTGGCCTTGGCTTCTCCAAAGATATGGAAATTGCGGGAGAGGCTTATTCCAGAAGGTATGTCAGTGAAGCTGTGGATGTTGTTTTTGTGGCTGATTTTTCATTCTCAATGCTGAAGGAATGGAATGGAAAAAAGAAAATTGTCATGTTGAAGGAAGTTATTGACAAAATAGCTGCAGATATTGACAAGTTTTCACACCAGTCCAAATACAGTAATACCATGGCATTGGTGCCATTTGGGGGTAACACGAAAACAAAAGGCGACCCTTATGGATGGGTTAATACACAACTGTATTTTGGTGAAAATATAAGTGGTTTTGAATATAAGGTTGATTACCCAAAGATATTTGAAAATCTTTTTGTTAAAAAAACTGAGAGTTTTTATGTAAGTGAAGGTGGGTATTATACAGTTGAAAATACAGAACATGGTTCCGACATTGTTAATGAAATAAAAAAAATGTCAGCTCGGGGGACTGCAACTGCTTCCTATGAAGGTATTATCAGAGCTGCTCAGCTGGCAAAAAATGGTACGAATTCCCGGCGTCTGATCATTGTGCTGTCAGATGGTGCGGATAGTACCAGTGCTTATCCTCAGTTTATTTTAAGAACTGCTCCTTATGCTTATAAAGGAAACAAGAGTCTTTCAGAAGTTCATAAGACCCTGTTGGACTACAAAGACCCATCAGATGGGAACAGAACAAAAAACTATTGTGACTATATAAGGGATGAGCTGGATTCACAGACTGCAAACGGAAAATCTGTCAGGTCAAAAATTGCGGTTATCGGTTTTGATTATGATGTCGATCAAAACAAGAACCTGTTGAATTGTGCAGGGCGGAAAAATGTGTATTCTGCAGAAAATATGCAGGATGTATATAACAGGATTCTGCAGTTGATTTCAGAAGATGTCGGGCGGATTTCCCAGCCTGTTGTGCTTGGCCCATAGCCCGCTTCACTTTGAAATATTGCTGCAGTGATCTGTTTGGGCCAGATCCTGCGGCAGTCACTATTTAGTAGTTGTCATGCAGTTGTCATATATCACCTCAAAAGAGATTTAACTCCAATGGCACTGGCTTAAGCCGCCTTCCCTTGGTATGTCTTAAGCCGTCTGGCCTTTGCATGGGAGTGTTGCAACTTTGGAAAAGCTTTTGGTCGCCTCTTCACTGCCCGTGGTTCAGACCGCCCTGATCGATCCCCTGCCTGATGTTCGGCCATTATGCCCAGCATTACATCAACAACACCTGCCAGATCATCTGTAGACAGTAGTAATATGCGGAAGTCTCGCACGGTTTGCTGTGCCGCTCTGAAACTGATTTCCCTGGGGGACTGCCCCGTCATCTGCGCCGTTCGAGCCATCAATGCCCGTAACAAGTTGTAGGCCAGAAGGTGAACGGAAATCTCTTTTCGAACCATGTCAGGGCTTTTACAGCGCAGTATATCCATTTTCATCAGCGTTTTAATGGATCTGAGATCCAGTTCCACATGCCACCTTTTCTGGTACACAGCGCCGCTCCCCAGTGTTATCAGGGTTAGTATTCTCAGAATCGGAAAGCCGATCTCTTTTTTTGGGTTGATGGCTGCGGATACTCGGCCTGATTGGCGGACGTGTCAGGCATGGACAGTGTTGATCCATCAACCAACACCACGCGCCTGTTATGCCACAGCCAACGCTCTGCTGGCTTCATCAAACCGCTGCCCTGAAAGCTGGAAGAGCGCTTTCAGGTCATGCTCATCCATTTTTACCCACAGTTATCCCTGAAGAGCCAAAAACAGACAAGAACATCATCAGCGACTTGCCAGAGAAAGTCGAAAGCAACCGTTACTGTAACCTGAGTACAAAACAGGCCTCTCTGTACCAAAGTACAGTAGACACCATTATGGAAGACCTTCAGTCCAGTGAAGAGGGCATTGAACGCAAAGGCATTATTTTCAAGTTACTGAACGCCTTAAAACAGATCTGCAATACACCGGCACAGTTTCTCAACCATGAACAGAGCGAACCCTCTGAATCCGGCAAACTGGCTACATTCCTGGAAATCATAAGGGAAGCGACAGAGTCT